>NZ_LZEW01000006.1 GCF_001676155.1 Morganella psychrotolerans | reverse complement strand
ACTGCTGCTTCTTTCGAAGCTGCTGTTTTGGTCACTCTTCAAGACTTCTCAAAAATAATATTTTGCGATATGTCCTGTGAGTGCCCACACAGATTGTCTGATAAATTGTTAAAGAGCGTTGCAAACACACGCTGCCGTTGCCGGTCTTCTGCGTTGTTGCGAGGCTGCGTATATTACGTTTCCAGCCCCTTCGAGTCAAGCGTTGTTTTTCAACTTTTTCCGCTTTCCTCTACTGTCGGCGCGCTTGTCGGCGTGTTGTTCCGTGTCAGTGAGGGCGCATTATAGGGAGTTTCTGTCTGACCGCAAGGGGTAATTTCAATTTTTTTTCTGTTTGCAGAGAAATTACCCAATCCGGATGTTTTTTTAGATGATTTTGCGATTTTTTTATACAGCTTTAAGCAGTGCCGGTAGATCTGCAATACTATTAATGACTATGTCCGCTGCCGCTTCGGCTTCTTCCGTCAGTGGTTTACCGGTGCGTACCAGAACCGTTTTCCCCACTTTCGCTGCACGACCGGCCTGCATGTCTTCAAATTTATCGCCTACCATATAAGAGTTACTCATATCTATATCAAGCTGCTGCTGTGCATCCAGTAACATGCCCGGCTCAGGTTTGCGGCAATTACATACCTGGCGGTACTCTTCAACGGTGCCTTCAGGATGATGAGGACAATAATAGATACCATCCAAATCAACGCCGCGGTCAGCCAGTGACCAGTCCATCCACTCAGTAAGGTGCATGAATTGATCTTCGGTAAACATACCGCGTGCGATGCCTGACTGGTTTGTGACTATAATTAATGCGTAGCCCATTTGTTTGATGGTCTGCATTGCTTCAATGGCGTTATCAATAAACTGAAAATCATCACTCTCATGGAGATAGCCGGTATCAATATTAATTGTGCCGTCTCTGTCCAGAAATACTGCGGGGATACCCATGGTTACACTCTTATTTCGTCATCAATAATGCGTTTAGTATCGCTTATTTGAGAACGAATGAGAATGCGGCCGGATAACTAAATCCTGTTGACTTGGACGTCCAGACATCTTAACATCCGGAAATCATCTGGTGAAAACCGGTTTCACGTAACAAGGTAATAATAATTACATGATAAAGCTGACAAATATAAATAAGGTTTTTCAGCAGGGTCATCGCGAGATTCAGGCGCTTTCTGATATTAACCTGCACGTCCCGAAAGGGCAGATTTATGGTGTGATTGGGGCATCCGGTGCCGGAAAAAGTACACTTATCCGCTGCGTGAATATGCTGGAACGTCCTACCTCGGGTCAGGTGCTCGTGGGGGAACGTGACCTTACAAAGATGAACGATAAAGAGTTAACCCGAGCCCGCCGCGGGATCGGGATGATTTTTCAGCACTTCAATCTGCTTTCTTCCCGCACCGTGTTCGGTAACATTTCATTACCGCTCGAGCTGGATCGCGTACCTGCCGCAGAGATTGAAAAGCGGGTTGCCACTTTACTGGATCTGGTTGGTTTGTCTGACAAGCGGGATGCCTATGCAGCAAATTTGTCCGGCGGGCAAAAACAGCGTGTTGCCATTGCCCGCGCACTGGCAAATGAGCCGGATGTTTTACTGTGTGATGAAGCCACCAGCGCCCTGGATCCTGCGACAACCCGCTCGATTCTGGCGCTGTTAAAAGATATCAACCGCCGTCTGGGGCTGACCATTCTGCTTATCACTCATGAAATGGATGTGGTCAAACGGATTTGTGATCAGGTTGCGGTTATCAGTGGCGGACAGCTTATTGAGCAAAATAGTGTGAGCGAAGTGTTCTCTCACCCGAAAACGCCTGTCGCGCAAGCCTTTATTGAATCCACCCTGCACCTGGATGTTCCGGAAGATTATCTTGTCCGGTTACAGCCGGAGCCGGCTGAAGGTCTGGGACCGTTACTAAAACTGGAGTTTACCGGGCAATCTGTTGATGCGCCTCTGATTTCCATTGCATCACGCCGGTTTAATATCGATATCAGTATATTGAGTTCGCAGATGGATTACGCAGGTGGTGTGAAGTTTGGTGTCATGCTGGCTGAGCTGGACGGCAACAGTCCGCAGGATGTTCAGGCGGCAATCGCCTTCCTGAAAGAACACCATGTCAAAGCAGAGGTTCTCGGTTATGTCTGAAGGAATGATTTTACTGTTAGTTAAAGGCATATGGGAAACACTGGTGATGACATTTTCATCGGGCTTTCTCGGGTTTCTGATCGGCCTGCCGGTCGGTGTACTGTTATATATCACGCGTTCCGGACAGATTGCAGACAATAAGAGTCTGTATCATACCCTGTCAACACTGGTGAATATTTTCCGGGCCATCCCGTTCATTATTTTACTGGTGTGGATGATCCCGTTTACCCGGATAATCATCGGTACGTCTATCGGGTTAGAAGCGGCGATTGTACCGCTGACAGTCGGTGCGGCGCCGTTTATTGCCCGCATGGTGGAGAATGCATTATTAGAGATCCCGTCAGCTGATTGAAGCTTCCCGTGCAATGGGTGCAACGCCGTTACAAATCGTCAGAAAGATTTTACTGCCGGAAGCGTTACCCGGACTGATTAACGCCGCAACCATTACCCTGATAACACTTGTGGGTTACTCCGCAATGGGGGGGCGCTGTCGGTGCAGGCGGACTGGGACAAATAGGGTATCAGTACGGTTATGTCGGTTATAACGCAGTAGTAATGAATACGGTATTAGCATTATTAGTTGTTTTGGTCTTTATTATTCAGGTATGTGGTGACCGTTTAGTTAAAGCTGTTACACACAAGTAAGCGTCTCTTTGCGCCGCACAAACTGCGGATGCACCTTAAACAGAACGAGGAAAAAATAATGGCTTTTAAATTAAAATCGGTTGTCATTGCAGGTGCTTTGCTGGGGTCATTGGTTCTGGCGGGCTGCGGACAAAATGAAAAAGACCCGAAGAGTATTAAAGTGGGCGTTATTGTCGGGGCTGAACAGCAAGTTGCTGAAGTCGCACAAAAAGTCGCAAAAGATAAGTATGGCCTGAATGTTGAGTTAGTCACATTCAATGATTACGTCATGCCGAATGAAGCGCTCAGCCGCGGGGATATTGACCTTAATGCTTTCCAGCATAAGCCGTATCTTGATCAGCAGATTAAAGATCGCAACTATAAATTAGTGCCGGCGGGCAACACGTTTGTTTATCCGATTGCCGGATATTCAAAAAAAATCAAATCACTGGATGAATTACAGGACGGCGCTCAGGTTGCTCTGCCAAATGATCCGACTAATTTAGGCCGCTCTCTGCTGCTGTTGCAGCAACAGGGATTAATCACACTGAAAGAAGGTACAGGTCTGCTGCCGACCGTGCTGGATGTGGCTGAAAACCCGAAAGGATTGAAACTGATTGAGCTGGAAGCCCCTCAGTTACCACGCTCTCTGGATGATAACAAAATCGACCTGGCCATCATCAACACGACCTACGCCAGCCAAATCAACTTAACACCGGCGAAAGACGGTCTGTTCGTTGAAGATAAAAATTCACCTTACGTAAACATTATTGTCTCACGCGAAGATAATAAAGACAGTGAGAATGTGAAGCAGTTTGTTAAGGCATATCAATCAGATGAAGTGTTTCAGGCTGCTGATAAAGTCTTTAACGGTGGTGCGGTAAAAGGCTGGTAATAAGAATAACCGGCAAGTTCTTCCATCTTGAATTGAAGAATATTACACTAAGGGCGAACAATAGTTCGCCCTTTTTATTTCAATAATGATCATCAAATGCTTGCCATATAAATAATAATACTTATTTTGTTTTAATTACTTGTTTTGTATAGCCAGAGGATCCTATTTCCATGCGTGTGCTTATCGTCAGCCTGCTCACTTTTTTTTATGGTGGGGTGTTCTGTCCGTGAAACACCCCGAGAACCGGAGCAACCCCAATATGCTGACCTGCGACTGAAAAAGCCGGTAAGTAAAAAAAACCAAAACAACATCCTCATCATCCCGGGTCAGGCTCTATACTCAAACGGAAGATCTGCTTGGCAAACCTTTCCGTGACCTGGGCGTTGTTTTAGGTCAGAATTGCCGGGGAGCGGCAAAATCAGTGCCTGCCAGTATTCCGGCTGCCCGTAAACAAATGTTACGTCACGCCGGGAAAATGAAAGCCGATGCCGTGTTACTCCATCAGTGTGAAATAATCACCAGCAAAGATTGTGAACAACTGGCGGTTTGTGAAGGTACTGCGATTAAGGTTGATGATGTCTGAGTTTTCGTTTTCACCCATTGGTTTTATCCGGT
Source organism: Morganella psychrotolerans (assembly GCF_001676155.1). GTDB lineage: Bacteria > Pseudomonadota > Gammaproteobacteria > Enterobacterales > Enterobacteriaceae > Morganella > Morganella psychrotolerans. The sequence continues at coordinate 43,545 of NZ_LZEW01000006.1, read as the reverse complement.
CACCCTGGCAGGAGAAATTTGCGATCCCGCGCCAGCCCGGTCTGGTTGAAGACGGAACCGGCGAGCTGCATTTTGTTGCACCTTATAATCACGCCGATTGTGTCCGCGGACTGGAACAGTTCAGCCATGTGTGGATTATCTTTGTTTTTCATGAAATTCCCGCCGACAGTTGGCGCCCGTTAGTCCGTCCCCCGCGCCTGGGCGGCAATGCAAAACTCGGCGTATTCGCCACCCGTTCCACCTACCGTCCTAATCCGGTTGGTATGTCACTGGTCAGACTCAACGAAATTCGTTACGAAGGCGAAACCGCCTACCTGTCACTTGGCAGCCTCGATCTCCTGAACGGCACACCAGTGCTGGATATCAAACCGTATCTGCCTTATGCTGAGTCAGTGCCCGACGCTCAGGCCGGGTTTGCGCAGGAAGAACCGGCCGCTGATATGCCGGTGATATTCAGTTCTGCCGCACAGCACTTCATGACAGCTCAGTCCGCCCGTTATCCTGATTTAGCCCGCTTTATTACTCAGGTACTGGCGCAGGATCCGCGTCCGGCATATAAAAAGCAGCAGACTGATGACAAAATTTATGCTGTTCATCTGCTGGATTTTGATGTCCGCTGGCAGATCCGTAACGGCGTAACAGAAGTCATTAGTCTGGAAAACCGTTAAAAATATTTCCTCCCTCTTTTGGGGCGTGTCAGTCACTGGTAAACTGTCAGGCTTAATCTCACTTCTGCGCAGAATAACTCTGCGATAAGACATGTATTGTCGTTCTAATGGAACCTAAATAATGCGTACTACCCAATATCTGCTCTCTACTCTGAAAGAGACCCCTGCTGACGCCGAAGTGATCAGCCACCAGCTGATGCTGCGCGCCGGGATGATCCGTAAACTTGCTTCAGGTCTGTACAACTGGATGCCGACAGGCGTGCGCGTATTACGCAAAGTTGAAAAGATCGTGCGCGAAGAGATGGAAAATGCCGGTTCCCTGGAAATTTCCATGCCGGTTGTTCAGCCTGCGGATTTATGGCTGGAGAGCGGGCGCTGGGAACAATATGGTCCGGAACTGCTGCGTATTACCGATCGCGGTGATCGTCAGTTCGTTCTGGGGCCGACACACGAAGAAGTGGTCACGGATATCATCCGTAACGAAGTCACCTCTTATAAACAACTGCCACTGAATGTGTTCCAGATCCAGACTAAGTTCCGTGATGAAGTCCGCCCGCGTTTTGGTGTGATGCGCTCGCGTGAATTTATCATGAAAGATGCGTATTCCTTCCATCTGACACAGGATTCACTTCAGGAAACCTATGACCTGATGTATCAGGCGTACAGCAAAATTTTCACCCGCATCGGGCTGGATTTCCGTGCTGTTTTGGCAGACACAGGCTCTATCGGCGGCAGTGCTTCTCACGAATTCCAGGTTCTGGCACAGAGCGGTGAAGATGATGTGATTTTCTCCTCTGAATCAGACTATGCGGCAAATATCGAGCTGGCCGAAGCAGTCTGCAATATCACTGAACGTCCGGCTGCACAGAAAGCAATGGAACTGATTGATACACCGGATGCAAAAACAATTGCAGAACTGGTTGAGCAATTCAGTCTGCCAATCGAAAAAACAGTGAAAACCCTGATTGTCCGCGCCAGCAAAGAAAGTGGTCATAAACTGGTTGCTCTGCTGGTTCGTGGTGACCATGAACTCAATGAAGTTAAAGCAGAAAAACATCCGTTAGTTGCTTCTCCGTTTGAGTTTGCAACAGAAGAAGAGATCCGCGCAGAGCTGAACGCGGGTCCGGGTTCATTAGGACCGGTAAATCTGCCGCTGCCGGTTGTTGCTGACCGCACAGTTGCCATGATGAGTGATTTCGGCGCCGGGGCTAACACCGACGGAAAACATTATTTCGGTATCAACTGGGAGCGCGATGTTGCACTCCCGGATGTGGCTGATATCCGTAATGTTGTTGCCGGTGACCCGAGCCCGGATGGCAAAGGCACGCTGATGATCAAACGCGGAATTGAAGTCGGTCATATCTTCCAGCTCGGTAAAAAATATTCCGAAGCACTGAAAGCGACTGTTCAGAACGAAGCCGGTCATAACGAAGTGGTCTTTATGGGTTGTTACGGCATCGGGGTTACCCGTATTGTTGCGGCGGCGATTGAACAAAACTTTGATGATCGCGGAATAATCTGGCCGGATGCTATCGCACCATTCCAGGTTGCGTTACTGCCGATGAATATGCACAAGTCATACCGCGTGAAAGAAGTTGCGGAAAAACTCTATGCAGACCTGACAGCGCAAGGCATTGAAGTGCTCTTTGATGATCGTAAAGAGCGTCCGGGTGTGATGTTTGCTGATATGGAACTGCTCGGCATACCGCATACCATTGTTATCGGTGATCGCAATCTCGACAGCGGTGTTATCGAATACAAATATCGCCGCAGCGAAGACAAATCACTGATCGCACTGGATGATGCTGTCAGTATTCTGAAAGAAAAAATCATTAACGCCTGATTGTTAAGGTGCTGAATGTCAAAAGGCTGAGCGGATGCTCAGCCTTTTTTGTACCGGTCACACAACGGATGACTTATTTACAGCCGCGTGATTTATCTAAAACAGATTTACCGGTCTGGATAAGCGCCTGATCAAACTGACCATCTTCCATGGATGGGCGGATACTGTAATACCCTTCCGCTTCCATATAAACCGGTGTACCGCCTTCCACGCCCAGTTTACTGTAACCGCGCTCTAACCCAAGATTATCTGCCACCGCATAAACAACGCCGGTTTCACAATCTTTAAAGGTTGCGGCATCGGCAAGATAACGGTATTCCCCTTTCAACGGCACAGGTTTTACCATTCTCAGGGTATAGTTCAGATCAGATTCGATCGGATTTCCTTCGGTATCCAGCATCACCAGGGATTTATCCTGTGGATCGTAATAAGATCGCTGCCCCGTGGTATCGGTGAAACGGAATTTGTCTCCGTCTTTCGCCCAGGTACCGGTTTCAAAAAACGTTTTGTTCCCGTCACGGGTTTCCAGATAGGTCCGCTGCATCACATAAGTGCCATCAGTTTCCAGCAGCACAGTCACACCCATTCCGCTGCAATCGGCGCACGGAACAACACCCGAATAGGCGCGATCAAGTACGTGTACTTCTGCTGTCGGTGTTACTGATACTGTAGAACTACAGGCGGTTATGCTGAAAATACCCACCGCCAGCAAGAATTTTGTCAGATTTTTCATATTTATCCTCCTGAACATCAAGTGAGTTAATGTTAACAAATTGATTGTCAGTTTTTGTATATTCCCGATTTTTCAGACTATTACGCATTTCTTTTTCAGCTTATCAGCGATTTGAAAGAAAACAGTGATAAACAATACGTTTGCTCATAATAAAATATAATCATTAATAGCCAATATGCTAACTATGATATAATCTGCCGGAAGCGATGAGGCTATTTGAATAACCATCAGCGGATGATACCGCGATCAGAAGTATGGTGAGGGAATATGTCTACAGAAAATGAGTATCAACCAATTAATTGCGATGATTATGATAACCTCGAACTGGCCTGCCAGAACCATATGGTACTGGAAGTGACCTTACAGGGAGGGGATGTTCTGACAGGAAAAGCAACCGATCTGGTACTCAGAAAAAAAGTGGAGTACCTCGTTGTCAGTATTGACAACGAATTGCGCGAGCTTCGTCTGGACGCGATTATCAGTTACAATCATCCCGACCTGGGAACAGTGGTTATTGATCACTCACCGTCCTGAATCTATCCACAACCCCGCCAGCGGGGTTGTCTTTTGTCCGCACGACATATAATTTTTCCTCATTCGCTTCCCCTTCCCGCGTCACAAATATTCCGGGTGCTGCAATCAATGTGTCGTTATACCAGAGCAGCGGTGTGCGATCGCGCAACCAGGGGGCAATTTGCAGCTCTTGCCACAGTTTTTTCGCTGATCGTCTGCGATCACGCCCCGAAATATGATGATTTCCCTGCAAGCCGAAACGAACAGTAACCTGTTCATCTGCTTTTGGCGGACGCACGACTGAAAACAGATCCGCAGGATCAGGCGTCTCTGTTACGCATAAATATCCGGTATCATCCGGTAATGTCAACACAGACGCCATATTCCATTGCAGGCAATTCCCTGATAACCCTGTCGTTTTATCAACAGCAAACAGTTTCCCCTGATAGCGGCAAATAGTCCGGGGCTTCACAACGTACCGCGGTTCCGCATCCGGTTTTGCCAGTGCCACTTCCTGCCAGATAAGCGCGAGCTGATGCTGTGACGGCATCAGAGCCCCACATTGATCCAGCCAGCGGCGTAATATTGCATTTCGTTTTACCGCAGACATTGCCGGCAGCGGACTGACAGATAATCCGTGGTTACTGTCTGTCAGCTGAGCCAGTTCAGGTAAGAGCAGTTCATCAAGCAGCGCTTCCTGCTCCGCACAAAGTGAGGCACTGCGGGAAACGGCATGAGCAAAGTGTGGCCAGCGGGTATTGAGATGCGGCAGAACAGAATGGCGGAGAAAATTGCGGTCATAGCGAACATCGCCGTTGCTGTCATCCTCAACCCAGGTCAGGTGATTGATTTCAGCATAATGCTCAAGCTGTACACGACTGAAAGAGAGTAACGGGCGGATAAGTGAATGCCCGCCGAAGTTCATATTTTCTGCCATTGCAGAAAGACCGGCAGGACCGCTGCCGCGCTTTAATGCCAGAAAAAAAAGTCTCGCTCTGGTCATCAAGATGCTGTGCGGTGACCAGCGCTTCATCCGGGGTAATTATATCGCGGAAGGCCTGATAACGCGCCTCACGGGCTGCCGCTTCAATTCCTTTCTGACTGGGATCAACCTGTACCGGACACATAAGAAAAGGAACAGAACGTTCCTCACAAAATGCACGGCAATGCGCAGCCCAGCTATCCGCCAGCGGATTTAATCCGTGGTGAATATACACCGCTCGCAGCCGGAGATCCGGCCGCTCCGTTATCTGCCACCGGCGCAGAGCATGCAGCAGGACAGTCGAATCCAGCCCGCCGCTCAGACCCGCCAGCAATGCCCGCTGTGTGCTGAACACACGGCGGAACGTGGCAAAAAGCTGATCGTCAAAGGCTGTATTCACAACAAATTATCAGCAGTAACCGTAGCTCATCAGGCGCTCATAGCGACGATTTGCCAGAGATTCACTGTCCAGTTTATCAAGATCAGCTAAATCCGCCAGGATCTGCGCTTTCAGTGACGCGGCTACCGCATCATAGTTCCGGTGCGCGCCGCCCAGCGGCTCAGGGATCACGCTGTCGATCAGTTTCAGCTCTTTCAGACGCGGTGCGGTAATGCCCATTGCTTCTGCGGCAATCGGTGCTTTATCGGCACTTTTCCACAAAATAGAAGCACAGCCTTCCGGCGAAATAACAGAATAGGTGCTGTATTGCAGCATGTTTACTTTATCACCAACCGCAATCGCCAGCGCACCACCAGAGCCACCCTCGCCCACAACAGTACAGATAGTCGGGACTTTCAGGCGGGACATTTCACGCAGGTTACGGGCAATCGCTTCTGACTGACCACGCTCTTCCGCACCCACACCAGGATATGCGCCCGGTGTATCAATAAAGGTGATAATCGGCAGCTTAAAGCGCTCAGCCAATTCCATCAGACGCAGTGCTTTGCGGTAGCCTTCCGGTGCCGGCATACCAAAGTTGCGGCGGATTTTTTCTTTGGTTTCGCGTCCTTTCTGGTGCCCGATAATCATGACCGGACGACCTTCAAGACGGGCGATTCCGCCGACAATGGCTTTATCATCCGCATACGCGCGATCGCCTGCTAACTCCTGAAAATCGGTAAAGATTAGTCTGACATAATCCAGGGTATACGGACGACGCGGATGGCGTGCCAGTTGTGCAATCTGCCATGCGCCCAAGTCTGCAAAAATTTTACGCGTCAGTTCCAGACTCTTAGCCCGTAAGCGTTCAACTTCTTCATCCAGGTTAATATCGAGTGATTCATCCTGGCGGCTAACCGCGGTCAGCGAATCAATTTTCGCCTCTAACTCGGCAATCGGCTGTTCAAAATCCAGAAAATTAAGACTCATAATGTTCCTATTTTAGTCAAATTCTAATTCTACCTGCTCATTACCCAGCAGAGTTCGCAGATCAGTCAGAAGGGTATCGGTTGGTGTTACCCGCCATGTTGCGCCGAATCGCATCCGCGCTCTGGCATCTTCCTTCTGATAATAAAGATGAACCGGTATTGTCCCGGAACGGTGCGGTTCAAGCGCACCGCGCAACCGGTGCAGCAGTTGTTCGTCAATTTGCCCGTCCGTGAGCGAGATAGCAAGCCCCCGCGCATATTTTTCGCGCGCTTCGCTGATATCCAGCAGTTCCCTGACCACCATTTTAAGCCCGCCGCTGAAATCATCAAAGCTGACCTGTCCGGAGGCAATCAGAATGCGATCTTGTTCAAGCAGGTGCTGGTAGCGTTCCAGTGCATCAGAAAATAACATAATATCCAGCCGGCCGGAACGATCATCCAGTGTACACACGCCGATCCGGTTACCCCGTTTCGTGGTGATCACTTTTGACGCCAGCACCAGCCCGACGACTGTTGTCATTTGTCCGCGCGGTGTCGGATTCACATCTTTCAGCCGCAGACCATTAGTATAGCGTTCAATCTCTTTAAGGTAGCGGTTTATCGGATGCCCGGTCAGATAAAGACCCAGCGTTTCCCGCTCACCTTCCAGAATGATTTCTTCCTGCCATTTCGGGACATTGGCATAAGAGCGTTCCACCTGCTCCGGCGCTTCGGCTAATACCCCGAACATGTCCGCCTGACCAATCGCTTCCGCTTTGGCATGCTGATCCGCCGCTTTCAGCGCATCTTCCAGCGCTGACATCAGTGCTGCGCGATGCGGTCCCAGCCGGTCAAATGCCCCGGACATAATGAGTTTTTCCATCATGCGCCGGTTCAGTTTTTTGGTTTCCGTGCGGGCGCATAAATCAAAGATATCTTTGAAGTGTCCCTCTTCGCGGGCTTCCAGAATGGCTTCTATAGGCCCTTCACCAACACCTTTAATCGCCCCGATACCATAAACTATCTCACCTTCATCATTCACATGGAAGTGATACAGTCCGCTGTTGATATCCGGCGGTAATACTTTCAGTCCCATCCGCCAGCATTCATCCACCAGCCCGACGACTTTTTCCGTGTTATCCATATCAGCAGTCATTACCGCTGCCATAAATTCCGCCGGATAGTGCGCCTTGAGCCACAGAGTCTGGTAAGACACCAGTGCATAGGCAGCGGAGTGAGATTTGTTAAATCCGTACCCGGCGAATTTTTCCACCAGGTCAAAGATTTTCATCGACAGCTCAGCATCAACGCCATTTTTTATCGCGCCGTCCCGGAATACCGAGCGCTGCTTCGCCATCTCTTCCGGCTTTTTCTTACCCATTGCACGGCGCAGCATATCCGCGCCGCCCAGAGTATAGCCCGCCAGCACCTGCGCAATCTGCATCACCTGCTCCTGATAGAGGATGATGCCGTAGGTTGGTTCAAGCACGGGTTGCAGAGATTCATGCTGCCATTCCACGTCCGGATACGAAATCGCTTCCCGTCCGTGTTTGCGGTCGATAAAGTTATCTACCATGCCCGATTGCAGCGGCCCCGGGCGGAACAATGCCACCAGGGCTATCATATCTTCAAAGCTGTCCGGACGCAGGCGTTTGATCAGATCTTTCATCCCGCGGGATTCAAGCTGGAAAACAGCCGTTGTCTCCGAACGTTGCAGCATGTCAAAACTTTTCTGGTCATGCAGCGGGATCGTCGTAATATCAATCAGCGGCTTACCGTTCTTCAGGTTGCGCGGGTTAATCATTCCCAGCGCCCAGTCGATAATAGTCAGAGTCCGCAGCCCGAGGAAGTCAAACTTCACCAGACCGGCGTATTCCACATCATTTTTATCAAACTGCGTAACCGGGTTTCCCCCTTCCGCATCACAATAAAGCGGGGCGAAATCGGTAATTTTTGTCGGAGCAATAACCACACCACCGGCGTGTTTACCGGCGTTACGCGTGACACCTTCAAGTATCCGCGCCATATCAATCAGCGATCTGACTTCCTCATCGGCTTCATACACTTCACCAAGCTGAGGTTCTGCGGCAAACGCTTTTTCCAGTGTCATACCCGGATCCGGCGGTACCAGTTTTGAAATGCGATCAACAAAGCCGTACGGATGACCCAGCACACGGCCGACATCACGGATAACCGCTTTTGCCGCCATCGTACCAAAGGTAATAATCTGCGAAACCGCATCCCGCCCGTACATGTCGGCGACATGATCAATAACCATGTCGCGTTTTTCCATACAGAAGTCGACGTCAAAGTCAGGCATGGAAACACGTTCCGGGTTCAGGAACCGCTCAAACAGAAGATCAAACTCCAGCGGATCCAGATCGGTAATTTTCAGGGCGTACGCCACCAGCGAACCGGCACCGGAACCACGACCGGGACCGACCGGAACATCATTATCTTTTGACCACTGGATAAACTCCATCACGATCAGGAAGTAACCGGGGAACCCCATCTGGTTAATAACTTTCAGTTCAATTTCCAGACGCTCGTCATACTCCGGACGCCGCTTTACGCGTTCATCCGGATCAGGGAACAAGGACGCCAGACGCTCTTCCAGACCTTCCAGTGAGCATTTGACCAGGAAATCTTCCGTGCTCATATCCCCGGTCGGGAATTGCGGCAGGAAATACTCGCCGAGACGGATGGTGACGTTACAACGCTTAGCAATCTCAACGCTGTTTTGCAGGGCTTCCGGGATGTCTGCGAATAACTCGCACATCTCTTCTTCACTGCGCAGGTATTGCTGAGGGCTGTAGTTTTTCGGGCGTTTCGGATCGACTAATGTAAAGCCGTCATGGATAGCCACGCGGATCTCATGAGCATCAAAATCGTCACTCTTAATGAAGCGGACATCGTTTGTCGCCACGACCGGCAGCGATTTTGCTGTCGCAAGTTCAACGGCAGCGTGCAGATAACTCTCTTCATCCGGACGTCCTGTGCGGATAAGTTCCAGATAATAACTGTCAGGGAAATGTGTCTGCCAGAATTCCAATGCCTGCTCTGCCAGCACATTATTGCCGCGCAGCAGGAATTTACCCACATCGCCCATACGACCACCGGAGAGAATGAGCAATCCCTCTTTGTGATTGACCAGCAATTCACGCAGAATAGTCGGCCCCTGTGCGCCATACCCTTTCTGATACGCTTCAGAGATAAGTAATGTCAGATTCTGATAGCCGATATTATTACGGGCAAGAATAGTTAATGACGCAAGTTCATCACCGAGCAGCTCACTTTCCATCAGGAAATCAGCCCCGACAATCGGTTTGACGCCCGCACCATGGGCGCTGCCATAGAATTTCACCAGCCCGCACAGGTTGGTGAAGTCAGTGATAGCCAACGCCGGCATATTCATGGACGCGACTTTTTTGACCAACGCACCGGTTTTTGCCAGTCCGTCAATCATGGAATAATCACTGTGGATATTCAGGTGAACAAAACGCGGATCCGCCATTACACAATCCTCACTTACTTACCCCGGTCAGCACACGGCGAACCGGCGCAAAACTGGTGCGGTGATGCTCTGTCGCGCCATATTTTTCCAGCATGGCAAAGTGCAGTGCGGTCGGGTATCCCTTGTGTTTTGCAAAACCATACTGCGGATACAGTTTGTCCAGCTCTGCCATTTCGCGGTCACGCGTCACTTTTGCCAGTATTGATGCAGCACTGATTTCCGGAACTAATCCGTCACCTTTAATCACTGCCAGTGCCGGGACACCAAAGTCCGGAGCTTTATTGCCATCGACCAGCACAAATCCCGGGTGGATAGCCAACCCGGCAACTGCGCGCTGCATGGCAACAAATGTCGCCTGCAAAATATTGATCTGATCAATTTCTGCCGCTTCTGCGCGACCCAGGCTCCAGTACAGTGCTTTTTCCTGAATCTCAATAAACAAACGCTCACGTTTTTTTTCACTGAGCTTTTTAGAATCCATTAATCCGTCAATCGGATTTGCCGGATCGAGGATCACGGCAGCGGTAACCACGGCGCCGACTAACGGCCCGCGTCCGACTTCATCCACACCGGCAATGAATGTGGCTTTCGGATAAATAAAATCCATTATTGACTCGCTATATCTAATACGGCCTGTGCAGCCTGATTGTCTGCATCCAGACGGATTTTCTGATGTAATTCCAGGAATGTCTCTCTGAGTCCGTCTACCGCGTCACCGCCCTGTAACAAGGGCAGCAGGGCTGCAGCCAGCAGATCACTGCGGCACTCGTCCTGTAACAGCTCCGGCACAATTTCCCGCCCGGCTAACAGGTTCGGCAGTGATACATAGGGCGTTTTCACCAGACGCTTCGCCAGCCAGAAAGTAAAGGGTTTCATACGGTAGCCCACGACCATCGGGCATTTTGCCAGCATGCATTCCAGCGCAGCCGTTCCGGATGCAAGCAAAGCGGCATCCGATGCGATCATGGCATCGCGGGCACGACCATCCAGCAGATGAACAGTAAGATCAGGTGCAACCTCCTGTTTTATCGCTTCAAATTCTGCGCGGCGCTTTGCATTTACCAACGGAACCACAATCTGTAAATCCGGCAGTGTTTCACGCAACTGCTGTGCTGTTTTCAGGAAATCACTGCTGAGCATAGAGACTTCAGCGTGACGGCTTCCCGGCAACATCGCCAGACAAGGCGCGGTGAGAGAGAGTCCCAGCGCATCACGGGCAGCCGTTTTATCGGGTTGCAGTGGCAGAGAGTCCGCCATGGTGTGACCGATAAAGCGGCACGGCACGTTGTATTTATCATAAAACGCTTTTTCAAACGGCAAAAACGCCAGCACCAGGTTGGTTGATTTGCCGATTTTAAAGACCCGTTTCTGCCGCCACGCCCAGACGGACGGACTGACATAATGGATTGTTTTAATGTCTGATGATTTTAAACGGCCTTCCAGCGTGATATTGAAATCAGGCGCATCAATGCCGACAAACACATCCGGCTTCAGTGCGCGGAAACGCCGGGTAAGGTCACGGCGGACAGAAAGCAGCCGTGGCAGACGCCCCAGTACTTCCACAATCCCCATGACTGCCAGCTCTTCCATTTCATACCAGGTTTCGCAGCCTTCGGCCTGCATCAGCGGGCCGGCAACGCCGACAAAACGGACATCCGGACATTTTTCTCTGAGTGCGCGCATTAAACCTGCGCCAAGAATGTCACCGGAGGTTTCTCCGGCAACTATACCTATCGTGAGCGGACGAGGTGATACCGACATGGCAGCCCCCGAAATTACGGACGGATGATGCCGCGTTCTGCGGAATCCAGGAAATCAGCGAAGGTTTTAACGTGAACGTTTTCTTTCGCCAGTTCAGCCAACTGCTCTTTGGCTTCTGCCAGCGTCAGATTGTTGCGGTACAGTACTTTATAGGCATTCTGTAACGCACTGATATCTTCTTTGGTAAAACCACGACGTTTCAGACCTATAGCATTCAGGCCATACGCAGTAACATGATTTCCCTGTGCAATCAGGAACGGCGGGACATCCTGCGCCACACCTGAACAACCGCCGATCATCGCATGGGCACCAATACGGCAGAACTGATGAACCGCTGATAAACCGCCGAGAATGACATAGTCATCCAGCGTAACGTGTCCTGCCAGCGTACCGTTGTTGGCAATGATGCAGTGGTTGCCGACAACACAGTCGTGAGCAACGTGCGCATTGATCATCAGCAGGTTATCGTTACCGATGCGGGTAACACCCGTATCCTGCGCCGTACCCCGGTGAATAGTGACACTTTCACGGATGCGGTTACGATCACCAATCTCAACACGGGTCGGCTCACCGTTGTATTTCAGATCCTGGTTTACTTCACCAATGGAGGCAAACTGGAAGATCTGGTTATCGCGGCCAATTTTAGTGTGGCCATTGATAACAACGTGGGATTTGATATCAGTCCCTTCGCCGATTTCAACATCTGCCCCGATACAGCAAAAAGGACCGATGCGAACGTTAGCACCAATAACAGCACCATCTTCAATGATTGAAGAAGGATGGATCGCGGCGGTTTTATCAATCATTTATCAGCCCTCACGGCGGCGTGCGCACATCATCGTGGCTTCGCAGGCAACTTCTCCGTCAACTTTCGCGACACCCGTAAAACGGGCGACTCCGCGTCGTTCTTTCAGGAAAGTCACTTCAAGGATCATTTGATCTCCCGGCAGTACCGGGCGCTTGAAGCGGCAATCATCAATCGCTGCAAAATAATAAAGCTCGCCGGGTTCTAATTTACCGAGCTTTTAAATGCCAGAATACCTGTGGCCTGAGCCATAGCTTCCAGAATCAGGACGCCCGGAAAAATCGGTTTACCCGGGAAATGCCCCTGGAAGAACGGCTCATTAAACGATACGTTTTTAACCGCACGTAAAAAACGACCTTCTTCAAAATTCAGCACGCGATCCACTAATAAAAATGGGTAACGGTGCGGAAGGAGCTCTAAAATTTCATCAATATTGAGAGTATGGTTATCACTCATCAGAATACTCTTCCTGTCTCTTTGTCATATTTATTATGAATAACACGGCCTGCTATACCCTTATTCATTCAAACCGCAGGTTCGTTGGCAGCACTCAGCCCGCCGGGTCACATAGTTTACCTATGCTCCCCGGCGGTCTGAGCTTGCCGCCTTCCTGCATCCTGAATGACGTTGGCTATATACCCGTAATATGGTCAGCAGGCCGCAAAAATCGCTGAATACGCGGTTACTTTTCGTCGTTATCCATCTGCCGTTCAACCGCCTTGAGGCGCTTGTTGATTTCGTTGATATTCATTACCAACGCAGCAGTTTTACGCCAGGTTTTATTTGGCTGTAACGGAATACCGGAGGAGTACACACCCGGCTCAGTGATAGGACGCATGACCATTCCCATGCCTGTCACAACGACGCGATCGCAAATTTCCATATGACCATTAATGACGCTTGCCCCGCCAATCATACAGTTACGACCGATTTTCAGACTCCCCGCCATAATCACACCACCGGCAACTGCCGTGTTATCACCGATTATAACGTTATGCGCAATCTGGCACTGGTTATCAATGATAACACCATTACCGATCACTGTATTTTCTAATGCACCCCGGTCAATCGTGGTACAGGAGCCGATTTCAACCCGGTCGCCGATAATAACGGAACCAAGCTGAGGAATTTTAACCCACTGACCGCGATCATTTGCATAGCCAAATCCGTCCGCACCAATAACGGTATTCGAATGAACAAGACAGGCTTCGCCGATCACAATCTCATGGTAAACAGTGACATTCGCCCAGATACGGGTTTTGGCACCAATTTGTGTATTTTTGCCGACAAACGAACCGGCACCGATAATGACATCATCACCCAGCACAACGCCGGATTCAATCACTGCATTTGCACCAACGCAGACATTGCTCCCGAGGGATGCTGACGGGTCAATCACCGCAGAAGGATGGATATTCACCGCCGGAGCCGGCGTGGTGTCCATGATCTGAGCCATGTATGCATACGCCAGGTACGGGTCTTTGACAACCAGTGCAGCGACCTGACAAAACGGTAAATCACCTTCACGCAATACTACCGCGCCAGCCTGACAACCGGTCAGTTTTTCACGGTAACGGGCATCAGACAGGAAAGTAATTTGCCCGCTGTTTGCTGAATGCATGGGTGCGATACCGGTGATGGCAATATCGCCATCACCGTGTAACGTTGCATTCAACTGCTGAGCGAGGTCAGCTAATCGAATGGAAGACATTAATTATTTAACCTGTTTCAGAACATCAGCAGTGATATCAATACCGGATACAGAATACGCTACTGCATTTGCATCGATAACAACGTCATATCCGCCTTTGGCTGCAACAGATTTCACTGCATCTTCAACACGTTTCATGACTTTGCCGCGCTCTTCCATCTGACGCTTCTGGAAATCCTGGTCAAATGTCTGGGCTTTTTTAGCGAAATCAGCACGTTTGGTGTCGAACTCACCAGCCAGTTTCTGACGCTCACTGTCTTTCATAGTGGCGCCGTCTTTCTGCAGTTTCTGAGCACGGGTTTGCAGATCTTTTTCTAAGCTCTGCAGATCAGTACCACGGCTTTTGAATTCACTTTCCAGCTGTTTAGCTGCCGCTTCACGGCCCGGCATCTTCTGAACAACTTCACCGATATTCACAACCGCGATTTTATCAGCAGCCTGAGCAGCACCGGCAGACATCGCTAACACCATTCCCACGCTGGCAGCAGTTAATAACTTTTTCACAATAAAACCCCTTAAACCCATTCATTGGTTGGATATTAAACCCAATGGTAAAGATTCTCTTTGCACACTGAGCGGACTGGCTATTACGCATGACAATTACGCCTATACCCTTATTCATTCAGACTGCAGGTTCGTTGCCTGCATTCCGAATGACATCGGGTATCGTAATTACCAGGTCTTACCGATATTAAACTGGAACTGTTCGGTACGGTCACCCTCGTAGTCTTTGATTGGTCTTGCATAAGAGAAGACCAACGGCCCGAGCGGAGAAATCCACTGAAGCGCGACACCGGAGGAGACACGAATATTTCCTGCTTTGCTGTAATCCGGAATACCAAGTTTTTGCATTTCTGCCGTATTATCCCAGTTGGTATCCCACACTGTACCAGCATCCACAAACAGAGATGTCCGGACAGAGTTTGTGTATTTCTCGTCGATAAACGGTGTTGGCGTAATCAGCTCAAGGCTGGCCACTGCCATTGCGTTACCGCCGATAGCATCACGCGACGGACTGTCTGATTTCGGTGTACCGCTACTATCCAGATAAATCGCTTTCGGACCAATAGTATTGGAGCGGAAGCCACGAACAGTACCGGAACCCCCTGCATAGAAGTTCTCATAGAACGGCAGTTCTTTGCCGCCGAGTCCGTCACCAAAGCCTAAACGACCACGTCCCATCACAACCCAACTGTTATTATCATCAATCGGATAATAACCGGTGGTATCGGCGATCAGCTTGTAGTATTCGTTATCAGAGCCCGGCACTGTCACTTTCGCACTGACGGTGGATTTCACCCCGGACGTCGGGAAGAACCCGCGGTCAAGGTTGTTGTACACCCATGCAGTGGTAAGGGTGAAGTCATCCGCACGGAATTCTTCACGACCTTCAAAGCCCGGAGTCTCACCCATTGATTCCAGGTAGCGCCACATAGCAACCTGTGGCTCCATACGGGACAGGGTATTATGCACGTAGCCCAGACCTAAACGGAATGAGTTGTTTTCGTTGACAGGGAAGCCGAGTGTTCCGTCCACACCATAGGTTTTATTGGTATAGCCGGACAGGTCTGCATCATCAGCACGGAAGTCGTTATAGAAAATACGACCACCCAGGCTCACACCATCCACCGTGAAGTACGGGTCTGTCAGTGACAGTTCCGCGTAAGTGGAGTAGTCATTTTTGCTGGCGTTAGCTGCAACCTGATAACCCGTACCTAACCAGTTATCCTGAGTCACACCGACCTGGAAGCTGACGCCGCTTTCTGTCCCGAAGCCCACACCAAAGTTCAGGGAACCGGTGTTTCGCTCTTTGACTTTATAGACAACATCAACCTGATCCGGCACGCCCGGTACACGCTGAGTTTCCACTTCGACGGTTTCAAAGAAACCGGTACGGTTCAGGCGCTCTTTCCCGGTTTCCACCAGGTCATTACCTAACCACGCACCTTCCATCTGACGCATTTCACGGCGCAGAACGGAGTCTTTACTCACGTCATTACCGGCAAAACGGATCTGGCGGACATAGAAACGGTTACCGGCATCTACATTGACATGCAGTGTAACGGTTTTATCTGCTTCATTAATTTCCGGCTGAGTCATGACGCGCGGATAAGCATAGCCATAACGGCCAAGCATATTTTTGACATCATTCTCCATCTTGGTGACTTGCGTACCATTATAGAGTGAGCCCGGCTCAATCATGGTCAGTTCGGTGATTTCAGCAGAATGTCCGGCTGTTTCACCGGCAACCTGAACGCCGGCAATCTGATACTGCTCGCCTTCGGTCACGTTAACCGTGATATAAATGCCTTTTTTATCCGGTGTCAGACTGACCTGAGTCGAATCAATATTAAATTTGGCGTAACCGCGATCCAGATAAAAGCTGCGTAACGTTTCAAGGTCACCAGCCAGTTTTTGTTTCTGGTACTTCTGGTCAGCCGCCAGGTTCCACCACGGTACATCATCACGCAGCTGGAAACGGTTCACCAGTTCTGCGGTAGTAAACGTGTCGTTACCCACGATATTGATTTGCTGAATAGTGGCAGAAACCCCTTCAGCGAAAACAAATTTAACATCAATACGGTTACGCGGAAGCGGTGTTACAACGGCTTTAACTGTCGCATTGTATTTACCGACACTGTGATAGAAATCTTCCAGCCCCTTTTCAATGTTTGCCAACATCGTCCGGTCAAGCGCTTCACCAACACGGATGTTGGAGGCTTCCAGATTCTGTTTGAGCATGTCATCCTTCACGGATTTATTGCCCGAGAAAGTAATATTTGCAATGGTCGGACGTTCTTTTACCTGAACCAGCAATGCATTACCATCACGCAGGACGCGGACATCTTCAAAGTTACCTGTCGCGAAGAGTGCGCGAATGGTACGACCGATATCTTCGTCACTGGCCGTGTCTCCGACACGAACAGGCATGTTCAGTAATGCAGCACCAACGGCGACGCGCTGAAGACCTTCAAACTGAATGTCCTGAACCACGAATCCGTCTGAACCGTATGCAGTGAAGCTGCCAAGCAGCAGCGACGCTATGAGCAACTTTTTCATCGCCATCGTTGTTATGCGTTTTCCTTACCGGTCCCCTGCTTCTTCAGAAGCGGGAGAAATCATTAAAAAGTGCAAGCCCCATCAACAATATCAGTGCAATTACACCAATACGATAACTGAAGTCTTGTACACGCTCGGACACCGGCCCGCCTTTTATCTTCTCGATAAGCAGGAATAACAGGTGTCCACCATCTAAAACGGGCAGCGGGAACAGGTTAATGATCCCTAAATTGACGCTAATCAGCGCCAGAAACATCAGATAATACACTAAGCCGGAATCGGCGGAAATACCGGCGCCTTTCGCAATTGATACCGGGCCGCTCAAATTATTGAGTTTCACATCACCGGTAATCAGTTTGCCGGTCATTTTCACCGTCAGCTGCATTAACTGCCAGGTCTTCCCGGTTGCCTCCGCAATCGCTTCTACCGGCCCGTACTGGTGCTCGGTAATATATTGCGGATCCAACGGAATGACATTTAATTCGACACCGGCAAAACCAATTTGTTTACTGCCTGTGCCACTTTTTACATCCGGTGTCAGCGGCACAATAATATGCTCACCACCACGCTCAATCAGTAAATCGAGCGTTTTACCGGGGTTATTACGCACAAATAATGTAAACGGTTGCCACGTAGTAACCGGCTCACCGCTCACTTTAACTATCCTGTCCCCCGCTTGTAAACCTGCTTTTTCAGCCGGTGCTCCGGGCGTCAGTGCTTTAATCAGATTTTCTGCCTTTGCTGATACCGGCATAATACCCAGCGCCAGGATAGGGTCTTGTTTTTCAGGATCAAATTTCCAGCGGGTGAGATCCAGGCGTTTTTCAGCCGGAGCAGAACCCGGCTCCGGGGTCACATTCAAAACAGTGAAATCATCACCGATTTTACTGACCATCGCCATACGCACACTATTCCAGTCAGGCGTTTCGATACCATCAACGGAATTTAGTTCCATTCCGGGTAAAATATTTGCCTGTTCTGCAACCGAACCGGGCCGGATATCAGCCACAACCGGGCGGATTGCCGGAACACCAATCATGAACACAATCCAGTAAGCCACAATGGCTAACAGGAAATTAGCAATGGGTCCCGCGCTGACAACGGCGGCCCGTTGCCCGATCGTTTTATTATTAAACGCCATATGCCGCAGCTCCGGTGCAACCGGTGCCACGCGTTCATCCAGCATTTTGACATAACCACCCAGCGGAATTAATGCGAGAACAAACTCAGTACCCTGTTTGTCTGTCCGCCGCCAGAGTGCTTTGCCGAAACCGACAGAAAACCGCTCGACGAAAATGCCGCAGCGCCGCGCCACCCAAAAGTGCCCGAATTCATGTACGGTAACTAAGATCCCCAGCGCAACAATGAATGCCGCTAAGTTCCAAATAAAAGTCATCATGCGCCTTTTGTCTGCACCGGCTTGTTATTAAAAGCCGGAGAATACTAACAAAATCAGACCGGCAAATACCGGTACTGCTGCCGTCAGGCTGTCTATGCGATCCATCACACCGCCGTGTCCGGGAATAAGCTGACTGCTGTCTTTCACGCCGGACTGGCGCTTAAACATGCTCTCTGTCAGGTCGCCGAATACGGAGATCAGAACCACAATGACAGAGACCGGGATCAGATGCTCCGGTAAATTTTGTAACGGCGAATAGTGGCTGAATAACCAGGACACCAGCCCGGCGGTAATCAATCCGCCCGCAAGACCTTCCAGGGTTTTACCCGGAGAAACACGGGGTGCCATTTTGTGTTTACCCGTCAGGCGTCCGAATGCATACGCACCGGAATCGGCCGCCCAGACCAGCAACATGACATACAACAGCCACCAGGATCCCTGATAGATATCACCCCCCGCATAACCCTGCGTGCGCAATACCATCATTCCGCTGTAAAACGGCACGATTGTCACGACGCCGAAGAGCAGACGGATAACCACTGAATTCTTCCACAATGCTGCTGATTTCGGGAAAGTGACCACTAACAGCACAGCACAAACCCACCAAACCAGCGCCACCCACAGGCTGCCTGTTACGGCAGAATCTGCCGTCAGATAATTCATATTCAGCGTCAGCTGCCACGCAGTCAGACCGGCGGCAAACACAAGCCCGGTCACAATCCGTTGTCCCGTACCAAATAAACCAGCGAATTGCGCCCACTCCCAGCCACCCAGACCACACACGGCAATCACGACAAAACCAAAGGCTGCCGGCGGTAACATAAACAGCGCCAGAATGACCAGCGGAATTAAAATAATGGCAGTAATAAGGCGGTATTTAAGCAACGTATCCTCCCGGTGTTTGCTCAGAATGTTCGTCCGGCGTGGTTCCGCCGAAGCGACGCTCACGCTGAGTAAAGGCCGTCACAGCATCACCAAACGCTGTTTCATTAAAATCCGGCCACAGAACCTCAGTAAAATAAAACTCCGCGTACGCCACCTGCCAAAGCAGGAAGTTACTGATACGATGCTCGCCACCGGTCCGGATAACTAAATCGATAGCAGGCTGTTCATGGAGAGAAATATAACGGTTGATGTCCAGCTCGCTGACATCTTCAAGTGCCAGTTCACCGCGCTGAACTTCTGCGATGACCTGCTTCATACTGTTGGCAATATCCCAGCGCCCGCCATAATTGGCGGCAATATTAAGTTGTAATCCGGTATTGCCGGCAGTCAGAACCTGCCCGCGGCGGATCCGTTCCTGCAAACGCGGACTGAAGCGGCTGACATCACCAATAACGGACAGTCTGACATTGTGTTTATGCAGACTTTTTACTTCATTATCCAGCGCAAAGACAAACAATTCCATCAGTGAATGGACTTCCTGTTCGGGACGGTTCCAGTTTTCACTGCTGAAAGCATAAAGTGTCAGCGATTTTATCTGATGTTTGATTGCAAAACTGACAGAGCTGCGGACTGATTTGATCCCTGCGCGGTGGCCGGAAACACGCAGTTTTCCGCGTTTTTTTGCCCAGCGGCCGTTGCCGTCCATAATAATGGCGACATGCTGTGGTCCCGGCTTATCTGAGGCATTTTCACTGGATACTGTCACGCAAGTTAATCCTTTGAGATATCGGCTAATGCAGGGCGTCTGACACAAAAACACCGTGTGAGGTCACGGTGCGGGTATCTGTCAGTCAATGATGACGTCATGCGGTTATTAACCGGTCATTAAAATTCAAATTTATAGAAATCGTAACGCTGAACTATACCACTTGCGCTATTCACCCACAAACGCAACCCGTTAATATAAATTAATTACTTCGCGATATTTCTGATTGATTTCCGGGTCATCTCACGCGCTTCTTTATCAATAATAAGGACATCATCAATCGACTGAGGTTCCGTAAACCGGTGATTTTCTACCACCATCCGGTTTATCTGTGCAATATCTGTGAAGCGGATTCTGTTTTGCAAAAATGCCTGAACGGTTTCTTCATTGGCTGCATTCATCGCGGTTGTCGCCGCCTGTCCGTCATCACAGGCCTCAATAGCCAGCTTCAGGCAAGGGTAGCGCTCATAATCCGGTGTTTCAAATGTCAGCCCGCCCATGCGGGTAAAATCCAGTCGTTCGGCACCGGCAGTCATGCGTGTCGGGTAACTCATCGAGTAACTGATAGGTGTACGCATATCAGGGGTGCCCAGTTGCGCGATAATACTGCCGTCAGTGTAGCGCACCATGGAATGGATAACGGACTGCGGGTGAATAATCACTTCCATCTGCGCGGGAGATGCATTGAAGAAATAACGTGCCTCAATGTATTCAAGACCTTTATTCATCATAGTTGCGGAATCAACGGAGATTTTGCGCCCCATCGACCAGTTCGGATGCGCACAGGCCTGATCCGGTGTCATATTGACCAAGTCAGCAAGTGCCGTTTCACGGAAAGGTCCGCCGGAGCCCGTCAGAATGATGGAATCAATCCCTGCGGCCTGTAAATCAGCATGGCCCAGTGATAACTGAACGTTCGTCGGCAGAGACTGAAAAATAGCATTGTGTTCGCTGTCGATTGGAAACAGCTCAGCACGGCTGGCACTCATTGCAGCAAAAAAGAGGCGTCCGCTGGTAATAAGCGCTTCTTTGTTAGCTAACAGAATGCGCTTGTCTGCACGAATCGCCGCTAATGTCGGTAATAAGCCCGCCACGCCGGTTATCGCCGCCATGACCTGGTCTATCTCATCCAGCTGAACCAGCTCGCAAATTGCATGGCTTCCGCTCAGCACGTCTGTTGCACTGCCATGAAGTTTCAGCTGTATCCGTAATTCACCGGCAGCCACTTCGTCAGATAACACCGCGTAGCGGGGTTTAAATTCCAGACACTGTTCAAACATTATCTGAACGTTTTTCCCGGCCGCCAGAACAACGACACGGAACAGATCAGGATGCTGACGAACAAGGGAGAGTGTGCTTTTACCGATAGATCCCGTAGAGCCGAGGATTGCCAAACCTTTCATGGATAAATTACTCAATGTTGCTTTATACCCTTATTCATTCAAACTGCAGGTTCGTTGGCTGTATCCTGAATGACGTTGGGTATATCGTTATTTCGAATCGCGAAAGTATAGCACTTTGGTGAACAGACAGTGAGTAGTCATTTCTCTGACTAATAGGTAAAAAAATAGTGCCATGAGGCACTATTTTTTTTTATATGTTCTGTTCAAAATCACGTCCGGATTAGAAATCCATCAGCTCTTTTTCTTTTGCTGCCAGTGACTCATCGATTTTTTTGATAAACATATCAGTCATTTTCTGAATGTCATCCTGTGAACGACGATCTTCATCTTCACTGATTTCTTTGTCTTTCAGTAACGCTTTGACTTTGTCGTTTGCGTCACGGCGAACGTTACGCACAGCAATGCGTCCCTGTTCTGCCTCATTACGGACCACTTTGATAAGGTCTTTACGACGCTCTTCAGTCAGTGCAGGAAGCGGAACACGGATAACCGTACCGGCAGAAGACGGGTTCAGGCCGAGATCGGATGCCATAATCGCTTTTTCAACTGCCGGAGACAGTGAACGATCAAATACAGTCAGCGCTAATGTACGCGAATCTTCAACAACGACGTTAGCTAACTGACGCAGTGGTGTCGGTGTGCCGTAATATTCAACAATAATACCGTCAAGCAGGCTCGGAGATGCTCGGCCGGTACGGATTTTGCTGATTTGGGATTTCAGCGACTCAACGCATTTGTCCATGCGTTCCTGCGCGTCTTTCTGGATGTCATTAATCACGTTATGAGTCCTTGGAAACGGGTAGTTTTTCAGACCGCACTGGTCGCGCAGCCCGCGTTATTAGTTTGGCGAATCTATATAAATGATACCGTCAAATGCCGCCGGTGTCCCGGCGTTTAGTCACGCGCAATCAAGGTACCTTCTTTCTCACCCATCACAACACGGCGTAATGCACCGGGTTTGTTCATGTTGAAAACACGGATTGGCAGGTTGTGATCGCGCGCCAGCGTAAAGGCCGCTAAATCCATCACCTTCAGTTCGCGCTCCAGCACATCCTGATAGTTGAGTTTTTCATACAGTACGGCATCCGGATCTTTCGCCGGATCCGCCGAGTAAACGCCGTCCACTTTTGTGGCTTTCAGCACAACATCGGCTTCAATTTCGATTCCGCGCAGACAGGCCGCAGAATCCGTAGTAAAGAATGGGTTGCCTGTTCCGGCTGAGAAAATAACCACACGGCCATGACGTAAGAGGCTGATTGCTTCAGCCCAGCTGTAATTGTCACAAACACCGTTCAGCGGGATAGCGGACATCAGTCGTACGTTAACATAAGCACGATGAAGCGCATCACGCATTGCCAGCCCGTTCATAACGGTTGCCAGCATCCCCATGTGGTCACCGACGACACGGTTCATACCGGCCTCGGCAAGTCCTGCGCCACGAAACAGATTGCCCCCGCCAATAACGACACCGACCTGAATTTGCAGCTCAACCAGCTCCTTGATTTCCTGTGCCATACGGTCAAGTACAGTCGCATCAATCCCGAAACCTTCATTCCCTTGTAAAGCTTCGCCACTGAGCTTCAGCAGAATACGTTGATATACAGGTTTTGCATTGGTAGCCATGGTGTTCTGTCCTAAACAGATGATTTATTGCCAGAGATACCCGGACGATTGCCGGATAATAAACAGAGGTACTATTACAGATACAGATAAAACAGAACCGCCTTCCGGCGGCTCTGGTGCAATGATTATTTACCGCTCATTGCCGCAACTTCAGCAGCGAAGTCAGCTTCAGCTTTCTCGATACCTTCACCCACTTCAAAGCGGATAAATGCAGTCACGTCAGCGCCGTTTTCTTTTAACAGCTCACCAACAGACTTGCTTGGCTCCATGACGAACGGCTGACCGGTCAGAGAGATTTCGCCGGTGAATTTATTCATACGGCCGAGAACCATTTTCTCTGCGATTTCTTGTGGTTTACCGGATTGCATAGCAATATCCAGCTGAATTTGTTTCTCGTGAGCAACAACATCAGCAGGAACATCACCCGGTTTCACGTATTCTGGTTTGCTTGCAGCAACGTGCATTGCGATGTGCTTGAGCAGCTCTTCATTAGCGTTGGTACCTGCAACCAGAACACCAATACGTGCGCCGTGCATATAAGTACCGACCATGTCGCTTTCTAAAACAGCTACACGACGAAAACCAATGTTTTCACCGATTTTAGTAACCAGTGTTACACGCTGATCTTCAAATTTTGCCGTGATTTGTTCAACATCAGCTGTTTTTTCAGCCATAACGAAGTTCAGGATATCCTGAGCAAACGCAATGAAACCTGCATCTTTGGCAACGAAGTCTGTTTCGCAGTTAACTTCAATCAGTGCGCCAAATTTTGCATCTGCGCTGACCGCAGATAAGATAATACCTTCAGCAGCAACGCGACCTGCTTTTTTCGCTGCTTTTGCCTGGCCGGATTTGCGCATGTTATCGATAGCTAATTCGATATCACCGTTTGCTTCAACCAGTGCTTTTTTTACATTCCATCATACCTGCGGCTGTACGCTCACGCAGTTCTTTTACCAATGCAGCGGTAATTCCAGACATGTGTTTATTTCCTCGATGAGCTCGCAGAAACTGTTTCTGCGGGGAGTTGTTCGTATATCAGATGCGTATAGGGAGCCATGAAGGCTCCCTAACCATTTGCAGCAATACCTGGTTAATAAGAGCGCTCTGAGAGCGAACCTCTATTATTCAGTAACTGTTTCTTCAGCCTGAACAACCAGATCCTGTGAACGACCTTCGCGGATAGTTGTCGCTACAGCGCCCAGGTACAGCTTGATTGCACGAATTGCATCGTCGTTACCCGGAACGATGAAATCAATTCCGTCAGGATCAGAGTTAGTATCAACGATAGCAAATACCGGGATACCCAGGTTGTTTGCTTCTTTGATTGCAATGTGCTCGTGCTCTGCATCGATAACAAACAGAGCGTCAGGTAAACCGCCCATGTCTTTGATACCACCCAGGCTGTTTTCTAACTTACCAAGTTCACGCGTACGCATCAGCGCTTCTTTCTTGGTCAGTTTTTCAAAAGTACCGTCCTGAGACTGTGCTTCTAAATCTTTCAGGCGTTTGATTGACTGACGCACTGTTTTCCAGTTAGTCAGCATACCGCCTAACCAGCGATGGTTAACAAAGTACTGGTCACAGCTGATTGCTGATTCCTGAATTGCTTCCACAGCAGCACGCTTAGTACCGACAAACAGAATTTTGCCTTTACGTGAAGCGATTTTGTTCAGTTCAGCCAGCGCGTGGTTGAACATAGGAACAGTTTTTTCCAGGTTGATGATATGCACTTTGTTACGGGCACCAAAGATGAATGGTTTCATTTTCGGGTTCCAGTAACGTGTCTGGTGACCGAAGTGAACGCCCGCCTGGAGCATATCGCGCATGGAAACAGTTGCCATTTTAAACCTCTGTAAATAGTTAGTTGGGGTTATGCCTCCACGGATCCCATGCTACCGACTCCCTGTCAGCTGAACGCTTCGGAGCACCCCGGCGCATGTGCCGATCCGTGTGTGTTATACACAGTTGAGTTATTAAAAGTTCGGCTCCCGGGCAAAAATACACGGAATACCGGCGCGCTTTATACCATAAATACCCCGGCGATACCACTTTTTCTGCATTTTTCACCTGAAAAACGACGGTGTATTACTCAACTCCCGGCGCACAATGATTGGCATCCTTTTCTCCGGCTGTTAACATACCGCCGACTTAATTCCCACTTTCCTAAGTAACGGGATAATCCCGGTTCGGATACCTACAATTATGGCAATCACAATCAAAACAGAAGACGACATCCGGAAAATGCGTGTCGCCGGTCGTCTCGCAGCCGACGTTCTCGAGATGATAAAACCGCATGTTGTGCCGGGCGTCAGCACCGGTGAACTGGACAGACTCTGCCACGAGCATATTACCGTTAAACAGGACGCGATTTCTGCCTGTCTCGGCTATCACGGCTTCCCGAAATCAGTCTGTATCTCCGTGAATGATGTGGTCTGCCACGGAATACCGGACAATGACAAAATCTTAAAAAACGGCGATATCGTTAATATCGATGTGACCGTAATAAAAGACGGTTTCCACGGTGATACCTCTGCGATGTTTATTGCAGGAACCCCGTCAATTCAGGCTGAACGTCTGTGCAAAGTGACTCAGGAGAGCCTTTATCTCGCACTGCGTATGGTCAGACCCGGGATTCGCCTGCGTACCCTGGGGGCCGCTATCCAGAAATTTGTGGAAGGGCATGATTACTCCGTTGTCCGTGATTACTGCGGGCACGGGATCGGCGAAGGTTTCCACGAAGAGCCACAGGTTCTGCACTATGACGGTGATGACGGCGGCGTGGTACTGAAAAAAGGCATGGCGTTCACTATCGAGCCGATGGTTAACACAGGTGATTACCGCATCCGGACAATGAAAGATGGCTGGACGGTGAAAACCAAAGATCACGGTCTGTCCGCGCAGTATGAACACACCCTGGTCGTTACCGACGACGGTTGTGAGATAATGACACTGCGTAGTGATGAAGAAGGCGCACTTTCGCGTATTCTTATCGCGCAATAATCGCACAACAAGTGTCTCTTCGGTTCCGTCCGGCGCTGTTGCCGGGCGGGATAACAACCCAAAATCCCCCCGCCCTCTTACCCGCTCCGTTCCCTGACGATAATCCCCCCTGAACGCTGGTTATTTCCCTGCTGACGCAGTAACCTTATTAAAAATATCGTCCCCGATAAGGATCCCTCATGGATATAGCCCGGTCTGCGGCATCAGCCCTCAAACCCGCCTCGCCGCTGTCATTTACTGATGATGATTTGCAGCTTTCTGTGTTGCGGGAACACCTTGAACACTACCACCGCTGGCAGGCAGAAGCTTTCCGTGAAGGACAGCCCGTGCATTCCCTGCTGCTGACCCGCAGTGATTATATTGATCAGTTGCTTATCCGCCTGTGGCAGTTTACCGGGTTTGAGGATATTGCCGGATTTTCACTGATTGCTGTCGGCGGTTACGGGCGACGGGAGCTGCATCCGTTATCTGATGTGGATATTCTGCTGCTCAGCGAAGCGTCGCTGCCGGACGCACTCACACCGAAAATCGGTGAGTTTATCGCGCTGCTGTGGGATCTGAAACTTGTCGTCGGGCACAGTGTCCGTGACCTTGACGAGTGCATCCGTGAGGGACTGAACGACCTGACTATCGCGACCAATCTGATTGAATCACGCCTTATCTGCGGTTCACTGCCGCTGTTTCTGCAACTGCAAAAACGGGTATTCAATGATGATTTCTGGCCGTCACCGCGTTTTTTTGCTGCCAAACTGGAAGAGCAAAATGCACGCCATGCCCGCTATCACAGCACCAGTTACAACCTGGAGCCGGATATCAAAAGCAGCCCCGGCGGCCTGCGGGATATCCATACGCTGCTCTGGGTCGCCCGCCGTCATTTTGGCGCAACCTCGCTCAGTGAAATGGCCGGTTCCGGTTTTCTGACAAATGCAGAGCGCGAAGAGCTGAATGAATGCCTGGATACGCTCTGGCGGATCCGTTTCGCCCTGCATCTGTCACTGACCCGTTACGACAACCGCCTGCTGTTTGACCGCCAGCTCAGTGTGGCGGAGCAGCTTGGTTATGACGGGGAACGCAATCAGCCCGTTGAACGGATGATGAAAGCCTATTACCGCGTTACCCGCCGTGTATCTGAACTCAATGAGATGCTGTTGCAACTGTTTGATGAGGCGATTTTACACGCCGGTCATCACGAAGCCCCCGGCCCGCTCGATAATGAGTTTCAGTTATACGGACACCGAATCGGCTTAATTAACAGCGATACATTCAGCAACGATCCCGCCGCGATAATGCGGATGTTTTATCTGATGGCCTGTGACGAACGTATTACCGGGATTGATTCCGCGACATTGCGCCAGTTGCGCCATGCCCGCCGCCACCTCGCCCGCCCGCTGATGGAATACCCGCAGGCGCGGAAACTGTTTATTGCTATCCTCCGCCATCCGCGCGGGGTAAGTGCGGCGTTTGTTCCGATGCACCGCCACGGCGTACTGAGCGCCTATATGCCGCTGTGGAGTAATATTGTCGGGCAAATGCAGTTCGATTTATTTCATGCCTATACGGTCGATGAGCACACGCTCCGCGTGCTGGGAAAAATAGACACATTTAAGCGGGAATCTGAACGTGTAAACCACCCGGTTTGTGTGGATGTTTATCCGACGCTTGCGCAGCCGGAGCTGCTGCGCCTTGCTGCACTGTTCCATGATATCGCCAAGGGCAGACAGGGTGACCATGCTGTCGCCGGTGCAGCCGATGCCCGTCAGTTCTGTGAATATCACTCGTTGAGTGAAGAAGATACCTGCCTTGTCAGCTGGCTGGTTGAACAACACCTTCTGATGTCAGTCACAGCGCAGCGCCGCGATATTCAGGATCCGGAAGTGATCCGCACCTTTGCCGACGAGGTCCGGACAGTTGATCGCCTGCGCTATCTTATTTGTCTGACAGTCGCGGATATCTGGGCGACCAATGCCTCGCTGTGGAACAGTTGGCGGCGCAGCCTGCTTCAGGAGCTGTTTATCAGTACGGAAAACCAGCTGCTGCGCGGGGTACATAACAAACCCAATCTGCGCCAGCGTATCCGCCACCACCGCGATCGCGCCCTGGCACTGCTGCGCCAGTACGGTACGGATGAACATCGCCTTCAGTTGCTCTGGTCGCGCTGCCATGCGGATTATTTTCTGCGTCACACTCCGGAACAGCTTGCCTGGCATGCAAAAGCCCTGATCAATCATGATACGGACTCACCGCTGATCCTTATCAGCAACCAGCGCAGCCACGGCGGCAGCGAGATTTTTATCTGGTGCCACGACCGGCCCTCGCTGTTTGCCTCTGTGGTCAGTGAGTTGGATCGCCGCAATCTGAGTGTTCAGAATGCGCAGATTTTTACTAACCGGGACAATATGGCGATGGACTCCTTTGTTGTACTGGAGCCGGATGGTAAACAGCTTGCCGCCGACCGCCACGAAAGCATCCGTCACGCACTCGCCGCTGCGGTGACCACCGGTTTTATTCCCAATCACCGCACCCGCACCGCTCCGGCAAAACTGCGCCATTTCGATGTGCCGACCCGCATCAGATTTATCCACAACAAACGGGGATTGCGCAGCTATATGGAACTGTACGCATTAGACAAGCCCGGATTGCTGGCGCAGGTCGGACAAATTTTTGCCGGGCTGGGTTTGCAACTGCATGGTGCGCGGATCACCACAACCGGCGAAAAAGTGGAGGATATCTTCATTCTGACGGATAAGGATAATAAAGCGCTGAATAAAAACATTCAGGAAGAACTGGCTAAAAGGTTGACAAAAGCCCTCAATTCAAAGGATAAAACAGAGTAAATTTGTCAAATCACCCGATAAAAGGAAAACGACGTCAATGCAGCAATTACAGGCCATTATTGAATCCGCCTTTGAAGACCGCGCCGCTATCACTCCGGCAACCACCACACCAGCACTGCGCGAAGCAGTCAATCAGGTGATTGAGTTACTGGATTGCGGGAAACTGCGGGTCGCAGAAAAAATCGGCGGCACCTGGGTAACCCATCAGTGGCTGAAAAAAGCAGTGCTGCTCTCTTTCCGTATCAGTGATAATCAGGTCATGGATGGCGCAGAGTCCCGCTATTTTGATAAAGTCCCGATGAAATTCGCCGGATACGACCAGGCACGTTTTGAGCGCGAAGGCTTTCGTGTCGTACCACCGGCAGCCGCCCGCCGTGGCGCTTATATTGCCCGCAACACCGTACTGATGCCGTCTTATGTCAATATCGGGGCTTATGTGGATGAAGGCACAATGGTCGATACCTGGGCGACCGTCGGCTCATGTGCGCAGATCGGGAAAAACGTACATCTCTCCGGTGGTGTCGGCATTGGCGGCGTGTTAGAACCGTTACAGGCAAATCCGACTATTATTGAAGATAACTGTTTTGTCGGCGCGCGTTCAGAAGTGGTTGAAGGCGTGATCGTGGAAACCGGCTCGGTCATTTCGATGGGCGTTTTCATCGGACAGAGCACCAAAATTTACGATCGTGAAACCGGCGAAATTCACTACGGACGTGTACCGGCCGGCTCAGTGGTTGTCTCCGGCAATCTGCCGTCAAAAGATGGCAGCTACAGTCTCTATTGTGCGGTAATTGTCAAAAAAGTGGATGAAAAAACCAGGGGTAAAGTCGGGATTAATGAATTGTTACGCACCATAGACTAATCTCAGAAATAGCGGATAATAACTCCGCTATTTTATTATCCGTGCAGTTTATCTTTCGCCGAATCCGGCGAAAACAGAACAGAATATACTCTAAATAGGTGACGCACATGTATGACAATTTAAAAAGTCTGGGAATTACGCATCCTGAAGATATTGATCGCTATACCCTTCGTCAGGAAGCGAACAATGACATTCTGAAAATCTATTTTCGCAAAGATAAAGGTGAGTTTTTTGCCAAAAGCGTGAAGTTTAAATACCCGCGCCAGCGCAAAACTATTCAGGACGCGCAGGGCTTTAAAGAAGTCAACGAAATTAACAGCAATCTTCGTTATGTTATTGAAGAGCTGGATAAAATCTGCAAACAAGATGAAAGCGCGCTGCCGGAAGTTGATCTTAAACGCAAGATCCTCGACGATCTGCGCCATCTGGAGCATGTTGTGTCAAACAAAATCGCTGAGATTGAAAGCGATCTTGAAAAACTGACCCGCAAATAATCCTCAGTCGATACCCTTATTCATGCAGGATGCAGCCAACACACCGGCAGCCTGCATGAATAAGGGTATCTATACTGCGCCGTTGTGCCATACCGGCTTATAACGGCGCTGTTTTTACTGTTACTTAATCTGCGCTGCCCACTCAGTTATCCACGCCAATGCATGCTCTTCAGGCACGGCAACGTCTGCGCCATCAATCACCAGCATCTCACCAATGCGCTGCGCCTGTTGCTCTTGCAACAATTCATCAAACTGCTGACCACCACCGGCAAAGTTATCATAACTGCTGTCACCCAGCGCGATAATGCCGTAACGCAGGGATGGCTGATAGCCTACCTCATCACGCAGCCCGGCAAACAGCGCACGGATATTATCCGGCAAATCGCCCTGCCCGGTCGTAGAGGTAATCACCAGCGCCACATCCGTAAGATACGCTTTCCACTGTGCAAGTTCCGGTTCATCAAATAATGTCACATCATGACCGGCGTCCGTCAGAACAGCCTGTGCTTCTTCACCCACAGCCAGAGAATTGCCATACACTGTGCCGACAAAAATACCGATACGCGCCATCACTTGTCCTTTTCAGTCAGATTTAATTATAAAGATCATATTGTTATACTATTCAGGTCAGGGCAACTCAGGGCAACGTCCAGCCAAACTGTGCCGCAACCTGCTGCCACTGCTCATCAAACGGTGCGCGGAACACTAATGGTGCGCCGGTAACCGGATGCATCAGAGACAGCTCAGAGGCGTGCAGCATCAGTCTGCGGCTGCCGAAATACTCAGTGAAGCCCCGGTTTTGCCGCAGGTCGCCGTGTGCGCTGTCGCCGATAATCGGGTGACGCAAATGGGTCATATGGCGGCGCAGCTGATGTTTTCGCCCGGTTTCCGGTTTCAGCTCCATCAGGGTATAACGGGAGGTCGGATAACGTCCGACAGCGACCGGGCATTCAATCCGCTCCAGCGGGCGGTAGTGAGTCACCGCCGGTTGCGCCGGTTTTTCCGTGGCAAATTTATCGGCAATTTTATCCAGCTCTTCCGCCAGCGCATAATCCAGCGTGGCGGTTTCTTCTATCCAGCCGCGCACAACAGCATGATAGGTTTTCTGCATTTCGTGGCGTTCAAGCTGCTGAGACAGCAGCCTTGCCACATCGGAAGAGAGTGCCATCAGCAATACACCCGATGTCGGGCGATCCAGGCGGTGGACGGGAAAAACATGCTGACCAATCTGGTCGCGCAGTGTCTGCATCACAAAAACCGTCTCATGGCGGTCAAGCCAGCTGCGGTGAACTAACCATCCGGCAGGCTTATTGATTGCGATGAGATATTCATCCTGATAACAGATTTCTAATAACTGAGTCACGCGAAAAGCCCGTCCAATGTCCGCAGATGATTTAATAATGTCAGATAGCGAGGCGCATCCGCATCATTGCGGTAATGCTCTTCAAAATACGGGGTTATCTGAAAAGCGGACGGTAATGCTGAACCCTGCTCAATCACGGCATACAGGCGCGGGATAAGTATCCACTGCAACCATTCGTGGGCATTCATGGTATCCACAGCAAACGGCAGTTTACTCTCAAATGCATCCGCCGCCGGCGGCTGCCCCTGCCACAGATCAACTGCGCGCATTTCTTCTTCAATACCGGTAAGAATATCAACAATCTGCTGACGTTTTTTCATAGCTGAAACCTGCTCACTCTGCACAATTAGTTCATCTCAGGAAGGCGGAGCTTGCTGCCTGCCTGCATCCTGAATGACGTTGGGTATAGCGTAACATTGGTGTCAGGTAAGTAAAAATCAATTCCCGCGATCCGGGTACAAAAAAACGCAATAAAAAAGAGGGGGGAAAATCCCCCCTCTTTTTTAATGAAATAACATCCTGTCCCTGAAGAAAATACGTCCGTTTATTTCCGTCCATTTCCTTATGAACACAAACAGGATGCCGGAACCCGCAGGGATAAACAACACAACCACCGGCAACTATCTGTAGCACCAACGTGTAACAAAAAATAACCTGATGAATTATCTGATTATTTTTAACAAACCGTCATAGTTCCCGGACAGAGTTCACCGGATAAAGCGACAGAATCCCACACGGATGTCAGTTATCGTTATGCTGTAAATTCAACGGTTAACAGCGAAAGAAATGTGGCAATATCCGCAGCAAGCACCCGGCGTTTTTTAGTACCGAATGTTTCCAGGAGAACTTCCCCGCTCAGGTTGCAGACAGAAATTATGTCAAACTCTGACGCCAGCGTGGCGATAAACAGGGTCGGCGGAAGCTTGAGACGCCGCTGTGTCACCAGGTGACCTATCAGGTTTTCCTGAAGACGGATAAAATCGTCTTCACTCCAGACCTGTACCAGGCTGAGCGGCAGTCCCTCAAAGTTCGCCTGCATATCCCCGGCGAACTGCTGTGTATAATATTGCACCGCATCCGGATGCACTTCAATTTCCAGCGCATTTTCAACCGGCTGTAAATGCAGATCAGCCGTGAATGCTGCCGGCATCCAGTACACGCACTCATCACCTGTACGAATAATACACGGAGACGGAATACTGTAAAGTTCATAACTGACCGGCGCTAAGCCTGTTTTTTCCTGACATAAACCGACATAATGTTGGGTAAACTGATGTAACGCCTGAGAAACCATTCGGGTCATTTCGCAAAACCTGATAAAAATAAGTGTGCCATATCGCTATAGTAACGTATGACAGGCTATATTGGCGACAGGCCGTACAATTTCGTCATCTGATGTTAAAGGGTTAAATATGTCTCTGTATGAAGGAAAGGCTGAGTTAGCGTCTCTGACGCTGGGTAAAAAAACCGGCTACGAGCAGCACTACAATCCTGCATTATTGCAGGGCGTACCGCGCAGCCTGAACCGGGATGC
Source organism: Morganella psychrotolerans (assembly GCF_001676155.1). Lineage (GTDB taxonomy): Bacteria > Pseudomonadota > Gammaproteobacteria > Enterobacterales > Enterobacteriaceae > Morganella > Morganella psychrotolerans. The sequence goes on along the minus strand of NZ_LZEW01000006.1, from coordinate 10,442 downwards.
ACTGCATCTGCATGCAGATAACCTGCCTTTTCGCGGTGCTGATCTCTGGACACTGTATGAGCTCTCCTGGTTGCAACCCAACGGGATCCCCTGTATCGCGCTGGGTTATGTCTCACTCGATGCCCGCGGACTGAATCTGATTGAATCAAAAAGCTTTAAACTCTATCTCAACAGCTTTAATCAGACTGTTTTTGCCTCTGCTGATGATGTACAAAAAACGCTGGAGCAGGATTTGAGCACCTGCGCACAGGGCGAGGTAACAGTGGAGCTTCTGCGACCGGAACAGTTCGCCGAACAAAAAATCGTTGATTTTACCGGCGAATGTCTTGATTATCAGGATATTACTATTGCAGATTATCAGTTTAGCAGCGAGTATCTTATTGATGCGGTCAATGACAATGACGATTTCGTTGAAGAAACGTTAGTCAGCCACCTGTTAAAATCAAACTGCCTGATTACACAGCAGCCTGATTGGGGATCTGTCTCAATCCAATACCGTGGTCCGCAGATCGATCGCGCCAAACTGCTGCGCTATCTGGTGTCATTCCGCAACCATAACGAATTTCATGAACAGTGTGTTGAGCGTATTTTTACCGATATCAATACACACTGTCGCCCGGCAACCCTGACCGTCTACGCCCGTTACACCCGGCGCGGCGGGCTGGATATCAATCCGTGGCGTACAAATACGGACTTTACACCGTCCGCAGCCCGTCTGGCGCGCCAATAAGGCAGACAGCGCGGAACGTGTAGAATGAACATATTTTATCCACGGGATAACAAGGAGTTCTGCTTGATCACACATATCAGCCCGTTAGGTTCGATGGACCTGCTCTCTCAGTTCGAAGTTGATGTTTTAAAACGAACTGCGAGCAGCCACCTTTACCGGCTTTACCGCAATTGCTCGCTGGCGGTACTGAACTCCGGCAGCCAGACAGACAACAGCCACGCATTGCTGTCTAAATTTCAGGATTTTGATATCAACGTGCTGCGCCGTGAGCGCGGTGTGAAACTCGAACTGGTGAATCCGCCGCAGAATGCCTTTGTTGACGGAAAAATTATCCGTTCGCTCCAGGCAAACCTGTTTGCTGTATTGCGTGACATTCTGTTTGTTCAGACACAAATTACGGACGCCCAGCGCTGCCGCGGTCTGAACCTGGATGACGGTGCGCATCTGACCAACCTGATCTTCTTTATTCTGCGCAACGCCCGCGCCCTGCATATTGATGAAGATCCGAATATGATTGTCTGCTGGGGCGGTCACTCCATCAATGAAACAGAATACCTGTACGGGCGCAAAGTCGGTAATGAACTGGGGCTGCGCGAACTGAATATCTGTACCGGCTGCGGACCGGGTGCCATGGAAGCGCCGATGAAAGGTGCTGCTGTCGGTCACGCGCAACAAGGCTACAAAAACAGCCGTTTTATCGGTCTGACAGAGCCGTCGATTATCGCCGCTGAGCCACCTAATCCGCTGGTCAATGAACTGATCATCATGCCGGATATCGAAAAACGCCTTGAGAGCTTTGTCCGCCTCGCACACGGGATAATTATCTTCCCGGGTGGTGTGGGTACGGCAGAAGAGCTGCTTTATCTGCTGGGAATACTGATGCATCCTGATAATAAAGAGCAGGTACTGCCGCTGGTCTTAACCGGCCCGAAAGAGAGCGCGGACTACTTCCGTGTCCTCAATGATTTTGTGATCAATACCCTGGGCGAAGACGCCACGCGCCATTATCAGATTATTATTGACGATCCGGTTGAAGTCGCCCGTGTCATGAAGCACGCCATGCCGATGGTAAAAGATAACCGCCGCAGCACCGGCGATGCTTACAGCTTCAACTGGTCGATTAAAATTGCCGATGATTTACAGCACCCGTTTGATCCGACCCATGAAAACATGGCGGCGCTGAATCTTTACCGTAACCAGGCGCCGGAAAAACTGGCGGCTGACCTGCGCCGTGCCTTCTCCGGCATTGTCGCCGGTAACGTAAAAGAAAACGGCTTGCAGGCGATTGCACAGCACGGACCATTTAAAATTCATGGAGAAGAAAGCATTATGCAACGCATGGATGTCATGCTGCGCGGATTCGTCGACCAGCACCGGATGAAGCTGCCGGGCAGCTCCGCTTACGAGCCGTGCTACGAAATCGTCCGCTGATGATTACCTTTCTCTGAACTGACTTCCCCGCCTCCGGCGGGGAAATTCTATATATAAAGCGATTATGATCCATTTACTGATTATCGATGCAATGAATCTGATCCGCCGGATCTACGCGGTACAAAGCCAGTCCGGTCTGGTTATCTGTGAGCAGGCGCTGATGCAGATTCTGGGGCATGCACAGCCCACCCATGCTGTCGCTGTCTTTGATGAGGATGACCGCAGCCACAGTTGGCGGCATCAGTTACTGCCCGGTTATAAGGCCGGACGCAGCGAGATGCCGGATATCGTCAGGCAGGAGTTGCCGCTGCTGCGGGAGATGTTTGCCCGCCACGGCATCAATGCATGGCACTCCGAGGGCGATGAAGCCGATGACCTGGCGGCAACACTGGCGCATAAAGTCGGTCAGGCGGGACATCAGGCAACCATCGTCTCCACAGACAAAGGTTACTGTCAGTTGCTCTCTCCGCATATTCAGATCCGCGATTATTTCCAGAAACGCTGGCTTGATATGCCATTTATTGCCGCAGAGTTTGGTGTTACCTCACAACAACTACCTGATTTTTGGGGATTAAGTGGTATCAGCAGCAGTAAAATCCCGGGCATTGCGGGGATCGGGCCCAAAACTGCGGCTACACTACTCAGCACCTTTACGGATTTGGATACCCTCTATAACAACACAGAACAGGTACCGGAAAAGTGGCGTAAAAAAAATTATCGACGGAAAAGATATCGCTTACTGCTGCCGCGATATTGCCACTCTGAAACGGGATCTTGAATTGCAGGGAAATTTAAATCAGTTGAGATTGCACTAAGGGAACAAGCATTAGCTATCTCTACATAATTCGTTTCTGCCAAAAGTGAAATAATACAAAAAATAATCCCGGCAATATTAGCCGGGATTATTTATATCGCGAAGTAATCAGTCAGGCTATACCCAACGTCATTCAGGATGCAGCCAACGCACCTGCGGTTTGAATGAATAAGGGTATAATCAGAAGACCCGATCCGGATTGTACGCACCCCAAACACGCTGAATATGAACCGTTATCTCTTCGCGGTCATGATATAGCTGCTTGGCATGAATAAGCACATTAATATCCTGAGCTTTCAGCTCTGCAGCCATCTTTTCCAGGATATGTGACACTTCTTCATAGCGCTTTTTCATCGGCAGTTTTAAATTGAAAATAGATTCGCGACACCAGCCGTTCGCCATCCAGGTTGTCATTAACGCCGCAACTTTTGCCGGTTTTTCAACCATATCACACACCAGCCAGGTGATATTTTTCGACGACGGTTCAAACTTAAATCCGTCCTCGCGAAGATGGCGTACCTGTCCGGTATCCATCAGGCTTTCTGCCATCGTGCCGTTATCCACAGCCTGTACGCGCATACTGTGTTTCACCAGCTGATACGTCCAGCCGCCGGGGCAAGCGCCCAGATCCACCGCATGCAGCCCGCCTTCCAGACGCTCTTCCCACTCTTCGTAAGGAATAAACATGTGGAAAGCCTCTTCCAGCTTCAGTGTGGAACGGCTCGGCGCATCTGACGGGAATTTCAGGCGCGGGATGCCCATATAGAATGAAGAGTTATTATTAGAATATGAATAACCCGCATAGCAACAACCCGGCGCAATAAATAAGATGTGAATAACCGGACGACCACGGTTCTCTTTTGCCAGCAGTAATTTCTCCTGACGCAGTGCTGAACGCAGCGGAACGGTAAACTTACGGCAGAACTTCATCAGCTCTTTCGCTTCGTCATTATCCGGCACTTCAACACGCAGTTCACCCGCGCGATCCACAATTCCGGTCAGCATTCCGATAATCGGTGTAATGCGATCGTTTTCCGGTAAATGCTTGAGTAATTCACCCACCACAATCATCTGGCGGGCAAAAATCAATTCTTTAAACGGGATCTCTTTTACAATGCGATCAGCATCATCCGGCTGATAACATTCAAAAATGACATACCCGCTGTTCTCTTTGACACGCGGGAATCCGAAAATCTCAAGGCGTCCGGCTTTATCCGTGATCTCGGCTGCACACTCTTTTTCAAAGCCCGGACGGCAATATAATGCAATTTTATTCATGGCCGGAAGCCACTTTCCTTAGACGCACTGCGCCGATTAATACACAAACCCAGCCTAACAGGAAACTTACCCCGCCAACCGGCGTGAAATAGGCAAAGTATTTCATCTGTAAAAGCGCCATACAATACAGGCTGCCGCTGAACAGTAAAATACCGATCCCAAAAAATAATCCACTCCAGTAGAACCACAATACCACTTTGCGCATCAGTAATGCGGCAAGCCCCATCATCGCCAGCGTGTGGGAGATTTGGTATTGCAGACCTAAATTAATCCAGTCCATCTGATGCTTTGCTAACAAAGGTGTTAAGAGATGGGAGCCTATCGCGCCGAATGCAACATAAAAAAAGCCGCTGAAACCGGCAAAAATTAACATCAACCGACTATTCATTTGCCATTACCTTTTGTGATGATCAGGTTAATCCTGCTCACTTGTCATCCATCCTAATTTTTCCTGCTCACTCGCTGCCTGCGCCATAATCCACTGACGGAACGCAGCGATTTTTCCGGAATCTGCCTGACTGTCCTGGCACACCAGATAAAACGCATTTTTACTGACTAAGATATCTTTAAACGGGCACACCAGTCTGCCGCCATCCAGCTCATTCTTAGCCATCACATTATTGACCAGCGCCACGCCCTGCCCGTGTACCGCAGCCTGGATAACCATTGCGCTATGGCTGAATATCGGGCCATGCTGCACATTTACCTGCTGTTGCAGGTCCGCCTGGCGGATATACGCCTGCCAGTCCCGGCGGGACGAATCATGCAAAAGCGTATGATACGATAAATCGGTCAGCATTTTCAGTGGTCGTTCACCGGTCATCAGTGACGGCGCACACACCGGTATCAGATATTCCGCATATAACCGGTCTGTCCGCAGACCCGGCCAGTTACCCCGCCCGTAAAAAATCGCCACATCCACATCATCAGCCAGTTTATCCTCTTCCCTGTCCACCGCCTGGATGCGGACATCAATGGCCGGATACGCCTGGTGAAAACCCGATAAACGCGGAACCAGCCACTGAATGGCAAAACTCGGCGATAAACTGACGGTCAGTGCCCCTTTTGCACTGCGCGCCAGAAGCTTGCGGGTTGCATCATTAATAGAGGAGAAAATCTCTTTGATGTCGAGATAATAACTCTGCCCCTCTTCCGTCAGCAACAACGAACGATTCCGGCGGCGAAATAACTTCAGCCCGAGGAAATCTTCCAGGCTTTTCATCTGGTGGCTCACGGCGGCTTGTGTGACAAATAACTCTTCTGCCGCTTTAGTAAAACTTAAATGACGGGCGGCAGCATCAAAAACACGCAAAGCATTGAGCGGAGGCAATCGTTTGGACATTTTCAGGCTTATTTATCAGAACCGGATACCGGTAACATGGTTTATACCCTTATTCATTCAAACTGCAGGTTCGTTAGCTGCGCTCAGCTAGCCGGGTCACATACTGATGTATGCTCCCCGTCTATCTTCCCTTGCCGCCTGCCTGCATCCTGAATGACGTTGGGTATAGAATAGGATTAGTTTTTTTTAATCCGAAGCATTATAATTTGTCCCTTGATGATACACCAGTAAATACCTATAGTATGCCCACTTCCTGAGCCGGAACGAAAAGTCGGGCAGTAGCGATACTGCAAAACTTTTGGCTATGTGGTTGTGATGTTGTGTTTGCAAGTTGTCCGGAAATTCCGGACATAGTAGCTTAAGCTACTGTTTTTTTCACTTCCTGTACATTTACCCTGTCTGTCCATAGTGATTTTTTGTATGCACCGCCGATTGCGGTGCTTTTTTTTTATTCTTCTCCCGCAAAATTCCCCCAAACGCTACCTGAACTATGCCGGAAATCTGGAAAGACAGCGCAATCTTGATTATAGTAAACTGTCGCTGACGGTGCTACCCGAAGCACTCAGGCCGGTCGCCGGCTGATTTACGCCGCAGATGTACCGGATACCGCACATTTTGCATAAGCTCTGTTTATCTCAGACCCCGATTAATTAAACTGATGAAAACCTTCTCTCCCGACACATTCCGCACCTGCTTTTCCGGCATAGTAAGTGACACCGTTTTTCTCGACAGTGCCGCCACCGCCCTCAAACCGGACGTGATGTCACAGACAACGCACTACTATTATCAGCATAACAGCGGTGCAACGGTTCACCGCAGCCACCATCAGCAGGCACAAACAGCAACGGAGCAGTTTGAACAGGCACGTGATGCCGTCTGCCGGCTGATTAATGCAGATGATGCCCGCCACTGTATCTGGACAAAAGGCACCACGGAATCCATCAATCTGGTCACACAGGGCTATTTCCGCCCGCGCCTGCAACCGGGTGATGAAATCATTGTCAGCGAACTGGAACACCACTCTAATCTGATCCCGTGGATAATTCTGGCGCAGCAAACCGGCGCAACTCTGGTGAAATGGCCGCTGACCAAAGACCGCACACTCTGTTACGCTCAGCTTCAAACACTGCTTACACCGCAGACCCGCGTGGTGGCTGTCACTCAGATGTCAAATGTCACCGGTTTTCAGCCGGATATTGACCGCACCGCCCGGCTGGCACATCAGCATGGTGCGCTGATTGTTGTCGACGGCGCACAAGGTGTTGTCCATCATCCGGCTGATGTCACACAAAGTGATATCGATTTTTACGCTTTTTCAGCACACAAAATATACGGCCCGAACGGGCTCGGTGTACTGTACGGACGCGGTGAATTGCTTGATGCCATGCAACCCTGGCAGGGCGGCGGAAAAATGCTGACAGATACTGATTTTTTCAGTTTTACCCCGGCACCGGTTCCCGCACGGTTTGAAGCCGGCACACCAAACGTGGCGGGCGTTATCGCTTTCGGCGCAACACTCCGCTGGCTTGAAACCTGTGACCTGAGTGCCGCGCACCATCATACCATTGCCTTATGTGACAGTGCAGAACAACAACTCGCCGCACTGCCCGGTTTTCGCAGCTACCGCGCTCCCGGCAGTCCGCTGCTGGCATTCAATTTTGATAATATTCATCACAGTGATATCGCCATATTACTGGCGGAGAAAGGCATTGCGCTGCGCCACGGGCAACACTGCGCACAGCCGCTTTGTCAGGCGCTGAATACAGACGGCTGCCTGCGTGTTTCATTTATGCCGTATAATCAATCGAATGATATAGATAAGCTGGTACAAGCAATCCGGTTTGCGCTCGATATCCTGGCTGAATGACCAGCCGATGACACAAGAGACACAGATGACACATGTATTTCCGGCACATCCTTTTGGTCACAGCATTCGTCGTGAACAACTCGCAAAAATATTTTCCGCCTGTCACTCCCGGGAAGAAAAGTACCGTCAGTTAGTGATCCTTTCCCGTCAGTTACCGGCACTGCCGCCGGAAAACAGAACCGGGGATACCGAAATTAAAGGCTGTGAAAACCGGGTCTGGCTGGATGGCGTACGGAATAATGACGGCACACTGCATTTTTGGGGTGACAGTGACGGGCGGATTGTCAAAGGGCTGCTGGCGGTTCTGCTGACAGAGATTGAAGGATTGACGCCCGCAGAGCTGCTATCTCTTGATCTGCCGGTCATTTTTGAACAATACAAACTAAGCGATCAGCTTAGTCAGTCGCGGCGCAACGGTATTGCGGCACTGATTGATGCCGCACGTATTATCGCACAAAAATTCAGCGACTGACCGGCACGTTATTCAGCCGCCGCACGCGCGGCTTTTGCCATCAGTTTTTTCAGGGCGTGAGATACCGCAACAAACCCGAATGAGGCCGTCACAACGGTGGCGGCACCAAAACCCGCTGCACAATCCATCCGCATACTGCCTTCTGCGGTATTTTTCATGCCACAGACTGCACTGCCGTCTGCCTGCGGGTAACGTAATGCTTCTGTTGAGAAAACACACTCAATTCCCAACCGTCCTTTGCTGTTTTTAAGCACGCCATGCTCTGATTTCAGGCGCTCACGCAGTTTTGCAGCCAGCGGATCCTGAAGTGTTTTCGCCAAATCAGCGACCTGAATCTGTGTCGGATCAATCTGTCCGCCCGCCCCGCCGGTTGTGACCAACGGAATTTTATTGCGGCGGCAATACGCCAGCAGCGCGGCTTTCGGGCGAATGCTGTCAATCGCATCAATCACGTAATCAAACCCTGGCTGCATCATTTCCGGTACATTATCCACCGTCACAAAATCATCCACACAATGCACCTGACATTCAGGATTGATCGCAAGTATCCGCTCACGCATCACCTCAATCTTAGGCTGTCCGATTGTTCCCTGCATCGCGTGGATCTGCCGGTTAATATTTGTCACGCAAACATCATCCATATCAATCAATGTAATCGCCCCGATCCCGGTACGTGCCAGTGCTTCTGCCGCCCAGGAGCCGACACCGCCGATGCCGATGACACAGAAATGAGAACGGGCAAATAAATGAAGCGCCTGCTGACCATAAAGGCGGCCAATACCCGCAAAGCGTTGCAGGTAAGCATCAGATAAAAGGTTTTGCATAATCGGGAACCTGAGGTGAAAAAGTCACGGAAACAACGGAGAAATGATCCCGGTGCATACCTTTGCAAGTATACACCGGACAGAAAAAAGACTACAGAACCGGGTTTAAGATAGGCGGAGTGCCTTTCTTCAGTACCCACACGCGCCCGTAATGGTTATAAAATCCGGCCATCATCCCGGCATCATGCCCGATACCATGGTAAATATCGAAATGGTGCCCTTTAATAGCACCGCCGACATCCAGCGCAACCATCAGGCGCATATCATAACGTCCGGTAAAGTTACCCTGGTTATCCAGCACCGGAATTTCTGCCAGCAAAGTGGTTCCCGGCGGGATCAGATTTTTGTCTGATGCCACAGAGGCTTTTGCAATCAAAGGAACAGCACTCGCGCCCTTCACCGGCGCAAACTGTTTTGGTGAGAAAAAGACAAAAGACGCGTTTTGCTCCAGCAGTTCCTGTACTTCCTGCGGGGAGTGATTGTCTGCCCACTGGCGGATAGCCAGCATCGACATATCTTTCTTTTCGACCTCGCCACGTTCAATCAGTACCCGTCCGATACTGGTATAGCCGTGTCCGTTCTTCCCGGCATAGGCAAAAAAGTTCAGCTCAGAACCATCACCGAAATCAATGTAAGCACTGCCCTGCACATCCATAAGGAAGTTATCCATCAGTGAGTTACTGTATGCCAGCACATAATTGTCACTCAGTGCACCTGCATAGATTTGCGCCCGACTCGGCAGGCGGCTGCCTTTTTTCGGCGGCATACGATAAATAGGATACTGAAACTCACCCTGACGGGTGTGGCGCGCCTGAACAACCGGGGTGTAATAGCCGGTAAACTGGACGTTTCCGTAGTTGTCCTTTCCTTCCATCTGATAACTGTGAAGATTGAACTGACGCAACTGCGCGGGATCTGCACCTGAACGCAGCCAGTTTTCGACCGCACGGAAGTTTTCATTATTCGCATTGTACAAACGCGGCGACGCCGTTTTGACAGCATCAACCTGTTTAAGGAAATCGGCCGCATTCACCGGGTTCCCGGGACTGTTAATACCCGCTACTTCCTGTAAATTCTGCGTCAGACGACCATCTTTATATTGCTGACCTTTATCTGTCGGATGCGACTGACAACCGACTAACAGAGAAAACACCACGCCGCACAACAAAAACCTGCCGGTTTTGTTCATACTTATATTTATCCGCCAATGAATAATGTGAATTAACTTAATTTAAGTGCGAACGATAGCAAATCACTTTTATTATGCAACCGATTTACGGGTCCACAGATAAACAGTAATCAGGCTATACCCAACGTCATTTAAGATGCAGGCAGGCGGCAAGGGAAGACCGTCGGTGAGCATAGATAACTATGTGACCCGGCGGGCTGAACGCGGCCAACGAACCTGCAGTTTGAATGAATAAGGGTATAATTGTATTCAAAACAAACGATTCGGGGGATAATCAACCGAAACAAGATAATAGATGGCTTTTTATCAATAAATAACTTGCAACAGCGTATTTCCTGAGTATAGTAAGCGCCTCACAGACGCGGGATGGAGCAGTCTGGTAGCTCGTCGGGCTCATAACCCGAAGGTCGTCGGTTCAAATCCGGCTCCCGCAACCAATAGCTTCTGTGAGATGTAATCAGTACCAAGTTAATGATATTCGGACGCGGGATGTGG
>NZ_LZEW01000005.1 GCF_001676155.1 Morganella psychrotolerans | reverse complement strand
GCCACCGGGTCAGCTGGTCACTATCACCGATATTATTGATGATAAAGATCCGCAGACCGGCAGCGTGAAAAACGGCGGCTTCACCAATGATGATACCCCGACGCTGCACGGTACCCTGAACAGCAAGCTGGGTGCGGGTGAAACGGTGTCAATCTACCGTGGTGACAGCAAAGCCGGTACCGCGACGGTGGCGGAAGACGGACTGAGCTGGAGTTATACCGATAACGGGCTGACAGACGGTACCACCTACATCTACACCGCCTACGCGGAAGATGCGGCGGGCAATCTCGGTAAGGTATCCGATAACTACACCATTACCATGGACACCACGCCACCGGGTCAGCTGGTCACTATCACCGATATTATTGATGATAAAGATCCGCAGACCGGCAGCGTGAAAAACGGCGGCTTCACCAATGATGATACCCCGACGCTGCACGGTACCCTGAACAGCAAGTTGGGTGCGGGTGAAACGGTGTCCATCTACCGTGGCGACAGCAAAGTCGGTACCGCGACCGTAGCGAAAGACGGACTGAGCTGGAGCTATACCGATAACGGGCTGACAGACGGTACCACCTACGTCTACACCGCCTATGCGGAAGATGCGGCGGGCAACCTCGGCAAGGTATCGGATAAATACACCATTACCATGGACACCACATCACCAACACAAACAGTGACTATCACTGAGGTGATGGATGATGTGAAACCGCTAACCGGTAAAGTCGATAACAACGGTTATACCGATGATAAAACACCAACTCTGAACGGTACTGTCAGCCAGGCGCTGAGTAATACCGAAATGGTTGCTGTGTTCCGTGACGGCGTATTCCTTGATTATGCAAAAGTTATCGGAACCACCTGGACATTTACTGATGCGCTGACTAACGACGGTAAGTACAGCTATATCGCTCTGGTTGTTGATAAGGCGGGTAATACAGGAGCGGAGTCCGGTAAATACGTTATTAACGTTGATACCACCGTACCGGATCAGACAGTCAAAATCATCTCAGTACTTGATGATGTAAAACCGTTCGAGGGGAATATTGCCAAAGGGGGTTATACCAATGATACAACCCCTGAACTGCACGGTACTGTCAGTGCAGCACTGAAAGCGAATCAGGTTCTGGTACTTTACCTGAATGATGTCAAAGTCGGCACTATGACGGTCAATAATGATCTGACCTGGCAGTATACCGGCTTGCTGACTAATGATGGTCATTATAACTGGAAAGCGGTTGTTGAAACGCTGGCGGGTGTACCGGGAGTATCTGATGAATATGATATTAATCTGGATACTTCTATTCCTGAAGCACTGGCCACTATTGCCGGATATAACGACCATGTTGGTAATGAACAGGGACCATTCGGTAACGGAACTACTACCGATGACCGTAACCCTGAGCTGTTTGGTAAAGTATCGAAGGAACTGAAAGAACGTGAATCCGTTCTGGTTTATGACACCACAAAAGGAGCGGTCGGCAGCGGTAAAGAAGTGCTGATGGGTACGGCGACAATGGATGCAGATAAAAACTGGTCCTTCTTTGTACCGGAAGCACACCGCCTGGTAAACGGCTCATCACCTAAATTTGAAGCGGTTGTCACTAACGGCGCGGGTCTGGGTAAGCATTCTGATGACTTCACTCTGAATGTTGACCTTGAGATTAAAGTCAATGAAGTCAATACACTGGATACCCATCCGATTATTTCCGGGTCTGTCGGCTTCCAAATCTATGATGATGAGCATCTGGAAGTTACCATTAACGGTAAAACCTATTCATCACTTGACGGTGCCGTGGTTGTGGATCCTCTGAATAATACCTGGTATGTCAAATTACCGGTAAATTCGGGGTTAAGTGTAAACAAAAGTTATGATGTCGTCGCCAAACTGCTGAATAGCGATAACAGTATTGTGGTTCAGGATAAAACACTGAACGAAATTCATATCGCGAAAGAGCCGGAGGCACCGACTATTCCGCCAAGTAATGATGCGGCGAATAAAGCAACGGGCATGACTATCGGCGAAAATGGTGCATGGCGTATCTTCTCCAATATGAACGTGTTGGATCAAAATGGTACAGATATCACCAATACCTCGTCGTTTAAAACGAATACTCTGAATTCCAATGGTAAGAAAGGGGTATACGGTTCGATGTCCTTTGTGGATTTTGACCGTGACGGTTATATGGATATTGTCGGTCTGGACTCTGAGTATTCGGATGGTCAGCAGATATTCAGATATATGCCGGGCCAATACAATATTTCCAGCACTGAGAATAATGCAGTCAATAGTGAGTACTATGCTACGACTATGGGGGATAGCTCAAAACGTGATGGTGTAGATCCTAAGTACAGTGGTTCAGGTTCAACATCAGCAAACGTATTTTCCTGGTGGGGGGGGGACTGCGCTCTATGACAAAACCGGTGATGGTTATGTGGACATTTTGTATGGAGACAGAACTCCTGATGATGCAAATGCAGGGGGTGGATATAATACACAGTTGATCTGGAACAATAATGGTCAGTTCCAGAAAGATGCTGCGTATGTTTCCGGTACAGAAAACGGTGTTAAAAATGATCCTAACTTTATTAAATATGGTCAGTCAGGTCAGTCAACACCGGATAAAGTGGTATCCAGCGTAGATCTTAATAATGATGGCTGTGTTGATTTGGTTCATGGCGGTGAAGATAAGGCGACGCCAACATATTTAACGGACGATCCGTCAGTTAAATCCAAGCAAAACGGACGTTTGGTTGTTCTTTCCAACAAAGGTGACGGCGGCTTTAGTGTCAAACAAATCCTGACGGGTATTGATGATCCTAATACCGGTAAAACAGGTGTTGTCGGAGAATTAAACAGCAGTTCATTTAACGGACAGTCCATGGTGTGGGCTGACTTTAACGGTGATGGCTGGCTTGATATGTTTGTTGGTTCTGCGGGTGTTGAGGAAGGCAAACTCAATATGAACAGTGTAATCCTGTTCAATGACGGTAAAGGGAATCTGGCGCAGGATACGGCTATCGGGAGTCTCGGACAGGCTAAAGGTGCCTTTAACTTTAAAGATCAGGGAGATGTGGGCGGAGCACTGAGTGTTGACTGGAATATGGATGGCAAAACGGATGTGGTCACTATCCCCCGTCTTGCCGGTAACGGACGTCCAATCAAACCAACGCAGGAAGTTGCTTTACATCTGAATAAATCAACAGGGCAAACCACTCTGTTTGATAAAACTGTTCTTCAGTCGTCTGATGCCGGTTCAGGCGCATCTTCAAAAGGTAATGGTTATACCGGTCTGCTCAATATTGATATTGACTGGGACGGTCGCCAGGATCTGCTGGTATTTACCGGAACAGAAGGTGCAACGTTCATTAAGAACACAAACAAGCTGAAAGAAGGCACGGCAATGCACATTAAGATCCTCGATCACGAGGGGATTAATGCCTTCTTTGGTAATACAGTGAAACTGTATGACTCCAACGGTAATCTGGTCGCCACACAGGTGATTAACCACCAGGCGGGTAACCAGACCAGTAACAGTACCGGTTTACTTAGTTTCTACGGACTTAAAGCCGATGAAACTTATAATGCGGTTCTGTTGCGTAACGTGAATGGTGTCCAGCAGAATATCGGAGCTGAAAGTCATGTCGGTGATTTCTCCATCGCCAACGTCAATGCCAGTTGGGGCGGGCTGACCACCGGTAAGAACTGGGATTCCTATGTTCTGACGGCTGAATCAGGTAATTCAGCAAGTAATGCCAACATCGGTAACGGTGTGGTCGGTACCGGCTATAACGATACGTTCTTCGCAACTCTGGGTGAAAATGCCTATGAAGGCGGTGGTGGTAGTTATCTGGTGAATGGTGCGCGTCAGTGGAGTGATAAAGGCGGTATTGATATCGTTGACTTCAAACTGGCCGGAAAAACAAATATCACCGTCGATCTGCGCGAAACGGATTATCAGAATACCGGTTACGGTAACCAGAAATTCTCCAATATTGAAGGCGTTCGTGGTGGTGAAGGGGATGACACATTCTACTCTAACTCATCTGATAACTTCTTTGACGGCGGCGCGGGCAATAACACCTTCCATCTGGGGGCCGGCGGACAGGATACGATTATGTATCGTCTGTTAGCTGATAATGATACAGGCGGTCATGGTGTGGATCAGATCAATAAATTCTGGGTAGGTACGGTAGAAGCGACCGCCAACGCAGATATTGTGAACATCGGTGACCTGCTTGTCGGTTATAAAGGCGGCTCGTTTGATAACGTTGCGAAATACGTTAATGGTAAAGCGGTGATAACAGATGCCACTATCACGGATTACCTGAAACTGGAAAATGGTTCACTGCTTTTAGACCGTGATGGTAAAGGCGGGGAATATAATTCAGTGAAAATTGCGGATCTTCATTTTGATAATGTCGATGCGGATAAGGTTGACCTGGCAATGCTGCTGGCTAACCACCAGATCGTATTCTGACAGATATTATGAGTGATCGGAGCCGGGGGATAACCCCCGGCTCTTTTTCGTATTTAACATTTTTGGCGGCTAACGCGGAAAACGTCAGTATTTTCAGAGGTGAGACTTGAGCATTTCAGTCGGATTAGTAAACAAAACGACCCACAAAACAACCCTGGCCACTAATATTTCGAAATCAGTCATGAATATCGGAACAGGGGATAAACCCCTGGTGCAGATAAATGACTCTGTCGTACCGGGTCTGGGCGGACGTAAAGCACAAGCCGCAACTCTGGTCATTCAGGCGCAGGCAGATACTGATTACCTCTTAACGGATGAAGGAACCGGTCAGTTGCCGGATTCAATTAATGTCAGCCGCGCGGGCAGCGATCTCTGGATTTATACAGATCCGGATAAAGATGAGCCGGACATTATTATTAAGGATTATTACCTTTATAAAGGGGATATCCTGGCCGAAACCACAAACGGTGGCGCGGTTATTTATCAGGCCGAATCCGGCCTGTCTGCTGATACTCTCAGCAGCAGCTCGACGGTTACGCTGACCCAGGCCGAAGTTGCCGGTGATAACTTCAGCTGGGAATCGGGTATACCGGAAGTGGATGCCGGCTGGCTGTTACTCGGTGCTTTGGGGATAGGCGGTGGTATCGCGCTGGCACATAACAGCGGCGGCAGTTCCGGAAAATCCGGCGGTGATGATAACTCCGGTAAAGCACCGGATGCCCCGAAAGTGGATTACAACAACGGGCGCGGACTGACCGGAACCGGGACTGCGGGCAGTACCGTCATCGTGCTGGACAGTCGCGGTAAACAGGTTGCCACAACCAAAGTTGATAAAGACGGAAACTGGGCAATTAACGGCGCAAACCCTTTAAAAGAAGGGGAAGCCGGTAAAATTTATGCCAAAGGTGAAAACGGCACAGAGAGCGCTCATCAGGATATTACCGGCGGCAAACAGAGCCTGCCGGATGTTCCGGTTATCACTCAGAATGATGAATTCACGATGACGGGGACGGTCGAGAAAGGTTGCAGCGTCCGTGTTATTGTTAATTATGCCGGAAAACCGGTGGCAATAAATGCAACAGTCAAACCGGATGGCACCTGGTTTATTAAAGACCCGTTACCGGACGGGGCATTGGTCGACGTGATTGCGCGGGATCCTGCCGGGAATGACAGTGCACCAGTCAGCATTCGTGTCGGTGATAATGCCTTGCCACTCGGGCCATCAGTGCAGGAAAACGGTGAGTCACTCAGTGGTATCGGACCTGAAAACAGTAAAATTATTATTATGGATGCTAATGGCAAGCTCATTGCCTCGACTATGTCGGATGCAACCGGTAAATGGCATTTTGCCTCTAACCCGTTTGCAAAGGGAGAGAGCGGAACCATTCATGTTATCAATGGTGCCGGGCGGGAAAGTGCAAAACAGACACTCACCGGGCAGGGCGATGCGGCATTACCCTCACCGGTTATTGATACCAATAACAGCAAAGGACTGAGCGGAAAAGCCACGCCCGGCAGTACGATCACCCTGAAAGATGCGCAGGGCGAAGTCATAGGTACAACCAAAACCAATGAAAAAGGCGAATGGAAATTTGATAAAAACCCGCTGGGTGATGGTCAGAAAGGCACAATAACCGCGTCGGAAGACGGCTCTGCGAACAGTAAAAGCACTGAATTTGACAGTGGCGACCATACACCACCGAAAAATCCGGTCATTACGGAAAACAACAGTACACACCTGTCAGGCACCGGGGAACCGGGAACCGGGATCATTTTTAAAGATGATAATAAAAAGATCATCGGAAAAGCCCGCGTTGATGAAGACGGAAACTGGAAAATTGAGCCTAATCCGTTCTCTGAAAACAGCAAAGGCACCATGCTCGGCAAGGATCTTGCCGGAAATGTGACGGGTGATATTGCGGTTGAAAGTGGTGTCAAATTACCGCCGACCTCTCCTGAGATTAAGGAAAACAGCGCACTCAAGCTATCCGGAACAGGGGATGCTGACAGCTATATTTTGATTAAAGATAAAAAAGGCAATCTGCTGCAAAAAGTTGAGGTAAAAGCGGACGGTACCTGGGTTGCAGAGCCTAATCCGTTTAAATCCGGAGAAACCGGGACACTCAGCAGCACAGACAAGCAGGGAAATGAAGGCGCGAAAATGACGGTCACCGGTGGGCATACGCCATCAAAAGGTGCAGTTTTATCGCTGGAAGCCGATACCGGGATTTCTGATCACGATAATATTACAGCCAACGGCAAAATTATTGTGAAAGAAATGACGGATGCGAAGCGCTGGGAGTACTCTGCAGATGGCGGAAAAACCTGGAGTAAAGGCTCACAAACCGCATTTACGCTTAAAGACGGGACTTATGATCCCCATCAGGTTCAGGTGCGTTATTTTGATGATAACGGAAATGCCAGCCAGGTGAGTAAATTCGATAAAGTTATTATTGATACCGTTGCACCATCTGCTCCGGGACAGACGCTTAACGGCGGGAAAATCATTCTTACCGGACTGGAAAAAGAAGCAGGCTGGGAATACTCAGTTGATGGCGGCAAGAGTTGGCTGAAAGGTCAGGGTGATAACTTTACGCTGACCCATGGTGATTATGAGCGCGGTACTATTCAGGTCCGCCAGACTGATGCTGCCGGTAATACCAGTAAAATCGCAGGTAACAGTGACGATATCACTATCTCCGGTAAGGCCGCGGCACTGGCGGATGACAGTACTGTGCATGACTTTCAGTCATTGTCGTCAGCCGAAGGGCTCATTGGTAAAGTACTGCTGATGTCAGATAAACAGCATCCGGAAACGAACGGGCAGAGTGATATGACTGAGGATATTCAGTTATTGTCTGTTCCGGAATTACTTAATGCAGGAATTCAGGGTAACGATATCAATACACTATTGGCTTCTTTTTCTGATGAGCAACAGAAAGAACATCAGCAGGAAACAGACATCAGCCATGATAATGGGGTGTTATCTTATGCTCTGTATACGGAGGCAATGCCGCTCTCTGTTGATATTACCGATATTCAGCAACTTCAGCTTTATTAATCCTGCCTGATATTCAATATGATTGCATGAATTGTCATGCAATCATATTAATTGTAAGTTATAAACTATGTGACCCTGCTGGTTGAGCACCGTCAACGAACCTGTAGTTTGAATGAATAAGGGTATATGTCGGTGGTGTTGTTGGTTATCTGAATATCAGTAAACATGATTAATCCCGGCGTAACCTGTAATTCAGGCATAAGAATCATCTTGTTTTCTTGTTATTTACAGCTAAGTAGCAATGTCTATCGTGGTTAAGTATATTTAATGGTTTTTTCTTTATTAATGATATCAGCAGTATTTTCTTATTCATCAAAGGTATTGATTATTGCTGGGCATCATAAATTAATATTATTAGTAAATGTTCATAACAAGATATTAAAATAACGGGTCACTCCCTTAATTAATTACAAAAACTTCACTGTGTAAGTAAAATAACCACCCGTTATGATAATTATAAATTCACGAGCTTATTTATTGTTAAAATAAAAAGAAAATAATTTTAACTTTACCATGTTGATAGGTAAGGGTTTTTAATGTCATCGGTGTTGCTTGATTAATTGTCTGCAATAGGATGGTTGATATGCTGATGTTTGGATTACGTTTTTTTTACCTATTATTAATGTTAGATAATTCATTTAAAATAACCCCAGAGCAGTCCGGATCGTACCGTGTAATTATTAAACAATAAATAAAAGGGATGTTTATACATGAAAGAATTAAGTGTTAATGAAATTGAAACTATTTCTGGTGCTGGTTTTATCAAGGATGGATTCAGTAACCTTGGCGGGAAAATTGGTGATTTTGCATTTAAACAATTTGGTGAACACATGAATGTTAATGTTCCTATTTTAGGTTCAATTAACATTGCTACCAAATTTCCCGGATTAGGTAAAGATGTAGGTTCTCAGATCGGTGGAAGTATTGGTAACAAAATTGAAACTAATTTAAGTGGACTTCCTATCATTGGTGGGTTATTTAAAGGCATTTTCGGTTAATTTATTCAGTGCCATAAAATCATTGATCTTTAGTTCAATAATATAGTTTAAGGGAGCTCATTATTAAATGAACTCCTATTTTTATTTATGGCATTATATAATATCGTATGATTTCTTTATTCATTCTCATCCTGATAATTACACTGTAGCCTTTATATTTATAGATGCCTATATAATTTATATTGATTTACCTAAGTATAAAAATAATCAGTAATATATTTAACGAGTAATTAATGTTTTATAAACTAGATATTTAGTTTCTATTGGGAAAGTATTCTCGGTGATAATATCTATATTTATAACCATTATATTATTTAAGTCATATTTTATTTTTAATAAAAGGGAATAATCATGAAAGAACTAAATTACGCTGAAATTACACAGGTTTCCGGTGCAGGTTGTGTTCAGGATACGATTACCGAGCTTGGTAAAAAGATTGGTGGCTGGGGATATGAGCTTCTCGGTCCTTATCTGACGGTTGATCTGCCTCTTGTCGGTACCGTCAGTCTTGCTGATGCCTATCCGGGGCTGGGTAAAGAAGTGGGAGGGCGTGTTGGTTCAATGATTGGTGGTGTGATTGAAGATAAATTAGGCAGTTTTGTCGACCTCGGTGGTATTTGTAAATAGGCAATGATGTAATTAAATAATATTGCAATGTCAGAATAATGATCATAATAAAATCCTCTGTGGTTATTACCCCGGAGGATTTTTTATTATAACCTTATTTGCATAAGAATAGTCTGTATTATGTAGGTTTATACTATAAATCAGGCTGCATTAAATCGTTAAGAATAATTTATTAGTTATGTTTTTTATTTAATTGAACCGGCCATTTGGTTTGAACATTATACATTTGTTTTTATCTATTCACATTTTAATTCCTGCATTGTCATTGGTTCTGGTTATATTGTGAACAGACATTTTATTTATGACGAAAGGAGTGAAATCTTTACAATAAATTAAGTATTACCCATCAATACGTAGTTATTGTTTCTTAGGCTTAAATATACATCCTGAAACAATGTGAAATATATTTTACATCTCTATCTTCATGATAAATAAAGAATGTATTATCATAAAAAAACGATATGGATGCATGGTGGATAAAAATAAGATAACTCTGTGTATTTCTTCGTTACGTATTTTCCTCTATTCATTATTAGTTATAGTTTCATTTAAAATAAGTACAGGCTCAGATATGAATGATGCCACTTAACTAACAATAAAAGGGATATTTGAAAATGAGAGAATTAAATCTTCAGGAAGTTGAAAATGCATCTGGTGCTGGTTTTATTAAAGATGCTTTAGTTGGTTTTGGCAGTAAAGCGGGTGATGCTGCATTTCAGGCATTCACAAAATTACCAGTTCTGGGAACGATTAATATCGCAGAAAAATATGCGGGCTTAGGTAAAGATCTGGGTTCACAAATCGGCGGAAGCATCGGGGATAAAATTGAATCCCGCTTAACTGCACTTCCTGGTGTTGGTGGCTTATTTAAAAAGCTGCTTGGTTAATCTATACTACTGATTAATTGTATTGACTCTGTTCTGGTCAATATCATAAATTATGGGGTCTCATTATTTTATGAGATCCCATTTTTTTATTTTTTCTGCTAATACTAAATATCTGAATAACCTGATGCCGACAGGCAGAGGCCGATATTGTTCCGGCAGGAAGCACTTAATAACAGAAAAATGAAATGGCAGGGAAAAGCCCTGTTATTACCCGGTATTCCGCTTTGGATAATTACTGTTCTCTGTGCGGTATTCTTGCTCTCTTTTCTGACCTTCATTATTTCAGGCTCTTACACCCGCCAGGTGAATGCCATCGGCGAGGTTTCCACTTACCCGCGCGCCGTCACCGTTTATGCAGGTGTACAGGGATTTATTACGCAGCAATATGTCCGCGAAGGACAGTCTGTTAAAAAAAAATGATCCCATTTATATTATTGATATTAACAGAGCGACAACCAGCGGCGTGGTGAGTGACAACCAGCGGCGTGAAATACAAAATCAGTTACAACGTATCACAGACATGATAGCCCGCCTTGACGAAAATAAACAGACCACACTGGCCGCACTGGAGAAACAAAAAAATCTCTATATTGATGCCCATGCCCGTTCTGTCGGTATTATTAATCGGGCCGAAGAAGGGATCCGTATTATGAAACAGAATATGGATAATTATCGCGGCTACCGGGAAAAAGGGCTGATAAATAAAGACCAGTGGCTTAATCAGGTTGCACTTTATTACTCACAACAAAACAGTTTGCTGGGACTGGGCGGACAAAATGAACAAAATGCCCTGCAGATTACCGCTCTGGAAGGGCAGATATTCAGTCAGGCCGCCGAATTTGATAACCGGATTTATCAGATGGAATTACAGCGGTTTGAGTTACAAAAAGAGCAGGTAAATAATGATGCCGGCAGCGAAATTGTTGTGCGGGCACTGACGGACGGACGGGTGGATTCTCTGGGCGTGACGGTTGGTCAGATGGTCAATCCCGGTGACACATTGCTGCAGATTTTACCGGAAGATGCCAGCCGGTACCGGCTGGTGCTCTGGGTTCCGGATGATGCTCTGCCCTGGCTGAGAGTCGGTGATGCCGTCAATATCCGCTATGACGCGTTTCCGGCTGAAAAATTCGGGCTGTTTGCTGCGGTGATCCACGTTATTTCCACGGCACCCGCTTCCCCGCAGGAAATGATGACGTATGCGGGGGCGCCGAAAGATTATCAGGTTCAGTCAGTTCCTTATTACAAAGTCATCGTGCATCCGGAAAAGGAACGGATCACTTATGACGGGCGTGAACTGAGCCTGCAAAACGGAATGAAAGTACAAACGACATTTTTTCTGGAAAAACGGAAAATTTATCAGTGGATGGTGTCGCCTTTTTATAACATGAAACAAAGTGCCTCTGAGCCGGTGACACCCTCAGAAGACACTGTTATTTCTCCCGGTTTGTCAGCTGACAGGGGAGCCGTATGAGCCGTTTATCCATCAAAAGTATCATTGAAAAGCTTGATATTACGCTCCTCAGCCGTGTTCCGGTTATCCACCAGACTGAGTCCTCTGAATGCGGGCTTGCCAGTCTGGCAATGATTTGTGCGCATTACGGTAAAAGTATCGACCTTATCTCTCTGCGCCGGCAGTTTAATTTGTCAGCCCGTGGTGCAACACTGGCCGGACTGACCGGTATTGCCTCAGAGCTGGGTATGACGACCCGTGCGTTGTCACTGGATATGGATGACCTGGCTAATCTGCGTCTGCCTTGTATTTTACACTGGGATTTCAACCACTTTCTGGTGCTGGTAAAAATAAAAGGAAATCGTTTTATCCTGCACGACCCTGCATACGGCCGCCGCATTGCGGGGAGGGAGGAGATGTCCCGCAATTTCACCGGGGTTGCGCTGGAGGCCTGGCCCGGCAGTACCTTTACCAGGCAGGAAGTGGTCAATAAACTGAGTCTGCGCAAGCTTGTCGGTAACATTCACGGGCTGAAAAAAGCCCTGCTGAAAATCTTTGCGTTTTCGGTGGTGATTGAAGCTATCGGGCTGATTATGCCGGCGGGAACGCAACTGGTGATGGATCACGCGATACCGGCGGGGGAAAAAGGGCTGCTCTCTCTTATTTGTACCGGACTTATTTTCTTTATTCTGCTGCGCGCCGCCGTCAGTATGTGCCGGGCGTGGTCGACACTGGTGATGGGGACGGTTATTAATGTCCAGTGGCAATCCGGGCTGTTCACCCACCTGTTGCGTCTGCCGCTGAGTTATTTTGAGCGAAGAAAGCTCGGGGACATTCATTCCCGGTTTGCGTCTCTTGATGTGCTGCAATCCACCTTTACCACCAGTGTGGTCGGGGCGATCATGGACGGTATTATGCTGATCGGCGTGTTTCTGATGATGCTCCTCTACGGCGGATATCTGACCTGGATTGTTCTTGCATTTACAGGAATTTATATCGTTATGCGGCTGGTGACTTATGGTTATTACCGCCGGCTCTCAGAAGAATCCCTGATTAAAAATGCCCGGGCTGGATCGTATTTTATGGAGTCCCTCTACGGCATCACTACAGTGAAAACCCAGGGAATGAGTGAGCGCCGGGGTAATCACTGGCTGAATCTGAAAGTGGATTCCATCAATACCGGAATTCGTCTGACAAAAATGAATATGCTGTTCGGCGGGGTCAATACCTTTGTTATGGCGTGTGACCAGATAGCTATTTTATGGGTCGGTGTCAGTCTGGTGATTGATAATGCGATGACTATCGGGATGTTTGTGGCGTTTGGTGCTTACCGGGAACAATTTTCTGCGCGTGCCTCGTCTGTTATTGAATTCCTGTTGCAACTGCGGATGATGAGCCTGCACAACGAGCGTATTTCTGATATCGCGCTGAATGAACCGGAAAATAAAAAGCCGGATATCCCGTATGAGCCGCAGATGAAAGCCGCCGGGCTGGAAACCAACGATCTGGCTTACAGTTATGACAGCCAGTCCCCGCCGATTTTTCGCAATATTAATCTGGCGATACAGCCCGGAGAGAGTGTGGCGATTGTCGGTGCATCCGGTTCAGGGAAAACAACACTGATGAAAGTGCTGTGCGGGCTGTTTGAGCCGACAGAGGGCAAGGTCTTTCTCGATAATATTGATATCCGCCAGCTCGGTGTGAATAATTATCATAAAATGATCGCCTGCGTTATGCAGGATGACAAACTGTTCTCCGGCTCTATCCGTGAAAATATCTGCGGCTTTACCGAAAACCCGGATGAGCCACTGATGATAGCCTGTGCGCAGGCGGCCTTTATTCATGATGTTATCACGCAGATGCCGATGGGCTATGAAACGCTGATAGGTGAACTGGGCGAAGGTTTGTCCGGCGGGCAAAAACA
Organism: Morganella psychrotolerans; assembly: GCF_001676155.1. Lineage (GTDB taxonomy): Bacteria > Pseudomonadota > Gammaproteobacteria > Enterobacterales > Enterobacteriaceae > Morganella > Morganella psychrotolerans. The sequence continues at coordinate 41,345 of NZ_LZEW01000005.1, read as the reverse complement.
GCGGGTATTCATCGCCCGCGCCCTGTACCGTAAGCCGCGAATTCTGTTTATGGATGAAGCTACGAGTGCGCTGGATAAAGAGAGTGAATCCTATGTTAACCAGGCTATCCGCCGGTTACCGATAACCCGCGTGATTATTGCTCATCGCGAGTCAACCATTGAGTCGGCAGACCGGGTAATCGATTTAAACATAAAATAGTAATACGTATTATTGATATATAAACTAATAATTTTTTTAATTAAATTAATATAAGTTATTACACTTGTTTGTTTTCTCTGATACTTAATAAAGTAATAATGTGTTTGTTGTTCTATTAATTATTAACACGTTACTTTATCCATATTGTTGTTCATTGTGATGTTAAATGTGATATTAATTCCCTTTGCAGAGAGTGAAAAATACATAGCTATATAATACAATGGTCAGGTTGATCTTTTATTAATAGTATCACTCTGATATTTCAGGTCGGACGAACTTCATTTTTTTCACACTATTCTGTCAGACGACGGAAGTTATAATATATGGATATTAACGCTTATGAACAGAGTAAGTATAGTGATGCGACGTAGTGTGCTTTTATTGTCATTAACGGCAGTCAGTTTTTTTTGCCTCAGCTGAGAGGTTTCTTAAACCTGTACCTGTACAGGCTGATGTACCGGAGCAGATTAATGTACCGGAACCGGTTAATTCAGAAATTGCACCAAACCCGGTTGCCAATCTGAATACGATCAGTCTGCTTAATACTGAGTGGACAGACTCCGGTATCCGTGACAGTAAAAATGAATTCAGCCTTTTTTTTTACACAAGTTTTTCCTAAAGAGAACTCAGACCGGAAAATTCAGTTTTCTTTTATGACTCAGGGAATTGGTGATAAAAAAGTTGAGTTTAAGAAAGCGGGTAAGCCAAGCGGAATTTATTTTAACCGGGTGGTCGACACCTGGGTGATGGATTGTAGCGACTTCAGTGGCTATCAGCTATCTAAGACCTATCTGATGAATAATAATGTTATCTACAGCCGCAAGCTTAAACTAGATAATTACAATATCGATAATCTTGAAAAAGTGTCGGTTTTTCCAAATACAGATGCTCATAATGCAGCGAAATATTATTGCGGTCGCTGATTTTATTTTCGGTATATTAACCCGTCGTTATGTGATGAGTGCTGAGTTTACTCAATTATTCATCACATAATGATGACTTTGTATTGTAATGTTATTTTTGCATTAATGTTATTTAAAATAACACTACATTTAAATAACTAAGTGAAATTATCGTGTTCAGAATAATAAAAAAACCATTTACAAAATATATTTTTGTTTACAGGTTGAATTATAGGTTATTCAACCTGCCATTAACATTTTATGTTATCACTATCGCCGGAAAATCCCTGCGGCTTTTTGATAAGCTACCCGCTATTCAGTAATTTTCCCGGAGCAGGATATTGCACTCTGCATTATTGTGCGGACAAGGTTATGGTGCGCCTGCAACATCTCCGGGCTATTCATCAGTCTGTTGGCTTTCTTTCTTCTCAGAATAGTCAGGAGACTGATAATCATAATTATTCCGGCCGGAAATGCGTTTACCTGTCACAGTCTGACTGTATCAGGATCTGTTTTGTTTTCATTTTTATGTATTCACCGGTATTCGTCAGCATAAAAGGTCTGAGCAGTGAAAGTAAATTGGTTTGTACGCAACCTTTCTGTGGTCGCCATTATTACCGGTGTTTGTATACATCCGGTTTCTGCGGCAGTCTCATTCGGCGCATTTGGTTATAAAGCAGCACAGGAAGTTGAACGGGAACCCGAACTGACCGGGGACAGCGGTGAAGAGCAGCGGCCGGTGAAAACACCCCCTAAAATAACCACCTTGCCGGAAAAACCGAATCGCCGGGCTGTTTCACCTGCCCGTGTGGTTACCGCGAAACAGGATGACGTACCGTTGGTGGCACCATTGGTTCCGCTGACAGGGGATCCGGTGGCATCGGAGAGCGAAATTATCCGCCAGCGATCCATTATGAATAATATGCCTAAGTCACGGCCGGTTAATGCCTCCGCTACCGCAACTGTTCCGGCTGTTGCCGGGCAGGACAGTATGCCCGGCGGGATGACATTGCAGGACGCCGTTATCAAATCGTTAGACTGGGATGCCGGTTTGTCCGGACTGGTTAACCAATACCGTGCTCAGTTGGAAGCGGTATATCAGAAAGAAACCGAATATTATCCGCAACCGGGGGCAGGGATTTCCCGCAGCCTGAATAACAGCGACAAAGGTTATGTGGCAACAGCGAGTGTCAGCCAGTTGCTCTATTCGTTCGGCAAAGTCTCATCACAGATAGATTCCTTAGTCGCACGCAGTGATCAGTCTATGCTGCGAGTGTTTGTAAATGCGGATGAAGTGGCAGAGAAAACGGCGATGCTGTATCTCGATATCAAACGCTATCAGGAATATATCGTGCTGGCAGAGGAACAACTGGGCTCAGTACGTCACATTACCGACCTTGCCCGTGAGCGGACCGCCGCAGGTGCTGCGTCCCGCGCTGATTTGGTTCAGGCGGAAGCCCGCCTGGATACCGCACAACTCCAGCTTAATACCCTGAAGCTTGAACATGAAAACCAGATCCTCAATCTGAACCGGATGACCGGTGAGTCCGTCAGCCTGTTATCAGGGCAGCCGATTGATTCATCTTTATATAGCCAGCAGTGCTATGCACAAAATATTGATTTTAATGCGGTTCCGGTGGTGTTGGTTGCCAGGGCAGGGCTGACTATCGCACAAAGTGACCGCGAAGTTGCCAAACGTGAAGCCATGCCAAGTATCGGATTACAGGGCACTTATCAGCAGCGTTTTGATGCAAAAGATACTGATCGTTACGGGCGCGAAGATCACAGTGTTGAGCTGACCGTTAATGTGCCGCTGTCGAATTTCTATACCAGTAATTCGAAGCAGCGCATGGCGGTCTATCAGGAAAATGCAGCCAATTCAGAAATTCGTCATACACAGAATATTGTTGAGAATAACTGGCGCAACCAGCAAATCCGGCTTAATGAACTGGAAGAACGGATGAAATTACTGGCTTCACGAAACCTCTCCCTCAAGGATGTCACCCGCCTGTATCAGGAGCAATACGTTGCTCTGGGTCAGCGCAGTATTATCGATTTGCTGAATGCGGATCAGGAATGGCATCAGTCACGGCGCGATTATGCGGCGGCAAGATATGATTACTTAGCAACCAGCATCAGTTGTTCCTCTCAGTTAGGGCGGTTCCGCGAAAGCTTACAATTATCCAATGAATCCCTACGGAGTCTCCAGTGATTTCAGAGCAACAACAGAGTGAATATAATGAAACGTGGTTGCAGGCGCTGCTCCTGGCTGCCCGTCATTATCGTTTACCGGTCTCGGAAGAGAATGCCAGAGTCAATTTTACATACAGCAGCGGAACCGGACAAAAAAACGAGCTTCAGCGCATCGCCCGCAATATTGGTCTGACACTTGACTGGGTGCCGCTGACCAAAGAGATGCTCAATCCCTGGTATCTGCCTTTTATTGTGGCACTGCCGGACGGGCAGGCACTGTATGCAGAGAGTATCTCTGCCGACGGGCGTGTTCAGGTGGAGTTATTGCACGGCGGACAGAAAAAGAATCATATTGCGCTGGATGAGTTACTGAAACTGACTCAGGGCGGGGATGTTATCCTGGCGCGACCGGAAAGAAATGTACCGGATGCGCGCGTGGATGATTATATCAAGCCGTTTAAGAAAAGCTGGTTCTGGGATATTGTCCTGCGCGATCGCAAATATTTTGTGTCCGTACTGATTGCCGCGTTGCTGGCTAACGTTCTGGCACTGAGTTCGATTATCTTCTCTATGCAGGTCTATGACCGGGTTATTCCCGGAAAATCAATTCCCACTCTGCTGGTGCTCTTTATTGGTGTGCTGATTGCGATGGGGTTTGAATTTACGATGCGGATAATGCGGGTACGGCTGATTGACCTTATCGGTAAACGGGCGGATCTGAAAATTACCGATACGGTGTTCGGTCATGCGTTACGTATCCGCATGAAAGAGCGCATGCGCTCAACCGGGACTTTTGTTTCCCAGTTACGGGAGCTGGAAAATGTCCGCGAAACCATTACCTCCACAACGGTAACAGCGGCATCTGATTTACCTTTCTTCTTTTTATTCCTGGTTATTCTATGGTTGATCGCCGGTCCCCTGGCTCTGGTTCCGCTGGTGGCGCTGTTTGTTATGATCCTGCCGGGTCTGCTGCTTCAGCCTAAGCTGGGCGTGCTTGCCAATGAAGCGATGCGGGAAAGCACACTGCGTAATGCCTCTTTGATTGAAGCGGTTCAGTGTGCGGAAGACATTAAATTTCACCGTGCAGAGCCCCGTTTTCAGCAGGAGTGGAACTACCTGAATGAGAAAGTGGGTGATACAAACCTGAAAGTGAAATTTATCACTCAGGGGCTGATGACCTGGAGCCAGACAGTACAGACCCTGGTGTTTGCCGTGACCGTATTGTGCGGGGCATTCCTTGTGATGGACGGAGCGATAACCACCGGCGCACTGCTCGGGGCCTCTATTCTCAGTTCCCGGATGATGGCACCGATGGCGCAAATCTCCGGTCTGCTGGCGCGCTGGCAATCAACGAAAGTCTCATTAAAAAGCCTGAATGAGCTGATGGAAAAACCGGTTGATGCCCAGTACGGCACAAAACTTATTCATAAGCCGTCACTGACCGGACATTATGAATTTGAAAATGTCGCGGTAACTTATGATGTGCAGGCAAATCCGGTACTGACAATTGGTTCACTGACAATTAAACCGGGTGAAAAAATTGCCATTCTCGGGCGTAACGGCTCCGGGAAATCGACGCTGCTGTATGCGCTGAGCGGGTTATTAGACCCGATAGCCGGGCAAATCCGCCTGGATGATGTGAATTTATCAGCAATAGATCCTTATGATGTGCGCCGTGATATTGGTTATCTCGGCGCAAATTCCCGTCTGTTACACGGCACACTGCGCGATAATATGACGCTGGGTGCGCCGAAAGCAGATGATGCAGAAATTATTAATGCGCTACAGATTGCCGGTGTGGCGGATTTGGTCAGCAGCAGTCCGCAGGGGCTGAGCCGGGTGTTATGGGAAGGGGGGCTCGGGATGTCCAGCGGACAGCGCCAGGCCGTTCTGCTTGCCCGTACTATTTTGACAAATCCGAATATTGTACTGCTGGATGAACCAACATCCGCACTGGATGAAATCGCGGAACAGCGCCTTATCAGCGGATTGAAAACATGGGCGCAGGATAAAACGCTGGTGGTTACCACGCACCGGACAAGTGTTCTGCAACTGGTTGATCGGATTATTGTGATGAATAACGGACGAATTGCGCTTGATGGTGCCCGTGACGAGGTTCTCAAGAACCTGATGTCCGGTACAACGACACCGGCTAAGGCAGGAAACTGAGATGAAAAAAACGAAAACTCAGGGTGCTGCCCCGGTGCCTGAAACAAACCTGCGCGGAGTCCCGTTTTTCTATGGTGGTCAGCATGAGCCGAGCCTGCCCCGTCTGGTTCGCCTGATACTGGTTATTTTAGGCTTTTTTATTATTTTACTTATCTGGGCCGCGTTGTCGGACGTGGATGAAATTACCAAGGGACAGGGGAAAATTATTCCGTCGTCCCGTGAGCAGGTTGTTCAGTCTCTTGAAGGCGGTATTCTCTCTTCACTGGAAGTCCGCGAAGGGGCAATTGTTGAAAAAGGGCAGGCTATCGCGTATCTGGATGAAACCCGCTTTGAGTCTTCTCTGGATGAGAGCCGCAGCCGCTATAAAGCCAATCTGATTAAGTCCGCCCGTCTGAATGCCGAAGTATCCGGCAGTGAATTTGTTATCCCGGATATGGTTAAAAAGGATACCGCGCTGGTACAAGCAGAGCAGCGGCTGTATAAATCACGCAAAGAGCGGCTGGGACAATCAATCAAAGGTGTTAATGATTCCCTGCAACTTTACCGCCGCGAAGAGATGATCCTGCAACGCCTGGTAAAATCCGGTGCGTCAAGTGAAGTGGAACTGATCCGCCTGAAGCGGACTATTTCCGAGCTGGATAGCAAAAAACAGGAACTGCATAATGAATATGTGGTGAATGCGCGTGAACAGCTTGCGGAGTCCAATAAAGAGCTGGAAGAGCTGGAGTCTATTATGCGTGCACGTGATGATTCATTGCAGCGTGCAAAAGTTGTTTCGCCGGTACGTGGGATTGTGAAAAACATTGAAGTGAATACCATCGGCGGGGTTATCGCGCCGGGCGGAAAAATCATGGATATTATCCCGCTGGATGATCAGCTGATTGTGGAAGCGAAAATCTCACCGCAGGATATCGCGCATATCCGCCTGAATGACGCTGCTCTGGTAAAAATCACGGCGTATGATTATGCTATTTACGGCGGACTGGAAGGTGAGGTGATACTGATTTCACCGGATACCCTCCAGGATGAAATTCAGCGTGATCATGTTTATTACCGGATACTTATCCGGACAAGCAAGGATGCGCTGATTAATAAAGCCGGTAAAGAGTTTCAGATTTTCCCGGGGATGGTTGCGGAAGTAGACATTAAAACCGGCAGTAAATCGATTCTCCGTTATCTGGTGAAACCGCTGAACCGGGCAAATGAGGCTCTGCGCGAGCGATAACGCTCCCATATACCACTATACCCCCGCGTGGTCATATCATGACACGCGGGGGGCTTCCTTTTATTTATCTTGCGTATACTAAGGTCCTGCTGATACCTCCGGGTAACAGTCAGGTATACTGACGGCATTATTTCACCGGAACAAACAGGTAACACAATGACAGACAGACACGGGGTTTTGCCTCAGCGCCTGCGCGCGCGTATTAAAGAGGTCGGCGGTGTGCCGGTTTCCCGCGCATTACCGGTGAAAGACCGGCGGCTGATTGGTGCCTGGTGCTTTCTTGATCATGCAGGTCCTGCGGTATTCAAAGGTGAGGACGGAATGAAAGTCGGCCCGCACCCGCATACCGGTTTGCAGACCTTTACCTGGATGCTGGAGGGTGAAATATTGCACCGTGACAGCCTGGGTTCAGAACAGATTATCCGCCCGGGGCAGGTCAATCTGATGACCGCCGGATATGGGATCACGCATACCGAAGATTCCGCCGGACGACATCCGCGTCTGCACGCAGCACAACTGTGGATTGCTCTGCCGCCTGCTGAGAGTGCAATGCCACCCAGGTTTGATCACTATCCGGATTTACCTGTCTGGAATGCGGATCAGGTCAGTTTTACATTGCTTGCCGGGGAATATGGCGACAGACGCTCTCCGGTACTGCTTTTCTCTGCGTTGGTTGGTATGGATTTACAGGCACAACAGTCGGCTCAAACCACTCTGGATACCCGTCCTGATTTTGAATACGGTGTATTTATTCTGGAAGGGCAATTAACTTACCGTGATGAAATTTATACGACAAATGAATTAGTTTACCTTGGCGAAGGGTTATCCTCACTCACTCTGACACTGATGAAAGGGACCAGGATATTATTACTGGGGGGCACGCCGGTACAGGAAAAAATTATGCTGTGGTGGAATTTTGCCGGCTATAATTCTCTGTCATTACAACAGGCTGTCAGTGACTGGAACAGTGGCGATGCCCGTTTCGGGGTAATGAAAAATGAACTGCGTGAGCCGTTACCGGCGCCATTATACCCGGTGGTGCGGTCCTCAGGTATAATTGTCTGAATATAGTTTGTTATATTAATAACACTTCACATTATTGGCATTCTTAGTACAGTATTGCTTCTTATTACAGGTTACACTGAAACAGTTAATGGTCGTTATGTTTATGAACATAACATGGGAGTTGTTTCATTATTGAGGTGAACTATGAAAGCTGCTGTCGTCGCAAAAAATAAAACAGTGGAAATAAAAGAAAAAAAAATTACGTCCGCTGAAATATGGTGAAGCCTTATTAAAAATGGAATGCTGTGGTGTGTGTCACACAGACCTGCATGTGAAAAATGCTGATTTTGGTGATGTCTCCGGTGTTGTCCTCGGACATGAGGGGATTGGCGTGGTGACAGAAATCGGTGAAGGTGTGACATCACTGAAAGTCGGGGATCGCGCCAGTGTCGCCTGGTTCTTCCGCGGATGTGGTCACTGTGAGTATTGTAACAGCGGCAAAGAAACATTCTGCCGTGAAGTGAAAAATGCCGGTTATACCGTCGATGGTGCGATGGCGGAAGAGTGTATTGTGACCGCCGATTATTCGGTAAAAGTGCCGGATGGTCTGGAATCAGCGGCTGCCAGCAGTATTACCTGCGCAGGTGTGACAACCTATAAAGCGATTAAAGTCTCCGGTATTAAACCGGGTCAGTGGCTGGCAATTTATGGTCTTGGCGGTCTGGGTAACCTTGCGCTGCAATACGCTAAAAATGTGTTTAATGCCAAAGTGGTTGCCATTGATGTGAATGACAAGCAGCTTGAACTGGCGAAAGAGATGGGTGCTGACCTGGTACTGAATCCGAAAACGGACAATGTGGATGAAATCATCCAAAAAGACCTCGGTGGCGTGCATGCTGCGGTTGTGACTGCGGTGGCAAAATCAGCATTCAATTCAGCGATTGCCAGCGTTCGTGCTGCCGGACGTGTTGTTGCAGTAGGTCTGCCGGTTGAAACTATGGATCTGAGTATTCCGCGTCTGGTACTGGATGGTATCGAAGTGGTTGGCTCGCTGGTGGGCACGCGTGAAGATCTGAAAGAAGCATTCCGTTTCGGCGCTGAAGGAAAAGTCGTGCCGAAGGTGGCATTGCGTCCGCTGGAAGATATCAATACCATTTTTGAAGAAATGGCACAGGGTAAGTTTACCGGCCGTATGGTGATTGATTTTACAAAGAAAAAATAATGTTCTGATAGTATCAGAGAACATAAAAACAGCTGCCGGGAAACCCGCAGCTGTTTTTTTTTAATGGGTATTGAGATAAAGATAAACTGATTTATATAAATAAAATTATAATAATTTAACTTATGCCAAATATAACCAAGTGCTAATAATACATTTGAAATAAATAAAGTGTTAATTAATTATAGTAAGTAATGATTGGTAATAATTTGTTAATATTTATTACTAAGGTCTATGTTTATTCAGTAAATATAAAACATAACAGATTAATCCACTAAAAAAACAAATATAAATTATGAGAGATTTAATATTGTTTTTTGATTTTAAGATTTACTGTGTATATATGGTGTTCAATGCACTTAGCTATCATCGTGCATTTATTCATGAATACACATTATGAGTGGTTGTTGAAATATGATGAAACATCACTAACTCGAAATAATTGCGTTATAAGACAGGGTGTATATTTGCGCAAGTAAATATACCTATCTATCTTAATTGTATTTATAGTTGAGTTGTATTCATAATATGATACGAAAGTTTTGGGGATCACGGATGATTAAAGTTAACTGGAGCTTTGTCGATAAAATCGTTTATATCAATTTGGCAAAACGTACAGACAGACGGGAAAGTATTGAATTTCAGCTGAAAAAAATGGCGGTTCCTCCGGAGAAAATAATTCGCTTTGAAGCAATAGAACGCGATGAGGGGGCGCTGGGTTGTGTTATGTCTCATGTTGCTGTACTGACGATGGCGAAAGAGAATAACTGGCAAAATGTTCTTATTTTAGAAGATGATATGATCTTTAATGATGATGAAGAGTCTCATGACAGGATTAATTATTTTTTCAGCAGTCTGACATCAATTGACTGGGATGCCGGTTTTCTGTCAGGAAGTTATTTTAATATCGAACAACAGCATGGTTGTTTTTATAAAATATCCTGCTCTTATCTTTCTAATAGTTATATTGTTAATCAGCATTATTACGATGAAATCATTGATGTATTTGGTGTCTCTATCGAAAAAATGAATGAGGGAGTCAGTCGGTATAAATGTAGTCTGGATATTTTTTTGGCATCACATGATGTGGAGGGATAACTGGTTTGCGATTTATCCCTGTGTCGGATATCAGCTGGTTGATATGAGTGATATTGAAGGCTACACAACAGACCGGGTGAGTTATTTCAGCAGAACTATTGACGAAATGTGAGAGAGTAAAATGAGAAGGAATACCCCCTATATTAGCTATAGGGGGTTATATTAACCTAATAATCCGGTTGTCGAGTTTGGTGCAAAGCTGTTCAGGACACGAACATAATGCTTACGTTGATATTCTGTAAACTCACCTTTTCGGTTCAGCGTAAAAATAATGACCCGGTTATTATTCGGATTATTATCTCTGTGGTAAGGCAGCTTAATCATAGATTGTACCTGCTGTAAGCGCTCACCTTCATCCAGATAGCTGTTAGCAATCTGAACAACTTTTAATTTCATCGGCCCTAATTCATGGGTGATCATTTTCCCTTCTTCTTTAAATCCGGCCAGATTTCTGGTGAAGGTTTTTACTTCATTTTCACAAAATTCTTCAACAGTTTCATCTTCATCTAAAAAAGCCCGGTGTACGACAATATTATATTCATTTAGTGTCGGGTCCCGGTAAATCAAAATATTTAATGTATTATCCAGGTTAGGCGTAGACGTAATAAAACTGCCTTCAGGAATAATGTATTCGTTACTTTTACTCATAAATAATAATCCTCAAAAGATATGACTAGCGATTTTCCTGATAAATTTTGATTTCAACACGGCGGTTTTGATCCCGTCCATCCTGAGAATCATTATCTGCTATCGGGTTTTGGGCACCCAGACCGTGGGTCACAAAATGTGATTCCGGTAGTCCGGACGATTCCTGTAACCAGTGTCTGACTTGTTCTGCCCGGTTCAGTGACAAATTAATGTTATTTTTATCATTACCGGTATTATCGGTGTAGCCTTCAATTAAAATTTTCAGTTCCGGATTTTGCTTAATAAATTGCAGAACCGGCATCAGATATTCTGTACTTTCCCGTTTTAATTTTGAACTGCCGATATCAAAAACAATATTTTTATCATGAGCGATATAGAGCGGGCTACGGGAAAATTCTGCAATTGATTTATCCAGTTTTTCAGTAAATATTTCAGGCTGTGCAAGTTCAATTACAAAGAAATAGGGCGTTTCATGATTGTCTATAGCCTGAGATAATTTTTTTCATCTGCTGAATTATTTCAACCCGCTGCTGTAATGCATTTGGCGGAGTAACATCAAATTGCTGTACCAATGTATTAACGGTTTCATTTCTCTGTACATGAAAATTAAGTGACCAGAGCAGTGTACTGACCATTGCACCAGCAATCAGCAGCGGGACAATCAGGAGTGAATAGCGCAGCGTCTGATAAGGTACCGGTGTCATTTCAACGGTTTTTTTCCTTACTTTAACCGGTGCTTCACCGGTATTTACCGGCAGCGGCGGCAGCGTCAGGTAAGCGGAAATTCGTGGTAAAACAGCAAATTTTTTCTGAACCCAGCGGGACCAGGCACCGTGCCGGGTCGGGCCATTTCCGTAATCAGAAAATAGCAGATTGGTAAAATCGAGAATACTTTCGCTGAATAATGTCTCGATTTCCGGCAGAATTCCGGCATCTTCCAGCCAGTTTAGTGTCGATAATGCCATCGCATTGCGATGTTGCGCTGCCACTGCGTGAGGTTGCTGATAGACAGCGGCGAGATCTTGTCGCAGGGAAGTGACTTCTTTGCGTAATACTTTAGGTTCCGTATTGTAAATATTAAACTGACCTAACCAGATAGCTTTATCCGGGTCATGAGCAAATCGCTGGCTGCTGAGACGGGAATATAAAATTAAGGTGCAGGGTATTTTATGTTCAAATTGATTTTGTGAAAATGAATTTGTCCAGCCGCGTATTTTGTTTAATAGCATAGCATCAGTATCATGACCATCCGGAAGTACCGGAAAAACAGCACTGAGCTGAAAATGGGTATGCTGCTGTTTAATCGCGGAGACCTGTTTGTGTAAATCATCTGGTTTATTAATCAGCATCCAGATGATTTTATTATCAAATCTCAGAGTATCATCATCATCCTGCTGACTAAACCAGGTTCTGGCATAAGGGCCAAGGATAAATACAATTTCCGGCGCTTCATTAACGTCATCTTCCTGGTGAACTATCACCTCATCATGTTCATTTATCCGGATTGAATAAATAACAGTGAACATAAATAATGTGCCGCATAATCCACTCAGCCAGATAAACAGGTTTGATTTATCATAAAAGGCCATACCGGCCATGATAAGTGCAATGATGCTGAATAAAATTATCAGCCATTTTTTTTAATGAAGCGAAAGTTTTCATTTAAATCAGCATATCCAAAGTATCACGAATATAAAGCCAGACAAAAATCAGAATAAATATCAGGCAAAGGATTTCAGCGGTAAAAATAAGCGGCAGATTGACTGTCCGGTAAGCAACCGGCTCAGGATAGGCTATTTCTTCTGCGGCTTCCGGTGGCTGTGGCGGAATAATTTTAATAACCGGTGGTTTGGGCAGACGCGGCTCAAAAAGGGGCAGCACTGGTTTTAGATTTACACTATAAGCCGCAAATTTAGCAAGCCTGAGAGCCATCTGATAAGCCGGCAAAAAAATAGCATTGCGTTTTATGGTTGAAAAAAAAGTGAGTTGCTGCACGACATCAAATGGTTCACGATCGAAACCGTAAAAATAATTTTCCAGCAGATAGGGCGCCCAGGATAATTGCTGGCTGTCCGTGTATTTCAGGATAATGGTATCCAGATACAGACAAAGTAGCCGGCAAAAATCTTCTGAATGCTCAAAATAGGGGTCCTCCAGTTCCAGGCAATCCCGGAACTGTTGGACAGACGTGGATAAATTAAGTTGTAATTCCGATAATGAGGGAATAATTGACTCTAAATCAATAAGAGCATCGATACTCATTATTTTATTAAAGACATCCTGGCTGCTTACCATGGTTTCTCCAGTGTTTCACCCCAGCCGGAATGGCCAAAAAAAGGCGCCAGTCTGATTTTTTTCGGGAGAGAACGCGGTTTTTCTTTCAGTTTTATTTTGAAACAATAGGCATCAGGTTTATCTTTTGTGACCTGCTCATTCAATTGTTCCGGCGTCAGACGTTGCATGGCCAGTAATTCGTCATTTTCAGTAAAGACGCCTAAAGACCAGTAATCAATTTTTTCATTATTTTCAGGAATATCTGTTTTGTTAATATCAAGAGCAGAGTAGTAAGGGCTGTAGAGTGAGTTGAGCCACTCACTCCGGGAAACTGGTTTTTCATCAAAGTAACAAGGTTTGATAACACCGAGTAGTTCATTTATCAGTAGCTGTTCACTGAAACAGATCCCCGTCAGGTATTCATAATCTTCAAGAGGACGCTCATTACCAAGGCAGTATTTCCCCAGTTCGATTTCTTCATCATCTTTTATTTTTAATAACTTACGCACGCGGTTTTTAGAAATCGCATCCCGTTCCCACCAGGCTTTTTCAATTTTTTTAGTTTCTTTTTTCTCTTCCGTGTGATCTCCCCAGATCCTGTCACAGCCTTCACGGTTGTAGAAATGCCAGAGAAAAATTTTATGTGGATAATAAAGATCGTATCCGTGCGTATATGCCCTTGCGGACATCGCAATTTCTTCACCAAGAAAAAAGATTTGCGGATCATTAGGTACATCAAGGACAAATGAGCCTGACGAGAAAGTAAAGCCACCTGCCAGAAAACATCCGCGGGTATGTTGCGTGCGGTCAAGCAGCCCTATAGGAAGAAATGAGGGAATATCATTATCATTAAAGGCGTTAAATACCATACGGGAACAACCTTCTCCCCGGACTTCTTCTGCCTCTTCAGTTGCAGGTGAATAATGAGGCGGATAACCGGTAACAACAGGTTTATTTGTGTGTTGTTTTAATGACAAATAATAGCTGATAATTTCTGTATCCCAGTTTTCAGTAAACCGGCAATGAGAATCTATCTGTAGGAAATAATGCTCATTTGTATAGTACAGTTCACAGCAATGTCTGGCCCAGCAAGCACCTTTTGCCTGATAAATCTGGATGAAATGGATATTCAGCGTTGCTCCCTGATAATTCAGGCGAATAACATCCGGATTATCGCTTTGATAATCCGTTTCCAGAGCACCAATATCCATAAAAATAGAAAAATCAGGTTCTTCAACCTGCCAGCAAACAGAGATAAATAACTGTTCCGGATGATCCGCTTTTTCAACCATATTTTTTATAGTCGGAATTAACTCTTTATCTCTGTAACTGGCGATACTGACAAATATTGTATTATTCATAATATTTTCACTCTACATAATATCAAGAGTAATGATTGCACTGGCGTTAAAGTTACCTTTTGCAGGAGCAGGAGAACCACCTCTGCGCTTTAATACTGCGTTCCATTTATATTCAGCACGCTGACCGGAAAGAGCCGGAGCGGATTCTAACTTTACGGAACCATCAACTTTTACCAGGTTATTACTTGCATCTTTTATCTCAATCATAAGAGAATCTTTATTATTATTTGAGTCAGTAACACGAATGCTTTTACTGTCATTACTCATATCGTCAGAACGGATAGAGGCGATTGCTTTATAAGCACCGTAGTCAGAATGACAGGTCATACCAAAATTAAGTGGTTTGCTAAAACCTATTTTTGTTTGTTCTTCAGTGACAATGCCGTAATCAATATTAATAGGTTTATCTACGGAACAAACGGGTGTACTAACCAGGAATACATCCCCGATTGCATAATCCAGAAAAGTTATATCCATAATCTGGCCATGACCGACATGCATGCTGCCAAGTAAAAGCACTGTTTCCTGATAGGAGGCCGGCACTTTATCCAGTTCAATTTTTCCCATTTTATAGAACATCGCCGCCATAGTGGCGGGTCCATAGTTAACAAGAATGTTACCGTCCTTATTTGGCAGGGTATTGTAGTAATCGAATGGTTCAGGAAGGTCACGACCCGCTCCGTACTGAAAACGGACACCAATACCCGGGACTTTTGTTTTATAAATAGGCGGATTTGCAGGACCATAGAGTACAAGGCTGCCGTTTGTTATTGGTCTTACCCGTGATACTTTTTCACCGGCCGGAAGGAGGCATGAATATTGCGCATGTTTGGAGGTCGTGCTTGAGTATAACGTTGCAAACGGAGCTAGTGGATTTACAGGTTCCATGGATGATAATTCAATAGGACCACCAACCTGAGTGACTGTCAGGGTTTCCTTCACGTAATTAGGCGTATCCGTACCAAGGATACATGCAGCCAGGCTGAATTTCGCCATTCCCATTGCCGCTAATACCACGAGTAATTTTAGTTTCATTACATTTCCTTGTTAATATCTAAAATAGCAAGCATGTCAGCAGGGAATAATTTACTGAGTTCAACGAAATTTTTTCCTGCCGCTCCTTCGGCATAGGTCAGCAGCAAAATAATCGGGTTACCGGGTTCGGTTTGCTGAAACCATGCACGCGCTTCGCGGATCCTTTCCAGGGCATCCTGCCGGGTATTGATCCCTTTTTCACGGTAGACAATGCGTTCGGTTGTCACCGTTGTTGTATCACCATCAACAACTGTTTCTGTGGTTGTGCTGACAGAATCTTCGGGTTGATTACTGCGGTCTTTGTCCGGCGACTCATCAGAAAAGACTAAAGCAGACATCGAGTTTTCACTTTCAGCCACCGCAGCAGCAGCGGCTGATTTATTACCGCTGTGGGTCAGATCTTTATTAAACAGTGCCAGTATTAATGTCAGTACCGGCAGTGTCGGTGTTTCATTTTCTAAGGTTTCGCGGGCCAGTTTTTTAATCGCATCCAGGATGAATGCCGCATTATTCAGTGATGCCAGTGTTTTATCATTTTTGGTACGCCATTCATTCAGTATCCCGACGACACTCTCTTCCGCTAAGGAATTTTCGTCTTTCGGGATAGCAAAGGCGCGTTCAATTTCTTTAACTGTCAGCTGAAGTCCGTTAATTTTCGGCAGTGTGAGCTGGCGGAAATCGAGCAGAAAGCCATCGATATCATCCAGCTCAGAAATGGCATTTGCCCGCATAAACGGCTCAAATTCCCCTTCATCGTAAAGCTGGGGATGAACTTCATTGGGAAAATCTTTCAGCAACTGATACATCGCCATCAGACCTTCTTCCAGGGCAAAAAGACCTATCTGACGGCTGCGTGAACGAATTAACAGAATAATCAGGCGAACATGTTTACTTTTCGTCAGAAGCTCAAGGCAGTCATTTTCGATTTCACGCCAGTTAACCGGTTCGGTCGTTTCGACGAAATCACCATACTCGGCACCGAGTTTTGGTGCCATTTTGGACTGCAATGTGATGAATAACGGGTCATATTCAATACCTTCACCGCAGACGAATTTCCCCGGCAGCGGTTTGAGTACGTCTTTATAAAAATCGGACTGAAAAGTAGATTGCAGTTCTTCGCTCACGGTCATATTCCATTATCTGTTGAAAATCAGTAATCAGTTAAGGTGCGTTTCGGGGTCAAAACTCATCCCCGAAATAGGTTCATCCTGTTTTTCACGGGGAAGCCATGCGGCATACCCTAACTGGTGGCTGCCATCAAGGTTCGCCTGTGGTATTGCATCCGGCGCCAGTACTAACTGGACATCCCAGGCATATTCGAAACCAATAAAGTTGCGGACCCACTCTTTAAGGATTGGCAGATCCTCACCCCATAAACTGAAGCGCATATATTGTTCTAATGTTAACGGACCCAGAACCAGACTGAATTTATGCTGCCGGTCCTGAACGGTATTGCCTAAAATGGCACCTTCCGATAACAGTAAGGAGGAGCTTAAATCCCCTATTTTTGTCTGGTCTGAGGTTTCCAGAAAAATCCATTGCTTGGTAAATTCTTTCAGCCCGACCTTTATCCCGAAATAGTATTCCAATGCACCGACAAGCCCCTCGGGGTTGCGTGCTTCACGGATCAGGTGAGATGACGAGGAGAGCCTGGCGTGTGTCGGCAGAACCGAGTCACAGATTTCATCCGGCACCAGCCCGATGAGTGATCCGATATAAAAAGAGAACTTCTCATCATCTTTGCGATCGAGTGTGGCGACATCCTGTGAAACAAACCAACTGCGGTAAAACAGCGAGAGCGCCCGGTGATGAAAGATATTAACGAAGTCACGAAGCAGGGTGTCCTGGTGCTCCATGCGGATAAATGCCTGCTCGGTAAAGTTTATCGGCATTGCCCCCTGAGGACCCCAGATCCCTAAACTGAAGAGATCAACGTGGCACAGGTTATCTTCATGGGTAATCTTTGCAATTTCGCGCGGGGCAAACACCATATTGGGGGTTTGCCCCAGACGGTAAGGCTCTTGCTGGGGGCGGTCTGCGGTTCCGATAGCCGGCATATCCGGATATTTTGCCGCAACCGCCCGCATCAGGCTGACGAAACCACTGTTCCACGGCTCGGCTTCGTCATACCAGTGCGAAAGTTCGCTTAACATATTATGGTGCAAATGGCTCATTATAAGATCCCGCGCTTACCCGGACGTGGTGCCCACTTGGCGACCAGCCCGCGCTGCATTGAGTGCAGCTCAGTCTCAGTAAAGACATTAATTGCCGCATGGCGGGATAAATAATTTTCCATCACTAACCCGAATAAATAAGGACTTAACCCGGAGAATCCGACTTCGTCCACTGTCAGTACGCACTGAACGCCGCGTCCGTATACCAGAAGCTCATTTCCCGGCAGTCGCCGGATGACCGGTTTAGTTTTGCTGCCGACCAGGCTGTCTATTTGTGTCATTGATTCCTGATCAGCCGGGCTGACAAACAGGCGCAGCAGGTTACGCAGCGATTCTCCGCCCTGGCTGTGATCCATATCGTGCAGCGGCAGATAGTTAAAACTGAGCTGGCGGATCAGGCGCCAGGCCGATTCACCCTGTGCAAACGGCGGGTGAGGGGGGCTTGGCTGTGACAGGAAATTTGCACCGTAAACCGGTACGGAATCAGACAGTGTTAAATCGTATTCATTGCCCCGGTCAATCAGACGGGGGAGATCCCGGTTGGTTACAAGTGCTTCCACGGAGAGATAACGAATATCGTCATCAAATGGTGCTTCCTGCTGATCCACCAGAGAGATAAACACTTCAGTGCCGATATACGGCGTCAGTGTTTCATATTTACGGCGGGCGCTGCCGCTGGCCCTGGTTTCCCGGCGCAGTGAGAAATAACGCCCGAAGTTACCGGAATCACAATGCCGGGTCTGATAAATAGGATTAAAGATAACTTCGCTGCTGTTTTCTGCCTGTTGCCCCATCACCTTACTGATCGAAAAAACTTCATAATCCATCGGGCGGCTGCGATCCGGTACAACGTGGAAGTCGTTTAATGCCCGGTTGATTTCAATTTTATCGATTCGCTTGGGAAACAGGTTAATGACCGGAGTGCAAAATAACAGGAAGCGGTCTTTATCAATGTGACTGATAAGATCCTGCGGGAAACGGTCCAGCAGAATAATAATTTCTGCTTCATTGGTATTATTGTTACGCATTGCTTCGCGCAAATGATTGAGCGTGAAGAAATAAAAACGCTGACGACAGGCAAAATATTCCTGTATCAGGTTATGGCCCTGGAACATATTCCACTGAACCGGTAACAGCGCCTGATCCGGCTTAAGACCTTCAAAGGTAATGCCGCCGTTAACAATCGTCGTATCCTGTTTTTCACTGCCGCCGGTCCGGATTATCATGGCAACGTAATGTGCGTGGATCAGTTCAAATATATGTGAAACTACGCGCTCGTCCCCGTCAATATAGAAAGGGAGACTGTCCAGATTTTCCAGTTGGGAAAACAGATTATCGCCATCAAGTTTCAGTTTGATCCGCAGCGCGCCTTTCAGGCGTGAATAAGAGATACGGTATTTTTCCAGACTGGAAATATCAGGCGGAATAGATGTCAGGCGGACATCTTCAATTTCGATTGGCCATAATGTCAGCTCCTGACTGTTACGGAACTCACAGCGGGACTGCTCTCCCGGTAATAAACGGGTAAACATCTGACAATTTTTCGGCACATGGTAACCATTTGAAAGGTCACCTTCTTTTGTATTCGGATGAAGCCGGACAACACCCATCGAAGGGGTTTGTGCGTTGTAATTCGGATAAATAACATCCAGAAAACGCTGCGTAAATTTCGGAAATTCCGCGTCCAGCTTCACTTGTGAACGGGCGGAAATAAAACAGAATGCTTCGATAAGTCGTTCTACATAAGGATCAGCAACTTCGATACCATTCATGCCCAGACGCCCGGCAATTTTCGGATGTTTCTCCGCAAATTCACCGGACATTTCTTTCATAAACGTCAGTTCCCGATTGTAAAAATCAAGAAATTTCTGATCCACGGATATACCTCTGAAAAAAAAATGAGTAATAAAGGCGGTGATCCACCTTTCAAATTATAAAAGACTATAAATATAAAAAAAAAGACGCTGAAGTAAACTCCTGAACAAAATAAAACGAGGGTGTTTTAATCGATATCAGATAAGTCTGCATTACCGTGTTATTACCCTGCTACACGGCAATTATGTGATAGATAAAATAAATCACAATATCTATGAACATTATATGGTCATTACTTGAATATATGATATTCATTTGACTATATGATTCTGTAATGTCATTCCCGTCCCCGCCTGTGAATTTAAGCTTATTAAGTAATGAAAGTCATGGGGTAGAGTGCGTATATTGATATTCGTTTATTGTAACCGTGTGTGATAATTTGTATCATCGTTTCATCTAATTGATTTTATCTTACCATTAATTGCTATTTAATCTAAATTAGTTTTTTTATTGCGTGAATTACGCATTTGGTATTCACTGCAGGATAAGTGAGCGGTGGTGATTTAACCTGTTAATTTTGTTTGTTTTTTATTATTATTTTTGTCTGTTTAAACGACGATTTTCATATTTGTTTCGTTATGTCTTAGGAATTGTCCAAATTAGTAAGTTTATTCGTACGGACAGTTGTATTTTTTTTATGGCGCGTAATAACCTCATTATATAAAAGACGCGTAGTAAACCTCAAGATATAGTGTAGTACATATAAAAATGAAGATTTGTTACCAGGGTGAAAGCCGTAAGAGAAAACTTAGGTGAAAGTCTTATTGCTAAGTAACAATATTTGTTTTTATTATAATATGACGTTTCCGTAATCGGGTAACGGATACTTATATGTTCTCTGATGTTTTGTCGTATATTTAAGAAGTAGTTATTTATGCGAATTAACGATTTAAGAATTCAGGAACATAATATGTTTTATAAATCGTGCATCCTGTTAGGGATGAATTATTAGTATAAACAACACTTGATTAGGTAATAATTGTGGCTTTCAGCAGACAGAGTCTATTTGGCAAACTCGATACCACACTTTTCCGTAGTATCGAAAGTGCAACGACACTATGTAAATTAAAAGGTAACCCATACGTTGAACTCGTTCACTGGATGATTCAGCTGTGGCAACAAGAGCAGAGTGATGTCCGGCAGATTGCCCGTCACTTCCAGCTCGATGTCCAGTTATTGGAAAAAGGACTGGAGCAGGCGTTAATTCGTTTGCCGAGTGGTGCCAGCTCTATTTCTGATTTTTCATATCATATTGAAATGGCTATCGAACGTGCGTGGGTATGTGCAAGTCTGGAATATTCAGAAAATGCCATCCGCAGCAGTCATTTATTACTCGCCTGTCTGACTACAATGGAGCTGCGTCGTG
This sequence comes from Morganella psychrotolerans, assembly GCF_001676155.1. Lineage (GTDB taxonomy): Bacteria > Pseudomonadota > Gammaproteobacteria > Enterobacterales > Enterobacteriaceae > Morganella > Morganella psychrotolerans. Next base: position 20,602 of record NZ_LZEW01000005.1, on the reverse strand, counting down.
CGTTGTCCGCCATCTCCCCTGTATTTGACAAAATCCCGCTGGATATTCTTGCGGCAGACCTGGCTTTTATCACAAAAGATTCACCGGAAGCTGATCAAAGTGCGACAGATGACAGTGAACTGGGTGGTAAAAACAGTATTCCGGGAGAGGCCAGCAATGCAATGGGCGGTGAATCAGGTAAAGCAACCCTGGCTCAGTATACGACCGACCTGACTGCACTCGCCCGTGAAGGCAAAATTGACCCGGTTATCGGCCGTGAGCATGAAATCAATACAATGATTGATATTCTGCTGCGCCGCCGTCAGAACAACCCGTTACTGACTGGTGAAGCTGGTGTCGGTAAAACAGCATTAGTTGAAGGGATGGCGCTGGCCATTGCCGCCGGTGATGTACCTCCGGCACTGGTAAAAGTTCGCCTGCTGAACCTGGACATCGTCGCACTCTCTGCGGGTGCGAGTATGAAAGGTGAATTCGAGTCCCGCCTGAAAGCGGTTCTGGAAGAAGCAATGTCTTCTCCGAACCCGGTCATTTTGTTTGTTGATGAAGTTCACACACTCGTTGGTGCCGGTGGTAACAGCGGAACCGGTGATGCTGCAAACTTACTGAAACCGGCTCTTGCGCGCGGCAAACTGAGAACTATCGGTGCAACCACCTGGAGTGAGTTTAAGCGTCACATTGAAAAAGATCCCGCGCTGACCCGCCGTTTTCAGGTATTACAGGTTGAAGAACCGTCTGAAGCGAAGAGTGTCGCGATGTTACGTGGTCTGGTTCCGATGCTGGAGAAACATCACGGTGTCTGGATCATGGAAGAAGCACTTCAGTCAGCGGTGCGTTTATCCCACCGTTATATTCCTGCCCGTCAGTTGCCGGACAAAGCTATAAGTCTGCTCGATACTGCCTGCGCCCGTGTTGCGGTTGCACAAAATGTCGCGCCGAGAGATTTGCAGGAACTGAAATACAAAACACAAACAGCATCATCTGAATTATCGCTGGCAGAAAAAGCCCTGCATTTCGGTCGTGAAGAGAACAGTACGCTGGAGTCACTCCGCGATGATATTAAAGAACAATCTGTTCTTGCTCAGGAAATGGAAGACCGCTGGCTGAAAGAAAAATCAACGGTTGCCGCGATTGTGGAAATCCGCAGTCAGATTCAGGCATTAATCAGTGGCGAACGAACTGAAGAACCGGCAGCTGTTACTCAGGAAACTCCTGTGGTTGCTGAAACTGATGGTGATGTTGCACTGGCGGAAACTGAGACTGTAACAGAAGCCGTTGTTCTCAGTGATAAAGAGCAGTTGGCAGAATTACAAAAGCAGCTGGCAGATTTAGAAAGTGAGCTTGAAGGTATTCAGTGTAATCAGCGCGAGGATGCGGTGATTCAGGCTGAAGTCAATGCCTCCGTTGTTGCTGCTATCGTCGCGGACTGGACGGGTATTCCTGTCGGCCGGATGATGAAAGATGAATTAAATGCGGTACTGGAATTACCTAACCACCTGGCAGAGCGCGTTATCGGTCAGAAGCACGGACTGGATATTATCAGTGAGTCTATCCAGACTTCCCGCGCAGGGCTGGCAGATCCGCAGAAACCCATCGGCGTATTTATGCTGGTCGGTCCTTCCGGTGTCGGTAAAACAGAAACGGCTCTGGCTATCGCAGAGCAACTCTATGGTGGCGAACAAAATATTATCACCATCAATATGAGTGAGTATCAGGAAGCACATACCGTTTCTTCTCTGAAAGGTTCACCTCCGGGCTATGTCGGTTATGGTGAAGGCGGTGTGTTAACAGAAGCCGTCCGCAGAAAACCTTATAGTGTTGTGTTGCTGGATGAAGTGGAAAAAGCGCATCCGGATGTTCATGAATTATTCTTCCAGGTCTTTGATAAAGGGCGTATGGAAGATGGTGAAGGGCGTGTGATTGATTTTAAAAATACCGTAATTTTACTGACCAGTAATACCGGTAGTGATTTGATTTCAAGTCTGAATGCCGATCCTGACACCGCGCCGGATCTTAACGGAATGCGTACCGCGCTTCAGCCGGAATTGCTGAAAGTATTCCCGGCCGCGTTCCTGGGTCGCCTGAGTGTCGTGCCATATTATCCGTTACAGGATGAGTCATTAGGTCGCATTGTCCGTATCCATATGGATCGTATTGGTCAACGTCTGTTTGCCCACCACGGTGCCGCATTTGAATATAACGATGACGTGGTTAATTCCATTATCAGCCAATGTTCAGTTGCGGAAACGGGCGCGCGTATTCTGATCCGTTTTATTGAACAGCATATTTTACCAAAAATCGGTTTATATATTTTAAACCGGAACTCAGAATCGCCTATTCAAAAGATTAGTTTGAGTAGTGATAACCAAAACGGCTTTATCGTGACATCAGAGTAATGTCAGGTATTCCGTTTTACATAAAAGCAATGAAGTGAGTTAATCATATATTAAGGATATAGATATGAACAAAATTAAGTTAGCATTATTAGTAACAGGTGCACTGTTTGCTGGTTCTAACGCATTTGCGGCAGCAGATGCTACCGCTGTTGAAAGAGGTACTGTTAAATTCATTGGTGAATTAACTGATGAGACTTGTAGTATTGTTGCAGGTGATGAAAATCAAACTGTTACTTTACCAAAACTGTCTACTAATATCATCGGTAAAGCCGGCGATAAAGGTGGTTGGACTCGTTTCACCATTAAGGTGGAAAAATGTTCTGATACCGTTAAAGAAGTTGCTGCACACTTCGAAGGTAATGGATTTGGTTCTGTTGACCAGACTACCGGTTTCCTGCTGAATCAAAGTGCTACCGGTTCTCAGAACGTCCGGATTGCTATCCGTAACAAAGTCGGTGCAACTAAAGATGATGATATGATTCAAATTGGTGGTACAGGCCAGTATTTCAAGACTGCTGACAAGAAAGCGGTATTAGCCTATGAAGGTGGTTACTACGCGGTTGGTGCTACTACCCCGGGTCCTGTTACAGCAACAACAATGTATACTTTAGCTTATAAATAATAATATTCACTAGCTATATATCATAGAGCTACATCTGTAGCTCTATATTTTAGTTAACGGAATAACGGATAAATTATGTTTTTAAATTTAATGAAATCGGTTTTACTGTTTCTGCTGGTGAGCAGTACTGCAATGAGTTCGGTTACTATTACAGGAACCCGGATTATATTTATCGGAGACAATAAAGATCAGGTTGTCAGATTAAATAACAAGAGCATGACAGCCCCTGCATTGGTTCAGGTTTGGGTAGATGATGGTATCAAAATTAATGATATCAACAATAAAGATATCCCATTCGTTGTAACGCCGCCGGTCAGTCGTATTGAACCGAATAAAGGCCAAAGTATCCGGTTGATTTATAATGGAATGGTATTGCCACAGGATAAAGAATCGATATTTTATTTTAATCTTCTGGAAATTCCGCCCGAGAATCCCGGCGCTGAAGGTCCCCGTCTGGATATTGCGTTTAAAACACGCATTAAATTATTTTACCGTCCTGCCGCTTTATTAAAATCTAATGTTATTGAGCAGGCAGATAAGCTTGTGTTAGAGCAGGTAAATAATCCTCAAAAAGGAACCGGAATTAAAGTAACGAATCCGACTCCTTATTACGCCAATTTTTCAGAAATGATGGTGAATGTCGGGGGAACAGTCGTTAAAGTAAATTCAGATACAGCTGATATGGTAGCACCCGGTTCATCAGTAGAGTTTTATGGCGCTTCAGCGCTATCCGGCACAGTTTCTGAAATTAATTGCAGCATTCTTAATGACTATGGCTCACCAACTGATATCAAATTAATTAAAGGTACCGGACCCGGGTTCACCGCTGTAAAAGCAAAATAAATGGATTTATTTCGCAGTTATTCATGGATTGTGACTGCGTACAGAGGGGTATTGCATGATTAGTAAGCAAAAAATAGTCATGAGTTTACTATTTTTTCCCGTTGTTGTTTTTGGAGAAACAGGTAACTCATCACCGGAAAGCGCTGTGGATAATGCAGGTGTTAATTATAACGCAGGCTTTATTCAGGGGATGAGTGTCGATCTCGCTGAATACGCATATGGAAATCCGGTACCTGAAGGTATTTATACCGTCACAGTACTTGCTAATGAGATAGACAGAGGGAAGCAGAGTATCTCATTTAAAGCGGAATCCGGCGGAAAGCAGGCACAGGCCTGTTTTTCGGCTTCACAAATTAGTGAGTTAGGTATTATCACCGATGCACGGCTTAAGGGGTCTGCTGAAAATACCGCAGCGGGGGCGGCTGAGTGTTACCCGATAACGCATTATGTTGCGTATGGGAAAGCGTATTATAATACGGCTGATCTTGAATTGGTTCTGACGCTCCCCCAGGCAAATATGCCTAAAGGATCCGAGGGGTATGTTGATCCTTCCCGGTGGGATGCAGGGGTCACGACCATGTTTATTGATTATAATGTGAATGCCTACGCCAACCGTTCCAAGACTGACGGAGAGTCCGATACTGATTATAGTGCCAACCTGAACTGGACTCTGGGGCTGAACATCGGAGAGTGGCGGTTTCGTAACCGCAGTAACTCATCCTGGACATCAAACGGTGAAAATAAAACCAAAAATGTAATGACCTATGCGGAAACTGATATTACACCGCTGAAAAGTCGTTTGACGTTGGGGGATGTTTATACCAGCAGCCGGGTTTTTGAGTCTTATAATCTGCGCGGGGCGATACTGAATTCCGATATGCAGATGTTGCCTGATTCACTTAGCAGCTACAAGCCGGTTATATCAGGTATTGCGGAAAGTAACGCACGCGTTATTTTAAAACAGGGCGGGCATACAATATATGAAACGACGGTAACGCCGGGACCGTTTGAATTATCTGATTTTGGTGCGCTATCTTACTCCGGTAACATTCAGATGGTTATCATTGAAGCTGATGGCCGGGAAAAATTACAGGACGTCGTTTTCTCTGCACCACCAATGATGATGTATCCGGGTGTTTCATCATATGCCATACAACTTGGTGTATTAAATGAATCCGGTACTGATGGTTCACCTAAAATTGCGCAGGGTGAATATGCCTACGGTATAAATAACTTTTTATCTGTTTACACGGGTTTTCAGTTAGCCGAAAAATATCATGCAGTCGTGATTGGTAATGCCCTGAATACACCGCTTGGTGGTATTTCCCTTGATATGACTCATGCCCGCAGTGACTTCGGCGATGCTATTAAGTCCGGGGACAGTTTCCGTATTAACTACAGTAAATTATTCAACGCCACAAATACAAACCTGATGCTCTCCACTTACCGCTATTCGACAGAAGGGTATTACACTTTCCGTGATGCGATGTACTGGAATCAGCGCGGTGGTATTAAAGCGTTAGATAACTACACTCCGGGACCTGACGAATATAAAAATAACTATTACGCTATCGGAACCCGCGCCAAAAATCAGTTTTCAATTAACCTGAACCAACCTATCTGGGATGGTGCTGCTGTAAATATGGCTGCAAGTTATTTTGACTATTGGGGCGATCGTCCGGCAGGTACACAAGTATCATTGGGTTATAACCAGATGATGAAATATTTTTCATATTCTCTGGTGTATCAACGAACAAAAACAGCGTATGACACCTATGACGATACTTATATGGCGAACGTCAATATTCCGTTGCCTCAGTCTTATGGTGTAAAACCGTTGTTTAGTAATTTATATCTGTCTGCTGTGCGTAATGCTGATGGTAAAACAGGATTTCAGTCTTCTGTATCCGGTTATCAGGGGGAAGAAAATGAACTGTCTTATAGTTTCGGGGGCAGAACAAACTTTGATTCCGGTAGTGAGGCTGACAGCCTGACAGCGTCTGCCAGCTATAACACGTCTGTCGCTGCGTTAGGTTCAACCGCATCAATGGACAGTCGTTCTAACCGTCAGTTATCCCTGACCGCAAACGGCAGTATTGTGGCTCATGAAGGTGGCGTAACACTGGGTCCGTCACTGGGTGGCTCTGCATTTGCCATTGTTCAGGCCGACGGGGCTGAAGGCGCTAAGTTCCTGAACGGTTACGGAACCAAAATTGACAGCAGAGGGTATGCAATCGTGCCTAATCTGACCGCATACCGTGAAAACCAGGTCGCATTGAATACCCGCAATATGGAAGCGGATGTTGATGTGCTGGATGATATATCCACCGTCGTTCCACGCTCCGGTGCTGCGGTACAGATTAAGATAAAAACAATTGCCGGTAAGCCTGTAGTATTAATTGTCAGAGATAAAAACGGTGAATTCCTGCCGATTGGTACGAATGTTCATGGCAGTGACGGTGAATATCTGACTATTATTGGCCAGGCAGGAATGGCATATATCCGTGGCTGGGATGGCGCTTCCGGTGCTCTTCAGGTGAAATCAGCATCTGTGGGAGAATGTCATATTAATCCTGATGCTTCGGTTGCATCACAAATAGCATCTGCACAGGATGGAATTACTCAGCTGGAGGTCAAATGTATTTAAATATTGTTAAATTCAGCAAAGTAAAATATTTATCAATACTAATTGTTTTACTTACGGCGGTTTTAGGAAAATTTACATATGCCGCAAATAAAAAAATATGTGATAATAATTGTCAGATTCCGGTCGAATTCACAGGTACGTATTTAGAATCCACATGTAAAATAAGTGTGGATGGTGGTTCTAAAGACGGCATTGTTAATTTACCAAAAATATCGGTATTAAATTTAAAGGAAACGGGTAAAGAAGCGGGTAAAACCCGGTTTTCGATAGCACTGGATAATTGTCCCGCAGATTCAGTTATTGAGTTAATTCTCAGGAATTCAGGTGGTAACGCTGATGCGAATACCGGTAATCTGAAAACTGAAGATGATAATTTATCGGCCAAAAAAGTTCAGCTCCGTATTCGTAAAGAAGAGGATAATGATCAGATGGTCATTGATAATGAACAAAGTTTCCAAAAATACATTATACCGGCAACCTCTGTTAAAGTTACACATTACTACTCAGTAAGTTATTTTTCTGAAGGAAATAATGTTGTTACGCCGGGTACGGTTCGTTCTTCAGCTATAATAGATTTAAATTACAAATAATCCTAAAAGTTTGTTATGAATATATTTTGTTCATAACAAACGGATTTATCTTAGTATATCTGCGTTAATAACGTTTAATATGTAAATACGCCTTCTATCAAAAGTCAGCTGTTTATTATGGCTAATGAAATCGGCTAATTTGAGTGAAGTAATATTAGTATTCTTACTAATCAAATTAAACAAAATAAGAGAATCACGGTATGCGAATTAATAACGGTAGTGCTCAGAAGTTCATTGCAAGAAACCGCGCTCCGCGCGTGCAAATTGAATATGATGTCGAGATTTACGGTAGTGAGAAAAAAATTGAATTGCCATTTGTCATGGGCGTATTAGCGGATTTATCTGGTAAGCCTTTAGAACCGCTTCCGCCTGTTACAGACAGAAAATTCCTGAGTATTGATATCGATAATTTTGATGACCGCATGAAGAGCATGAAGCCTCGTGTTGCTTTTGCTGTACCAAATACCTTAACCGGTGACGGTCAGCTGATGGTCGATATTACGTTTGAAAGCATGGATGATTTTGCACCGGATGCAATCGCCCGCAAAATCGAACCGCTGGCTGAGCTGCTTGAAGCACGCACTCAGTTAACTAACCTGCAAACTTACATGGATGGTAAAGCAGGAGCGGAAGGTCTGATCATGCAAATTCTGCAGGATAAAGAACTGCTGAAAACCTTGGCGTCTGCACCAAAGCGTGAAGACAAAGTTGCAGATCCGTCTCAGGACGATTAAGAATTGTAGGGTGCCAGAAATATGTTAGCTCAAAATAATCAGAAAAAATGCGGGCGCTAAAGCGACGCAGACTCAGGAAAAAAGTGATTTCAGCTCACTGTTAGCACAGGAGTTTAAATCAAAGACTGAACAGTCTAAAACTGCGGTACAGAACGCAGTTAAAACACTGGCTGAACAAGCATTAGCCAACTCAATCACGATTTCGTATGACGCGTATAAAAATATCGAGTCAATCATTGCCGAAATCGACCTGAAAATGTCAGAGCAGATCAATCTGATCCTGCACCATAAAGAATTCCAGCAGTTGGAAAGCGCATGGCGCGGCCTGCATTATCTGGTCAACAATACTGAAACCGACGAGAAACTGAAATTACGTTTCATGGACATCTCTAAAGATGAACTGCGTCGTAACATGAAGCGCTATAAAGGCGTTGCATGGGATCAAAGCCCGCTGTTCAAGCAGGTTTATGAAGAAGAATATGGCCAGTTAGGTGGCGAGCCGTATGGCTGCCTGGTTGCTGACTACTTCTTTGATCATACTCCGCCTGATGTTGATCTGCTGGGTTCAATCGCGAAAGTTGCTGCCTCTGCACACGTGCCGTTCATTACCGGTGCATCTCCTTCTGTCATGCAGATGGATTCATGGCAGGAACTGTCTAACCCGCGTGACCTGACTAAAATCTTTACCCAGAACCTGGAATACGCAGCATGGAACTCCCTGCGCCAGTCTGAAGATGCCCGTTATATCGGTCTGGCAATGCCACGCTTCCTGGCCCGCCTGCCATACGGCATCCGTACCAACCCGGTTGAAGAATTCGATTTCGAAGAAACCACTGATGGTGCAGATCACAGCAAATATTCATGGTCAAACGCGGCATACGCGATGGCTGTCAATATCAACCGTTCATTCAAGCAGTTCGGCTGGTGTACCCTGATCCGCGGTGTGGAAAGTGGTGGTGTTGTTGAGAACCTGCCTTGCCATACATTCCCGAGTGATGATGGCGGCGTGGACATGAAATGTCCTACAGAGATCGCAATTTCTGACCGTCGTGAAGCTGAACTGTCCAAAAACGGTTTCATTCCGTTAATTCACCGTAAAAACACAGACTATGCAGCGTTTATCGGCGCACAGTCTCTGCAAAAACCGGCTGAATATTATGATCCGGATGCAACTGCAAATGCCAACCTGTCTGCGCGTCTGCCATACATGTTTGCCTGCTCCCGCTTCGCGCATTATCTGAAATGTATCGTCCGCGACAAGATCGGTTCGTTCAAAGAGCGTGATGATATGCAGAAATGGCTGAATGACTGGCTGATGAACTACGTTGACGGGGATCCTGCTAACTCTTCTCAGGAAACGAAAGCACGCCGTCCGCTGGCTGCGGCTGAAGTGGTTGTTGAAGATGTTGAAGGTAACCCTGGTTACTACCAGGCTAAATTCTTCCTGCGTCCGCACTTCCAGCTGGAAGGTCTGACTGTATCTTTACGTATGGTTGCGAAATTACCATCACTGAAAGGTGCTGCGTAACCGCATCGGTAAGAAAAATTCTCTCGCTTCACAAAGGGAATAGCAGTTAGTTGCCGGTGAGATTCATAAGGATATCAGATTCAATATCCGGCACAACAAAAGCGGTAATCACAGGGCGTGATTACCTATCAAAGTTAATTTGATTAATGCATTAATAAGAGGAAATACAGATGGCTCAAGATATGTTTTTAAGAATCGCAGGCATCGACGGTGAAGCACTGGATCACGCACACAAGGATGAAATTGAAGTTCTGTCATGGCGCTGGGGTGTTAACCAGCAGTCCAACATGCACAGTGGTTCAGGTGGTGGTTCTGGTAAAGCAACTGTGGAAGATTTCACATTTGTTCACTACACCGACCGTGCAAGTCCAAACCTGCTGAGCTACTGCTTATCTGGTAAACACATCAAAGACATCCAATTTACCGTTCGTAAAGCGGGTGGTACCCCACTGGAATACCTGATCATCAAATTTACTGATGTTATCGTTACCGATGTTGCGATGCAGGGTTCTGTTGAAGATGAAAGCCGTCCTCGTGAAGTGGTTAAATTCTCTTTCACTAAGATGACTCAGGAATATGTAATTCAGAATGCTGATGGTAACAAATCTGGTACTATCGCAGCAACCTACGATGTTAAAGCTAACCTGATTGGCTGATAACATTTTATATTGAATTAAAACCTGCCATTTTCGGATGGCAGGTTTTTATTCCCAACTCTCGGTTTAATACATATTTAATTGTTTGCAATTTAACATGGCGGACAATACTATTACACACTCTTAGTTATTTATACATATAAGCATTTTCAATAATGCCAGGCATGGTTATATGTCGATTAATACAGTCATGAAACATACCGATTTTAAAGTAGTAAATATTTTGTGTGTCCTTGTGATATCGTTGTTATTAACAGGGTGCAGTATTTTAAATTTTGCCAGATCAACTCCGTCTGAAGCTAAATCAGCGTCAGAACTCAAGATTACTTTAGTGGCCAGTGCTGAAATTAATAAAAGTAAAAACCGGTTACCATCGCCACTGAATATATTTGTTTATGCTGTTAAATCTAAACAATCATTTTTAAGTACGGACTATTTGACGTATTTATATAAAAACAAGCCTAACCCTGAAAATGAAATGCTTATTTTGGAATATATCATCAGGCCGGGTGAAACAAAAACGATAGATTACAAGATTAATTCAGATTATCCCTATATCGGAATAATTGCTGCTTATAAAGATATCAGTAATGCCAAATGGAGCACTGTTTATTCGCTGGATAATCTGCGCGGTGCAACATGGACTGAAAAATACATTTTATTTACCGAGCCTGAACATGAAATTAAAGTCTTATTTTCAAATTCAGTTGTGTCAATCAAAGAGAATGGATGAGTTGTGAGAACAAATAAAGTCGTATGGAGTGAGGGACTGTTCCTGCGCCCTCAGCTATTCCAACAGCAAGAACGTTATTTTGAATATATTGCTCATAAACGTGCAGCGACCATTAGTCCATTCTTCTGGGGTTTTGCACAATACGAGATTGACCGTGAGGCGCTGTCTTATGGCAAGTTAGTCTTACGTTCAGGGCAGGGCGTTTTTCCGGATGGTACACCATTCGGGATCCCCGGTCATGATGAGCAACCGGAACCCTTAACCATTACAGCCGAGCATCTCGGAAAGATGATATATCTGGCTGTACCGCTGCGTCTTGATAACAGTGATGAAACTATTTTTGATGAATTTGATGCAAGTTCATTAGCGCGTTTCAATTCATTTGAAGAAGAGATTAATGATACCAACTCCGTACGCCAGGGACCGAAACCGATCCAGCTGGCGCGCATGCGTTTACGCCTGATGGCGGAAACAGAAATGACGGAATCATGGATTGGTATTGCGTTGGCAAAAGTTAAAGCGATTCAGCCTGACGGCAGCGTGTTGCTTCACTTTGAAGACCATATCCCTCCGGTAACCGGCTACGCTGCAAACTACCTGCTGATGGAGTGGATAACCCACTTAAACGGTCTGGTAAAAATGCGTGCGGATATGCTGGCATCCCGTCTGGCATCCAGTGATGGTAAAGCCAGCGCCAGTGCGGAAGTTGTGGATTATCTGTTATTACAGATTTTCAATAAATATGAGCCGATTTTAAACCATCTGCGTCATATTCCGGAAACGGCACCCATCATTATTTATGAAGAACTGGCTAAGTTTGCGGGTGAATTATCCACATTCCTGCGGGCAAAAACCCGCCGGCCGAATGTTGCCCCGGGTTATGATCATGCCAATTTATATGCCTCTATCCGCCCGTTAGTGGATGAAGTTCATGGTCTGCTCAATCAGATGCTGGTGCGTTCCGGTCAGAGTATTCCGCTGGTACGCCAGGAGCATGGTGTCTGGACTGCATCGGTTATTCCGAGCGAATTGCGTGGATTCTCCAACCTGGTACTGGCCGCATCATCTCAGTTACCGCTGGATGTTATGCAGCATCAGTTTGTGGCACAGACGAAGATCAGTTCGCCGCATAAACTCCAGGAACTGGTGCGTTCTCACCTGCCGGGCCTGATTTTACGTAACCTGCCTGTACCACCAAGACAAATACCCTATACCTCCGGGTATCTGTATTTTGAACTGATGAAGCAGGGGCCTTACTGGGAAAATATTCTCAACAGTGGATCCCTTGCCCTTCACGTTGCCGGGGACTTCCCGGGGATACGGCTTGAGCTTTGGGGCGTGAGGGATTAATGAATCTGTTTAATGACAATTACGGTGATGATCCGGATCAGACCAAAAAAGGGTCTGACGGCGCATTAACGGATAATCAGGAAGAGCAGACCCCCCAGTCGATGGGGGCTTTTTTGCATGATGACGGTAGTTTCTTTGCCCCGCTGGACAGTGATCCGCTGGGCATGGGCGCGGAAGCGATCGATTACCGTGATCTTGCAATTAAAAGTGAAAGCATCCAGGCCCGGATTCAGCGTGTAAGCCGGGCAGAAGATCCGTTACTTGAAGCTGTGCAGCCATTATTACGGGCGCTCAGTGAACTGCCCGATCAGGTCTCTGATCTGAAACAGGTGGAAATTCTTAAAAAAAGCCTGAAGAACGAAATTGCCACCTTTACGGCGGTGTGTGATGCCGTGAGTATTGCGTGGCAGAAAATGGCGATTATCCGTTATGCCATTTGTACCGCAATCGATGAATCTGTTCACTCAAAAGCCTGGGGTCTGGCCTCCGGCTGGTCTCAGAGTAACCTTCTTAACCACTTTGAAGGGGATAACGACGGGGGGAATAAATTTTTCCTGCTGATTGGTCGCTTATCCATGAACCCGCAGGAATACACGGATGTACTGGATATCCTTTCCCGTATTCTCGGTCTCGGGTTTGAAGGTCGCTACAGTATTATTGAAAACGGCGATCGTCAGCTGAATAAAATCCGTCAGCGCCTGCTTTCATTACAGCAGAGCACCAGAGACTCTGTACCGGCGGCCTTATCGCCGAATGCGACAGTGACCCAGGATGATAATGAAGTGCGCCGGGTTTATTTACCTGTTCGTATCTCAATGATTATCAGCGGCTTTATTCTGATCAGTCTGTTTGCTCTCTTCAAATACTGGCTGATGGTTGATCTCGGTGAATTTAATGACCGGGTCGCCTCGCTCAAACGCGGCGAATTGAAACATACTCAGCTGGCAATTGCTGTACCACGGATGCGGCTGGCTATTCTGCTCAAAGATGAGATAGCCAAAGGGTTGGTCACCGTGGATGAAACAGGTCCGCAAAGTATTGTGACGTTCCGTGGTGATGCCATGTTCCTTTCAGGGAAACAGGAAGTTAAACCTGAAATGGACAGTATCCTTGTTCGCGTGGCTGATGAAGTGAAACGCGTCGACGGTAAAGTGGTTATTTCAGGCCATACTGACTCAGTTCCTATCGGACGGGCGAAGTTTGCGAGTAATGAAGAATTGTCACTGAAACGGGCAGAATCTGTGGGTCAGTTCTTTGTGCAGACCGGGATCCTTCCTCAGAACATTCAGACAAAAGGCATGGGGGCTTCACAACCTGTCAGCAGTAATAAAGATGAGCAGGGGCGTGCGCTGAACCGGCGTGTTGAAGTTTATGTTACCTATCTGTGAGTTTTAAAAATGTCATTCTGGAATAGAACATTTGCACTACGGTTTACAAAAAGAGTCCTGATTTTTCTCTTCTTTTTGTTATTAGCCGCCATTATATGGTACCTGGGACCGACATTCGGCTACGGAGAAATCCGTCCGCTTGAAGACAGCACATCACGGATAACGTATATCGTGCTGTTGGCTGTCATATTTGTCGGGCTATGGTGCCGTGTTCCGTGTTTCCTGCTCGGGGTACTGACGGTCTGCGTCACATTCTGGGTTTTCTCACCCTATCTGTTACTCGGCGAGTCCTATCCTTTTGAGGAGACGACTCCGCGTCTGATTGTCATCGGGGTTATCACGCTGGCGACGCTGCTGTATTGCGTCTGGCTGCTTATCTCCATGCTGCGCTTCAATCCGGAAAAACTGGATCGCTTCTTTAAAGGCAGAAAAGACGACGCAGTCCGGGTGGAACGCTACCGCGAAGTTGTTGCTATCATTAACAACGCCGCACGGTATGTCGCATACACCGGTCGCAAAATTTCCCGCTGGAGCCATTTCTGGCGTCCCAAGAAAGTAGTTTACGACCTGCCGTGGTACATGATGCTGGGTCCGAAGGACGCAGGGAAAACCACCGCTATCCTGTCATCGGGTCAGGAATTCCCGCTGCCGGAACAATTGCTGCGTGTCTCTAAAGAGAGCACCCCGACTACAAACTGTGAATGCTGGTTTACCAACGAAGCTATTTTTGTTGATACTTCCGGTAAATACATCAATGAACTTGATGAAAACAGCGGTGAGTGGGATGCCTTAGTTAAAGCCATCAAGAAAAACCGTCCGCTGAAATCACTCAACGGTGTGGTTGTGACAATTCCTGTCACTGACCTGATGGGCAGAGATAAAAAAAGAGCTGTATGCATTATCGTCAAAATTCAGAACACAGCTGGATCTGCTGCGCCACGAGTTAGGTGTCCGCTTCCCGGTGTATGTGCTGATCACCAAAATGGATATGGTGTCCGGTTTTGATGAATATTTCCGGTCTCTGACACTCGAAGAACGTGATCAGATCTGGGGCTTCACACTGCCGTTCGGTGAGAAGAAGAAGAAATCTGATGCTATTGTCGAGATCCGCGATGTCCTGCGCAATGAGTTATCTGCACTGGAGAGCCGCCTCGATAAAGACATGACCGCGCGTATGCTGGATGAATATGATGTCACCACGCGTAAACGCATGTATCAGCTGCCACAGGATTTCCGTTTACTGGCGGATGCCATCACGGAGTTCGGTCAGAATGTTTTCTCGCCGTCCCGCTATGATGACACGCAGAAATTCACGTCACTGCGCGGTATCTATTTTGCCAGCAGCACGCAGTCAACAATGCAGTCACTGCTTAATCCGCACACCATTGTTCAGAAATGGCGTGACATGGCAAGCAGCCTGGAAGGTAAAGAATTTATTACCGATAAGGCTGAGGATACGGAAGATCGTCTGGTTCAGGAAACCGTTAACGGCAAGCATTTCTTCCTGAAACAGTTATTTGATAACTTTATCCGTGATCGCAATCTGGTGCGCTATAACCTGGCACTGACCGCGAAGTACCGTTTCCAGACGCTTGCCGGACATCTGTTGTGTATCCTGCTGACTATCTGGTTATGTTATGCACTGGTGAACAGTTATCATAATAACCGTGTCTATCTGGATGAAGCTAACGAGAAAGTCGAACAGGTATCGACAGTCGTGGATGAGTATCTGGAAACGAACAGCGACGGTCTGTTGGCGAAGATGTTGTCACTGACGCAGGATATTCCGGTTCTGGGTGTGTTTGACTTTAAAGATCCGCGTCTCTCTTATCGTTACGGACTGTATGTCGGGTTTGATATTCAGGAAGAATCGGACAAGATTTATCAGTATTTCCTGCAACGCTGGCTGCTTTTCTCTCTGGAAAAAATGACAGAGAAGTCCCTGTTTGATGCGGTGACGACTGATAATCAGGACATTATTTACGATAAGCTTAAAACGTATCTGATTCTGCACGGTGAAGGGAAATTTGATAAAGATTACCTGATTAAATCACTGACAGAAGAAGCACAGACAACGCATATGATTGAGAATTATGGTCAGACCATTGTCTTTGTTTCTCATCTGGAAGAATTGTTTAACGATCCGAAATGGAATCAGTACAACTCAGAGATTAATGACCGTCTTGTTGCGGCAGCCCGTGTGGTTCTGCAAAAAAAGCCGTTAGCCTCCCGCCTGTATCAAAAGGTTAAAGAACAGGCGATGACAGAGGCGCCTGAGAACATAACCTTGTATAAGCTTAGTGGTGATCAGTTAGGCAGTATTCTGGAAGTCAGCGATGAAACACTCGCAGTTAATGGTATTCCCGGCATTTTTACCAATGCCGGTTATCATCAGGTTTTTAAAAAAAAAACTGACAGAGTATGTGAAAACTATCCAGTCTGAGGATAGTTGGATCACCGGACAAAAAAACGAAGGCCGTAAAGTTGAGATTAAGCAACTGGACGGCTTCTATATGACGGAAACCGAAGAAGCCGTTCTGAAGCTCTATCTTCAGGAATATGTGGCAACGTGGAATCAGTTCCTTAACGGGATCCAGTTAAAAAAAACTGGTCCCGGACGGGGCGGTGGGAAACGATACAACGTTTGATATGTATGCGTTGCAAATCCTCAGCTCACCGGATTCTCCGCTGATTGACATGATGACGCAGATTGCGCATGAGACTGCGGTATCGGTTGATTTTGCAAAACAGGAATCCGAAATGCCGGATCTTTCCCAGACTCAGGCAGGCAGAAATCTGACTACCGGACGAATGGGATCGGTTGCCCGTAACCTGAAAGATATTAAAACAGTAAAAGATGCGTTATCACAGCGTGAGAAAAAGATCCTGTATGACAATGTGGATCGCCGGTTTGCCGCGCTGCACCGGTTAGTTAACCTGGATACATCACCAAAACCGGGCAACCGGGTGATGCAGGCCGGTCAGGGCAGTGATAACGGATTAATTAAAATTATCAACATGTTAGGCGACCAGCATAACTATCTGGTTATTAAAGAATCAACCATGGAAGACGGAAGTGCGCTGCCATTTCCGTCAGAAGCTGAAAAACGGTTGAAAGCGGAGTCCAGGCTCTGGCCGGCACCGCTTAAAGCGATAATCATGCCGCTGCTGGGCGGGATATCAACAAAGCTCAGCCAGCAGTTTACCGCGCAGAGTAATGAAGCAGTAAAACTTGAATTAGGCGACATGTGTGTCGCCTCTTTTCAGGGGAGCTATCCCTTTGCGAGCAGCGAAGAGGAAGTCAGTCTTGAGGAGTTCGAAGTCTTTTTCGGGCCGAACGGCATCGTTGATGCCTATTTTAAAGAGAATATGGTGAAGCTGGTTGATACCACGACTTCACCATGGCGCTATAAGCGCGAAGATCTCCGCGGAAATGAAGATAAGGAGGTTCTGCGTTTTTTCGAGCAGGCCCAGGAGATCAAAAAAGCTTTTTTTCGTAATGGGATGAGTGAAAACATATCATTTAGTTTTACCGCAAGTATTCCGGCCCTGTCGCCGAGAATATTGCAGTTTGGCATGAATATTAATGGTACGAATCTTACGTACAAACACGGGCCGGTCTGGCCAAAATCATTTAAATGGCCTGAGGCGGATTCTGAAAATACGATTACGATGAATGCCGTTTCCGCCGATAATGCCGATAATAGTGATGAGCGGGTACTCATGGGAGAGTGGTCGTTATTACGCTGGATGGATATGGCCAGTGAGCAGAAAATGACATCAGCCGCTAAACAGGTAATGGTTTATAAGTTTGGTGATCAGAAGGTCAGCATAAATATCAATGGATTGAACTATAAAGGAAAGCCGATTAATACAATGTTAAAGAAATTTAAATGTCCGACTTCTATTTAATAATAGGTATTTATAATTAAGACTGTTCGTCCACTTATTTAATTGTGGACTTTTCCTATTAATTATTGGAGCAATTTCTTTATATTGATAAATGGCTGCTCATTATGAAAATAAAAATAATTTTCTCAGGCTTAGGAAATAGTTCCGGAAAAAAAAATACGGAAGAGTAATCACGTGATTCAGCGTGTTATCCGGCAATGCAGCCATTTGAATATAAATCATTCACTGAATAGTAAAGTGATTGCTGAACATTTTCCGTGGTGTTTTGTTGTACCGGCATCAGTAAAGAAAGACACATTTTATCTTGGTGCTTTCAGCTTTCTCGACGATGGGAAATGCGTTGTTCTGTACACAAAGACTTCAGATAAATGGATGATTAAGAATTTGAGTAATATATCTAATGTTATTTTTTGGTGTTCCAGAATAATAGCATTTCATATCGAAAATGAAAACACTGTGATAGACGAAAAGAAATTAAGAAGTTGGGTTACGTCGCTGCAACGATATTACTCGCCGTTATGGGAGTCAGTACTCTTAAAGTCACAGTTTCAGTTTAAGAACAACCTGGACGTACTTATATCTGAGACGACTTATCTGGATTGTAATATCAATGACAATGGAGGGGTTAGCGCGATGCCATGGATGAATTGGCCTTATTGTATTAAGTCTTTTGACTCTGCCTGGCTATGGCGTCTGAATCGGCAGGGAAACATTTTAGACTCAGTCAAAATAGACATCAGAAACATGGATGTCTCCGTTTAATTATGAGCTTAATACAAATTTGATTTGTATCAAACCAATTAGGTGTGAATATGCCTCGAACATTAACCTTGCATTGCTCGGCAATGCCCAACTTACTGGGTGAGCCGGGATTAGCAATATCGACGTTTGAGGGCGAGGAAGCCCTTTCAACGTTGTATCAGTATAAGGTGGTTGCGAAAACGCCCGCAAACCCGAACATTCCGTGGCAGACCGCGGCAAATCTGGATCTGAAGAAATTTATCGGTCAGCAGATGACAGTCACCATCGAACTTGATGGTAACGGGCTGGACACTGAGCGCGGAGCCGGTAAAGGTCATCGTGAGATCTCAGGTCTTGTCGAGCGGGCCCGTTTTGTCGGCCGGGATGAAAATCAGGCAATGTATGAGTTTATCGTACGCCCCTGGCTCAACCTGACCACACTGACGTCTGACTATAAAATTTATCAGCAGAAATCAGTCGTCGATATTATTGATGAAGTGTTATCAACCTATCACTTCCCGATTGAAAAGCGCTTGTCGGCGATGTATCCGCCGCTCGATTTCCAGGTTCAGTATGGTGAAACGGACTTTGATTTCATCCAGCGTCTGATGGAAGAGTGGGGTATTTACTGGTTCTTTGAACATGACGATATGAAAAACCGCCTGGTGCTGGTTGACCACGTCGGTGCTCATAAACGCACCATCAGCCCGGCCTACCATACGCTGCGCTATGAATCAGATAAACCGAAAGATGGTCAGGAATATATTGATCAGTTCCATGCTCAGGAAACAATTACCTCGGGGCAATGGCTGACATCGGATTATGACTTTAAAAAATCCCGTGCAGATATTTCCGCACTGGATAAAAAGCCGCGTAAAACTAACTATAACAACTTTGAAATGTACCAATGGCCGGGTGACTATGATGATCCGGGTATGGGTGAATTCCTGGCGCGTGTGCGCAGTGAAGAACAAGGTTGTCTTGGTGCCCGTTCAACCGGTTCCGGTGAAATCCGCTCTGTGGTCTGTGGTACGACATTTACCATGTCAAATTTCCCGCAGTCGAAAGCAAACCGTGAATATCTGGTTATTTCTAATCAGTTGCGTGCAACAGAAATTAATCAGCAGACGGACAGCGACGGCTTCAGTATCTACACCAGTTTTGTCGTTCAGCCGACAACAAAAGTGTATCGTCCGCCGCAGACAA
This sequence comes from Morganella psychrotolerans, assembly GCF_001676155.1. Lineage (GTDB taxonomy): Bacteria > Pseudomonadota > Gammaproteobacteria > Enterobacterales > Enterobacteriaceae > Morganella > Morganella psychrotolerans. Next base: position 1,259 of record NZ_LZEW01000005.1, on the reverse strand, counting down.
TTGGCAAACCGGTCACTCATGGTCCGCAGACTGCATTGATTGTGGGTCCTAAAGGTGAAACGGTCTGGACAGATGAATTCGGCCGCGTAAAAGTCCGTTTCCTGTGGGATCGCTATGGTGATAACACCGATGCGGACTCCTGCTGGATCCGTGTAGGTCAGTCATGGGCCGGGGATAATTACGGCGGGATTTATATTCCGCGCGTTGGTCAGGAGGTGATTGTTGACTTCCTGCACGGAGATCCTGATCGTCCGATGATCATCGGCAGTCTGTATAACAACGTGACACCGCCACCATGGGATTTGCCGGCAAACCGCACACAAAGTGGTTTGATCAGCCGGACCATCGGCGGGGGCAAAACCAACTATAACGGTATCCGTTTCGACGATAAACCGGGACTCGAAGAGTACTGGGAACAAGCCGAACGTAATATGTCACGCGTGACAAAACTGAATGAAACCCAGCTTATCGGGGTTAACCACAGTCAGACAATCGGCGTGAACTCGGATTCTACCATCGGGGTGAACCGCAGCGAAACGGTGGGCGTTAACAAGAGCAACATGGTCGGTGCAAACCGCAGTGAGATTGTGGGTGCAAACTACAGTCAGGATGTTGTCGGGTTATCAAACCGGGTTGTTGGTATGTCCGACACGGTTGTTATCGGTGGCGCCTATTTAGGTAACTTTGGTGCTGCACACGCCGTTAATATTGCCGCAGCCAGCTCATTGAACGTCGGTGGTGCTTATGCCATCAACGTCGGTGGTGCGCATTCCACTAACGTCGGTGGTTACCACTCGATTACAACGGGTGGTGCGATGCAGATGGGTGTTGGTGGTGCATTTGCACTGACATCCGGTGGTGAGTTAGCCATTGGTTGTGTGGGTTCGATGGTTATCACCGCTGATCATATCAAAATCAAAGCCAAGAACGGCCTGATTATTGATGGTGCCTGTACTGAAATTAACCCGGGAGAGAATGCTCACGCCCGCGGATTTGGTACACAGCCGGGCAGCCCTGTTAACATTGCGGCGCCATTAGTGCCGGGATTACCGGGATTCTTCTTCTTTGCCGTTATTCCTGTACCGACAATTTGTCCGCCGACACCACCACCAACTGAAACAGCAACGGCAACGTCGCCGTCGATGACAACACCGACGCCGTCAGAGACGACACCGACGCCGTCAGAGACGACACCAACGCCGTCAGAGACGACACCAACGCCGTCAGAGACGACACCGACGCCGACAACACCGACGGCC
>NZ_LZEW01000004.1 GCF_001676155.1 Morganella psychrotolerans | reverse complement strand
ACAGAATTTGCCTGGCGGCACTAGCGCGGTGGTCCCACCTGACCCCATGCCGAACTCAGAAGTGAAACGCCGTAGCGCCGATGGTAGTGTGGGGTCTCCCCATGTGAGAGTAGGGAACCGCCAGGTTTTACATTAAGTGAGGATGCAGGAATGCATTAGTCACGCAAAGATATGCGGAGCGGTAGTTCAGTTGGTTAGAATACCTGCCTGTCACGCAGGGGGTCGCGGGTTCGAGTCCCGTCCGTTCCGCCAACGCTTTAGGGGCGTAGTTCAATTGGTAGAGCACCGGTCTCCAAAACCGGGTGTTGGGAGTTCGAGTCTCTCCGCCCCTGCCACTTACTTGATAAGCAATAACTAAAAATTTCCAATTATTAATAGCCCAGTTTATTATGAACTGGGTTTTTTATTGCCTGAAATTCAGGAATTATGCCTGTTTTTACTTGTTTTTTATTGTCTCATCCTTCCTTTTCCTCTGATTTTTTCTGATAAAAACCACCTGAAATGCCCTTTTCGATGATTCTTACCTTAAACCCGTAAATAAAACATTACCGGCGTTAAACCGGTATTGTTATTAATTGGCGGATAAGCCCTTGCTGATCGCTGTTTTGCAGCCATATTGCGTACAGTGGTTTTGTAATCAGGTCTTTATTTACTGATTTTAATTCAGTGTGATCTTTCTTCCAGTGTGCCGGTAACCAGGCAACGGACGGAGTTACCGCCAGCAATTGTTTAGCCTGGCTGGCCGACGTGGTTGTCAGGATAGGCAATTGATGTCGGGTGAGCTCAGGGTTGTCATACTGATGGAAATCAGCACTCCATTCGAGCTGAATAAGCCCCGGTAAATTATCCGGGATAAGTGGGTGTATGCTGAACAACTGAAGGGTGATTTCTCCGATAATCTCACTTTTAAGCTCATCCATTTTTGGTTGTTCCGTGGAGATGAGTAAGTCCAGTTCCCGTGCGTGTAACTGTTTTACCAGAGACTGTCGGGAGGAAATTCTGGCATCCAGGTGCAGCTCTGACTGATCACGATATACCCGCTCAAGCCAGGGGGTCAGGTATGCTTCCCACAACGAAGCGGTTGCACCGATAGAGAGCGCATTATGTGCAAATGCATGATTAATCTCTTTCTTTGCCAGTTGCCAGGTGCTGATAAGTGATTCTGCATAAGGTACCAGACGTTCACCAGCCGCCGTTAAACGGATATTATTCCGGTGGCGGGTAAAAAGGCTTGCTCCGAGATTTGTCTCTAACTGCCTGATTCTAAAGCTTACTGCTGATTGGGTAAGGTATAAGGACTCGGCTGCCCGCCCGAAGTGGCGGGTTTTACTGACCTCCAGAAAGGTTTTCAGTAATTCAGTATCCACAAGTATCTCCAGAAATTTTTGTCGTTATGATTTAAATATTTTGTTTTACAGAATCCTAATGCTATCTAATACTCCGCGCCATAAAGAGTAAGTTAGTAGAGAATTAGGAGTGTGTCAGATGGAAGAAAGCTTTATCACGACTAATCGTTTTTTTTGATAATAAACATTATCCTCGTGGTTTTTCACGCCATGGTCATTTCACGATCAAAGAAGCTCAGTTACTTGAGCACCATGGTTTTGCTTTCAACGAACTGGACATGGGTAAACGTACTCCCCGGACGGATGAAGAAAAACTGTTTGTTTCCGTATGCCGTGGTGAACGACTGCCGGTGACAGCAGCAGAAAAAGTATGGATCAAGTATCTGGAATGCACCCGCAAACCAAAACGCTTCCATACTCTGTCCGGTGGTAAACCCCAGGTCGATCCGTCGGAAGACTATACCGACAGCGATGATTAATATCATCAGAAATAATAAGTTAAAAGGGGCATTCGTGCCCCTTTCATTTTTTATGACAGTACCTGCTGAAGTTTGTGAATAAACCTATCCATGACACGATAGCTAAGTGCCTCAAGTATATCCCGGCGTGATACTTCCTTATCTTCCTCCCGCAGGTCGGCAATTGTTCTGCTGACACGCAGGATCCGGTGCCATGCCCGCACTGATAAGTTCAGCTGTATCAGCGCATCTTCAAGAAACCTGGCATCCTGCTGCGACAGAGCACAATGCAGGTCAGTTTCTTTACCTGATAATCCCGCATTCAGTTTTCCCTGTCCGTTACGGCTGTATTGCCGCTCCCGTGCGAATCGCACCCGTTCTTTTACCTGTTGATGAATGGGCAAACTTTTTTCTGTTCTGCTGAGTGTACCGGGTGGGAGCATCGGAACCTCTATAGATAAATCAAAGCGATCCAGAAACGGACCGGATATACGGGAAAGGTAGCGTAAAAGCTGCTGTGGGCCGCTGCGGTTGTGGATACCCTGATAGTGACCTGTCGGACTGGGGTTCATTGCTGCTATGAGCTGAAGGCGTGCCGGAAAGCAAATTTTAGCTTTGGCTCTGGAAATGACAATTTCACCGGATTCAAGTGGTTCACGCAGAGAATCGAGTGTGCGCCGCTGGAACTCAGGTAGTTCATCCAGAAATAAAATACCGTGATGTGCCAGAGATATTTCCCCCGGCAGCGGGATGCTTCCGCCACCGATGAGTGCTGCTGTGGATGCGCTGTGATGAGGCGCTCTGAATGGGCGCTGGGGCCATTTATTCTTATCTGACGAGGTTTGGGTAAGGCTGCGGATTATTGCAACGTCCAGCGCCTCCTGTGCAGTTAATGGCGGAAGTAACGTACTGATTCGGCTGGCTAACATTGTCTTTCCTGTTCCCGGCGGACCGAGCAGCAGCAGATTGTGTCCGCCTGCTGCACTAATCTCAAGTACCCGCTTTGCGTGTTCCTGCCCGATGATGTCGTCGATGGTGGTACTGCCGGTCACTTCTGTTGTATTTGTCTGATGTGTATTTTCCTCCAGAATCGAATCCTGATGAAAAAAACCGGCAATTTGCAGTAAATTATCCGCCATCAGTGCCGATCCTGACGGTAAAATACTTAATTCGTCATAATGCTGTTTTGATACAACCGCCCGTCTTTCAGATTGAAGTGCGGCCAGAACAGCAGGCAGTATTCCCCGGCAAAAACGAAGTTCACCTGAAAGACCTAATTCACCCGAAAATTCATAATTTTCTGTCAATTTTGTATCGATTTGCTCTGAAGCTGCCAGAATAGCTATAGCGATGGGTAAGTCATAACGCCCGCCTTCTTTGGGTAAATCAGCAGGGGCAAGATTGATCGTGATGCGTTTGGCCGGAAACTCAAACCCGCCATTGATTAGCGCACTGCGGACGCGATCCCTCGACTCTTTTACGGCAGTTTCCGGTAATCCTACGAGTGTTAACCCCGGCAGTCCGGCACTGATATGTGCTTCTACCGTTACGGGCGGGGCGTCAGTACCTATCATGGCGCGTGTATAAACAATGGCAAATGACATCATTTCAACCTGTTGTTATCTGAGGAACGTTCATGATGTGCGATTTTTCCTGAAGCTCAGCTCTGTTTTGTCGTTTTTTCCGCACAGCCTGATATTTTTTATGAATGTTACAAATTCGGTCGTCTGTTTTGCGTGTTATGCGGAAAAATAGTGTGATGGCCAGATAATCGCAGGGCAGCGGACACAAAAATCTGTCACGCTTTTTATATCAGCTGGGGAAGGCGCGCGTCAGTGTAAAAAGTAAATTGTGCGGAGAAATGAAATATGCCTTTCTGCATTGTTCTGTTAAGTATGGATTTGTTAGCACGGAGTGCCGCTCAGAGATTAGATGATAGTGATAAATACTGATAGCGATGGTAATGGACTGAAACTAATAGATATTTATTCCTGCTGTTGAAAAAAAATAAGAAATAGCCGTTGTCAATAATTCGATAACATGATAACTCTAAAATACAGAAACCAGATTGATACGGCAGAAGAATTTCAATATGAATAAGATTGTCCGCGTTGTCAGCCTAATTATCGTGAGCGTGGTGGTGATTATTATCCCACCGTGCGGGGCTGCACGTGGACGAGAGAATGGCTGACAACCACTCAGATCTTACGAGAACCCCGCACCGAAAGGCGCGGGGTTTTTTTTTAACCTTAATTTTATGATTTTTCACTGAAAAGTAACGACGGCGGACTAAGGAGTCACACATGAACGGGGCACAGTGGTTAGTGCAGGCACTACGAACACAAGGTGTTGATACTGTGTTCGGCTACCCGGGTGGTGCGATCATGCCGGTTTATGATGCGCTGTATGACGGAGGAGTGGAGCATGTGCTCTGCCGTCATGAACAAGGGGCAGTCATGGCGGCAATCGGCTACGCGCGGGCAGGACAGAAAACAGGGGTATGTATCGCCACATCGGGACCGGGGGCGACAAATCTGATTACCGGACTGGCTGATGCACTGCTTGATTCAGTGCCGGTTGTCGCTATCACCGGACAGGTGGGTTCTTCACTGATTGGTACGGATGCTTTTCAGGAGATCGATGTGTTGGGGCTGTCATTGTCATGCACAAAACACAGCTTCCTGGTTGAATCAATTGCTGATTTACCACGAATTATTACCGAGGCCTTTGCAATCGCCACCAGCGGTCGCCCGGGGCCGGTACTCATTGATATCCCGAAAGACATTCAATTGCAGATTAGTGAATTTACGCCATATTTCATGGCGGTGGATGCCGCAGAGCCACTGTCTCAGGCTGATATTTCCCGCGCGTTACAACTGATGCGGGAAAGTAAAAAGCCGGTTCTGTATGTCGGTGGTGGTGTCGGAATGTCGGGAGCCGTAGATGTGTTACGGGCATTTCTGACTGAAACGGGGATGCCGGCAGTCAGCACACTGAAAGGGTTGGGTGCGGTTTCGCCGGACTATCCGCATTACCTCGGCATGTTGGGGATGCACGGAACAAAAGCGGCGAATCTGGCCGTTCAGGAAGCCGACTTACTGATAGCTGTCGGGGCACGTTTTGATGATCGTGTTACCGGCAGGCTGAATGCCTTTGCACCATGCGCAAAGGTTATCCATGTGGATATCGATCCGGCTGAGCTGGATAAATTGCGCCGGACACATGTGTCATTTGCCTGTGATGCAAAGCAGATCCTGCCGGTATTGTCGCAGCCACTTGATATTTCAGCCTGGCAGCGCAGAGCCGGAGAGCTGAAGGCGGCTTGTGTACCGGATTATACTCATCCCGGGGAACGCATTTATGCACCGCTGTTGTTATCACAGGTATCTGCCGCCAAACCGGCGGACTGTGTGGTAACAACCGATGTAGGGCAGCATCAGATGTGGACGGCACAGCACATGTCGTTTACCCGCCCGGAGAATTTTTTAACTTCAGGCGGATTAGGCACTATGGGATTCGGATTACCGGCAGCGATCGGGGCGCAGATTGCCCGCCCGCAGGCAACGGTGCTTTGTGTCTCGGGTGATGGTTCTTTTATGATGAATGTCCAGGAACTGACAACCATCAAACGTAAGCGGCTGCCGGTTAAAATTTTACTGCTGGATAACCAGCGCCTTGGCATGGTACGTCAGTGGCAGGAACTGTTTTTTGACAAACGCTACAGCGAGACAGTGCTGAACGATAACCCGGATTTTGTCGCGCTCGCACAAGCTTTTGATATTCCGGGGCACCTGGTCACTGAAAAATCAGATGTGCCTGCCGCTATTCACACCCTGTTACACCATCAGGGTCCGTATTTATTGCATGTTGCCATCCGCGAAGAAGACAATGTCTGGCCATTAGTGCCTCCGGGCGCGGGTAATGAACAAATGATGGAGAGCACATTATGATGATGCACCAGTTAGCTATTCAGGCGCGTTCCTGCCCGGAAATCCTGGAGCGTGTTCTGCGCGTTGTTCGTCACCGGGGGTTTAACATTTGCGCGATGAAAATGGATCTGGCGAAAGGTTCTGAAGGTGATAATGTAAACATTGAGTTAACAATTTCAAGCCTGCGACCGCTGGCCTTACTCTGTACGCAGTTAGTTAAGTTAGCGGATGTGGCGGATGTCGAAATCTGTACACAAAAAAGAGAAAATTATCAGCACATTAGCCGTGCGATCTAAGGAAAATAACAATGACAAAAAAAGCTGATTTTATTTGGTTCAATGATGAGATGGTTCCGTGGGCTGAAGCAAAAGTTCACGTTATGTGTCATGCAATGCATTACGGGACATCGGTTTTTGAAGGGATCCGCTGTTACGATTCCCACAAAGGACCGGTTGTTTTCCGCCATCGTGAGCACATGCAGCGCCTGCATGATTCGGCAAAAATCTATCGTATGCCAATGGATTATTCCGTGGATGAATTGATGGAAGCCTGCCGTGCAACGTTACGCAAAAATAATCTGAGCAGTGGTTATATCCGCCCGCTGGTGTTTATTGGTGATGTCGGAATGGGTGTGAATCCGCCGCAGGGCTATAAAACAGATGTCATCATTGCAGCATTCCCGTGGGGCGCTTATTTGGGAGAGGAAGCGCTGGATGAAGGTATTGATGCCATGGTGTCCTCCTGGAACCGCGTTGCACCGAATACCATCCCGACGGCCGCTAAAGCCGGCGGTAACTATCTTTCTTCTCTGCTGGTCGGCAGTGAAGCCCGCCGTCACGGCTATCAGGAAGGTATCGCACTGGATGTACACGGCTATATCTCTGAAGGTGCCGGTGAAAACTTGTTTGAAGTGAAAAACAATATTCTCTTTACGCCGCCGTTTACCTCATCTGCGCTGCCGGGAATTACCCGTGATGCCATTCTGACTCTGGCAAAAGATCTGGGTTATGAGATTCGTGAGCAGACGCTATCCCGTGAATCGCTTTATCTTGCCGATGAAGTCTTTATGACCGGCACAGCGGCAGAAGTAACACCGGTGCGCAGTGTGGATGGTATTCAGGTTGGTATCGGGCGCTGCGGTCCTGTGACCAAAGAGATCCAGCAAGCGTTCTTCGGGCTGTTTACAGGTAAGACAGAAGACAAATGGGGCTGGTTAGATCCGGTAAATCCATAATAACGAAACGGATACTGATCCACGGGCGGGACGTTCCCCCGCCTGATTTTGCAAACACGGGAGATTACAATGCCTAAATACCGTTCCGCGACAACGACTCACGGTCGCAACATGGCAGGTGCACGAGCCTTATGGCGTGCGACAGGAATGACTGACGACGATTTTGGTAAGCCAATTATTGCGGTAGTTAACTCATTCACACAATTTGTACCGGGCCATGTTCACCTGCGCGATTTGGGCAAACTGGTTGCAGAACAAATTGAGGCATCGGGTGGTGTTGCCAAAGAATTTAATACCATTGCCGTGGATGACGGGATCGCCATGGGGCACGGAGGAATGCTGTATTCACTGCCGTCGAGAGAGCTTATTGCTGATTCTGTGGAATACATGGTGAATGCACATTGCGCTGATGCCATGGTCTGTATTTCCAACTGCGACAAGATCACCCCGGGAATGGTAATGGCGTCATTGCGCCTGAATATCCCCGTAATTTTTGTTTCCGGCGGGCCGATGGAAGCCGGGAAAACCAAATTATCTGATCAAATCATTAAGCTGGATCTGGTGGATGCCATGATCCAGGGTGCGAACCCGAATGTGTCTGATGCAGACAGTGAGCAGATCGAACGCTCCGCCTGCCCGACCTGCGGATCCTGCTCCGGGATGTTTACGGCAAACTCGATGAACTGCCTGACTGAAGCGCTGGGGTTATCGCAGCCGGGTAACGGCTCTCTGCTGGCAACACATGCGGATCGCGAAAATCTCTTTCTCAGTGCGGGTCGCCGTATTGTTGAGATCACCAAAAAGTATTACGAACAGGATGAATCCTGCTTTTTACCACGCAATATCGCGAATAAAGCCGCGTTTGAGAATGCGATGACGCTGGATATCGCGATGGGCGGCTCGACAAATACGGTACTTCACCTGTTGGCAGCCGCACAGGAAGGTGAAATTGATTTCACTATGGCAGATATTGACCGCTTGTCCCGTATCGTACCGCATCTGTGCAAAGTTGCGCCGAGCACACCGAAATATCACATGGAAGATGTTCACCGTGCCGGGGGGGGTTATCGGGATCCTGGGGGAATTGGATCGCGCCGGGCTGCTGCATCGTGATGTAACGAATGTTCTTGGTTTGTCATTACAGGAATTACTGGACGCGTATGACATCACGCTGACGAAAGATGATGCGGTGAAAAAAAATGTTCTCTGCGGGACCTGCCGGGATCCGCACCACAAAAGCATTTTCACAAAGCTGCCGCTGGCCGTCCCTGGATGATGACCGCGAAAACGGCTGTATCCGCAACAGAGCGCATGCTTACAGTCAGGATGGCGGGTTAGCTGTGCTTTCCGGCAATATTGCCGAAAATGGTTGTATTGTCAAAACCGCCGGTGTTGATGAAGACAGCTTAATTTTCACCGGACCTGCCAAAGTATTTGAGAGCCAGGATGATGCAGTCAGTGCCATTCTGGGCGGAAATATCGTTGCCGGAGATGTGGTTGTTATCCGCTATGAAGGACCTAAAGGCGGGCCGGGAATGCAGGAAATGTTATATCCGACAACCTACCTGAAATCGATGGGATTAGGTAAAAGCTGCGCGCTGATTACTGACGGGCGTTTCTCCGGCGGAACCTCCGGGTTATCCATCGGGCACGTTTCTCCGGAAGCGGCAAATGGCGGGCTTATCGGGCTGGTGGAAACCGGCGATATCATTGCTATCAATATCCCGTCCCGTCAGATTTCATTAAATGTGGATGAAAAAACGCTTGCGGCACGCAGGGTAGATGAAGAAGCGCGGGGGGATAAAGCCTGGTTACCGAAATCCCGTGAACGTCAGGTTTCTTATGCGCTGCGGGCTTATGCCCTGCTGGCAACCAGTGCTGATAAAGGTGCGGTACGGGATAAAAGCAAACTCGGAGGTTAAGGATGACCCTAAAACAACCATTACCTGCTCAGCCGACCGGGGCGGAGTATGTGAGAGCGGCATTCAGTGCCTCTGTTTATGATGTTGCGCAGGTTACACCGCTGCAAATGATGCCGAAGCTGTCGGCACGGCTGGGCAATACCATTCAGGTAAAACGGGAAGATCGGCAGCCGGTTCACAGTTTTAAGCTGCGCGGTGCTTACGCGATGATCGCCGAGCTGACAGATGAACAAAAGCGGCAGGGTGTGGTGACTGCCTCTGCCGGAAATCATGCACAGGGTGTTGCGCTTTCGGCCAGCAAAACCGGCGTGAAAGCACTGATTGTCATGCCGGTTGCCACTGCGGATATCAAAGTGGATGCGGTCCGCGGATTCGGCGGAGAGGTTGTGTTACATGGCGCAAATTTTGATGAAGCAAAAGCCCATGCAATTCAGCTTGCCGCATCACGCGGGCTGACATTTATCCCGCCATTTGATCATCCACAGGTCATTGCCGGTCAGGCAACAATTGCACTGGAGCTTTTACAGCAAAATGCCCGGCTCGACAGAATCTTTGTTCCGGTGGGCGGTGGTGGTCTTGCCGCCGGTGTGGCAGTATTTATTAAACAACTGATGCCGGATATTAAGGTGATCGGTGTGGAAGCCGAAGAAGCCGCTTGTCTGAAAGCGGCGCTGGAGGCCGGGCATCCTGTGGAATTGCCGAAGGTTGGGTTGTTTGCGGAAGGTGTGGCGGTTAAGCGTATCGGCGATGAAACTTTCCGGCTGTGTCAGCTATATCTGGATGATGTCATCACTGTTGACAGCGATGCTATCTGTGCTGCGATGAAAGATTTATTTGATGATGTCCGCGCGGTTGCAGAGCCGTCCGGGGCGCTGGCACTGGCGGGGATGAAGAAATACATTCAGCAGCATAATATTCAGGGCGAAAACCTGGCGCATGTTTTATCGGGTGCGAACGTGAATTTTCATGTGCTGCGTTATGTGTCTGAACGGTGTGAGCTGGGTGAACAGCGCGAAGGCGTGTTCGCTGTGACAATTCCGGAAGAAAAAGGCAGTTTCCTGCGTTTTTGTCAGGCGCTGGGTCCGCGTGTGGTAACAGAATTTAATTATCGCTACAGTGATTCGACAGAGGCGTCAGTGTTTGTCAGTGTCCGCGCAGATGAAGGACCGGGCGCACGACAGGCGATAATTACCGGGCTGGAAAGTGCCGGGTTTGCGGCAACTGACTTGTCTGATGATGAGATGGCGAAACTGCATGTGCGCTATATGGTGGGTGGGCGTCCGGCGGCACCCTTGCAGGAGCGTCTGTTCAGTTTTGAATTTCCGGAAGCGGCGGGCGCGCTGCTGAAATTTCTGGAGACACTCGGAACCTATTGGAATATAACTCTTTTCCATTACCGGAGCCACGGAACTGATTATGGTCGTGTGCTGGTGGCATTTGACGCCTCGGGGGATGATACCCGGTTTGAGCAGCATCTGAATGCGCTGGGTTATGACTACCGGGATGAAACAGGTAATGCGGCATTTAGCCGCTTCCTGTCTCCGCAGACCTCAGTGCCAGCGCGGTAGTAATTGCCAGAAAGCCCGGATAAGCGGCTCATGCAGGCGCTTATTCAGGGCACAAACCCCCAGTTCAAACGGGGCGACCATTGAAATATTATCCAACTGTAAAATACGGTTGCGGATAACATCCGGGCTGTTTTCCACCACCACATGCGGGATCAGCGCAACGCCGCAACCCAATGCAACCATTGACACAATGGCTTCATGACCGGAGACGGTGGCATAAATCTGCGGCTCCTGAATGCGTTGTGTTTTAAACCATAAATCAATCCGTTTGCGTGACGGACCATGTTCCGGAATGATAAACGGAATATTCTCCCAGTCCGGCTCTGTCTGTGTAACCTGATGTTTTACCTGGCATGGCAGGGCAGGTGCGATAAGTGACAGCGGGATCTCACCAATCTGATGAAAATTAATATTATCCGGTAATTTTTCAGGTTTTCCGGCGATACCTAAATCGGCTTCCTGTGACTGCACTTTTTCCACAGCATCGGCGGCATCACCGGTGGTGAGTTTAATTTCAACCTGCGGATGCGCGGCTCTGAATTGATCCAAAACTTGCGGAAGGTGGCTGTATGCGGCGGTCACAGAGCAAAACAGATGTAATTCGCCGGTCAGTGACGGGCTTTGATGATTAAGCGCATGTTGCAGTTGCTGATATTGCAGCAGTGTTTCCCGTGCAAACTGTTTCAGTTGCTCACCGGCGGCTGTCAGTTGCACTGTGCGGTTGTCGCGCAGAAACAGCGGGTGGCCGAGAGAGTCTTCCAGCCGCTGAATTTGCCGGGAGAGTGTTGACGGGCTGACATGCATGGCATTGGCCGTTTTGCCGAAGTGGCAGCTTTCCGCGAGGTGTAAAAACAGTCTGAGTTCCCGGATATCCATCATCACCTCTTTAAGTTTCATATCATTATTTTATACCCAACGTCATTCAAGATGCAGCCAACGAACCTGCAGTTTGAATGAATAAGGGTGTGTTGCAATAAATGCATCACTATCTTGTTAATATATCAATTTAAGCAATGAAGGTCATGACATATAGTCATTATAAGTCACGCGGGTATACCACACCGGCAAATAACATAATCAGCGCTGCATGTACTGCTGCCTGAGCAAACACACCACACGGAGTCACCATGGCAAATTATTTTGATACATTGAATTTGCGCCAGCAGTTAGCGCAGTTAGGCAAATGCCGTTTTATGGCACGCGAAGAATTTGCGGACGAAGCCGGATACCTGAAAGGGAAAAAAGTGGTGATTATCGGCTGTGGCGCGCAGGGTCTGAACCAGGGTCTGAATATGCGCGACTCCGGGCTGGATATCACTTATGCCCTGCGCCGCGAAGCCATTGATGAAAAACGTACTTCATGGCGGCGTGCCACTGAAAACGGGTTTACTGTCGGCACTTATGAAGAACTGGTTCCGCAGGCGGACCTGGTTGTTAACCTGACGCCGGACAAACAGCACTCAGCGGTTGTTCAGGCAGTTCAGCCTCTGATGAAACCGGGCGCGGCGCTGGGCTATTCACACGGATTTAATATTGTTGAAGTAGGCGAAAAGGTTCGTCCGGATATCACGGTTGTGATGGTTGCACCTAAGTGTCCGGGAACGGAAGTCCGTGAAGAGTATAAGCGCGGTTTCGGCGTACCGACCCTGATCGCGGTTCATCCGGAAAATGATGCCAAAGGTGAAGGGCGGGCGATTGCCAAAGCCTGGGCTGCGGCAACCGGCGGGCACCGCGCAGGTGTTCTGGAATCCTCTTTTGTGGCAGAAGTGAAATCAGACCTGATGGGCGAGCAGACCATTCTGTGCGGTATGTTACAGGCGGGTTCTTTACTGTGTTATGACAAAATGGTTGCCGAAGGTGCAGATCCTGCTTATGCAGGTAAATTAATTCAGTACGGCTGGGAAACGATCACGGAAGCACTGAAGCAGGGCGGGATCACACTGATGATGGACAGATTGTCCAATCCGGCAAAAATCCGGGCGTATCAGTTATCTGAAACCCTGAAAGGACAGATGAAAACCCTGTTTGAAAAACATATGGATGACATCATTTCCGGGCATTTCTCTTCAACCATGATGGCTGACTGGGCGAATGATGATAAAAATCTGCTGACCTGGCGTGAAGAAACCGGCAGAACGGCATTTGAAAATTATCCGGATTCTGATTTGAAAATCAGTGAGCAGGAATATTTCGATCATGGTGTTGTGATGATTGCGATGGTTAAAGCCGGCGTTGAACTGGCGTTTGAAACCATGATTGATGCAGGTATTATTGCAGAATCTGCTTATTATGAATCACTGCATGAGCTGCCGCTGATCGCGAATACTATTGCCCGTAAGCGTCTGTATGAAATGAACGTGGTTATCTCAGATACTGCGGAATACGGTAACTACCTGTTCTCTTTTGCGGCAGTGCCGTTACTGAAAGAGTTTATGGCATCACTGCAACCGGGCGACCTGGGTAAAACGATGGCTGATAGTGGTACAGACAACGCGCAACTGCGTGATGTTAATGAAGCTATCCGTCAGCATCCGATTGAAACCGTGGGTAAAACGCTGCGCGGTTATATGACGGATATGAAACGTATTGCTGTTGGTGGCTGATAGCATACCGCAATATTATTTGTATGAATAAATGGACGGCGCCTTAGGGTGCCGTTTTTTCATTTAACCAAAGAGGGTTATTGTAACCATCACAAATGTCATTATTATGACCCCTAATTACATATACCCTTATTCATTCAAACTGCATCTTGAATGACGTTGGGTAAATATCAGGGAATAACCAGCTGATATTTATAAACAAAGGAATGTTATGGCAAATAAAATATACTTACGGCTGCAAGGTAATAAGCAGGGCTTAATTTCAAGAGGATGCTCATCACCGGAATCAATAGGAAATAAATATCAGTACGGACATGAAGATCAGATTTTTGTGTATTCATTCAGCCATGATATTTTCCGTGAACAAAATGCGGTTCATCACCCGGTTATTATCAGTAAACCTATTGATAAATCATCACCATTATTGGGTGTCAGCATTACAAACAATGAAATATTAACCTGTGAGCTGGATTTTTACCGGACAGGTATATCAGGGGTTCAGGAAAAATATTATACGGTAAAACTAACCAGCGCTGCGATTGTGAATATTTCATCACATTATCCTAATACGCTGACTCATAATGATGTTCAACCTCACGAGAGTATGACACTCTGTTATGAAAGCATTACATGGCGACATTGTGCTGCGGGCACGTCCGGTTACAGTATCAACGGACGGCACCCGTTTTAATCGTAAGTATATTCGTATTCAGATAAAGACATACACTCCTGATTATCCTTTTTAGACTCATGAATAGAAATAAATCGATTTTCATTATATTTATTTCTATATGTGATTTCATTAACAGCCACTAATGAACGTCGTGAATTAGCATATTGATGAAGTTTTATTTCCAGTTCATTGAATTTATTTTTATCCTGACAATAATAAATTGCCGAGTAAGATTCTTGCCCGCGATCGCCCCAGAAATGATAGTAATAGGTTGCCTGTTCTTTATCCGGTGCATTACGGATGAAATCGGAGACTAACAACAATGATTTTATGTGGTTTGTCGCCGGAAAGTATTGAGTCGGCGATAAAAAACAGTAGAGAAAAAGTAAAATAATAATAGACAAGCTGAGTGATATTAATTTAGTAACCATATTTGTCTGCAAATGGATTCCATTTTTTGAAGCCCCAGTCACCAGCCCATCCGTCGGTAACATTCAGTTTTATAACAATGTTATTTTCGTAGGAATTAAAAGGCTGGATAGTATTCATATAATAAGGGAGATTTTTTTTATAGGGTATGACATTGGGTGATTCCTGCGGATCCGGGAAGATCCAGGGGCGAAGCTCCCTGTTTTTATATTTACCGACGGAACCATAGTGATCCCAGATACGCAGTGCGGTTTCAACGGGCACCGGTTTAATCAGTGACCAATAATCCCGCGGTTCGATGACGGAATAAAAACCAAGAAGGTTAGAGATAAGATCTTCACCGCTGAACCCACTATCGTTTCTCAGTAGACCGGAAAATAAAAACCGCCCCTGGTGGGTCTCAAATAATGTGGAAATATAAAACATCATTGAAAGTGCGATCGATTTTTTATCTTCTTCCCTGAGCCCTTTTTTTACCAGCCAGCAGGAGGTAACGCCCATTTTAATAAAAAATTTTCCCATAAACTGATCGTAACTGACCAGAAAGTAATCTTTAAAATAGGGCGCGGTATTTTCTGTGAGTAGTTGTGCCCACAGGCTTCGCGCATCCCCGCCTATAGCGTGATTGCGATCTATCCAGCCAATATCCTGTGTATATATTAATCTGGAGTTCCTGATATCATCTCTGGATGCCATTCAGTTTTCCTTATTTAATAGCCTGATTTTTCTCCATAATATTGGTATTTCGGTGGCAGGGATATACACCGAAATAGTTATAATTAATTGAATATAAATGTTATTTTATCTAACTTAAGATGATTTCTATCCTCTGAAGCAGGGCTGGTTATACGGGCATCCTTCCTTT
Organism: Morganella psychrotolerans; assembly: GCF_001676155.1. GTDB lineage: Bacteria > Pseudomonadota > Gammaproteobacteria > Enterobacterales > Enterobacteriaceae > Morganella > Morganella psychrotolerans. The sequence goes on along the minus strand of NZ_LZEW01000004.1, from coordinate 51,984 downwards.
CTGCTACAATCCCTCCCTGTTTCAGTATCAATCGGGTTAACAACGCGTATGAAATTAAATCCTGGTCAGCAGCAGGCCGTTGAATTTGTTCAGGGGCCGTGCCTTGTGCTTGCGGGTGCCGGTTCCGGCAAAACCCGGGTGATCACCAATAAAATTGCCCATCTTATCCGCAATGTGGGGTATCAGCCTCGTCAGATAGCGGCAGTCACTTTTACCAATAAAGCGGCGCGTGAAATGAAAGCGCGTGTGGCGCAAACCCTCGGACGCAAAGAAGCCAAAGGGCTGATGATCTCGACATTCCATACCCTGGGGCTGGAGATCATCAAGCGCGAATACAAAGCGCTGGGCATGAAACGTAATTTTTCCCTGTTTGACGATCAGGATCAGCTCGCACTACTGAAAGAGCTGACGTTTGATCATCTGGAAGAAGATAAAGAGCTTCTGCAACAGGTGATCAGTCAGATCTCAAACTGGAAAAATGCGCTGCTGACACCTGAGCAGGCAAAAGGGCAGGCGAAATCAGAGCGTGATCATACATTTGCAGAGTGTTACCGGCGTTATGAGCTGCATTTAAGCAGCTGTAATGTTCTGGATTTTGATGATTTGATAACCAAACCGACGCTGCTTTTTGCGCGAGATAATCGTGTTCTGGAGCGCTGGCAGCAGCGCATTCGCTATCTGCTGGTGGATGAGTATCAGGATACAAACACCAGCCAGTATCAGCTGGTTAAATTGCTGGTGGGCAAGCGCGCATTTTTTACGGTGGTCGGGGATGATGATCAGTCGATTTACTCCTGGCGCGGGGCGCAGCCCAAAAACCTCGTTTTGCTGAATGAGGATTTCCCTGAGTTACGAGTGATCAAACTGGAGCAAAATTACCGCTCCTCCGGCTGTATTCTGAATGCCGCGAATATTTTGATCGCCAATAACCCGCATGTATTTGAAAAACGGTTATTTTCTAATCTTGGCTATGGCGATCCGCTAAAAGTGATCGTGGCGAATAATGAAGATCATGAAGCAGAACGCGTGGTCGGGGAATTGATCGCCCATCACTTTATCAATAAGACAGATTATAAAGATTACGCCATTTTATATCGCGGTAACCATCAGTCGCGGATCTTTGAAAAAATGCTGATGCAAAACCGGATCCCGTATCGGATCTCCGGCGGAACGTCATTTTTCTCCCGACCTGAAATCAAAGATTTACTCGCTTACCTGCGGGTACTGACCAACCGGGAAGATGACAGCGCATTCATGCGCATCGTGAATACTCCGCGCCGGGGAATAGGTCCGGCAACAATTCAGAAGCTGGGTGAATGGGCGAATGTGCGGGACAAAAGTCTTTATCAGGCCAGTTTTGACCTGGGATTGGAGCAGAGCCTTTCCGGTCAGGGGCTGGCAGCGCTGACAAATTTTACCGGCTGGCTGGCGGATGTGGAAAAATTAGTTGAGCGTGAGCCACTGGTTGCTGTACGTGACTTGCTGCACGGGCTGGATTATCAGAGCTGGCTGTTTGAAACCTCGGCAAGCCCGAAAGCGGCTGAGATGCGGATGAAAAACGTCGATCAGTTGTTCAGCTGGATGTCTGAAATGCTGGAAGGGGATGACCTGAACGAGCCGATGACGCTGGCGCAGGTTGTCACGCGATTTACACTGCGCGATATGATGGAGCGCGGTGAAGAAGATGAAGCGCTGGATCAGGTTCAGTTGATGACTTTGCATTCGTCTAAAGGGCTGGAGTTTCCGCATGTTTTCCTGGTGGGGATGGAAGAGGGTATTTTACCGCATCAGTCCAGTATTGATGAAAACAATGTGGATGAAGAGCGGCGCCTGGCGTATGTGGGGATCACGCGGGCTCAGAAATCACTCTTTTTTACCCTGTGCCGTGAACGGCGTCAGTATGGTGAGCTTATCCGCCCTGAGCACAGTCGCTTTCTGGATGAATTACCGCAGGATGATTTGCGCTGGGATGACGGTAAAAAGATAGTGAAAACAGCAGAAGAGAAGCAGCAGACAGGTCTGCGCGGTATTGCAGGTATCAAAGCAATGCTGGCAAAAAACAAAGAATAAAACAGAGTAAAGCAGATGAGAGCATCACTGAGAGAAAAAATAATAACGGTATGCAATGATAAAGTTCGCACGAAAGGTGAAAACGTAGGCCTTTCATTTTACGCTTTTTTTGCGAATAAAAACGATGATCCCGATTTACTTATGGAAGCCGCGACATGGTGGATTATGACCCATAAATTGGATCACTTTGAAAAAGCCCATAAAATTAAAGCCCTGGTACTGTCAGAAGACTGACAGGCAGAGCTTTATACCCTTATTCATTCAAACTGCAGGTTCGTTGGCGGAACGAGGATAGCCAGGTCACATACTGATGTATGCTCCCCGTCTATCTTCACTTGCCGCCTGCCTGCATCTTGAATGACGTTGGGTATAGCATCCACTACTCAATGTATGACCACTCTCAGCCGTGAGTTGAGGGTGCCTGTTCTTCCAGCATCAGCGACCATTGTGCATAACTTTGCCACTGAATTTCCTGCGACAATGCTTCGGCGCGCAGAGGGTGTGATTGCTGCCAGCCCGCGGGTAATGTCAGTATCAATCCTTCAGCAGCGGCGCGGATACGCAATGACGGGAGAGTATCATCACGGCGGCGGCTGGCAAAAATAATCGCCAGACGCAGCAGGCGGCACAGGCAGCCCGCTTCGCGCGGCGTCAGTGCATTTTGCTGATTCAGCGAGTTGATATCCGCAGGTCCGCTTTGGTTGCGCAGCAATACAGATAACAAACGCCGCTGTGCCGGTGTGAATCCCGGCAGATCCAGATTACTGACCAGATACCCGGCATGTTCAGGTCCGTTGCGGAAATCCACACTCAGCCCGATCTCGTGGATGAGCGCGGCGCTGCTGAGAAGCTCCCGGCAGCGGATATCTAATTGCCAGGCAGAAGAAACCTGGCGGAAGAAATGATCCGTCAGTTGCCGGACCCGTTCACCCTGAGCGACATCTATCTGAAAGCGTTCCTGAACATTTTTGAGTGTCCGGGTGCGGATATCCTGCTCAACAGGCAGATCCAGCATGCCGTAAACCAGCCCTTCACGCAGCGCGCCACCCGCAAGTGTCATGCTGTCAATTTCAAGGGTTTCAAAAATGGCGATAAGGATAGCTAACCCGCTGGGGAACACGAGCGCCCGTTCCAGCGTCAGCCCTTCAATTTCAAGCTCTTCCAGTTTGCCGCATTCAATGGCTTTATGTTTGAGCAGGCGAAGTTTTGCGAGGGTAATTTGTTCATTCATTCCCTGCGCTATCATGATTTCCTGAAGCGCCTGAACGGTGCCGGATGCCCCGACACACACCTGCCAGCCCTGTTCCAGCAGCACGGGTGCCACCGGCAGAATAATGTCCCGGGCGGCCTGTTCGGCACCGGCAAAATTATCGGTGGTAAGGGATCGGTCTGTAAAGTAACGCTCAAGCCAGGTGACACAGCCCATTTCCAGGCTGAACAGCGCTGTTGTTTTTGCACCGTGACCGGTGACAAGTTCTGTACTGCCGCCGCCGATATCCACCACCAGGCGTTTATCTGACCCGCCGGTAGTGTGAGCAACACCCTGATAAATCAGGCGTGCTTCTTCTTCGCCCCGGATAACAGTCACCGGATGTCCGAGGATCTCCGATGCTGTTGCCAGGAATTCACCGGCATTTTTTGCCAGACGTAGTGTGGCGGTTGCCACAATACGGATCTGAGAATCAGGAATATCCTGTAAATGTTCGGAAAACAGCCGCAGGCACTGCCAACCCCGCGCCATAGCAGCCGGTGACAGAATATTATCTTTATCCAGCCCGGTGGCGAGACGGACTTTCCGTTTCACGCGGGACAGTACCTGGATGCTGCCGGCGACTTCCCGCACCACCAGCATATGAAAGCTGTTGGAGCCTAAATCGATAGCAGCATAGAGCGAAGACGATCTCAGCATGGCGTCCTTCAGTGTTTGGTCCGGTTATTACTATGACGCGGTCCGTTGCTGTTACGGCGCGGCATATTACGGCGGTTCTGACCTCCGCCCGTACGCGGCGGACGACGGCGGCGTTTCGGCACCGGCAGCTCAGTCAGCAGTGCGTCACTGTTGTATTTACTGACCGGAATCGGGTGTCCGGTGTATTCTTCGATTCCCGGCAGGTTCAGGGCGTACTCTTCACAGGCTAAGCTGATAGAGTGACCACTTTCCCCTGCACGACCGGTACGGCCGATGCGGTGTACGTAATCTTCACAGTCATCCGGCAGGTCATAGTTAAAGACATGGGTGACCAGCGGGATATGTAAGCCGCGTGCTGCAACATCAGTTGCAACCAGGATATCAAGATTGCCGTGCGTGAAATCCTCGAGGATACGCAGACGTTTTTTCTGTGCCACATCACCGGTCAGCAGACCGACACGATGACCATCGGCAGCCAGATGTGCCCAGATATCTTCACAACGGTGTTTCGTGTTGGCGAAGATAATGCAGCGGTCAGGCCACTCTTCTTCCAGCAACGTCTGTAACAGACGCATTTTTTCTTCATTGGACGGATAGAACAGCTCTTCTTTGATCAGATGTCCGGTGCGCTGCTCCGGCTCAATTTCAATATATTCAGGGCTGTTCATTTGTTCGAATGCCAGTTCACGGACACGATAAGACAGTGTCGCGGAGAACAGCAGGTTCATTCGTTGAGAGCATGGCGGCATCTGGCGGAACAGCCAGCGGATATCTTTGATAAAACCAAGATCGTACATACGATCAGCTTCATCAAGAACCACAACCTGAATAGCACTCAGGTCAAGGCGACCCTGTTTGGCGAAATCAATTAAGCGGCCGGTGGTACCGATAATGACATCGACGCCTTCTTCCAGCACTTTGATTTGTTTGTCGTAACCATCGCCGCCGTAAGCCAGCCCGGTTTTCAGTCCGGTGCTTTGTGAGAGCGGTTCTGCATCAGAGTGGATCTGAACCGCAAGTTCGCGGGTCGGTGCCATAATCAGCGCACGCGGCTGATTAATTTTACGGCCTTCCGGTGCCGGCGTTGTAAGAAGATGATGAAATGTTGACGCTAAGAATGCCAGCGTCTTTCCTGTTCCTGTTTGTGCCTGTCCTGCAACATCACGTCCGCCGATTGTCAGGGGGAGTGTCAGCGCCTGAATAGGCGTGCAATTAGAAAAGCCCTTTGAATCAAGTGCTTCTACTACTTTTGTATGCAAGGCGAAGTCAGAAAACTTCTTGTCTGTTAAATGTGTTTTGCTCATATTTAGATAGAATATCAGTTTAATGTTGCGTTACGGAAGCCTATCCGCTGAAATAGGCAAATCCTATCATTAGTTAGTGTTAAACTAATGGGGTATTGTATAAATCTTGGAGCTGAACAATGAGCGATAAAATTATTCACCTGACTGATTCCAGTTTTGAACAACTCGTGTTAAAAGCAACCGGCCCTGTACTCGTTGACTTTTGGGCGGCATGGTGTGGTCCTTGTAAAATGATTGCCCCTATTCTAGACGAAATCGCCGAAGAATATGCAGGGAAAATTACCATCACTAAACTGAACATCGATGATAACCCGCAGACCGCGCCTCAATACGGCATCCGTGGTATTCCCACACTGCTGCTGTTTAAAGATGGCAGCGTGAAAGCGACCCAGGTTGGTGCAGTGTCTAAGACACAACTGAAAACGTTCATCGATAATAATATCTGATTGTTCATTTTAGTGCATATTATTAAGACGTCCGGGGGCGACAACAAATTATCAGTGTTCACCCGCTGGACGTCTTGTCTGAAGCATGTTAAGTTAGCGCCAGCTGGTCAGGTATTGTTTAAATTCTGCTGACAGCATAGCATAGCATACTGACTACTCTGTAGTGTCTGAAAGTCTGTTATCTCCGGATACATCTTGGTATCCGATACGCCGGTCACATAATCCGGTTATCCCTCGGAGATAAATCTAATTTGCGGGAATGTCACCCAATTTGTTCTCTCAAAATAGGATGTGTATCACATCTTGCCTTGCGCCCGGTGTGCACAGTCAGTCTTGCAGGCGATTACGCGGAAATACACATAACAGTCGTATTAACCGTGAACATCGATTCTGTAACAAATTAACCTGGTAACGCTGACGTTACCTTACTATTCACGTTCATAATCCGAGATACACCCCGAGTCAAAGAACCCACCATTATGAATCTTACCGAATTAAAAAATACGCCGGTATCAGACCTGATTACCCTTGGCGAAAACATGGGGCTTGAGAATCAGGCCCGTATGAGAAAACAGGACATCATCTTCTCTATCCTCAAGCAACATGCGAAGAGTGGAGAGGATATTTTCGGTGATGGCGTGCTGGAGATATTGCAGGATGGATTCGGATTCCTCCGCTCCGGTGACAGTTCATACCTCGCAGGCCCTGATGACATCTACGTTTCTCCAAGCCAAATCCGCCGTTTTAACCTTCGCACCGGTGATACCATTTCAGGTAAAATCCGTCCGCCGAAAGAAGGCGAACGTTACTTTGCGTTATTAAAAGTTAATGAAGTTAACTTTGATAAACCTGAAAATGCCCGTAACAAAATTCTGTTTGAAAACTTAACCCCGCTGCACGCAAACCGACGTCTGCGTATGGAACGTGGTAATGGTTCAACAGAAGATTTAACCGCGCGTGTTCTGGATCTGGCAGCACCTATCGGTCGTGGTCAGCGTGGTCTTATCGTGGCACCGCCGAAAGCCGGTAAAACCATGTTGCTGCAAAATATTGCGGCAAATATCGCGCATAACTATCCTGATTGCGTTCTGATGGTACTGCTGATTGATGAGCGTCCGGAAGAAGTGACCGAGATGCAGCGTCTGGTGAAAGGCGAAGTGATTGCCTCTACGTTTGATGAGCCTGCGGCCCGTCACGTTCAGGTTGCTGAAATGGTTATCGAGAAAGCTAAACGTCTGGTTGAGCATAAAAAAAGACGTTATTATTCTGCTCGACTCCATTACGCGTCTGGCCCGTGCTTACAACACCGTTGTACCATCATCCGGTAAAGTATTAACCGGTGGTGTGGATGCGAATGCCTTACATCGTCCTAAGCGTTTCTTTGGTGCGGCACGTAATGTGGAAGAGGGCGGAAGCCTGACCATCATCGCGACTGCGCTGGTTGATACCGGGTCGAAGATGGATGAAGTCATTTACGAAGAATTTAAAGGAACAGGTAATATGGAATTACACCTGTCCCGTAAAATTGCTGAAAAACGTGTCTTCCCTGCGATTGATTACAACCGCTCCGGTACACGTAAAGAAGAGCTGCTGACGACTCAGGATGAATTACAGAAAATGTGGATCCTGCGCAAAATTATCCATCCGATGGGTGAGATTGATGCAATGGAGTTCCTGATCAACAAGCTGGCGATGACGAAGACGAACGAAGATTTCTTCGACTTTATGAAACGCTCGTAGCTTTTCGACGACACTTTATAACTAACGCCGCATGCAATGTGGCGTTTTTTTTTTACCGGTTATGTTTGAAACCCTTGCCGGATAAGGCGTGGTATGTTTCTTGCATATATTATTTTGCCTGAAAATGGCAAGTTCTGCGCGGTGTTGTCAGCCGGCAGGGATAATAAAAAATAGCTGAAAAGGGTTGTTGTGAATCTCACTATGTTAACTGAACTCCTAATCATATTTGTATTCGCTACAGTAACGGTCTTTGTTGCCCGTAAAGCCGGTATCGCTATCGGTTTGGTGGATAAACCCAATTACCGCAAAAAACATCAGGGACTGGTCCCGTTAGTCGGCGGGATTTCTATCTTTATCAGTGTCTGTTTTGCGTTCCTCATCAGTGATGAGTTTATTGCACATAAATTTATTTACCTCGGTTGTGCGGCGCTGCTTGTTTTTGTGGGTGCGTTGGATGACCGGTTTGATATCAGTGTGAAACTGCGCGCCGGTATTCAGGCAGCAGTCGCTATCGTGATGATGGTGTTTGCCAACCTGAAGCTCGACAGCCTGGGTCATGCATTCGGCGGATGGGAACTGACTCTTGGTCCGTTCAGTTATGTGCTGACATTGTTCGCGGTATGGGGCGCGGTAAATGCGTTCAATATGGTGGATGGTATTGACGGGCTGCTCGGCGGGCTTTCCTGTGTGTCTTTCGGCGCGCTGGGAATTCTGTTTGCGCTGAGCGGTAACAGCGGTCTGGCGTTCTGGTGCTTTACCTTTATTGTCGCGATCCTGCCATATATCTGCTTTAACTTAGGGCTGTTCGGCCGCCGCTTTAAAGTCTTTATGGGTGATGCGGGCAGTACATTGATCGGCTTTACGATTATCTGGTTACTGACGTCCGCATCACAGGGCGCGGAGCCGCATGCGATTAATGCGGTTACGGCACTGTGGATTATTGCTATTCCGCTGATGGACATGGTGGCAATCATGTACCGCCGTCTGCGTAAAGGAATGAGTCCGTTCTCACCGGATCGCCAGCATATTCATCATCTGATTATGCGTTCCGGGTTTACGTCCCGCGAATCTTTTGTGGTGATAACCCTGGCGGCAGCTGTATTAGCCGCGATTGGTATTGCCGGACAGTTGCTCAGCTTTGTCCCTGAATGGGTGATGTTGGCACTGTTCTTGCTTGCTTTTATTATGTATGGCTACTGCATTAAACGCGCCTGGAAAGTCGCCCGTTTTATCAAACGCCACAGACGCCGTATGCGTCGCAAATCGGCCACACACTAAATTTTTAACCACAGAGGCTCGTGTTGATATGCGTTCAGAAAATAATCCGGACCCGCAACAAACGCAGTATGACCAGGAATTAGATATCCGCGCGCTGTTTGTTTCATTGTGGCGCGGCAAGGTATGGATAGTCGGTATTGCCGTTGTGTTTGCGCTGGTATCTCTGGGTGCCAGTTACTTTATGCAGCAAAAATGGAACTCGACGGCGATCACAGATTATCCGACGGTTAATAATTTAGGCGGATATTATTCACAGCAGCAATTTATGCGCAATCTGGATAACCATCTGAATGCGGCTCAGGAATCAGCAGCACTGCTGCCTATCCCGAATGAAGCCTACCAGGAATTTATTACTCAGGCGGCCTCTTATGATACCCGCCGTGATTTCTGGCTACAGACGGATTATTACAAATCCCGCATGGAAAATGATGCCAAAGCAGATGCCGCGCTGCTGGATGAGATGATCAATAACATCACGCTGACCCCGCGTGATGATACTAAAAAACTGGTCAATGATACGCTGACATTAACCGCTGAATCTGCGGAAGAATCAGCAGCACTGCTGCGCCAGTATATTGATTTTGCCAGCAACCGTGCAGCTCTGAACCTGAATGATGAACTGAAAGGCGCGTGGGCAACCCGCACACAATCACTGAAAGCACTGGTGAAACGCCAGAAAATGGTGGCTGAATCTCTTTATCAGCGCGAAACCGGTTTGCTGAAAAATGCACTCGTGACGGCACAAAAACAGGGTATCAGCCGCAGCCAGACAGATGTTCCTGTCAATGAACTGCCGAAATCACAGCTCTTTTTATTAGGTACACCAATGTTGCAGGCACGCCTGGAAACACTGGAAGCCACCGGGCCGGATTTTGATAAAGACTATGAGCAGAATATCGCCATGTTATCGACACTGAATGTCGGTCCGACACTGGATGAGAGCTTCCGTGCATATCGTTACCTGCGTACACCGGATGAGCCAATCAAGCGCGACAGTCCGCGCCGTGCGTTCATGATGATTATGTGGGGCTTTATCGGTGCGCTGGCAGGAGCCGGTGTGGCACTGGCCCGTCGTCGTCCGTAGTTACGGTAAGAAATAACCGGCCGGAAACCTGTGTTCCGGCCTGTTTTAAGGCGGGAAACCGCCACCGGCTCAAAGCCGGATATCATATAAATAAAAGAGAATCTCAGTGAAAGTATTGACTGTATTTGGTACCCGTCCTGAAGCCATCAAAATGGCTCCGCTGGTACATGCGCTGGCCGCAGATAACGCTTTTGAAGCAAAAGTCTGTGTCACCGCGCAACATCGTGAAATGCTGGATCAGGTCTTACACCTTTTTGAGATCACACCTGATTATGATCTCAATATTATGCGCCCGGGGCAGGATTTAACGGATATCACCTGTCATATTCTTGAAGGGTTGAAACCGGTTTTTGCCGATTTTAAACCCGATGTCGTTCTGGTTCACGGCGACACGGCAACAACCATGGCGACCAGCCTGGCGGCGTTCTATCACCGCATCCCGGTCGGACATGTTGAAGCCGGTCTGCGTACCGGAAATCTCTACTCGCCGTGGCCGGAAGAGGCCAACCGGAAAATCGCCGGACATCTGGCGATGTATCATTTTGCACCCACCGAAAACTCGCGTGAGAACTTACTGCGTGAGGGGATAAACGGCAGTCATATTTTTGTCACCGGTAACTCGGTGATTGATGCGCTGCTGTCTGTCCGCGACCGCATCATGCAGGATAAAGATTTGCTGGATCAACTGGATGCGAAGTATCCGTTTATCGACAGCAACAAAAAAATGATCCTTGTGACCGGTCACCGCCGTGAAAGTTTTGGGGATGGTTTTGAGCGGATTTGTCATGCGCTGGCCGAGATCGCCACTGCACATCCGGAAGTCCAGATTGTGTACCCGGTCCATCTCAACCCGAATGTGAGTGAGCCGGTAAAACGAATTCTGCATGATATCAGCAACATTGTTTTAATCAGCCCGCAGGATTACCTTCCTTTTGTGTATCTTATGAACCATGCTTATATGATCCTGACCGACTCCGGTGGTATCCAGGAAGAAGCACCGTCATTAGGTAAACCGGTTCTGGTGATGCGTGACACCACTGAGCGCCCGGAAGCGATTGACGCGGGTACTGTTCGTTTAGTCGGCACAGAAACCGACACTATCGTTCGCGAAGTAACACGATTGCTGACCGATCCGGCGGCTTATCATGAGATGAGCCGTTCACATAACCCGTACGGGGACGGAAAAGCGTGCCAGCGTATTCTTGAAGCATTGAAAAACAATCAGGTGACATTATGAGTTTTGAAACTATTTCTGTTGTCGGTCTGGGTTACATCGGTTTGCCAACAGCGGCAGCATTTGCTTCCCGTCAGAAAAAAGTGGTTGGTGTGGATGTGAACCAGCATGCGGTTGATACCATTAATCGTGGTGAAATTCATATCGTGGAGCCGGATTTAGGCGCGGTCGTGAAAACAGCCGTTGATGGCGGTTTCCTGAAAGCCTTTACCAAACCACAACCTGCGGATGCGTTCCTGATTGCAGTGCCGACCCCGTTTAAAGGGGATCATGAGCCGGATCTGGTTTTTGTTCAGTCAGCGGCAGAATCTATTGCGCCGGTACTGAAAAAAGGGGATTTGGTTATCCTTGAATCCACCTCTCCGGTTGGTGCGACTGAGCAGATGGCAGAATGGCTGGCGGTTGCCCGCCCGGATCTGACGTTCCCGCAGCAGGCGGGTGAAGACGCGGATATTGATATTGCTTACTGCCCTGAGCGTGTGTTGCCGGGTCAGGTAATGGTTGAACTGATTAAAAATGACCGTGTTGTCGGCGGCATGACAGCAAAATCGTCAAAACGCGCCAGCGAACTGTATTACATCTTCCTGGAAGGGGAGTGTGTAATCACTAACGCACGCACGGCTGAAATGTGCAAACTGACTGAAAACAGCTTCCGTGATGTCAATATTGCATTTGCCAATGAATTATCACTGATTTGTGCCGATCAGGGCATCAACGTCTGGGAACTGATCAGCCTGGCAAACCGCCATCCGCGCGTGAATATCTTACAGCCGGGTCCGGGTGTGGGCGGACACTGTATCGCCGTTGACCCGTGGTTTATCGTGGCGCAGAACCCGAAACAGGCGCGTCTGATCCATACCGCACGTCTGGTTAACGATGGCAAACCACTGTGGGTTATCGACCAGGTGAAAGCTGCCGTTGCGGATTGCCTGACAGAAACCGGCAAACGTGCGGGTGAAGTGACCATTGCCTGCTTTGGTCTGGCATTTAAACCAAATATTGATGATTTACGTGAAAGCCCGGCCGTTCATGTTACTAAAATGGTGGCAGAGTGGCATGCAGGGAAAACCCTGGCGGTCGAACCGAATGTTCACGAACTGCCTAATAAGCTGAAAGGGCTGGCTGAGCTGACATCAATCGACAAAGCGATTGCTGACGCTGATATTATCCTGCTGCTCGTTGACCACACACCGTTTAAAAATATTCCGGGCAGCCAGATCCCGCAGAAATGGATCATCGACACCAAAGGAGTATGGCGTTGAAACGCATTTTAGTGACAGGCGGAGCCGGTTTTATCGGCTCTGCTGTTGTTCGTCATATTATCCGTGATACGGCTGACAGTGTGGTGGTGGTTGATAAACTGACCTACGCCGGGAACCTTGAGTCCCTGGCGCCGGTCGCTGATGACGCGCGCTATACCTTTGAACAGGTTGATATTTGCGACCGCGCGGCACTTGACCGCGTGTTTGCACAGTATCAGCCGGATGCCGTGATGCATCTGGCAGCCGAAAGTCATGTTGACCGCTCCATTGATGGTCCGGCTGATTTTATCGAAACTAACATTGTGGGCACTTACACACTGTTGGAGGCCGCGCGGCATTACTGGCAGGCGCTGGATGCAGAGAAAAAATCCGCTTTCCGTTTTCATCATATCTCCACTGATGAAGTGTATGGTGACCTGGAAGGACCGGATGGCTTTTTCACTGAAACCACACCGTATGCACCGAGCAGCCCGTATTCTGCATCCAAAGCGTCCAGTGACCATCTGGTGCGCGCCTGGCTGCGGACTTACGGCTTCCCGACCATTATTACCAACTGCTCAAATAATTACGGACCGTATCACTTTCCGGAAAAACTGATCCCGCTGGTGATCCTCAATGCGATCTCAGGCAAACCGCTGCCGGTTTACGGTAAAGGCGAGCAGATCCGCGACTGGCTGTTTGTAGATGATCATGCGCGCGCACTGTATACGGTTGTCACGCAGGCAAAAGTTGGCGAAACCTATAATATCGGCGGTCATAATGAGCGCAAAAATATTCAGGTTGTCGAAACCATCTGTTCACTGCTGGAAGAACTGTATCCTCAAAAGCCCGCCGGTGTTGCTCAGTACCGCGATTTAATCACTTATGTGACTGATCGCCCTGGTCATGACCTGCGCTATGCGATTGATGCTGACAAAATTGAGCGTGACCTTGGCTGGCGTCCGCAGGAAACCTTTGAGTCCGGGATACGCAAAACCGTGGAATGGTATCTGAATAATGAAACCTGGTGGAGCCGGGTGCAGGACGGCTCTTATGCCGGACAGCGCCTCGGGCTGGAAAGCGATAAGTAAGGGACTGATATGAAAGGTATTATTCTGGCCGGTGGCTCCGGCACCCGGCTGCATCCTATCACCCGTGGGGTGTCGAAGCAGTTGCTGCCGATTTACGACAAGCCGATGATCTATTATCCGCTGTCGGTGCTGATGCTCGCGGGGATCCGCGAAGTGCTGATTATTTCAACGCCGGAAGATTTGCCGTCGTTCCGCCGTCTGCTGGGCAATGGTGATCAGTTCGGGATCTCGCTGAGCTACGCGGAACAGCCATCTCCGGATGGTCTGGCGCAGGCGTTTATCATCGGTGAAGAATTTATCGGTGATGACACATGCAGCCTGGTGCTGGGTGATAACATCTTCTTTGGTCACGCGTTCAGTCCGAAACTGAAAACGGTTGCTGCCCGCACACAGGGCGCGACTGTCTTTGGTTATCAGGTTATGGACCCGGAACGTTTTGGTGTGGTGGAGTTTGATGATGAATTCCGTGCGCTCTCTATTGAAGAGAAACCGGTACAGCCAAAATCCAACTGGGCAGTAACCGGACTTTATTTTTATGATAATCAGGTAGTTGATATCGCGAAGCAGGTAAAACCTTCTGAGCGCGGCGAGCTGGAAATCACCAGTATCAACCAGATGTATCTGGAGCGCGGCGAACTGAATGTCGAGCTGCTGGGACGCGGATTTGCGTGGCTGGATACCGGCACACACGACAGCCTGATTGAGGCGAGCACCTTTGTACAGACAGTCGAGAAGCGTCAGGGCTTTAAAATTGCCTGTCTGGAAGAGATTGCATGGCGCAACGGCTGGCTGAGTGATGAACAGGTGGCAGAGTCCGCCCGTCAGCTGGCGAAAACCGGTTATGGTCAGTATCTGAAGAATTTACTTCATGTCCGTCCGCGCCAGTATTGATCCACTCGCGTGGGAAAGTGACTTTTTTGCCCTGAAAACGGCAAAACTGGCACTTTCCCCGGATGCTGCCCTCCTGACGGTCGCCGATTTCGCGCCTTATGACCTGGTGCAGGCAAAAATCACCACCGGCGACCTGAATGCGCTGGATGGCTTATCCGCACTGGGCTTTTCTTTAGCAGAAAGTGAAGTGGATTTTGCGCTGAAATTGCAGGCTGGCACAGAAAATGCAATGTCTCACAGACCGCTGTGTTATGCCGTCAGTGATGATATTGCGGTCATAAAAACGGCGGCGGCACAGGTATTTGCGCAGAGCCGCTTTCGTGCCCCCTGGTATCAGCCGGACGACAGCGCCCGGTTCTATACAACCTGGGCGGAAAAAGCGGTACTGGGTACGTTTGATAAAGATTGCCTGCTGGTTCGTAATGAAAAGAATGAAACAGCCGGGTTTGTCACACTACGCAAACCGGACGAACAGAGCGCCCGCATAGGTCTGCTGGCGGTACTGCCGGGCAATCAGGGTCAGGGAATTGGCCTGAAATTAATGTCGGCGGCGCAACAGTGGTGTGCAGAACATCACTGCCGTGTATTACGGGTTGCAACACAGCTCAGTAATCTTGCGGCAATGCGCCTTTATACAAAAAGTGGCGGTACGATTGACAGTACAGCCTATTGGTTATACCGAGGATGCAATGATTCCATTTAATAAACCACCTGTAGTCGGCACTGAAGTTGGGTATATGCAGCAGGCCATGACCAGCGGCAAGTTGTGTGGTGACGGACAGTTCACCAAAAAATGTGAAGAATGGATGGAAAAACGGTTTGGCAGCGCTAAAGTCCTGCTGACACCATCTTGTACTGCATCATTGGAAATGGCAGCAATTCTGCTGGATATTCAGGCGGGTGATGAAATCATCATGCCGAGCTACACCTTTGTTTCTACCTCGAACGCCTTTGTATTGCGCGGCGCGAAAGTAGTATTTGTGGATATCCGTCCGGATACCATGAATATTGATGAAACCAAAATCGAAGCGGCAATCACAGAGAAAACCAAAGCGATTGTACCGGTGCATTATGCGGGCGTGGCCTGTGAAATGGACACCATCATGGCACTGGCGAAGAAATATAACCTGTATGTGGTGGAAGATGCCGCACAGGGCGTGATGTCGACTTATAAAGGCCGCGCACTCGGGTCAATTGGTCATATCGGCTGTTACAGCTTCCATGAAACCAAAAACTACTCTTCCGGTGGCGAAGGCGGTGCAACGCTGATTAACGACCCCGCGATGATCCCGCGTGCAGAAATTATCCGCGAGAAAGGCACCAACCGCAGCCAGTTCTTCCGTGGTCAGGTGGATAAATATACCTGGCGTGATATCGGCTCCAGCTATCTGATGTCTGACTTACAGGCCGCTTATCTGTGGGCGCAACTGGAAGAAGCAGAAAAAATTAATGAGCGCCGTCTGGCATTCTGGCAGATTTACTACGATGCACTGACGCCGCTGGCGGAAGATGGTCTGCTGACGCTGCCGGTTGTACCGGAAGGCATGGAGCAGAATGCGCACATGTTCTACATCAAGCTGAAAGATGTGGAAGAGCGCACAGCATTCAATGAATTTATGAAATCACATGATGTATTGACGGTATTCCATTATGTGCCGCTGCACAGCTGTCCGGCAGGGGTGGAATTCGGACGTTTCAATGGTGAGGATATCTTTACCTCCCGTGAAAGTGATCGCCTGGTGCGCCTGCCGATGTTCTACAACATGAAAGAAGACGAGCAGCAAACTGTGATCCGTCTGATTAAGGATTTCTTCGCGTAATATGTCTTTAGCCAGAGCATCAATCTGGACGGCCGGCTCCACCCTGATCAAAATCGGGGCGGGGCTGTTAGTCGTCAAACTGCTGGCGCTGGCCTACGGCCCGTCCGGTATCGGGCAGGCGGGAAACTTCCGCCAGTTGGTTACGGTACTCGGCGTGCTGTCCGGCGCCGGTATTTTTAATGGTGTCACAAAATATATTGCCGAGCACCATGAGGACGCTGATAAGCGCCGGGCGATATTAGGCACGTCATCGACGATTATTCTGCTTTTTTCGACCCTGCTGGCGATTGCATTTCTGCTGTTCAGTGCACAAATCAGTGTGCTGCTGTTCGGACACGATTCATATCGTGAAGTTATCGTTGCAGTGGCATTTATTCAGATGGGAATTGGTTATGCTAACTATTTCCTTGCGATTTTAAAAGGTTACCGTGACGCCAGCGGCAATGCCCTTGCGATTGTGGCAGGCAGCCTGATTGGTGTGGCGGCGTATTATCTTTGCCTGCGGCTGTGGGGTTACGGCGGCGCACTGGCGGGGCTTGCGCTGGTGCCTGCGCTGATTATTTTCCCTGCGCTGATTATTATGCTGCGCCGTAAACGCTTCCCGCTGTCAGACCTGAAACCGGCATGGGATCGCGCGATTGCCTCGCATCTGGGGAAATTTACCCTGATGGCGCTGATGACGGCGGTAACACTGCCGGTGGCTTATATCCTGATGCGAAACCTGCTGGCGGACCGCTACAGCTGGGATGCGGTAGGGATGTGGGTTGGCGTCACCAGTATTTCAGATGCGTATTTACAGTTTATTACAGCATCATTTTCTGTCTATCTGCTGCCGACACTCGCGCGTTTACAGGAAAAAACGGCTATCCGCCGCGAAATTATAAAATCGCTGAAATTTGTATTACCCGCTGTGGCTGTTGCGAGTTTTATGGTCTGGCTGCTGCGGGATTTTGCTATCTGGTTGTTGTTTTCTGAAGAATTTACCGGAATGCGGGAGCTGTTTGTATGGCAGCTTACCGGTGATGTGCTGAAAGTGGGTGCGTATGTGTTCGGATATCTGGTGATTGCCAAAGCCGCACTGCGGTTTTATATCCTCACTGAAGTGACGCAGTTTGTGTTACTGACGCTGTCCGCATACTGGCTTATCCCTGCACACGGCGCTGTCGGCGCGGCGCAGGCGTATATGGTGACTTATATTATCTACTTCCTTTTGTGTTGTAGCGTATTTCTGATCTATTGCAGGCGAGCATGATAACTTTAATTCACGTTTTAGGATCTGATATCCCGCACCATAACCAAACCGTGCTGCGCTTCTTTAATGATGTGCTGGCACCTGCACTGCCGCGTGATGAAATGCCGGAATTTATGGTCGTTTCCACAGCCGGACAGCTTCTGGCGCAATATCCCAACCTGGAACTGGATGTTTATCCGGATAAGAAAAGCCTGGCAAATGCGGTCACCGTAAAAGCAAAACGTGACCGGCAGTGCCGCTTTTTCTTTCACGGTCAGTTTAATGCGCTGATCTGGCTGGGATTACTGTTTGGCAAAATAAAACGCCATCAGTTCTTCTGGCACATCTGGGGGGCTGATTTATATGAGGATTCCCGCCAGCTGAAATTCAGACTGTTTTATCACCTGCGCCGCCTGGCCCAAAAGCGCGTCGGGCATGTCTTCGGAACGCGCGGGGATTTAAATTACTTTGAACAGTTCCGTCCGCAGGTGCCGGGTGATTTACTCTATTTCCCGACCCGCATGGACCCGTCCCTGACAGTTTTAACACCACCGGAGCCACGCAGTATGATAATGTCATGATCCTGCTGGGTAACTCGGGTGATCGCTCAAATCGTCATACAGAGGCGCTGACACGCATTCATGCGCAGTTCGGTGACAAGGTGAAGATTATTATCCCGATGGGATATCCGGAAAATAACAGTGCTTATATTGGCGAAGTTGAAGAATTTTCAGAGAAACTGTTTTCTTCACAACAGGTTGAAATTCTGAAAGATAAAATAGACTTTGATGTTTATCTCAATCAGCTGAGACAGTGCGACCTCGGCTATTTTATCTTTAACCGCCAGCAGGGAATCGGTACGCTCTGTCTTCTGATCCAGTTCGGTATTCCGTTTGTTATCAGCCGTCAGAACCCGTTCTGGCAGGATATGACAGAGCAGCAGGTGCCGGTTCTGTTTTACGGAGATGAGTTGACTCCTGCTGTTGTTGCGCAGGCGCGTGAGCAACTGTTTGCGCTCGACCGTGAGAAAATCGCTTTTTTCAGCCCGAACTTTGTTCAGGGCTGGGAGCGTGTGCTGACCCTTTCGCAGGAGAAAAAGGCATGAGCCAGTTTGATTTTATCGGGCTGTTTGCCGTCTGGTTTATCTCACTGACGTTCATCCTGCTGCTGACCTACCGGGAGTTCCGGCGGGTTCGTTTCAATTTTAATATCTTCTTTTCCCTGCTTTATCTGCTGACTTTCTATTTCGGATTTCCGTTTACATTTACGCTGGTTTTTCAGTTTGATGTACAGGTGGTGCCGGCTTCCTCGTTGTTGCAGGCCTTGCTGGCATCAACCAGTTTCTATGCTATTTATTATGTGGCGTATAAAACCAGGCTGCGCAAAACGCAATCAACGGGCAGCCATCCGTTGTTCAGCATGAATAAAACAGAAACAAACCTGACCTGGATGCTGCTGGCGGCGATTGCCATCGGTACTGCCGGGATTTTCTTTATGGAAAACGGGTTACTGTTATTCAAGCTGAAAACCTACAGCCAGATTTTCTCAAGCCAGGTCACAGGTGTGGCGTTAAAGCGCTTCTTCTATTTCTTCATCCCCGCCATGCTGGTGGTGTTCTTCCTGAAACCGACCTTTAACCGCTGGATTGGCTTCCTGATAGCGACAGTGGCATTCGGGATTATGACTTACGTGATTGTCGGCGGAACCCGCGCCAATATCATTATTGCGTTTGCGCTTTTCCTGTTTATCGGGATTGTCCGTGGCTGGATCTCATTGTGGATGCTGGTCAGCGCCGGTGTATTCGGCGTGGTGGGTATGTTCTGGCTGGCGCTCAAACGTTACAGTCTGGATGTCAGCGGCGCAGAAGCCTTTTATACCTTCCTCTATCTGACCCGCGATACTTTCTCGCCGTGGGAGAACCTCGGGTTGCTGCTGGATAACTACGACAAAATCGAGTTTCAGGGACTGGCGCCGATCATCCGTGATTTCTATGTCTTTATCCCGGGCTGGCTGTGGCCTGACCGGCCGGATACTGTACTGAATGCAGCAAACTATTTTACCTGGGAAGTCCTGAACAACCATTCCGGGCTGGCGATTTCCCCGACACTGATAGGATCGCTGGTGGTCATGGGCGGGTTCTGGTTTGTTCCGCTCGGCGCGGTGGTGGTCGGATTAATTATCAAATGGTTTGACTGGCTCTATGTTCAGGGGCAGCGGGAAACTAACCGGTATAAAGCCGCTATTCTGCATGCTTTCTGTTTCGGCGCGATATTTAACATGATTGTGCTGGCCCGCGAAGGAATGGACTCATTTGTTTCCCGCGTGGTGTTCTTCTGTCTTATTTTTGGTTTTTGTCTGATGGTGGCGAAATTACTGTACTGGCTGTTCGAAGTGGCCGGGGTCATCCGTCATTATGTGATTTCACAGGGCAAACGCACCCGTCTTTCATCGTAAGGAATGAGTATGGAACCGTTATCATCTGATGCCGGCAGTACGGAACAAATCCCGCAATACAGTATCCGTAATTACCCGATTTGGGGATTCCGTGATCAGGCGCATTTTCTGAATTATTTGTTTGCGGACGGACAGATTAAACGCGGAACACTGGTGGCAATGAATGCCGAGAAAGTGATGACCGCAGAACAGGACGAGGCGCTGAATACGCTGCTGAGCAATGCAGAGTATCTGTATGCTGACGGCATCAGTATTGTCCGGGCTATACGCCGTAAATATCCGCAGGCGGAGGTTTCCCGTGTTGCCGGTGCTGATTTATGGGAAGCGCTGATGGCGCAGGCCGGGCAGGAAAACACGCCGGTCTTTCTTGTCGGTGGTAAACCGACGGTGCTGGCGGAAACAGAGGCTAAGCTGAAAGCACAGTGGAATGTGAATCTGGCCGGTACTCAGGATGGATATTTCACCCCGGAGCAGCGTGATGCACTGTTTGAGCGCATCCGTGACAGCGGGGCAAAGATTGTGACTGTCGCCATGGGATCGCCGAAACAGGAAATCTTTATGCGTGATTGCCGTAAGGTTCATCCGGATGCCCTTTATATGGGCGTAGGCGGCACCTACGACGTGTTTACCGGACATGTGAAGCGTGCGCCTAAAGTATGGCAGAATATGGGGCTGGAATGGCTTTACCGCCTGTTATCACAACCAACCCGCTTTCGCCGCCAGTTTAAATTGCTGAAATTTCTTGGTTATTATTACGGAAATAAACTGTAAACAGGGCATTTCAGGGAGCTTTTTGCGGAAAAACGCTCTCTTTCTCAGCGAAACGGATAAAGACTGAGCAAACAATACATTTGTGAAAAAAAGCACTGGACAGATAATAGAGAAATCCGTACTATTCTTTCCCGCAACGGCGTAAAGCGCCCGTAGCTCAGCTGGATAGAGCGCTGCCCTCCGGAGGCAGAGGTCTCAGGTTCGAATCCTGTCGGGCGCACCATTAAGTGTGCACAAGTTACGGATTAAGTATTTCGCTGTTGTAAGTAGTTGTAGTTTGTAGTAAAATGTTACGATGTGATGGTGGCTATAGCTCAGTTGGTAGAGCCCTGGATTGTGATTCCAGTCGTCGTGGGTTCGAGTCCCATTAGCCACCCCATTTTACATGTAGCATTGACTGTAGTGATGAACCTGCGAGGGTGGCGGAATTGGTAGACGCGCTAGCTTCAGGTGTTAGTGTTCTTACGGACGTGGGGGTTCAAGTCCCCCCCTTCGCACCATCATCATGAAAAGTCAGACTTTCGGCGAGTAGCGCAGCTTGGTAGCGCAACTGGTTTGGGACCAGTGGGTCGTAGGTTCGAATCCTATCTCGCCGACCATATTCAGAAAAAGCCCCGCTTATAGCGGGGCTTTTTCGTTTCTGCCGTTCTGTTATTTTTCATATTATTGCTTTCCTCTCTTTATTTCTTCTGTTTAACTAATCCTGCTAATCCTGCTAATCCTGCTAATCCTGCTAATCCTGCTAATCCTGCTAATCCTGCTAATCCTGCTAATCCTGCTAATCCTGCTAATCCTGTTTCTCTGATTGTTTGTGAAAAAATGGTTGGTGAATATCTTTTGTGTATTTAATGACTGAGTTATTTATATTAAAAATCAATTAGTTATATTGATTGTGTGTATTTGGCGACAATGGGCATAATCCATGTCGTTAATATGAGACACTTAATGTATTGATTTATAATGAAAATAATATTGATATCAAAAAGCGTCTCAAAAAAGAGACAGTGCGGGCAGATTTGCGCCGGTCATTTAGCTCAGGGGGGAAGGGCAGAAAAAATAAACCCACGGAAACCGTGGGAAAATAAGGAGGCGTAATAGTTGGCACGGGTTGTGCATTACTCTGAGTGTAGATGCTCATCTCATTTCTTATGATTGCGAAAGCTTCATAAACCCGGAGATGATGCAGAGCTAGATTCGGTGCCTATTGTCCGGGTTATCGATGTAAAAGATCCCGAAATCTTTACATCAACAACAGGACGTAACGTTGAGTGAGGCACCACCCGTCTGTAGACCTGATTGTATTTTTATACACCTATCGTTTCACGATAGGTGTTTTTTTATGTCTTATTTTTGCCATCAATACATGATGTCGTCAATCTCTTTTAATGACGTATCAGTGTAAAGTTAATGGTTCTCATCCGGCAGTGTCAGTGTGTCCAGCAGTGCATTGCGGCGGATCATTGCTGACTCTTCATATTTCTTTTGTTTATCCAGCACATCGGCAAGCCAGGCGGCATCATGTGTATCCCTGCGGGTATTCAGGGCGGATTTGAAGTATTGCTCAGCGTCTTCCCACCGGCCTTCCTGCATCGCCATTTGCCCCAATGTACTGTTGAGCAACGGTTGTTTGCTGTCATCTTTCTGTAGCTGGTTCAGTATTTTACGGATAGCTTTCGGATTTTCTGTCCGGATACGTGGCAGCAGTATCAGCAGGCGATCATCTTTCTGTCGTTTCAGCCCGTCAAGTATCACGGCTTCTGCATCACTCATATCATCACCGGCAATAAAGTGCTGTGCAGCGGCTACCGCCAGATCCGGATTATGACGCAGATGGCGGCTCAGATTTTTCCACCAGTGGCGCAGTGCATCACTGCCATCCTGATCGGCAACCTGCTGCATCATACCGAGCCAGGCGCGGGTTTCTGTCTGCTCAACCTGCTCATCAGTAAACTCACCGGATTTTTTCATTGCCGGCAAGATGGCAACCAGGGATTTCCAGGCACCGGAGCGTGCATAAACCTGCTCTGCCAGACGCAGTACTTCCGGATGGCGCGGGGCAATATCCAGCAGGTTATCAATTGCGGTGCGTGCTGCCGGAATTTCATTACGGGTCAGCAAAATACGTGCGCGGGTGATATCAACCGGTAACTGGTGATTTCCGGCCAGTTCAGCTGCCCGTTCAAGATATTGATTAGCCCGGATATTATCACTGCGCTGTTGTGCTGCTTCTGCGGCAAGTAAATAGTTGACCAGCGGTTGTTCGGCATTATCTGCACTGCGGCTGAGCAATTTTTCCACCTGGCGGAAATCGCCTTCTGCCAGTTTAAGCAGGGCGTCATTGGTCAGGCTGCGGGCGCGGTTGCGCTTATGACCGCCAAACCAGCCCAGAGTCCGGGAACTGCCGGTTCTCAGACGACGCCAGCACCAGCCGAGTAATATCAGCGCGGCCTGTAATCCGAGAAAGCAGATAACGAGCCCGGTGACACTGGTTTCAATGTCATAATCATCAGTCTGGATCAGTACATAGCCCTGATGTCCGGCGACCAGCGGTCCGATAATGATCCCCGCGATCAGGACAAGGAACAGAATAAAGAGTTTAAACATCCGTTATCCCTCCTGTTTTGGTGCTGCTTCCGGCACAGCAGGCGCCGGCTCTGCGGGTACTGCCTGTGGTTCGGCAACCGGTGGTGGCAGAGCCTCATCATTGAGCAAACGGCGGATCCGCGTCTGTACCAGTTTATCCAGCAGCGGCTGGCTGGACAGGCTGTCCGGTATGCTCATGGCGACAGGCTGTGCGGCTAATTCATCAATTTCTTTCAGGAATGCAGTATTTTCCGGGTCATTATCCGCAAAATATGCACGAACCCAGGTGGAGACTGAATCCAGTGCCTGTTTGTAGCTCTCTTCCTGGTGACGCGGCACCGCCTGAGCGGCAATCAGCAACTGGGCGCGGATATTTTCACGGACATAAATATCCTGATTTGGTGCCAGCAGAGGTGCAGCGCTGCTGTCGCGGCGGCGGATAGTAATAAAGTCACTCATAAAGCTCTGCCAGCTTTTGGTCAGGTTTGTCCGCCAGTCTGCAACGGATGATGTGATACCTTCGCTGTCGCTGCTGTCCATCGGCGCACCGTCACGGCTGCCATCATCAATACGCAGGTTATCAACCTGATTTGCCAGTTGATTCAGGCGTAAAATAGTGCCGTCAAAATCGATCTGGCTGACCGCTGAGAGCGCGGTGATATCATTACGCAGCGCGGTCCGGACATCCAGCAGACCGGGGTCGTTCATTTCTGCCAGGCTGGCATCGGCATTTTTCAGTAATACCATGGCGGTGACGACATCCTGATCATTCCATAGCTTGCGTTCTGCCATTTTGACCAGAAAATCAGCCTGTGCTATCAGCCAGCTTTTTACATCGGCACTGGACAAGGTGCTGACACGGCTGCGCAGCAAATCCAGCTCATGTTTCAGTGTGGCATCCTGTTGCTGATACTGAGCGCTGAGTGCTGATTGCTGAGTGATAAATTCCTGCATTTGTTTATGGCTTTGCAATTGTTCCTGCTGCAACTGCGCCATCTGTGATTTCAGCTGTGCGTTTTCCGCTTCCAGCCGCTGTGACAGTGTTTGCGTATTGATCTGCGATGCATACCATACACCGCCGCCGATCAGTAAAATAACGGCGAGCGCAACGGCACTGCGCAGAAAACCGGACTGCGGTTTTTTTTCTGCGGCAGAGGGTTCGGGCGGGGTGTGTCCGCGCGTTGGTGTTTCCGGCTGTGCGGTTGTGTTGTTTTTAGCTGACGCCGCTTTTTCAGTGACGTTTTTTCCGGCAGATTTTTCCCGGGCCGCGGTTTGTTTATCCGCCTGCACCGCTGTATCAGATACGCCATCCTGTGTGTCAGGCGTATCAGCAGATCCGGTTTTTTTTTTCGAGTTCCGTCATAAGTGGCGTCCCATATTTTTTATTCATTGTAGAGCCTGAAGTAAGGCTTCATTGTCTGCGCTGCGGGCAATAATAATATGTTGCCAGCCCAGAGAGTGTGCAATCGCCGCCAGTCTGTCACTGACAACGACTATCCGGCACTGAAATAACCAGCTGATATGTGCCGGCGGAATAAGTTGTCTGAGCAGTTGCAGCATTTCGCCGCTGGTGACCACCAGGGTGTTAACCTGTTGTTCCTGCCACCGCAGGGCGCATTCTCCGCCATCATACTCAACAGGCTCCCGGCGGTAACATTCACAGTAATTTACGTCAGCACCGCGTTCGCGCAGGGTCTGAGCAAGATGCTCTCTGCCGCCGTTACCGCGCAGTAAAAGGATACGGCGTCCGGTCAGTGTCTGTAAATCCGGGCGGGTCAGCAGATGCTCACTGGTTTCGCCGCCGGACATAAACCCGGCGGGTAATCCGGTCAGAGCCTGAAAATACTGTGCAGTTGACTGCCCGATACCATAATAGCAAAACTTATCAGACCACAGGTAATTCTGTTGAATCAGCCGTTCATTTGCGTGATAAACCGCATTCTTTGACAGCAGAAAAAGGGTATCACCGGGAGAAAGTGCCGCCATTTTTGTGGTCAGCAGCGGCAGTTCGTTTCCGGGCTGTATCCGGATCAGCGGGGCAGAAATGGCATTCTGCCCGCGCGCGCGCAGTGCGGTGACCAGGGTTTCACCGGCCGGGGAAGGGCGGGTGACCAGGATGGTCATGCAGGTGCATGCCCCTGATAAACCTCAGTCAGGATAGCCCGTGCGCCTTTATCAAGCAGCTCTTCTGCCAGAGAAACACCGGCAGCGGCGGCCTCCTGCGGCGTACAAAGCCGCTCACCACGGATAACTTCACTGC
Organism: Morganella psychrotolerans; assembly: GCF_001676155.1. Classification (GTDB taxonomy): domain Bacteria; phylum Pseudomonadota; class Gammaproteobacteria; order Enterobacterales; family Enterobacteriaceae; genus Morganella; species Morganella psychrotolerans. Next base: position 26,577 of record NZ_LZEW01000004.1, on the reverse strand, counting down.
CGTCCGGTGCGCCGACCAGCGCCCGCAGCCAGATGTTATCACCCTGCCAGACTGCATAACTGCCGATTGGCACCTGACAGCCACCTTCAAGGCGGGTATTCATCGCGCGTTCCGCCCGGACACAGATATCAGTTGCATCATGATTGAGCGCGCTGAGCAGAGAACGGGTGTGTTCATCATCCAGACGGCACTCAATGCCCACCGCACCCTGACCGACAGCCGGGAGTGACTCTTCCGGTGACATTGTACAGCGGATACGGGCGTCCAGCTTCAGTCGTTTCAGTCCGGCAGCAGCAGGATAATGGCATCGTATTCACCGTTATCCAGTTTACCCAGCCGCGTGCCCACATTACCGCGCAGGTCGCGGATCACCAGATCCGGACGGCGTTCCCGTAACTGACACTGGCGGCGCAGGCTGGAGGTACCGACAATACTGCCCGGCGGTAATGCCTCAACAGACGCGTACTGATTGGAAACAAAGGCATCGCGCGGATCTTCCCGCTCACAAATAGTGACTAAACCCAGTCCGTCCGGGAAATCCACCGGGACATCTTTCATGGAATGCACGGCAATATCCGCCCGGTTTTCCAGTAATGCCATCTCCAGCTCTTTCACAAACAGACCTTTACCGCCCACTTTTGCCAGTGGCGTATCAAGAATAATGTCACCTTTGGTCACCATCGGGACCAGTTCGACATGCAGTCCCGGATGCCGCTGTTCAAGCGCTTGTTTAACAAATTCGGCCTGCCAGAGAGCGAGCGGGCTTTGACGGGTAGCGATGCGCAACAGTTGATTGGTCATGATAATTGTCTGGGATCCTTGTCTTTTTATCCGGATTTCAGGAGTTAAGGGTAACCGGAAAAATAAGAAAAACTGCCTTTGTTTTATCATTTTGCTGATTATTTTTCCAGTTATGTGACGAGATCTGCCCGGCAGATAAGGCCGAAAAATGACGAATCTGATTATCAGGTGGCAAGAGTATGTCAGGAGGTGATTAAAATATATTTTAAATAATTAAATTAATTTGTAGTTCCGGTAATTAATTAAATCGTTTCAACTTAAATAACTAATTAATTGTATTATTAAAATATATAAAATATACATAAAGGGATACGTAATGTTACTTTTTTGGTCAAAAAAAATACAGCCGGGGGGTTGAATCAGATTTACGGGTTATTTCCTTACACTATTTGTGTGTATCACAATAATTTTTATGGAAAATAGAGTATTTACAACTATTTATATCCGGATTGATAACTTTGGGTAATCGTGCCTTTTTTAGTCTCATGCTTTACCCTTTGCCCTGAAGGTGTTAGATTGATCACGTTTCCGGCAATTTAGCATTGATTCCAATTCTTATCATTTTCAGCGTCATCATTAGTCTGTATTCATTTACACATAAAGCCGGACATCAGGTCATTTCCAGTTACATGAAATAAAATCAGGCGAACCCTTTGTATCTCTATATTGAAACTCTCAAGCAGCGTTTGGATGCAATAAATCAGCTCAGATCAGAGCGCGCGACCATCGGGATGAGTCGGGCGTTTACAGAAGTGTATGGTTTGTTGCCCGTGTTGTTGCACCATCACCATCCTGATATGCCGGGCTATGTACAGGGCAGCGTGCCGCATGGCGTCTGTTTCTGGGCATCTGACGATTTTCAGACTGACTGGATGAGTGACTTTTCCCGTCAGCATGGTGAATGCAAGCCGTGCAATGCCAACGGCGAACTGCCGATAACCGGCATCTACTCTATGGGCAGCACCTCCTCTGTCGGTCAGAGCCATTCGTCTGATCTGGATATCTGGGTTTGTCATCAGTCCTGGCTTGATAATGATGAAAAACAGAATTTACAGCGCAAATGCACATTGATTGAAGAGTGGGCTGCGGGTAAAGGGATTGATGTCACGTTCTTTCTGATCGATGAAAACCGTTTCCGCCATAATGCCAGCGGCAGCCTTAACGGCGAAGACTGCGGCTCGACCCAGCACATTTTACTGCTTGATGAATTTTATCGCACCGCTGTGCGGATGGCCGGTAAGCGCCTGCTGTGGACGATGGTACCGGCAGAAGAAGAGCATCACTACGATGAATATGTGATGTCACTTTATGCGCAGGGTGTATTAACCCCGAATGAGTGGCTGGATTTGGGCGGATTGGGTGAATTATCAGCAGAAGAGTACTTTGGTGCCAGTTTGTGGCAACTGTATAAAAGTGTTGATTCACCGTATAAAGCCGTTATCAAAAGTTTACTGCTGGAAGCTTACTCGTGGGATTACCCGAACGGGCAGCTTCTGGCGACAGAGTTTAAGAAACATCTTCATGCCGGTGAGATAGTCCATTACGGACTGGATGCCTACTGTATGCTGCTTGACCGCATCACGCGTTATCTGAAAGCCATTAATGATGAAACCCGCCTTGATCTAATCCGCCGCTGTTTTTACCTGAAAATCTGTGAAAAACCGCCTGCCGGAGTCAGTGAACGCGCATCCGGTGGCTGGCGCTGCCAGGTACTGGCGGAGATGGTTACCGCGTGGGGATGGTCACCGGAACGTCTGGCGATACTTGATCGCCGCAATGACTGGAAGATTGAGCAGGTGCGCGATGCGCACAATGAGTTGCTCGATACCATGATGCAAAGCTACCGTAACCTGATCCGTTTTGCGCGGCGTAACAATCTGAGCGTCAGCGCCAGCCCGCAGGATATCGGGGTTCTGACCCGGAAATTGTATGCGGCATTTGAAGCACTGCCGGGGAAAGTGACCCTGGTGAATCCGCAGATTTCGCCGGATCTGTCAGAAGAGAATCTGACCTTTATTTATGTTCCCCGCGGGCGGGCTAACCGCAGCGGCTGGTATCTGTATAATCAGGCACCGACCATTCATACCATTATTGGTCATCAGCCGCTTGAATATAACCGCTATCTGAATAAGCTCGTTTCATGGACCTACTTTAACGGGCTGCTGACAGACAAAACCCGCGTGTATATTCATAACGGTGAATCTCACTGTGATGAACAAAAATTGCATGAACTGGTGCATGATGTTTCACTAAATTTCCCTATCAGCCTGCCGGCACCGACCCCGCGTGCGCTTTACAGTCCGTGTGAAATCCGTCATCTGGCGATTATCGTCAATCTGGAGCAGGATCCGACGGCTGATTTTGCGCAGCAGGTTGTTCATTTTGATATGAGCAAACCGGATGTATTCAGTTTCGGCGAGGAGCAAAAGTGCCTGGTCGGCAGTATTGATTTGCTTTACCGCAACTCATGGAACGAAGTCCGGACACTGCATTTCAGCGGCGAACAGTCGGTGCTGGAAGCCATCAAAACGATTTTGGGCAAGATGCACCAGGATGCGGCACCGCCGTCAGGCGTGGAGGTCTTCTGTTACAGCCGTCATCTGCGCGGGCTTATCCGTACCCGTATTCAGCAGTTGGTTTCTGAGTGTATTGAACTGCGCTTAACCACTAACCGTCAGGATCCGGGCCGCTTCAAAGCTCTGCGTCTCGCCGGTCAGACATGGGGATTGTTCTTTGAACGTCTGAATGTCTCAGTACAGAAACTGGAAAATGCCGTCGAATTTTACGGCGCTATCTCCAATAACAAACTGCGTGGGTTTCCGGTAAAAATCAGTACGGAAACCGGGCATCTGCCGGATGTGGTGGATGGCTATGCGAGTGAGGGGATTATCCAGTTTTTCTTTGAAAACCGTGATGATAACGGATTCAATATTTACGTACTGGATGAATCAAACCGCGTGGAGATTTATTCAGGTTGTGAGGGCAGTAAAGATGATCTCGTCCGTGATGTCAGCCGTTTTTACTCGTCTTCCCACGACCGTTTCACTTATGGCTCCAGCTTTATCAATTTTAATCTGCCGCAGTTTTATCAGATTCTGAAAACAGACGGAAAAACACAGGTGAAACCTTTTCACGGTAATGTATTTTCGCATCTGGCGGTTGAAGAGCGCGGTGATACCCTGTATTCGGATTTTCATACTGAGATAGCACCACTACAGTATCAGGCCGCCGGGCAGCGCGGCTGATGTTGTGCAACGGCACAGGTTTTGTACCATCAACCTGTGCCGTCAGTCTGTAATGTCTGCGGGTGTCAGAAGCGGAAGGCTTCACCACTCTGTTCGCTGACCGCCTCTGACAGCATGGTAAAAAACTCCCCGCCGCTGCGATCACAAATCCATTTATCTGATTTCAGACTAAAGTGATAGCCGCCGTTACGGGCTGCCAGCCAGATCTGATGAAATGCTTCCTGCCGGTTGATAATAATTTTTGAGCCATTTTCAAAGCTCAGAGTCATTACGCCGCCATTGGTTTCGCAGTCAATATCAGCGTCGCCGTCGTAATTATCTAATTTATCTTCAATATCCTGCATCAGAACATCGGCTGTCTGGTGAAATTCTGTATCGTTCATCGTCATTTCCTATTTGCTTTTCGACATCTAACTGCGATTATAGAGGGTATTGACCGATGATTAACAGGCATGACTGTAAATGAATAAAAAAATGATCTGTGCGGCGTCCGCTGTGATGCTGCTTACTTTGTCCGGCTGCGGACTGAAAGGCCCGCTTTACTTCCCGCCGGCAGAGCCTGCCGCGGCGAAAAGTGCCCCTGCTGATAACGCAGATGTGCCGCCGGCTGCACAAAAGAATAAAGCGGCTGAAACCGGCAGCACGAAACAGCCGTGACCGGATAGCCACCGGATAGCCGCCGGAGAACTCCCCCGGTTACTGACGCATACACAGGATCTGAACATGCAGTTCACCAAAATGCACGGTCTGGGCAATGATTTTATGGTGGTGGATGCCATCACCCAGAATATCTATTTTTCACCGGAGCTTATCTGCCGTCTGGCAGACCGGCACACCGGCGTTGGTTTTGATCAACTGCTGGTGGTTGAAGCACCTTATGATCCGGAACTGGATTTTCACTACCGTATTTTTAATGCAGACGGCAGCGAAGTTGCCCAGTGCGGTAATGGTGCGCGCTGTTTCGCCCGGTTTGTCCGCCTGAAAGGGCTGAGTAACAAACGGGATATCCGGGTCAGCACACAGTCAGGGCGGATGGTGCTCAGTCTCACGGATGATGACAATGTCCGGGTGAATATGGGCGTACCTGAGTTTGATCCTGCACTGGTACCGTTCCGGGCGGTGAAAGAAGAAAAAACCTATATTATCCGCGCAGCAGAGCGCACTGTTTTGTGCGGCGTGGTATCAATGGGCAATCCGCACTGTGTTATCCAGGTGGAAAATACAGAAATAGCCGAAGTGGATGTGATAGGGCCTGTGCTGGAAAGCCACGAGCGTTTTCCGGAGCGGGTGAATATCGGGTTTATGCAGATACTTGCGCCTGATCATCTGCGTCTGCGGGTTTATGAGCGCGGTGTGGGCGAAACACAGGCCTGCGGAAGTGGTGCCTGTGCGGCAGTGGCTGTCGGGATCCGTCAGGGATTATTGTCGGACAATGTCCGGGTTGATTTGCCGGGCGGACGCCTGTTTATCAGTTGGGAAGGCGAGGGGAAACCGCTGTTTATGACCGGTCCCGCCACCCATGTATTTGATGGTGTTATCCATCTTTAAATGTCATAAAGAGGATGAATATCGATGGACAGTCTACAGGATACGGCTGCCACGCAGGCTGAACGTCTGCGTGAACCGGATGATGCCGCCGTTCTCGCGTACCTGAAAGCACATCCGGATTTCTTTATCCGCAACGCCTCACAGATTGCAGAAATGAGTATCCCACATCCGGTAAAAGGGGCGGTTTCTTTGGTTGAATGGCAACTGGGGCGTCAGCGTAACCGGATTGATACCCTGACGGATGACCTGGCTCAGCTGATGATGGCGGCCGGGGAAAATGAACAACTGTTCTCGCGTCTTCTCAAACTTCTGGCCTCTCTTTCTGCTGCCACGTCACTCGATGATTTTTCTGAACGTCTGAATATCTGGGCAAAGAGCCTGAAACTCAGTCATGCGCGGATCCGTCTGTTTTCGGATTGCTGGCGTCTGGGTGCGCCGTTCCGCAATCAGGAACTGGCACTGTCCCGCTCACATTTTGAAACGATGCGACTTTCCCGTTTTGGTGATCGCAACCACTTTCTCGGTCGTCTGACTGCACCTGAAATTCAGCTGCTGCTGCCGGACAGTGCTTTTGTCGGTTCGGCGGCGGTGTCGTTGCTCGGCGCACAACATGACCTCGGTGTGGTGGTATTCGTCAGCCGTGATAAAGAGCATTACCATAACGGCATGGGTACGGCGATGCTGGATCAGGTCGCGTATTTCCTGCCGCAATTGCTGCAACGCTGGGCAGAACTGGCATGACCGGCACACCAACAGAACAATTGCTCGTACCCGTGGAGCAGTTTTTGCAATATCTGCGGGTTGAGCGCCGGTTAAGCCCGGTGACTATCACAAACTACCGGCGGCAGCTCACAACACTTGCCGGGATGATGATCAGCAGCAAAATCACCGACTGGGTGCAACTCGAACCGGCAACCGTCCGGATGCTGGCGGCAAAAAGCCGCCGTACCGGGTTACAGCCGGCAAGCCTAGCGCTGCGCCTCTCTTCCCTGCGCTCATTCCTGGACTGGCGGGTCAGTTGTGGTGAGATGTCCGCGAACCCGGCAAAAGCGGTCAGCGCGCCGAAACAGGGGCGTCATCTGCCGAAAAATATGGATGTCGATGACATCACCCGCCTGATGGACATAGAAAGCAATGATCCGCTGACCGTACGTGACCGCACCATGCTGGAAGTGATGTACGGCGCGGGATTGCGGCTGTCTGAGCTGGTCGGACTGAATACCGGTGATATTGATTTGGCAGGCGGTGAGGTCCGGGTGCTGGGGAAAGGCAGCAAAGAGCGCAAAGTCCCGCTCGGGCGGATGGCAGTCAGTTGCCTTGAGCGCTGGCTGGAACTGCGTGAACTGTATGATCCGGACTCCACGGCGATATTTATCTCCACCAAAAGCGGCAAACGGATTTCCGGGCGCAATGTGCAGAAACGTTTTGAATACTGGGGTATGCATCAGGGGCTGAACAGCCATCTTAATCCGCATAAACTGCGTCATTCATTTGCAACACATATTCTGGAATCGAGCGGCGACCTGCGCGCGGTACAGGAATTGCTGGGGCACGCGAATCTGTCCACCACACAAATTTATACCCATCTGGACTTTCAGCATCTTGCCAATGTGTATGATGTTGCACATCCGCGCGCCAAACGAGGAAAACCCTGATGCGTTTTTACCGTCCCCTTTTACCTGTCCGCGCCATGACCTTTGATCTTGACGATACGCTGTATGATAATCGTCCGGTGATGGATAAAACCGAAGAGGCAGTAACTGCGTTTATCCGTCAGTATGACCCGCGTTTCAGTGAGTTACCTGCGGATTATATTACTGTCTTCCGTAACCGGGTGCGTCGGCAGCATCCGGATATTTATCATGATGTCAGCCGCTGGCGTATGCTTTCCTGGCGCTCCTTTTTTCTGCATTACGGCTATACCGCAGCACTGGCACAGACCGGTACGGATGCTGTTATGGATCATTTTGCACAGTGGCGCAGCCGTATTGATGTGCCGCAATCCACCCATGACACTCTCGCGTTGCTGGCTGAAAAAATCCCGCTGGCGGCGATCACCAACGGCAACATGGAGCCGGAAAAATGCGGACTGGCAGATTATTTCACCTTTGTCCTCAGAGCCGGTGCTGACGGACGCTCAAAGCCTTTCTGTGATATGTATCAGACCGCTGCTCAGCGCCTGATGCTGCCACCCGCCAACATACTGCATGTCGGCGATAATCTGAATACGGATGTGGAAGGCGCACTGCGCAGCGGAATGCAGACCTGCTGGATAAATCTTGACGGGCGCGATGTCTATCATGATGCCGAAACCCGCCTTTTGCCGCATATTGAAATTACACAGTTGGATTCTTTAGTCGGACTGTTATAATTTTATCTGTATAAAAAAACAGTCCTCCCCGGCATAAAACGGCCGGGGAGGCGTTCTTTCTCTCGCGGCGACAGCCGAACAACCATTGATGGAAATTATGGACGTCTCTTATCTGCTTGAAGGCCTGAATGATAAACAGCGTGATGCGGTGGCAGCTCCCCGCTCAAACATGCTGATTCTGGCGGGGGCCGGGTCCGGAAAAACCCGGGTACTGGTTCACCGTATCGCCTGGCTGATGGCGGTGGAGAATGCGTCTCCTTTTTCCATTATATCGGTCACATTTACCAACAAGGCGGCAGCAGAGATGCGCCACCGTGTTGAAGGGCTGGTCGGTACCAGTGAAGGCGGCATGTGGATTGGTACGTTCCACGGCCTGGCGCACCGTTTGTTACGGGCGCACCATCTTGACGCCGGGCTGCCGCAGGATTTTCAGATCCTCGACAGCGACGACCAGATCCGTCTGATCCGCCGCCTGATAAAAGCCATGAATCTTGATGAAAAACAGTGGCCTGCCAAACAAGGCTCCTGGTACATCAACGGGAAAAAAGACGAAGGTCTGCGCCCGCAACATATTGAAAGTTATGGTAATCCAATTGAAGCCACCTGGCTGAAGGTTTATCAGGCTTATCAGGAAGCCTGTGATCGTGCCGGGCTGGTGGATTTTGCCGAATTACTGCTGCGCGCCCACGAATTGTGGCTGAATAAACCGGCTATTTTGCAGCACTACCGCAACCGTTTTACTAATATTCTGGTGGATGAGTTCCAGGACACCAACAGTATTCAGTACGCCTGGATAAGAATGCTGGCGGGCGATACCGGCAAAGTGATGATTGTCGGGGATGATGATCAGTCAATCTATGGCTGGCGCGGGGCGCAGGTTGAAAACATTCAGCACTTCCTGAAAGATTTCCCCGGGGCAACCACTATCCGCCTGGAGCAGAATTACCGCTCCACCAATAATATCCTGAAAGCGGCTAACGCTCTGATTTCTCACAATAGTGACAGGCTGGGGAAAAATCTTTGGACGGATGGCGAAGATGGCGAGCTGATTTCGCTTTACTGTGCATTTAATGATCTCGATGAAGCCCGTTATGTGGTGAGTCGGATCAAACAGTGGCATGAAAACGGCGGAGCACTGGCAGATTGCGCGATTTTATACCGCAGCAACGCCCAGTCCCGTCAGCAGGAAGAGGCACTGTTACAGGCGGCAATGCCGTACCGCATATACGGCGGTCAGCGCTTCTTTGAACGCCAGGAAATCAAAGATGCCCTTGCGTATCTGCGCCTGATGTCCAACCGCCATGATGATGCGGCTTTTGAGCGCGTGGTGAATACGCCGACCCGTGGTATCGGCGACCGCACACTGGATGTGGTGCGCCAGACCGCCCGTGATCGACAGCTTACTCTCTGGGACAGTTGTGGTGCTCTGCTGGAAGAGCGGGCGCTGGCAGGTCGTGCGGCATCTGCACTGGGGCGTTTTATTGAGCTGATTAACCTGCTGGCACAGGAAACGGACGGACTGCCGCTGCATGTACAGGCTGACCGTGTGATCCGCGATTCCGGTCTGCGCGCGCATTATGAGCAGGAAAAAGGCGAAAAAGCCCAGGCACGTATCGAAAACTTAGAAGAGCTGGTGACGGCAACAAATCAGTTCAGTTATCAGGATGCGGATGAAGGGCTTACGCCGCTTCAGGCATTCTTATCTCATGCGGCGCTGGAGTCCGGCGAAAGCCAGGCAGATGCTTATCAGGACGCGGTTCAGCTGATGACGCTGCACTCGGCAAAAGGGCTTGAGTTCCCGCAGGTCTTTATCGTCGGTGTCGAAGAGGGCATGTTCCCGGGTATGATGTCGATGGAGGAGAGCGGACGCCTGGAAGAAGAGCGGCGTCTCGCGTATGTCGGCGTGACCCGTGCCATGCAGAAATTAACCCTGACGTATGCAGAAACCCGTCGTCTGTACGGCAAAGAAGTGTATCACCGCCCGTCACGGTTTATCGGTGAACTGCCGCCGGAATGTGTGGAAGAGGTGCGCCTGCGTGCCACGGTTTCCCGCCCTGTGAATCATCAGCGGCTCGGCACGCCGATCACCGCCAATGACAGCGGTTATACCCTCGGGCAGCGTGTCCGCCATGATAAATTTGGCGAAGGCACCATCATCAATATGGAAGGCAGCGGCGAGCACTGCCGCCTGCAGATTGCGTTTCAGGGCGAGGGGATCAAATGGCTGGTTGCCTCCTATGCAAAACTCGTAAAACCCTGATCACCGGCAGAGAAGCGGTGTCAATTCGCGAATAAGCGGTTGACACCCTTTTTCATCTGCGCATACCATGCGCACACTTTTTCTTTTCCCGACGCTCCCGGAGGCCACACACTATGCTGAGCGCATTTAGAGTTGATAATAAGCGTTTACACCGTCTTGATTTAGAAGAGGGTGATACCCTTGCTGATGCGCTGTGGGTGGATGTTTCCGAACCGGAAGAGAGCGAACGTGCCTTTATCCAGGCACAGTTAAACCAGGAGCTGGCGACCAGCCCGGAGCTGGATGATATCGAAGCATCCGCCCGTTTCTTTGAAGATGATGACGGTCTGCATGTTCACTCCTTTTTCTATTACGAGGATGCGGACGATCACGCCGGAAACTCAACCGTGGCGTTTACGCTGCGCGACGGGCGTTTATATACCCTGCGCGAACGTGAGCTGCCCGCGTTTCGTCTTTACCGCATGCGCGCCCGCAAGCAGACCATGCTGGACGGCAACGGATACGAAATTCTGCTGGATTTGTTTGAAACCAAAATTGAACAGCTCGCAGATGTGATTGAAAATATCTACAGTGAACTGGAATCCCTCAGCCGCGCCATTATGAAAGGCAAGCAGGATGATGCGTTTGATAAGGCGCTGTCTAATCTGGCGGTGCAGGAAGATATCGGCTGGAAAGTGCGTTTGTGTCTGATGGATACACAGCGCGCACTGAACTTTTTAGTCCGCCGCACACGCCTGCCGGTTAATCAGCTGGAGCAGGCACGCGAGATCCTGCGCGATATTGAATCCCTGCTGCCGCATAACGAATCGCTCTTTCAGAAGGTTAACTTCCTGATGCAGGCGGCGATGGGCTTTATGAATATTGAGCAAAGCCGCATCATCAAAATCTTCTCCGTGGTATCTGTGGTCTTCCTGCCACCAACGCTGGTTGCCTCCAGCTACGGGATGAACTTTAGGTTTATGCCTGAACTGGACTGGGCGATGGGCTATCCGGCGGCTATCGGAATTATGTTTGTGGCGGCACTTGCACCGTATCTCTATTTCAAACGTAAGAACTGGCTGTAAGCAGACGTCAGAAAACGGTATCAGAAAAAGGTAAATGATATGCCCTTGGCAATCAGCATATAAAGGGCAGTCCAGACCCCGGCGGAGAGCAGGCAGGTAAGCAGCACCCTGGTGTGGGAAAAGCGCAGTAACCCTGCTGCCATCGGGATCAGATAGCGCAGTACGGCAATAAACCGCGATGTAAATAAAATAACCAATCCGCTGTTTTGTAATCGGTTTTGTGCTTTCCCGAGCGCGACATGATATTTTGCCATCAGCCCGGGAAAATAGTTACGGGTGACAATAATTCTGCCGAGATAGTATGAAAGCAGTGAGCCGCCGGTAGCCCCCAGGGTGATGACCAGCCAGATAATCACAACCGGAACCACGGGAAATGCCAGGGTGACGACCGTCATCAGCATCACGGACGCGGGTGGCAATACTGACGACAGAATGATGGTCGATTTACTCAGCGCGATAAAAAACAGGATTAATAACAGCCAGACAGGATGGCTGTGCAATATCGCCAGATGATTATGTATCCATTCCATGAGTTTGCCTCCCTTCGTTTTTCACCGACTGCCGCACTAATCACAAGTATCAGTGCGGCATGATAAATTACGCTTTTCTGTAGCGGTAGCGCTGGGTATAGAGTGCATCCAGTGTGAAGACAATCAGACCCGCCCAGATAAAGGCAAATGTGATTAACCGTTCCGTTGAAATCGCCTCACCGTACACCATTGTCGCCAGAACAAACATCAGTGTCGGTCCGATATACTGGAAAAAGCCCAGCGTAGAGAGGCGCAGATGATTAGCTGCTTCTGTAAACAGCAGCAGTGGTACAGTGGTGATAATACCGGCAGCAATCAGCAGCAGATTCAGTGTCAGCGGATTGAGTGTCATATTGCTGGTGGCACTGTCGGCGAAGAAAAGCAGATAAACACAGGCAACCGGCAGCAGCCACAGGGTTTCAATCAGCATACCGCCTTGTGCATCCACGCCCAGTTTTTTACGCAGTAAGCCATATACGCCGAATGTCATTGCCAGGCTCAGCCCGATGACCGGCACTGTTCCGAACTGCCAGAGCTGGATAAGCACGCCGGTGCAGGCGAGAGAAACCGCAAACCATTGCAGACGGCGGAAGCGTTCACCCAGGAAAAGCATCCCGAACAGCACGTTTACCAGCGGATTAATAAAGTATCCCAGGCTGGCTTCCAGCATATGATCATGGTTCACCGCCCAGATATAAATCAGCCAGTTCGACGCAATGGTACAGGCGGTAACCGCGAGGATCAGCAGCTTTTTCGGCTGACGCAAAATCAGGCGGATGCGTGGCCACTGGCGCGACACAGTGATAAGCAGGATCATAAAAAAGAATGACCAGATGACCCGGTGTGTCAGGATTTCATCTGCGGGGACTTCTTTGATCATTTTGAAATAAACCGGGGCTATTCCCCAGATAAAGTAAGCGCCGAGAGCACAAAGGACGCCTTTTACTGTCTGTTGCTGGCTCATGATAGTCCAAGTCTGAATAAAAAAGAGAGAAAGCACCGCGTCGGGGTGACTACATTGGCATTGAAATTAGTTTGTTATCATTTAATTAATCACGTGACTAATTAATTATACGTAAATCGTGATCGTCTGCCGAATATTTCGCCGGTCAAAGAGACGTTAAAAAGATGTGAAAGTTTAACGTGCATCACAAAAATACACCAGCAGGGACGCATAAAAAAGATTAGGCGCAGATCGAATATCTGTTCGGTGATGTGCGGATACTCTGTTAACTGATGTCGATCTGAGCTAGCATAGGAACATCTTTTCACCGGCAGAACGCACTGCCCGGATTTCTACTTCACCTGAGGAGCTGCGTGTCTACCGCTGAAGTTATCAACACCCTGCCCGACGCTGACGCTATCCTGCGCCAGGTCTTTGGTTATCAGCAATTTCGTGCCGGTCAGTCCGATATTATCGCGACCATTACCGCCGGACGGGACTGCCTGGTTGTCATGCCGACGGGCGGAGGTAAATCACTCTGTTATCAGATACCTGCACTGATGTTGCCGGGGCTGACAGTAGTCATTTCGCCTCTTATCTCCCTGATGAAAGATCAGGTCGATCAACTGCGCCTGCTCGGCGTGGAAGCCGGATATCTGAACTCAGCGCAGACACCACAGCAGCAGCAACAGGTCATCGAAGGCTGTCAGAGCAACCGTATCCGGATGCTTTATGTGGCACCGGAACGCCTGCGGATGGGCAGTTTTCTTCAGCAGTTACAGCGCTGGCAGCCATCACTTCTGGCGGTGGATGAAGCCCACTGTATCTCACAATGGGGGCATGATTTCCGCCCTGAATACAGTGCGATTGGCGAACTTCGCCAGTATCTGCCTGATTTACCGATCATTGCACTGACTGCCACGGCGGATGACACCACGCGCACGGATATCAGCGCGCGTCTGCGGCTCAATGACCCGCTTATCCACATCAGCAGTTTTGACCGTCCGAATATCCGTTACACGCTGGTGGAAAAATACAAACCCTTTGATCAGCTCTGGATGTTTGTCCGGGGTCAGAAAGGCCAGTGCGGCATTATTTACTGCAACAGCCGCAATAAAGTCGAAGATGTTGCTGCTCGCCTGCAAAAACGCGGGCTGAGTGTCGCGGCGTATCATGCCGGGCTGGAAAATTCACAGCGCGAATCGGTTCAGGATGCATTTCTTAAAGACAACTTACAGGTTGTCGTTGCGACCGTCGCGTTCGGCATGGGAATTAATAAATCCAACGTCCGGTTTGTGGTGCACTTTGATATCCCGCGCAATATTGAATCCTATTATCAGGAAACCGGTCGTGCCGGGCGTGACGGCGTCAGCGCCGAAGCGGTTCTGTTTTATGATCCTGCCGACATGGCATGGCTGCGCCGCTGCCTGGATGAAAAACCGGCAGGTGCGCAAAAAGATATCGAACAGCATAAGCTGAATGCGATGGGCGCGTTTGCACAAGCACAAACCTGCCGCCGCCTGGTGCTGCTGAATTATTTCGGTGAAAACCGCCAGACGGCTTGCGGTAACTGTGATATCTGCCTTGATCCGCCAAAACAGTTTGACGGATTACTTGAAGCACAGCAGGCGCTTTCCTGCATTTACCGTGCCGGGCAGCGCTTCGGGCTGGGATATATTGTGGATGTATTGCGCGGCTCGAATAATCAGCGGATCCGTGAGTACGGGCACGATAAGCTTTCTGTTTACGGAATAGGCAAAGACAAAAGCCAGGAACACTGGGTCAGTGTTCTGCGCCAGATGATACATTTAGGGCTGATAACGCAAAACATTGCTAATTATTCTGCATTACAATTAACTGAATCTGCCCGTCCGGTTCTGCGGGGTGAATTGCCGCTGCAACTGGCGGTTCCGCGGATTCAGAATGTAAAACCCCGCCAGACAGCGCGCACTTACGGGGGTAATTATGATAAAAAACTGTTTGCCAAACTGCGTAAGCTGCGTAAATCCATTGCGGATGAAGATAATATTCCGCCGTTTGTGGTCTTCAATGATGCCACGTTAATTGAGATGGCGGAGCAGTGCCCTGTCAAAGCACATGATTTACTCTTGATAAATGGTGTCGGAGAGCGGAAACTGGAACGATTCGGCAATGCGTTTATGGCCCTGATCCGGGAGCACCTTACCGGAACCGATGACTAAAGGAGTACTCTATGCTGTCACCGGATAGCCTGAAAGCAGGCTGGCTGGAACGCGAGGCACAATACTCAGCCTTTGTGAACGGCCCGTTACTCGACTTCTGGAACCAGCGGGATGAGCGTACTTTTCAGGGCGCGGACGATATCACTATCCGCTATGTGCAGTTTACCCGCCCCGCACACACTAAAGTTCTGATTATCAGCTCCGGCCGGGGCGAAAGCTACGTTAAATATCCGGAAGTATTATACGATTTTTTTCATCAGGGCTTTGATGTCTTCATTATGGATCATCGCGGGCAGGGACTGTCCGGCCGGATGCTGGATGAACCTCAGAAAGGTCATGTAGAGCGTTTCACCGACTATATTGATGATTTCTCAGCCTTTACCAATACCGCTCTGGCAACAAAAGCCTATACCCGCCGTTATGCACTGGCGCACTCGATGGGCAGTGCAATATTGAGCGGATATCTGTTACGCGAGCCGGATACATTCCGTGCCGCCGTATTATGTGCCCCGATGTTCGGCATTAAATTACCGATGCCGATGTGGCTGGCAAATATGATTGTGAACCGGGCCGACAACCGGCCTTCGGAGCGCAATGAGTATGCGGTATCAACCGGGAGGTGGCAGCCGTTGCCGTTTTTAATCAACGTGCTGACTCATAGTTACCCGCGATACCGGCGTTACCTGCGTTGTTATGCTGACTATCCGGCTTTGCGTCTCGGCGGACCCACGTATCACTGGCTACGTGAGAGCATTGATGTCGGACAGCAGATAATTGCGCGGGCGGGAGAGATTACCACTCCGCTGATGGTGCTGATGGCATCAGAAGATAAAGTGGTCGACAATCGGGAGCTGTTGGCTTTCTGCGAAAATCGCCGGAAAGCCCGGACAGGAAAAGAAGAAGAACAATTGCCCCTGACTTTTGAGGGCGCATATCACGAAATCCTGTTTGAAGAGGATGCATTGCGTGCAGTTGCACTCAATGCAATTTGCCAATTTTTTGAGCGACACTAACCCAATCCAGGAAATCTTGAATATGTATCATGTAGTTGCTTCGGATTTAGACGGAACATTGTTATCACCTGCACACAGTTTAACCCCTTACACAAAGGAAACGCTTCGTCTCCTGACTATCAACAGCGGCATTAATTTTATTTTTGCCACAGGCCGCCATCATATTGATGTGGCGCAGATCCGTGATTCTCTGGGCATTGATGCCTTTATGATAACCTCCAACGGCGCGCGTGTTCATAACACGAAAGGCGAGCTGGTTTTCAGTCATGATGTGGACCCTGATGTGGTGCGCGAGCTGTGCCTGATGGAGTTTGATAATCCGGATCTTCTGACAAACTACTATCGTGGTGATAACTGGTTTATTAACCGCGAAAGCCCTGAACAGAAAGAGTTTTTTCAGGAATCCGTATTTATGTACGAATTATTCGACCGGCATGATTTCCCGGTCGATCAGGTCTGTAAAGTCTATTTTACCTGTGATGACCATGAAAAACTCGTGGCGCTGGAAGCCAGAATCCGTGTGCGTTTCGGCAACCGGGTGAATGTCAGTTTTTCTTTGCGCAGTTGCCTGGAAGTGATGGCGGGTGGCGTATCCAAAGGAGAAGCACTTCAGCAGGTGGCGGAATCTCTGGGCAAAAAACTGGATGACTGTATTGCATTCGGTGACGGTATGAATGACCGGGAAATGCTGGAAATGGCAGGAAAGGGCTGCATTATGGCAGGGGCGCATCAGCGCCTGAAAGATATTCTGCCGGAGATGGAAGTTATCGGCTCAAATGCTGATGATGCGGTCGCACATTACTTGCGTCGTTTATATCCGCAGTCATAATTTATCTATACCCAACGTCATTCAAGATGCAGCCAACGAACCTGCAGCGTGAATGAATAAGGGTATAAAAATAAAACCGCTGATGCATAATATGCCTCAGCGGTTTTTTATTGTTTGTGATAATTAAATCGTGTTATCAGGAGAATGCCAGGAAAGGTGAGATACATAACAGAATACCGGTAAAGATAATCAGGTAAAGCGATGCACCTTTATATTTATGCAGCATCGGGACTTTATAGACTAAATACGCAGGAATAAGGCAACCGACCATTCCGAAAATCGGGCTGCATATTGAGGTAAATCGCAATACCGGTGCATTGAGAATAATAGCTCCCCATGCCAGCAGTACTGCAAATAACATAATACCGTTTTTTACCCAATTTTTATTGATACGATCAGCCGGCATCATACGTTGCAGAATATTCATCACAATACCTTGTGTCGCTTCACGAAAGCCAAGGTAAACCCCGAAGAATGCGGTCATTACGGCGAAGATATTCAGCACAACACTCACGACAGTTACCCAGCCGCCGGGAAAAAATTTAGCCGCAATCGCCAGTGCAGAAATATTTTGCTCGTAGGCTTTAACCGCTTCTTCATGGCCCATTGCCAGAGTAAATGACACCGCATAGAAAAAGACGGTACAGAACAGAATAGCGAAGGCGATGTTCATTGCCCGCAGTGCTTTATAACGCGCAACGTCGCGGTTAACGTTCTGGCTGCGAAATGAAATCACCATCGGACTGAGTGTCTGAATAAACAGGATAGAAGTGAGTGTGAACGGCAGTGTAATAATCGCTTCTTTAATTAATCGTCCTGTAGGTGGTAATGCACCAATGTTATACAGGTGCCACATTCCGATCATTGAAATACCGAGTGCGGCGACAACAAAGAGCTTTGTCAGAACCATAAAACTGGAGAGTTTAAATAATAATTTTTCACCACGGGAGGATATTGCGACTAAAATACAAATCAGTACCAATCCATACCACGGGCTGTCAGACAGTAATCCCTCAGTGACACCAAATGTCTGAAAATACGATGCACTGTCATTCGTTATGGCAGTGGAATAAACAAACATCCAGATAACCAGCATGATGAAGTACAGCGCACCTAATAAAATGCCCCAATTCTTACCCAGATAACCGGTAATAACACTCGGGTAGTCTTTGCACTCAGGCGATTCCGCCAGTGTATTAATAAATAAACGCTGGAACAGGTACATCGCCGGATAACCAATAACAGAAGAGAGCAGGAAAACCCATAATCCCATCAAACCAACCTGAACCGGTAAAAATACAATTCCTGCGCCGATAGCCATACCAATACTCATTATTACCCAACCAGCATCGGTGCCATCAAATTTAATTGCTGCCTGCCATTGTTCATCCGTCATTCCGGCACTTACAGGTGCGGAATTAGTCAATATTATCGCCATAAGTAACACCCTCAATATTTAAATCGTAAACAATGTTTTTTTAAAATAAATGCGATTTAAACAACTTATTATACCCAACGTCATTCAGGATGCAGGCAGGCGGCAAGTTCAGCCCACCGGGGAGCATAGATAAACTATGTAACCCGGCGGGCTGAGCGTAGCCAACGAACCTGCGGTTTGAATGAATAAGGGTATATTTAATAACTTTTTTGTTATCAGCAGGCTTTTTGTTATACCTACTATCATAGTGGATATATAAGAGAAAAAATAATGCTTTCCGGGTGCCTGAAGGTGGGGTTATTTAGAAAAAAATTCTCTTTTAAGGGCAATGCATCGGGAAAAACGCTATTTAGCACAGAAAATAAAAACCAGAGGTATTATTAGTTTATGAATTTAAGGTAAGAGTTTATTTTATAAGGTAAAAATAAAAAGTTAGTTTTTTGAGTAATGCTGGTGTTTATACGGGAAGCCCCGTTATTTTGAGTGGATTATCACACTGTAAATGATAATGACTATTAGATATAGTGATTATATCGAATGTTATGGATAAGTTGTCTATTTTCAGATGAATATACTTAGTCTGTCTTCCCGGATATTCACTTCACAGAAAAAAAGAGACCGTTATTTATTCCTATAGTATCTGGTAACGCATTCTGGTATATAAGCGCAATCATTAAAATACGGTCTGCTTTCAATACCAAAGCAGTGCATACCCGCTGACTTATTCAGAGTACATAACGGATAGAGTGAATTATCATAACTATACCCTTATTCATTCAAACGGCAGGTTCGTTGGCGGAACGAGGATAGCCGTCTGCCTGCATATTGAATGACGTTGGGTATATATGAATCTTAATTAACAATAAATAATCAGGGCTGTATATGTATAAAAAACGCAATATTGTATTCGCAGTGTCAGGCATTATGTTACTGCTGCTTGCCGGTTGTGATAATGAAGACGCTAAACCTAAAGATACCGCATCTGTTTCAACTTCAGTACAGAGCGGAAACTGGCAGATAAAACCGGGAAAGCTATCTTCTGCTAATACTGAAGATATTAAGGCAGATTTGTCATTATTAAATCCGGTAATTAATAAATCAAACAGTGAGAACAGTCGTTTATTAGCTGAGATAAACAAGGTGAAAAATGATCCGGAAAAAGTAAAAGAGATATTACTTAAAAATTTTGAACATCAGTCTGCCATTGAAGGTGAAATTATGGGACTGACTTTCAAAAGCGGAGAAGTACAGGAAATCCGCACACAGATGATCAGCAATATTATGCTGGCAAAAAGAATGTATGATGCTATCGGAAAACCTGATTTCGATCTCACAAAACCCGGCGATGAGTTTAAGCAATTAAGCGCACAGTCATTTCAGATGCAGCAACAAATTGGTATGGCGCTGGATAAGCTGAATCAGGAATATCCGTAATCTTCTCTGTTTGGTCAGTATATTCCGTTATTTGTGATAATGGTTGTACGATTTGACAAAATACTCAGGTACATTGAGTAAACAGGTCAGCAGCAGATAACGGCTGACCTGATAATAAATAATAATATGAGAAAGAGTGATTCGGTATTATTAATGTATGGCAGTCAGGAAATATCAGATGAAAAAAAATACTATTTTTTTATATGTTTAGTTTTTTTTCATTTAATTCGCTTGCGTATATTACAAACGACCCGGATGACCCTAATATAAAGGCAGTATGCAGAGACGGCTCTTATTCAACATCGACAGGGCGCGGTACCTGCTCTCATCATGGTGGTGTGGATCATTATTTATAAGAGAGAGAAGCCGGTAATCACCGGCTTTCTTTGTTAAATTACAACCCACCGGATTTTCTCATCGGATTACGGCCGGAGAGATTTTTGGTGCCGCTGCGCAGAATATTGCCAACCATATCCACGCGTGCTTCAAATGGCGGGAATGGCAGAATAATATTATTTTCAGCGAAGCTACGCAGAATGCTCTGATGGATCTCATGACGCGCCGGTAAGCGGTGCCCCATTTCTGCGGCATAGGCCCGCAGTTCAAAGATTTGAATTCCCTGTTGCAAATCAACCAGATAGGCTTCAGGGCTTGGGGTGTCGAGGATCATTGGTGAGTCCTGAGCCGCTACCAGAAGCAGAACAGTTACCTGTTCCGGATTCGCTTCAGCAGGCACCGGAATGGTCAGTACAATACGGGTAACAGTGTCAGAGAGCGACCAGTTGATAAACTGCTCGGTGATAAAGGCCTTGTTCGGCACGATTATCTCTTTGCGATCCCAGTCGGTCAGGGTGGTCGCGCGGGTGTTGATCCGCGTGATACTGCCGGTCAGGTCACGGATAGTGACGGTATCGCCGATACGGATCGGTTTTTCAAACAGGATCATCAGACCGGACACGATGTTTGCGAAGATCTCCTGTAACCCGAAGCCCAGCCCGACCCCCATTGCCGTCACAAACCACTGCATTTTCGACCATTCGATCCCGATCAGGGAGAAGCCGACAATTCCGCCGATCAGGGTGATGGTGTATTTGGTCAGCGTGGTAATAGCATAACCGGTGCCGGGTGTCAGATCCAGATGCTGTAACAGAGCCAGTTCCAGAAGTGCCGGCAGGTTGCGGACTAACTGGGTGGTGATAATAATCACCAGTATGGCGACAAAGATTGATCCGAGTGTGATCGGCTGGAGAGTATCCACACCATTAATACTGCTGGTGACATCCCACAGCCGGATATTTTCCAGGAAGGAGAAGGCGGTATGTAATTCTGACCACAGCAGAATACAGGAGACCAGCGCTATCATCGTCAGTATTGAACGGACTAACCCGACCGACTGCGCACTGATGGTATCAAGGTCAATCACCTGTTCTTCAATATCTATCACACCTTCGGCACTGTTGGCATTACTGTTTACATTGCTGTCATCATCACTTTTGGCGCGCTGCGCCAGAATTTCCGCACGGCGCTGTTTGGCGCGCTCAAAGGCGATACGACGGCGCTGGAGCAACATCCATCGGGTGATAATATTGTATACAACCAATAACATAAACCAGATTGCAACAGAGGTTTCCAGGCGTCCGAGCAGTGCCTGTGAGGTTGCAAGATAACCCAGAAGTGCCGCCAGTGCTGCCACAACAGGCGCCAGCAGGAGCAGCCACCACATCCCTTTACTGATGATGTTATCGCCACTGCCGTGGCGATCCAGATAAAGCGGGACTTCTGCCCGGCGCAGGCTGCTGGTGATGACAAACAGTGCCACACATAGCAGCAGGAAGCAGAGACGGCCGAGAGTTGGTGCGAATTCGCGTTCATTAAAATGTTCAAATGTTGTCATTGCCATCAGCAGCGGCACAATGACAAAAATAGAGAGCTGATAGAAGCGCATGACGCGTTTGACCCGTACTTCCGGCCAGCGGAACTGTGCGATAAATAAGCCGTTCGGGCGGGCAAAAGTGGCACAGAACATAAAAATCCAGAGAACCGGGGTGGTCGCACTTACACCGTCACCGATCGCTTTTGCTATCGGGTACTGCCAGGCATTTTGTAATCCGTAGCCGATAGCAGACCAGAGCACCGGCAGCGGCAGTGAAACCAGTACTGACCAGAACAGCGTGCGCAGTGTGATAGAGAATCTGTCGAGGGTCACTTTTCCGATACGCTGGCTGGTGCGATCTAAAAATGCCTGATAGTGGCGGCGGTAATTCAGACCGACAAACGCCAGCAGCAGTGTGCTGATGATATAGAGCGCAATTTCTCTGTTCTGCCAGGAAAACATGGTCTTGAATGCGCCGCCCAGTTGCGCCAGGGTATCCAGCGAGAGCAGTTTGGTCAGGCTTTGCAGTACTTCAATCGGATAATTAATGTAAACCGGTGTGGCATCCGCGACCCAGAACAGATAGCGGTGGGTCGCGTCACGCACTTCAACCAGGACATCACTGAGCTGGCTGGTCGCGACTTTGAGTTTTGTCAGTTCAAGAATTTCGGTGTCGTAGCCGGAGAGCAGGGAGCTGAGCAGCTCTTTGCGACTCTGAATCAGCTGATGATAAAGTTCAGCCTGGTTTTGCGGGAAAGAGGCCGTCAGTGATGCATTTGCTTCAGTTTCGGCAGAAAGCGCATCGAGCATATTTTCATATTTCAGGCGCTCGACACGTAAGTCTGTAATGTCTTTATCCAGTTTCTGCTGCTTAGGCATTTCCGGCAGACGGCTCAGTTGCGCCCGCAGTGCTTCCCCGAGAGCGGTGGACCCGTTGAGCCATTGTGCCTGTTCCCGGATGGTGCCGAGGACCTGACGTGCTTTCTGGATATCATTAGCCGCCTGGCGCTGCATATCACCAATCTCACTCATGTGTGCAGCCTGATTATTCAGATCCTGCGAGAGTGTCCGGTTGGTTTCAATTTGCGACATCAGAAATTGAGGTAAATCCCCGGCCTGTTCTGCGAGCATCTCAGTGCGCTCAAGCGCGAGTTCGGCTTTCTGCTGGCGTTTGCCATTCAGGACGTCGCGCAGTTGCTGAAGCTCAAGATCAAGGCGTTGATAGCGCTTGCGCAGTAATTCAAGACGGATGCGGGTCAGTTCCTGGCGGTTATTTGCCGAAAGCTGTGCCAGTTCGAGTTCGTTGACGGTGGCTTTACGCGCCTGCACTTCTGCCAGCGCGAGTGTTGCCTGCGCTTCTGCAAGTGGTGTCAGCGGTATACTTAAACTTTGCTGACGGCTGGCGGCTTCATTTAACTGGCGGCGGGCCTCTGACTGCTGCTGAGGCAAAAGGGTGAGCGAGTCACTGATTTCGCGGTTTTTATCTTGTTCCTGCTGTAATAATCGTCCCTGCTCCAGTAACTGTCCGCTGAGCTGAATAGATTGCTGCTCAAGTTCGGTGATGGGGCGCGTGGTCAGAACTTTGGCAGGTGAATCACTCTCTTCCAACAGTTGCTGACGCAACTCTCTGACCAGCTTAGGAAAATTATCAATAGTATCCTGGTAGCCCTGCGCTCTGCCGTCAGCGGCTTTAGTGTCAGTCAGCCAGTTAAGGGTCGCCTGCAGCGCCTGTGCCATCTCAATATCTTTCGGATCTTTACTGCTTTCTATCCGTTTTAATTCCCGGCGGATTTGAGGTTCATCAATATCCGTTGCCGCGTAAACCGCAGTCAGCGGGGAAAGAAGAAAAACCGCCAGTAAAAATGAGATGATCAGGCGCACAGGGGAGAGTCCTCAGTTGGTCGCAGTGGCGTCCGGTTGTGAGTCAGCGACGGTTTCTTCCGGCGCGTGTGTTTCATTGTCGGCGCTGATGCGGGTTGCCATCAGTTCACCCATACGGGTTGAAACCCCGTTTGCCAGTGCGCTGTTCAGCGTGACGGTATCAGCCGGAAACAGGTTGATTACCGTGGAGCCGAGTTTAAAGCGCCCCATTTCTTCCCCTTTTTTCAGGTTCACCGCGCAGACACTGTCTTTGGCAGGATACGTCCAGCGCTTGATAATACCTTCACGCGGCGGCGTTACCATGCCGCACCAGACAGTTTCCATACTGCCGACAATGGTTGCGCCGACCAGAATTTGCACCATCGGACCGAAATCGGTATCAAACACACAAATCAGGCGTTCGTTACGGGCAAACAGATTTGGTACGTTTGCAGCCGTTAACGGGTTCACGGAGAACAGATCGCCCGGCACATAAATCATTTCGCGCAGATGTCCGTCACATGGCATGTGGACACGGTGGTAGTCACGCGGTGATAAGTAAATGGTTGCAAACTGCCCGTTACGAAACAGTGAAGCTAACTGCCAGTTACCCGCCAGAAGTGCTTCCAGCGAATAATTGTGCTTTTTCGCCTGCAAAATCTGGTCGTCGCGGATAAGCCCCAATTGGCTGATGGTTCCGTCAGCCGGCAGTGCCAGTGTATCGCTGCCTTTTACTACCGGGCGGACATCCTCTTTCAGCGTGCGGATAAAAAATTCGTTGAAGGTGCTGTAAGCGATAAACGCGCTCTCTTTCGCTTCATTCATATCCACTTTGTAGGCTTTGGCGAATGCTTTGATAACCAGTTGTGTCAGCCAGCCAAGTTTTTTATTGGCAAAACGCCCCGCCAGTTGAGTAAGCCACTGTTTAGGCAACAAATATTGCAATCTTATTTTAAGAGTATCCAGCACATCGACCTCTGGTATTGTTTATTATCAGCCGGTTTTTCCGGCGAAATCTGAACAAAAGGGGGCTATTGTACCTGTGCTTATTGCGCTTGTCAGTCTTCACCGACCGTAAAGTTACGGCGTGGTTTAACCTGAGCCATACTTTCCAGGATCCGGTGATAATTTTCAAAGCGTTCTTTGCAGATTTTACCCTTTTCCACGGCATCCCGCAGGGCGCAGCCGGGGTCATCCCCGTGTTTGCAGTCGCGGAATTTACAGTGGCCCAGATATTCACGAAACTCGGTAAACCCGAGAGTGACCTGTTCCGGTGTCAGGTGCCACAGACCAAACTCACGCACACCCGGAGAATCAATCACATCCCCGCCATGCGGGAAATGATACAGCCGTGAGGCGGTTGTGGTGTGTTGTCCCAGCCCTGAGTTATCAGAAACGTCATTAACCAGAATGTCATCCATTT
Organism: Morganella psychrotolerans; assembly: GCF_001676155.1. Classification (GTDB taxonomy): domain Bacteria; phylum Pseudomonadota; class Gammaproteobacteria; order Enterobacterales; family Enterobacteriaceae; genus Morganella; species Morganella psychrotolerans. The sequence goes on along the minus strand of NZ_LZEW01000004.1, from coordinate 1,744 downwards.
CCGGCAATAACTTATTCAGTAAGCTGGATTTACCCACACCGGACTGCCCGGCAAAAATAGAAATCCGGTCTGCCAGTTCGGCAACAAGCGCATCCATCCCTTCACCTGAGTGACCTGAGACTTCCAGAACCCGGTATCCGATATTACGATAGATGTTCATTAATTTATTGACGCGGACGCGGCTTTCGTCATCCAGAAGATCAATTTTATTCAGGACGATAAGCGGCTCGACCCCCACTTTTTCGCAGGCAACCAGGTAACGGTCAATGATATTGAGTGACAGCTCCGGTAAAATCGCGGAGACAATGACAATTTGATCAATATTCGCCGCAATAGGCTTAATACCGTCATAAAGATCGGGGCGGGTCAGAACAGATTGGCGATCATGTACGGCTTCAACAATACCGTTTACACGTCCGGTTTCTGCATTTTTCAGAGCAGGGCGCCAAAGCACCCGGTCGCCGGTCACCAGGGATTTGATGGTGCGGCGCATATTACAGCGCTGTACCGTGCCGTCAGACGCTTCAATATCGGCGTGCTGACCAAACCGGCTGATAACCAACCCTTCCAGGGCGTCACCGAACAGGCTGTCATCTGGCTCAGGCTTCCGCTCCCGGCGCAGTGTCCGCTGCTGATTCGCCTGAACACGCCGTTCCTGACCTTTGGAAAGTTTTTGTTTAGCCAACGAAACCTCGTCTGTCTGTAATACTATATTATGAAGGTACGGTCTTTGTGCTGACTCGCAGCGGGACCGGTAAACCGCTATAATACACCATAAATTTTATGCGTCATCCTTCAATCGGTTGGCGCAGATCTATTGATAAACTATAGGATATAAAATGGCTGTTAGTGAACAAAACCTTATCTGGATTGATCTGGAAATGACCGGGCTTGACCCGGAGCGCGACCGGATTATTGAAATCGCCACGATTGTCACGGACGCCAACCTGAATATTCTGGCAGAGGGACCGGTTCTGGCGGTGCATCAGTCTGATGAGCAGTTAGCTTTAATGGATGAATGGAATGTCCGTACTCATAACGCAAGCGGATTGGTTAAGCGTGTGCGTGACAGTCATTTTTCAGATGCACAGGCAGAGCAGGCAACAATTGAATTTTTGGAAAAATGGATACCAAAGGGTGTTTCGCCTATCTGCGGAAACAGTGTAGGGCAGGATCGCCGCTTTTTATTCCGCTATATGCCGCTGCTGGAGCAGTATTTTCATTATCGCTATCTGGATGTCAGCACGCTGAAAGAGCTGGCCCGCCGCTGGAAACCTGAGGTTCTGGATGGCTTTACCAAGAAAAATACCCATCAGGCGCTGGATGATATCCGCGAGTCAATTGCTGAGCTTGCTTATTACCGCGATACGCTTATCCGGCTGTAAGTCCGGCAGGGTAATTCCGGGCTGTATGATTTTTGTCCGGTAAGCGTCTGGTGTTTATTGTTTTGCGTATTTCATCGTAATTTTGCCGTTTTTATCGGCGGTTGAATAAAAAAATTCATTTTTTAGCGTCAGAGGGCTTGCCAGAAAATGAATTTTTCGTATAATGCGCTCCCCATACCGAGATAGATTTTAAATCTGAACCGGTGTGGGCAAATTGCAAAATATGCGGGAATAGCTCAGTTGGTAGAGCACGACCTTGCCAAGGTCGGGGTCGCGAGTTCGAATCTCGTTTCCCGCTCCAATTTTGCAGATTGTCAGGTGATATACCGTTTTTGATGCGGGAATAGCTCAGTTGGTAG
>NZ_LZEW01000003.1 GCF_001676155.1 Morganella psychrotolerans | reverse complement strand
ACAGAATTTGCCTGGCGGCACTAGCGCGGTGGTCCCACCTGACCCCATGCCGAACTCAGAAGTGAAACGCCGTAGCGCCGATGGTAGTGTGGGGTCTCCCCATGTGAGAGTAGGGAACCGCCAGGTTTTACATTAAGTGAGGATGCAGAAATGCATCAGTCACGCAAAGATATGCGGAGCGGTAGTTCAGTTGGTTAGAATACCTGCCTGTCACGCAGGGGGTCGCGGGTTCGAGTCCCGTCCGTTCCGCCAACAAACATTAACCCCGATAGGAAACTATCGGGGTTTTGTGTTTTGTATGAAATAAATTCACCTTGAGGTTTTACTCTCGACATCATGACGGTTTTTCGTTATTTTCAGATGTCCAGATGTCCAAAATAACAAGGAGAATAACCTGCCATGCCAATCCGTATCCCTGATGAACTCCCCGCAGTGACTGATCTTCGTGATGAAAATATCTTTGTAATGACGTCTTCGCGGGCACAGTTTCAGGATATCCGACCGCTGAAAGTCTTGTTTTTAAATCTGATGCCGAAAAAAAATAGAAACAGAGCTGCAATTTCTGCGGTTATTGTCAAACACGCCGCTTCAGGTGGATATTCAACTGCTCCGTATCAGTCATCATGAATCTAAAAATACACCAAAAGCACATTTGGATGCCTTTTATTGTGATTTTGAGGAGATCAGGGAACAGAATTTTGACGGATTAGTTATCACAGGCGCACCACTCGGATTGGTTGACTTTAATGATGTCAATTACTGGCCGGAGCTTGATGAAATAATTCGCTGGTCGCAAACGCATGTTACATCAACACTTTTTGTTTGCTGGGCTGTGCAGGCGGGACTGAATACCTTATACAATATTCCCAAACAGACATTGAGTGAAAAACTCTCAGGCGTATACCGCCATACAACATTGATGCCGCATGCGTTGCTGACCCGCGGGTTTGACGGACAATTTTTTGCTCCGCACTCCCGTAATGCTGATTTTCCGGAATCGATGATCCGTGATCACGCGGATCTTGATATTCTTGCCGTGTCAGAAGAGGCAGGTGCGTATTTGTTTGCCAGTAAAGACAAACGACAGGTCTATGTTACCGGGCATGCGGAATATGATGCCGATACATTAGCGAATGAATATTGGCGGGATGCTGATGCCGGGTTAGCACCTGAGCTGCCGGTAAACTATTTTCCGGGAGACGATCCGCAACAAACGCCGGTTTCAAGCTGGCGCGGACATGGGCATCTTCTCTACTCTAACTGGCTGAATTATTGTGTTTATCAGATAACGCCCTTTGATCTGAGTATCATGAACCCCAGCCGGGACTAAACTGAAAATGCCACCATTGCGGTGGCAAAAACAGATCGAGTCTGAATAATCAGGCTGTTGCACCGGCAACGGCTTGTGCAGCCAGAGTTGTAATACGCGCATAGTCACCATCACGGATAGCATCCGCAGGCACCAGCCAGGATCCACCGACACACAGCACACTGTTGAGTGCGAGATAATCACGATAGTTACTCAGACTTATTCCGCCTGTCGGGCAGAACCGGATATGCGAAAACGGACCTGCGATTGCTTTCAGGGCGCTGACGCCGCCGTTAGCCTCTGCCGGGAAAAATTTAAAGTTATCCAGTCCGTAATTCATGCCTGTCATTAATTCGGATACTGTTGAAATTCCCGGGATCAGCGGAATCGGTCCGTCCACAGCCGCTTGCAGCAGGGCATCCGTCAGGCCCGGACTGATAGCAAACTGCGCACCCGCTTCTGTAACCGCTTTTAATTGTTCCGAATTAGTCACTGTACCTGCGCCGACAATCGCTTCAGGCACTTCCTGTGCTATAGTGCGTATTGCATCAATGGCGCAACTGGTGCGTAATGTCACTTCAAGGACACGCACTCCCCCGGCGATCAGCGCGCGGGCCAGCGGCACAGCCTGGTGCAGTTCATCGATCACAATAACAGGCACAACGGGTCCTGCTGTTAAGATTGAATTTGCACTTATTTTCCAGTTATTCATTATTACTCTCACTTTTATCATCAAATCTAAAAAAGGTTCAGAAACGGATACAGCAGGCACCTTCTTCCGCACCGGACAGTTGCGTGCGCAGTGCACCGAATAATTCGCGTCCGGTTCCTTCATGTTCAGCACTGAGATCCGGTTGTTCGGCTTCCCGGGTGGCTAAAATAGTCTCATCGACAAGCAGTGTCAGCTCGCCGGTCTGTCCGTTGACCCGGATAAGGTCACCTTCACAGACTTTTGCCAGTAACCCGCCTGTACAAGCTTCCGGGGTAACATGGATAGCAGAAGGCACTTTGCCTGATGCTCCGGATAAACGCCCGTCAGTAACAAGCGCCACGTTATAGCCTTTGTCCATCAGCACACCCAGCGGCGGCATCAGTTTATGCAACTCAGGCATTCCGTTTGCCTGCGGACCCTGGAAGCGCACCACCACAACACAATCCTTATTCAGTAACCCGGCTTCAAAGGCAGGAACGATGTCATGCTGGCTGTTAAAAATCATGGCGGGTGCTTCAATCACCTGATTACCCACCGGGACCGCAGATGTTTTCATTACTGCACGCCCCAGGTTTCCATTCAGTACCTTTGTGCCGCCATGAGAAGAAAATGGAGTGCAACCTTGTGCGATGACACTGTTATCCAGGGTATTGATCGCGCCTTCGCGCCATTTCAGTTCCCCGTTATCCAGCCACGGCTCCTGTGTATAACGGGATAAACCATATCCGGCGACAGTATGGACATCTTCATGCAGCAGCCCCAGGCCGAGTAATTCGCGGATAATCAGTTGTAATCCGCCGGCGGCATGAAATTGGTTAATATCCGCCGGGCCATTCGGATAGATGCGACTGAGCAGCGGCACAATATCTGACAGTTCAGAAAAATCGTCCCAGTTAATAATAATACCGGCAGCAGCGGCAACCGCGACCAGATGCATTGTCAGATTGGTCGATCCGCCGGTTGCCAGCAGACCAACAATGCCGTTTATGATTACTTTCTCATCCACCAACTGACCAACGGGCAGATAATTACCGCTGTTCTCCGTAAAGCGGACAACCTGCTGCGCTGCCGCGTCAGTCAGTGCAGTACGCAGCGGTGAACCAGGCTGGATAAAGGAAGATCCCGGCAGATGCAGCCCCATGATTTCCATCATCATCTGATTAGTATTTGCTGTGCCATAAAAAGTACAGGTTCCGGCTGAATGATAAGACGCCGCTTCGGCATCAAGCAGCGCCCGGCGATCGGCTTTTCCTTCAGCAAATAACTGGCGCACCCGTACTTTTTCTTTATTCGGCAGACCGCTGGTCATGGGACCGGCAGGAATAAAAACAGACGGCAGATGCCCGAAAGAGAGTGCCGCCATCATCATTCCCGGAACAATTTTGTCGCAGATCCCTAAGTACAGTGCGCCATCAAACATATTATGGGATAAACCGATGGCGGCTGACATGGCAATCACATCGCGGCTCAGCAGCGACAACTCCATACCATCCTGACCCTGAGTTACTCCATCACACATTGCAGGAACACCACCTGCCACCTGACCAATTGCTCCGGCGCGGTGTAGTGCTGCCCTGATTTGCTCCGGATACTGTTCATACGGCTTATGAGCTGACAACATATCATTATAGGCGGTGATAATTGCGATATCGTTGTGCGCCATATTACGTAACTGTTGTTTCTCTTCCGGCTGGCAGGCGGCAAAACCATGCGCCAGATTTCCGCAGGCTAACTGACCACGGTGAACTGTTTTACTGCGCGCGGTGCTGATTTTTTTCAGATAACGGGTGCGGGATAAGCGCGAACGCTCAGTAATACGGGCAGTGATGTCTGAAAGGCGCTGATGAACCGGCGGATAAGCTGAATGTGTCATGATGTTGTCTCCCGGCTGGGTATCTGCCGTACTGTTTCAATGTCGGCAGTATCATTAATATGCATTGTTACCGGTAACATTTACACAGACCAAAGGGTTCTTGCAACTGTTCGGCGCAATTCATACCAGGAAGTATGATCAACCTCAAATTTTAGCTGAAACGAGAAAGCTTTCGGTGCAGATCGAATAACCGGGAAAATCCGGTTGTGCGGGTTTGTTGCAGGCTTCAACATGAAAAACGCTCAGGTTGGTCTTTGATGTACTCAGTAAAAGCTGTGTTAGTATAGACGTTCAGACGTCTGTTTAAATCAGGGTAATACGGAGTGGAGTCAGAACATGGATAATAAATTCAGCGAATTAAAAGAAATACTCACCAGGCGGATCCTTATTCTGGATGGTGCAATGGGGACAATGATCCAGCGCTATGCACTGAATGAAGCCGGTTACCGGGGGGAACGTTTCGCTGACTGGCCTGTGGATCTGAAAGGCAATAACGATCTTTTATCCATCACTCAGCCGGATATTATCCGTGAAATCCATCTTGCCTACCTTGAGGCTGGTGCAGATATCATTGAAACCAATAGCTTTAACTCCACTGTTATTTCAATGGCGGATTATCAGATGGAGTCCCTGTCTGATGAAATCAATGAAGCGGCGGCAAAACTGGCGCGTGAGTGTGCCGACGAATGGACGCGAAAAACGCCGGAGAAACCCCGCTATGTTGCAGGCATTCTGGGGCCGACAAACAGAACAGCCTCTCTTTCCCCTGATGTGAATGATCCCGCTTACCGCAATGTTTCCTATGATGCACTGGTTGATGCCTACCGCAGTTCCGTGCGGGCGTTAGTCCGTGGCGGTGCAGATATCATTATGATCGAAACTATTTTCGATACACTCAATGCCAAAGCAGCAATTTATGCGGTAGAAACTGAATTTGAAGCGTTGGGCATCAAACTGCCGGTGATGCTTTCCGGCACTATTACGGATGCCTCCGGGCGGACACTGACCGGGCAGACAACCGAAGCATTTTATAACTCCATGCGTCATATCCGCCCGCTCTCTTTCGGGCTTAACTGCGCCCTGGGTCCGGCAGAATTACGCCAGTATGTTGCGGAGCTTTCGCGGATTTCTGAGTGTTATGTCAGTACGCATCCCAATGCCGGTCTGCCGAATGCGTTTGGCGGGTACGACCTGGATGCGGCAAACATGGCGGGATATATCCGCGAATGGGCACAGTCCGGGCTGCTGAATATTGTCGGTGGTTGCTGCGGAACCACCCCGGAGCATATCCGCGCGATTGCGCAGGCAGTTGCGGATATCGCGCCGCGTGTTCTGCCGGAGCGCCCTGTAGCCTGTCGCCTGGCGGGTCTTGAACCGCTGACAATTGATAAAAATTCACTGTTTGTGAATGTGGGCGAGCGGACAAACATTACCGGCTCTGCCCGTTTCAAGCGGCTGATTAAGGCAGGGGACTATCAGGAAGCGCTGGCTGTTGCGCGCAGTCAGGTGGAAAACGGCGCACAGATTATTGATATCAATATGGATGAGGGCATGCTGGACTCTCAGGCGGCGATGGTGCGCTTTCTCAATATGGTGTCCGGTGAACCGGATATCGCCCGTGTGCCGGTTATGATTGACTCCTCAAAATGGGAGGTGATTGAGGCGGGACTGAAATGCGTCCAGGGCAAAGGTATTGTGAATTCCATCTCCCTTAAAGAGGGAGAAGCCGTTTTTATTGATCATGCCAAAAAAGTGCTGCGCTATGGCGCGGCTGTGATTGTGATGGCATTTGATGAAACCGGGCAGGCGGATACCCGTCAGCGCAAAGTGGAGATTTGTCAGCGCGCATACCGCATCCTGACAGAGAAGGTCGGTTTTCCGCCGGAAGATATTATTTTTGACCCGAACGTTTTTGCAGTGGCAACGGGGATCTCTGAGCACAATAACTATGCGGTTGATTTTATTGAAGCCTGTAAGGAGATCAAAGCCACATTGCCCCATGCCATGATTTCCGGCGGGGTATCGAATGTCTCTTTCTCTTTTCGCGGCAACGACCCGGTGCGTGAAGCTATCCACGCCGTATTCCTCTATTACGCCATCCGCAACGGAATGGATATGGGGATAGTTAATGCCGGGCAACTGGCGATTTATGATGATTTACCGCCCGCGCTGCGTGATGCCGTCGAAGATGTAGTTCTGAACCGCAATAATGAGGCAACAGATCGTCTGCTGGCGCTGGCAGAGGAATTCCGTGACAGCAAAGGAGATGAAATTGCGCCGCAACTGGCGGAATGGCGTGGATGGGAGGTGGAAAAACGGCTGGAATATGCGCTGGTAAAAGGGATCACCGAATTTATTATTGAGGATACCGAAGAGAGCCGTCAGCGTGCTGCGACCCCGGTGGAGGTGATTGAGGGCCCCCTGATGAACGGTATGAATGTTGTCGGTGACCTGTTCAGCGAAGGTAAAATGTTTCTGCCGCAGGTGGTGAAATCAGCCCGGGTGATGAAACAGGCGGTTGCTTATCTTGAGCCGTATATTAAGGCATCAAAAGCCAGCGGCAGCAGTGCCGGTAAGGTGCTGCTGGCAACCGTGAAAGGCGATGTTCATGATATCGGCAAAAATATTGTCGGCGTGGTGTTGCAGTGCAATAACTATGAAATTATTGACCTCGGCGTTATGGTGCCGTGCGAAACCATTCTGCGGACAGCGATTGAAAAGAAAGTCGATATTATCGGCTTGTCAGGGCTTATTACCCCGTCTCTTGATGAAATGGTGCATGTGGCAAAAGAGATGGAGCGCCAGGGCTTCACACTGCCGTTACTGATTGGTGGTGCGACGACATCCAAAGCGCACACTGCCGTAAAGATTGAACCGAATTACAGCGGTGCCGTAACCTATGTCCAGAACGCGTCGCGTACCGTGGGTGTGGTGGCGGCATTACTGTCAGATAAACAGCGGGATGACTTTGTTGCCCGTACCCGTAGAGAGTATGAAGTGGTCCGCGACCAGTATGCCCGCCGTCAGCCGCGTTCGGCTCCGGTGACATTGGCGCAGGCGCGGGAAAATGCAGTGGTGATTGATTGGGATAGTTATACGCCGCCGCGTCCGCAATTTGCCGGGGTAAAATCAGTCAGTGCGCCGATCTCTGTTTTGCGCCGTTATATTGACTGGACTCCGTTCTTTATGACCTGGTCACTTGCCGGAAAATACCCGCGCATCCTGAAGGATGAGGTGGTCGGGGAAGAAGCAACGCGTTTATTTCAGGATGCAAACGCCATGCTGGATGAGCTTGATCGCTCCGGCTCATTGACTCCGCGTGGCGTTGTCGGGATCTTCCCGGCAAACCGCATTGGTGATGATATTGCAGTGTACCGGGATGAATTGCGTGAGGAAATTTTGCTGTACAGTTGTCATCTGCGCCAGCAGACACAAAAGAAAGATAACTTCCCTAATGCCTGTCTGGCAGATTTTGTCGCACCTGAAGGAATTCCTGATTTCCTTGGTGCTTTTGCAGTGACCGGCGGGCTTGAGGAAGATGAATTAGCGGCCGGGTTTGAAGCAGCTCATGATGATTATAATAAAATCATGGTAAAAGCACTCTCAGACCGCCTGGCGGAAGCGTTTGCTGAATATCTGCATGAGCAGGTGCGTAAAACCATCTGGGGTTACAGTCCGGATGAAGACCTGGATAATGACGCCATGATCCGTGAAAATTATCAGGGGATCCGCCCGGCACCGGGCTATCCGGCATGTCCTGAGCATACGGAAAAAAGTAAAATATGGGATCTGCTGGATGTTGAAACCCGTACGGGGATGCGCCTGACAGAGTCTTATGCTATGTGGCCGGGGGCATCAGTTTCCGGTTGGTATTTCAGCCATCCGCAAAGTAAATATTTTGCTGTCGCACAGATTCAGAAAGATCAGATTGAGGATTATGCCGCGCGCAAAAATATGCCGGTTAAAGAGCTTGAACGCTGGCTGTCGCCGAATCTGGGTTATGACCCGGAAGATTGATATCACAGCCCCGAAAGGGGCTTTTTTCTGCGGATTTTCCGGATATATAAGCCTTATCAGTCTCCTGTCCGGGTTTGCGTTAACTACCCGGAGATGCCCTGAGTATAGTGGATAGTGCAACATTCAGTTGCTCTGCTATCAGTACAAAAGGAGATAATATGAAATCGTTTTTGCATTACCGGCTGGTTATTTTTGCTGCCCTGATAACATGCGGTATATTTACCGGCAGTTGTCGGGCTGAAACTGACATACCGTGTTCACCGCTTTCCATGCATGTCTCCCGTGAGATCGGGGATAGAATATGCATCAGTAAGCATCGGGTTTCTGTGTGTCCGAAAATGTGTCATTCGGTAAACGGACATGAGGAAGGCATTAGTTCTTCATGTTTTAAAAAAGGAGAACCATTTGGTGAAAAAACAGAATTTCAGATACGTGTCTTCATCCCTGGAAGTTGTGAACTGACCCTTCCGGTTGCAGTAAAACCTGCCACTGAACAGTGATGTGATATTACTCAGGATAACCGGCCGGTATCCTTTTGTAGCAGATCTGTTTTTATTCTCCTTATTATCTGTCGGAAATGATCATGTAATGTGATGGTCCGGACCTTGTCATTGTCTTTTTCATCCCCATTTATAAACAAGGAATTATGCCGTACTATGGCCATTATCAGCCTCAGTCGGGCATATCAGATTCAATCATAACGGGAGTGATGAAATAATGTACCGCTTCTATATTCAGGATGCTCTACCCGCCGGGTGCCTGCCGGCTTATACGCTGCCTAAACCGGATCAGCCTCACTATTATGAATTGGATGAAAATATCCTGAATGCTGCGCTGAACATTATGCAGATAACGGATGTTCTGGATACGGACGATCTGCTGGATGATGACTGTTTTAATCATATCTGGCTGAAAAGTGAATTAACCCCTGCCCGTGCATCAGAAGTCTATCATTTTCTGTCAAAACAACAGCTTGTCGATCCTATTCCGTCACCGGATGAAATTGCTGCGTTTAAACAGGCGCGGGAAGATGAAATTGCTTTGCTGAGTCTGCGCAGCCCGAAAGACGGGTGTATTCCTGTACATAAATTTGCCACACAGGATGCCTGGCGGATAGTTCCGCAAGAATGTCTGTTGATTGTGGAGATGCTCAATGATCATTTACTGGATGATCATAATGAAGTGGTCAAAAATATTGCATCACTGTGCCACATTACACATAAAACCCTGGAGCACGCCCTGAAAGGCTGGCGCGGGTTTAATGAATTTGCTGCAAAACATGGCGGTTATAAGGTCTGCTGACAGGGCGTATGCCCGTTTTTCTGCGGGCAATATGAAACAGCGGTATTATTACGCTAAATAAGTAAATTAAATTAATGATAATGGAAGCGGTTATTCATAGCACCTTGTCTTAGTTAGTATAAATCACTTTGCCGATGATATATTAAATATATTTATGTTGTTTTGCGAAAATATGATTTTAAATGATGGAAAGATTGTTCTGTTTCCTTATAATTCGTACTGAGGGATATGGCTGATAGCGAGAAACAGTTCATTATCATTTATATTTCCTTCCGTGATCGTCTTACTCTTCTTCATATTTTGGAGCTGTCAATATCGTGATGACAGGGACAGTAAACGATATGCTATGTATCGACAATACTTGTCACTTTTGTTCTTTGTTGATTAATCTCTGTTCGTGTGAATTAATCGCCTGACATTAATATCGTCAGGCGTTTTTTTTTGTTTTTTCTACTATCTGCAAACTTCTGCAAACTTCTGCAAATTACTGACCGGACTTTCGGAACAAATCACGGTGCAGGGCGCGGATAATATTTTCAGCATCATTGCCCGGTACCAGCAGACACATGTTATGTCCGCTTGCTCCATAGCTAATCATCCGGATATTAAACGGCTCCAGCGCGCTGAAAATCGTTTTACCCAGCCCGTGTGCCCGCGTCAGTTCATTACCAATCACCGCGACCAGCGCCAGATTTTGCTCAACTTCAATACGGCACAGGGATGATAATTCTGCGGTTAATTCTTCACTCAGTAATGCACCGTTTGTGTGAGTTGAGCCGACCGTATCCAGCGTTAACGCAATGCTGACTTCAGAGGTTGTAATGACATCCACTGAAATATTGTGGCGCGAGAGAAGGGTAAAAATCTCTGCCAGAAACCCGCGTGCATGAAGCATTTTCAGGCTGTGCAGTGTCAGCAGGGTTTGCTGGCGGCGCAATGTCAGTGCACGGAACAATGGCGGGTTCGGATCATTGTCACACACCAGTGTGCCGCCTGCGCCGCTCTCTTTACTGGAGCCGACAAAGACCGGAATCCCGCTGCGTACCGCCGGAAGTAATGTGGCCGGGTGCAGAATTTTCGCCCCGAAGTTTGCCATTTCTGCGGCTTCATCAAAGGTAATATGATTAATAGGATAGGCATCCGGCACAATGCGGGGGTCTGTGGTATAAATTCCCGGCACATCTGTCCAGATATCCACCCGCTGACAGTTGAGCGCTTCTGCCAGAAGTGCGGCGGTATAATCGCTGCCGCCGCGTCCGAGCGTGGTGGTGCGATCCCGGCTCTCCCGTCCGATAAATCCCTGAGTGACCACCACGCCGCCTGCCAGCAGAGGGGCAAGTATCTGGTCACACCGGGTGCGCAGCACGGCGGTATCAGGCTCGGCACGCCCGAAGCAATCATCCGTCTGCATAACATCCCTGACATCAAACCATTGTGCCGGAGCGCCCTGCTCACGGAGCACGTCAGTAAACAGCAGAGTCGACATTATCTCGCCGTGGCTGACAATTTCATCCACCAGTGCGCTGGATGTTGCCAGTGCCGCCGCATCAGATAAGGTTGCAATATTACTCAGCAGGCGGGCAATTTCTGTTTGCAGCGCCGTATTTTCAGGAAGTTGCGACAAAATAGCGTATTGCACGTCGCTTATCTGTTTCAGGTGTTTTTCACGTTGTGTACGGGAGCATCCCTGTGCTAATTCGATGAGTGCATTTGTGATACCTGCTGAAGCTGATAAAACAACCAGCGCCACACCGGGGCTTTGCAGAACGACCCCGGCACTTTTGCACATGGCTTCATAATTTGCCACGCTTGTACCACCGAATTTTGCGATTACCTGCAGGCTGGTGAGGAAGATGCCGACGCCATAATGAATTCCTTATCCCGTAAAATGAAAAATGTGAGCTGTGTTACACTGATAGAATTATCTGTATTACCTGAATGAGTCAATATTGATTAGCGGATAATCAATATCTTTCATAATAGCGGCTGAATTATCGTTTTTTGCGATAGTCGGTTCAGCACAGGATTTGGCTCCGTTTTTTGAGCAATATCACGGAATGACAGACGTATAACACCTTTATCGTCAGGACAGAGTACACTTTGTTGACACGATTCAGTTTTTCAATGAGAAGAGAGCTGCAATGAAAAATATTAACCCCGTCGATACTGCGGCCTGGAAGGCGCTTGAACAGCATTACAGCGAAATAAAATCTGTGCACATGCGTGATTTGTTTGCGCAGGATGATAACCGGTTCAGCCGTTTCTCGGCAGCATTTGGTGAAGAGATGCTGGTGGATTACTCGAAAAACCGCATCACGCAGGAAACATTGGATAAACTGCTTTCACTGGCTGAAGAGTGTGATGTGCGCGGGGCAATCCGCAGCATGTTTTCCGGTGAGAATATTAACCGGACAGAAAACCGTGCCGTGTTACATACCGCGCTGCGCCACCGGGATAATACACCGGTTATGACTGACGGGCAGGATGTGATGCCGCAGGTGCGGGCTGTGCTTGAAAAAATGCGTCTGTTCAGTGAGCGGATTATCGGCGGCGGCTGGAAAGGTTATACCGGAAAAGCGATTACCGATGTGGTTAATATCGGTATCGGCGGTTCAGATCTGGGTCCGTATATGGTAACAGAAGCCCTGAAACCGTATAAAAATCATCTGGGTATGCATTTTGTCTCCAATGTTGACGGCACACATATTGCGGAAACCCTGAAAACTCTGAACCCGGAAACCACACTGTTTCTTATCGCCTCGAAAACCTTTACCACACAGGAAACCATGACAAACGCCCATTCGGCGCGTGATTGGTTCCTGGCAAAAGCGAAAGATGAATCGGAGGTTGCAAAACACTTTGTGGCGCTCTCCACGAATGCGGAAGCAGTCGCAAAATTCGGCATTGATACTGACAACATGTTTGAGTTCTGGGACTGGGTCGGCGGGCGTTATTCTTTATGGTCGGCGATTGGTCTGTCCATTGTGCTGTCTGTCGGTTATGACAATTTTACGTCATTGCTGGATGGCGCGTATGCCATGGATACGCATTTCACCCAAACAGAATTTTCACAAAATATCCCCGTACTGCTGGCGCTGATCGGTCTGTGGTATAACAATTTCTTTGGTTCAGAGACAGAAGCGATTCTGCCGTATGACCAGTATATGCACCGGTTTGCCGCGTATTTTCAGCAGGGCAATATGGAGTCCAACGGGAAATCGGTTGATCGCAACGGAAATGTTGTGACACAGCAGACCGGACCGGTTATCTGGGGAGAGCCCGGAACCAACGGGCAGCATGCGTTTTATCAGTTGATCCATCAGGGAACCAAGCTTATTCCGTGCGATTTTATCGCACCGGCGCAGAGCCATAATCCGCTGGGGGATCATCACAACAAACTGTTGTCGAACTTCTTTGCTCAGACGCAGGCGCTGGCATTCGGTAAAACCCGTGAGCAGGTGGATGCGGAGTTTGCCGCACAAGGCAAAAACCCGGCAGATATGGAGTATGTGGCACCCTTTAAAGTGTTTGAAGGCAACCGCCCGACAAACTCTATTTTACTGAAATCGATTACGCCGTTCAGTCTGGGTGCACTTATCGCTATGTATGAGCACAAGATTTTTGTTCAGGGCACGATCATGAATATTTACTCGTTCGACCAATGGGGCGTTGAACTGGGTAAACAGTTGGCAAACCGCATTCTGCCTGAACTGGCGGACAGCTCGCCGGTGGATAGCCATGATGGTTCAACGAACGGATTAATCAACCGGTTCAAAGACTGGCGTTAATTAAATCTCTTCAGAGCATATAAAAAGCCACGTTCATCTGAACGTGGCTTTTTAATATCAGAAAATCAAAGTGTCTGTTTTCGAATCAAAGGATCCCTTTGAATTCATCACAATTAAATGTTTGCGATACATTATGAGTCATCTTGATTTGCTCTGTGCTCAGATACAGGGTTTCTTCCTGCTTTGGTGTGTAGCTTGTCCACAGAGGTAAACCTTCTGCATTCGGATTTCCGTTTTTTGCAAAATTAGTCCAGTAACCAACCATGGCTGATGAGAGAACTTGCTGTTTTGCATTCAGTGGATTCAGTGAACCGGTTGCTCCGCTGAAATCACGGAAAATATATTGCAGATCACTGGTGTGAGCGGCGTTATACGGGAAGGATACTTTTTTAGCAAACTGCGGTGCGGTTTTATCAGCAAATTCGTAGCTGTATACGGCACTTCTTTCCGCCAGCAGATTATTGATAAGTGGTGTCCGGCAGATAAATTTTGCCCGGCCAAAGAAATCGGCATAATTCTGCCCTAAATTCGCTTTTGTATCCGGTAAATCAGCGATAGTCATCAGTTTGTCAGCATCTTTTTCACCGAAAAATGCAGTTAAACCACCACGATAGCTTTGTTTATCAATAGGTTTACCTGAATCCAGCTCCATCATTGCGGCAAAGAATGATCCTTCATTAGTATTAAAACCATTGATAACAGGTACTTGATTATATTGACCTGTACGGAATGCCTCTTCCAGAGAGAGCGGCATGACTTCACCATCAGTAACAACCTGTGCGGTTGTCATGTAGTTCACACCTTTGTCCAGGATGGTTTTAGTCGGTACAGCACGTAAGCACTCAGCAATTTTTTCATTGCTCATGTCGGTACAGCCTACATTTTTTGCTACTAATTCACCAATCTCAGTGGACTCTTTAATGGTTGGCTGAACGAGAGAAAATGAACCACTGGAAATAATCGCTTTCTGGAATAGTCCTTTAGCGGCAGGTGACGCCATTTGTGCCAGTACACTGTGCCCGCCGGCTGATTCACCGAAGAGAGTGATGTTCTTTTTATCACCGCCGAAGGCATCAATATTTTTGTTTACCCAGGACAGTGCTGCCTGTTGATCCATTGTACCGTAGTTAATGGTTCTATGACCTTCATGTGCAAGCGCCGGATGTGAAAAGAATCCGAACATGCCCAGGCGGTAATTCATGGTAACAACAATGACATTGTCCGCGATCAATTCAACCGGATTGTATTCATTACCGGAGCCGGAACCCAGACCGCCGCCCGGGATCCACACCATTACCGGAAGCTTGGCGGAATCTTTTTTATTGATACCCGCCGGAGTATAAACATTAAGGTAAAGGCAGTCTTCACTGTCACTTGTTGGTCCGAAGCCACCTAATGTAAGTTTTGTCGCACAAGTATTACCGAAATGATCGGCTTTCAGTACGTCTTTTCGGTTTGTGGCTTCAACCGGCGGCTGCCAGCGTAAGTTATTAATCGGAGGCTGAGCATAGGGGATGCCTTTATATTGAAAATAACCGTCTTTCAATACACCCTCAATAGCTCCCTGCTGTGATTGCACAACCGGTGATGATGATTGAGCAGATGTAGCCATTGGCGTTACCAGTGTTGCCAGCCCGGTTACTGCAAAAAATGCAGATAAGCATCGGTTGCGGGTTTGAGATTGCATAATATTTCCTTTTTATTTGATTGAAGCAAAGGAATAGTCATTTGCATGGCATCACTTGCTTATTATAGATAATAATATGCATATCGATTATTATTTTGACGCAAAATGCTTAATTAATATATTTATTGAGTGTTATGTTTTGTTAAGATTTTTGTGGGGTTATTGTTGTTACATTTTTTTGAAAAGAGGAGCGCTATGGGTAGCATTGGTAGTTGTTTGCCTTCAGCCCGCGGGGTCACATAGTTTATTTATGCTCCCGCCGGTCTTCCCTGCCTGCATCCTGAATGGCGGTGGGTATATGACAAAATATTTTCATCAACTCACTCATTTTACCCCTGATTTTGTTAAAGTGTATCCGGACACTTATCATGCTTCCTGTTCACCGGATAAATAATGGTTTGTATGACCAAAACACGTAATTTCATCTGCAAATACGGGAACAAAAAGCGGATCGACACCACGGAGTTTCATGAGTGGAAACAAAAATAATACCCACGCCGCCGATCCTCTGGCTTGATAATGCGGATACGATCCCCGCAATAGTACTGGATTGGCTGGTAGAATTAGGATCGATGACCCGGCGTTTTGAACAACACTGCACAGAAGTGACGGCAGCGCCGTATTGTGAACGCTATATTTCCCGCGATGCACTG
Source organism: Morganella psychrotolerans (assembly GCF_001676155.1). Classification (GTDB taxonomy): domain Bacteria; phylum Pseudomonadota; class Gammaproteobacteria; order Enterobacterales; family Enterobacteriaceae; genus Morganella; species Morganella psychrotolerans. The sequence continues at coordinate 59,241 of NZ_LZEW01000003.1, read as the reverse complement.
ACGGAAGAAGAGCAGATGAATCTGCCCGACAGTGCGCGTTACTGGTTACGGGAAGTGGTGTTGTACGGTGACGGGATTGCCTGGCTGACCGGCAGGACAGTCGTGCCGGAAGAGACGCTGACGGGTGAAGAGCGGCAATTATTGCAGATGGGCAATGTGCCTCTCGGGCGCTATTTATTTACCAGTGGCTGCCTGACCCGGGATCATATCCGCTTCGGTCGGTCAGAACATAACTGGGCGCGCTGCTCGCGGTTGCGGCTTGCCGGTAAGCCATTGTTACTGACTGAAATTTTTTTGCCGGAATCTCCGGCATACGCGGTAAGCGAACATCATGGAGAAGATTAACGTGGAACAAAGCATGGTGCATCGCAAATGGCAGGCATACAGCCGCCTGATGCGGATAGATAAACCTATCGGCGCCCTTTTATTGCTCTGGCCGACGTACTGGGCCTTGTGGATTGCCGCCAAAGGAATTCCTGACTGGCGGATCCTGCTTATTTTTACGATTGGCGTATTCAGTATGCGTGCTGCCGGTTGTGTGATTAATGATTTCGCTGACCGGAAATTTGACGGTGCAGTGGAGCGGACAAAAAAACGACCGCTGCCGAGTGGCGATGTTACTGAAAAAGAAGCCAAGATTTTATTTGTGGTTCTGGTCATTGCGTCGTTCGGGCTGGTGCTGACACTCAATACCATGACTATCTGGCTGTCTGTCGCAGGGCTGGCACTGGCCTGGGTGTATCCGTTTGTCAAACGGGTCAGCCATCTGCCGCAGGTGGTACTGGGTGCGGCATTCGGCTGGTCGATCCCGATGGCGTTTGCCGCCGTCAGTGAATCCCTGCCGGCGGTGTGCTGGCTGTTGTTTGCTGCCAACATTGTCTGGTCACTGATTTATGATACACAGTATGCAATGGTGGATCGCAACGACGATATAAAAATCGGCGTGAAATCGACAGCAATTTTGTTCGGGCGCTTTGATAAAATGATTATCGGAGCATTACAGTTAGTGATGATTTTAATGCTGCTATGGATTGGCGTGATGGCTAATCTTTCGGGGATTTTCTATTGGTCGTTGCTGCTGGCGGGGGCTTTATTTGTGTATCAGCAGAGATTGATGGCTGATCGCGAACGCGACCCGTGTTTCCAGGCATTTATGAATAATAACTATGTCGGGTTTATTTTGTTTCTCGGCATGCTGGTCAGTTATCTGTAACCACAAATAACGGGCAATAAAAAAGGTGATTGGGAAAACCCAATCACCTTTTTTTTGTTCTCAGAACTGATCAGTTCTGAGGTGTTTTATCGTCATTATTATCTGCATTATCTGCCGGTAATAGCGCGTCAGGCTCTTGTGGTGCGGTTTCGTCGTGCTCCGCTTCCAGACTGACACTCTCAATGGTCAGACGTACTTCCGGTGACATCAGCTCCGCCAGCACGTTGTAGAACGTCTGTGCATTGGCTTCAATGATGTCATCACTGTCATTGATGTAACCTTCTTCGCGCAGTGTGCCGACCAGAGTCGCGAACACAGCTTTATCAAAGAATTCCGGTGCATTGATCCCGTGCAGGACAGACAGGCGCTGTGCCAGCGTCCGGCTCTCTCTTTCCAGTGTTGAGCGGCTGATTTCCGGTGTGGCATTCAGCAGCGACAGTGTGATCGCATAACGTTGCAGCGTTTCACGCACACCGGCGGCCAGCAGTTGTAACGGACGGATACGTGCCGGGTTAATCACCAGCATGTTATCGTCTTTACGACAGAGAAGCTTCTGACGGCACAGCTCATCAATAATGGTATCGAGAATATCCGGCAACTCTTCCCGGCTGTAGCGCATAAATAATTCTGCTTTCAGCAGTGGATAGATCATGCCGATATGTTCACGGATTGTATCAATGCTGATACGGCGGTGATGAATAAGAATACTGGCGATAAGCGACGGGAGTACCAGCATATGCAATATGTTGTTCCGGTAATATGTCATCAGAACGGCCGTTTCACGCGGGAGGACGATGATATCGCCGAGGCTATCTTTCTCAACCTCAAACTTATTCATCTGCAATGCGTGTTCCAGCAGTGCTTCTGCCGTTTTGTCCGGCGTGGTGCTGTCCGGTGAGTAAGGCACATTGCGCAGCAGTTGCAGATAGCAATCAAGCTGTTCAAGCAGCTGTTCGCGGGTCAGTGAGCGCTGACGTGATGCGAGCAGGGCAGTGGTACACAGATTGATGGCATTTGCGGCGGCAGCATTATTGATGTTAACCATAATATTACCTGCCAGCGCAGTTGCTGTTGGTGTCAGCCAGGACGGGCGCTGTGGCTCGACAGGGTCAATCGCGTCGCGCCAGTCAGGCACCCGGCGGGTCAGATACTGGGACAGCGGAATTGGCTGACCGAAGTTCACATAACCCTGACCGAGATTACGCAGCTTGCGCAGTCCGCGCACCATCTGCATAAAACCTTCTTTCTGCTTGGTGGCACCACGCAGCTCTTTTGCGTAAGTACCCACTTCCATCACATGCTCATAGCCGATATATACCGGTACCAGGGTAATAGGGCGGGAGTCACCGCGCAGCATCGCCTGGAGTGTCATGGAAAGTGTGCCGGTTTTCGGCTCAAGCAGACGACCTGTCCGTGAGCGTCCGCCTTCGACAAAGTACTCAATCGAGTAGCCGCGTGAGAACAATTCACTCAGGTACTCGCGGAAAACTGTGGAGTAGAGTTTATTGCCTTTGAAGCTCCGGCGGATAAAGAATGCCCCGAGACGGCGGAAAATCGGACCGGCAGGCCAGAAATTGAGGTTAATCCCCGCAGCAATATGCGGCGGCACCAGCCCCTGATGATAAAGCACATAAGAGAGCAGCAGATAGTCCATATGGCTGCGGTGGCAGGGAACATACACTATCTCATGACCATCCTGCGCCAACTGGCGTACCCGCTCGGCGTTATGGACATTCAGCCCCTGATACAGGCGGTTCCATGTCCAGCGCAACACCCGGTCAGCAACGCGCAGAGCATCGTAAGTGAAGTTTGCTGCCACTTCATTCATCATCGATACTGCGTTTTGCCGGGCTTTTTCAGGGGTGATTTTTTTTGGTTTTTGCTTCGTCTTCAACTGCTTTTTCAATCACTTTGGATTTCAGCAGTTTATTAAATAATTCCTGACGAACCGGCAGTTTCGGACCGATTGCCGCCATGCGCTGGCGTGAAAAGTGAATACGGGCGACACGGGCCAGTTTATTAGCAATAATAGTGTCAGTGCCGTGCTCTGATGCCATCGCACCCATGGAAACCGGCTGAGAAAAGCGCACAAAGCTGTCGCGTCCGAGCCAGATAACGGCAAAAAATTTCTGAATACCGTTTAATAAGCGCAGGTGCGGTACGCCGTTGTGTCCTTCGCGTCCCGGAGAGCGTCCGAACATCACAGAAACCGGCAGCATCTGAATATCCAGCGCCGGATTATTGCGGTGCAGATCCAGATACGCATGGAAAATATTGACCGAATCTTTACGCGGATTCAGGGCGTAATAACGGAATACCCGCGGGCCGTCATCGATAAAGACATACCCGGGCAATGTGGTATTACCAATGGTATTATCTTCCAGCGGATCTGGCAGACCTTGTGCGAGGCATTGGCGGCGCAGCGTGAGTAAGTCAGCCTTAGAATGATAAGGGAGAACATAGAGTGTCGGATGTTGTGTATCCAGCCCCAGTTCGTTGACCGGATCCGTCGGGATCGGCTTGCTTTTTACCAATAATTTCAATGGTAAACTCAATGCGTTATAGTATATTTTACGCCAGAGTGACATAAATGTATGAAGCCTCTTGTTGATAATTCGCGCTCAGCATACCAGAAAGGCGAAGCCGGGTCTGTGTTACACCAATAATAACGCAGTGAAAAATCAGCGGCAAATTTTCAGATAATCAATGAATAAACAGTGACCAAAATGAAGAAAAATACCGGTTTTATACGTGTAATTAAAGCAGCAGGTTATTCCTGGAAAGGGCTGAAAGCCGGATGGCAGCATGAAGCAGCTATCCGTCAGGAGTTGCTGGCACTTGTTCCTGCTGTGATTATTGCGTTTTCATTATCTTTCTCTGCCATTGAGCGGATTTTACTGGTCGGGTCCGTGGTGCTGGTGGTGGTGATTGAGTTGCTTAACAGTGCGATTGAAGCGGTTGTTGACAGGATCGGTACAGAATACCATGCGCTTTCCGGGCGGGCGAAAGATATGGGATCGGCAGCGGTGTTTGTTGCGTCATTACTCGGGTTGTTTATCTGGATTATGCTGTTTATCGGCTATTTTCAGCGCCTGTGACAGACTATTTTTTATGAAACATGCAGTTGTGCGCGTATTTCCCTCATGTTGTGGTTCCCAATCCTGAAATACCTGTATATACTCACAGCTTGACTGTATAAACAAACAGGGGGCGGAATGAAAGCACTGACGGCACGGCAACAACAGGTATATGACCTGGTACGTGACCATATTGCGCAGACGGGCATGCCACCAACGCGTGCAGAGATTGCGGCCCGCCTGGGTTTTCGCTCTCCGAATGCGGCGGAAGAGCATCTGAAAGCACTGGCGCGTAAAGGCGTAATTGAAATTATCTCGGGAGCATCCCGGGGGATCCGTCTGCTTATGGAAGAAGAAGACGATGCAGGTTTACCTCTGATTGGCCGCGTGGCTGCAGGTGAACCGTTGTTAGCGCAGGAACATATCGAAAGCTATTATCAGGTTGACCCGTCACTCTTTAAACCCAGCGCAGATTTTTTGCTGCGGGTGAATGGCATGTCAATGAAAGATATCGGTATTATGGATGGTGATTTACTTGCGGTGCATAAAACCCAGGACGTGCATAACGGCCAGGTTGTGGTTGCCCGCATTGAAGATGAAGTTACCGTTAAGCGGTTTAAGAAAGTAGGCAATAAAATTGAGCTTCACGCTGAAAATGCAGAGTTCAGCCCGATTGTTGTCGATTTACGGGAACAAAGCTTTATTGTTGAAGGTCTGGCTGTCGGGGTTATCCGTAACAGCGACTGGAACTGATTCAGCGATTGGGATTGGTTAATACGCAAAATCGCTTAAAAAACCACAGCGTGCCGGAGACGGAACCTGTGGTTTTTTGTTATTCAGCGCCCGCGTTTATGCGGCTCTTCGTGGTCGTGCAGACATTTATCTCTGTGTGTGCAGGATTCGATATCATAGCAGGGTCGGCAATAGCCGTGCGCTTCAATCACACTATGGCGGATATGAAACTGCGCGGCATCTGCCAGCAGATTAATTTGTGAATCAATCTGTTCACCATCCCGCTCAGTCACACTATTGCAGCGATCACAGATAAATAAAACAGAGGTGTGGCTGGGTTTATCAAAATGCGGACACATAACAAAGCTGTTTGTTGATTCAATTTTGTGGATAAACCCTTGTTCCAGCAGAAATTCCAGTCCGCGGTAAATGGTCGGCGGTTTTGCCTGCGGCTCTGTTTCCCGTAGTAAATCCAGTAATTCATACGCACTGATGGCGCCATGCTGCCCGGCAATCAGTTGTAAGATAGCTTTACGCTGAGAGGTCATGCGCACACTGCGTGATTGACACAGTGCTTCTGCTTTTTTTTAATAAAGATGTTATATCAACAGGTTGCATGACGTTGCCTTCCGTTAACCAATAAATAGATAAACGACTCACTCTAGCATGAATTCCGGCAGAATAACCGGAACCGGTACTATTTTGTCGAAAAAACTGCTGTCGATTCAGGGCAAATTATGTTGAGCTTTCAGGGGGCAGACACAATAAAACGAATAATAATCAAATGAAAGGATGCAATAACACTGTGGAGTGTTATTGCTTCGGGATGAATTATATTATCGGTACGGGCAGTAGGGTCCCGGTATCGTGCAAAAAGGTATTCTCCTCCGGCAGGTGATGGTGAATAAAGAAGAGCAGACCATCGTCTATAAAATAGTAGGGCGAGGTATTGAATACCCGGGAGATCCTCAGAATAATATCTAATGAAATTTTGGTACTGCCATTCTCATAGCGGGATATCTGCTGTTGTGATACGCCAATCATCCCGGCGAGTTCAGTTGATGTGATACCGGTTAGTTTACGTATCTTGCGGATCTGTCCGCCGATCATTTTGTACATCTCGCTGATGCTGGTGTTCAGGTTATTATCTGTTTTATTACTCATTATCATCTGTCAGTCTGGTTAATTACATATTAATGTTTGTCAAATTAAAGGCTATTCTTCATCACAACGGGTATCATCAAAAAAATAATTAACATTAATATTCAGGACGTCAGCGAGCATTAATAGCTTATCAAGCGGAATTAAACTCGCCCCCGTTTCATATCGGGATAGCTGTTGCTGTGAGATATTAATTTTCATTGACAGTTCTCTTCCTGTCAGGCATCGGGAAATACGCTGACACTTTATTTTTTTTGCCAATAAACATCGCCAACTCATATTTATCATATGTTGTCATAAATTATTTTAGATAAACGGTTGTCATTAATAATATTGAAATTTAACTTGACGGATTTGTTTCCTCAAAGGGGGTCTTTAAAAAGTATAATCGATACCATTTTAATATGTAATATATACAAAAAATCAACAAAATATAAACATCTACCCGGGCGTAACTAAGTATGAACACTGTAACCTCAACTATTTCATGTTGTTATGGATAATTCATGGGTTTTAACATCTTACATGAATGACGGGTAAGGGGAATATTCTGATATTTACTCGGGATTATACCTAATATAAAGATATTGATGCTGGATATGTGTACATAATGGGTGATTAAACTACTACGACAGATTTTGCCATCATGGTTGATGTGGTGAGTAACAAATACCGGATACATCACAGCTTATAAGCAGATTTGTTAAATCCATTGAGCGGATACCAGTATCGATGATAGATCAAATAATATAAAAAATTTCCATAAATTATAAAAATAATTTCATTATTTTTTCGTTTTTTTAGCAAATACATATAAATACACCTGTTTATAAATAGGTGGTTATATTAACGTAATATTGACAGGTTATTCTATTTAATTATCCTGGCTTGATTGGTTGTTATTTTATTTGTACATCATGTGGGTGTTATTTTATGGTAATAATGATATTTGTTAAAAACAAATAAAATAATATTCCTGTGTAATAATGTCGTATTCACCAAGTTATTGGTAATAACACCCGGAAAGTGAAATTGTTGAAAAAAGTAGTATTTAGTGTATTCTTCATGTTTGTCAAAGAATTAGCGAATTATTTATTATATGCGAAATCTATTACCTTTATTACTTGTTATGGTTTTGCTCGGACCATTAGGTATCGATCTGTACTTGCCGACTATCCCTGCGATTGCAAAAGGATTAGGCAGCAGCGAGTCACTGATCCAGTCAACAATATCCTTATTTATTCTTGTATTAGGCTTGGGGCAGTTGGTAACCGGCTATCTTGTTGATCGGTTCGGGCGCAGGCCGATGGCTGTCATCGGTATTATTTTGTATATATCCGGCTCTCTGACAGCGGTATTTTCTGTCACACCCGCGATGTTTATTATTTCCCGGTTATTACAGGGACTTGCTGTTTGTTGTACGTCTGTCGTTGCATTCAGCAGTGTCCGTGATTGTTTTAACGGCAATGAAGCGGCTCGTGCCTTTGGTTTTTTTAAACGGAACATTAAATATTGTTCCTGCATTAGCGCCGTTATTGGGTGGGATATTAGCTGAATATTACGGATGGAGAGCACCTTTCGGATTCCTGACATTATATGCCGTCGTAGTACTGGTACTTATAGCCAAATATCTCCCTGAAACCAGACCTGTAAATAAAGGTGAGGCAAAAGAAAAACCGCTTAAAATTATGATTTCAATTTTATGCAATAAGCGGTTTTTAATATTTTCACTGGTAAATGCCGGTACAATGGGAATGGCTTTAACGTATGTCTCCCTGGCACCAACAGTATTAATGGGGGATGCAGGGCTTAGTCCGCTGCTATTTTCAGTTGTCTTTGGTTTTAACGGATTCTGGATCATGGCTGTGAGTATGGTCGCTAACCGTATTATTCAAAAAGCCGGCCGTCCTGTTTGCCTGTTTACCGGTGGTGGAATGATGATTGCGGGCTGTGCCGCGTTGGTAATAAGTTTATTTCTGATGCCCGCTGATATTCAGCGCCACTGGCTGGTGTATATGTTACCTGTGGTTATTTCATGTTCAGGACTGGCATTTATTATGGGTCCGGCAACCAGTTATGCACTGGAACCTTATTCAGAGACCGCCGGTGTTGCTTCGGCATTAGTCGGATTTATTCAGATGGCGGGCGGTGCATTTTTCGCCCTCCTCGCAATAGCATCGCCGTTACCGCCAAAATCAGCGCTGGCGATTGTTATGCTGTGTGGCGGACTGCTGGCGTGGAATGCATACCGGGTCAGTAAGAATGAACAGATAAGAAAGGAATGTAGTTAACAAAGACATTAATATCAGTAAGTTAATGAATTTCTCATCACAAAATAAAACCCGGCGTTTTTCCGGGTTTTATTTCTGATACAGTCACTGTTACCAATGATAAGAATAACTCAGACCAACTTGTGCAGCATCATTACTGTAATCTGTCTGATGCCATCCGATATTTGCTCTTACTGTTGAATTTGGCGTCATATTGATATTTACAGCAGCATAGGCGTACGGTTTTACATCTTGTGAATCACCGTTATCAAAAGCATACGCGCCGATATAATCGATACGTCCGGTAAATTCATCTCGTTTATTATCCAGGTTAATATCCGCCCCCGTACCACCGCTCAGAGTGACGTATTGTGTCAGGATATGCTGTGCATCCAGTCCTAATTGCAGATCAGTGCTTTTATTTCCCATGCGGCCATAGGTTGCAGGAAATTCTGCATTGTGGTTCTCGGTATATCCTTTGCGGGTAACATCATGATAGCTGATAGCCGCAACCGGTGTCAGCAGGGTTTCATCACTGATATTGATGCCGTAACTGGTGGTAAATTTAAACCGGTATGCGTCTATAGATGAATCACCCCGTCCGGCTTCTGTATTGGCCAGTTTTTCGCGCTGAATGGTAATATCCTGATTTAAAAATGCACCGGAAATTTCTGCGCTGAATCCGGCGTTATTTTTATTCTCCTGGTAACGGATAAATGCACCGACTCCCGGGTTATTACTGCCACGTGTGTCATATCCGTCAACCAGGTGTGTATTATTCGCAAAATTCATTGATACTCCGGTGATCCAGTTTTCGGCCGGTAACCGGAAAGAACCAAATAAACCGGTGGCGGTTCTGTGGCTACTGCTGACATTATCAAATTGAGTGAATGCACCGACACAATAATTACTGTCACCAATCTGGCAGCGACTGTCTGACAGGGAATATAATGCGCTCTGGTAAAGGTCTAAAGCATTAAACGCAGTCTGGCCTGTTTTCAGCAGCGTTTTTTTAGACTTATCTTTATCTATTATTTTGATGACGGGATCGATTATGTCTTCTTTTTTAAGTTTCCAGAGAACGGCGTGAGTTGTTTTATCATCTGTTTCAGCGAATCCGGCGATAACACGGCCGTCTTCAGAAATAATATTGGCTTCTGAACGCCCCAGTTTGTCGGAACGTAATGTACCGAGGTTAACCATTTTCCCGGTATTTTCATAATGTATAAACGCCTGCTCGCGGATTGAATCCAGATCGGTTTCTGAGCTTCCGACAACAATGCGACCATCACCGGACACAGCTAAGGCAGAGGAATTGCCGGTATTATCTGCACGTAAAGAGCCAAGCCCTGTCATTTTTGCATCGCCCGCATTCAGGCGAAACGCCTGGCTTGCATTATTATCTGTAGCGGCGTTCCCAACAATGACCCGACCGTCGGGTGTTATCGCCCGTGCGGTTGAATTACCGCTGTTGTCATTGCGCAGTGTTCCAAGCCCGGTCATTTTGGCATTGCCTTCAACATGGCGGAATGCCTGTATGTCCATATTGTCAGTGGATGCGGAGCCAACAATGATACGACCGTCAGCACTCATCGCCAGTGCCCATGAGTTTTCTGTATTATCCGCTCTTAATGTGCCGAGTGCCGTCATTCTGGCATCGCCTTCATTATGGCGGAACGCCTGGATTAATGTACTGTTACTGGCTTTTTCATGAGAATAACCGGCAACAACGCGTCCGTCAGCGGAAACGAGAGTTGCATTTGAGTTTCCGGAATTATCATCCCGCAATGTGCCCAGGTTGGTTATTTTTGCATCCCCTTCATTGTGGCGGAATGCCTGTCCGTAAAAGCCGTCGAGGTCACTCTGCGCTTCCCCCACAACAACCCGCCCGTCGGCACTGGTTGCCCGTGCATACGATTTACCGGAGTTGTCCGCACGGGATGTGCCAAGTTCTGTCAGTTCGGTATCACCGCTGCGCCAACGAAATGCACGGCTATCGCCGTCATCACCCTCAACGGTACCGGTTATAACCTGTCCGTCTGTCGATATTGCCAGCGCATGAGAGATAACCACGGTGTCTGTCCGGAAATTTTCAATATCGGTCATTTTGCCGTCAGCAACATTGTAATAAAATGCATGGGGTAAGCCGTAATCACTATCTGTCCGGTAATCACCCACTATAATATTGCCGTCAGCAGATATCGCTTTTGATGTTGAGTGTGCGTTATCACCGGAACGTTTTGCACCAATGTCTGTGATATCTATTTTGTCGCCCGGTTGTAATCCGGTAGTTTTTATTTCAGGTAATGGTGCTGCAACGGCACTGATAGATAACAATGCAGAAGCCGTAGTAATAATATATTTTTTCATTTTATTAAATTATCTCACTCATTATAAGTCATTCTATGACTATGGAGTTATAAATATAAATATAAATATTTAGATGATGGTGTGATTATATATCCGTTCTGCGCGCAAAATACGTTAATTTCCCTGTTTATCTTATGTGTGACGAATATTAATCCGGTTGGTCTGTTTGTCTGGTGCAGTTTAGTTTATTGTTTTTCCCTCACTCATAAAATGATGATTAATTTAGATTTACTTACCTTGTGTTCAATCATTTTTTATATTTAGGCGTTATTTTTGTGAAAAATAAAGGTCACTATATGATTTGGTTGTCCTATAGTAATTATGGCAATCCAGTTGATTTTTAAGTGTTTTTTATTTAAATAAAGAGACGGTGATATCAATTTGATGGCTATTTGATCAATATAATTAAATTTACGTAGGATTTATACTAAAAATATATATTGTAAAGTAGTGGGTGATTGATATTAATAGGATAAAATTCTCATGCTGATATTTCTTAGTGAATGTTAATTTACAGTATGAAACAGAGTAAGCTATTATTTTTTAACACATATAGGGTGTTAAATGGGGCGAAATTTTTAAAAGCATGGAATTGTTTTAAAATGGTATATTTTCATAACACGTCAATGTTAATTAATGCTTAAAAATAAGCTGAAAGCTAAAGCGAGTGATAATGTACAGATCTGAAATAGTAAAATAATTAAATTGTTAATATATATTTATGGAAGGGACTATTAATTAGCAGCATTTAAATTTATTTATGATATATATCAATCTAACATAAGTTAAATTCGGAATAATTTAAATATCAAACCGAGATGATTTGCTCATTTTTTTGATGAGTCAGCGACAGATCCGTGTGCGGTGGATGCTCTGTGATATAATCGACCATTACTTCGCAACCGCTCTCTGCATCATTCATTAAGAACATCATTTTGTGGTGTCCCTACTGGTGTCCTGATAAAGAGAAAACAGACCAAAAAGACCCGATATGCACCAAAATACGCCAACAGAAAAAATCACCGAAAACCAGCAACCACGCGCCGTCAGCGGCTATAAGAACCTTAACCGCTTTTCCGTTGCACCGATGCTGGACTGGACTGATCGTCATTGCCGGTATTTTCACCGTAAACTCAGCCGCCATGCCCTTTTATATACAGAAATGGTGACGACCGGGGCAATTTTGTTCGGTAAAGGTGACTATCTGGCGTATAACGAGGCTGAACATCCGGTTGCCCTGCAATTGGGCGGCAGTGACCCGGTCGCACTCGCTGAATGTGCGAAGCTTGCGCAGGCGCGCGGATACGATGAAATCAACCTCAATGTGGGTTGTCCTTCTGACCGTGTGCAAAATGGTATGTTTGGTGCGTGTCTGATGGGAAATGCCGGGCTGGTTGCAGATTGTGTTGCCGCGATGCGCGATGTGGCGGATATCCCGGTGACAGTAAAAACCCGGATTGGTATTGACGATCAGGACAGTTATGAATTTCTCTGTGATTTTGTCGGCACAGTAGCAGGTAGCGGGGGATGTGAAATGTTTATTATCCATGCCCGCAAAGCCTGGCTCTCCGGGCTCAGCCCGAAAGAGAACCGCGAGATCCCGCCACTGGATTATCCGCGGGTTTATCAGCTGAAAAAAGATTTTCCGCACCTGACAATGGCGCTGAATGGCGGGGTTAAAACCTTAGAAGACGCAAAAACTCATCTGCAATATATGGATGGGGTAATGGTCGGACGCGAAGCGTATCAGAATCCGTCGATTCTGGCACAGGTGGATAATGCGTTATTTGATGATGCGTTGCCGGTCACTGATACCATCGCGGCGATTGAATCAATGTATCCGTATATTGAAGAAGAACTGGCGAAGGGAATGTATCTGGGGCATGTCACCCGTCATATGCTGGGTATTTTCCAGGGTATTCCCGGCGCGCGCCAGTGGCGGCGTCATCTGAGCGAAAATGCACATAAAGCGGGAGCGGATGTGAAAGTCATTGAAGCGGCGCTGGCATTTGTTACCCGAAAGGGTAATGAAGAATAATATAAATTATGAATGAACTCTCCGACCGGAGAGTTCATTCATATGTATTACAGGGAGTCGAAGAAACGATTGTAACAAGCAACGATATAATTCATTTGTGCATTAAATGCATCTTTGACTTCAGTTTTCTGTTCCGGAGTTGTTACTTTTTTCTTCAGAAGGAAAAAACTTTCCTGCATTAATTGAACGGTAACATCAGCAGATTTCTGAAATGCAGACAGGCAATTGTTTTTGCCGTATTTTTCTAATAAAACGTCAAATTTTTCATCTGCTTCATCACGGATTTTCTGAAATTCTTCATTGTTGATTTTTGCATCTTTATAAATAAAGTCAGTAACGTTTTCAATATTGTTATTCATTTTTATATCCTTTCAAATCGATATTAAATAGATAAATAATGATAATTTCATATTCAAAATTAATCAATTAATATAACAATATATGTTTTATATGTAATTCAGTTCATTATAAATATATTATATTTATTTCTTATGATTAAAATACCTTCGCGATATAAATAAGCGAAGGTATTTTTTCATTAACAAATAATAGAATTACGGAATTAAAATACTGGAACCGGTTGTTGCACGGCTTTCCAGGCGTTGATGGGCTGATTTTGCGTCTTTCAGCGGATAAACCTGATCCACCGGAATGGAAATAGTCAGTTTGCCGCTCAGGATCAGGTCAAAAATAGCTTTGCTGGCTTCATTTAATTCTTCACGGTTAGTGATATAACCAAAGACAGAAGGGCGGGTCACGTAGAGTGAGCCTTTTTTATTTAAAATGCCCAGGTCAACGCCTGTTACCGGACCGGATGCATTACCGTAGCTGACCATCAGACCGCGACGTTTCAGGCAGTCGAGAGAGGGCAGCCAGGTATCTTTCCCGACAGAGTCATAAACGACACTCACTTTTTCGCCGTTAGTCAGTGCCAGCACGCGCTCAGTAATATCTTCTTTATTATAATTAATGGTTTCCCATGCTCCGGCGGCTTTTGCTTTCTGCGCTTTTTCCTCAGAGCCGACCGTACCAATCATTTTCGCGCCCAGTGCTTTTGCCCACTGGCAGGCAATTTGACCCACACCACCGGCGGCGGCATGGAACAGGAAAATTTCCCCCGCTTTCACTTCATAGGTTTTGCGCAGCAGATAAAAGGCGGTCATACCTTTCATAAAGCAGGCGGCAGCCGTTTCAAAGCTTATCCCGTCCGGCAGAATAGCCAGTTTTTCTTCCGGCACATTATGAATTTCACTGTATGCACCAAGGGGAGATTGCCCGTATACCACGCGATCACCCACTTTAATGTGCTTAACACCGGCACCAATTTTCACCACAACACCTGCGGCTTCTGAACCAACGCCTGATGGTGAAACCGGAGCCGGATACAACCCGCTGCGAAAATAGGTATCAATATAATTCACGCCGATCGCTTTATTTTCTACCTGAACGTCACCCGGTGCAGGATCTGCCGGGGTGAAATCGCGGTATACGAGTACATCAGCACCGCCGGGAGCATCAAATTCAATACGTTTAGCCATGAAGGGAACCTCATTCGGAAAAGAAACTGACTACTTACATGCGGATTACATGCAGGTTGACTGCGGGATCCCGCGGAAACAGCAAGCAGAAGAGATAATCAGATGATTTGTTGTATTTGGCATAATTGCATGTCACTGAAAATTACTCAAGCTTCGTGCAATCGGCGGCAAATGAGGGCTATACTAGCCCATTCAGTCCCCCTTGCGGGACCAGACTATTCTCCCCGACTGACGTATCGACAAGTAAGAGAGTTTCATGGCCAGATATCCCAAGGACACCAAGAACGACAAACCCCGCGACCATCAGATGGAAGGCTGAAATTACCGCCGCATTCCCTGGAGGCTGAGCAGTCTGTTCTCGGCGGACTGATGCTGGATAACGAACGTTGGGATAATGTCTCTGAACGTGTGACCAGCGAGGACTTTTTCAGCCGCCCGCACCGGACTATTTTCAGCCAGATGCAGCGCCTGCTGGAGCAGAGCCGCCCGATTGACCTGATCACATTGTCTGAAGCGCTGGATACGAGTGGCGAGCTGGATAATGTCGGTGGTTTTGCGTATTTGGCAGAATTATCGAAAAATACGCCAAGTGCGGCGAATATCAATGCTTATGCTGATATCGTCCGCGAACGTGCGGTTATCCGCGATATGATTTCAGTCGCCAATGAGATAGCCGACGCCGGGTATGATCCGCAGGGGCGCTCCAGTGAAGATCTGCTCGATCTGGCGGAATCCCGCGTGTTTCAGATCGCCGAAAATCGTGCCAATAAAAATGAAGGCCCGAAAGGGATCGACGCTATTCTCGAAGAAACTGTTGAAAGAATTGAAAAGCTTTATCAGCAGCCGCATGACGGTGTGACCGGGGTTTCTTCCGGTTATCATGACCTGGATAAAAAAACAGCCGGCCTGCAACCTTCTGATTTAATTATTGTTGCCGCGCGTCCGTCTATGGGGAAAACCACATTCGCCATGAACTTATGTGAAAATGCGGCGATGACAGAAGACAAACCGGTGCTGATTTTCAGCCTTGAGATGCCCGGCAACCAGATCATGATGCGTATGCTTGCTTCTCTTTCCCGCGTTGACCAGACCCGGATCCGTACCGGACAGCTTGATGATGAGGATTGGGCGCGGATCTCCAGCACCATGGGAATTTTGCTTGAAAAGCGCAATATGTATATTGATGACTCTTCCGGCCTGACGCCGACCGATGTGCGCTCCCGCGCCCGGCGGGTTTTCCGTGAGCACGGCGGATTGAGTATGATAATGATCGACTACCTGCAACTGATGCGGGTGCCGTCTCTGTCCGATAACCGAACCCTGGAAATCGCGGAAATCTCCCGCTCCCTGAAAGCACTGGCAAAAGAGTTACAGGTGCCGGTGGTTGCACTCTCTCAGTTAAACCGTAGCCTGGAGCAGCGCGCAGAAAAGCGCCCGGTGAACTCAGACTTACGTGAATCAGGTTCTATCGAGCAGGATGCTGACCTTATTATGTTTATCTATCGTGATGAAGTTTATAACGAAAACAGTGATTTAAAAGGCGTTGCTGAAATTATCATCGGTAAGCAGCGTAATGGTCCTATCGGAAGCGTCCGTCTGGCATTTAACGGGCAGTGGTCGCGCTTTGATAATTATGCAGGACCGAGTTATGACGATGAATAATCCACCTGAATCCAGTGCAGGCGGATTATTACCCCGGACAATAAAACCAACAGCAAACACACATAACCAAGGAACCCCTATGAAAGCGGCAACAGCCGTCATTGACCGTGGTGCGCTGCGCCACAACTGGCAGCGGATCCGGGCGCTTGCACCTGACAGCCGCCACGTTGCAGTGGTCAAAGCAAATGCGTATGGTCACGGATTAGTTGAAATTGCCCGTGAACTCACTGATGCCGATGCATTTGCCGTGGCGCGGTTAAGTGAAGCACATGCGCTACGTGCGGGGGGCATTGTAAAACCTATCATTTTGCTGGAAGGTTTTTTCGATGCATCAGATTTACCGGTTATTGTTGCGAGTCGTCTGGAAGTCGCGGTTCATTTTGAAGAACAATTACAGGCACTGGAGCAGGCAGAATTATCCGATCCGGTAAAAGTCTGGATGAAAATAGATACCGGGATGCACCGCCTGGGTGTGCGTCCTGAGGAAGCAGAAGCATTTTATCAGCGTCTTTGTCAGTGTAAAAATGTGAAGCAGCCGGTGAATCTTATCAGCCACTTCAGCCGGGCAGATGAAGACGATCCTCAGCCGACAGAAGCACAGATTGCCCGCTTTATGGCTTTTGCCGATGGCAAACCGGGTGAAAAATCGATTTCTGCTTCCGGTGGGATCCTTTACTGGCCGCAGGCGCATCTTGACTGGGTGCGCCCCGGGATCATTCTTTACGGTGTTTCCCCTAAAACCGGCACCGATGCATCAGAATACGGACTGAAACCGGTGATGACGCTGAAATCCCGCCTGATTGCGGTCCGCAAACACAAAGCGGGCGAACCGGTAGGCTACGGCGGTACCTGGATCAGCGAACGCGATACCTGCCTCGGTGTGATCGCGGTGGGCTACGGTGACGGCTATCCGCGCAGTGCGCCGTCAGGTACGCCGGTGGTGATTAACGGGCGCAATGTACCGATCGCCGGACGGGTCTCCATGGACATGATTACTATCGACTTAGGTCCGGATTGCAGTGATAAAGCCGGTGATGAGGTGATTTTGTGGGGAGATTCACTGCCGGTTGAGCATATTGCAGATGTCAGTGGTATCAGCGCCTATGAGCTTATCACCAAGCTGACATCGCGCGTGGCGATGGAATATCTGGACGAATAAAATACGACGCGATATGGTCTGAAGTGAGAAAAATAACTATCAGGAGTATCGCTTGTGTTTGAACATGTAGACGCCTATGGCGGCGACCCGATCTTAACGCTCGTCGAGCATTTTAAACAGGATCCCCGGAAAGATAAGGTCAATCTCAGTATTGGTCTGTATTACGATGAATCCGGGGTAACTCCGCAACTCAACAGCATTGCACAGGCGAAACAGCGCTATATCGCGCAGGACAGCGGCGCATCTCTTTATCTGCCGATGGAAGGGCTGGCGTCTTATCGCAGCGCTATTCAGGCTCTGCTTCTCGGTGATGAGAGTCCGCTTATCCGTGAAGGACGGGTAGTGACGATCCAAACCCTGGGCGGATCCGGCGCACTGAAGATCGGCGCTGATTTTCTGCATCGTTATTTTCCGGGATCGGATGTCTGGCTCAGTGATCCGACATGGGAAAACCATCAGGCGATCTTTGCCGGTGCCGGATTTAAAACCCATTATTACCCGTATTTTGATCCGCAGACCAAAGGTGTGAAATTTGATGAAATGCTGGCAACGTTTGAAACATTGCCGGAAAAAAGCATCATTTTACTGCATCCGTGCTGCCATAACCCGACCGGGTCTGATCTGACGCCTGAACAGTGGGATAAAGTCACAAGTGTCGTGAAAAAACGCGGGCTGATCCCTTTCCTGGACATTGCCTATCAGGGCTTCGGGGCAGGCATTGAAGAAGATGCATATGCTATCCGCGCCATGGCAGCCGCCGGTATCCCGTGCTTTATCAGTAACTCCTTCTCGAAAATTTTCTCCCTGTATGGCGAGCGCGTCGGCGGGCTGTCCGTTCTCTGCCCGACACAGCAGGAAGCTGAGTGTGTGCTGGGACAACTGAAAGCCGGTGTCCGCCGGGTCTACTCCAGCGCGCCGTCTTATGGTGCAAAACTGGTATCTGAAGTGCTGAATGATGCGGCACTGAAAGCGGAGTGGTTAACAGAAGTGGAAACTATGCGTCGCCGGATAGCCGATATGCGTACTGTGCTGGTGGAAACCCTGAAAGGGACATTGCCGGAGAAAAATTTTGATCATCTTCTGCATCAGCGCGGCATGTTCAGTTACACCGGGTTCAGTCAGGCGCAGGTTACCGCCCTGAAAGAGCAACACGGGGTTTACCTGGTCGGCTCTGGTCGCGTTTGTATGGCGGGGGTGAATCGTCATAATGTGGATGTGATCGCACAGGCATTTGCAGCGGTCAGCCGTTAATTCCGCACAAAAAATAGTTATGCGCGGTATAATACGGTTCCGCGCACTTTCAACGTAACTGACTGTCTTTGCTGCCACGGCGGTTATATCCGCTGTATGCCGCCTGCTTTTTATCAGACTCCGTCTGACAGGTCACACATAACTGCACACCCGGGATTGCCTGCCGCCTTGCGGGCGGGATCGCATCACCGCACTCTTCACAAAACAGCGCACTTTCTCCGTGTGTTAACTGGCTGCGCACCCGCGCAACGGCATCATCCAGTGTGGCATCAATTTGTTCCTGTACTGCGGAATCATTTGCCCAGCCACTTGCCATTATTACCTCCGCTACTGTCCGGTATTGAGTCGTGTTGCGTATCTTTAAAGATTACCACCGGGTGCTCAAAATTCAATCAGCAAAGAATGCGGACAAAAAAAATACCGCAGACAGGCTGCGGTATGTTCAGATCTCAGAAAAGATTAATAGCCTCTTTCCAGGATGGTTTTCAGGAAGCGGGCAGTGTGTGAGCGCTCACATTCTGCAACCTCTTCCGGCGTACCGGCAATCAGGATCTCGCCGCCGCCGCTGCCGCCTTCCGGACCTAAGTCCACAATCCAGTCTGCGGTTTTAATTACATCGAGGTTATGTTCAATAACCACAATACTGTTTCCCTGGTCGCGCAGCTGATGAAGTACGGTCAGCAACTGTTGAATATCCGCAAAGTGCAGCCCGGTTGTCGGCTCATCAAGGATATAAAGAGTCTGACCTGTGCCGCGTTTGGATAACTCTCGCGCCAGTTTCACGCGCTGCGCTTCACCGCCGGAGAGTGTGGTCGCGGACTGACCCAGGCGGATATAGGATAATCCCACATCCATCAGTGTCTGTAATTTACGTGCCAGCGCCGGAACCGCATCAAAGAATTCACGGGCTTCTTCAATCGTCATATCCAGCACTTCGTGAATACTTTTGCCTTTGTATTTCACTTCCAGGGTTTCGCGGTTATAGCGTTTGCCTTTGCACTGATCGCACGGCACATACACATCCGGCAGGAAGTGCATTTCCACTTTCAGTACGCCGTCACCCTGGCAGGCTTCACAGCGCCCGCCTTTGACGTTAAAACTGAACCGTCCCGGCGTATAACCGCGTGAACGGGATTCCGGAACGCCGGAAAACAGTTCGCGGATCGGGGTAAAAATACCGGTATAGGTCGCCGGGTTCGAGCGCGGAGTGCGCCCGATAGGGCTCTGGTCGATATCGATCACTTTATCGAAATGCTCCAGACCTTCCACCGATTTGAATGGCGCGGGGGTAACCGTTGTTGCACCATTAAGCTGAGTTTGTGCGATCGGGAACAGGGTATCATTAATCAGCGTCGATTTACCCGAGCCGGAAACCCCGGTAATGCAGGTGAACAGCCCGACCGGCAGATTCAGTGTGACGTCTTTCAGGTTGTTCCCGCATGCGCCGGTGATGGTCAGCATTTTTTCCGGGTTTGCCGCATTGCGTTTTTCCGGGATTTCAATCCGGCGCTCGCCGCTGAGAAATTTCCCGGTCAGTGATTCCGGCGTATTGATGATATCGTCCAGCGAACCCTGCGCGACAACTTCCCCGCCGTGAATACCGGCACCCGGTCCGATATCAATAATATGATCGGCGGCACGGATAGCATCTTCATCATGCTCAACAACAATCACGGTATTACCGAGGTCACGTAAATGCACCAGGGTTTCCAGCAGGCGATCATTATCGCGCTGATGCAGCCCGATTGACGGCTCATCCAGCACATACATGACGCCGACCAGTCCCGCACCAATCTGGCTGGCAAGACGGATACGCTGTGCTTCACCACCTGACAGGGTTTCGGCTGAGCGGGAAAGTGTCAGATAATTCAGCCCGACATTCACCAGAAATTTCAGGCGATCCTGAATTTCTTTCAGGATTTTTTCGGCGATTTTCTCGCGCTGCCCGCTGAATTTCAGGTTATTAAAGAATTCCAGTGAATGCCCGATACTGAAATCAGAAATCTGCGGCAGTGTGGTGTCTTCGACAAACACAAAACGGGCTTCTTTTTTCAGGCGTGTCCCGCCGCAGGAAATACACGGACGGTTGCTGATATATTTTGCCAGCTCTTCGCGCACCGCCATGGATTCCGTCTCTTTATAACGGCGCTCCATATTGTGCAGCACACCTTCAAACGGATGATGGCGGACAGTGACATCACCCCGGTCATTTGAATATTTGAATTCAATTGATTCACGACCTGAACCATTCAGGATCGCTTTCTGTACTTTCGCGGGCAGCTCAGAATAAGGCGATTCAATATCAAACTTATAATGAGAAGCCAGGGACATCAGCATCTGATAATAATAAAAATTACGGCGATCCCAGCCACGGATAGCACCGCCGCCAAGGGATAAATTCGGGTTCTGTACCACGCGTTCAGGGTCAAAAAACTGCTGAACACCGAGACCGTCACAGGTCGGACAAGCACCGGCCGGGTTATTGAAGGAGAACAGGCGCGGCTCCAGCTCACTCATGCTGTAACCACATGCCGGACAGGCAAAGTTTGCTGAGAACACCAGTTCTTCTGCGGTTTTGTCTTCCATATCCGCGATTACAACGGTGCCGCCGGAGAGTGTCAGTGCGGTTTCAAATGATTCTGCCAGGCGCTGTGCCAGGTCATCACGGACTTTAAAGCGATCAACCACCACTTCAATGGTGTGTTTGATCTGAAGTTCCAGTGTCGGCGGATCAGACAGATCGCAAATCTCCCCGTCGATCCGCGCGCGGATATATCCCTGTGCCGCGAGGCTGTCGAGCAGCTTGGTGTGTTCGCCTTTGCGATCTTTAACGACCGGCGCCAGCAGCATCAGGCGCTGACCTTCCGGTAATTTCAGGACATTATCGACCATCTGACTGACGGTTTGTGCCGCCAGCGGAACACCATGATCCGGACAGCGCGGCTCACCCACGCGGGCAAACAGCAGGCGCAGGTAGTCATGAATTTCAGTAATTGTCCCCACGGTGGAACGCGGGTTATGGGATGTGGATTTCTGCTCAATAGAAATCGCAGGGGATAGCCCCTCGATGTGATCGACATCCGGTTTTTCCATCAGTGATAAAAACTGACGTGCATAAGCGGAGAGTGACTCTACATAGCGGCGCTGCCCCTCGGCATATAATGTATCAAAGGCCAGGGATGACTTCCCGGAGCCTGATAACCCCGTGATAACAATCAGTTTATCACGCGGAATAATAAGGTTGATGTTTTTCAGATTGTGGGTGCGAGCGCCCCGTATATCGATATTATCCATGTACCATTTCCCGGGAGTTTCAGATAGCGACTAATTAATTCAGCCTGACATTATTACATACAATTTACTGAATGGATATCCAGTACCGGAAGAAATCTGTGTATAATCTCAGCAGAATTTCCCTGTCAGATGATTGCAATTTGTGCGGTGAATTTCAGAGAGGAGTCGCAAATCTGCAATGGGAGCAGCATCAAAACAGAAGCTGTTCAAAATTATGGTTCAGACGTGTTAAACTGGATCCTTATACGTTCTAAACAATTTCATCGGGAGCATTTCATGGCCAGCAGAGGCGTCAACAAAGTCATTCTTATCGGGAACCTGGGTCAGGATCCGGAAGTGCGTTACATGCCTAACGGCGGTGCGGTTACTAACATCACACTGGCGACATCAGAATCATGGCGTGATAAACAAACCAATGAGATGAAAGAAAAAACCGAATGGCACCGTGTGGTGATTTTCGGCAAACTGGCAGAGATCGCCGGCGAATATCTGAAAAAAGGCTCACAGGTTTATATCGAAGGTTCACTCCAGACCCGTAAATGGCAGGATCAGGGCGGCCAGGAACGTTATACGACAGAAGTTGTGGTCAATATCGGCGGCAGCATGCAGATGCTGGGCGGACGTAACAGTGGCGGCGGTGATAATGCATCGCAGGGCGGAAGCTGGGGACAACCACAGCAGCCGCAGCAATCCCAGCAGTTCAGCGGCGGCGGCAGTGCTCCGCGCCCGCAGGCTCAGCAGCAACCGGCTGCACCACAGAGCAATGAACCACCAATGGATTTCGATGACGATATTCCGTTCTGATGAATTATTTTAAATAATAATTTTACAGGCCCCGGTTTACCGGGGCTTTTGTTTTTTAACAGATAGAAAATTATTCATTACCTAGATTTAGGAGGTATTTAGTAAACTCAGTAAAGTCACCTGCGTCTGCTGTTCTCAGGCTTGAGATATAGGCAAAGCGCTCTTCTGTTATATTTTCCAATTTGGCATTCGCCCACTTCATTGGTTTTTCTTTCAATACAAAAATTCGGACGATATCGGTAAAAATTCGTGAATGTCTTCCGTTTCCGTTCACGAATGGATGGATCTGAACCAGGCGGTGTTGAATACGGGCTGATAATTCCAGGTTATCAAAATGCTGAAATGTTGCCCAACACTTTGCATCCTCAAGAAAATTGTGTAAGTCGGCAGAAATATTGTGAGGTGCAACACCGATATTTAGTTCTCTTACCCTGAATTTACCTGCCCATTTCCATACATCACCAAAGAGTGAGATATGGAGGTCGGTAATAAAATCACGATTAAAGATTATTTCAGGGGTAAGATTTTTGAGCTGGCTTATCCTAAACTGACCCTGAAGTATGTTGGCAGCTTCTAACTCATTGAGCTGTTCACGGGTTTCGATATGTTTGTGCTTCAGACCAGAAATATCATCAGGTGAGAGCGGGGTCGCTCCTATCGGGTTATCGGCTGACAGGGTCAAAAATCACTCCTTAATATTTACGCCAGAGAATGCGGCCACCAGATGCAATGATATCCTTCTTTATCTGTTCCATAAGGCGGGTTTGTGCTTCTTTATCAATAGATTGTGCTTCTAAAAACATATTTTGAGAGTTGGTATCCAGGCTCTGAATTGCTATTTCGGTTGCTCTGTCTTCAATGATTTCTTCGATTGGTTTTCTGGGGATCAGAGCATAGGTAAGGTCACAATTTAGCTGTTCTGCGAGTTCTCTTAATTGAGTCAGTGTAACGTCGCCTTCCGCTTCTTTCCGTTCAAGCACCGATATTCTGTTTCTGCTTAAACCTAACCTGTCTGCAAGCTGAGTACCGGACATACCTAGAGCTTTTCGGATAGTCCGCACCCATCCCTCTTTCGGGGGGCGGGGTAATTTGTGATC
Source organism: Morganella psychrotolerans (assembly GCF_001676155.1). Lineage (GTDB taxonomy): Bacteria > Pseudomonadota > Gammaproteobacteria > Enterobacterales > Enterobacteriaceae > Morganella > Morganella psychrotolerans. The sequence goes on along the minus strand of NZ_LZEW01000003.1, from coordinate 35,575 downwards.
AAGAGATGAGTTGGCAGTAGCTCTGTACTGCCGGATTACTGTCTGTTTAACCGTATTTTCAGTGTTTATCGGTTTGAGCACATTCATCGTATCTTCTCTTATTTTGATTCATTGTTTGTATTGTAATCAAAAAAAAAGACATAAACAATATTTTTGTATTTATTTATAGATACAGTTTCGATGGATTGTATCTATATTAGATTACAATTATTATATTTTGTCATTGTATGTGGATACGTTTTTATAAAATTGTATCTGTATTGAATTACAATTATTAGCTTACTGCAACGGTATTCATACGCAAATAATTGTCTCAGAGTTTTAACTTTTCAACAGATATCAGTCAGGCTTTCCCTTGATTTTTTTAATAAAAAACACCCCGGAATACATAATATTCACGGGGTGTTTTTATTAATTAATACGCTATCCTGCCCGCAGGCAAATTACATTACGCCTTCAGAGACAGCTCTGTTGCATAACGCAGAACATCTGTTGATGTCCAAACGCCTTTACCCAGTGCGCCACCGGCCGTTTTTGAATACTGACCTGCAGCACCGGAGCCTGAATTACATGCAACGGTTAAGCAATCAGCGACAACGTGTGCGTTGTTATAACGTGAGAACTGATATTGCGGGATATGATTGCTGATATTCGCGATAAAGAATGCGAGTTTTTCAGTATTGATTTCGTTGATAGTAATAACCTGCGGCTGGCGGCCGCCTTCAGCGGTGACATCTTCTTTCAGTGCGCCGATAAACGAGCCCTGATGGCTGGCCTGAATATTTACGTCGCTGACACCGGCACCTTCTGTGGTGCGGATACTGACATAACTATTACGGAATGAAATAGAGGTATGACCCGCTGATTTCTTTGTCGGTAACCAAACATAGACTTTTAACATGAAAACGCTCCTTGTTCTGAATGAGTAATGAATATATTCCTTTATATAGGCAGATAAATAATGATTAGTCTTAATGTAGATTCTTTGTATTTTTCTGCCGGAATTTCATCATCTGATGCGTTACACATGAATTTAAATATGAAATAGACTCTTTTTCAGAATTAATGAAACCAGCATCAGTATGGTTTTTCTGCGTAATATCACGTAGGTGTTTTTTGTGGGTGAATAAAATATAACAAGTGTTTTGCCGCCGGGATATCAGGACAATCTGAACATACGTAATCGTGCTGCGCCCGCTTCGTTCTGTTTTTTGACAGCTAAAATTTTTGATCGCTAAAAAAATACCCCTTACTTATCGGGTGATAAATTAAGGGGTAATATCTCATGCCGTTGGATGAATACATGAGGAGCCCGGGTGAACGGGTGCATTATTTTACTTTTTACTTGTGATATCGTAACTACCGTTGAACTACCTTTTTTGTCCTGTCAGCCCTGTTTTTAATCGTAACGGGTATTTTTAATATAGTGTTATCTGGTGTTTTTTGTTTTTTTAAAAGAAAACCCAATGTAATCATTGGGTAATTATGCATTATAGTATCTGTTTATTATTAAAGTATGATAAGAGGTTTAAAAGAGCATGTGTCGGATTCCGTTTTACCTGGAATAGTTGATGGCGGCAATCATTGTATGTTTATTTTGTGACTTTAATCACAAAAAGTGAGCAATTAAGACGTTAATTGTAACTTTAATGTAATCAAATCCATTCAGCATAACAAAAACATTACAAATAAATGATGGTTAAGTTACTCTTCTCATCGGATGAGTAAACGTCTGTTTTTAGCAGGCTGAGCAGTAAAAGTAATAAAATATAATTTTTTTAGTCACTAAAGATGATTTTGTGATCGAATGCTGATTATCTTTCCTGAACACTAACCGATCATTCTGCTATTTCTGTGAACACACCTGTTTTATTCCGGAGAATGGCTTGAATATCCTTTTTTTATCTCTGCTTCTCTGTGTGATTGATACTATTTTCATCTGTTACTCAATAGTCTGTTTTTTTATAATATGATTATAAATCAATTAGTTATCTATTTTGTAATTTATCGCCAGTGATTTGCATGTGATGTTCATCACAATTTAGTATCGGATTACAAAATAAATCAAAAAAAGGCTTGTACCGCTTGCGATCTTATGTTTTTTTTAAGATACACAACGATATTTATTCATACACAATTACTGTTGAGAGATACCCCGTGAAACCATTCATCCGTCCACAAAATGTACTACTAACAACCGCGCTATCAGACGCGGTTGTCGTCGTGCGTGTGGTAGTGGTGGTGGTCGGCAACGCGCCGTAACGGGCTGGGATCAGCAAGAAGATCACTAACCCCGCCGGCGTAAACCGAGCGGGGTTTTTTTATATCAGGCTCCGCGAAACTGAACCGGTTGTAAGAGAAGGATGATGTTATGGGAGCTTCGCAAGACACTCAGGCTAAAACCCGGATGACGGGCGCGGAATTAATTATCCGCATGTTAGAACAACACGGCATCACGACGGTGTCTGGTATCCCGGGGGGAGCGGCGCTGCCACTGTATGATGCACTGGGGAAAAGCCGTATCCGGCATATTCTGGCTCGCCATGAGCAGGGCGCCGGGTTTATCGCACAGGGGATTGCCAGGACGAGCGGCAAAGCGGCGGTGTGTATTTCTTCCAGCGGGCCGGGTGCGACGAACCTGATGACGGCGATTGCCGATGCCAAACTGGATTCTGTTCCGCTGGTCTGTATCACAGCACAAGTCTCTTCTCCGATGATAGGCACTGATGCGTTCCAGGAAGTGGACACTTACGGTATGTCCATCCCTATCACCAAACACAACTATCTGGTTCGTAACGTACAGGATTTGCCGGGAATTATTGCTGATGCGTTCCGGATAGCAGAATCAGGGCGTCCGGGACCGGTGTGGGTTGACGTACCGAAAGATGTTCAGTCAGCCATCATTGAAATTGATGAATTACCGCCAATTATGCCAAAAGATCCGTTGCCGTTGTTTGATGCAGAAAAAGTCTCTGAAGCAGCGGCGATGATTAATCAGGCTAAGCGCCCGATCCTCTACATCGGCGGCGGCATTGTGGCATCGCAATCTCAGCAGATGGTGCAGAGCTTTGCAGAGCGTGCCGGGTTGCCGGTCACCATGACTCTGATGGGTCTGGGAACCATCCCGCAGCAGCATCCGTTGTATCTGGGTATGTTGGGAATGCACGGCGCGCGTTATACCAATATGATTTTGCAGGAATCTGATTTACTGATTGTGATCGGCGCGCGGTTTGACGATCGCGCTATCGGCAAGGCGGAGCAATTTTGTCCGGATGCTAAAATTATTCATGTGGATATTGATCGGGCTGAAATAAGTAAGATCAAGCAACCGGATCTCTCGGTGAATGCGGATGCCGGGCAGGTGCTGGTAATGCTGTTGCCACAGATTGAGGTTAATCCGCGTCAGGACTGGAACGATCATATTGCACAGGTAAAACATGAGTTCCCGTTGATTCGGGTCAATCATGAGGATCCGTTATCGCATTTCGGGCTGATCGCCGCCGTAGCTGATGCGGTTGATAATGATGCCATTATTACCACGGATGTGGGGCAGCATCAGATGTGGGTAGCGCAGGCGTATCCGTTATGCCGTCCGCGTCAGTGGTTAACCTCCGGCGGGCTGGGCACAATGGGATTCGGATTACCTGCCGCTATTGGTGCTGCACTGGCAGAGCCTTCCCGTAAAATTATCTGCTTTACCGGGGATGGCAGCATTATGATGAATATTCAGGAGATGGCGACCGCCGCAGAGCATAATCTGGATATCAAAATTATTCTGATGAACAACCAGGCACTGGGAATGGTTCACCAGCAGCAGACACTGATGTTTAATGAGCATATCGTTGCGTCTGCCTATCCGTATCAGACTGATTTTATTACGATAGCCAAAGGATTCGGGTTGCAGACCTGTGATCTGAACAAAGAGAGTGACCCGACGGCGGCATTGCAGGCGGCGATTTCCCGCCCCGGCCCGTGTCTGATCCACGCATTAATCGATGTCTGTGAAAAAGTGTGGCCGATGGTATTGCCCGGTGATGCCAATATCGATATGGTCAGTGCCTGATGACGGAGAATAAAATCATGGAAAAAAATAATCAGCCAATCGCGCTGGAACTGGTTGTCCGCAACCATCCCGGCGTCATGACTCACATTTGCGGACTCTTTGCCCGCAGAGCATTCAACGTAGACGGAATTCTCTGTCTGCCTCTGCCGGGACAGGATGAAAGCCATATCTGGCTGTTGGTGAAATCCGATGATCGTCTGAGCCAGATGGTCAGTCAGGTGGAGAAACTGGAAGATGTGCAGGGTGTGAAATATAACGAAGATATCAGTATTTTCGAGCAACTAAGCAAATACATTCCGTAGAGTGATAATACCGGATGCTGCCTTTGACTCTCTGGCTGCCTTTTATAAATGCCCATATAAAAGGCAGATAACGGGCAGAGGAACGAAAAGCATGTGCGGCATGGATGGCATGCCTGAGCTTACAGGGATGTATTGACAGCGACTTTTCGTTTTGCCCGTTATCAGCCCGGCCCCGGGCTGCTGTCAGCCTGCATCCTGAATGACGTCGGGTATAGAATGTTACTACGGTGAAGTTTGTCCTATATGTGAATAGGACATAACCAGCGTGCCGCTCAGTTCCCCTTCCATGCAGATATAGGAGTGGGGAATATCACAGGAAAAGGCATAGAAATCACCCGGTTCCAGCAGGACAGTGAGATCCTCATTAAAGCGCATCATCAGTGTGCCCTGATGGATAAGGATGTGTTCGTGAGTGCCGGTACTGTGCGCCGGGCTGTTAATAATCGCGCCACGGATCATTTTCAGGTGCCAGATCTCAGAAATATTCCCCATTCCGACACGGAATTTAAAATCTTCTGCATACTCCCCTTTGAACGTTTTGTTTTGTTCGTAGCGGGGATAACCTTCATTACTTGCGGTAAACAAATCACCCAGCGGAAAACGCAGAGCAACGGCGATGGCTTCCAGGGTATCGATGCGCGGATTGGAATCACCGGATTCCAGTTTGGATAATGCGGCTTTCGAGATGCCGGAGAGTTTTGAAAGGTCATTAAGCGACAGGTTACGCGCCTGGCGCAGCAGTTTCACTTTCTGGCCGATATGGGCACTGGTTTTATGCATAATTGAATGGATACCAATGAAGTCAGCAGGATAATCCTGTTAGTATTGCATACTTGTTATACGACGGTAAGCCGCGATTGTCCGGAGATAATGTATCAGATAGTGATTTTATCAGATGAAATAATCCGGTATGGTCATATACCCTTATTCATTCAAACTGCAGGTTCGTTGGCCGCATGAAGCCAGCCGGGTCACATACTAATGTATGCTCCCCCGTCTATCTTCCCTTGCCGCCTGCCTGCATCCTGAATGACGTTGGGTATAATTAAATGTATGTCAGTAAACGGACTCCCACTATGATCTACACCCTGCCATGGGCAGATTTTCTGATTTGTTTTATTACACTCTTTTTTGGTTATTGGGTTTTTGGCATGGTCGGGTTCGGCTCGGCGCTGATAGCCAGCCCGGTTCTGGCTTTTTTTATCCCGGTCTCTCATATTGTGCCGATGCTGGCGCTGATGGACTTGGGCGCGGCAGTGATTAATGTCACCCGCGACGGGCGCAAAGCGGATTTCAGTGAACTGAAGTGGATGGTCCCGCTGATGATAGGCGGCAGTCTGATAGGTGCGGCGATATTACTGAAAACGCATCCGGATATGCTGGCGGTGTTCCTCGGCGGGTTTATTGTGCTGTATGCCCTGTATTCCCTCTTTATTAAAAAGGGCGCGCGGCATTATTCGCAGAAATATATTGTTCCGTTCGGGATAGGCGGGGGAATTTTAAGTGCTCTGTTCGGTGCGGGCGGGTTTGTGTATGCCATCTATTTCGCCGGAAGGATCGAGGATAAAAACCGCTTTCGTATCACGCAGACGACATTGATTGGCTTCAGTACATTAACCCGTGTGATTATTTTCCTGATTATGGGGATTTATTGGAACAGCGAAATCGCCATTACTGCCCTGATGTTTCTGCCCGCGATGATTGCCGGTATTGTGCTGGGGCGGCATATTACTATGCGTATCCCGAAAGAGGCGTTTTTCCGCTTCCTGAATATCGTGATCCTGCTGGCGGGGCTGACTCTGCTTATCAGTAATCTGGTGCGCTGATGTTCGGCGCATAACAGATGTTCATCGCAGATTTTTTTTTAGCACATTGCCGGGCGCGTTGCAGTTCATCCGTTACCCGGCTTTTACTGAAACAGTCGCGGTAACGGGCGGCATACGCGGCATATTCAGCTTGTGCTGCGGGCAGCGGTTGTGCAAGAAGGTGATTAATAAAGGTAAAGCTGCCAATCTCGGCATGCTGAAAATCTACCGGGTTTTTCCATTCACCACCCCAGCGCAGAAAACCATGACTGAAAATCAGCGGTAAAACAGCTTCAATTCTGCCTTTGCTTATATTCTCTCTGTTACTCAGCGCGCCGGCAGACCCCGGCGGGCTGAGGGTTATTTTTCCGTTCTTGTCCCGGAAGCGGTAAGGATTTTGCTGCGGATTGATATCAATTGCCACGCCGTAAGCATGTTTTGACCAGGCTTTCTGGTTGACCTGGCGGCGTCCGTTAAACGCAGAGGTATTATTTGCCGCCATCGACGCCTCATCATCTCCGCCGAAGACATCAATGGGCTGAACAGTATTCAGCGGGAATTTTTTCCGGTACAAATCCGCAAACAGCGCCTGTGTTTCGGGTGCTGTCACATCCAGCACAGTGATGGTTCCGGTCTGTGTTTCGCCCTGAAAATTAATAAATTGCACATCCACATTGACCAGGCGCTTACAAGGCACCGGGTTGTCCGGCGCAATAATACTGAGCGCACTCAGGGCGCGGCAGGTGTCCGGGCTAAGCGGAGTGACTGCCGCCTGTGCTGTCTTCAGTCCTGCAAACAGTAAAAAAGCGGGTAAGAATAGCGTGCTCAGTTTCATTATTAAACCTGCTGTCAGTAACCGGAAAACACGATAGTATCGCGCAGGGCTGTTTTATGTGAAAAAATTCCCGGTTTGAGCCTTGATTATGGCGATTTTTCCTAAGATAATCGTTTGCTTCAAAAATCACATCTTTTTGTCAGTTAAAAGCCAAACGTTTGCGTTCTGTCTGTCCGGTTCTGTTTTTATCCGGCACCTGTCAGTTTTCAGTAAAACGCAATCGTTTACGCCGATGTGAAACGAATTCATTAACACAGGTGATTACATGTCCGCGACACAGCCAGAGAGTGGGTGCAAATTAGACAGTTTCTTTAAATTAACCGAGCGCGGCACCACTGTCCGCCGGGAAGTATTAGCCGGGATGACCACGTTTCTGGCGATGGTTTACTCCGTTATTGTTGTACCGGGGATGTTAGGTCAGGCGGGTTTCCCGCATACGGCTGTTTTTATCGCAACCTGTCTGGTCGCGGGATTAGGCTCTCTGCTGATGGGCTTATGGGCTAATTTACCGATGGCTATCGGCTGTGCTATTTCCCTGACTGCATTTACTGCATTCAGTATGGTTATCGGACAGAATATTTCTATCCCGGTTGTTCTCGGTGCGGTTTTCCTGATGGGGATATTGTTTACCCTGATTTCCGTGACCGGCATCCGCACCTGGATCCTGCGCAATATTCCCCTGGGAATTGCTCACGGTACTGGGATCGGTATCGGTCTGTTTCTGTTGCTGATCGCGGCAACCAACATTAATTTAGTCATCAAAAACCCGTTTGCCGGCATGCCGGTTGTCCTGGGTGATTTCACCTCATTTCCGGTCATTATGGCGCTGGCGGGTCTGGCGGTTATTTTTGGTCTGGAAAAACTGAAAGTGCCTGGTGCGGTATTGCTGGTGATTATTGCCATTTCCGTTATCGGGCTGATTTTTGATCCGTCCGTTAAATATCAGGGCTTCTTTAAGCTTCCTTCTCTCGGGGATGATGGTCTGTCTCTCTTCTTCAGCATGGATATTAAAGGTGCCTTGCAGCCGGTTGTTCTGCCGACCGTGCTGGCGCTGGTCATGACAGCGGTATTTGATGCAACCGGGACAATCCGCGCGGTTGCCGGTCAGGCGAATCTGCTGGATAAAGACAATCAGATTATCAGCGGCGGACGCGCACTGACGACAGACTCCGTCAGCAGCATTCTGGCAGGGATGGTCGGTGCCGCACCTGCGGCGGTGTATATTGAATCAGCTGCCGGTGCCGCAGCCGGTGGTCGCACCGGGCTGACGGCGACCGTGGTCGGCGTCATGTTCCTGCTGATCCTGTTCCTCTCGCCACTTTCTTACCTGGTACCGGCTTATGCAACCGCACCGGCACTGATGTATGTTGGTCTGCTGATGTTAAGCAATGTCAGCAAACTGGATTTCGGTGATTTCGTCGGCGCAATGTCCGGGCTACTGTGCGCGGTCTTTATTGTTCTGACCGGGAACATTGTGACCGGGATCATGCTGGGCTTTGCATCATTAGTGATTGGTCGCATTGTCGGCGGGGAATGGCGCAAGCTGAATGTCGGCACTGTTCTGATCGCGATTGCATTAGTAGCATTTTATGCTGGTGGCTGGGCTATATAAGTGATAAGCCGCCGCTGAACGTTGACTGGTGGTGATGATGCACTGTATTTGTACGATTTATCTTAAAATGTTAATTAATTGCCCGCCCTGATGGCATGAGACGATAAAATAGCAGCGATGAATAACGCATTCGTCGCTGTTTTTTTTGTATGATAGTGACAGAAGACGGTAATATTTTTCTCCTTTGGCATCTTATTACGGCTTTTTGTGTCGTTATTATACCCAACGTCATTCAAAATGCGGGCGGGCTTCATGCCGCCAACGAACCTGCGGTTTGAATGAATAAGGGTATACAGGTATCTTTCTTTAGTCAGCGGGCACATTGCCCTAAGTTCAGTAAGGGCAATATGGAAATATTCTTTACGATTCTTATTTTGATTCTGATGGTGTCGGTGTCAGGTGTTCTCACCAAAATGATCCCGTATCGCATTCCGTTACCTATCATTCAGATAGCGATGGGAGCTTTGCTTGCCTTCCCGCAGTTTGGGCTGCATGTCACCTTTGACCCTGAACTGTTCCTTGTTCTGCTTATTCCGCCTTTGCTGTTTGTTGACGGCTGGAAAACCCCGACCCGGGAATTTATGCAGAAAGGGCGGGAAATCTCCATTCTTGTGCTGTTCCTGGTGCTGGTAACGGTTATCGGGATTGGCTATCTTATCTACTGGCTGATGCCGGGGATTGAGCTGATACCTGCCTTTGCGCTGGCGGCAGTCTTGTCGCCGACAGATGCGGTGGCACTTTCTTCCATTGTCGGAAAAGGACGTATCCCGAAACAGATGATGGGGATACTGGAAGGCGAGGCGCTGATGAATGACGCCTCCGGTCTGGTTGCACTGAAATTTGCCGTGGCAATTGTCATGGGTACCATGGTGTTTACTGTCACCGGCGTCACGATTGAATTCTTTAAAGTGGCGATTGGCGGGTTACTGGCGGGGATCGCGGTTACCTGGCTGTACAGTAAATCCCTGCGGCTGATGAGTCGCTGGAGCGGGGACGACCCTGCAACACAAATCGTCTTTATGTTACTGCTGCCGTTCGCCTCTTATCTGATTGCAGAACATATCGGTTTCTCCGGGATCCTCGCTGCGGTTGCCGCCGGGATGACCATCAGTAAATCCGGGGTTATCCGCAATGCACCGCTGGCGATGCGCCTGCGGGCAGATAATGTCTGGGGCATGCTGGAATTTGTCTTTAACGGACTGGTCTTTATCATGCTCGGGCTGCAACTGCCGGGGATCTGGCAGGTGTCTGTTATTGAAGCGGAACTTGACCCGACAGTTGAAGTCTGGATGCTGTTTACCGCTGTTATTGTTATCTATTTTGCGCTGCTGGTGCTGCGTTTCTGCTGGTTATGGATGATGAAAACCGTCAGCCGCCTGACCTTAAAACGCAAACCGCTGGATTTCAGTCACTACACAACCCGTGAGCTGTGGCTGGCATCATTTGCCGGTGTGCGCGGGGCGATAACTCTTGCCGGTGTGCTCTCTATTCCGCTGTTTCTGCCTGACGGCACACCATTCCCGGCGCGTTATCAGATGATCTTTATCGCTGCCGGTGTCATTTTGTTGTCACTGTTTATGGGCGTGGTTTCGCTGCCGTTTCTGCTCAAAGGTGTTCATGTCGGCGATAAAGCGGCTGATGCCAATGAAATCCGCGTAGCGAGAGCCGCAATGGCAGAAGTCGCGATTGTCAGTATCGGCAAAATGGAAGAGCGTTTGTCCGCCAGTTCTGATGAAGCGCTGGATGCGGAAGCCATCAGTGAGGTGGCATCGAGGGTTGCCGGTCATCTGCGGCGGCGAACAGCCAATGATGATGAAATGGAATATAACCTGAAGGTGGAAGACCTGGAGCGGCGCTTTCGTCTGACTGCACTGCGTGCGGAGCGCGGGGAACTGTATCACCAGCGCGCGACCCGTAATATCAGTAATGAAACACTGCAACTGTTGTTGCATGATCTGGATTTACTGGAAGCCCTGCTTGTCGAGAAAGAAACATAACCGATGCCGTTACTGATTATTACCACCATTTTATGGGCCGCATCATTCAGCCTGATTGGCGAATATCTCGCCGGTCAGGTTGATAGTTGGTTCTCTGTATTAGTCCGTGTATCGCTGGCGGCAGTGATTTTCCTGCCGTTTCTGCGCTGGCGCGGCATTGCCCCGAAAGTCATTCTGCTCTATATGGCAGTGGGCGCATGTCAGCTCGGCATTATGTATCTGTTTGTTTTTCATGCCTATAACTATCTGACAGTCGCTGAATTTCTGCTGTTCACGGTACTGACTCCACTCTATGTGACGCTGATTTACGATCTGCTTGAGCGGCGCGGGCTGCGTTGGGGCTATGTGTTCAGCTCACTGCTGGCGGTGATTGGTGCGGCGGTTATCCGCTATGATCATCTCAGTGATTCATTCTGGAAAGGACTGATCCTGGTTCAGCTGGCGAATATTTTCTTTGCTGTCGGGCAGGTGGGGTATAAACGGCTGATGGAAGTTCATCCGCTGGTGCAGCGTACGGCATTTTCGTGGTTCTATCTCGGCGCGTGTGTGGTGGCGCTGGCGGGCTGGTTGCTGTTTGGGAATTTCGCCAAAATGCCGTCAACACAGTTACAGTGGGGTGTTCTGCTGTGGCTGGGGATCGGCGCATCCGGTATCGGTTACTTTATGTGGAACTACGGTGCCACTCAGGTTGACGCCGGAACTCTCGCTATCATGAATAACATGATGGTTCCGGCGGGGTTATTGGTTAACTTTGCCATATGGCAGCAGCATCCTGACTGGCTCACGTTCAGCATAGGTGCAAGCCTGATTGTTGCATCGCTGTGGGTACACCGGGTATGGATACTGAAGCCGTCTTTACAAAAGGCAGATTGTCCACCGCGTGCTGACGCGCACAACGAATAAATGACTCAATAGCCGGCTGGCGCTGTTCTCCGCTGCGGTTTGCGGCATACAGCCGGCTCCACAATCCGTCCCCTAAGGTTTTTGTCACCACCAGCCCCTGTTTTTCAAAATTCTCTACCGCCCAGTGCGGCAGTGCAGCGATCCCCATCCGTGCGGCAACCATCTGAATCAGCAACAGTGTGTTATCCACCGTTTTTACCTGCGGAGACACGCCCGCCGGTTGCAGGAAGCGCCGCCAGATATCAAAGCGCTGGCGCTGTACCGGGTATATCAGCAGCGTGTCACTTCCCAGATCCTGTGGCTGGATAATCAGGCGCTGTGCCAGCGGGTGCTCCGGTGCGACCACCAGCTTCACCTCATAATCAAACAGCGGCGTGTAAGTCAGTTTACCGTTGTGCTGCTCATCAATATCAGAGGTGAGCACCACATCCAGCTCCCGTTTGAGCAGTTCCGGCTGCGGATCAAAACTGACTCCTGAGGTGAAATCCACATTAATCTGCGGCCAGTTCTCGCGGAAATTCGCCAGCGCAGGTGTCAGCCACTGAATACAACTGTGGCACTCAATCGCGACCCGCAGTGCGCTCAGCCCCGGTTCATTGCATTCCCGGATAGCATCTTTAACCAGCGGCAATATCTGTCCGGCAAGCTGTAACAGTACCTGTCCCTGAGGCGTAAATTGCAGAGGCTGTGTTTTGCGGATAAAAATCCGGAAGCCCAGCCGGTGCTCCAGTTCACTGAACTGATGAGAAAGGGCGGATTGTGTCTGATGCAGCGCATTTGCTGCACCCGCCAGTGAGCCGGACTGATTCAGAGCCTGAATCGTTTTTAAGTGTTTTATTTCTATCATGAGAAACCTTCAGGTTAGCAATGAATAATCTGCGCTTGTTTCTTATACAGTACCCGCTGATTATGGATGTGTAAACATCTGGATGGCTAAATGACGGGGATTTTTTTTTATGACAACACATAATCACACACTGGGTTTTCCGCGTATCGGCTTGAAAAGAGAGCTGAAAAAAGCACTTGAGAGTTATTGGGCAGGACAAGTTTCACAGGAAGAATTACACGAAACTGGGCGGGAACTGCGTCTGCGTCACTGGCAGCAGCAAAAAGAGGCAGGAGTTGAATTATTGCCTGTGGGAGATTTCGCATGGTATGACCATGTGCTGGGTACCAGTCTGCTGTTCGGCAATGTACCGCCGCGTCATGCAAGTGCGGATGGTCAGATTGACCTTGATACCTTGTTCCGTATCGCCCGTGGTCGTGCGCCAACCGGCGAACCGGCAGCCGCATCAGAAATGACCAAATGGTTTAACACCAATTATCACTATATTGTGCCGGAATTTCAGCGCGGGCAAACCTTCAGTGTCAGTTGGCAGCAACTGTTTGACGAAGTGGATGAAGCACTGGCGCAGGGCTTTAATATCAAGCCGGTACTGCTCGGACCGGTAACCTATCTGTGGTTGGGGAAAGTGAAAGGTGCATCATTTGACCGCCTATCATTACTGCCGTCACTGTTAGCAGCCTATAAAACGGTGCTGGTAAAACTGGCAGAGCGCGGTATTGAATGGGTTCAGGTTGATGAACCCGCACTGGTGCTGGATTTGCCAAAAGAGTGGCAGGATGCTTATCGTACGGCATACGATGCATTACAGGGACACAGTAAATTACTCCTGACCACCTATTTTGACAGTGTCAGTCATCACTTACCACTAATCCGCGAACTGCCAGTGCAGGGGCTGCATGTCGATTTTATTGCGGGCAATGATGATATTCAGGCTATCCATAATGCATTACCGGCAGACTGGCTGCTCTCTCTGGGACTGATTAACGGGCGCAATGTATGGCGTACGGATCTCCGTGCTAAATATGATTCAGTGCAGGCGATCACCGGCAAGCGGGATTTGTGGATCGGCACCTCCTGCTCTCTGCTGCACAGCCCGATTGATCTGCGCGAAGAGACAAAATTAGATGAAGAAGTAAAAAGCTGGTTTGCATTCGCACAGCAAAAATGTGAGGAACTGGCACTGCTGACCCGCGCAGTCAACAGTGGTTCAGCGAATGATATTGCCGCACTGGATACGTACAGTGCGCCAATCACAGCGCGGCGTTACTCAAAACGTGTGCATAATGCGGATGTGGCAGCACGTCTGGCAGCCATCACAGCCCGGGACAGTGAGCGTGATGCGCCTTATGAAGCGCGGGCAAAAGCCCAGCGCAGTCGTTTTAATCTGCCGCTGTGGCCGACAACTACCATCGGCTCTTTCCCGCAAACCACGGAAATTCGCGGGCTGCGGCTGAATTTCAAAAAAGGGAATATCGATAAAGCGTTCTACCGCACTAATATCTCAGAACATATTAAGCAGGCAATTAATGAGCAGGAACGGCTCGGGCTGGATGTGCTGGTACACGGCGAAGCCGAGCGCAATGACATGGTGGAATACTTCGGGGAGCATCTCGACGGCTACGTTTTCACTCAAAACGGCTGGGTACAGAGCTATGGCTCCCGCTGTGTTAAACCGCCGGTAATCATCGGTGATATCAGCCGTCCGGAGCCAATCACCGTCGAATGGGCGACTTATGCACAATCCCTCACCAGCAAACCGGTAAAAGGCATGTTAACCGGACCTATCACCATTCTGTGCTGGTCATTCCCGCGTGAAGATATCAGCCGTGAAACTATCGCCAAACAGATTGCGCTGGCACTGCGTGATGAAGTGGATGACCTGCAGAAAGCGGGGATCGGCATTATTCAGATCGACGAACCGGCACTGCGCGAAGGCTTGCCGCTGCGCCGCGCAGAATGGGCGGATTATCTGACGTGGGCGGTGGATGCATTCCGTCTGAATGCCTCAGTTGCAGATAATGATACCCAGATCCACACCCACATGTGTTACTGCGAATTCAATGACATTATGGACTCAATTGCTGCGCTGGATGCGGATGTGATCACTATCGAAACATCACGCTCCGATATGGAACTGCTGGAAGTATTTGAAGATTTTGACTATCCGAATGAGATTGGACCGGGTGTTTATGACATTCACTCACCGAATGTCCCGGAAGTGGAATGGATGGAAGCATTGTTGCGCAAAGCGGCGGATAAAATTGCCGTTGAGCGCCTGTGGGTCAACCCAGACTGTGGTCTGAAAACCCGTGGCTGGGATGAAACCCGCAAAGCCCTGGCAAACATGGTGGAAGCAGCGCGCCGCCTGCGGGCAAATCCGGACTATACTTAATGATAGGTTACACACTGTAATTTAGTGATTTATGTCACGTTTTTATGTAATTGATTCATTTTTGAATTTCAAAGTGGTGATAATAATCACTAAATTACATGCGACAGCACGTTACAGTGTGTTTAATAATCATTTTTTCAATAAGGAGTTCAGGATGGCTGATGTGTTTCATTTAGGTTTGACCAAAGGTGACTTACAAGGTGCAACACTGGCTATCGTGCCGGGCGATCCTAACCGGGTTGAAAAAATTGCCCGCCTGATGGACAACCCTGTTCACCTCGCTTCCCTGCGTGAATTTACCTCATGGCGCGGCGAGATTGACGGCAAAGCCGTGATTGTCTGCTCAACCGGTATCGGCGGCCCTTCAACCTCTATTGCGGTGGAAGAACTGGCGCAACTGGGGATCCGCACCTTCCTGCGTATCGGCACCACCGGGGCGATTCAGGAAAATATTAATGTCGGAGATGTCCTAGTCACGACAGCTGCTGTGCGTCTTGATGGCGCGAGCCTGCACTTTGCACCGATGGAATTCCCTGCGGTGGCGGACTTTGAATGTACCACCGCGCTGGTTAATGCCGCGAAAGCCGCAAACGCAACTGTGCATATTGGTGTAACCGCCTCTTCCGATACCTTCTATCCGGGTCAGGAGCGCTATGACACCTTCAGTGGTCGTGTAACCCGCCGTTTCAAAGGCTCGATGCAAGAGTGGCAGGAAATGGGCGTGATGAATTTTGAAATGGAATCAGCCACATTGCTGACCATGTGTGCCAGCCAGGGGCTGCGCGCCGGGATGGTCGCAGGGGTTATCGTCAACCGCACTCAGCAGGAAATTCCTGATGAAGCGCGGATGAAGAAAACGGAAGCAAACACCCTGGATATCGTGGTGGCAGCCGCCCGTCATCTTATTTAATCAGCCAGCTTTCAGTCAATCTGCCGCATCTCCGGTCTTTCCGGGGCTGCGGTTTTTTATTCATCTTTCATAATGCAAATCTGATAAAGTAATTGCTCTGATCACACTGATAATAATGGTATAGCCAACGTCATTCAGGATGCAGCTAACGAACCTGCGGTTTGAATGAATAAGGGTATATAGCCAACATCATTCAAGATGCAGGCAGGCGGCAAAGGAAGATAGACGGGGAGCATACATCAGTATGTGACCTGGCTGGCTGAGTGCAGCCAACGAATCTGCGGTTTGAATGAATAAGGGTATAAAGAGGAATTAATGACCAGACAAACACTACATCCGTCGGTACTGCCGCTTGACGGCGGGATCAATTTCCGTGATTTGGGTGGCAAAGTTCTGCCGGACGGCAGCAAAATTAAACCGGGACTTCTGTATCGCGCAGGGGCTTTGGATCGCCTGAGTGACAATGACTTAACCCGCCTGACGGAACAGAATTTATTTCAGATCCTCGATTACCGTGATCGCGGTGAAATCACGGATAAACCGGATCGCTTGTGGAATGGCGCGTTGTACACTAACGCCCCGGCAAATCCGATGTCAAAAGAAGTGGATGCTAACCTCGAGAAACTCGGTGACGACGCATTGACTGAATTTGATCCGAAAGCCTTTATGCTGCGCCTGTATGAGCTGCTGCCACTGAACAACCCCGCTTACCATGCACTCGGCAACATGCTGCGTCAGCCGGAAAAAGGCGGTATTGTGCAGCACTGTGCCGTTGGTAAAGACAGAACAGGTGTCGGCTCTGCGCTGGTACTGTTTGCGCTGGGTGCGGATACTGACATGGTGATGGAAGATTACCTGCTGACCAATGACACCCTGGCACCGTACCGCGATGAACTGTTATCTGAACACGCAAAAACCATGCCGGACGATGTGGTGGAAAAATTCGCCTATGTGTACTCTGTTCAGACTGATTTCCTGAATACGGCACTCAAAAGCATTCACGCGAATTATGGCAGCATTGATACCTGGCTTGCGAAAGACATCGGTCTGACAACGGCGGTCCGTGATAAAATCCGCAACCACTTCCTCGAATAATACCCGCAGGGAAAGGGGGTTTTTCTGACACTGACTGACATTATTACTATCGTGACCGCGTTTGTCCGTGAGCACGAGTACTGGGCGTTACCGGTCATTTTTGTGCTGGCGTTCGGTGAATCTCTCGCGTTTCTCTCTCTGCTGTTTCCGGCAACCGTGATCCTGCTGGGGGTCGGCGCACTGATTGGTGAAGGCGGGCTGGGCTTCTGGTCAGTCTGGCTGATGGCGGCCTCCGGTGCGTTTTTCGGCGACTGGATCTCCTATTACGTCGGTTACTATTATAAAGATGGTGTCCGTAAAATGTGGCCGATATCCCGATCCCCGCAAACGCTGGTCAAAGGGCATCAGTTCTTTGAAAAATGGGGTGTATGGGGCGTATTTATCGGACGTTTTTTTGGTCCTCTCCGTGCTGTGATCCCACTGGTGGCGGGGATTTGTGCTATGCCTCAGCGCTATTTTCAGATAGCCAATCTGCTTTCCGCTATGGTCTGGGCGTTCGGATTATTAGCCCCCGGGGCGTTCGGACTGCACTGGATAGCAAAACTGATGGGCACATAATTCTCCGTTTTCATCGGTTTACATCCGTTTTTGCGTGACGCGCCGAAAAAATAGTCTACCTGATAAAATAGGGTGGACATCTGTACAGTGGTATTTTACCGTAAGCGGCGTAAGTTATACGCAGAGGAGACAGCCATCGTGGATATTCAGTGGCTTTATGGTTTTATCGGTATTTTAAGTGGGGTTCTGCTGGGCGGCGGTATTGTCTGGTTCAGTCTGCAACAGCGGCTGGCAGAAAAAAACCGCATACTGAATGAAAATACCGGGCAGCTTGCGGTACTGGAAGAAACCAGGCGTCAGGCTGTGTACTGGCAGCAGTCACATGAGCAAAGTGAACAGGCATTACAAAATGCCCGCAATATCAGTGCGCAACAGGAAGCTGAAATCCGTGAACTGAGCACCCGGCTGGAAGAGAGCCGTCTGGCGGCAGAAGAAAAACAGCGCCTGCTGCTGAACAGCGAACAACGCCTGAATACCCAGTTTGAAAATCTTGCCGCCCGTATTTTTGAACAAAACGGCCGCCGGACAGATGAACTGAACCGGCAGAGCCTCTCCCTGCTTCTGCACCCTTTTCGTGAACAACTGGATAATTTCAATCGTCAGGTACAGGAGAGCTACAGCCAGGAAAGCCGTGAACGGCATACGCTGACTCATGAGATCCAGCGCCTGCAACAGCTGAATCTGCATATGGCACAGGAAGCTGTGAATCTCACCAATGCCCTGAAAGGGGACAATAAAATGCAGGGAAACTGGGGGGAAACCATTCTCGCCCGTATCCTTGAAGCTTCCGGTCTGCGCGAAGGTCATGAATTTGCCACCCAGGTAAATCTGAAAAGTGAGCAGCAAAACCGTTATCAGCCGGATGTGGTGATTTATCTGCCGCAGAATAAACAGGTTATTGTGGATGCAAAAGTCTCGCTGGTTGCTTACGAGCGCTATTTTAACAGTGATACAGAAGATGCCCGCAGAGCAGCACTGACGGAGCACATTAACTCTGTCCGCCAGCATATTCGCGGGCTGAGCCACAAAGCGTACCAGGATTTGAACGGGATAAATTCACTGGATTATGTGCTGATGTTTATCCCTGTCGAACCTGCGTTTCTGGCAGCGATCGGGCAGGAGAGCACACTGTTGGATGATGCGCTGAGAAGTAACATTATGTTAGTCAGCCCGTCGACACTGCTGGTGGCATTGCGGACAATATCCAATCTCTGGCGCTATGAACATCAGAATGAAAACAGTCAGGCCATCGCGCAGCGTGCTGCCCGGTTATATGACAAACTCCGGCTGTTTGTTGAGGAGATGGAGGGTATCGGCAGCGCCCTGGATAAAGCACAGGGCACCTATCATGACGCGATGAAAAAACTGACCACCGGCAGGGGGAATCTACTGCTACAGGCAGAAAATTTCCGTGAACTGGGAGTGGAAGTAAAACGCCCGCTGGATGAAAATCTGGTAAAAAAAGCACGGCTGAGTGAAGAGCAGGAAACGCAGCAGTATGCGTCCTCCGGAGATCCGGCTAATTTCGCAGAACAACACAATGCGCATAGGGTTTTGCGGTAAAGGCTGATACACTTTTGCGATTATTAAACCGTGTGCACAGGCAAAACAGGCAATATAAAGAATGGAAGAGCAATCCCGGGATAAAATCGATTTTGGTTTTCGCACTGTTAACAAGAGCGAAAAAGAAGGTATGGTGGCAAACGTCTTTCATTCTGTTGCTGCAAAATATGACCTGATGAATGACCTGATGTCTTTCGGCATCCATCGTATCTGGAAGCGTTTTACCATAGATGCCAGTGGTGTGCGCCGTGGTCAGCGGGTGCTTGATCTGGCCGGGGGAACCGGTGATTTTACCGCAAAATTCTCCCGTATGGTCGGTGAAACCGGACAGGTTGTTCTCGCGGATATCAATGATTCCATGCTGAAAATGGGCCGCGAAAAACTGCGTAATAACGGGATTATCGGTAACGTCAATTATGTTCAGGCCAATGCAGAAGAACTGCCGTTCCCGGATGATTACTTCAACTGCATTATCATCTCGTTCGGGCTGCGCAATGTCACGGATAAAGATAAAGCACTGCGTTCTATGTTCCGCGTATTAAAACCGGGCGGGCGCCTGCTGGTGCTGGAATTTTCCAAACCGGTTATTGAGCCGCTGAGCAAAGTATATGACGCCTACTCATTCCATATTCTGCCGCGCATCGGACAGGCGGTTGTAAATGATGCCGAAAGCTATCGTTATCTGGCCGAATCTATCCGCATGCACCCCGATCAGGGCACGCTGAAAGGGATGATGGAAAATGCCGGTTTTGAACAGGTGTCCTATACCAACATGACCGGCGGTATTGTCGCACTGCATAAAGGGTTCAAATTCTGATATGACTGATACGTTTGCTGAAAACGCACCGTCTTCCGTCAGTCCGCACGCGCTTTATCCTGTCATTGCCGGCTTTCTGGAAACCGTACTGAATCAGCTTCTTTACCGGGAAGCTGTCCTGAAACAGGCTCGTGTCCGGCTGACAGGGAAAACGCTGGCTCTCCGGCTGACTGAGCCGGAAATGCAATTCACACTGATTTTCAGTGAAAAACAGCTGGATGTTATCTCCCGTTGGGAAGGTTCGGCAGACTGTGTGCTGCAAACCCGGTTTGTAACCCTTCTGAAACTGAGAGATAAACAACAGCTTTCAGCGCTGATCCGCAGTGGTGATGTCACTATTGACGGAGATATGCAGGTTATTCAGCATTTTTCAGCATTGCTGGATATGGCTGAGTGGGACCCTGCACATTATCTTGCACCGTATCTGGGTGATGTTGTTGCACAAACACTGACACAGATTGCCGCGAAAGGCGGGCAGTTTATCCGCAACGCAGTTTGTCGTCAGAAAGATTATCTGTCAGGTGCGGTGACCCGCGAATGGGCATTAGCACCGTCGGCACTGGAAGCCGCTCATTTCTGTGATGAAGTGTCCTCAGCGGCACAAGCCGCCGCAGAACTTGATGCGCGGCTTTCCCGTCTGAAAAAGAGAGCAGGAACAGGGCATGAGACCGAGTGAGATTAAACGCCTTTATTTTATTATCCGTACTCTCCTTGCTTACGGTCTGGATGAACTCGTCCCGAAAAACCGGCTGAGTTGGGCTATCCGCCTCTGGCGCCGCTCACTTTTCTGGATGCCGAATAAGCATAAAGACAAGGCATTAGGTGAACGCCTGCGCCTTGCATTACAGGAACTGGGGCCGGTCTGGATCAAATTCGGGCAGATGCTTTCTACCCGCCGGGATCTGTTTCCGCCTGCCATTGCTGACCAACTGGCTCAGTTGCAGGATCGTGTGTCGCCTTTTGATGGTGCGCTGGCAAAGAAAACAATTGAAGATGCGATGGAAGGGCCGGTTGAAACCTGGTTTGATGATTTCGATATCACTCCTCTGGCATCAGCCTCGATAGCCCAGGTGCATACTGCCGTTCTGAAAGAAAACGGGCAGGCAGTCGTCCTTAAAGTGATCCGCCCTGATATTCTGCCGGTTATACAGGCCGATATTCATCTGATGTACCGGCTGGCAGGGATGATCCCGCTGTTACCGGACGGACGGCGCCTGCGCCCGAAAGAAGTAGTGCGTGAATATGAAAAAACGCTGCTGGATGAACTGAATCTGCAACGTGAAGCGGCAAATGCGATTCAGCTGCGGCGCAACTTTGAAAACAGCCCGATGCTGTATATTCCGGAAGTGTATCCGGATCTCTGCCGTGAAAATGTGCTGGTGATGGAACGGATCTACGGGATCCCTGTCTCTGATATTGCCGCACTGAATGCGCAGGGGACTAATATGAAGCTGTTAGCCGAACGTGGCGTACAGGTCTTTTTTACCCAGGTATTTCGTGACAGTTTTTTCCATGCGGATATGCATCCGGGCAATATTTTTGTCAGTCGGGAGCATCCGGACGATCCGCAGTATATCGGTATCGACTGTGGCATTGTCGGCTCACTGAATAAAGAAGATAAGCGCTATCTGGCTGAAAATTTTATCGCCTTTTTTAACCGCGATTACCGGAAAGTGGCTGAATTACATGTCGATTCCGGCTGGGTTCCGCCGGATACGAATGTTGAAGATTTTGAATTTGCCATCCGTACTGTCTGTGAACCGATTTTTGAAAAACCGCTGGCGGAAATTTCATTCGGACATGTTCTGCTGAACCTGTTTAATACCGCCCGCCGGTTTAATATGGAAGTACAGCCACAGTTGGTTTTATTGCAGAAAACACTGCTGTATGTCGAAGGTCTGGGACGTCAGCTTTATCCGCAGCTGGATTTGTGGAAAACAGCAAAACCGTTCCTGGAGTCATGGCTGAAAAGTCAGATTGGCATTAAAGCCGTGATCCGAGGGATAAAAGAGAAAGCACCTTTCTGGGCTGAAAAACTTCCTGAGTTACCTGAATTGGTGTATGACAGTCTCAGGCAGCAGCGCCGTTTGTTGTCAGGCGTTGAACGGCTGACTGAGCAGATGAAACAACAGCAGGCGACACAACGGAAAGTCAATTTTGCTCTCGGTGTCGGCGCAACCTTATTTATCTGTGCAAGCCTGTTTTATCTTGCCGGCGCTCCGCGTGCACCCTGGGTTCTGATGTCCTTTGGTGCTGTGAGTTGGGTAACAGGATGGTGGCAATCAGGTAAAATGAAGTAAAGATTGAGTTAAAACAAAGTTTCAACAGGTGTTGCGTATTTCCGTATATACCTGTCGTTGTATATAATGAAGGTAGCAAGTCCATATCAAATTGAGGTAAAACTAATGGCTGGTATTAATATTTGGCAATTGTTAATTATTGCTGTAATTGTTGTTCTCCTGTTCGGAACCAACAAACTTCGTTCACTGGGTTCTGATTTAGGGGCTTCAATCAAGGGCTTTAAAAAAGCCATTGGTGATGAAGATCAGAACAAAACAGACAAAACAGACAAAACAGAAAATACGACGGCCAGTAAAGACGCTGATTTTGAACAAAAAAAATATCGCTGAAAAGAAAGCTGACTCGTCTGAACAGTCTGAGAATAAAAACAAAGAGCAGGTATAACCCGTGTTTGACATCGGTTTTGGTGAACTGATTTTAGTAATGGTCATCGGGCTTGTTGTTCTGGGGCCGGAACGCCTTCCGGTTGCTGTGAAAACAGTCGCCGGCTGGGTTCGTGTTTTACGCTCAATGGCTGCCAATGTGCAGAATGAGCTTACCCAGGAACTGAAACTTCAGGAATTGCAGGATAATCTGAAGAAGATGGAAGAGCAGGCCGGTACCATTATTTCACCTGAATTGAAGGCGTCGATGGATGAGCTGAAAGGGGCTGCGGATACACTGCGCCGATCTTATCTGGAGCCGGTGGATTCTCTGAAAAAACAGCTTGATCCGGAAGCCCTGGCTGACAGGGAACTCGATCTTTCTGCGATTAATTCAGCGCCGTCACCTTCTGCTGACAAACCGTCTGCGGATAGCCCTGCTCCGGTGACACTGACGAAGATACCTGATGCGCAAGTGCCGGTTTCTCCGGCTCCGGTGGTAAATGAAACGGAACATACACCGTTATCTGTATCTCCGGTGTCAGATTCACAGAAACATTAAATGATTATGGTAAAAGCATGTTATGGCTGTTGAAGAAACGCAACCGCTGATCACTCATTTAATTGAATTACGCAAGCGCATTCTCAACGCTCTGATTGCGGTCTTTGTTGTTTTTGTTGCGCTGGCATATTTCTCAAATGATATCTATCAGCTGGTATCATCGCCGTTGGTAAGTAAATTGCCGCAAGGCTCGAACATGATTGCAACAGATGTTGCATCACCGTTCCTCGCGCCGATAAAACTGACCATTATGGTCTCTATTTTTATCTCAGCGCCGTACATTCTGTATCAGGTCTGGGCTTTTATTGCACCGGCACTGTACCGGCACGAACGCCGGTTGTTAATGCCGTTACTGTTTTTTAGTACGGTTTTATTCTATATGGGAATGGCGTTTGCTTACTTTGTCGTTTTCCCGCTGGCATTCGGGTTTTTTACATCCACAGCACCTGCCGATGTGGTCATTGCGACAGATATTAATAACTATCTGAGTTTCGTCATGGCGCTCTTTATGGCATTCGGGATCTCTTTTGAAGTACCGATTGCAATTATTTTGCTGTGCTGGAGTGGTGCTACAACCGTTGCATCATTAAAACAGAAGCGCCCTTATATCCTGGTTGGTGCGTTTGTTGTCGGAATGCTGCTGACGCCACCTGATGTGTTCTCACAGACACTGCTGGCTATTCCGATGTATCTTCTGTTTGAGGTTGGTGTTTTCTTTGCCCGTTTCTACGCGCCGAGAAATAAAACAGCACCACAGGATGAAGAAGCTGAAGAGTAACTAAAACAGCGATGTAAAACAAAAAACCACCATTCATCATGGTGGTTTTTTGTTTCTGCCCGCAGTGACAGTAAAATCAGTCTTTCTTCACAAAGCTGGTATTATCCACTTTTTTTGTCAGCTCTTTACTTATCAGCGTCAGCAAAAGAACAGAACGGGTTTCGCCGTCAGGCTCCTGATAAATAGCCTCTAACCCTTTGAACATACCTTCAGTTATCTCAACAATATCGCCCTGTTGCGGAACATCCTGCTCGGACATATTGATGCATTCAGCAAGTTTCAGTTCATCAATTAATGAGGCAGGAACAACCGCCGGTAATGTACCAAACCGGACAAAGTGATTAACACCGCGAGTTGAGTTAATTGTTGTTGTATGAATAATTTCCGGCTCAAAAGAGATAAAAAGATAATTCGGAAATAATGGTTCATTCACAATGATCCGCTTGCCCCGGACTACCTTTTCTATATTGGCCATAGGGGTCAGACATTCCACCTGTTGCCGCTGCAAATGTTCCATTGCCCGCGGAAGCTGACCGCGTTTGCAGTATAATAAATACCAATCCTTCATTGTCATATCCAACACAGATGGTGTACATATATAGCTGAGATGATAACAAATTTGTTTTACTATTTATGCAATAAATGATGCTTTAAGATAAATGAGTATGAGTTTCTACCCTTATACAAATTACGTTTCACCATAAAATAGTGTCATTTAATGGATATGCAAAATACGTAGCAGATTTATAAATTCAGAACAATAAAGGTAATATTGATGAACATTTTTTTTACTCAGCAATGGCAAGCTTTCCGGTAATCCTCAGTGGCTTAGTTATGCACAGGAGCGGATCAAAGCGATGATCGATACCCGTGGGATCCGCTCGGCGGTATTGATAGCCTATGCGGTTATCCGCGGCGATCATGACCAGCGCGCACGTGAATTGTCTGATGCGCTGGGAATTGATGTCACCTGTATCGAACATTTTGATTCAGCTGTTCAGGCGATAGAAAATGCAGAATGTATTCTGGTCAGCGGCGGAAATACCTGGCTGCTGAATCAGATGCTGCATGAAAACGGACTGATTGTGCCGATTCAGCGTGCAGTACGCGAGCGAAATATTCCGTATATCGGCTGGAGTGCCGGGTGCAATGTCGCCACGCCGAGTATCAGAACCACAAATGATATGCCGGTACGTAACAGCGTGATTATGCCGTCTCTGGGGCTATTCCCTGTACAAATTAATCCTCACTATATTGATGCGGCTATCAGCGGACACATGGGTGAAACCCGTGACGAGCGCATTGCTGAATTTTGTGCCGTCAATCCGCAAGAGATTGTTGTGGCGCTGCGTGAAGGCAGTGGTCTGCATATTTCCGGCAATGAATTACAGTATTTCAGCGGTAAAAATGAAGGGTTTAAAATCTTTCAGCACAACAAAACATTTCCTGAACAATTTGACACGAAAGCACTGACGGAATGGGTACCATTTAAGTGTTTGTAATTCGCGTGCTTGTAACAGTGTGCGGGATTCCTATAATGGAAGCCCATTCCTCTGCTGCGGACAGGTTGATAACACAATGAAATATCGGGACCTGAGAGATTTTCTCTCCATTCTGGAAAAACAAGGCGAACTGAAGCGGATCAGGACAGAAGTCGATCCTTACCTCGAAATGACAGAAATTGCGGATCGCACACTGCGTGCGGGTGGTCCTGCTTTGCTGTTTGAAAATCCGAAAGGGTATTCAATGCCGGTGCTCTGCAATTTGTTCGGAACGACGAAGCGGGTTGCAATGGGAATGGGGCAGGAGGATATCAATTCACTGCGTGATGTCGGGAAATTACTGGCGTTTCTTAAAGAGCCTGAACCGCCGAAAGGTTTTCGGGATTTGATCGACAAACTGCCGAAGTTTAAGCAGGTACTGAATATGCCGACCAAACGCCTGAGTTCAGCGCCCTGCCAGGAGAATGTGTTCACCGGGGACGATGTTGACCTGACAAAGATTCCGGTTATGCATTGCTGGCCGGATGACGCGGCACCGCTGATTACCTGGGGGCTGACAGTCACCCGCGGGCCATTTAAAGAGCGGCAGAATCTCGGTATTTACCGCCAGCAGGTGCTGGGGAAAAATAAACTGATTATGCGCTGGTTATCTCATCGTGGTGGCGCACTGGATTTTCAGGAATGGTGTCAGGCGCATCCCGGTGAACGTTTTCCTGTTGCGGTGGCATTGGGTGCTGACCCTGCGACTATCCTTGGTGCGGTCACGCCTGTTCCGGATACATTATCTGAGTATGCTTTTGCCGGTTTGCTGCGCGGTAATAAATCAGAAGTGGTTAAATGTATTTCCAATGATCTGGAAGTCCCGGCGGGTGCTGAAATCATTCTTGAAGGTTACATTGAACCCGGTGAAATGGCGCCTGAAGGACCTTATGGTGATCATACGGGTTACTATAATGAAGTTGATGATTTTCCGGTCTTTACTGTCACTCATATTACACAGCGGGATTCACCCATCTATCACTCGACCTACACGGGGCGCCCGCCGGATGAACCGGCAACATTAGGTGTGGCACTTAACGAAGTGCTGGTGCCTATTTTACAAAAACAGTTCCCTGAAATTGTGGATTTCTATCTGCCGCCGGAAGGATGTTCTTATCGTCTGGCCGTTGTGACCATGAAAAAACAGTATGCGGGTCACGCTAAGCGGGTAATGATGGGAGTTTGGTCGTATTTACGGCAATTTATGTACACTAAGTTTGTCATAGTCTGCGATGATGATATCAATGCCCGCGACTGGAATGATGTAATTTGGGCGATTACGACCCGGATGGACCCGGCGCGTGATACGGTCATGATAGAAAACACCCCGATTGATTATCTTGATTTTGCTTCGCCGGTATCAGGGCTGGGCTCAAAAATGGGGTTGGATGCAACAAATAAATGGCCCGGCGAAAGCTCGCGCGAGTGGGGAAAACCGATTGTGATGACCGACGAAGTCAGACAACGGGTTGACGCTTTATGGGATGAATTGAATATTCTCAATAATTGAGGGAGCACATGGCAACGCTAAACTGCAAAGTTACCTCTGTTGAATCTATAACGGATACGGTATACCGCATAAAATTATTACCTGATGGTGATTATTCATTTAAAGCCGGTCAGTATTTACTGGTGGTCATGGATGAACGGGATAAGCGCCCGTTTTCTATGGCATCTGCACCGTCATCACAGAAAGAAATCGAACTGCACATTGGCGCATCAGAATTTAACCTTTATGCCATGGCGGTAATGGACAGGATCCTGGATAACCGTCAGGTAACGATCGATTTACCACACGGAAAAGCATGGTTTCGCGAAAATAGCCGGGCGCCGATGTTGCTGGTGGCAGGCGGAACCGGTTTTTCTTACACCCGCTCAGTTTTGCTGGCGGCACTGGAAGAAAATCCTGCGCGTGATATTACGTTTTACTGGGGTGCAAGAGAACATGTCTATCTCTATGATCTCGGCGAACTTCAGTCTCTGGCAGAGACACACCCTAACCTGAAAATTATCCCGGTTGTTGAACAGCCTGATGAATCATGGCGGGGACGAACCGGTACCGTACTCAGTGCGGTACTCGATGATTTCGGATCGCTGGCAGGAAAAGATATCTATATTGCCGGTCGTTTTGAAATGGCAAAAATTGCCCGTGAGCGTTTTTGTCAGGAGCGTGCTGCTGATATTAACCGCTTGTTTGGTGATGCTTTCGAGTTTATTTAAAAAAATTCCTGACAGCGGAAATGCGGTAGTAACCGCCGGGAAAATGACTGAATTTTATATTTTTAACGACTCACCACATTGTACTGTGGCGGGTCGTTTTTGTTTCCGGTCTGCTTGTCAGCCGGGGAGTCGTTCGATTACGGTCGCTATCCCCTGACCGAAGCCAATACACATGGTTGCCAGGCCGAACTGCGCATCCTGTTGTTCCATGACCGTCAGCAGTGAGGTGATAATCCGTGTACCGGAGCAGCCCAGCGGGTGCCCGAGTGCAATAGCCCCGCCGTGAAGATTAACTCTGTCATCATAGTTCTCTGCCAGTCCGAGTCCTTTCAGACAGGCAAGTGCTTGTGCGGAAAAGGCTTCATTCAGTTCAATGACAGCAATATCATCCAGTGTCAGTCCGGCTTTTTTCAGCGCAAGATGTGTCGCCGGAACCGGACCATATCCCATCAGCGCCGGTTCACAACCGACAACGCTCATTGATCTGACTACTGCACGGGGTGTTAATCCCTGTTCTTGTGCGTAGTGCTCACCGGCAAGCAGCATAACGGATGCACCATCAGAGATTGCTGATGAATTACCAGCCGTCACACTGCCGTTTACCGGGTCGAATACCGGACGTAGTGCGGCGAGTTCGGCAAGATTACTGTTTTCGCGGACGGTTTCATCCCGCACGGCGGCGATTGGTATGCCCGCCGGGTTATGTCCGGATACCGGATGAATTTCACGGGAAAATTTTTGTTCTCTGAAAGCCTGGGCAGCCCGCTGATGTGAGCGTAGTGCAAACTCATCCTGAGCCTGCCGGCTTATCGAGAATTGCCGTGCCAGAACTTCGGCTGTCAGTCCCATAATACCGGATGCTTTAGCCGTATGAATTGCCGAGGCGGGATTATAATCAATACCCTGCGTCATCGGGATATGACCCATATGTTCCACCCCCCCGGCTAATGCTAACCGACCATCACCAGTCTGAATCAGCCGTGCGGCATCATGCAGTGCCTGCATGGACGAGCCGCACAGTCGGTTAACTGTTACCGCAGGAACATGTTGCGGGATATCGGTCAGTAATGCAGCATTGCGGGCGATATTAAAACCTTGTTCCCCCGTTTGCTGTACACAGCCCCAGATAATGTCATCGATATCTTCTGCATTGATATTATTGCGGTTTATGATGGCATTCATCACCTCAGCGGAGAGGTTTTCTGCCCGTACATGCCGGAAAATTCCGTTTTTTGAACGCCCCATTGAGGTGCGGAGACCATCAACTATCATGACTTTTTCCATATAAACCTCACTGTTTCTCAATCGGATTACTACCCGGCTGCGGATAATAGGATGTGTTACTGACAGCATGTGCCCGCAAACTGTCAGGTGCGGCGTAGAGCTGTCCGAGCGCCAGGAAGCGATCAGCTTTTTCACAAAATGTCCGCGTACCGGTATCGTCAAGATAACGGAAAATACCTCCCCGGAACGGCGGGAATCCCAGCCCGTAAACCAGCGCCAAATCAGCTTCAGCCGGACTGTTGATAATACCTTCTTCATAACAGCGGACGACTTCATTCACCATCGGGATCATCAGACGGTCAATAATATCGTCTGCGGAAAACGTACGGGGAGTGCGCCCGAGAGGGGCGAGTATAGAGTCAAGCTGTTCATCGGGCTGCTTTTGCAGCCGTCCTTTAGCGTCATCAATATGTCGGTAAAACCCGAGACGATTTTTTTGCCCGAGTCGCTTCAGGTCTGCCAGAAGGCTGATAACATCCGGTGATGATACTGTCATCCGATCCGGATAGCCTTCAGCCATGACTTTCTGTGCATGACTTGCCGTATCCAGCCCGACAACATCCAGCAGCAGCGCAGGTCCCATCGGCCAGCCGAATTCCTGTTCCATAACCTGGTCAACTATCTGAATATCAGCACCGTCAGACACCAACCGGGAAAAGGCATTCAGATACGGAAAAAGTACCCGGTTAATAAAAAATCCCGGACAATCACCGACAACAACCGGTGTTTTCCCCATTTTGTGGGCGTAATGAACAACGGCGGCAATGGTACTGTCTGATGTTTTTTCTCCGCGGATTACTTCGACCAACGGCATTTTTGGCACCGGGTTGAAAAAGTGCATACCGCAGAAATTTTCCGGACGTTTCAGTACCTGAGCCAGTGTGTTTATCGGAATAGAGGATGTATTTGACGTAAGAATACAATCAGTACTGACCTGCTGCTCAACGTCAGCAAGTACCTGCTGTTTGACGGATATATTTTCAATGACGGCTTCAACAACAATATCGCATTCATTTATCCCGTCGTATTGCAGAACAGGACGGATAGCTGCCCGTATCGTCGCCGCTTGCGGCAATGTCAGTTTTCCTTTCTGACACTGCTTTTCCAGTAGTTTTGTTGCTTCATCAACGCCTGCCTGAAGCGCTGCCGGCTGAATATCTTTTAATATTGCAGGAATACCATTACAGGCAGACTGATAAGCGATGCCTCCACCCATGATCCCCGCACCGATGACGGCGGCTTGTTTTGGCGCATCGTGCCGGGTTATCAGCCGGCGGGTGATCCCTTTGACATATTGCTCATTCAGAAAAAGAGAAACCAGTGCCCGCGCGCTTAATGTTTTTGTCAGAGGAATAAAGTGTGCCGCTTCACAGGTAAGTGCGCCATCACGGGACATTCCTGCACCGGCCTCAATAGCATTCACTGCTGCCATCGGTGCCGGATAGTGTTTTCCGGCTTTCTGCCGGACCAGACCTTTTGCCGGGATGAAGCTCATTTGTTGCTCCGCCGGACTGAGTTGTAACGGCGATATTTTTTGCAGGCGCCTGGCGTGCCAGTTCAGAGAACCGGAAATTGCCTGTTCCAGCAGTGTCAGCGCACTGCTTATCAGTTCAGTATCAGGAACAATACCGTCAATCAGCCTGAGTTTCAGGGCCTCAGAGGCGGTAACTGTTTTTCCCTGCGTAATGAGTTCCAGTGCATTATCACAACCAACCAGCCGTGGCAGGCGGACAGATCCGCCGAAACCCGGCATTATACCAAGCTTGGTTTCCGGCAGACCGATACGTAAATCTTCTGTTGCCAGGCGATAATCAGTGGTTAGTGCACATTCGCATCCTCCGCCAAGTGTAAATTTTCGCAGTGCGGAAACAGTCGGCACGGGGAGATCTTCCAGACGGTTAAATAACTGATTAGCAAAATTCAGCCAGGTGGCGAGCTGTTCTTCCGGGGCATCAAACAGCGCAATAAACTCAGTGATATCCGCACCGAGGATAAAGCTTTCCTTTGATGAGGTGACGATAAGCCCTTTCAGATGTTCTGTTTTTTCAAGACAGGCAACGGCATCATGTAATGAAGCAATCGTACGGGTATCCAGCTTATTTATCGCATCCTGCGCATCAAAAACAAGTTTTGCAATTCCCTCTTTTTCCCAACTAATCTTAATTGATTCACTGTGATAGAGCATACGATTCTCCTTAATCAGTATCATTACCGGGGAAGAATGAAGATAACATGTGGTATGACCAGCTAAGGCAATTGTGATTTTTTTTGTTAATAAAAGCAAACGAAATGATGGTTTTTTGCGCTAAAGATCACGGTAAATGTTTTATCAGACAGAAACAGAACAATAATTTTTCGTGATGTGCCGAAGATTCGGGCGAAGTGATTGACGCTCTGACAGGGCGTGTCATAGTCGGCATATCCATGATCACGGAGATCATGCTAAGCTTTTATCACTATCATAATGAAAAAAGGTCATTTCCCATGGAAAAACCAGCATCTCTTTACCGTGAGCACATCGCAACTCTGTTACAACGTACGCGGGATATTCTTGCGCGTGAGAAACTGGATTCGTTACTGATTCATTCCGGTGAACCACTGAGAATATTTCTTGATGACCGTGATTATCCTTTTAAAAGTAATGTACATTTTAAAGCATGGGTGCCGGTAACGGATGTCCCTCATTGCTGGCTGTGGACGGATGGCGTGAACAAACCAAAAGTATGGTTTTATTCACCTGTTGACTATTGGCATAGTGTTGAAGCATTACCATCATCATTCTGGACAAACGATGTAGAGATCATTCATCTGAAGAATGCCGGAGATATCGCAGAACACCTGGTATCACTGAATAAAACCCATACGGCGTATATCGGACCAAATATTGAGCGTGCGGCATCCCTGGGTATCAATGACAACAATATTAACCCGAAAGCGGTACTGGATTATTTCGCGTTTCACCGTTCATATAAGACAGATTATGAACTGGCTTGTATGCGTGAAGCACAAAAAATGGCAGTGAATGGTCATCAGGCCGCGCACGAGGCGTTCTTATCCGACCTGAGTGAATTTGATATTAATATGGCGTATCTGATGGCAACCGGACATCGTGATACTGATGTTCCTTACGATAATATTGTTGCCATCAATGAAAATGCCGCTGTTTTACATTACACCAAACTGAATAAAAGCCCCCCGCGTGAGCGCCGCAGTTTTTTAATTGATGCCGGTGCGGAATATCATGGTTATGCAGCGGATTTGACCCGTACTTATGCGGCTAAGGCGGATAGTGATTTTGCGCAGTTGGTTCATGACCTTAATAATGAGCAGCAGGGGCTTATCGGTAATATTAAAGCAGGGGTTCGCTATACGGACTACCATGTTCAGATGCATCACCGAATCGCAAAATTACTGAAAAAACACAAGATTATTAACGGAATGTCTGAAGAGGCTATGGTTAGTGAAGGTGTGACAACGCCATTTTTACCTCACGGTTTAGGTCATCCTCTCGGTTTACAGGTACATGATGCCGCCGGATTTATGCAAAATGATCAGGGTGAGCACCTGGCAGCCCCACAGATGTATCCTTTCCTGCGCTGCACCCGTATCCTGGAACCCCGCATGGTATTGACTATTGAACCGGGGCTCTATTTTATTGAATCGTTACTGGCACCGTGGCGGGAAAGTGCATTCAGCCAGCATTTTGACTGGAAGCGTATTGAAATGTTTAAGCCATACGGCGGGATCCGCATTGAAGATAATATTATTATCCATAACAATAGTGTGGAAAATATGACGCGGGATCTGAATCTGTCGTAATGAAATCGTATCTTATCCCGGCTGAGCCGGTCATGTTTACTGAAGAAATAAAAAAGAGTCGTTTTATCACCCTGTTGCAGCACACGGACGGGGTGGATGACGCAAAGCAATTTATTCAGTCTGTTAAAGATGAGTACCCTGATGCCCGGCACCATTGCTGGGCATTTGTTGCAGGGCGCCCGGATGATTCACAAAAACTGGGCTTTTCTGATGACGGAGAACCAACCGGAACAGCAGGGAAGCCAATTATTGCTCAGTTACTCGGTAGTGAAATCGGCGAAATTACGGCGGTGGTTGTCCGCTATTTCGGCGGAATTAAATTGGGAACGGGCGGGCTGGTTCGTGCATACGGGAATGGTGTCCAGCAATCATTAAAGTTATTGATAACAAAAATGAAAGTCCCACAGATATTATGTGAAATAACCTGTGATTACAGCTTTATTAATCAGATAGAGCTTCTGGTCCGCCAGGTGGAAGGCACCGTCATTGCCAGTGATTTTGGTGCAGATGTAACGTTACGGATATCGATTCCCGCTACCTTACTGAGTGAGGTTGGTGATAAATTACGTGACCTGAGCCGGGGAATGCTCGAACTGACATGTCTTGATGACATTCCCGGAAATTGATTTCTAAGGACACTGCTGCATGCATTTTCGTGCCATAACCCGTATTGTCGGGTTACTTGTCATTATGTTCTCTGTCACCATGATCATTCCCGGGATCGTGGCACTTATTTATAAAGATGGCGCCGGTAAAGCGTTTAGCCAGACGTTTCTGACAGCATTAATTATCGGGTTACTGCTTTGGATTCCGACACGGAATAATAAAAGTGAATTAAAACAGAAAGAAGGTTTTCTGATTGTTGTTCTCTTCTGGACTGTGCTGGGGAGTGTCGGGGCACTGCCGTTTATATTTTCAGAACGTCCCAATCTTTCTGTGACAGATGCGTTTTTTGAATCGTTTTCAGGATTGACCACAACGGGAGCGACCACGCTGGTCGGGCTGGATACTCTGCCCAAGGCGATTTTGTTTTATCGCCAGATGCTGCAATGGCTTGGCGGGATGGGGATCATTGTACTGGCTGTGGCTATTTTGCCGCTTTTAGGTGTCGGGGGGATGCAGTTGTACCGTGCAGAAATGCCCGGCCCGCTGAAAGACAACAAAATGCGGCCGAGAATTGCTGAAACGGCGAAAACACTCTGGCTTATCTATGTTTTCCTGACCATCGTTTGTGCCATTGCACTGTGGTTTGCCGGCATGGATGTCTTTGATGCGATCTCACACAGTTTTTCCACGATCGCAATCGGCGGTTTTTCAACTCACGATGCCAGCATCGGGTATTTTAACAGTCCCGCAATTAATACGATTATTGCCATATTCTTGCTGATCTCCGGTTGTAACTATGGTCTGCACTTTGCGGTACTGACCGGGCGAAGCCTGGGTGTTTACTGGCGGGATCTTGAGTTCAGGATGTTTATCTCGATTCAGTTTGTGCTGGTCGTGATCTGCGCATTGGTTTTATGGCGATTCGGTGTTTATGCTACGGAGGGGCAAACCCTCAACCAGGCTTTTTTCCAGGTAGTCTCCATGGCGACGACTGCCGGGTTCTCAACAGACAGCTTCTATAAGTGGCCGTTATTTTTGCCGATGTTACTTCTGTGCGCAGCTTTTGTAGGGGGATGTGCAGGATCAACCGGCGGCGGGCTGAAGGTTATCCGTATTATGCTCTTGTTCCTGCAGGGAGCGCGTGAACTGAAGCGGCTGGTTCATCCGAATGCTGTTTATACTATTAAGCTTGGCAGAAGGGCGTTACCGGAACGGATTATTGAAGCAGTCTGGGGCTTTTTTTTCGGCCTATGCACTGGTTTTTGTTGTCAGCATGCTGCTTCTTATCGCAACAGGTGTTGATGAATTCTCTGCATTCTCTGCTATTGCGACCACACTGAATAATCTCGGGCCGGGCCTTGGCACATTAGGCGAAAACTTCACAACACTGAATCCTGCCGGGAAATGGATCCTCGTTGTGACAATGTTGTTCGGTCGTTTGGAAGTCTTTACCTTACTTGTTTTGCTGACGCCAACCTTCTGGCGTGATTAACGGAGTTTTTCCATGTCGTATTTGTTGCTTTACTCCAGTCATGACGGACAAACTAAAAAAAATTGTCACACAGATTGCCTTACATCTGCGTAAGGCCGGAATGCAGTGCGATGTCCGCTCCTTACAGGAAGGACATGCACTGAATTTGGCACCCTATGAAAAGATACTGGTTGGTGCATCTATCCGTTACGGACATTTTAATCGTGCTCTGAACCGGTTTGCGAATTTGCATGCTGCGCAAATGAATCAGATGAAAACAGCATTCTTCGGCGTAAATCTGACAGCGCGTAAACCTGAAAAACGAACACCACAGACAAACCTGTATGTTCGCAAGTTCCTGGAAGCGACTCCATGGAAGCCGACAGTCAGTGCTGTATTTGCCGGAGCACTGCTGTACCCCCGTTATCGCTGGCTAGATCGCGTAATGATCCGTCTTATAATGAAGATGACAAAAGGGGAAACGGATACTACAAAAGAAATCGAGTATACAGATTGGGATCAGGTTGAGGCCTTTGCAACTGAGTTTGCTCATATTTAAACCAGAACCCGGTATTTTTGCCCGGAATACAACCGGATTGGGTGATTTCTCTGCAAACAGAAAAAAAATTGAAATTACTCCTTGCGGTCAGACAGAAACTCCCTATAATGCGCCCTCACTGACACGGAACAACACGCTGACAAGCGCGCCGACAGTGAGAAGAACAGCAGGAAGTTGAAAAACAAATGCTTGACTTCAGAGGTGAAAAGCGTAATATACGCAGCCTCGCAACAACGCAGAAGACCGGCAACGGCAGCGTGTGTTTGCAACGCTCTTTAACAATTTATCAGACAATCTGTGTGGGCACTCACAGGACATATCGCAAAATATTATTTTTGAGAAGTCTTGAAGAGTGACCAAAACAGCAGCTTCG
>NZ_LZEW01000002.1 GCF_001676155.1 Morganella psychrotolerans | reverse complement strand
CGGCAAAGAGCCCGGCACAGACGGCAAAGAGCCCGGCACCGACGGCAAAGAGCCCGGTACTGATGGCAAAGAGCCCGGCACAGACGGCAAAGATGACGGTAACACCGATACTTCGCCGGCGATTACTACCGTTGTAAATATTGATGCTGTGACTGATTCAGGCCTGCCTGACCCGGAAAACCCATTGGTAACCCCTGTGTTAAGCGGGCATATTGAGGGTGTTCTCAGTGAGGATCAGACGGTTACGGTATTTCGTGACGGGATCAAAATTGGTCATGCAACAGTGGGTGATGACGGTAAATGGACATTCGATGATGTCACCGGGCGCTTTGAAGAAGGTCATACCTATAATTACACGGCATGTGTTGAAGGTAATGGTCTGACCGGACCGGACTCTGATGTGTTTAAAATCATGTATGACACGACAGGTCAGCATGACGGAACTGAACTACCGGTAGAGACAGAGAATGATGATGGGGGATCGCCATTATTACCGGATGATTTATTATCTGATAATGAGGATTCGCTGACCGTAGATCATCTGCTGCAACATTTACCCGGCAATGAGGAACCGGCCGTACAAAGTGGTGTGACGGATTACGTGCAGAACGATACGTTGTCTCCGGCGGAGTTTATTGCCCATGATATGGTCAGTCCGGATCTCACGCTGTTAACGGAAACGCACACCACACTGTTCTGATTATTACTATTCTGTCCGTTCCGCTCATTTGAGCCGAATGTAAAACGGTCTGCCGGAAATAATACCGGCAGAAATGACCGGTGATACCCCGCTATCAATGTGATAACGACATTATTAAATTGAGAAGGCAATCGATTATCACCGTTACCTGACTGAAATATTACATAAAATACGATTAATAAAAATGCGGGATGCATCGCGTTTTTATATCGTAATCAGGTACAAAAAGCCGCATGCCGTCACGGAATGCGGCTTTTATTTGGCCTGAAACCGGGTTTGGTCTGTATTTTGCTCAATTGATTAAATGATGAACAGATGCCGCGCCGGGTTTGTTCTCAATGTGAATCACAGTGAGACACCCTGCTGCCGGGTGTCATTTTCCGCGATCTTCGAATCGAAGCCGGGGAGCCCCGGTTGTAAGGGAGTCTGTTTCATGAGCAATCATAGTGTGGATCAAGCGCAGGAACCGGTAAAACCCGTTATAGACGAAGTTGAAGAGATACTGCCCGCCGGTAAGTTACTGATGTTAGGGCTGCAACATGTGTTAGTGATGTATGCTGGTGCGGTAGCGGTGCCGCTGGTCATTGGTGACCGGCTGGGGCTGAGTAAGGAGGTTGTGACCCTGCTTATCAGCTCGGATCTGTTTTGCTGTGGGATTGTCACATTGCTTCAGTGTATTGGTATCGGGAAATTTGCCGGTATCCGCCTGCCGGTGATTATGTCGGTGACCTTTGCTGCGGTAACGCCGATGCTGGCTATCGGGGCAAATCCGGATATCGGTCTGATGGGGATTTTTGGCGCAACTATTGCAGCCGGGATTATTACCACGTTGATTGTGCCGTTGATGGGAAAAATGATGCCACTTTTCCCGAACATGGTTACCGGCATTGTTATCACCTCTATCGGCCTGAGTATTATGCAGGTGGGCATTGACTGGGCGGCAGGCGGAAAAGGTAATCCCGAATATGGTCATCCGCTCTACCTCGGTATTTCCTTTGCTGTTCTTCTGTGTATTTTGTGTGTCACCCGTTTTTGTAAAGGTTTCCTGTGCAATATCTCGGTATTGCTGGGGATCATTTTTGGTTTTGTGTTATCGCTGCTGTGCAATGAAGTGAGTTTTGACGGCTATGCCGATGCGCCCTGGTTTAAATTTGTCACGCCGATGGCGCTGGGAACACCCACTTTTGAGCCCGTATCTATTATTACGCTCAGTATTGTGCTGTTGATTGTTTTCATTGAATCAATGGGGATGTTCCTGGCGCTGGGTGAAATTGTCGGCAGACCTGTTACCAAGGATGATGTGGTGCGCGGACTGCGGGTAGATGGAATAGGGACGATAATCGGCGGTCTGTTTAACAGCTTTCCGCATACCTCATTTTCTCAGAATGTCGGACTGGTGGGCGTGACAAAAGTTCACAGTCGCTGGGTGTGTGTGGCATCCGGCGTGATTTTGATAATCTTCGGGCTGCTGCCGAAAATGGCGGTGATTATCGCCTCTATCCCGCAATTTGTGCTGGGCGGCGCGGGGCTGGTGATGTTCGGCATGGTCCTGGCTACCGGGATCCGCATTCTGTCCCGTGTGGATTACAACGGGAATTCCTACAATCTTTATATTGTGGCGATAAGCCTGGGGGTTGGTCTGACGCCGACATTATCCAGCGGATTTTTCGCCAAACTGCCGCTGTTTTTACAACCATTGCTGCACAGCGGGATCCTGCTGGCGACAGTCAGTGCTGTTGTGCTGAATGTCTTTTTTTAATGGTTATCATCCGAAAAAAGAAAGTCCGGCTTTGTGAGTTAAATCGCAAAATATAACCCGATAGAGTAATTGACACCGGGGCTGAAAAGCCCCGGTGTTTTTTTTATGGGCAGGCGTATACTGAATTATTAGCAAGCACATATTTGCAATCTAAATAATTTCAGTAAGGCCGTACTATGAGTGTAATAATCACGGAGCATGAACCTTTCGGGGCATTGTTGGGCTATGCGCCCGGCGGTGTGGCTATCTATTCATCAGATTACGATTCCATGACTGATGCGGAGAAAGAGAGTGATATCTCCTTCCGCAGTTATATCGGCAATGAATACATGGGATATAAATGGCAGTGTGTTGAATTTTCGCGCCGCTTTTTGTATCTCAATTACGGTGTGGTATTTACGGATGTCGGTATGGCGCATGAGATTTTTTTTACTGCGTTTTTTGCGCCATGTAACGGACGACGGCATTTTGCCGCTGCGCGCCTTTGCTAACGGCAGCCACCGGAAACCGGTAGCGGGCAGCCTGCTTATCTGGCAGGCACGCGGGGAGTTTGAGCGCACAGGGCATGTGGCTGTTATCACACAGGTTTGTGCGGATAAAGTCCGTGTTGCGGAACAGAATGTTATTCATCATAAATTACCGCAGGGTCAGCAATGGACCCGTGAATTACCGATGACAACCGAAAATGGTTGTTACACACTGACCGATACTTTCTCTGATACGCAGATCCTCGGCTGGATGGTTCAGACCGGTGATGATGAGTACGCTTATCATGAGCCTGCAATTAACCCTGAGCTGCTGACACTCCATGCCGCGCGGCTGAGTGACAGTGCGGATTTTTCCGGCACATGGCTGGATGACTCAGATCCGCTGGAACAGACCTATATTAATGCCAAAAAGGGATGCATCCTGAATGCGGATCCCCATGAATATTTCACTATTTCAGATACCGCAGAACATGCACTGATTCAGGCGACCAATGAAGTTCACCTGATGTATCTGCATGCCACAGAAAAAGTCTTAAAAGATGATAATCTGCTGAAATTATTCAATATCCCTGAGATCCTCTGGCCACGACTGCGCCGTTCATGGCAGGGGCGCCGTCATGATATGGTGACCGGACGCCTGGATTTTTGTATGGATGAGCGGGGGCTGAAAGTCTATGAATATAATGCAGATTCCGCATCCTGCCATACAGAAACCAGCCTGATTATCAAACGATGGGCGGAGCAGGGCGGACTGACCGAAGGCCGTGATCCGGGTGAAGATCTCCGTGATATTCTGACCGACACCTGGAAACATACTTCAGCAAAACCGTTTATTCATATCATGCAGGATCAGGATGGTGAGGAGAATTATCATGCGCTCTTTATGGCGCAAACCATTATTGCCGCAGGTTACGGATGCCGGATTATTCACGGGCTGGATGAACTGAGCTGGAATGAAACCGGGCAGGTGATTGACGGCGAAGGGCGCGTGCTGCAATGCGTCTGGAAAACCTGGGCGTGGGAAACCGCGCTGGAGCAACTGCGCAAAGAGAGTGAAAGTGACCGCGTACACTCAGCGCTGCCAATCCGCACCGGACATCCGCACCATAATGATGTCCGGCTGATTGATGTGCTGCTGCGACCTGAAATCAGTGTTTTTGAGCCGTTATGGACTGTGATCCCCGGCAATAAAGCTATTCTGCCGATCCTCTGGTCACTTTTTCCGCACCACCCTTATCTGCTGGATACGGAGTTCGAAATCAGTGATGAACTGCGCCGTACCGGCTATGCCGTGAAGCCGATTGCCGGACGCTGCGGCAACAATATCGGGCTGGTGGACAGCGGGGATAAAATGCTGGATGAAACCAGTGGTAACTTTGGTGGTCAGGAGAATGTTTACCAGCAGCTCTGGTGTCTGCCTAAGGTGGCACAGCGCTATATCCAGGTTTGTACATTCACTGTCGGCGGGCACTACGGCGGCGTTTGTCTGCGTTCTGACCCGTCACTTGTCATCAAAAAAGAGAGCGCGATTGAACCCCTGCGGGTTCTGGATGATAAGGCTTTTCTTGCTCAATCCTGATTGCTGACACAACCGGCCGGGCTTCCGGTCGGTTTTTATACCCTTATTCATTCAAACAGCAGGCTCGTTGGCCGCGCTCATCCAGCCGGGTCACATACTGATGTATGCTCCCCGTCTGTCCTCCCTTGCCGCCTT
Source organism: Morganella psychrotolerans (assembly GCF_001676155.1). Lineage (GTDB taxonomy): Bacteria > Pseudomonadota > Gammaproteobacteria > Enterobacterales > Enterobacteriaceae > Morganella > Morganella psychrotolerans. The sequence continues at coordinate 72,856 of NZ_LZEW01000002.1, read as the reverse complement.
CCTGCATCCTGAATGACGTTGGGTATATATTCAATCAATTACCTGCATTTCTATCCTCTTCTTCTTTTCCGTATAAAAAACAAAGTTAAAAAAACAGTAGTTATCAGACTCAAAAAACGATATTGTTATGTTATAACATAACTTATTCATTTTATGGGAAAGAGGAAAAGATAATGCAGGTACTCAGCTCGCTGAAATCAGCCAAACAACGCCATCCGGATTGCAAAATAGTCCGCCGCCGTGGGCGTATTTATGTTATTTGCAAATCCAATCCGCGCTTTAAAGCAGTACAGGGGTAAGTATGATCACAAAATCGATTATTTCTGCATTGCTGATGGGCGGGCTGTTAAGCAGTACGGCGATGGCTCATGGTCATCATCATGATAAACCGCAGACGCAGGCTCAGCGCAAGGCGGCAGAAGGAACATTTGACGCTAAAGATGTGCAGAACCGCACTTTGAGTGACTGGGACGGGGTCTGGCAATCTGTCGAACCTTATCTTGCCAGTGGTGAACTGGATCCTGTGATGCAGGCTAAAGCCACGAAAAATAAGGATAAAACAGCAGAAGAGTATCGTGCTTATTATACGAATGGATATAAAACAGATGTGGATATGATTGGTATTGAAAATAATATCATTGAATTTCATCGCGGAGACAAGGTGGAGCAGTGTGAATATCACTATGCCGGTTACCGGGTTCTGAATTACACCTCCGGGAAAAAAGGTGCACGTTACCTGTTTGAATGTAAAGATAAAAATAGTAAGGCGCCGAAATTTATTCAGTTCAGTGATCATATTATTTCACCGGAAAAAGCAGAGCATTTCCATCTTTATATGGGAAATGAGTCTCAGGACGCGCTGCTGGCTGAGATGGATAACTGGCCGACATTCTATCCGTATACAATGAGCGGAAACGATATTGTTCACGAGATGCTTCATCATTGATTGCAATTTGCGTTCCCCGGAAATCAGGGGGACGCTATTTCTCTGAGAGTTTATTATTAGCTGATTCGATTCAATTTATTTTATTCCGCCTAAGACCGGTTCAGGTCAAAAAACAAAATCCCGCTCCCCGTTAAAGTAAAAAAATCTGATAACTCTGTTGCCGTGGTGTTATTCCTTCCCGGCACCGGCAGAATTTGAGCTGTTCCACAAAATAACCAGAAAATACGTATAAATGTGGAAATGAGCCCGGTTATTGCATGGTTATCATTACTGAGAAACCGGAAAGCGATAGGTGAACATGAATAAATGTATAGTTGCGGACAGTCAGAAATGTATCGGGTGTCATGCCTGTGAAATTGCCTGTGTTGTCGCGCATAACGATCACCACTGGCCACATGACAGCCGCGATTATTCACCCCGGATCCGGGTCATGTTCAGAGAAAATGACAGTCTGGCGGTGACCTGTCGTCAGTGTGAAGATGCGCCGTGCGCGAAAAGCTGCCCGGTTGACGCAATCCGCCTGACTGACAATGTTGTGAAGCTTGATCAGGAAAAATGTATCGGCTGTAAAAGCTGTGTGCTTGCCTGTCCGTTCGGTGCCATGGAAATGGTGATGACGTTTGATTATCAGCATGAATTGGCACAGAAATGTGATTTGTGTGAAACCACCGGCGGCTCACCGGCGTGTGTGGCAAACTGCCCGACCAATGCACTGAGCATTCTGGATGAACACAAGCTTGTTATCCTGCGCAATGACCGCCTGATGCGGGCAGCGACAGGTGCATATAACAAAGCCCGTCAGTCGGAGATCCGTTTTGAGATCCTCAAACGCCCGCCGCGTGAAGGAACACAAAAACAGAGTGCCGCCCTGCGTAAAGCGCATTTCGGGGAGATTTACCGTGGTCTGGATGAACATTGCGCCGGTTATGAAAGTGAGCGCTGCCTTTATTGCTCACAGAAAGCGATGTGTAATTTATCCTGCCCGCTGCACAATTCCATTCCGGATCTTATTCGTTTAGTCCGTGAAGGCAAAATTATTGAAGCGGCGGAGCTGAGTAATTCAACCAGTTCATTGCCTGAGATTTGCGGGCGGGTCTGTCCGCAGGACAGGCTATGTGAAAGCCGCTGCACGCTGCGCAATCATGGCGGCGCGGTAACAGTCGGGAATATTGAACGCTATATTACCGATACCGCTTTTATGATGGGCTGGCGACCGAAAGTGGCGGCAGACATTACACCGCGCACTGAACGGGTGGCGGTTATAGGCGCAGGTCCGGCAGGGCTGGGTTGTGCGGATATTTTGACGCGTTCCGGGGTGAAAGTGGATGTGTTCGAGCGCCATCCGGAAATCGGCGGACTGCTGACCTTCGGGATCCCGCCATTTAAATTGGATAAACAACTACTTACACAGCGCCGGCAGATTTTTACTGATATGGGAATCACATTTCATCTTAACTGTGAAATCGGCAAAGACATTCCGTTCAGCCGCATAATGAATGACTATGATGCGGTTCTGTTGGGGGTTGGTACTTACGGTATGATGAAAGCCGGGCTTGAGCATGAAGATTCCCCGGGCGTGGTTCAGGCACTGCCGTTTCTGATTGCCAGCACCCGCGATGTGATGGATTTACCCGTGGCAGATGAGTATCCGTGGGTTGATGTCAAAGGTAAAAAAGTGGTTGTGCTGGGGGGCGGTGATACCGCAATGGATTGTGTGCGCACCGCTGTCCGCCGTGAAGCGGAAAGTGTTATCTGTGCCTATCGCCGTGATGAAGCCAGTATGCCCGGCTCGAAAAAAGAAGTGGTTAACGCCCGCGAGGAAGGTGTGGAGTTCCTGTTTAACGTCCAGCCGCAGTTTATTTCGCGGGATGAGCAGGGCGCGGTCACCGGCATCGGGCTTATCCGCACACAGCTTGGTGAGCCGGGGGGCTGACGGGCGTCGGCGTCCGCAGCCGGTTGAAGGGTCAGAATTTGTTCTGGATGCCGATGTGCTGATTATGGCTTTTGGTTTCCAGTCCCACGAAATGCCGTGGCTGAGTGGTTATAATATCCAGCTTGATAAATGGGGACAGATTAAGACCGGCGGAAACGGACGCACAAATAATCAGACCACCAATGCCAAAGTCTTTGCATCAGGTGATGCGGTTCATGGCGCGGATCTTGTGGTGACAGCCATGGCGGCGGGTCGTCATGCTGCCCGTGAAATGCTGATGATGTTTGATGCGCAGGCAGATGCACCGCAGAGCAGGGCAAGCAATGCCTGATTTAACTATATGATTAAACACAAAAAACCGCGACGTACGCGGTTTTTTTATGGGGTGGTATGAAAGAATGTATCGCGTCAGACTACCCGCTTTCTTTCTGCCGGCATTGCCATGTCCGGTAAATCGCGCTCTGAATCCGGTGTATCCAGCATCGCTTCCAGCTCATCTGCCAGCATGTCCGGTTCTTCTTCATTGGCAGCATTGCGTCGCTGGCCCATCGGGATCAGCAGGTTAAGAACAATTGCCGTCAGCCCGCCGACACAAATCGGGTTTTCTGCAAGGATATATAATGATGGCGGCAGAATACTGAAAATTTGCGGGTCATATGACACGCCCAGGCCCAGCCCGAGAGAGGTTGCCACTATCAGTGTTTCGCGGCGGCGCAGCCCGTTGGAGATAATAATACGCAGCCCGGCAATCGCAATCATTGAGAACATCAGAGTCATCGCGCCACCCAGCACCGGGGCGGGTATGGTGGTAAAGAACCAGCCGATAGTCGGGAACAATCCGAGGAAAACCAGGATCACGGCAATAAAACGCCCGATATAACTGGATGCCACACCGGTCATCTGGATCACACCATTATTTTGTGCAAAGGTTGTCAGCGGCAGAGAACCCAGCGCAGAGGCGATAACGGAGACAGCGCCATCCGCCATCACACCGCCTTTCAGCCGGTTTTGATACACTTCCCCTTTGATCGGCTGATTTGATACCATTGCGGTGGCGGTCAGGTTACCGACCGCTTCCAGCACACTGAGTATATAAATGATAGCGATCACCAGAAAATGGGTGAAATCGAAGGAAAATCCGAATTTAAACGGCATCGGTACTGTAATAAAGTGGGTATTCTGATAAGTACTGAAATCAACCAATCCCAGGAACAGAGAGGCGATATATCCGGCGACCAGCGCTATTGCGATACCGCCCATCCGCAGCAGCGGACTTTTACAGCAGTTAAAGCCTATTACCACCAGAAGCACCAGTAATCCCACGCCGATATTTTCATAATTGCCATAGGTTCCTGCTGATTTGGCAGAAAACCCGCCGCCGAAATCAATAATACCGACTTTAATCAGGCTCAGACCTATCATCAGCACGACCACGCCGCTGACTGTCGGGGTGATTATCCGGCGCAGATAAGGCAGTACAAATGAGGAGCCGACAACCAGAAAAGCACCGGCAAAAGAAACACCCAGCAGAGAGGATAAAATGAGTTCTTCATGTAAACCATCACTGCGCATGGTTGTACCAATAGCAATCATAGCGGTCACGAATGAAAAATTAACAGACTGAATAGATAAAAGACCGGATCCCATCGGGCCGTAGCGGTGAACCTGTATCCAGGTACCGATACCGGAGGCTATCATGACCATCGATACCAGATATGCCGTGGTATCGGCGGACAAATCTAATGCTTTACCAACGATAAGTGCAGGCATGACCATCGGAACAAATAAGGCCAATAAATGGGTGATTGCACCAAGAAGGGCCTGAAAAAACGGGGGTTTGTCGTCCAACTGATAAATAAGATCAGAGGTTGGATGGTTGAGATCTGACATCCTTCTCTCCTTTTATAATAAATGGAATGAGAGGTCATACGTCGGCCTCAGCGGGTCATCGGTCATAAGGAATAAAGCAATATATGAACCACCGGCGCGGGGAATAAATGAAAATGTGAGAGATCTCTTAAATCAGCGGTGATTTGTGAAATATATCACCTGATAATTGTGGGCTCATTCCGCTGTCGGCAATATGACAGAGGCTGAAAGGCTGTAAACAGCCCTGCGTATTGTATAAGAATGATAGCGTCTCATTTTGATAATAAAACAATAATGATAATAGACGTGGATTAAAGTAATAACCGCACGGCAAAGAACTTTACGTAGTTGGTGTATTTATATTATTATCCCACCGTTAATTAACTTTTATTTAAATAAGATGTTCCTGTTGTAATGTAATGATGTTGTATTAGGAGTTTCCTTATTAATTGTTTTATTTTTAATATAATGACCATTAACACGGTATTTTTATTTTAAGTGAATTGAAATTACGTATTTTTCCTCTGAATGATTATTTCAATTAATGATTTAGTGTTGCTTATTTGTAAGTAAAAAGGTCGTTTATTGTTTGTTTAATAATGTCCCTTTGCACCTTCATGTATTTTTTTTTAACTAAATCAATGCAATATATTTTTTTTATGAAAATAGTGGGTAGATCATCATCTGAGTATTATCCTAAAAGCCCGGAAGACAGGATAAAATCAATTCGGTTATAAATAACACATCGGTGAGTATTTGATGATGCCAATCAGGATGATTGACTTAATTTTTGCTTTATGTGGTGTCATTGTTTTTGTTTTTGGCTATTGCGCGGTGTTTATTTTGGTAGGTAAAAAAGAAGAAAAATTGATTAAAGGTGATAAGAGCAGACAGCGCTATATTTGACATAAAAGCTAATCCATTTCTTATTGACGATATATCCTCAGGTGTTAGTCTTTATCCCGTAATAGAGCGCCTGAGTAAGTCTGAGTCGTATTTAAGTAAATAAGGCGCGCTGTAAATTGAGTCTATTCTTATTGGTGTTTGGTTTGTTTGTCTGTAAATTAATATTGTGTTCACGTTATTACGCTCAATTGAATTAAAAGTTAAGTTGTTACTTTTATAACTTCACATCGGACGTGAATTATAAAATGAATTTAGTTATCTCTCTGAAATACTTTTAAAGTACTGTTATTACAGATGTTTCTTATAACCGGATTGTTATAAGTCAATATGTCAGTAAGGATGCGAATATAACCTGATCAACGAACCTGAATCTTAAAAAATAAAGGAATTATTTTTTAATGGTTTACAGGGATAACGGATTTATCTCTCAGGGACGTAAACGGATGTTGCCGGACACGGAAGTCCGATGTAAAAGGATTTACCACACGGACGTTTTATCAGGAAGCCTGCGGTTTATACCGCGGGAAATAAAAGGAATTACCCCGGGACGGGGGCGGTTAAATGGATTTAACCGTTACAGGGATGTAAAAGCAGACGGGTGTCATGCCCCGGACGCTTCAATGAAAATGGCTTTTCAGTAAAGCAGAGCATGACAAACCAGAGCAGTTAAGTGTTGTTAGAATCAAGGTAAAACATCGGTAATTATGGCGACCCTGTTGATGGAATACAGCATGGTCGCCAATTTTTTAGTTTATGTTGTCCGGTGCAGGCGTTCAAACGCATCTGTCAGTAAACGCCGTGGTGTCCCGAAATTGATCCGCAGATAGTTTTCTCCGTCAGCAACATAATGGCTGCCGTCCTCCACTACCACACCTGTTTTTTGTGCGTAATAGTGTGTCAGCTCTGTAGCCGTCCGCCCTGTTGCACTGATATCAATCCAGGCAAGATAAGATGATTCCGGCTGCATCATGCGCCAGTCAGGGAAATAATCCGAAACAGCCTGTGCCAGATAATCCGCGTTTCCTTTCAGATAGATATTCAGTGCATCCAGCCATGCGGAACTATTGTTGTAAGCTTCAATAATTCCCCATACACCAAACAGATTGGGCGACGTGATGGAGTTTTTTTCCAGCCGGCGGCGAAATTGTGCGCGCAGCACAGGATCAGGAATAATACTGTATGAGGTTTTCAATCCGCCGAGATTAAAGGCTTTATTCGGTGAGGTCAGTAAAATCAGGTTTTCCGGTGCAGCACAGTCCGGCTGAAGGCAACTGGTAAATGTTCCGTATAAAACATGCTCTGCATGCACTTCATCAATCACCAGCAGAACGCCGTATTGCTGACATAAATCAGAAACCTGTTTTATCTCTGCACCCGTCCAGATCCGCCCGGACGGGTTATGCGGAGAACAAAACAGCCATACTTTTGGCTGATGCTCCCGCATCTGTTTTTCGATATTATCAAAATCAAGATGATAGCGGCTATCACGCACAACCAGCGGATTGGTCAGTACGGTGACATTTTGCCGGGTGACGGCATGGGCAAAGGGATCATAAACCGGGGTATTCATCATCACACTGTCACCCGGCTGACAAAATGCCTGCACCAGATAGTGCAGGGTAGAGACGGTGCCGTAGCTCAGTGTTATCCAGTCCGGGGTAATCTGTACCTGATGCCGTTGTGCCTGAAAACGGACGACGGCCTCATAGAATTCATCAAAGCACCAGGTGTAGCCGAATGTTCCGTGCTGTGCTATCTGAGAAAAGCGCTCAATCACCGCCGGAGGGGATTTAAAATCCATATCTGCAATCCACAACGGAATGAAGTCCTGCGGAACATCACCGAAGCGCGAACAGACATACTGATGATCCCATTTCCGGCAGCGGTCACTTTTTCGCTCAATGATTTCGTCAAAATTGTACATGCTCACTTCCTGTTTAAATTAAGGCTTCAAGGCCGGATTTCACACTCTGTACCTGCGGTCCGATAATGACCTGAACACTGTGAGCATCCAGTACCACGACAGACAATGCACCGGCATCTTTCAGTATTTTTTTTGTCGATTTTACTCATGTCTTTTACCACAAGACGCAAGCGGGTGATGCAGTTGTCGAGCGAGTCAATATTCTCTTTACCGCCAAGCGCTGTCAGGATCAGATTATGATCGTATTTTGATTTCCCGCGCGCGCGCGTATTGGCGGGAACGGCTTGTTCTGCACCTTCAGAGGCATCTTCGCGTCCCGGGGTTTTGACATCATGCTTTAAAATGTACCAGCGGAAGACAAAGAAGTAGATTGCGAACCAGATAACCCCGACCGGGAACACCAGATACCATTTGGTCGCAGTGCCCTGCATTATCCCGAAAATCAGCAGATCCAGAATACCGCCATCCGTGTTACCTATCGTGACACCGAGCAGAGCCATGACCAGTAATGCGAGGCCGGACATAATGATATGGAAGATATAAAGCACCGGGGCGATAAACAGGAACAGAAATTCAATCGGCTCTGAAATGCCGGTGACAACAGAAACCAGCACACCGGAGAGTAATAATCCTTTGATAACCGGACGGTTAGCTGGTTTTGCTGTGCGGTAAATAGCATAGGCAACCGCCGGTAAACCAAAGATAAAGGTCGGCATAAAGCCCTGGGACAGAAAGGCGGTGATATGCGGGCTGAATGGAAGTCCGGCTTTCAGTTCGGCATAGAAAATATTCAGTGCGCCGGCGATTTCATAGCCGTCTACCATCTCTGTGCCGCCTGCCGGGGTAAAGCGGACCATTGCCAGAAGAATATGGTGTAATCCGAAAGGCTTCAGTAACAGCACGCCGACACCATAGAGGAAAGGACCGAATACATCAGTGCTCTGAATAATATGTCCGATACCGGCAATCCCCATTGCCACATAGCGCCACAGGAACGGAATTGCCAGCCCGACGAGAGAAAGCGTCAGTGCGGTGATAATCGGGACAAAACGGATCCCGCCGAAGAACGCAAAAGCATCATGCAGCTCAGTATCCTGAAAGCGCTCGTGCAGAAAATAGGTAATGATGCCGACAACAATTCCGCCCAGCACGCCCATTTCGAGAGTCTGGATCCCCAGTACCACGGATTGCCCGACCTGCTTCATCATGGCGGGATCGGCGAGCTGGTGGGTGACGGTCAGATAATAGTTGATGCTCATATTCATCAGCATATAGCCGACAAACCCTGCAAATGCGCCGACCGCTTTATTGCGGTTTGACAGACCAAACGGGATAGCCATGGCGAACATAACAGGCAGATAGGTAAAGGCGAAGCCGCCGACCATGGCCATAAAACCGAATGTCAGCTGAACAAATTCATTGCCGAGAAACGGAAAACTGCTGATTGCGGAAGGGCTGGTGACTGAACTGCCGACCCCCAGTAATAATCCCATGAAAGCCAGTAATGACACGGGAAACATAAAGGTTTTTCCCAGACTTTGAAAAAATGCCCAGAGCTTAGATTTAAACGACTTTTCCTGCGACATCGTAGAGTACTCCTCAGCTTCTTTATAATTTATTGGTTAAGGGGTATTGCGGGACAGTATTTTTTGTTGTTTTTTATTATTTTATTGTGTCTCTGGTGGTGACAGCTCCGGCGGGGGAACCGGAGCCGTCTGACCGGCTACAAAAGCTGACCGTCCGCGCCGCATACGCGGATTTTGTCGCGGACAACGGCTTTCATGGCATCCATTCCTGTGCGCATGTAGTAGCGCGGATCATTACCCTCAGGGTTTGCAGCAAACCATTCTCTGACGGCACCGGCAAAGGCAATCTTCAGCTCAGTGGCGACGTTGACTTTGCATACCCCAAGTTCGATGGTGCGGCGCACATCGGCATCAGGCACATCGCTTGCACCATGCAGTACCAGCGGGATATCCACAATACTGCGGATTTTTTCCAGCCGGGCGAAATCAATTTTCGGGCGGTGGGTATACAGTCCGTGCGCGGTACCGATGGCAACCGCCAGGCTGTCAATACCGGTCAGTTGTGCAAAGCGCCGGGCTTCTTCCGGGGAGGTCAGAAATGCACTTTCCGCATCAACGTCCATATCATCTTCCACGCCACCCAGGCGACCAAGCTCGGCTTCCACGCTGCAATCGTGTGCGTGACAGAAGCTGACAACAGATTTCACCAGGGCAATATTTTCCTCAAACGGAAAATGACTGCCGTCGATCATTGCACTGCGCACGCCTTCACCGACTTTGGTCCGGATATCATCAAGGGTTTCATGGTGATCAAGATGCAGTGCGACAGGCATGGCAAAAGAGTGCGAATAGGCCTGACACAATGCATAAATTTCCTGAAATCCGATATGTTTAAATGTACCCGGTGTCCCTGCCAGAATCACCGGCGAACGCATTTCCGCGCAGGTTTCCAGAATGGCCTGAATCGTTTCGGCGTTATGAATGTTAAAGGCAGGAACGGCATAGCCATTGGTTTGTGCGTGGGTCAGTAAATATTTTGTTGAGATGATAGCCATGATTACGCTCCTGTGTGTTGGTCTGTCCACGGATGAACAATAACGCCCTGAACAACCCGGTTAACGGTGCCGCTGGCAGACGGTGTGTCCGGGGTTATCCCGGCCTTAACGGATTGGCTGAGAGCAAAAAGCTGTGCGTAAGGAAGGAAGCAGAACAGAAGTTCGGTGTCGCTGAGTGTGTCACCGGCGGGCAGATAACAGTGTTCACCGGCGCTGATAACATCATCAGGTTTGTCCGCAATGGCGATAACGCATTTTGCTATGCGGTCACGGCGCAGTTCTGCCAGCAGATCCAGGTCATACTGACGGGTGTATGGCTGGTTTGAGATATACATGACCACCAGGGTTTCACCGTCGACCAGTGATTTCGGGCCGTGGCGGAAGCCGGTAGGGGTATCGTAGAACGCAGCGGTCTGACCGGCAGTCAGTTCCAGTAGTTTGAGGGCAGATTCACGGGCAAGTCCCTGAAAACTGCCGCTGCCGAGATAAACAACCCGCGAAAAACAGTCATTTCCCGGTAAGTTCTGTGTGCCGTTTCCATGTGCCGCGATAGTCTCACGCGCCCGCTGAGCCACGCGGGCAAAGTGTTGAGTGCTGAATTGTTGCGGGGCAAGTGCGGCAAGGCAACTGCACATCATGGAGGTAATACTGCTGGTCATAGCAAACGCTTTGTCATTTGTCTGCGGTGGCATCAGTAGTGCAAAACCATTATTTTTACCCTGCACGCGCTGATACAGATGTCCCTCTTTATTGCAGGTGATCACCAGATGAGAGCAGTCCGCAATACACTGATTGGCAAGATCAAATGCCGCGACACTCTCCGGGCTGTTACCGGAGCGGGCAAATGAAATAAGCAGTACCGGCTGATGTTGCGGCAGATAATCCACAGGGTTTGTGACGATATCGGTGGTCGGGATGGCGGTGACCGATCTTCCGGTCAGGCGGCGCAGTACCGGCGAAATCATCTCACCGATAAAGGCAGATGTTCCCGCACCGGTGAGAATGATATTCAGATTATCCAGTGCAAGCAGAGGCGCAAGGAAGGTGTCCAGCGCCGCACGTTGTGAGTCAATTGAGCGCAGCGCATTTACCCAGCAATCCGGTTGCTGGCGGATTTCAGTTTCCGTCCAGGTGGAATAGTGGGGTGTGGCAGGAGCAAGAGGGGCATGCATAGTTTTGTCCTTAACATTTCGTTCAATCCGAAAGTGATATGAGTCAAAAGATAAAGCAAGTCCTTTGTCTTTCGATTGGTTTCGATTGGTATTTAAATTCAATTTACAGGAATGAAATTGAAGGATCAATTGCGAAATGAAAAGAAAACGAAAAGTGTGATTCACACCACAGGTGAAATGATTAAGCTGTTGTTTATTAGTCTGTTATATAAAAATAACCGATGGAAAATAATAAGGAAAAGAAAGGCGCAGTTTTACTGCACCTCATAATGAAAGGAAGTCAATAAACCGGCAATCCGTGGATCCAGGTCTGCCTGACCCGCCAGTCAGCACTCAGGTCATTAAAATGCGCCCGTTTACCCGGCGCTATTGTGCCGTGAGTCTGTGTTATTCCCAGTAGTTGCGCAGGGTGCAGTGACGCCATGCGGATTGCGGTTTCCGGTAATGTACCGGCATTGGCGATCATCCTGCGGACAGCATCATCCAGCGCCAGCGTACTGCCGGCAAGCCCCCCGGCGGCAGTCCGGACAATGCCGGCTTCCATGGTGACATTGTGACCACAGATGTCATAGATACCGTCCGGTTGTCCGGCGGCTCTCATCGCATCCGTTATCAGTACAGTGCGGTGTGCGGCACACTGACAGGCAATCTGCATTACTGCGGGGTGCACATGATGTCCGTCTGCAATCAGTTCCAGCCATGCGCGGGGGTCAGATAACCCCGCACCTGCCATTCCCGGGTCACGGTGATGCAGACCGGTCATGCCGTTGAAACAGTGAACAAGACCATCAGCACCGGCATCGAAAGCGGCCAGGGTTTGTTCATATGAAGCCGCACTGTGTCCGAGCATAACATTCAGTCCGCAGGCTTTCAGATGGCGGATCGCATTCAGGGCATCTGTTTTTTCCGGTGCCAGCGCGACCACTTTCAGGGTGTTCTGTGAAATCGCAATTAATTCATCCAGTTCACTGATAACCAGTTCACGGAACAGTTCCGGTGAGTGCGCACCTTTGTTTTCCGGCGTAAAGTACGGACCCTCCAGATAACTGCCCAGTACTTCAGCCACAGGAACAGACACTGTCTGCTGTTGACAATAACGGGCAATGCGGGCGAGGGCGGATTTAATGTCCGGCAGCGGTGCGGTGACCGTTGTTGCCAGCCAGGCAGCAACTCCCTGTTGTGCTTTGAAAGCGGCAATGGTTGCCAGCGCATCAGGAGAATCATCCATCACATCCATACCTTGTCCGCCATGAACATGGGTATCAATATAAGCAGGACAGAGTTGCTCCGCATCAAACCGGTTTTCCCCTGCGGGCAGCGGGGTAATAGCGGTAATAATGCCGTTACGGACGGTGATCGCCTGGTTTTCACGCCAGCCATATTCTGTCAGTACTCTGCGGGCACGGATCTGCTGTGTCATATACCTTCGTCCTCTGTTTCACAGCAGCGCGCCCGCTGTAATTCATCGGTCAGACTGGTTAAGCCACGGTGCCCGCAGGCCAGCGCTTCCCGGCGAAAATCATCAGGGGAGAGAGTATCCCGCTCCAGTGACATCTCCAGCAGTAATTGCAGATTAGTGCCGGTGATCACCTCGCGGTCTGTCCGTCCCTGTGACAGTGTGGCGGATACCCGGAACGGTGTTCCGCCAAGAATATCCGTCAGAAAAATCACACTGTCACACTGTTTCAGTTGTTCCAGTGCGGCTTCCAGTTCCTGCGTCAGACGGTGGGTGGTGGATTCAGCCGGGAAATCAATGGCAATGAAATCGTCCTGTTCCCCGATGATTTGCAGCATGGCTTTTTCCAGTCCGGAGGCAAAACCTCCGTGACCACATAAAATAATTCCCGGCATCAGTCTCTCCTTTATATTTCTGTTTACAGGAAGTGTGCAAATTTCCCGGCAATACCTAACACGACGGTCAGCAGAATCAGACGTAACGGGCTCCAGCCCCGGCGAACCAGCCAGAACATCGTCAGGGTATAGACCAGCGGCAGAAAGGCGGGCATCAGTTTATCAATCACATCACTCTGTAATTTGACGACGGCATCACCGGCGGTGATTTCCAGTGTGGTGGATAATTTTACATAGGTTGCAACCAACGCACCAATGACTGTCATACCGACAATCGAGGCAGCATGACCCACTTTTTTGGTATTGGCTTTAATCAGCGGGATAGCCGCGACACCCATGCGGTAAGCATAATGCGCCAGTCCGAAACGCAGCCCTAAGTGAACGACGTTAAACATCACCAGAAAAACCACCGCGCCGAGAATCGAGCCCTGTAATGCCAGGCTTGCGCCGATCCCACCGCAGATAGGCAGGAGTGTCAGCCAGAACATAGCATCACCAATCCCGCCCAGTGGCGCACCGACCGCAATTTTAGTGCTCTGAATACTGTTTACATCCTGTTTGGAACGCTCCATCGCCAGAATGATGCCGATAACAAATGTCACCAGGAACGGGTGCGTATTGAAAAAGCCCATGTGACCTTTCATGGCGCGGGCAAGATCACGCGGATTGGTATGGATTTTTTTCAGTCCGGGCAGAAGACCGTAAAGCCAGCCCGCGGCCTGCATACGCTCATAGTTAAATGAGGCTTGTAATAGCATGGAACGCCAGGCTATCCGGTTAATATCTTTGCGTGTCAGGTCAGCGCCGGTTGTCTGATCCTCATAAACGTTCTGATTACAGTCTGCGGGCAGCAAGGTTTCTTCCTGAGCGGGCGCAGATGAATGCGTTTTTTCAGATGCCATCTTCAAATTCCTCTTGTGACGGATGTGCCGGTTCGGTTGTCGCCGGTTTGCGGACAAAATCGATCATAGCCATTGCCAGTGCGGCGGCAGCGATTGCCAGTACCGGCAACTGAAGCCAGGCGGCACCGACAAATCCCAGGATAAAGTAAGGAATGTAGGCATTTTTCATCATGATTTTCAGCAGAACGGCAAAACCGATAGCCGGCATGATACCGCCCGCGACACCCAGCCCGTCTATTAACCGGGTCGGCAGAACATCAATCAGGTTTTTAGCGTGATCAGCCCCGAACCAGATAGGTAAAAACGCGCAGAGAAAATAGAACAGACCAAGGGCAAGCAGTGCCAGATAGTTGATACGCTCTATACCCCGCGTGTCGGCATTGGCTGCCATTTTGTCACAGCGGGACATGACGCCGGACATCACAGAGAACAGGAACGTGATCCCCATCTGAACCGCCACGGCAAATGGTACGGCAACGCCGACGGCGACTTCCGGCTTCACGCCGGTGGAAATAGCGAAAGCCGTCCCCACGATAGTGCCGATTATTACGTTAGGCGGCTGAGCGCCCGCGAGTGGAGCGAGTCCCATCCAGACCAGTTCCAGGGTACCGCCGGTCAGGATCCCGGTATTGAGATCACCGAGTATCAGCCCGACAATCGGCCCCAGTACAACCGGGCGGTGAATATGTGTGAGCCCGTTAAACAGATCCAATCCGGCAATGAAAGCCACCAGCCCGAGGGCGACAGCTTGTAACAGACTGATTTCCATACATGTATCCTCAGAGCAGTTTAAACAGATCCTGCGCCGGTTCTGTCGGTACTCCCTGAATGAAACAGGCGACACCGGCTTTGTTGAGTCCTCTGAATGCAGCGAGATCCGCATCATCCACAGACACTGTTTTGGCTATCTGACGTTTACCTTCCGCATAGTGAATGTTGCCGATGTTAATGCGTTCCACAGGAACGCCGCCTTTCACTAAGGTCAGAAAATCAGCCGGGGTTTTGCAGACCAGCAGAATTTTTTTGCCGGTCTGCGGCTTTATGAATATTGTCGATCACTTTTTGCAGCGGCCAGAAACGTACCGCAATACCTTCCGTTAATACCATTTCCATCAGATTCTGCTGTAATGGATCGGCGGCAACCTCGTCATTTGCAACCAGCACCAGATTGGCACCGGCAAAACCAACCCACTGGACACCCACCTGTCCGTGGATTAATCGTTCATCAATACGGCTTAACACAATATTTGGCATGGTATTCGCTCCTTACCGGCAGGCATTGTGATAGTGGCGCAGCACTGTCTGAATGTGCGCAATGATTAAATCCTCCGGCGCAGCCGTAATATGTCCGGCACGGACTTGCGGGTATTGCAGCGGCAGATACTGGCTTATCAGCGGCAGAGGAATCGGTGTTTTAGTCAGATTTTTCAGCAGGCAGTCAACCGCCGCGCTGATCGCTTTATCCGGCCAGTAATAGCGGATGCGGTCTGAATAGCTGTAGCTGCGTGCAATGTACTGTGTCTGCTCATCACCGGTGTAATAGCTCTGCCAGTAGCCCGGTTTTTTCAGCATAATGTCCTCTGTCACCTGACGCAGTGAGGAACGCGCCGCAGGTGCTATCAGCTCATCTTCAATGGCAGCCAGTGCATAAAGGGCTTCACGCAGCGCAAAGGTAAGCCCGGGACCAACTTTAAGGATCGCGAAATGATCATCAACCAGCTGACTGAGCGCCGCAGGCATCTGATAATCTGTTGAATGCGCTTCAAATACCAGATGGTCGTGATGTGTGACCATATTACTCAGTGCGCGCGCTTTCTCAGGTTGATAATCAATCACATTTACGTGATCAAATTCTACTCCCGGTTGCACCACCAGCCCGATGATCCGCGGCCAGATCCCGGTCAGATTCTGTTGTGAAAAGGCCCGCTGATGAGCCAGTAATGTCGCCTCAGCTGCTTCCGGCGTTGTGACCGCCAGCTCAGCAAGTTCTTCATGAGCGCCACCCGGCACAGGGACTTCAGTACCGATAACATAAACCAGATCACGGGTTGCGAAACATTGCTGACAGGTTTCTTCAGCGATAGCCGCCAGGCGCGCAGCCCGTTGTGCCACAATTTCATCTGTCAGCGGAACGGGGTCACCGGCACAGGACATACTGCAATCGAGGTGAATCTTCTTAAATCCGGCAGTGACATAAGAACGGATCAATTCGTCCGCTTTTACCATCGCCTCATCAGCGGGTTCATTCTGCCAGCGGTTCGGTCCGAGATGGTCGCCGCCGAGGATAAGATTTTCCCGGGGAAAGTGGTTGTCATCCGCCAGTTGCCACAAAAAATCACGGAAATCAGCAGGTGTCATTCCGGTATAGCCGCCGAATTGATCCACCTGATTGGATGTTGCTTCAACCAGTAACGGAGTCTGTTGCTCACGGGCGAAGCCTATCGCGGCTTTCAGAACATACGGATGTGCGGAGCAGACAGCATAAATGCCCGTTTTATCTCCCCGTTTGTGGCGTGCAACAATATCAGTTAAAAGTTTCACTTTCCTCTCCTTACAGTCTCGCATGGTTTGTTTTTGTTTCAGGTCTTGTCATGCATACTGCTATAAAGGAAAAAGAAAACAAAACGAAAGGTTTTAAAATCCTGATCCGCATCACAAAAGAAATACAATGAAAGACTGGCTTCTTTGATTAAGTGTAGTTACGCATTTTTCCGGACTTGCATTCTGCATAAAGAAAAGCGTTAATAGATGAAACGAAATGAAATGAAAGACTTTTTGAATGAATAGTAAGGATAAGGTAATGAATAGTCCGGATACCGGTACGGATAACCGGATTATGGGAACGAGCGGGCGACGCGAACACATCATCCAGTTACTGCGTTCTAACGGCAGCGTCCAGGTTAATGAATTATCACAGCAATTTCGTGTTTCTACGGTAACCATCCGCAATGATCTGGCTTTTCTGGAAAAGCAGGGAATTGCAATCCGTGCTTATGGCGGAGCGCTTATCTGTGAAGGTGTTGCACTGGTTAATGAACCCTCACTGGAAGATAAAAGCACCCGGCACACGACAATCAAACGCAATATTGCGGCCATTGCAGCGGAGCGGATAACGCCGGGTCTGCGGGTTATCCTGGACTCCGGTACCACAACGTATGAGATTGCGCGTCAGTTGCGCCATCATCAGGATATGATTGTGATGACCAATGGTATGAATGTGGCGAATGCACTGCTGGAAGCGCCCGGGGTGGAACTGATGATGACAGGCGGACAACTGCGCCGCCAATCCCTGTCATTTTACGGCGATCAGGCTGAGCAATCTTTGCATAATTATCACTTTGATATGCTGTTTCTCGGGGTGGATGCGATTGATCTGGAACGCGGTATCAGCACACATAATGAAGATGAAGCGCGTTTAAACCGGCGGATGTGTGAAGTTGCCGGGCAGATTGTGGTCGTCACTGACTCAAGTAAATTTAACAGCTCGAGTCTGCATAAAATTATTGATACTCAGCGTATTGATACCATTATTACCGATGACGGTATTCCTGAAGCAAGTTTGACCGGTCTGCGCCGTATTGGCGTGGAAGTGATCCTGGTGAAAGGCTGAAAAAGAGGGATGTCACAAAAAGAGGTAAAACAACGCTGAATATTGCAGAAAGAAAAAGGATAATCGGTTATAAGGATAATATGATTAAGCAGAACATAAGTGCGGGCTGTGAAAATATTATTAATGTCACTGCTATTTTTTTATCCGTTCATTACTTTCGCGGCTGAGACATGCTCAGATATTTCCCTACGCGCGGAAAATGAGGGAATATACAGTGAAAGAGTGATTTACAAGGTTATGTCTGAGGGGCGGCTGTACTTTCATTCCGCCCCGGACAGCAGATGTAAAAGTAAAATCAGCTTTTTGGTAAAAAATGATTCTGTTATTGGTTATCAGGTTAATGGTAATTACTTATTCGCTGGCTATGTTAATGGCGAAGGTGAAATAACAGACGGCTGGCTGGAATTATCTCAGTTGACTCAGACAAATCTGAGAATAGTTCCTCTTGCTGAAGAAGTCGATCACGTTAATAGTTCTCACTATAACAAAAAAAGATAATCCGCTGACCGCTGATGATTACCGGCTGACTGTCAATCAGATGGTTCTGCGCCCCGGAGAGCCGTTAAGTGAAGTCAGTCGTGATATTCTCAGAAACTACCATCGGGAGCCCGAGTTAGTCTTTATCGGCTATGGCAGAGCCGGCAGAACCGTCGGTGTTTCATTTCCTGAGGATTCCCTTTCTGTTTATGCGACCTATATTATCAATGATAATACTGATGAGGATGTTATCAATCAGATAACATTGTCTTCTGATCAATATAAAACACATCGTGGTATCCGCGTGGGTGATCCTCTCAGTCTGCTTTTTGAGCGTTATGGTCTTCATGATGATTATTCGGCTGATGAGGGTACAGAATCACTTATTTATCATAGTATTGATATGAGTCTTATTTTTGAGGTTAATAAAGATAAAAAAAATAAAACGGATTACATATCTCCTGAATGCGCCGGGAATGGTGAATTGTTCAATAAACAGGGATAACTGGTCAGCAGCGCCCTTTATTGTTCCGGTGCAAAAAGAAGTGATATCGCAGGCCAGGGTTTGGCTTTATCTGCAACCGGATGAACAGTGTAAAACAGAGTTATTTATTATTCGCGGAGATCGTGTATTACAGTATCGGCAACACGGTGACTATGCTTATATTAATTACATTAACAGCAAAAATAAAGTGGTTGAGGGCTGGATAAAAAATTCAGCATTAAAGGTTGCTGATAACATCGCTGATAAAGTCGATTACCGGGATTTTATGATGAAATCCGGGAATGGTCAGATTGATTTTTTAGGTAAACCCGTAACAGATAATACCGTGATCCGCTGGCTTGAAAAACAGCGGGAAGGTGTATCAAAACCCGTATTTCATGATTTTTCTCACGGTGTTGAATCATGGATCTCTGACATCGCCGGGTTTAATGTCACGATTTCCCGGACTAATACGATTGTGGAAAAACGCACCGGCAGACAGGATGCATATATATCTGAAATATCGTTTAAAGATGACCGTTATAAAACGTACCGTGGCATCACTGTCGGTGATACCTATAACGAGATGATTGCTGCTTACGGGGAATACAATAATATAGCAGCTGGCAGTGCCTGTTATTATTACACCTGGTTTGACCGTCAGCTCTGGTTTTGTTTCGATAATGACCAGGTTATTACGACTATTTTGTATAAGAACTATCCGGAGTCGGATACCAGGTAATTTATCTGATATGGGGTTAACAATGAAAAAACTATTCATTATTTTGCCTGCTTTAATTCTTACCGGATGTGTAATGAGTGATGCGGAGCTTAAAACTGCGTATGCAGATCATTATTATCAATCCCCTGAGTATATTGCGGGCTATAAACAAAAAAATAAGCACTATGAATGTGAATGAACTGGCGGTGGTTGGCGCGCAGGAAGACAAGGCTAAAATGAACGGGCAGTCGCGCCTGAAAATAGGTGATTCCCTTTATATCGAAAATATTGAGGCGAAAGACAACAATGTTATTTATCACTATTCGCTGTCACCTGCATGGCTGAAAAAATCCGTATCTTCACAGAAAAACGATCAGGTAAATATGCAAAAAGATCTGACTTTCCGGACATGTTCACTGAAAACAGTGCAACTGGCTCAGGAAAAAGGGCTGGCAGAGATCCATCAGTATTATGATGACTATCCGCAGCATATTTTATTTACACTGCATGCGAACAAGGCATTGTGTAAAGAAAACGGGTTCTGAAATAAAGAACCCGCTGCCGGGTTCCGTTAAAACGAATACAGGGATGCCGCTGATTCCCCCAGTTTTTCAGCCAGTTCAGAGGCAGCATACCGGTTTGTTATGATTTCAATATAAGCGGCGCGGTCACCGGACTCTGCCTCTTTAATCGCGTTATCCAGTTCAGTGCAGGTGGTGACGCGGCGGCAATACCAGTCATCACACCCCAGTGCTTCCGGCAATTGTGCATAGCGCCATTGCGGCAAATCGTTATAAACAGCCTCCGGGTCTTTGCACAATAGCCGCTCAATCAGATAGCCATCATTATTCAGCACAAAAATAAGAGGTTTCAGCCCGGCGCGGTCAAACTGGCTTATCTCCTGTGCGGTCAGCTGATGAGCGCCTTCCCCGGTTATCAGGATAATTCGTTTGTCCGGTGCGGCAACCGCAGCCCCGAATGCCGCCGGTGTTGCCCAGCCGATTGAACCCCATAACGTTTGGTTATGAAAATGTGCCCCTTCCGGCAGCAAAGCAAAGCCCAGCCCCATTGAAACGGTTCCGGTTTCAGCAATAATAATATCGTTATTTCTGAACATTTGTTCAAAACGCGGATAAAGATATTGCGGTATTATCTCGCCGGATACATCCGACACAGGCAAACCAAGCCCGGTTGCAGGCGGAACAGGACAATCTGTGTGGGGTAACGCGGCGATTAACGCCGGGAGAATATCCCGCATATACACATCATGGAAAACGGCTGCGCCGACACTGACGTGACCCGCCATAATGCTGATGAGTTTCTGTGGGGCAATCTCTGCGGTAAAACTACCGGTATTGAAATCAGTCACAACGGCACCGACACTCAGGATACATTCACAATTTTCAACAAACTCCCTGACCTGCGGATTCATCAGTTTCCCGTCATACATGCCGGTGTAATGGGGATCGGATTCGCTGATAATCGCTTTATCCATAAACATGGTGGCGTATGGCAGACCTGTTTTACTGATGAGTGCGCGGACATCTTCAATTAACCCGGATCGGGCAGATAACATGCCGGGTAAAATACAGGTGCTTTTGCTTGCCGCCAGCTTAGCGCTGATGGCGGCAACAG
Organism: Morganella psychrotolerans; assembly: GCF_001676155.1. Classification (GTDB taxonomy): domain Bacteria; phylum Pseudomonadota; class Gammaproteobacteria; order Enterobacterales; family Enterobacteriaceae; genus Morganella; species Morganella psychrotolerans. The sequence continues at coordinate 51,845 of NZ_LZEW01000002.1, read as the reverse complement.
CCGCAGACAGTGAGGCGCTGTTACTGACCGGCAGCACCTGCGGAGTGACAGTTTCAGGTGTTTTAACCGGCAATACGGCGTAATCAGACGGAAAGCCGATATAGACAGGGCGGCGCTCACGCAGGGCGCTGATGATAAGCCGCTCTGTTTCCTGTACACAATTCTCCGGTGTCATTATTGCGTGGGCGCAGGTCAGGCGCTGCCCCAGTTCATAAAACAGGTTAAAATCCCCGTCACCTAATGTATGGTGAACCAGGCGCCCGCTTTTTTGCACACCACTTGCCGGCATACCAACCAGATGAAAAACCGGCAGATTTTCGGCATAAGAGCCGGCAATACCGTTTATGGCGCTTAATTCTCCGACGCCGAAGGTGGTTGAAAGCGCCGCCATTCCGTTGATGCGTGCATAGCCATCGGCGGCGTAGGCGGCGTTCAGTTCATTACAATTTCCTATCCATTTCATGGATTTGCTTTCGCATACGGCATCTTCAACCGGGAATGCATAGTCACCGGCGACACCAAATACATGGTGGATACCGAGATCCTGCAAACGCCCCAGCACATGCTCAATCACTGTTTTTGTCATTTTCTTCTTCTCCGGTAAATACGGTGCTGATTTATCAGCGTCAAATCATTAACAGTATGAATGATTTTTAGCGATTATCCGGAATAATTGGAAATGGTTTATACTCATTACTGTTATAACCAAATGTAATAGAGGTGAGGGATGGATATCCGGGTATTGCGGTATTTTGCCGAAGTTGTACAACTCAATAGTTTCAGCCGGGCAGCGGAGTCATTATGTGTGACACAACCTGCTATCAGTCGCAGCATTCTGAAGCTGGAAGATGAACTCGGCTTTACATTACTGACCCGTGAAACGAATGGCGTGACATTGACAGATGAAGGGGCGATTTTATTTGATCATGCCACCCAAATTCTGGCGCAGTTTCATTGTATGAACAAAGCGTTACAGGATAAATCAGGTCCGCTGACCGGGACATTAAATGTCGGATTACCGCCGGTTATCGCATCAACCTATTTTGCCGATATTATTATGGCATTCAGTTCCCGGCATCCGCAGGTTGAGCTGAAAATCTTTGAACTGGGCACCAAACAGATGCTGGATGCGATGACAGAAGGCAGTGTCGAAACTGCCGCCGTAATGTTACCGTTTGATAATAATTTGTTTGATTTACAGCGCTTTACCACTAATCGTCTGATGTTGCTGGTCAATGAACAGCACCCCCTGGCGGAAAAAAAATCAGGTTCAGTTTACGGAGTTATTGGATCAGAAATTAGTTCTTTTCTCGGAAGATTTCCGGATTAACGATCTTATCCGCAGCGCCTGCGGAATTTATCACAGCAAACCAATAGTGGCAGGGCGGAGTAATCACCTGGATTTGATTATTGCGATGGTGCGTGCGGGGGTGGGAATTACATTACTGCCTGACAGCATGTGGCACGGCAGGCGGGTTGACGGACTGGCGATTATCCCGGTGACCGATCCGGTGCTCTCTTATGATTTGGCGCTTGCTAATGTGAAAGGGTATCAGAGCCGCAGTTGCCGGGCCTGGAATGCGCTGGCAAGAGAAAAACTGGGAATAAAGCCGGGGAATAACGCGGAAGTTACTGAAAAAATCACTGAAAAAGCTACTGAAGATAGACTATATAAATAACAAAGAAAATCATTACTGCCGCAATTAATACCAGAGGAATATTGCGCATCACCAGCACATTTTTTATTTTACCGATGATGAACTGGCGCACATTACTTTCTGATGGCGCTTTGTCCCGGCTGAAATGAGGGGCTTCCGGTGGGATCGGCGGTTGTTGCGGTAATATTTGCGACTCAGTCCTTACTGGCTCAGGTTGGTTTTCCCGCTCCTGCGGTGTTTGTTGTTGCTGCTGTTTCTTTATCTCCTGCCTTTTTTCCAGTTCGCGGAGCGCCTGTTGTTCCCGCTGTCGTTGCAGTTCCCGTTGTCTTTGCTGTGCGACCAGAGCCTGCAATTCTCTGAGCCGCTGCTCTTCCTGCTGTTTCCGGCGTCCCATTTCCCGGTGGCGCTCTTCTGCGGTCATGGGTTTAGGCGGTTGCTTTACCGGTGTTTTCTCAGAAGGAACAGACGGGGGCTGTGCAGATTCAGGGGTATAAATATCGGATAACGAGAGACTATGCTTTTTCATAAACAGCCGTGCTTTCGCAAAGGCGTTTGCCGCCTCATTCTCATTACCGGCGTTTTCCGCAAGAGACATTAGTTTCTGTACTTTTGCGATTGCTTTATCCCGATCAGTCATCATGTCGTTAAATGTGATATTGCGCTTATGTTATTTAAGTAATTACATAATACTGTGAATTTACGCTATGTGAAGCGGGCGGGGGGGAGGGACGGTGTATTCAGTGGTTAATGTTTACAGCCAAACACCGGTTTTTTTTATTGGTTCAGAAAATAGCATAAAGAGTGATCGTGGCAGAGTTATCCGCCATAGAAAATAGATGATAAAGAATAAAAAAACCGCCGTTTTCACAGGGAAACAGCGGTTTGTTCAGAAAAAGAGGTGTAATCAGCTTACTTACGGGCATCCAGTAACTGTTTTGCGTTCTCTGTTGTTACTTCTGTCCACGGAATAGCATAGTGGTTATCTTTACCGTCATTCCATTGCAGTTTGTCTGCATATTGCGCCCAGATTTTGGACTGCGGCTGATAGCTGTCACCTTTTACGGCTTTCATTGCAAGGTCGATAGAGCCCTGCATCTGTGCGTTTGCATCCTGAAGGATGGAAACCATTTCGCCTTCCTGCACGGAACGGATAGCATCAGAAACACCGTCCACACCAGCGATAGAGAAATCACTGACATTCAGACCGGCAGATTTGATAGCTTCAATAGCACCTAATGCCATTTCGTCATTCTGTGCGATAACGCCGCCGATTTTACCACGGTGTTTTTGTAACCAGTTTTCCATCAACGGCATAGCTTCAGCGCGTGACCAGTTAGCGGTTTTACGCTCTAACACTTTCACTTTGCCCGGACCACACTCTGCAATGGCTTTGTCATTACCTTCACCGCGCTGAATTTCACCGCTGCCGCCTTTCGGTCCTTCGATAATAACAACGTTACCTTCACAGTTCATTTTTGCCAGAACCGCTTTGGCTTCCATGTAACCGCCGAGGACGTCATCAGAAACCACTTCAGCCGTCATTTTGTCTGTATTCAGACGGGCGTTGGTCACAATGACAGGGATTTTTGCTTCATTCGCCATAGTGACGACGTCGATGTTCGCTTCATAATCCATCGGGTTGATAATGATAGCGTCAGTTTTGGTCTGAATAGCGGTTTCAGCCTGGTTATTCTGTACCATAGGGTCATAACGACCATCGTAAACAGTAATAACCGCATCGCCACTTTTCACAGCCGGATGTTCTTTTGCCGCTTTTTCCATTAACTGAACGAACTCAGCTTTCATGCCATACATCAGTACCGAAATTTTTACCGGATTATCCTGTGCAGCAAATGCCTGACCGCCCATCAGCAGAGCAGAGGTAAGAGCTGCGATTTTGGTTAGTTTGTTCATGGTTGTTCCTTGTAGGGTCGCTGTTTTTATAGTCTTTATTTACGCTTCATCCTTCAGCCTGTGGCGGTGTTGGCTGCGTTCGTCCACCCCGGTCACATACTGATGTATGCTCCCGGGGATGTCCTCACTTTGCCGCCTACCTACAAAACGAATGATTTTGCGTTTACGCTTCATCCTTCAGCCTGTGGCGGTGTTGGCTGCGCTCAGTATCCCGGGTCACATACTTGTGTATGCTCCCCGTGCTCCTTCACTTTGCCGCCTTGCCACAGACTGAATGATTTTGCGTAAATTAGCTTGTCATCCGGAATGTGGCGGGCTGAAAAAATCCGCGTGGGTACTGCTGTCAGTCACGACGTTGTTTGCGTGACGGATCTAAAAGCACGGCGATAACAATTAATGCACCTTTGATAATCTGCTGGTAATAGGACTGAACACCGAGCAGGTCGAGGCCGTTATTCATCACGCCAATAATTAATACGCCGAACAGGGTGCCGACTAATGTCCCGACGCCGCCTGCCATACTGGTTCCGCCGATAACAACGGCAGCGATAGCATCCAGCTCGTAAGCACTCCCGGCGCTGGTCTGTGCTGAACCGGTGCGGGCGGTCAGGATAAGACCTGCGATACCGGCTAATGCGCCGCACAGGGTGTAAACCAGCACTTTGATCTTAATTACGCTGATGCCGGAGGTTCTTGCACTCTTCGGATTTCCGCCGACGGCGTAAACATAACGCCCGAACGTGGTTTTATTCAGTAAAATCCAGGCAAGAATAAAGATAGCGGCAAGAATAACCACCGGCACCGGGATATCAAAAATGTAGCCGTTTCCTAACCAGCGGAAATCACTGTTAAGCTGTGATACCGGGTTGCCGTCAGTGGTCAGCAGTGTCAGACCGCGCGCGGCAGATAACATCCCCATGGTGACGATAAACGGCTGGAGATTAAATTTTGCCAGAATTGTGCCGTTGAGCAGACCACAGACAATCCCTATCCCCAGGGCGACAATCATCGGGATCATCGCCGCATTGGCAGTATCACCGATAGCCAGTCCGGTATTGCTGGTGGCAAACCGCGCCGCCACAATGCCGCTCAGTGCCAGAACGGAGCCTACAGACAAATCAACACCGGCGGTAATGATAACGAAGGTCATGCCGATGGCGAGAATGCCGTTAATCGAAATCTGGCGCAGGATAATCATCATATTATCCTGGCTCAGAAAGTAGTTATTGCTCCAGTCGCCACGGGCGACCTGAATTTCACCCACAACAGCAACAATCAGGCACAGAACAAAGAACGCCAGAATGATGCCGTATTTGTGCATATTTTTCTTGTTACGGGCAATAAATGAGATCCCTGGTGAGGGCGCAGTATTTGTTGTATTCATGGTAACTTCTCTTTATTCATGCGTGCGATGACGGGTGAACGGCTGTGCATCATCACACCGCAAGTTTCATTAAATCGGACTGAGTGGCATTAGCTGCGGTCAGCTCTCCGGCGATCCGCCCGTCACGAAAGACAATAATGCGATCACTCATCCCGATAATTTCGGACAGCTCAGAAGAGACCATCACGATACCTTTGCCCTGTAATGCAAATTCGGACATAAAACGGTAGATTTCTTTTTTGGCGCCGACATCCACGCCGCGTGTCGGCTCATCAAGCAGCATCACTTCCGGCTCAATCAGCGCCCAGCGCCCGAGAACCACTTTCTGCTGGTTGCCGCCGCTGAGATTGCCGACTAATTGCCCGGCATCCGGCGTTTTCACATTGAACAGCTCAATCATGTCATTCGACCGCGCCTGTTCTTTCTTGTCATTGATAAAGCCGCCCTTGCTGATGGTTCCGAAGGACGCAATATTAATGTTTTCATTAATGGAGCGCCCGAGCATCAGCCCGGTTTCTTTGCGATCTTCCGTGACATAGGCGATACCGGCATTGATAGCGTCTTTCGGCGAATGTTTATCCAGATGCTGCCCGTTAATATGAATGGTGCCTTTGTCCGCGTGTTCGATCCCGAAAATCAGATCGAGAAACTCAGTGCGCCCGGAGCCGACCAGACCATAAATTCCCAGGATCTCACCTTTTTTCAGGTTCAGACTGATGTCATGCACATGGTTATCGCGGGAAAGCCCTGCGATATCCATAATGGTTTCATTCGTCGGCTCATTGAATTTGGCAAATTCATCTTTGATTTCACGCCCGATAATCAGCTCGATCAGCTTCTCACGGTTGATATCTGCCAGCGGTCCGTCAGTGATAAACGTACCGTCACGAAAAATGGTGAAGGTATCGGCTATCTGAAAAATCTCGGACAGGCGGTGGGAGACATAAATAATGCCTTTACCTTTTTCCGTCAGGCGGGTGATAACATCAAAAATCTTCCGTGCATCTTCCTCGCCAATGGCGGAGGTTGGTTCATCCATAATGATGATGTCAGCATCGGCATGAGAGAGCGCTTTGGCGATTTCCACCAGTTGCTGCTCGGCCACACTCAAATTGCGCATTTTTTCGGTCGGGGAGATGTCGAAATGCAAATCAGCCAGTAATTCAGTCGTCTGCTGGTTCAGCTTTTTGAAATCGACAAAACCAAAGCGGCGCGGCTCGCGTCCCAGCCAGATATTTTCCGCGACCGTCAGGTCAGGAATTGAACTTAATTCCTGCTGAACGATAGCAATACCGGCGTGCAGCGCTTCAATCGGCTGATGAAATTCGCAGCGCTTGCCTTTGACATAAATCTCACCGGCATCCGGACGGATAAATCCCATCAGGATGCTGAGAAAGGTGGATTTACCGGCACCGTTCCCGCCGCACAGGGCGTGAACAGAGCCTTTTTTCAGCGAGAACTGCGCATTTTTCAGTGCCACAACCTGCCCAAAGGCCTTGCGTACCCCTTCAACCCGCAGTAACTCGTCATTGTCTGCCACAGATGCCGTCATAATGTGACCTCCGGATATTCTGATGTCAGTAAAGTGAGGTAATTCTGATACAGCGATTCATACACCGGCACATTTACAGGATCCGGCTGCGTGCGGGTGTTTTCATCCAGTTGAACAAAGCGTTCACATAACGCGGCTAACTGTGTTTCCGGCGTTGTCTCTGTGGTCAGGGTATCGCTCCAGATGGCCTGAACGGCAGCACCTAATGCGGCGGCTTCCTGGTTGGTCACACAGACCACAGGCGTTGCCATGATATCTGCGACAATCTGACGCCATTTTGCACTGCGCGCACCGCCGCCGGTCAGGCGGATTTCGCGGGTGGTTACGCCTTGCTGACGGAACAGATCGATACCAAAACGCAGCCCGTATGTGGCACTTTCAACCACAGCCAGGCTCAGGTTTTGCGGTGTCAGGTTGCTGCCGTCCATGTTATGCAGGCTGGCGCGGGCATCGGGTAACTGAGGTACGCGTTCGCCATTAAAGAACGGCAGCATGATAAGACCATCCGCGCCGGGTTTACTGCTGTTCAGCGCATCATTAAAGGACTGAATATCCAGTCCTAATAATGACTGAATAGTGCTGGTGGCGGATGTGACATTCATCGTACAGATGAGTGGCATCCAGCCATTGCTGGAGGAGCAGAAGCCCGCGATCATAGCGGAATCCGCCACAACCGGTTTCTCAGCAAAGGTAAACAGGGTGCCGGATGTCCCGAGGCTCATGGTGGTGATCCCCGGTTTGATATTTCCGGTACCGATTGCCGCCATCATGTTATCGCCACCACCGGATGCCACGCGGGTTTGCGGCGAAATTCCCAGTTTTTCAGCGATTTCAGGACGAACGGTGCCGATCATCTGTTCAGCGCGGACTAACGGCGGCAGCGCCTGCCATAAAATCCCTTCCGGATCGATAAGGTCAGCAGCTTCTTTGTCCCATTGGCGGGTACGGATATTCAGCAGTCCGGTACCGGACGCATCGCCGAACTCTGCACAGGCATTGCCGGTGAGCCAGAAATTCAGATAATCGTGCGGTAACAACACATGGCGCAGTTGCTGCCAGAGTTGCGGATGCTGCTGCTTAAACCAGATGATTTTTGAAACGGTATAACCGGTCTGCGGTAGTAACCCGAGGCGCTCAATCGCCGCTTTTTCACCGCCCAGCGCATCGATAAACCACTGGTTTTCTGCATTTGTAGAGGTATCACACCATAACTTTGCCGGGGCAAGCACGTCACCGTTTTCACTGACCGGCACAAAACCGTGCTGCTGACCGGAAACAGACAGGGCGCGGATCTCACGCCCGTCAATGCCGGCACTGCGGATTGCCTGTGCAAAAGCCGTTTCCAGTGCATCAGTCCACCATTTGGCTTCCTGTTCACGGCGTCCGCCTGACTCACTGATAATCAGGTGAGGCGCGCTGCCCTCACCTAAAATGCAGGCAGTCTGGCTATCGACAATAATGACCTTGGTGCTTTGCGTTCCGCAGTCGATACCGGCATAGAGCGTCATGTGTTACTCCATTTCCAGCACGATTTTCACGTCGGTCGCGCGGCCTTCGGCAGCACGCTCATACGCTTCAACACTGTCTTTGAACTTATAGGTTGCTGACAGCAGCGGAGCGACATCCAGTTTGCCGGAACTGAGCAGACGAATGGTGCGCGGATACATGTTGGCGTAACGGAAAATGGTTTTGAAGGTGATTTCTTTTGCCTGAGCCGCCACAATATCCAGCGGAGCCGGATCAATCGGCATCCCGACGAGAACAGCAGTACCGCCCGGGGCAATATGATCAGAAATTGAAGCGATAACCGGTTTTGCACCACTGCACTCAAACAGCACGTTCACGCCTTCGCCGCCGGTCAGTTTGTTGACAATATCAGTCAGCGCCTGCTGATCTTTACTGTTGATGGCATGTAAGCCCTGATATTTTTCAGTAATTTTCAGCTTTTCATCAAACACATCGCAGATGATCACATCAGAGCAACCGCCCGCCAGTGCACACAGCGCAGTAATAATACCGATAGTTCCGGCACCAATTACCAGACCGATATCACCCGGTTTGATCCCGGCTTTGGTAGCAGATTGCATACCAATCGCCAGTGGCTCAACCATCGCACCTTCAGCGAAGGTGACGTTGTCCGGCAGTTTAAAGGTGAATGCAGCAGGGTGGATCACGCTTTCACGCAGGCAGCCGTCAATTGGCGGGGTTGCCCAGAAGCGGACCGCAGGGTCCAGATTATAAATACCTGCACGCGACTGCGGAGACTGTAAATCAGGCACGCCCGGCTCCATACATACGCGGTCGCCGACTTTCAGATGTTTTACATTTTTACCGGCAGCAGTGACTACGCCGGAAGCTTCATGACCCAGCACCATCGGCGCTTCAACCACAAACGGTCCGATACGGCCATGCTGATAATAGTGGACATCACTGCCGCAGATGCCGACGGTGTGAATTTTTATCTCAACGTCATTGTCGCTCAGGACTTCATTGCTCTGCCAATCCTGAATCGCGATCTTCCCTGCTTTCTCTAACACTAATGCCTTCATGATCACTTCCTTTCATTAAAATGATATCGATATCATTGCTATGATTCGGATAGTAGACCAATCTTTATTATAATTATGTGATGGTGGTTAAATTTTTTATTAAAAAAATGGCAGTTTTACTTATCACGTGTTCAATGAATGGTCTTATCGATCACGTTTTTTGTGCCTTACTGTAAGGGTATAATGATACCGATATCATTTCGCGGAGGTACAGAGATGCAGATGAATAAACAACGCTATATCACTGAATCATTGGCAATACTGGAGAAAGGACACATTGTCCTGACAGAGTCTGAAAAGCATAACATCGAAATTGCTCATTTTAATCTGCCTGATTATCCCCGTTCAGGCCTGCAATTGCTGACGTACTACAACAGCCCGCATTACTGTGCGAAAGAGTTGGTACTGTTTGCAGACCAAACCTGCCCCGAACACCGCCATCCGCCGTATAAAACGCGCCCCGGCAAACAGGAAACCTTCCGCTGCCGCTGGGGGGAAGTGTACTTATTTGTTGACTCCCCGTCACTGACACTCAATCAGGATGCACAGGGAAATCCGGTTTACCGCCCGCCGGAAGGTGATGAACAGTGGTATACCTGTGATCGCTTTATTTTATTGCGCCCGGGTGAGCAGTACACCATTGCACCAAATACCCGCCACTGGTTTAAAGCCGGCCCGCAGGGGACGGTGGTTTCAGAGTTCTCGACTGAGAACACAGACGAATACGATATTTTTACCGATCCCCGGATAAAACGGCTGGAATGTTAAAATAGCTGACACGGTTTTTCTCAGCAAAAAGACACCTTTTCGCGTGACTGAATCGATTTAGATGATAATATAATGGTACAAAATGATGCTTTGGCGCTAAGGAGATAAAATTGGCGGAGCCCCGGACACAAAAGGTCACACTTGAAAATGTCGCCGCAATTGCAAATGTCAGTAAAATTACGGCATCACGCGCATTTTCGCAGCCTGATAAGGTTCACCCGGAAACGCTGAGGCGCATTCTTGATGCTGCAGATAAAATTGGTTATGTCGTCAATGCAGCGGCTCGCAATCTGCGGGCAAAATCCTCCCGGACTATCGGGATTGTCAGCCCGGACATGAGCAACCCGTTTTTTGGCGGGCTGGCAAAACGCATCACCCAGGAAGCATACAAAGCCGGTTATGACACCCTGATGTTTGATTCATACGAATCACGCGAAAATGAAGCACGTATCATTGATAAACTGATTGGTTATAACGTCGATGCTATCATTTTATCAGTTGTTTCCGCTGAACGGGTATATCGCCCGGACTATGTTAACCAACTGGCACTGCTCAATATTCCGGTCATTCTGGTCGACCGGGAACTGGATGCAAAAGGGTGCAGCGGCGTATATATCGATAACCTTGACTGCGGGTTGCAGGCAGGGCGCTATCTGTTATCTCAGAAAGTGAATAATGTTGTCATTATTTCAGGTCCCGAAGATTCCAATGTTGCCCAGGACCGGGTTACCGGCATGGTGGCAGGATTACACGGGCAGGTCAGCAGTGTGAATGTACTTCATGCTGATTTTCTGATGGATGAAGCCTTTAAAGTGACAGATCACTATCTGAAATACCATGCGGCACCGGACTATTTTGTCGGCTGCAACAACCAGATTTCGCTGGGGATTATCAAAGCCTGTATCAGACACAACCTTATCCCGCAAAAAGATGTTTCCCTGTTCAGTATTGATGAAGTTTCTCATGCAGATGTTTATGGGTTTGATTTTCCGTGTATTTCTCATGATCTGCAGGAGATCGCCTGGCAGGCTATTAATATGGCAGTCCGGCGGGCGACTGACAGCAGCGCCCCGGCGAGCAAGGTCATCGTCCGCGGCCTCCTTCAATCCTGATCCGCGTCATCCTCCGGTCTGTGGCGGCGTTGGCTGCGCTCAGAATTACGGGTCACATACTGATGTATGCTCCCCGGAATTCTTCACTTGCCGCCTTGCCACAAACCGGATGATTTAGCGGATCGCTTTGTCAGAAATGATTTTTTTCAAATTCAGAAGGGATAAACAGGCAAAAAGAAATATGCTCCCCGGAATTCTCACTTGCCACAGACCGGATGATTTAGTGGATCTCGGTGTCAGAAATAATTATTTCTCTGCATTGTCAAGAATTCAGAAGGGGCAACCGGCAAAAAAAGGAAAGCGTAGAGCGCCATGGATGGCGCGAACCGAGCGAACAGGGATGTGTTTACAGCGACTTTCCGCTTTGCCGGTTATCCCGACGCCCGAATCTGAAAGAAGAGGGTTTTGTTTTTTGGTTTTTCCCGACGCCCGAATCCGGAAGAAGAAGGTTTTATCTTTTATCTTTTATCTTTTGGTTTTTCTGCAATCTGCCGGTGCAGGGCAATAATCTCTGTGCCCAGCTCTGTCAGCAGGACAGCGTTCATCAGATGATCCTGAGCGTGTACCAGTGCCAGGGTAACAGGGATTTTTCCCTCTCCCTCATCCAGGCTGATAAGCTGAGTCTGAATCCAGTGAGCACCGGAAAGCATTTCTTTTGCTTGTTGCATCAGTATCTCTGCGTGCGGAAAATCACGGTTTTCACGGGCTTCACGAATGGCCTGAAATACCAGACTGCGGGCGCTTCCCGCACAGGTGATAAGTGTAATGATATCGGTTTCAGTTGTTTGTTGTGTCACTGATTAATCCAGTAATTCCAGAGCCTGATTTAATACCGCACCACTGTCCAGATTCCAGAATGGATCCATCTCAATGCAGGCGACAGGTCTTCCTGCGGCGGTGGCGCTCTGCTGACATTCACGCAGGCGGTGGCGGATTTGCGGGGCGAGCAGGGCGAGATCATACTCTCCGGCACATTCACGGTAGTCATGAACAGAGCGGCTGGTAATCTCAATATCAATACCCCTGGTTTGTGCTTCATCCTGCATTTTACTGACCAGCATCCGTGCAGAAATACCGGTGTCACACATCAGTACCACCTTCTTCATATCCTTATCTCCAAACTGCCCGTAACAAACTGAATTTACAGAAAAATGCCGTGTAAATATGATGATTTACACAGCGCGTGGTTAATGGTTAATCTCCGCAATGATAATATGGCCGGTATCATTGAGGTAGCGGATGAGTCCGGGTTACGCCATCGCACTGATTGTCTTGCGAAAACGCAGCAGAGCCGCGCAGAAGAAAGCCGCACCAATAACGATCAAATAAATAAATTGCGGCCAGATTATCAGGAAATCCGCACCCCGGTAGAGGATTGCCTGTGCCAGGTTGACAAAGTGCGTCGTCGGCATTGTCTGCATCACATCCTGCACAAACTGCGGCATACTCTCCCGTGAGGTCATCCCGCCGGACAGCATATTCAGCGGCAGCAGCACCATTATCATCAGCAACCCGAACTGCGGCATAGAGCGCGCAATTGTTCCCATAAAAATCCCGATTGATGTGGTGGCAAACAGACTGAGTGCCACGCCGCACATAAACAGGGTAATTGAGCCTTCTATCGGCACCTGCAACAAGAACCGGACAACCAGCAACAGCGAGCCGAGAGAGGCCAGCAAAACCACCAATCCCATTGACCAGACTTTTGACATCATTATCTCAAAAGGTGTCACCGGCATCACCAGAAGGTGCTCAATCGTCCCGTGCTCGCGCTCACGGATAAGCGCCGCCCCGGTCAGAATTATCGAGAGCATCGTAATATTATTGATAATCGCCATGACAGAGCCGAACCACATCTGATCCAGGTTCGGGTTAAACCGGGTGCGGATATCCAAACCTACCGGCAACACACTGTTTTCACGGTTTTTAGCCAGAAACGTATTCACCTCGCCGGTGACAATGTTCTGAATATAACTGTTGCCGAGAAACGCCTGACTCATGCGGGTGGCATCGACATTCAACTGGACAGCCGGGTGGCGTCCTGCCAGGACATCGCGCTGGAAATTCGGCGGAATATCCAGGGTAAACGTATACGCGCCGGTATCCATCAGCCCGTCCATCTGGTTTATCTCAATATCAGCAGGGGGCAGAAAGTAAGGCTCATAAAAGCTGTTAATAATGCGCTGGCTGAGCTGCGAGCGATCCTGATCGGCAATCGCAATCGGTGCCAGATGCAGTGAGTCTGATTTTACCGTAGCCGAGGAATAGATTGATACGGTGAATGCAAACACAATCAGTGCCAGCATGGCTTTATCCCGCATCAGGCTGCGCAGCTCTTTCATGCCGAGATAAATAATATTCTTCAGTGTCCGCATTATCCCTCCTGCTTTTTCAGGAAAAAGATGCTGCATCCGAGCACCAACGGGATGGTGATAAGCAGCGGAATAAAGGACTGATACAAATCGATAAGTCCCAGCCCTTTGGAAAACGTACCACGGGTAATAGTCAGGAAATGCGTGGTCGGGTAAATATGTCCTATCCAGTAACCCATACCTTCAAGTGATGATACCGGGTCAAGCATTCCGGAAAACTGTGTTGCCGGGATAAGGGTTATAATCGCCGTCCCGAAAATGGCGGCAATCTGGCTTTTCATAAAGCAGGAGATAAGCAATCCCATGCTGGTGGCAATCGTAATATAACAAAGTGCGCCCAATGTCACTGTCAGGAGGCTGCCCTTGAGCGGCACGCCAAATACATAAACAGAGAGTATGCAGAGCAGGAAAAAGTTAAACATTCCCAGCAGGATATACGGCAGTTGCTTGCCGATAAGAAATTCTGCTTTGGTAATCGGAGTAACATACAGATTAATAATGGATCCGAGTTCTTTTTCCCGCACCACACTCAGGGCGCTGAGCATTGCCGGTATCATCATCAGCAGCAGCGGAATAACCGCAGGTACGATGGCAGGCAGACTTTTTACATCCGGGTTATAGCGGTAGCGGGTTTCAATATTGACCGCTGATTGGGTTGGTGTTGCTACCGGCTGGCGTGATGCCATGCGGGTCAGCCAGTTCAGATGCATTGCCTGTACATAACCACGTACGGTTTCTGCGCGGCTCGGCATTGCGCCATCCACCCAGACACCCAGGGTCACATTATGACCTTTGGCTATGTCCCGGGCAAAGTTCGGCGGGATCTCGACCGCGACAGCAATTTCCCCGCCGCGCAGACGCCGCTCCATATCATCATAATCGCGCAACGGAGGTTGTTCGATAAAATAGCGCGAGCCGGAGAGATCCTGTACATAGCTCTGGCTGGTGGTGGTCTGGTCGCGATCCAGTACTGCAAACCGCAGATTTTCCACATCCATACTGATGCCGTAACCCATGATAAACATCAGAATAACCGTGCCGAGCAGTGCCAGCGTCAGGCGGACCGGGTCACGGCGCAACTCCAGCCCTTCACGCAGACTGTAACTGAACAGACGGCGCAGACTGAAACGGCGTTTCAGCGCGGTGGCGGCGGTTTCTCCTGAGTTGGCAGGCAACTCAGGCGCAGCGGCAGGCGGGGCATCATCCTCAATACCGGAGGCTTTTTTCAGGTAATCGATAAATACCGCTTCCAGAGTATCAAACTCACTGTTTCTGACCAGATTATCCGGGGTATCTGTCACCAGCACTTTCCCCGCATGCATCAGAGACATCCGGTCACAGCGCGCCGCCTCATTCATAAAGTGAGTGGAAATAAAAATAGTCACGCCGTCATCGCGTGAAAGACCCACCATCAGATTCCAGAACATATCCCGGGCAATCGGGTCAACACCGGAGGTCGGTTCATCGAGGATCAGCATTTCGGGGCGATGGATAACAGCAACAGCGAGTGAGAGCCGCTGGCGGATCCCGAGCGGCAGACCTTCCGGCATCGCATCTGCAACATCAGTCAGCTTAAAGCGCTCCATCATTTCATTGACGCGTGCGTCAATGTCGTGCTCCGGAACATGGAACAGTTTGGCGTGCAGCACCAGATTTTGCAGCACCGTCAGCTCACTGTAGAGTGAAAACGCCTGCGACATATAGCCCACGCGCATCCGGGTATTCAAATCTTTCGGATCAACTTCCTGACCAAACAGCCATGCTTTACCTTCACTGGCCTGTAACAGTCCGGTAAGCATTTTCATGGTCGTGGATTTGCCGCAACCGTTGGAGCCGAGAAAGCCGAATATTTCCCCTTTCGGAATGCGGAAATTGACGTGATCGACGGCGGTAAATGAGCCGAAACGCATAGTAAGATCTTGTGCTTCAATTGCCACCGTCTCATTATCCTGAACGTTGCGGGGCGGGATCACCACGGACTCGTGATCTTTGCGTTTCTCTTCCGGCAGCAGCGCGATAAACGCCTCTTCCAGCTCAGTGGTGTGTGTTTGTGCTTTCAGTTCGCGGGCGTGTCCGGTCGCCAGAACCTTGCCGTCATCCATCGCAACGAGATAATCAAAACGCTCCGCTTCTTCCATATAGGCGGTGGCAACCAGCACACTCATGTTTTGCTGGCGCTCACGGATGCGATCAATCAGATCCCAGAACTGGGCGCGGGATAGCGGGTCAACACCGGTGGTGGGTTCATCGAGGATCAGGAGTTCCGGGTCATGGATAAGGGCGCAGCAAAGACCGAGTTTCTGTTTCATACCGCCGGACAGTTTTCCCGCCGGGCGGTCGCGGAAGGGCGCAAGCCCGGTGCTGGTCAGCAGGTCATCAATACGCAGATGCCGCTCTGCTTCGGACTGACCAAACAGCCGCCCGAAGAAATCAACATTCTCAAAGACAGACAGGGTGTGATAGAGATTTTTCCCCAGCCCCTGCGGCATATACGCGATACGCGGACACACCGCGCGGCGGTGGGTTTCATCACTGATATCACCGTCCAGCACAATCACGTTTCCCTGCTGCACCTTGCGGGCACCGGCAATCAGGGAAATCAGCGTGGATTTTCCGACGCCGTCCGGGCCTATCAGCCCTACCATCTGGCGGGCGGGGATATGCAGACTGATATCATCAAGGGCGCACACATCACCGTAATGATGCGTAACCTGTTCAAGTGTGACGATCGCGGTGGCGGAAAGCTTCTGTGATGATGTCATTGAGGTAATTTCACCTCCAGTTCAGCAGGCCATTCCTGTTTGGGATCCAAACGAATGTATGCGCGTCCCGGCAGACCTGTTTTCACATATTCCAGATTTTTTTCCAGTAATTCAGGGGCTATCCGCGCACGGACACGAAACATCAGTTTCTGCCGCTCGTTATCTGTTTCCACTGTTTTCGGGGTAAATTGTGCAACACTGGCGACATACGAGGTTTTCGCCGGTATCACCAGATTTGGCGCGGCATCGAGGATAATATGAACTTCGCTGCCGATACCGGCTTGTCCCGCCTGTTCTGTCGGCAGGAAAAAAGTCATATACACATCACTGAGATCGACCATATTCACGACACGACCACCGGCACCCAGCACTTCGCCCGGTTCTGCAACACGGTATTGCACACGACCGTTGCGCGGGGCTTTCAGCTGACTGTCATCGAGATCGGCCTCAATACGCTGTTGTGTGGCGAGTGCGGCATCAACCCGGGTCTGCGCCTGAATAATGCCGGACTGCGCGGCATCAATTGCCGCTGAGGCGGCTGCAACCTGGGCTTTGGCGGCTTCGACAGCCGCGTGTGCGCCCTGAACCACCGCAAGGTCATCATCAAGCTGCTGAACGGAGATGGCATTGGTTTTTACCAGTGCCTGAGAGCGGGCGAGACGTTTTTGCGCGGCATTCAGCTCAGACTGGCGCTGGCGTACCATGGCTTCTGCGGCGGTTTTTTCACTTTTCCGCTGAGCGAGCGCCGAACGGGAGGAAACCACATTGCTGGTAGCCTGGCGATATTGCGCCTGCGCTTCACTCAGTTGTGCCTCAAGTGTGCGGGTATCCATCTGCGCCAGAACATCACCGGCACGGACAAAATCACCTTCTCTGACATTGATGGTACTGATACGTCCGGCAGTTTTAGTCGAAATATCAATTTCCGTTGCTTCTATCCGGCCGTTGCTTTGCGCAAATCCGGCAGGCAGCCCGGGGCTGCTCATCAACCGGTACAGATAGCCCCCGGCAATGAGAACAACAACCAGCAGGAGGTAAAAGATCCACGTTTTACGTTTTGATTTTTGCATAGACACCGTGATTACTCTTCTTGTGAATAATAATGAGATAAACACAACGGCAGCATTTCAATATGAAAGTGACAAACAATGCAACTTCATATTTATACAATGTCGAAATTAAATGCTGTCAAATAAAGCATAACCGGATCAGCAGGATAAAGCTGCCGCATGTATCACATTCATCATAAAGGAAATATGTTTTCCTCAGATTTATTCCGGTTGGTTGTCAGCTGAAGATATTCCTGAGCACAAAAAAAAGGATGCAGCAAAATAAGCCGCCGCATCCCGTTTTTGAGTAAATAAAAAAAATGAGTGAATAAGCTATACCCAACATCATTCAAACCGCAGCCAATGAACCTGCGGTTTGAATGAATAAGGGCATATCAGCGTTTAAACCAGCGGGATATAAACGTAAATGATACTCTGCCCCGGCGCACCTGGTCTAAAAATACCGCTAAAATAATCACAACGCCGATAATCAGCCTTTGTGAATAAGACGCCACATTGAGAAGTGTTAAACCATTCTGTAATACGCCCATAATCAGAGCGCCGATAGCCGTGCCAATAACAGAGCCGATACCCCCGGCTAAACTGGTGCCGCCGATAACGGTTGCGGCAATGGCATCCAGTTCGTAACCTTCCCCGGCAATAGGTTGTGCTGCATTTAAACGACCGACTAAAATAACCGCCCCTAAAGCGGCTAGTCCGCCGTTAATCACATAGGCGCGGATCTCCAGCCAGGACACATTGATACCGGATAATCTGACCGCTTCGCGGTTGCCGCCCAGCGCATAGGTTTGCCGTCCGAACTGTGTCTGTGTTAATGCGTAATAACTCATCATCACCACGAAAAAGGCAATAATAACGGGAACCGGCAGATTAAAGCTCTCTGTTACGGCAATTTTTCCGTTACCGAGATAACGCAATGATGGCGGAAAGCTGTACAGTGTTTTTCCGCCGGCAATTGTCAGCGCTAACCCCCGCGCAATCCCCATCATGCCCAATGTGGCAATAAAGGGCGGTACTTTCATGCAGACAATAACAAATCCGTTCACCAGCCCGCAAAGCGTGCCGACCAGAATTGCCCCGGCAATGGATAACATAACGACGGTCAGCTCCATCACGAATGAGGGATCCGGTCCAATCCATTCCATACCGGCATGAATAAAGGTTCCCAGGCTGACGGCACTCAGCGCTACGATTGATCCGACGGACAAATCAATCCCGCCGGTCAGAATGACGTAAGTCATACCTGTTGCGATAATGGAGATAGTCGCCACTTGCAGCAATATATTGACAATATTATTCGTTTTGAGAAAAACAGGTGAAGCAAAGCTCATTCCGACAATAAGCGCGGCAAGAACCAACCCGATGCCCAGACTGGATACAAGTGATAATACGGATGATTTAGTGATACGTTGCATAATTATGTTACCAACTATTGGTCAATTCTGTGGTTGTTCCGGGCTTATATACCCACCATTAAATGCATTAATTTTTCTTCTGAGGCATCTTTGCGTAAAATTTCGCCCACCATTGACCCCTGGCGCATAACAATAATGCGGTTTGACAGCAACAATAGCTCGGGTAAATCGGAAGACACCATCACGACGGTGCCGCCATCTTTTGTAAATGCCCGCATCAAATCATAAATTTCAGCTTTTGCACCGACATCAATACCGCGTGTCGGCTCATCAAAAAATAAGATTTTGACATTACTTTCCATCCACCGGGCTAATACGACTTTTTGCTGATTACCACCGGATAATGTATTTGCTGTCTGCTCCTGGCTGCTGGCAACAATGCGCAATTTTTCCATATTCTTTTGCACACATATTTTTTCTTCTGACTGGTTAATAAATAAACCATTCCATAGCCGGTGCAAGATAGGAAGTGTCACATTTTTCCGGATGCTGGCACCTAAAACCAAACCCTGTCCTTTGCGGTCTTCTGTTAAAAATCCGATACCCGCTTTTACCGCATCTTTAGGTGAGCGGATTTTTTGCTTAATATCATCAATGTAAATATCACCGCTGCTTTCGTCGGCACCAAATATGGCGCGCAGAATTTCAGTTCTTCCGGCACCGACTAATCCTGCAAACCCTAAAATTTCGCCCTGATACACATTGAACGATATTTTTTCGACATATGCATTTTGAAGGTCACAAACGTTTAATTTAATATGACTGAAATTAGTATGATCCACTTCATCAGATGCTTTAATATCCCGTCCGACCATTAACCGAATTATTTCATTGTTATTGGTATCTTTATACAGCATAGTGCCGGTCCGCACACCATCTCTTAAAACTGTGATGCGATCCGCAATATGATTAAATTCTTCTAAGCGATGGGAAATATAAACCATGCCGACACCCTTTTCTTTCAGCTGATGGATGATCCGGAACAGTGTTTCTGTATTTTTACGGGAGATAGATGCAGTGGGTTCGTCGAAGATGATTATTTTATAATTATGGATTATTGCTTTAGCTATTTCTACCATTTGCTGCTGAGCCAGAGATAAAGAACTTATTTTTGCATCCGGGGATATATCAAGCTCAAGTTCATCAATGACTTCTTTGGCAAGGTCGTACATTTCACGCCATTTCATTTGACCGAATATATTATGCTTTTCACTGCCTAAGAATATATTTTCTAATACAGTTAATTCAGAAACCAGCAATAACTCCTGATGAATAAAGCCGATTCCTTTCAGCTGTGCTTCTTTTACATTCAGCGGGTTATAGGGCTGTTCAAATAGCGTCATACTGCCGCCGTTTGCGGGATATATTCCGGCGATTATTTTGCAAAGTGTTGATTTTCCTGCGCCATTTTCCCCGACCAGGCAATGAACCTCTCCGGCATACAGGGTGAAATCAACGCCTTTCAGAACCTCTACCTGATTAAAGGATTTAATAATGTGATGCATGTCAAAAACAATCTTTTTATTAATCTCAGTCATATTATTATAATTCCAGATTTGATTGCTTATTATCTTTACTATAATGTTATTTTTGTTATGTTGTGCTTTCTCTATCCTACATCAATCAATTAGAGGTGTACATCGGTATGAAACGTCTATTCCAATCACTATTAGCCGCAATCGTATTAGTAGGATTTACTGCTGTTGCCCAGGCAGAAAAACCTAAAGTCGCCCTTATTATGAAAACATTAAGTAATGAATATTTCATTGCAATGAAAGAAGGCGCAGACAAAGCGGCAAAAGAGCAAAACATTGATTTAATTGTTCAGGTTGCTGAAAAAGAAAACTCAACAGAAGAATTAGTCTCATTAGTTGAAAATATGATTGCGTCTAAAATAGATGCGATTGTAGTAACACCGAATGACTCACATGCCTTTGTTTCTGTATTTAAAGATGCGGAAAAGGCCGGTATTCCTATTATTGATTTAGATGTGGAACTGGATAAAACCTCTGCGCAATCAGCAGGTCTGACTTACTATTATGTTGGTGTGAATAACTTTGATGGTGGTTATAAATCAGCAAAACGTCTGGTGGATGAGTTAGGCGGTAAAGGTAAAGTGGTTATTTTAGAAGGTATTCCGGGCGTCGATAATGGCGAGCAACGTAAAGCCGGGGCAATGAAAGCCTTTTCTGAAGCACCGGGTATTGAAGTTGTTGCCTCACAAACTGCCAACTGGGAAACCGAACAGGCTTTAAATGTCATGACTAATATTTTAACCGCAAACCCGGATATCAACGGTGTATTCGCCGCCAATGATAATATGGCAATCGGCGCGATTACCGCGATTGAAAATGCCGGTTTTGAAGGCAAAATATTAGTATCCGGTTATGACGCACTGCCGCTGGCACTTCAGTATATTAAAGAAGGCAAAATGCTCAATACCATTGACCAGGGCCCGGCAGCTCAGGCGGCAAAAGGTCTGGAATTTGCCGTTAAACGTATTAATAAAGAAAAAGTACCTGAGCGTTTCTATCAGGATCTTATCGTGATAGATAAAAGCAATGTGAAATAATAGTCGTCTCACTATACCCAACATCATTCAAGATGCAGGCGGGCTGAGCGTAGCCAACGAACCTGCAGTTTGAATGAATAAGGGTATATAAAAATACCTGTGAATATAATCATATCCTGATAACAGGTGTTTCAGCAGAGATACATGGATAAGACCTCCGGTCCTGATACTCAGTCAGAACCGGTTTTTTTTACTGAGAAAGCTATCTGTCAGGTTAATTTGTTTGCTAAAATCCACCTTTCCTTCCCGATAATGACTAATATCTGCCGGATTTTGCAGTAACGTACTGTGTATCCTGCCTTTTTGAGTAAATGAGCTTATGTCGCAAAATACCAACACCGTGCCGAAAGTCGGTTTCGTCTCTTTAGGCTGCCCGAAAAACTTAGTGGACTCCGAACGTATCCTGACTGAACTGCGTACTGATGGTTATCAGGTCGTGCCGAGTTATGACGATGCCGATGTGGTGATCGTCAATACCTGTGGCTTTATCGACAGCGCTGTGCAGGAGTCGCTGGAAGCTATCGGCGAGGCGCTGGCAGAAAATGGTAAAGTCATTGTTACCGGGTGTCTGGGCGCGAAAGAAGATCAAATCCGTCAGGTGCATCCGAACGTGCTGGAGATAACCGGTCCGCACAGCTATGAGCAAGTGCTGGCGAGTGTCCGTAAATATGTGCCGAAACCGGCGCATGACCCGTTCACCAGCCTGGTGCCGGCGCAGGGTGTGAAACTGACCCCGCGTCATTATGCGTATCTGAAGATTTCAGAGGGCTGTAATCACCGCTGCACATTCTGCATTATTCCGTCCATGCGCGGCGATCTCGACAGCCGTCCGGTAGGCGAAGTGCTGGGTGAAGCTCAGCGCCTGGTTGAGTCCGGCGTAAAAGAGTTGCTGGTGATTTCGCAGGATACATCCGCTTATGGTGCGGATATCAAACACCGCACCGGGTTCCGCGATGGTCTGCCGGTGAAAACCAGTATGATCGGTCTGTGTGAACAGTTGTCACAACTGGGTGTCTGGATCCGCCTGCATTATGTGTATCCGTATCCGCATGTGGATGATGTGATCCCGCTGATGGCTGAAGGTAAAGTGCTGCCGTATCTGGATATTCCGTTACAGCACGCCAGCCCGCGTATTCTTAAATTAATGAAACGTCCGGGCGCGGTAGAGCGCACACTTGAGCGCATCAAACGCTGGCGGGAAATTTGTCCGGAACTGACACTGCGCTCTACCTTTATTGTCGGCTTCCCGGGTGAAACAGAAGAAGATTTTCAGATGCTGCTGGATTTCCTGACCGAAGCGCGTCTGGATCGCGTTGGCTGCTTTAAATACAGCCCGGTGGAAGGTGCAAAGGCAAACGAATTGCCGGACCCTGTACCGGAAGAGATTCAGGAAGAGCGCTATCATCGCTTTATGCAGTTACAGCAGAAGATTTCTACCGAACGTCTGGCAGAAAAAATCGGTCGTGTTCTGCCGGTGATTATTGATGAAGTGGATGAAGATGAAGGTGCTGTCGGGCGCAGCATGGCAGATGCGCCGGAAATTGACGGTATGGTTTATCTGAACGGTGAGTTCGATGTGCAGCCCGGTGATATTGTGATGGTTAAGATTGAACATTCGGATGAGTACGATCTCTGGGGCAGTGTGGTGCGCGAAGCATGACAGCCGGTGACAACCGTGTGTTTAACCGGCTGATGTTCGGTAACGATCCCATTTTGCAGGCGGCGTGGCTTTATTATCAGTCTGGTCTGAGCCAGACTGAGGTCGCTGACGCGATGGGGATCTCTCGTGTGACGGTGGTGAAATATCTGCAAATTGCAAGGGAAAGCGGCGTGGTTAATATCAGCCTGGATATGTCGCGCTACAGCCGGATTGACATGGCGTTGTCACTGAAAAAACAGTTTAATCTGACCAGTGTGCTGGTGGTACCGGATAACCCGGCACCGGATGCAGCCGCAGATTCCGCCCGCCGCCGTGAAAATATGGCGCAGGCGGCAGCGGTTTATCTCAGTCAGGTGATTGAGGACGGCGATGTGCTGGGTGTCGCATGGGGGCGGACTATTCACCATCTGGCAAAGTGTCTGATGCCGAAAACCGTGCATAATGTGACGGTATTGCAGATGCTCGGCTCTGTGCCGTCTCAGCCGGATTTCACGACAGTGGAGTCTTCCTCGCTGATTGCCGGTAAATTCGGCGGTGAATGTGCTTACCTTCATGTTCCGGCAATTGTCAGCTCGGCAGAACTGGCGGATGCACTGCGCCGTGAGCCGATTATCCGCGCTAATTTTGCCCAGCTTGATCGCTGCACCAAGTCATTATTTGTCGCGGGCAATGTGACAGAAGAAAACCCGCTTACCCGTGCCGGGGTGGTTACAACGGAAGAAATGGCGGATTTTCGCCGCAAGGGCGCGGTCGGGGTTATCTGCGGACGTTTTTATGATAAAGACGGCAAGCCGCTTGATACCCATACTGATGCCCGCATTCTGGGGATTCGTCTGCCGCAGTTGCGTCAGATTGCGCGGCGGATTTTTATCGCCACCGGTGAACAGAATGTCGCAGCCACGCGCGGGGCATTACTCGGCGGTTATGTGTCAGATTTGATTGTTGATCCCGCGATTGCGGCAAATCTGTTGTCAGGGCAGTAGTCATAATACGCCGCCGTAAGGCGGCTTATCAGAGTGATGACGTGCTTATTATATTGCCGGATTTGCTTTTTCAGCCTCAGTGCGGGTATCACCTTTACCGTCATTCAGTAATTGTATTGCACAATCCATGTACTGATTGGTACCAGCCTCAATCACATCGCGGTTAAATACGACACTGGGCGCGCTGTTTTGTAGTGCGGTAACATTGATATTACCGTTAAATTTCTTATTTAAATCAACTTCACCTTCAATGATGACGTGATAAGCAATACCGTCAGGCAGGTATTTTCCACAATCCTCAATACTTTTCTCTTTAAATTCAGTCTCTTTAAATTCAGCTTCTTTTTTTTAGTGTTGAGCATCCGGGTAAGATCAGCAGAATGGCGGCTGTCAGGGCTGAATAACGAATCATTTTTTTCATAAAAACCTTAAATCACAAAAATATTAAGGTGTCATTATATTGAAAATGATTATCATTTAAAGTAATTAATTACATATTGTTATTTATCAGAATAGTTAATGAACAATGTGCTGAGTTATATACCCTTATTCATTCAAACTGTAGCTTCGTTGGCTGCACTCAAATAGCCGGGTCACATAGTTTATCTATGCTCCCCGTCTATTTTCCCTTGCCGCCTTCCTGCAACTTGAATGACGTTGGGTATACAGCAAAAACGGCGGATTGCACCGTTCTTGCTTTCCGTTACTCCGTTTTCAGCCCGTAGGTTTTAAATTTCCCCAATACCCGCTGCATCTCTTCTGCACTCAGCACCGGAACATCTGGTGTGATCGCGCGGATTTTCAGGTATAACGCGGACAGCACTTCAGTCTCATGCGCCAGCCACAAGGCTTTTTCCAGATTGACTTCCATTGTCAGCATACCGTGATGCTGCATAATCAGCGCCTTACTGGTTTTGATACCCGCCGCCACAATGTCAGCCAGTTCATGGGTGCCGAACGTCGCATAAGGCACGCAGGGGATATGATCGGTGCCGGAGACGGCAATCATATAGTGAATAGCCGGAATGGATTCATTGAGAATAGAAACGGCGGCAGTATTCAGCGCATGATTATGAACAACTGCGTTCAGCTCCGGACGCGCCTGATAACAACTCAGGTGAAAATGCCATTCACTGGATGGGATCTTATCCGCTTCCGCCTGCCCGGAATTGTTCATATAGACAATGCTGTCAGGTGTCAGTTTTTCATACGGCACACCGCTCGGGGTGATAAGCATGCCGTCCTGCCAGCGGGCGCTGACATTGCCGGATGTTCCCTGGTTCAGCCCGCTTGCATTCATTTTCAGGCAGGTATCGATAATCTGTTGTGCCAGCGCTGTGCGGGTCATGGTTACACCTCATACTCTGACGGCCACATCTCCGGGAACATGGCTTTAAGCCCTGCCGGTGTGGCATCACAAATACCGCGCTCGGTAATCAGCCCGGTGACATATTCCGCCGGTGTGACATCAAACGCATAGTTGCCGCAGGTTGTCCCTTGCGGTGCGGTATTCACCCAACTGCGCGTGCCTTCGGGCGTAATACCGAATACATGAGATTGCTCTTCACCGGCGCGTTGCTCAATCGGGATCTCTTTTACGCCATCCCACACAGTGAAATCGAGAGTCGGCGAGGGCAGTGCCACATAAAACGGCACATTATTCGCTTTGGCTGCCAGCGCTTTCAGGTAGGTACCGATTTTATTACAGACATCCCCGCGAGCCGTGGTGCGGTCGGTTCCGACAATACACATGTCCACTTCGCCGTGCTGCATCAGATGCCCCCCGGCATTATCTGCGATCAGGGTATGTGGCACGCCGTGTGAACCCAGCTCAAAAGCGGTCAGTCCGCCCTGGTTGCGCGGACGGGTTTCATCCACCCAGACGTGAATATTAATTCCTTCATTATATGCCTGATAAATGGGTGACAGCGCCGTGCCCCAGTCTACGGTTGCCAACCAGCCTGCATTACAGTGCGTCAGAATATTGACAGGCTCTCCCGGTTTTTTACGGGCGGCAATATCACGGATAATCGTCAGTCCGTGCTCACCAATACGGTGGCAGATCTCAGCATCCTCATCTGCGATTTCACCGGCAATGCGGTAAGCCGCTTCACAACGGGCATTTGGCGCCAGCGGTGTGAGTGCGGTGCAGATCCGGTCCAGCGCCCATTTCAGGTTGATTGCCGTCGGGCGGGTGACAACAAGTGTATCGTAGGCTGTTTTCAGTGCGGCATCACTGCTGTCACGATGCATTGCCAGCGCCACGCCGTAAGCGGCAACCGCACCAATCAGCGGTGCGCCGCGCACCCACATATCTTTAATCGAGGTCGCAGCCTCTTCCGGTGTGGCTAACTGAAGAATACTGATCTCAAACGGCAGTTTTGTCTGATCAAAAATACAGACATTTACGCCGTTTTCAGCTAACCAGACGGAGCGGTAGTGTTTTCCCTGAATTTTCATTATGGCCTCGTAAGCAGGTGGCGATTAACAATAAGAAAGAAATGGTGTGATATCGTCAAAACTGCGGTAATGACGGGCGTTGACAATCAGTTCACGGGCGAGTTTCAGTGCTTTGCGCTCAAGCGTTGCCCGCAGGTCAGCATCTTTAATGGATTTAAAATCTGCCACCCCGGCGAACCCGAGCAGGCGGCAGTTAATTTCCAGACCGGCGTTAACCAGCGTGTCCTGAAACAGTTCGGCGAAGAAACTGTCCTGCGCGGTTCTGAGAAATTTATCGTCAAATAATCCCTCCTGATACAGTACGCGCGGCCAGGCATCACCCTGCTGTTTTTCTGTCCACAGACGGCGGAATTCTGTCTCAAAGACAGACCAGGTCTGACTTATCTGTGACAGCAGCCATTGCTGATATTGCACGGTTTCGTTCTCATTTTTCCGGTGCGCAGGCTGAGAAAACCATGCCATATATAAGTTGCCGATATAATTACCGGTATCAAATGCCATAGGTCCCATAAAGCTGAATTCAGGATCAATCACCTGTACGGAATTTTCACCCGTCATGATGGAGCCGGAATGTAAATCGCCATGCAGCAGCGCCTGAGTCTGTGTCATAAATTTATATTTATAACGCATGGCAACCTGCACCATTTCCCGGTCAAGCATGACGGCGTTTGCATCTTTATCCAACTGCGGGGAAGTGTGTTGATTGCGTGGTGCGGGGTAATAAGGCTCAGTGAAAATCAGGTCTTCGGTGATTTTACACAGTTCATGGTTCGCGGAAAATTGTGCAGTAAGGGCTTTTTTATCCTGTGCATTCATACCGAGATCCGATGTGTGAAACAGCGTCTGCGCCATAAATAAACCGGTTTTCTCTGCAAGCCCGGGAACAAATTTACCGGCAATCAGTGTTTTACGCAGAATGATATGGTCATCGAGATATTCCATGGCAAACAACGCCATTGTTTCATCATAGAAATACACATCAGGCACATAATCAGGTGCGAAACGTTTTTCCTGTGACAGAGCATGGTACTCAAAATAATTGCGTTGCAAAGAGAGTGGCCAGGACTCGCCTGCGGCACGGACGTATGGCAGGGATTGTTTTACCACTAAGGTATTTTCACGTCCCCGGACGATAAAAACCAGATTGAGATTACCGTCGCCCACTTCCTCTACCCGCCAGTCGTCGGGTGAGCCGTCTAATTGCAGATGGGGAGGGAGGTGCGCGGCAAGATAAGCGGGAAGCGTTTTACTGGTTTGCGGGGTATATCCGGCGGGCGTTGCTCGTGTCATAAGATAACCTCAAAAACAGAAGGGAGTTATTTACAAATGTAAATTATAACTATGCATTTGTATTGCTTCTGTGATGAGAATAACACATCTTCTGATGATTGCATGAAATATAAAAACCGATAAAAACCAAAACAGGTAATAAATTCTTAAGTGTATATTTCCTGTTCTGTATGGGGAATATATTTAATCATCATTATTTTTTGCAATAACCAGGTATATATACCTGATCATGAAATGTGATAAATCTTATTTTGTCTGATTTAAGACGTTAAGTGTGATTAGGTAGGTAATATTACAGGAAATAGGAATGTTGATATTGATTTCAATGAACCGATAAGGTTAAATTCTATTTGCTGATTCAGCATGTGCCTGATATTTATAATCGGAAGTTGATATATTTTTATTTTATTTCAATATGTTGGCTTTTGTTTCGTGCCGTGGTTTTCGGTATTACAGGCATGACCTTAAAAATGGATTTTTTTTGTTATCACATTGTCAATATAAGCGAATGGAGTATCTTATGGAGACCGAATATATTTATTCTTGTGTCGGAAGCCGGATTAAAGAAAAGAGAAAATACTTAGGATTAAGTGTTGTCCGGTTAGCTGAAGATATGGGGATAACCCAGCAGCAATTTAACCGTTACGAACGTGGAACAAGCCGTATCAGTATTCATTATCTAATCTATTTGGCTGAATTGTTTCATGTTCCGGTGGAATACTTTTTCAATAAAGAATAGTTCCCCGGTAGTTAAGTCGTGACATGGTACTAACCGTATGTGAAAATGACCGGCAATTAACATCGCACTGGTTGTTAATAGCCGGTCAGTCAAATGTGGTAAGGGCTACAGGTACTATGTCACGCGAATTCTTCCGTAAAGTTGCTGATAAACAGCATATTAAGTTGTCTTATGTTACTCACTTCTATTGTAATCAGCAGGATATTTCTGAAGTAATCAATCTGTTGCGCGGGTATGAAAAAATGCCGGCGGCCGTTCTCGATCATGTTCAGTTTGTGATTGTTGATGATTGCTCTCCGGTTGAGTATGAGATCCCCGAATTTGATTTAAATCTGACCTGGTTACGGATCACAACTGATATCCCGTGGAATCAGGGCGGCTCCCGCAATCTGGGGGTAACTTATGCCAAATCAGATAAAATTCTGATGACTGATCTGGATCATGTCCTGCCGGTATCGACGTTTACTTATCTTATCAATGCGGGCAACCCCGGACGGACGTTTTATAAACTGTATCGTCAGGATGAAAATGGTAAAACGTATAAAGGGCACTCAAATCTGTTTTTTATGTCCCGTGCGCGTTTTTTCCGTTTTTATGGTTATGATGAAGAGTTTTGTGGCCACTATGGCGCAGAAGATTACCGTTTTGTTAAGTTACAGAAATATAACGGCTCCCGTCAGCGCTACTTACCTAAATCGGTGTATGCACAAGAGCGGATTGTTGACCGTGAAAAATCTTATCACACCCTGGATCGTGATCTGAGTTACAACACTCCGGTCGATAAGCGCAAGCATGATGAAATTTGCACGTATGGTGCAGAGGCAGGGCACTCTAGGTTATTCCTTGATTTTGAATGGAAAATACTAAAATCAGTTTCCCGTGTGCAACCGACGGAACGGAAAAAAAACACCCGGCTGGAAAACCCGCTGGTGGCTGCGTTGGTTGTTTGCCCCGCTGGCAAAATAAGACCGACATACAGACATAAAAAAAGCGCCCTGAAGGCGCTTTTTTTATGTCTGTTGCTCAGAATGTTTTGCTGTATTTAGCAATGATAGCAGCAGCACGGGTCAGATAAGAAATGAATGTTCTGATGTTTTTCATAATCAACTCCTGCGTTTGAATTAGGGGTTAAAGCGTCTTTCGCTTCGATGGGTGTACTATAGCAATTTTGTGACAAAGGTCAAATTTTTTATAAAATAAACTTTATTTGATTAAAATTATTTTTAGTTTTATCGTGACCGGATGATAAATCACAGGCAATAAAAAAAGCGCCCTGAAGGCGCTTTTTCAAATCTGTCTGATAATCAGAATGCTTTGCTGTATTTAGCAATAATAGCAGCAGCATGGGTCAGATGAGAAAAGAAAACTTTGATGCTTTTCATAATGAACTCCTGCGTTTGAATTAAGGGTTAAAGCGTCTTTCGCTTCGATGGAGGTATCATACCATTTATGTGACCGATGTCAAATTTTTAATAAACTATATTTTAAGATATTAAACTATTTTTTTATTTAAAACCGTCGGAGAGGGATCTCCCTGCGAACAATAAGTTATATACCCTGCGAAATGATTCTTATGTGATGCCGTTATATCAGACTTGTCTGCTGTTAAAATGGCAAATAAACTAAAAAACCGAATTAAATGAGTATGTTAGTGATTTAATTTGACTGACTTATGCAAGATATTTGTCCGATATTTATTCTGAAATCACGTAAAGTAGCAGGCTGTTACCGGGTTGTTACTGATATGGGTTATTAAAGGGTATTTATCAATGCAATGGAAAAATAATGCTGAGCGATACGGACACCTCTCCGTTTTGCTTCACTGGGGTGTGGCACTCACTGTTTACGGGATGTTTGCCCTGGGGCTGTGGATGGTATCGCTGGGATATTATGATATTTGGTATCACAGTGCGCCGGAGATCCATAAAAGTATCGGCATTCTGTTGTTTATTGTTTTGGTTATCCGGATGGTCTGGCGCTGGATTTCCCCGCCGCCGCCTGCGTTAACCACCTATACCCGGCTTACCCGGATCAGTGCAACACTGGCGCACTGGCTGTTGTACGGTATTTTATTTGCCATCCTGATAACCGGATATTTTATTTCAACGGCAAATGGTCAGGCCATTTCTGTTTTCGGGTGGTTTGAGATACCAGCCTCACTGGCTGACGGTGCATCACAGGCGGACAGCGCAGGAACTATTCATCTGTATCTTGCCTGGTCTGTTGTTGTGCTGTCCGCGCTGCACGCGCTGGCCGCATTCAAACATCATCTCTTTGATAAAGACGCCACATTAAAACGTATGCTGGGCATGAAACCCTGAACGCAGGGAAGCCCGTAATTTTATTATGACGGAGAAGTAATAATGCTGAAGAAAGCACTGGTTGGTTTAAGCGCAGGCATGATGCTGCTGGGTTCAGGTGCGGCACTGGCTGACACCTATAAGATTGATAAAGAAGGGCAGCACGCGTTTGTTCAGTTTCGTATTCAGCATCTGGGTTACAGCTGGCTTTACGGGACATTTAAGGATTTTGACGGCACATTTACGTTTGATAAAGCCGATCCTTCAAAAGACAACGTCGATGTGACGATTAAAACCGGCAGCCTGGATACTAACCACGCGGAGCGGGATAAACACCTGCGCGGCCCGCAGTTCCTGAATACGGATAAAAATCCGCAAGCTAAATTTGTGTCATCCAAAGTGGAAAAGAAAGGCGATGACTATATCATCACCGGTAATCTGACCCTCAATGGTGTGACACAGCCGGTAACGCTGGATGCAAAACTGACGGGTGAAGGTAAAGATCCGTGGGGCGGTTATCGTGCAGGTTTTGAAGCTACAGGAAAAGTGTCCCTGAAAAGCTTTAACATCAATGCGGATTTAGGCCCGAAATCACAGGATGCCGAGCTGATTATTTCTGTTGAAGGCGTGAAAATCTGACATTTTCCGTTATCTGACTGATTTGTATACCCAACGAACCTGTAGTTTGTAAGAGTATATAAGACCCGCTATGGCGACCGGCTATAGCGGGTTTTCTTTATTTGTGTCAGTATCTTTTCGTACCCTTATTCATTCAAACTGCAGGTTCGTTGGCTGTACTCAGCCCGCCGGGTCACATACTTGTGTATGCTCCCCGGCGGTCGGAGCTTGCCGCATGCCTGCATCTTGAATGACGTTGGGTATATATGTTGCCGGTAATAAATGCAGAGGAAAGTATGGGTAAATTAATAAAACTGGTGTTGATGCTGATTGTCGCTGCTGCGTTTACAGGAGCCGGTTATTATATGGGAACACCGGAAACAAAGCCGCCGGTTTTACGGGAGGCGCTCAGCAGCAGCAGCGCGGAGAAATCGCCTGTTATTGTTGAAAAAAAAGATGATGGCGGAATCATTTCTGTTTCTTGAGTCACTGCGTAAAATCTCACCTGAAAAATATAAAGAAATAAAACGCGAGATGGGTGATTACGATTCAATGACCGATGAGCAGAAACTGGCATGGGTGAATAAAATCACCGGGCTGACGGCGATATTATTAATCGATCGTGTTCCTTATGCTTCTGACGAGGCGTTAAACGCCTTTGCTGTGGCGATTAAAGAGCAGGCAGACGGATATCTGATAAAAGATCCGTCCGGGCAACTGTGTTTTAATAATTTTTTTCCGGCACTGAATAAATTCCCGCAGGATAAATTGGCTGTTTCTTATAATGAAGCCGATATCCGGATGTTGAAAACGGTTAATCTGATCCTGACGTCATCTCTGGAAAACCGAAATAGTCATTCAGTGTCTGAGCACGATGCCTATCGCGTATTAGGCTCCGTTTCACAGAAACTGAGTGAGAAATACGGCGATCAGGTTAATTTGTTATCAAACCCTGAAGAGGGTGCAAAAGACCCGGTAATGACCTGTCGTATTGTCGGGGATTTTTATGAATTATTTACTCAGGAGCCGGATAAAGCCGCTACCGCAGAGGCATTGCGACAGATCTTGTCTGATTGATTTTCATGCTGTCACCGTAAATCAACCATCGGTATTGAGTTTATCCGGTGTGACCCTTGTGCAAATTGTGCTGTTTTTTCCGGGACATGACAAAATAATCTTATTTCAGTAAAAAACGATACTTTGTCTGAGAACAGGAAAACCTGAAAATAAAATACGTTTGTACCCGAAAATGAACCTGCTAATCGAATAATCAGGATGTTTTTTTCATAATATCATTCTGCGGGTTATTTTTTTTGTGAAGCGCCGGCACAAAAAAATATCAAAGTGTGAAGCGGATATTACTTTCATTTCCGGACATTTCTTTATATTGCATTGCAGAGCATCATAAACTGACAAATAAATCACATAATTCATTGTGTCAGACGGATATTCTGTTTCTGTTTATGTCGTTTTCATTCATCCGCCATATTATTTCACTTATCGTTACTTTTTCCGTTATTCAGGCTATTCTGTGCGCAATAATATTGCATTAATTTTAATGACCGGGGTATTTTGATGGACAACACGTCAACGCAGTCTTCTGCCGCCCAACCTTCCGATAAACACACATCTTCGAGTCATCCTGCAAAACGAAAAGCCTGGCTTCTCGGTACCACTCTGCTGTTTATTTTATTACTGGCGGGGTATCTGATTTATTGGTTTCTGGTTCTGCGCTATCAGGAATATACCGATGATGCTTATGTGGTCGGGCTTCAGGTGCCGGTTGTGGCGCAAACGACCGGTAATGTGACGCAGGTAAATTTTGAGAATACCGATCTGGTACGCGCCGGGGATGTACTGGTGGTGCTGGATAAAACCAATGCTGAACTGGCTTATGCACAGGCGCGCCATGATCTCGCGGCAACAGTGCGCCAGACACAGGAGCTTTATTATAACCGTGACCAGCTCAGTGCCGTGATTGCACAGAAAAACGTGCTGCTTAATCAGGCAAAAAGTGATTATGCGCGCAGAAGTGTGCTGGGGCAGCGGGGGACTATTTCCAAAGAGGATTTGCAGCACTCACGCGAAGCCGTGGAAGAAGCACAGGCGTCCCTGAATGCATCGGTGCAGCAATTTAATGCCACGAAAGCCTTGCTGAAAACAACCGCATTGGCGGATCAACCCGCGATATTACAGGCGGCAGATAAAGTCCGCGATGCCTGGATAACCCTTCAGCGTACACAAATCCGCAGTCCGTTTACCGGATATGTGTCACGGCGCAATGTCCAGGTCGGCGCACAGGTCAGTCCGAATGCGTCACTGATGGCAATTGTCCCGGCAGAGCCGGTGTGGATTGATGCTAACTTTAAAGAAACGCAGCTCAGTGATGTGCGGATCGGGCAACCGGTCACGATCACCAGTGATTTTTATGGCAGCAAAGTGATATTTAACGGCACGGTCGCCGGTCTGGATATGGGTACCGGCAGCGCATTTTCACTGCTTCCGGCGCAAAACGCGACCGGTAACTGGATTAAGGTGGTGCAGCGTCTGCCGGTCAGGGTGGAATTAGATCCTCAGCAGATTGCAAAATATCCGCTGCGTATCGGGTTGTCCATGAATGTCACTATCGAAACAAAAAATACGGATGGTCAGGTTCTGGCGAATGTGCAGCGTGATACTCCGGCATTTAAAAGTGATGTGCTTATTCCGGATCTTGCGCCGGTGAATGTTGTGATTGCACAAATCATTACAGACAATGCCAGTTAAGTTGTACGGGGGTTTATTGTGGATAATCAACCGTTAACCGGAAAAAGACTGGTCTGGGCGACCATCGCACTGGCGATGGCGACCTTTATGCAGGTGCTGGACTCCACCATTGCCAACGTGGCTATTCCGACTATCTCGGGCAATCTCGGGGCGTCTGTCTCGCAGGGAACCTGGGTTATTACCTCGTTCGGGGTATCGAATGCCATTTCTATTGCTATCACCGGGTTTCTGGCCAAACGTTTCGGTGAAGTCCGCGTGTTTATCTGGTCTGTCGGGCTGTTTACCCTGGCATCTCTGCTGTGCGGGTTATCTGATAGTCTCGGAATGCTGATTTTTTTCCGCGTATTACAAGGCGGCGTTGCAGGACCTATTATTCCGCTGTCACAAAGCCTGCTGCTGAAAAGCTATCCTCCCGCGAAACGCAATACTGCACTGGCGTTGTGGTCGATGACCATCATTCTGGCGCCTGTGTGCGGGCCGATTATGGGCGGTTATATCAGTGATAACTTTCACTGGGGCTGGATTTTCTTTATCAACATCCCTATCGGGATATCGGTGGTGATTGTCAGTCTGATGCTGCTGCGCGGCATGGAGTCGAAAACCACGAAAGTACCGCTCAATGTGATTGGATTATCATTGCTGATAGTCGGTATCGGGTGTCTGCAAATTCTGCTGGATAAAGGAAAAGATCTCGGCTGGCTGGAATCCGATGAAATTGTTGCGCTGGCGGTTATTGCGGCGGTTGCGCTTGTGTTCCTGGTTATCTGGGAGCTGACAGATAAAAACCCGATTGTGGAATTGTCCCTGTTTAAATCGCGAAATTTTACGGTCGGGACGCTCTCGGTCAGTCTGGCGTATATGGTTTATTTCGGCGCAATTGTTCTGCTGCCGCAGTTGTTGCAGGAGGTCTACGGCTATACGGCGGAGTGGGCGGGGCTGGCACTGGCGCCTATCGGGCTGGTGCCGATATTGATCTCGGCATTTGTCGGCAAAATATCCAATGTGGTGGATCTGCGCTGGATTGTAACCTTTAGTTTCGTGATATATGCCATCTGTTTCTACTGGCGGGCATACACATTTGAGCCACAGATGGATTTTTATGCGTCTGTCTGGCCGCAACTGGTGCAGGGATTTGCGGTTGCCTGTTTCTTTATGCCACTGACAACCATCACTCTTTCGGGGTTGCCGCCGGAAAAACTGGCTTCCGCTTCCGCGCTGGCAAACTTTTTCCGGACATTGGCAGGCTCGATAGGGACCTCGATCACCACAACATTGTGGAGCAGACGCGAATCGTTACATCATTCTCAGTTAACTGAGTCGATCACAGAGTATAATCCGGAATCGGTACAGATGTATCAGGAAATGGCGCAGCACGGTATGTCGCAGATACAAACATCGGCGTACCTCGCAAAAGAGATAACTGCGCAGGGATTAATTATCAGTGCGAATGAAATTTTCTGGCTTTCAGGCGGGGTGTTTATCGGTCTGATTGTGCTGGTCTGGTTTGCCAAACCACCCTTTACCGCTAAGTCCTGATAACCGTTACAGTAACAAGGATGCGTAACCGGTAATGTGCCGGTTGCCGGACGCAATGAAGAGGATTTTTCCATGAGATTTAAACAATTTATGCTTGCCGGTGCAATTGCGTCGGCCACATTACTGGCAGCACAGATAGCCTCTGCCTGCACACGCCTGGTGTATCTCGGGGATGATTCGCAGGTGATCACGGCACGGTCGATGGATTGGAAAAGTGATGTCGGCACGAATTTATGGATTTTCCCGCGGGGCATGGTGCGTGATGGTGCCGCCGGACCAAACTCGGTTAAATGGGTGTCTAAATACGGCAGTGTGACCGCCTCCGGGTATGATGTTGCCACCACCGACGGGATTAACGAAAAAGGGTTAGTCGCAAACCTGCTCTGGCTGGTGGAATCGGTGTATCCGACGCCGGAAAATGATAAACAGACCCTGAGTATTTCTGCGTGGGCGCAGTATGTGCTGGATAATTATGCAACAGTGGAAGAGGCCGTTGCGGCACTGGAAAAAGAGCCGTTCTCAGTGATTACGGACAAAGTGCCGGGCGAAGATCGTCTGGCTACACTGCATTTGTCTCTGTCAGATGCATCCGGTGACAGTGCAATTATTGAATACATTGATGGCAAACAGGTTATTCATCACAACAAGAAATATCAGGTGATGACCAACTCCCCGGTATTCAGTGAGCAACTGGCGCTGGACAGTTACTGGCAGCAGATTAACGGCACGGTTATGCTGCCGGGCACTAATCGTTCTGCTGATCGTTTTGCGCGCGGCTCTTTTTATATCAATGCTATTCCTAAATCAACCACACCGAATAAAGCGGTGGCATCTGTTTTCAGTGTGATCCGCAATGTCTCTGTGCCGTTCGGACTGAATACGGAAGAAGAGCCGAATATCTCTTCTACCCGCTGGCGCACGGTGGTGGATCACAAACGTCAGATTTATTTCTTTGAATCCGCACTGACCCCTAATATCTTCTGGGTTGACCTGAAGAAAGTCGATTTCAGCAAAGAAAGTGGCAAAGTGAAGAAACTGGATTTAGGTGCTGAGCAACAAAATATTTACTCCGGTGACGTGGCGAATGACTTTGTTGAAACTAAACCTTTCGTTTTTGAAGGGATTAATAAAGTGATTGCTCAGAAGAAATAAAAGACATTTACGCCTCACCGGAAAGCGTATAAGATGCATTTAAAATACATCTTTAAGGTGAGGCGTAAAATGGAAAATCTGGTCTGTTATAAAACTCTGCCGGTCTGGCAAAAAACCACTATCCCGATGGCATTTACGGAAAGGCATAATACGGCGGAAGGCACATGGGCACAATTATCCGTGCTGGCCGGAGAAATGGATTTTGTTATTTTCGGTGAAAATGGTGAAGAGACCCGCTACCACTTTGATACTGAACATCAGCCGCCGCGCCTTGATCCGCAGGTGTGGCATAAAATTGAGTCTGTCAGTGATGATATTTCCTGTCAGCTCGCCTTTCACTGTAAACCGGAAGATGAATTTTACAAAATCCATGGTCTGACCCGTCCGCACTCTGAAGTCCGCGAACTGGTGACAATGACCAAACCCGGCAAAACCCTGGATTTAGGTTCCGGTCGCGGGCGCAACAGCTTTTTTCTCGCACAACTCGGCTATGATGTGACTGCCACGGATATTAATCCGCAGCATATTCAGGCGATTGAAGATGTAAAATCCGCCAGTGGGATAAGCAATATCCACACTGCTGTGTATGATATCAATCAGCATACTTTGCAGGATGATTACGACATCATTATCTCCACAGTGGTACTGATGTTCCTGAAAAGAGAAAATATTGCAGCGATCATCGCCGATATGCAGGCACATACCCGCCCCGGTGGTTATAACCTGATTGTTTGTCCGGTAGAGACAGATAATATGCCGTACGACGAACTGCCGTTTGATTGTTTCCTGAAGCCGGGTGAGCTCTCTGCTGCCTATGCAGACTGGGAAATACTGAAATACAATGAAAACCCGGGTCATCTGCACCGCACTGATGCCGCAGGTAACCGGATCCGCCTGAATTTTGCCACTCTGATTGCCCGTAAAAAAGCCTGATCACCCGTAAATAATCAGATCTTCACGCTGTGTTGCCGGCTTTCCGGCAGCACGCTGTTCTGCTCTTTCCCCGTACCATAAATCATCCTGCATCAGCTCTGTTTGTTCATCACCTGAAAAAATAACGCACCATTTTAGTTCCTATTACGACGAGTGACTCCTCTCACACTATCAAACATCCGATACGGTTTTGGCTGTTTTTTACTCGCAGTTTACGCATTTTTCGGCTTTATTAGTAAATGATAAATAAATGTTACTCATTTGTGATGCGTGAAATGAAAAAATAACAGAGCCGGTCAGGGGGAATGAATGGACTTAATTACAGAGTGGCTGGGGACGTTAAACGGCATTGTGTGGGGCGTACCAATGCTGGTGGGGATACTGGGCGTGGGGTTGTTTATGCAGATACGGCTCAGCTTTTTGCCGATCCGTAAACTGGGTACCGGGTTTAAATTACTGTTTCAGCGTAATGAATCGCGCGGGGAAGGGCAGATCTCGCCGTTCAATGCACTGATGACCGCGCTGTCCGCAACTATCGGAACAGGTAATATTGCGGGTGTGGCAACGGCGGTCGTGATGGGCGGGCCGGGCGCACTGTTCTGGATGTGGATGACGGCACTGGTCGGCATGGCAACAAAATATTCAGAAGCGGTACTGGCAGTCCGCTTTCGTGAAGTGGATAAATACGGGCAATACGTTGGCGGCCCGATGTATTACATCAAAAATGGTTTAGGTCCGAAATGGATTTGGCTGGGTACACTGTTTGCTTTCTTTGGTGCCTGCGCGAGTTTTGGTATCGGAAATACGGTTCAGGCAAACTCAGTGGCTGATGTGCTGGAAAGCAACTTCGGGGTGGATAAATGGATAACCAGTGTCGTGCTGGTGGTGCTGGTCGGAGCGGTACTGATTGGCGGGATCCGCCGTATTTCTGATGTTGCGGGCAAACTTGTGCCCTTTATGACAGTCGGCTATTTCGGCGCGGGTTTAGTGGTGCTGGCGCTGAATGCCAGTGAAATTCCGGCGGCATTCTCACTGATTGTTACCTCTGCATTTACCCCGGTGGCAGCACAGGGCGGTTTTGCCGGTGCAGCAGTTTGGGCGGCTATTCGTTTTGGTGTGGCGCGCGGCGTGTTCTCTAATGAAGCGGGTCTGGGCAGTGCGCCGATTGCCCATGCTGCGGCAAAAACACAAAACCCTATCCGCCAGGGGTTGATCGCCATGCTGGGAACCTTTATTGATACCATTATTGTCTGTTCCGTTACCGGACTGACGATTGTGATTATGGGCGGTTGGTTAACCAACGAAACCGGTGCAACAATGACCGCATCATCCTTTAAAGCCGCTATCCCCGGCGGTAATTATATTGTGGCGGTTGCGCTGACCATTTTTGCATTCACCACTATCCTTGGCTGGAGTTTTTATGGTGAGAAATGTGTTCAGTATCTTTTTGGTCTGAAAGCGATCAAGGTATTCCGTGTGTTATGGATTATTGCGTTACCGGTTGGAGCCACCCAGTCTCTCGATTTTGTCTGGCTGCTGGCGGACACGCTGAATGCGATGATGGCTATTCCTAACCTGATTGCACTGATGTTACTCAGCCCTGTGGTGTACCGCCTGACGCGGGATCATATCCGTGATATTAATGCGGACAGTATTACAGACAGTATTACGGGCAGTGCTGCGGACAGTAAGGATATAACAAATCAGTTAGTTGATAAAAAGTAGTCAGTCTGCGGGGCGGATCTTTAGCTGAGTGCAGCCGCGTCATTGATGGTAAGGCGCGGCTGCACTCGCTGATGTAATAAAATTAATTTGTCTCAGGAGTGAGCCAGAACAACCCGCTGCCATCCAGTGCCGTAAAGGTTTTATGTAACATCAGGCTGTCTGCCTGCGGATCTAAATCCCGGAAAGTTTCCGGATGCAGGAAGGTCGCTATCGCCTCAACAGCAATAATATTGAACGGGGTATCATAGTATTGCTGATACAGCGCCAATACGCGTTTTTCCCGGTAAGCACTCAGGTGTTGCAGTTTCGGGCGCGCCATCAGGTTTGACAGAGCCGGAACCGCCCGGGTGGCAGAGCCGGTATAGCCGAGCGGGACTGAAGCGCTGCCTTTGCGGGTGCTTTGCCAGTCTGCAACCGTCATCAGATAAAATTGCGGATCAGCAGCAATGATTTGTTCTTCGCTGACTTCACCGCCCATTGTGTTTTTAAACCAGTCCGCCCCCAGGTTATGACCGCCTGCGGCAGTAACAAACTCCCCGAAATTGCCGTTGCCGAATGTTTTACAGCAACTGTTTTCCCCGGCAAGACCCGCAGCCCGTTCAATAAAGACGGTTGGTTGTTTATCTGCGGGG
Organism: Morganella psychrotolerans; assembly: GCF_001676155.1. GTDB lineage: Bacteria > Pseudomonadota > Gammaproteobacteria > Enterobacterales > Enterobacteriaceae > Morganella > Morganella psychrotolerans. Next base: position 11,923 of record NZ_LZEW01000002.1, on the reverse strand, counting down.
ATTTGTGCGACGCGTGAGCGGATAAGCGCCAGGCGCTGACGGTAAAAGTCATTAAAGGCTTCTGCTTGTTTTTCCTGCCCGAACACCTGTCCCAGCAGTGTCATGCTCTGTTGGGTGTTTTTCAGAGGAGATTGACGAAAATCGACAAATATAACCGGAATACCGCTTTTTTCCAGCAGATCCAATGTGCCGCTTTCAGTTACTTTACTGTGTAATCCGGTATCAAAAATAACCAGATCCGGCTGATGTGTCAGTGCATTTTCGACACTGAAATCTGTTGTGTACGGGTTTGGAAATACCGGAATATCAGCAAGTTGCGGAAAGGCTTTTTCATAGGCAATACGCAGGTCCGGCGCTTTTTTAGTCAGCGCATCATCCCACGCAACAATGCCTTTGAGTGGTTCTGCCGGGTGCAGAATATTCAGTGCAACCAGTACCCGGCTGTCAGCCAGCATAACGCGGGAGACAGGTGCATTAACAGTAACGGTACGCCCGGCGATATCGGTAACAGTTACCGGCTGTGCGGTCGCACTGAATGACAGCAGCATCAGCAGTGTTGTCATGCAAGCGGTCAGAAGACGAGCCGGAAAACGTCCGGCCGCGTGGGTATAGTGATTTTTCATATTAAACACTTATTTTTTAAAAGGTTACGGATGCCTGAGCAAAGAAGGTGCGTGGTTGTCCGGCATAAATACCGTAATTATTATCAGTGGACCGGGTGAAATTAGCCTGGTCGAACAGGTTTTTTACCCCGGCGGACAATGTCAGATCTGACCATTGCGGACCGAAATGATATTCTCCGCGCGCATCCCACATCATATACCCCGGGATTATCCCGTAACGCCCGTCAGCACTGCCTTCGGTGATATAGTCTTTCCCGGTTCCCGGTGATTGCTGCTTTGATTGTGCGTAAGTATTGAGATTCCAGACCCAGTTGCCGGTTTCATAACGGGTTCCGGCGGTAAAGACCTGGCGGGAGTAGAATGGCAGGTCTTTATCAGCAAAATTACCACGTTTACTGACGGCTTTGGTGTAGGTGTAAGTACTGTAAATACTGGTGCCGTCGAGCACCGGGGCAATCTCACTCAAATCATAATTTACAGCGAGCTCAATACCCTGATGTGTTGTGGCACCAAGATTTGTCCAGCCGGTGGAGTTTTCGATATATTGTAGCTGATCATTAAAATCGATATAGAAAACTGTTGCTTCAGCAGAAAGCAATCCGTTATCAAACCGGGTACCGACTTCATAGTTATGCGCTTTTTCCGCACTCAGTCCGTTTGCCGGATCATTACCTGCACCGCCGGTATTGAGCTGGAAGTATTGCAGACTGCCGAAAGAGCTTCCGGTATTTGCAAAAATTTTCCACTGAGAGTCGATATGATAGATAACGGACAGTGCCGGCAGAGGCTCACTGTAGCTTTTGCTGCGATACTGATTACGGAAACCATCATCCAGATGAATATTGATGTTTTCATAACGCAGCCCCGGGATAATCGTCCAGTTGCCTGCATTGATTGTGTCATCAATATAGATGGCATGCGCTTCGGTTCCGCCGGACGTGTGCTGGTAATAATCACCGGTATCCGGACGTGAACTCTGAGATCCGGTCGGATACCAGCTGCTGCGGTGCGCTTTTTCATCTGCGGTTTCATTCAGATAGCGGTAACCGAAAGTAATTTCGTGGGACTGATTATCAAAGCGGAACAGCTGTGAATAGCTCGGTTCGATGGCATACGCAGTGTAATGACGCGGGTAGGAAATCAGGCGGCTGTTTCCGGTGTTTTTATCTTTTCCTTCACTCTCAATATAGCTGCCGCGATAGCTTTTGCTGAACCAGGTCAGTAATTCAAATTGCTTATCATCTTCCTGATGACGGTATTTGAAGGACATATCCTGCCGGTTACCCTCAAAGCGGTCAAATGAGCGGACAGACTGATAGGGATCTGCTTTATATTGTGCATCGGTCAGCCCGCCGGGCATCCCGGATTGCGCATGGTAATAGTGAAAATTAGCCAGTAATTCATCTGTTTCACTCAGGGTATAGCGGGTTTTCAGAATAATATCATCGATATCGGTATTATCATTATTTTTGCGATATCCCTGACCGTGCAGGCCGGAGTAGAGCAGCAGTGCGCCTGTCGAGCCATCCTCTTTTGAACCACCCACCGAGGCATCTGTCAGTGTTTTCAGCCCGCCGGTGCGGGCGCCCTGTGTTTTAACCGATGCAGAGCCGCCAAAGGTTGCCGGAATGGGTTTGGTGACAAAATTAATCACACCGCCCACATTTTGCGGCCCGTAGCGGACTGAGGTCGCGCCACGCATAACGTCTATACTGTTTATTGACCCTAAAGAGAGCGGGGACATTGATAGCTGAGGCTGACCATAGGGAGCGGCTGCCAGCGGAATACCGTCGAGAAGAATGGTGGAGCGTGGGGAAAGCCGTGCGGGAAGCCCGCGGATCCCGACATTCAGTGAAACGTCACTGCCACCGGTGCCGTTACTGTCACGCACCTGAACACCCGGAATGCCACGCAGTGCATCTGCAATAGTTTGTGCGCCGGACTCATCAATCTGTTTTTTATTTCTGATGGTCCGGGCTCCGCCGTGATTGAGCAATATGTCACTGTTGTCAGCGTTATCCAGCCAGTTGCCGACAACAACAATCGGCTCTTCTTTATTTTCGGCTCCGGCAGATCCTGCAAAGCAGACAGAGGAAAGAGAAAAAGCCAGCAGGGTAAGGCGGTGGTGTGTGTGACGGGCTGTCATAATGGCTGAGTATTCCGTAAGAAAATAAGAAACGTAATGATAATAAGAACTATTACTATGATGCAATATTTTTTTTAACAAAAAGTTACATAAATGCTGATTTTACGCAGTTATATTGCGTCGGAAGATATTGAGAATGTTAATCATTCGTTTTTTTAAATGTATTGTGATGTTTAATATTTGCTTTAGATCAAGCAAAGTTGTGATTGCCGGTAAAACGTCTTTTCTCCGGTCTGAATTGGCGTATCCTTATGTTGCATATAAAATACAACTTATAAGGAAGCAAGAGCATGTACTGTGTGCAATGTGAACAAACGATGCGTACGCCGGTGGGTAATGGCTGTGCTTATTCCCAGGGCATGTGTGGTAAAACATCAGAAACATCAGACTTACAGGATCTGCTGGTCGCGGTGCTGGAAAGTCTTTCTGCGTGGGCAGTTGCTGCACGTGAATCGGGTATCATCGATCACGACACAGACAGCTTTGCGCCGCGTGCTTTTTTCTCTACATTAACCAACGTCAATTTTGATTCAGAGCGCATTATCGGTTATGCACAGGAAGCGGTTTACCTGCGCGACAGACTGATGAAACTCTGCATGGAAAAAAATCCGGCAATGGTTCTGGATCACCCGTTAGCAAACCTGCAACTGAAGGGCACGGATATTGCGACACTGGTAAAACAGTCTGAAGAATTTGCACTGAATAAAGATAAACAGGCAGTCGGTGATGATATTCACGGTCTGCGTATGCTTTGCCTGTACGGACTGAAAGGTGCGGCAGCGTATATGGAACACGCCCATGTGCTGGGCAAATACAGCAATGATATCTACAGCCAGTACCATAAACTGATGGCATGGTTGGGTACAACGCCATCAGATATGAATGAATTATTAAATAATTCAATGGCAATTGGTCAGATGAACTTTGCTGTGATGGAAATTCTGGATGCAGGTGAAACCGCGTTATACGGTAACCCGTCACCAACCACAGTGAATGTGCGCCCGGTTGCGGGTAAAGCAATTTTAATTTCAGGTCATGACCTGAAAGATCTGCATATGCTGTTGCAGCAGACCGAAGGCAAAGGGATCAACGTTTACACCCATGGTGAAATGTTACCTGCTCACGGTTACCCTGAACTGAATAAATACAAGCATTTAGTCGGAAACTACGGCAGCGGCTGGCAGAATCAGCAAACTGAGTTTGCTAAATTCCCCGGCCCGGTTGTGATGACATCCAACTGTATTATCGACCCGAATGTCGGTAATTATACCAACCGTATCTGGACCCGCAGTATTGTCGGCTGGCCGGGTGCGAAGCATCTTGTTGGTGATGATTTCAGCGATATTATCGAACAGGCTGCAGGTATGGACGGTTTCCCGTACAGCGAAATCGAACACCTGATCACCGTCGGCTTTGGTCGTGAAACACTGCTGAGTGCAACTGATGCGGTTATCGACCTTGTTGCAACGAAAAAACTGCGTCATGTTTTCCTGATCGGTGGTTGTGACGGCAGTCTGGGTGAGCGTAGCTACTACACTGATTTAGCGCGTGAAGTTCCGCAGGATTGCGTAATTTTAACCCTGGGTTGTGGTAAATACCGTTTCAACAAACTGGATTTCGGCACCCTGGAAGGTGGATTACCACGTCTGCTTGATGTCGGTCAGTGTAACGATGCGTACTCTGCGATTATGCTGGCAGTGAAACTGGCAGAAAAATTAGGTTGCGGTGTTAACGACTTACCATTGAGTCTGGTGTTATCCTGGTTTGAGCAGAAAGCGATTGTTATCCTCCTGACCCTGCTGTCATTAGGTGTGCAAAATATCTTTACCGGCCCGACCGCACCTGCATTCCTGACTGAAAATCTGCTGAATGTACTGAATGAAAAATTCGGTATGCGCCCGATTACTACTGTTGAAAACGACTTACACGCTATTTTAGGCGAGTAATCGTTGTAACTGTTATAAACCGGAGAGTGCCCGCGCGGCATTCTCCGTTACGGAGTCAGGAGAGCCCGATGACAATGCCGACGTCTTTATGTCCGAACCGCATGCAGGTCCATTCTGTGAAGCAGGAAACCCCGGATGTGTGGACTATTAATCTGATCAATAACGATTTCTATCAGTACAATCCCGGACAGTATGCGCTGGTCAGCATCCGTAACAGCGGCGAAACGCTGCGCGCTTATACCTTATCTTCCACACCGGAACTCAGCCCGTTTCTGAGTCTGACGGTCCGCCGTCTGGATGACGGACAGGGTTCCGGCTGGCTGACACATGATGTGAAGCCGGGTGATTTCCTCTGGCTGTCTGATGCGCAGGGTGAATTTACCTGTGCGTCCCGTCCGGCAGACCGTTATCTGATGCTGGCGGCGGGCTGTGGCGTGACACCGGTGATGTCGATGACCCGCTGGATATTGAATCGTCAGCCGGAAAGTCAGGTCACGGTGATTTTTAACGTGCGTGATAAGCAGCAGGTGATTTTTGCTCAGGAATGGCAGCATTTACTGAATGCGTTTCCTGAGCGTATGCGTCTGATCCTGATGGTGGAAAACAGTGATGAAGCAGATGATTTACAGGCAGGTCGTTTGTCAGAAGATAAATTGCTCTCATTGATCCCGGATATTGCACAACATACTGTTATGACCTGCGGCCCCGCGCCGTATATGAAAAATGTGCAGACATTTTGTCAGTCACTGAATGTGGCACCGGGCTGTTTCTTTATGGAACGTTTCGGACCGGAGCCGGAAGCTGAAACCGGTGAAAAAACCATCACAATGACAATTCAGTCTCCGCTGCGTCAGGTGACTGTACCGGTGGGCATGACATTGCTTGCAGCAATGGAAGCCAACAGTGTATCGGTGATGGCGGCATGTCGTGCCGGTGTTTGCGGCAGTTGTAAAACCCGGATCCGCAGTGGTGAATATACCACAACAAGTACCATGACACTGACCCCGGCAGAGATTGAGCAGGGCTATGTACTGGCATGCAGTTGTCAGTTACAGGGGAATGTTGAATTAGCCTGATCCCACATTATACCCTTATTCATTCAAACTGCAGGTTCGTTGGCTTCGCTCAGCCCGCCGGGTCACATACTTATGTATGCTCCCCGGCAATCGGAGCTTGCCGCCTTCCTGCATCTTGAATGACGTTGGGTATAGACCGAATCATTTATTATTGAAAAAAAAGTGCCATCTGACGGCACTTTTTTTCATTTCAGGCTGCAATAAATCCGGTTTGTCGCTATTCTATATTGTTGATAACAACAAAAAAGGATTTTGGATAATGAACAATGCAGAATTTGTCACCCGCGCACTGACTGATGTTCTCGGTAAACATATCGGCGATGAAGCATTAGTCGAAACGTATTTCTCCCGTCATTATGTTCAGGTTGTGAATGGTCAGACCATTGAATTTCCCGGATTTCTTGCTCATCTCAATGCACTGAAAATGGCCACCCGGTCTATAGTTATTGAGATAAAATCTATTGCACAGGGTGAGCAGTGCGTGCATACACAGCATATTGCAAAAGCGGAAAAAATTACCGGTGAGCTGGTGGCGTTCGAAGTTTTTGCCTGTTTTCATCTGGCTGACGGAAAGATTATCCGTTGTGAAGAAGTGACCCGGCAGCTTTCCGGCGATGATGCTGACAGTGATCTGGGCTCCCGCATCTGACTCGCTAGTTAAATGCTTTCTAAACGAAAGTGGTTTAATCCTCGCCATATAATTTACGGGAGTTATAATCCGCACCGCATTTAAGGTGCAGTATCTCGTTAGGCGAGGCTCCTATACAAACAGAGGTTGCTGATCTGACGACGTCGCGAGACGCCCAAGATTAGGACAGGTTATATCGAATGAAGGTATAACCCGAAGTAACTTCCTGCTTATTTTTGCAGGATACGTTGTATAGTGCTAAAACCGAGACGTGAGATAGCCTACGCATTCTCTCATCTGGTTTCGCCCCTATTGGAGTGCTGTTTGAAGTTCATAACAGACATTAGGGTCACACATCATGAAATTAACTCACTACGAAAAAGCGGATACGCTGGTCATGACCACGCCATCCGTCAATCCGCCACATCAAACCGAACGTCAGACCCACACCGATGAAGACGCCGTCAGCGCTTACATGAGCCAGGCCTACATCCGCGTGGCAGTATCTGACACTATCGCACAGGTAAAGCACGTTCTGCGTGAAGAGCTTGAAGGCGAGCAAATCCCCACCTATTTATATGTATTGGATGAGGATAATTACCTGAATGGCATTCTGCCGGTGAAAGCATTGCTGACATCCGGGGAAGAGCTGTTTGTCGCGGAGGTGATGCGTCAGAATTACTTCTTCGTTTCACCGGAACAGACACGCCATGACGTGTATGAGCTGATTAACAACAGCGGGATTGATACTGTGCCGGTGGTACAGTTCGGTAAATTGACCGGTATTCTGCGCCCGCAGGATATCGCGGAACTGATTGAGGATGAGAATACGCAGGATGCGGCATTGCAGGGGGGCTCACAGCCTCTGGATGAGCCGTATCTGAGCACCAGTCCGGTCACACTGTGGCGCAAGCGTGCAGTCTGGCTGTTGATGCTGTTTGTGGCAGAAGCGTACACGGGGACGGTTCTCAAGGCATTTGAGGATCAACTGGAAGCGGCTATTTCACTGGCATTCTTTATTCCGTTACTGATAGGTACCGGTGGTAACAGTGGTACACAGATAACCTCAACACTGGTGCGTGCAATGGCGCTTGGTGAAGTGGGGCTGAGAAATATCGGTGCGGTACTGCGCAAAGAGCTGACCACCTCACTGATGGTGGCATTCACCATGGGCTGTGCCGGGATGATCCGCGCCTGGTTCCTTGGCGTTGGTCCGGAAATTATGATAGTGGTCAGTCTGACACTGGTCTGTATTACTGTCTGGAGTGCGGTGGTTTCATCCATCATTCCGATGGTGCTTCAGCGCCTGAAAGTTGACCCTGCGGTGGTTTCCGCGCCATTTATTGCCACACTTATTGACGGCACCGGGCTGATTATCTATTTTGAAATCGCCAGACACGTTATGACGGATCTGGTGTAACACCGGCGGTATCAGCAACAAGCACACTTTTACAATGACGGCACAGGTATTGGCTCTCCCCGCGTACAACTTTATTGTGGCGGCGGACAGTCAGTTCATGTGCCGTTTTGCATTGGCAGCGGTAAGTAAATGTCCGGCTGCGTACTGACGTCACATCAAACTGATGCGTTCTTGCTGCGGGCATACCCAGCACCGTACTCATCATCCACTGCCACGCCTTCCCGTGAGGTGCCACCCGCCCGAAACGACGGTAAACCAACAGGTGCGCCAATTCGTGCGGGATAACATCCTGAATAAACTGTTCACCATTTTCAGTCAGCAGAACCGGGTTCAGCCGGATCTCCCATTTTTGCAGACAGGCACTGCCCGCTGTTGTACCGCGCTGGCGGTAATTCAGCTCAGGTTCGGGAAATGTTTCATTCAGCGCAAGATTTGCGCGGGCTAAATAGTCGCGCAGCGTTTGCATACACGCCTGTTGCAGTGCAGTGGGGACACGGATTGGTTTCATGAATGCAGCTTAGCGACACCCGGAAAAAGCTGCAACCGTTATCAGAGTATTGAATATATCCAAAAACAATATAATATAATTATATATAATGTAATGAGGAATAATTTGGATGATATCCACACAGCTTGCCGATATGCAGGAAGCCGCTGCCGGGGTTGCGGCATTACTGAAAACCCTGGGAAATCCTGACCGTTTATTGCTGCTTTGCCAGTTGAGTCAGGGGGAGTGCAATGTCAGTGAACTGGAAGCGCGTGCGGGCATCAGTCAGCCGACACTTTCGCAGCAACTGACCGTATTGCGTAATGAAGGGTTAGTCAGCACCCGCCGTGACGGAAAACGCATTTATTATTCAGTGGCAGATGAAAAAGTGCTGGTACTACTGAATACCTTATATCAGCTTTATTGTCCGAAAAAAGAGGAGAAACAGGATGAGCATTGATATGGCGGTATTTACACCGGGAAGTGCGGCACTCGGCGGGTTGGTTATCGGCCTTGCTGTTTCTGCACTGCTCCTGCTGAACGGGCGGATTGCAGGAATCAGCGGTATTCTCGCCAATGTATTCTCACCGCACAGCGGCTGGCGGATAGCTTTTATTGCCGGGCTGATTATCTCCCCGTGGACTTATTTTTTGATTCAGGGACAGCCTGATGTGGTGATCGCGGCGGACTACCCGCTGCTTATTGTTGCCGGTTTGCTGGTCGGATTTGGTACACGCCTGGGCAGTGGTTGCACCAGCGGACACGGTATCTGCGGCATGGCAAGGCTGTCGAAGCGCTCTTTTGCGGCGGTCGCGGTATTTATGGTCAGTGCATTTCTGACGGTATGGTTAATGAAGTAAGGAGGCATTTATGCAGGTTATTTTTGCATTAATCAGCGGTGTATTATTCGGTCTGGGATTATTGGTCGCCGGAATGGGTAATCCGCAAAAAATACGCGCTTTTCTGGATATCACCGGAAATTGGGATCCCTCCTTATTCGTAACGATGGCTGTTGCAATGAGTATCAGTATGGTGGCTTTTTTTATTGCTAAACGCCGTAAAACGTCGTTCTGTGGTGAGCCGGTGCAATTGCCGTCCAATACGCGAATCGATAAACCTCTCCTGACCGGCGCATTATTGTTCGGGATTGGCTGGGGGCTTGCCGGTATTTGTCCGGGACCCGGCATATTATTGTCAGGTATGGGAAATATAAAAGGTGTTGTTTTTACCGTTTCGATGCTTACCGGAATGTATGTATTCCATATAACTTCCCGCAACAGAATGCAGAATTGAAGATATTTTGAACGAAACAAGTTTAGACTGAAAACAATACCGAAAGGTGATTAGTTGTGGAATTGGTCTGAATAACCGTATTCAACGAATATATAATGAACGTCTTTTTATGTTCATTATATATTTTGATAAAAATATAAGTGTCTAGTGTATTTGTGCGTTATTTATAATTGGCTGATTATTTAAAAAACAACTATGTCAGTAAGTCATTAAAATATAATTAATTTAGGTCTTAACTGGTATGATGAGTTGGTTGTCATCCTATGTAAAAGTAGTTACAAAAACTATTTCACCTATATTATGCGAATAAATAAAACTCACTATTTGATATGAGAATATATTACGCATTAAAAAATATCAGAATAAACAAATAGTCATGGTTTTTTTTTGCGTGTGACAATCCTATTATGTTCATTACAAGATAAATAACCTGACTTAGCATGGTTAAATTCAACGTAAAAAAAAATAATCTCCCATTTTATGATATGAGAAGTGTCTTAAATATCAATATCACTCTGTTTTATTAACACTAATATTTATTCTGTAATGTAGTATTCATGGCGTGAAAATAATAATTCTATATTTTGGTAATTTATCCTCTTACCAGGAGACTTCTTTTTGTCTTTTTTTCACACTCTATTTTTTTATAAAAAAATACCTTGAAAATAATAACGCTGACTGAATGGAATTGTTATGAGAGAAATAACGTCTGAATATATTTCTATGGATAAATCCGTAGTGCTGAAAATTGATCCGCACTCGTTGGTATCTGTAGAAAAAAGAGGTGATGACCTCATTATCACGGATAAAAATGGACAAAAATACCTGGTTAGTAAATTTTTTTGTCGGTGAAGAAAATACCGTTTTATTTGAATTTGATGGTTCTCAGTATATTGCTCATATTGAAGAAACATCGAATGGCATTGAATTAGTTTTCAATAAAGTGACTGATGAAGTCAGTGATTTTATTGAACCAAATGAATCAAATGAATCAGGTCTGACCGGAGGAGAGTGGTTTTCCATTATCGTGGGAACGGCCTTTCTCGGCGGCGGTATCGGACTGGCATCATCCGGTTCCGGCAGCGGTCCGGGTAGAAAATCTGATAATGAAAAGCCGGCTGTGGATGATAAAAGGCAGCAAAAACTACTCACGGAAAAGGCATTGATTGAGAAGTCAGGTCAGGTCAGTGATGTTACGGCTTACACTGAAAGCCTGATTAAAAAAATCAGCACGGATATCGATAATTTACTGAAAAAATTCGATAAATCCGGTTATGAAAAAACGCTGGAGATGTTCAAAGAGGCATCAACCGGTGTGGCATTACTCGATAAACTGAAAGAAGAGCTGGCTGAATTAACAGCGTACGGCAAAAAAATCGGCATTGATCAAAAAGTATTGGATAACGCCACTGACATTTTAAATAAAAATACGGATTATCTGCAGGATCAACTGGATAAACTGGCAGCTCTTTTCAAAAAAGTAGAAACAGATAACAAAATTGATGATACCGATACGGCTATCGATGACCTGCCGGATAACCCGACAGAGGCGCAGAAGAAAGCAGTAAAAGACAAACTGGATAATGCGGCAAAAGATGTTGCCCTGTTGGCAAAAGACGCAGAATCAAAAGCGAATGCGGCAAAAAAAGCGGCAGAGAAAGCACTTAAAACCGGTGACAAAACAGATTTAGCGGATGCGCAGGCAAAGTTGGCAGAAGCAGAAGCCGCACTGAAAAATGCGGCAGACAGTAAAGCCAAACTGGATGCGGTGATCAATAAAGCGACCGGAAAAGGGATTGATACCCATGACGCGCAGCAGGATGCTGACAATGCGCAAAAATCTCTCGATAGTGCCGAAACTGCGCTGAAAAATGCAGCTGATATTATTGATGAACTGAAAAATACTATCGATAACGAAATCGACGATACCGGAAAAGCTATCGACGACCTGCCGGATAACCCGACTGCAGAGCAGAAAAAAGAAGTCAAAGATAAGCTGGATAAAACCGCTGAATCCGTTGATAAATTAGCGGAAGCCGCAGAAAAACTGGCGGAAGATGCGAAAAAAGCCGCGGAAAAAGCGCGTGACAGCGGGGACAAAAAAAGACCTCGCCGACGCGGAAAACAAGCTGGAAAAAGCCAAAGACGCCCTGAAGGACGCCGAAGATGCAAAAGCGAAACTCGATGACCTGATAGCGAAAGCGGAAGACAAAGGCATTGATACCACTGACGCGAAAAAAGAGGCGGACAGCGCACAGGATCACCTGGATAAAGCGCAGGATAATCTCGACAGCACGGAAAGCA
>NZ_LZEW01000001.1 GCF_001676155.1 Morganella psychrotolerans | reverse complement strand
TTTTAATCAATTGGTCACAAGTTCGAATCTTGTACGCCCCACCATTTCAGCACAGTCTGGTATCAGCAGGTCCAGTTTAGTTTAGTAGTATAGTTTAGAAAGATCCCCTCGATGGGGCGTTAGCTCAGTCGGTTTAGAGCAGTTGACTTTTAATCAATTGGTCACAAGTTCGAATCTTGTACGCCCCACCATCGAATTGTTATTCCTCACTGATTTTCCTCCCCCGGTATGACACCGGAGGTTATCCTTACTTTCCCGCTATTTTTCAGTGACCGGCGCTAATAAATCATCTGCATTCAGCCTGTCAGCAACCAGCGCAATAACCTTATCCGCTAATGTGATATCAATTTCAAACCGGTGTGCTTCAATCACCTGCAATGCGATATCACGATAGAGCGCCAGCATCGCCATATACGCCCGTGCGGCATGCATCCGATCCTGATTATCAAGAGTCGCCATAAAACGCCCGTAAAGCCCCGGTGGCAGCCAGCGGCTGAGATGCTCCCCTTTGTACCAGACATGTGGTGTTTCGCTCTGTCTGAGCAGCACATGCCACTCCAGCAGCATCACCAGCTTTTGTTTCATCGCCACATTCCGCAGACGGGCACTCCATAAGTCATTACGCAGATAGTAAACAGGTACCTGAGGCGCTTCCAGCCAGAAATTTTGCCAGTTCGCGATAAAAGTATCTTTATCGGGCGCGGTAATGACAGTTGCAGGATCGGCGTAGCCCGGTAATTTAGCGGTGATCCCGGTTTTATCCAGCAAAACGGCATAACCCCGTTGATAAACCGGGTCCAGTCCGTGAGATACCATCTGTGTGATTCGTTCACGTCCGGCGAGGACAAAATCAACTTTGCGGCCTTTTTCATACAGCACCTGACAGGCGGGCCAGGCTGTATCCTGTGTTTTTTGTATGATCAGCGGATTTCCGAACCGGTACAACCAACGTTCATCCTGTATTAATTCCTGATAGTTACTGCCGACCAATTCGGTATTAATATCAGAAAAGCGGTCTGCCTGATTGGTTCCGGCCATTGAACCGGTCACAATAACCGCATCAATACGGGGATCCAAAAGGGCAAAAGAGATAATACTGTTAATAATTTGCTCAATTGATTCCATTACGCATCTCATTTATATGATTAATATCCCGGCTGATAGTACGTCATAATTATACGCAGTGGGAGTAATAAGGTTAAAAAAAACGTTACTATGTTTATTATATTAAACAAAACTTGTTATCATGAGATATTCATCACTGAAGTGACTGAAAAACACACACTAAACTATACCCAACGTCATTCAAGTTGCAGGCAGGCGACAAGGGAAGATAGACGGGGAGCATAGATAAACTATGTGACCCGGCTGGCTGCCCGCAGTCAACGAACCTGCGGTTTGAATGAATAAGGGTATAAACCTGCAAGAGCTTAAAATCCGTAAATCACAGGGTAAAACCTAAAAAGGTGGCGGAATGGAATTTTTTGATATCAATAATATTCTCATGGTGATCCCGCTCGGTAAAGACGGAGCGTATGAATTATCGTGGATTGAAGCGGTTGGTGCCGTTGCCGGGCTGTTGTGTATCTGGCTGGCAAGTCTGGAAAAAACAATCAACTATCTGTTTGGTCTGATTAATGTCACATTATTTGCGGTGATTTTCTTTCAGATCCAGCTCTACGCCAACTTACTGTTACAAATCTTCTTTTTTGCTGCCAACGTCTATGGCTGGTATGCCTGGAGCAGGCGTAATGACAACGCCGAAGCGGAGCTGAAAATCCGCTGGATGTCGCCGCTGAAAACCGGTGTGACGGCGTTAGTGTGCCTGGTCGCTATCTTGGTACTGGCGCGCTTTATTGACCCGGTCTTTACCCGGCTGGCACAGGGTATGGTGAGTATACTGAATATGGCGGGAGCGGAACTCGCCATGCCGGTACTGCCGCCGGATGCTTTCCCGTTCTGGGATGCGGCAATGACAGTACTCTCCGTGGCGGCAATGATCCTGATGACCCGTAAACTGGTGGAAAACTGGTTGTTGTGGGTGGTGATTAACATTATCAGTGTCGTGATTTATTACCTGCAGGGCGTATACGCTTTGTCACTGGAATACATCATTTTACTGGGTGTGGCGCTGAATGGCTCAAGAATGTGGATAAAAGCGGCGAAAAAAACGCTGAATTTATTTTCAGGTGGATAAAATCATCATTATAATAACGGGTATCTGTTTATTATCAGATACCCATTTAATTAGTTATATACCTAACGTTATTCAGGATGCAGGCTGGCTTCACGCAGCCAACGCACCTGTGGTTTGAATGAATAAGAGTATAAAAGGAAACTCTTGTGGCAGGTGGAAGCTTACTCGCGTTACTTGATGATATTGCAGCCGTTTTAGATGATGTTTCTGTCATGACCAAAATGGCCGCCAAAAAGACATCCGGCGTACTGGGTGATGATCTGGCTCTGAATGCCCAGCAGGTTACCGGCGTGCGTGCAGAGCGCGAAATACCGGTGGTCTGGGCGGTTGCCAAGGGGTCTTTTCTCAATAAACTGATCCTGGTACCGCTGGCGCTGTTGATTAATGCCTTTGCCCCGTGGGCGGTAACCCCGTTGCTGATGGTCGGCGGTGCTTTTTTATGTTTTGAAGGTGCTGAAAAACTGGCGCATAAATTTTTGCACACTTCTGCGGATGAGCATCACGATACCCCGGAAACGCAGGCACTACAGACGCCGGAAGAATTAGCTGACTTTGAAAAACGCAAAATTAAAGGTGCTATCCGCACGGATTTTGTGTTATCGGCAGAAATTATTGCGATCACATTAGGGATAGTCGCGACATCCGCCTTTATTAATCAGGTTGTGGTGCTCTCGGTGATCGCGGTCATTATGACTGTCGGGGTTTATGGTCTGGTGGCGGGTATTGTTAAACTGGATGACCTGGGATTTTATTTACAGAAAAAAAGCATGGCAGTTCTGAAGAAAACAGGTGATTTTCTGATAAGCGCCACGCCTTATCTGATGAAAACACTCTCTGTGGTGGGAACGGCGGCGATGTTTATGGTCGGCGGGGGCATTTTAACCCACGGCATTCCGGTTATTTATAATTGGATCGAAAAGCTTGCCCTGACGGGGGCTGATATCCCGGCATTCGGCGGATTTATCCACTTTATGACCCCGCCGGTAGTTAATTTAGTATTTGGTCTTATCGCCGGCATGATTATTGTTTTGCTGATTACGATGATTCAGCGGATCAGAACCAGGTTAGTGTCATAAAGAACCCTTTCACTTACAGCGGCTGATAAAGCCGCTGTTTTCCTTCTGATCGACAACGGTTTGTCCTGTTAATCCGAATATTTTCGGGGCGAAAAATTAATTTCGTTTCCTGTGCAGCTAATTGTTTACAGCTTGTTGACGAGCGGTTAGATTAAAATTACCACAATAAACACACAGGACAGCGGAAGATACGGGTTATGAACTATCAGAACGATGATGTAAAAATAAAAGAAATTCGGGAATTATTACCACCAGTGGCGTTACTGGAGTCGTTTCCCGCGACGATGACTGCCGCTGCAACCGTTCGCCAGACCCGTCACGCCATTCATGAAATACTGGAAGGGCGGGATGACCGCCTGTTGGTTGTTATCGGACCGTGCTCCATTCACGACCCGAAAGCCGCTGCTGAATATGCCGATCGCCTGCTGGCGCTGCGTAATTCACTAAAAGGTGAGCTGGAAATTGTTATGCGCGTCTATTTTGAAAAACCGCGCACCACGGTCGGCTGGAAAGGGCTGATTAACGATCCGCATCTTGATCACTCCTTTGCTATCAATGACGGTCTGCGCATTGCGCGCAAACTGCTGCTTGATATCAATGACAAAGGGCTGCCTGCAGCGGGTGAGTTCCTGGATATGATCACCCCGCAATACCTGGCAGATCTGATGAGCTGGGGTGCAATCGGTGCCCGTACCACAGAATCACAGGTTCACCGTGAACTGGCGTCCGGGCTCTCTTGTCCGGTCGGATTTAAAAACGGCACGGATGGCACTATTAAAGTGGCGATTGACGCTATCAATGCAGCCGGTTCACCACACTGTTTTCTTTCCGTCACCAAATGGGGTCACTCTGCCATTGTGAATACCACGGGTAACGGCGACTGTCACATTATCCTGCGCGGCGGTAAAAAACCGAACTACAGCGCGGAAGATGTCAGTGTTGTAAAAGACGGATTAGCTCAGGCCGGTCTGGCTCCGCGCATTATGATTGATTTCAGCCATGCAAACAGCAGCAAGCAGTATCAGCGCCAGATGAATGTCAGTACAGATGTGGCGCTGCAGATTGCCGGTGGTGAAAAAGCAATTATGGGCGTGATGGTGGAAAGCCATCTGACGGAAGGTAACCAGAATCTCGAAGGCGATGCACCTCTGGTGTACGGCAAGAGTGTGACTGATGCCTGCATCGGCTGGGAAGACACTGAAATCCTGCTTAAACAGCTTGCGGATGCAGTAAAAGTCCGCCGCAAATAATATATTCGGTATACAAAAAACCCTGACGCTTCAACTGTCAGGGTTTTTTTATGTTTCAGAGAAAGGAAAACTTACTTCGCTTTACCCTGATTAGCCACTGCGGCAGCTTTGGCAGCAATCGCATCCTGGTCACCCAGGTAGTAGCGGCGGATAGGTTTCATGTTTTCATCAAACTCATACACCAGCGGTACAGCAGTCGGGATATTGAGTTCCAGAATTTCATCTTCACTCATGTTATCCAGATATTTTACCAGCGCACGCAGGGAGTTACCGTGTGCGGCAACAATGACTTTCTCACCTGACGCAACGCGTGGTTTGATAATATCAGTCCAGTAAGGGATAACGCGGTCGATGGTGATGGCAAGGCTTTCTGTTGCAGGCAGTTCGCTTTCAGGCAGTGCTGCATAGCGCGGGTCATGACCGGGGAAGCGTTCGTCAGTTTTTTCCAGTGCCGGCGGGGTGATGGCAAAACCACGACGCCATAATTTCACCTGCTCATCACCATATTTGGCGGCAGTTTCCGCTTTATCCAGACCCTGCAATGCGCCGTAATGGCGTTCATTCAGTTTCCAGCTTTTCTCAACCGGCAGCCATTGCTGATTAACCTGGTCCAGAATACTCCACAGGGTGTGGATTGCGCGTTTCAGTACAGAGGTATAGGCGAAATCAAAAGAGAAGCCTTCTTTTTTGAGTAACTGACCGGCTTCCTGTGCTTCTGCACGGCCTTTTTCAGATAACTCAACATCCGTCCAGCCGGTAAAGCGGTTCTCTTTGTTCCACTCACTTTCACCGTGACGTACAAGCACCAGTTTAGTTACTGCCATAGCGTAAACTCCTGTCGTGTTTCAAATAGAGGGTTTCAGAATTGAAGCGGATCTGACACGCTGCCCATTATATTGGTCTGTACCGCCTTTCGGCAAACTTTCTGCACAGTAATTTTGGGGGACAGCGGGGTAAAGGCATCCGTTCCGTCCTGTTTTCCCGATATACCCGTCATACTTCAGGATGCCTGGTTGTTGACTGCGCTCAGCTAGCCGGGTCACATACTGATGTATGCTCCCCGTCTATCTTCGCTTGTCGCCTACAGGAATCCCGAATTATTTAGAGTATACTGTACACTATAACTGAATCGATTCCGCTATAAATGTTTACGCAAAGTATAATAGCCGGAGGAAAACGGTTTTTTCAGCCAATCCTGAAAGGATAGGTAAAAAACAGCAAATGGCACAGGTTTAAACTGAAATGAAACAGTGTAGCGACCCACAACCTTCCGCTCCACATCCAGGCCAGCCCGTAAATCACCCCGGCGAGTGCGGCAAACACGACCAGCAGCGGGCCCCCTGCAATATGTACCAGCCCGAAAACAGCGGCAGCAATAAACAGCGCGGCATATGGCGGCAACCGGCGGGAGAGCACCTGTTGAAGCGCACCACGGAACAGCGCTTCTTCAGCCAGTGAAACCAAAAAGAGATTCGCCACGATAAAGACCGGCAGCCAGTCAGGAAAATGCAGCTCAAACCCTAATCCGCCTAAAGCTGTAGCCAGCAGCAGAAGTGCCGGAACAGACAGTATCAGCAGGAGCCAGTGCAATCGTGTTACCCGTTGCTGTGGTATGGTCACAAACAGTTGCGGGATGATAATCAGAAGAACAAACGGAACCAGGGCTTTATCGGCATTGAGCCAGAAAGAAAACGGCGCACTGTGTGGTCCTGCCTGTGTGGGTTGCAGATAATGCAGGTTATGAAATCCCGGAAACAGGTGAAACGCAAGACCGGCAGCGGTAGCGGCAACCAGCAATGCAAGTCCACGGCGCAGCCACGGGCGCTGATGTGTGCGCGGATAGGCTATTGCGATAGCAATAATACCCCAGAGCGCTATTAATGCGCGCCAGTCCATTACACCGCTGAACAAGGCACTGACCGTGGTGGCAAGCAGGGCTGCCAGTGACAGTGTCCGGTGAAATTGTAATAAAAGCAGAGATAAGATGAGTAAAAACCAGGTCATGAACATCCGTCGGATATCAGAAAAGTAAAAAAGAGCCGTCAGGGTAAAAGAGTCAGCGGACGGATACCAGCAAAAATAGTGGCAGAATAGTTATAAACTAAGATTATTCTTAATAATTAATTGATTAAAAACAGAAAATAACGGATGTTTTTTTAAGGTAAAAAATAAAACATCCGTTTGATGGATGACTTACAACTTACTGATTTCATAACGGTAGTGATTATTTTCAGGAATAAACGCCAGTCGCCGGTTAATGCAGGCGGGAGTATCTTCGCTGTGATGACTGACAAACAATAGTTGAGTATCACCACGGCTTATCATGATATCGATAAAGCGCAAAACCAGCAGACGGTTAAGCGCATCCAGCCCCTGTAACGGCTCATCGAGGATTAACAGCGCCGGATGTTTTACCAGCGCGCGTGCTATCAGCACAAGCCGCTGTTGTCCCCACGACAGGCTGTGAAACGGGCTTTCGCTCACAGACGTCAACCCCAGCAGCACGAGCCAGTCATCCGCCAGTTTTATCTGCCGGTCAGAGGGTTTCTGATACAGGCCGACAGAATCGAAGAAGCCGGAAATAATCGTATTGCGCACATTAATACTGACGCGGTAGCCCAGATGAACACTATTACTGACATAACCGATATGTTGTTTGATATCCCACACGGTTTCACCACTGCCCCGGCGGCGGCCAAAAAGTGTCAGGTCATTGCTGTATCCCTGCGGGTGATCGCCGGTGATAAGACTGAGCAGGGTGGATTTCCCCGCGCCGTTTTCGCCGGTAATCTGCCAGTGCTCTGCGGGCAGAACCTGCCAGGTTAAATCGCGAAGAATAGGCTTATCGTTATAACTGACGGTGCCGTGATTAAGAATAACCCGCGCAAGATCAGATGAGAGCCGTTCAGAAGCCGGATTATCCTGCTCCGGCAATGTGAGATGTTCATTTTGTTCACTGTGACTCAGCTGGGATTGTAAAACATCAGACAGTGCCTGTGGTTCCGATAATTTACTATTCGCCAGTAACCCCGCGCGGGTAATGAAGTCCGGAATATCGCTGAACCGGTTAAGAATAAGAATGATGGTCAGTCCGGTTTGTGCAAGTGTGGTAAGCATTTCACTGAGCATCAGTCTGGAAGCGGTATCCAGCCCGTCATAAGGCTCATCAAGCACCAACAGATCCGGCTCAGACATCAGCGCCTGACACAGCAGAACTTTGCGGGTTTCGCCGGTGGAGAGATATTTAAAGCGCCGCGTGAGGCTCCCCGCAATACCAAACTGTGATGCCAGCGCCAGACAGCACGCATCATCTCTGTATGTCAGCTGAATAATATCTGCGGTTGTGCGCCCGTTATCAGTCTCATTATTATCAATAAAATCAGTATTGTTGCGGCTCCATTCATCATCAACAAGTGTCTGTAATGTATCAAATGCCACACGGACAGGGCGGATAAATGCTGATGTCATTTCCCCGGAAAGCAGTGCAAGCTCTTGTGTCAGCGCCCGCGCAAAAGTGGATTTACCGCTGCCGTTAGCACCGATAAAAGCATGGTGCTGACCCCTCTCCAGACGTAATGACGGAACGGAAAGTGAAGAATCAGGACCTGTCCGGAAGATCCCCCGGGTGATGTGCAGATGTGTCATAGCAGGCAGCCTTATTATTATACCCTTATTCATTCAAACTGCAGGTTCGTTGGCAGCGCTCATCCAACCGGGTCACATACTGATGTATGCTCCCCGTCTGCCTCCCTTGCCGCCTGCCTGCATCCTGAATGACGTTGGGTATAGATTAATTATCATCCAGAAATAAGCGGAACCGTGAGGGATGTCAAGGGATGGCGCGGGTGTTGCATTCCGTATCATGAAAAGCAGATCTGCTTCACAGAATCGTCATCATTCAGTATTTTGTTTTTGTTATACTTTTTAGTCAGGAAAAGAAACTGTGTTCTGAAAATAAAATAACGGGCGGACACAGATAAAAGCTATCTCAGTTAACCGAAAGAGGATGTTATGGTCAGGAATACATTGAAATATTCGGTATTAGCGCTGCTTGTCAGCGGTACGGTCAATGCCGCGACAGTAGATTTACGGGTGATGGAAACCTCTGATATTCACAGTAATTTAATTGATTTTGATTATTTTAAAGATAAACCGACAGAACAGTTTGGATTAGTGCGTACCGCCGGGTTGATTAAAGCGGCAAAAAATGAAGTTATTAACTCGGTATTAGTGGATAACGGGGATTTAATTCAGGGCAGCCCGCTGGCAGATTACATGGTAAATAAAGGGCTGAATAAGGGTGAAGCGCATCCCGCTCATAAATTAATGAATACCATGGGATATACGGTCGGTAACTTTGGTAATCATGAATTTAATTTCGGGCTGGATTACCTGAAAAAAGCCATTAGCGGCGCAGATTTTCCGTATGTTAATGCCAATGTGATTGATGCAAAAACCGGTAAAAATGTATTTACGCCTTATATTATTGTTGATACCCCGGTAAAAGACAGAGACGGAAAAGAGCATACACTGAAAATAGGTTATATCGGGTTTGTACCGCCGCAAATTCTTATCTGGGATAAAGCCAACCTGGAAGGGAAAGTACAGGTTAATGATATTACCGAAACGGCTAAAAAATTAGTCCCGCAAATGAAAGCGGAAGGTGCAGATATTATCGTTGCTATTCCACACTCGGGTTTCTCGCAGGAGCCCTATAAAGCAATGGCAGAAAACTCGGTTTATTATCTCAGCGAAGTCCCGGGAATTAATGCCATTATGTTTGGTCATTCTCA
This sequence comes from Morganella psychrotolerans, assembly GCF_001676155.1. Taxonomy (GTDB): domain Bacteria; phylum Pseudomonadota; class Gammaproteobacteria; order Enterobacterales; family Enterobacteriaceae; genus Morganella; species Morganella psychrotolerans. The sequence continues at coordinate 1,735,288 of NZ_LZEW01000001.1, read as the reverse complement.
CGGCGTATTTCCCGGAAAAGAATTTGCGGATATTAAAGGTGTGAATATAACAGACGGCACTGTCAATGGTATTCCGGCGGTGATGCCCGGTCAGTGGGGCGATCATCTGGGTGTTGTTGATATGGTGCTGAATAATGATGACGGCAGTTGGAAAGTCACACAGGCTAAATCACAAGCGCGCCCAATCTTTGATAAAATAAATAAAAAAACCGCTGGTCGCGCGTGATGACAAACTGGCATCGGTTATTGATGAACAACATAACGCGACGCGTGAATTTGTCGGCAAATTAATCGGTAAATCACCGGATAATATGTACAGCTATCTTGCGCTGTTACAGAGTGACCCGACAGTGCAGATTGTGAATAATGCACAGACTGACTATACACGCCGCTTTATTCAGGGTGATCCTGATCTGGCTGATTTACCGGTACTTTCTGCCGCTGCACCATTTAAAGTGGGTGGACGTAAGAATGCGCCTGCTGACTTTGTTGAGGTAGAAAAAGGGGATATGACCTTCCGTAATGCGGCAGATCTTTATCTTTATCCCAACACGCTGGTGGTGGTGAAAGCTACGGGTGCTGAAGTAACCGAGTGGCTGGAGTGCTCCGCAGGCATGTTCAACCAGATTGATCCGCAGTCAGACGCGCCTCAGAGTCTGGTTAACTGGGATGGTTTCCGCACCTATAATTTCGATACTCTTTCCGGGATCAATTACCAGATAGACCTGACACAGCCGGCTAAATATGATGTCGATTGTCAGTCAGTCAACCCGCAGGCAAATCGCATTAAAAACGTGACATATCAGGGTAAACCGATTGATCCGAAAGCAATTTTCCTGGTAGCAACCAATAATTACCGCGCATACAGCGGCAAGTTCGCGGGAACAGGCGATGATCATATTGCGTTTGCTTCTCCGGATGAAAACCGCAGCGTGCTGGCGGCGTATATTGCAGCTGAAACCAAAGAAAAAGGCGCGGTATCGGCACAGGCAGAGCAAAACTGGACATTTGTACCGATCAAAACGGACAAGACATTAAATATTCGTTTTGAAACCTCGCCGGGGGATAAAGCCACGCAATTTATTAAAGAGAATGCCCATTATCCGATGACCCGCACCGGCACAGATGATGTAGGTTTTGCTGTTTATCAGGTTGATTTAAAAGCGAAGTAAGTCATCACTGACAAAAAAGCCGCCCATTAACTGAGGCGGCTTTTCTATCTTAAAAATCAGCAAAGTGTTGCGATAATGACCTGATCGGCATTAAACAGGGCGGTTACGTCATCACCGACATTGAGTTGCTGAAGGCTGACTTGCGGGTTATCCAGCGTTGAGCACAGTTGTGCGCCGCCGGTCAGTGTAACCATTATTTCACTGTTATCTGCCCCGTGGGCAATGGAGTCTATTTTGCCGGTGAGCTGGTTATCAAACTCCGCACTGATATCGCCGGACTTACTTATTTTTACCCACGGTGCTTTAATAAGTGTAAGTACTTCCTTACCCACGGAAAGCCCCAGCCGGTTGGCACTCTGTTCTGTCAGTGCAACTGCCAGCTCCGTTTTTTTATCCGCCAGCAGAACATTGACATGTTGCTGAACGTGAGAGTGATTGCGCGAAATAATAGTGCCGAAAAACTGGTTGCGTGCGCTGGTCTGTAATGAAAAACGGGAGATAGCCGCCAGCAGGCTGTCGAGAGGGAGATTATCCTCTTTCAGCACATCAAAGGCTTTTTGCTGGATCTGTGCCAGCAGATCGTATAACTGAAGTAAGCGCTCACCATAGCGCGTAAGTGTTGCGCCGCCGCCGCCTTTCCCGCCTGTTGCGCGGTCAACAATGGTTTCCTCAGATAACTGATTCATTTCATTGATGGCATCCCACGCACTTTTATAGCTGATACCGGCGAGTTTTGCTCCCTGACTGATGGAGCCGGTAGCTCTGACCTGTTTGAGTAATGAAATCCGCCGTGGATCGGCGAATAAATTACCCTGTAATTTAAGTGTTAGTAAAATATCCAATGTAAATTACCTTGTATACCCTTATTCATTCAAATTGCAGGTTCGTTGGCGCAACGTTACCAGCCGGGTCACATACTGATGTATGCTCCCCGTCTGTTTTCCCTTGCCGCCTGCCTGCATCCTGAATGACGTTGGATATATATTATTCAGGCAGGAAATCCGGACAGAATGTTCGTCCGGTGCGGTATTAATATATAGCTATTCTAGCAAATCGCTTATTTTTTTCATTAACGATTATGGTCGTTATTGTAGTAGCTAATTTAAGATAACAATTTATAGTTCGGATGAAAGCAGATATGGTATATACCCAACGTCATTCAGGATGCAGCCAACGAACCTGCAATTTGAATGAATAAGGGTATGGCTATTATCTATTATTCAGGGCGGTATCTCTATGCAGAATATCTTATTCAGTCTCCACCAGGCGGTAAAAGATTCCCCGGAAGGCGATGGTGACAGCACAGAAGCGTTTGCGCGGGCGCTGGCAGAGCAGACATTCTGGGTTGAATCTCAGGGTTCGGAGTCAGGCGGACAGGTCGGGCTGGCATTTTCTCAGGGAGATGATGACAAAGAGCCGCGTTTATTTGCCTATATGCGCGATGACGGCAGTGATGATGCCCCGGCGGACATTGAAAAAGAGATGGCATCCGGAGAGCGGGATTACACCTGGCTGCCGGGCGCTTTTTTGTTGGGATTATCCGGAAAAATCGATTATACGCTCTGCGTGATCGGCGGGGACGGGCAATCATTATCCCTGGATAGCCGTTTTGTTAAGATGCTTTTCCTTTATATGCAGGCGTTGTATCAGGAAGAGGATGAACCGGCTGCGGCACCTGTCAATACAGTGAAAACTATTGCGCAGCCTGCCGGTAATATCAGTGACATTGTGGCAAAACCCAAAAGTGGTGCCGGAAAAGTAATTGGTATGCTGCTTGTGGCGGCAGTTATTATAGCGGTTGTGTATTTTACACAGTCATAGACCGCACGAATCGCTATGCCGCCGCCGGGATGTTTTGTATAGAATGATAATGATTATGACGCTATTATATACTCGTCATATTTTAGTATGCTGTTGAATATCCTTTTCGCCCGATGCAAAGAGATTTATCACTATGTTTGAATTGATTAAAAGTTTAGGTTTCGCACTGTTAATGGTGCCAGTGGTCATGGTAGGGCTGGGCGCTTTAATTTGGGGATTAGGTGAAGTTTTCAACCTGATTTCAAAAGGCGATCGCCACGGAAAGCAGCACTGATTATACCGTATTCAGGATTACCTGCGTTCGCGGGTAGTCCGTTTTTAGTCTGTCATTCCTTTCATTTTTTGCGTAACTCCCCATTTTCCGTAAAGTTTCCGGCTTAACTGACGATAGTGCGATAAACACGCTTTCATTTTTCGTTGTATCTTGTTATATACAACGGGTTAATCCTAATTTATCCTGGTGGAAAAAATGAAAAAACAGTTCAGTAAGTTACTTGCCGGTGTTGTTATCTCTGCGGCAATAATGAGTCAGGCGTGGGCGGCAGAAAAAGTGGTTGTTTTTGCAGCGGCATCACTGACCAATGCTGTTGATGAAATCTCGGCAAAATATAAGCAGGAGAAAAAAGGTGAGGTTGTTGCCTCTTATGCCTCTTCATCGACTCTGGCGCGTCAGATTGAAAACGGCGCACCGGCAGATATCTTTATTTCTGCGGATCAAAAGTGGATGGATTATGCTCAGGAAAAAAATCTCATCGTAAATGACACCCGCAAAACACTGCTGGGTAACGAACTGGTGCTGATTGCTGCGAAAGACAGTAAAATTGATAAAATCGATATTAATAAACAGACAGACTGGGTTAAATTACTGGACGGCGGACGTTTAGCGGTCGGCGATCCGGATCATGTACCGGTCGGCATTTATGCACAGGAAGCCCTGGAAAATTTAGGTGCCTGGAAAGTGGTTGATCCACTGCTGGCGCGTACTAATAATGTGCGCAGCGGCATGGCACTCGTTGAGCGCGGTGAAGCACCGCTGGGTATTGTTTACGGCTCTGATGCTGTTGCCAGTGATAAAGTAAAAGTGGTCGCAATTTTCCCGGCTGATACCCATAAGCCTGTTGAATATCCGGTAGCGATTCTTAAAGAGAGTAAAAATGCAGATGCGAAAGGTTTCTATGATTATCTGCAAACACCTGAAGCAAAAGAAATTTTCAAACGTTACGGTTTCAGCCCTCTGTAAAAGTAAGGACTAACAAACAGCGATGTTGAATGAGTATGAATGGCAGGCGGTTATCCTCAGCCTGAAAGTGTCAACGGTTGCTGTGGCGGTGAGTTTGCCGCTCGGTATTTTGATGGCATGGGTGCTGGTGCGCTGTCGTTTTCCCGGCAAGTCGCTGTTAGACAGTCTTATCCACTTACCACTGGTGTTGCCGCCGGTGGTAGTGGGTTATCTGTTGTTAATCAGCATGGGGCGCAAAGGATTTATCGGCGAATGGCTCTATAACTGGTTTGGTTTCAGTTTTACCTTCAGTTGGCGCGGTGCTGCGCTGGCATCTGCCGTGGTTGCTTTTCCGCTGATGGTCCGGGCTATCCGTCTCGCGCTGGAGGCGGTGGATATGCGCCTCGAACAGGCGGCACGGACACTCGGAGCGTCTCCGTTACGTGTCTTTTTTACCATTACTATACCGCTGTCGCTTCCGGGGATTATTGTCGGAACGGTGCTGGCATTTGCCCGCTCGCTCGGCGAGTTTGGCGCAACCATTACCTTTGTATCCAATATTCCGGGAGAAACCCGCACTATTCCGCTGGCGATGTATTCTCTGCTTGAAACACCGGGGGCGGAAATGGATGCGGCAAGACTGTGTATTATCGCGATTATCCTGGCAATGGCGTCTCTGATGGCATCCGAATGGCTGACCCGGTGGGGACGTAAGCGTCTGGGGATGGCAGCATGTTAATTCTGGATTTTGAGCAGCAGCTCGGCGATTTATCCATGGTTATCAATACGCAACTGGCAAGTGACCGGATAACCGCCATTTTCGGGCTTTCCGGCGCCGGAAAAACCTCGTTTATCAATGTGATAGGCGGGCTGACCCGCCCGCAAAAGGGGCGGATTGAGCTGAACGGTCACACACTGGTGGATATTGAAAAACGCATTTGTCTGCCGCCGGAAAAACGCAAAATCGGCTATGTTTTTCAGGATGCCCGACTGTTTCCGCATTACCGGATAAAGGGCAATCTGCGCTACGGTATGGCACCGGAAATGGCGGATCAGTTTGATAGTATTGTTGCGCTGCTTGGCATCGGACATTTATTAAACCGCCTGCCGATGACGCTGTCCGGCGGGGAAAAACAGCGGGTGGCGATAGGGCGCGCATTACTGACCGCCCCGGATATCCTGCTGATGGATGAACCGCTTGCATCTCTTGATCTGCCCCGCAAGCGTGAACTTCTGCCTTTTCTGGAGAAGTTGGCGCAGGATATCCGTATTCCTATCCTGTATGTCAGCCACAGTCTGGATGAAATTCTGCGCCTGGCGGAAGACGTGGTTATCCTGGATAAAGGCCGTATTCTTGCACAAGGTCCGCTGGAAGAGGTATGGGCAGGTCCTGCGCTTCGTCCGTGGCTGCGGGAAGAGAGCCTTTCCAGTGTGATTAATGTGACGATCCTCAAGCATCATGATCGCTATGCAATGACAGCAACCGCTATCAGCGATCAGGTTCTGTGGGTGCCGCATATTGACGGCGGGCAGGATACTGCGGTGCGTGTGCGAATCAGCGCAGATGATGTCTCTGTTGCGCTGGAAAAACCTAAAAGCAGCAGTATCCGCAATATATTGCGTGCAAAAATCACAGAAATGTATGAAGACGATAACGGGCAGACAGATGTGCGCCTGGCGGTGGGTAATCACTTTATCTGGGCGCGGATCACCGGCTGGGCAAAAGATGATTTACAACTCAAACCCGGTCAATGGGTTTTTGCGCAGATAAAAAGCGTCTCTCTGAGCCGCCGGTTATAATCCGTTTACCGGTAATTAATTCAGAAAAAATAAAATAGCGGAATAGTTTTCCGTATTTTTATGTTCATTAATATCATTACGTATATTTAATTAATAAAGTATTCATTCATCCTATTCTTATTGAATTCATTTTCTGTCAGCGATATATATTACCGGATAAAATAAGCTAACTATATTCTCATAAAATGGAATTATCACTGAATCAGAGGGATTAAATGAAAAAAGCGCTTCTTGTTTTATTACTGGGTATTTTTACCGGCGGTCAGGCGCTGGCAGCGAATCAGGTCATGTGTTACACCTATCTGAAAAAAAGTGAAAGATGTTGAAATCGAAAGCTTAAAAGTCTGGTGTCTCGGCACAACAGACGGGTCACAGGGCGGGATGAAAATACCTGAACTGCTGAATATGGGCTATAACGTGGTTTCAATGCAGAATTTCCCGTATGAATATTCCGAAGGTGGCTATACCTATGACGGCGCAAAACTTCTGTTGATCCTTGAGGATACTAAATTCCCGAATCAGGACCCGGCTGCGAAGAAACCGGCAAACTGGAAGTTTGATAAATATAAATAACGGAATTGTCAGTTATTGAATGAACATAAAATAATAACGCCTTCAGTCAGAAGGCGTTTTGCTGTCTGAGATAATAAACTCTTCCGGGAAACAAATCATTCCCGGAAACAAGCCGTCCCCGGAAACAGACCATTCCCGGGAGCAAACAGTATCAGCTCAGAATATGCTGACGGATAACCTGCGCAATGCCCGGGCGGGTATTATCCAGGGTCACAAGATCTGCATGTGCTTTTACATCATCACCGGCATTTCCCATCGCCACACCTAATCCTGCACTTTCCAGCATACTGATATCATTGTGGTTATCACCAAATGCCATCACATCGCTCATGGACAGCCCCTGTGATTCCACCCACTCCTGCAAACGGCGGCCTTTACTGTTACCGCGCCGGGCGATATCCACCTGATTTATCCACGACCATTCACAGGACAGCCCTAATTCGGCTTCTGTGCTATCAGCGAAATCGCGCAGTTTGTTCAGATCATCAGAGCAGGTGGCGAATTTCCAGATGGTGTCAGTACGGGTCAGCTCATCCATAAAGTTATCCACTTTACGCATGACAGGGCGCTGATGTTCCGGCAGTGTTGCAGACCAGTTCAGTGTGCGCTCAATGGTACTGCTGTCAGTGTGGTATAACATGGCATCAGACACATACATCAGATGCTCAATATCTGTTTCTGCCAGGCGTTCCAGCAACAGGCGGGACTCACTGACACTCATCGGGTCAGAGGCTAACACCCGGCGGGCATGATAATCATAAAGATAGGTGCCGTTACAACAGATTGCCGGGGTATCGAGCTGCAATGTCTGGTAAAACGGATGGATAGCCACATGGTGACGACCGGTGACGATCAGAACCTGCACACCGGCACGGCGGGCTTCACGGATGGCATCCAGGGATTCCTGTAAAATGTGTTTATCCGGATTGAGAAGTGTACCATCGAGATCAAAAGCGATGACGCGATAAGACATAGCAGGGTGCCCCTTGTGTGATTGTCAGAACCGGATCATGACAGCGCAGGCGACCTGACAGCCCCCTGACGGTATTGCAAGTGATTCCGGGCGGAGATAACCGTAATATAGCATGTTAATTGTTTCGTGATAAACGCTAAGTGCGGTATTATTATACAGATAGGCTTATGTTTTTTGTTAAAAATCAGGTTGTTAAAAACTAAATAAGTAAGTCATGAGAATTAAGGAGCGCAAATGAAGCAGGTGGTTTATGTTGCCAGTACTGAGAGTCATCATATTTATGTCTGGCAGATGAATGAAAACGGTGATTTATCACTGTTGCAGACGGTAGTAACCCCCGATCAGGTACAGCCGCTGATAACCAGCCCTGATGGTCGTTACCTTTATGCGGCGGTCAAACCGGCGAATGCGGTGGTGACTTACACGATTGCAGCAGATGGTCAGCTGACACAAACCGGGCTGACCCCGCTTCCCGGCACGGCCGCTTATATTACAACAGATAATGCCGGGCGCATGCTGTATGCGGCTTCTTACCATCAGGGGACTCTGGCGGTGCTGCCTGTCGGTGCAGACGGTATCCCGGCTCATCCGGTGCAGATAATTGAAGGGCTGAAAAACCCGCATTCTGCCAATATTGCACAGGATGGGCGCACACTGTTTGTTCCGTGTCTGGGTGAGGATCATATCCGCACTTACACGATTGAGGATGATGGTCGGTTAACGGAGCGCCGTGCGGATATGCTGACGGTCGCCGCCGGTGCGGGTCCGCGCCATATGGCGTTTCATCCGGAAAAACATGTGGCGTATTGCCTTAATGAATTGAATGCCACTGTGAATGTCTATCGTGAATGGATAAAAGTGCGTGAAATTCAGTCTGTTGATCTGATGACAGATGAATATCAGGGACGCCGCTGGGCGGCTGATATCCACATAACTCCGGACGGGCGTCATCTGTATACCTGCGAGCGCACCACGAGTGTGATTAATCACTATCGCGTCTCTGATGATGGCGGGCATCTGCAACTGGCGGGTGTTTATCCGACTGAAACACAGCCGCGCGGTTTTGCGGTGGATAAGAGCGGGAAGTTCCTGATTTCAACTGGTCAGCTTTCTCATCATGTGTCAGTTTCACGGATTGATGCAATCACCGGAAAATTACATTTGCAGGCGCGCTACCCGGCGGGACAGGGACCGATGTGGGTCACTGTGCTCGCACTGAAGTAATCATATTTCGTCCGCAGATAAGACGGATAACCTGCGGGTCAGGTAACACGCGATAACGGGCAGGCGAAACGAAAAGCATCTGCGCCATGGATGGCGCAGCTGAGCTTACACGGATGTATTTACAGCGACTTTTCGTTTTTGCCCGTTGTCAGCGCCCCCGGTGTCAATGTATTCTCCGGTTTTTATTCGCTGGTCACCAAATCAATCGCCTGAGTGAGTTTTTGCAGTTGTTCATCAGTGATGATATACGGCGGCATAAGATAGATCAGACGCCCGAACGGACGTATCCACACCCCGGCATCGACAAATTTGCGCTGTAATTCCCCCATATTGACCGGCTTTTGCGTTTCAACAACGCCGATTGCTCCCAGAACCCGCACATCACGAACACCGCTGCGAGTTTTTAGTGGCATCAGTGCGGCTTTCAGTTGCAATTCAATCTCTGCAACGCGTTCAGCCCAATTCCCCGACAGCAGCAGGTCAATACAGGCGACCGCTGTGGCGCAGGCGAGCGGGTTGCCCATAAAAGTCGGACCGTGCATAAAGCAGCCCGCATCACCCTGACTGATGGTGTCTGCGATATGGCGGGTGGTGAGTGTGGCGGAGAGAGTCATATAACCCCCGGTAATCGCTTTACCAAGACACATAATGTCCGGTGATATTCCGGCCTGTTCACAGGCGAATAATTTCCCTGTGCGACCAAAACCGGTGGCTATCTCGTCGGCAATCAGCAGGATATTGTAGCGATCACACAGGCTTCTCACGCCTTTCAGGTATTGCGGATGGTAAAAACGCATGCCGCCCGCGCCCTGGACAACCGGCTCCAGAATAACTGCCGCCACATCCCTGTGATGTGCTGCCAGCAGTGTTTCCATGGAGGTAAGGTCTTTACTGTCCCACTCATCGTAAAATCCGCACTGCGGTGCATCAGCAAACAGGTGATTTGGCAGATAGCCCTGCCAGAGGTCATGCATTGAATTTTCCGGGTCGCACACTGACATCGCGCCGAACGTGTCGCCGTGATAGCCGTGGCGCGGAGTCACAAAGCGGTGACGTTTTTCGCCGCGTGCCTGCCAGTATTGCAGTGCCATTTTCAGCGCCACTTCCACGGCGACAGAGCCGGAGTCGGCTAAAAACACACACTCCAGCGGCGCAGGTGTGATTGCCACCAGGCGGCGGCACAACGCAACGGCGGGCGAATGAGTGATCCCGCCGAACATCACATGTGACATCTGTGAGAGCTGCGTCGTGACCGCCTCATTAAGTACCGGATGATTATAGCCGTGGATTGCCGCCCACCAGGAGGACATACCGTCAACCAGTTCGCGCCCGTCTTCAAGTGTCAGTATTGCACCTTGTGCGGATGCAACCGGATAGACCGGTAGCGGATTACTCATTGATGTATAAGGGTGCCAGATATGTTTCCGGTCAAAATCAGCATCATCATCTGACCAGCCGCTCTCCGGAAAATGAGGAGTCAATGTCATTATGTAAACCAAATCAATTCAAATATAGTTGACATGATAATGATGATATTTAAACTGGCAACACTTTTTTTATTGGGAGTTGCCGTTATGAGTCATCGTCGTCAGTGGATACTAAAAGAAGCCAAAGATTTGTTTGAAAAGCCTTTTTTTGAATTATTATTTGAGGCGCAGACAATCCATCGTCAGCATTTTGACCCGCAGAAAGTACAGATCAGTACGTTGCTTTCGATTAAAACCGGTGCCTGTCCGGAAGATTGTAAATACTGTGCGCAGAGTGCGCGATACAAAACCGGGTTGGAAAAAGAGCGCCTGATGGAAGTAGAGCAGGTAGTGGCAACCGCGCGTAAAGCCAGAGCCGCCGGTTCAACCCGGTTTTGCATGGGGGCGGCGTGGAAAAACCCGCACGAGCGCGATATGCCGTATCTGGAAACCATGGTGCGGGAAGTCCGCGCGCTGGGAATGGAAACCTGCATGACACTCGGAATGCTCAATGACTCGCAGGCTGCGCGTCTGGCGGAGGCCGGGCTGGATTATTACAATCATAATCTCGATACCTCGCCGGAATTTTATGGCTCGATTGTCACCACCCGTACGTATCAGGATCGCCTGGATACCCTGGATAACGTGCGCGATGCCGGGATTAAAGTCTGCTCCGGCGGTATTTTAGGGCTGGGTGAAGACGTGCGTGACCGCGCGGCAATGCTGGTTCAGTTGGCAAATCTGCCGAAAGCACCGGAAAGTGTGCCGATCAACATGCTGGCGAAAATCAAAGGAACGCCGTTTGAAGATAACGAAGAGGTTGATCCGTTTGATTTTGTCCGCACCATTGCCGCGGCACGGATAATGATGCCGCAATCTCACGTCCGTCTGTCCGCCGGGCGTGAACTGATGAATGAACAGACCCAGGCACTCTGCTTTATGGCTGGCGCTAATTCCATTTTTTATGGCTGCAAGCTGCTCACCACCACCAATCCGGAAGAAAATACCGATATTCAGTTATTCCGCAAACTGGGGATAAAACGCGAAGCGATTCATGTTGAGCAGGGCGATCAGGAGCAGAGCGCAAGCCTGCTGGATGCTATCAGTCACAGCGACGAACCGCAGTTTTATAACGCAGCACTCTGAACGGCATAATTATCATGTGGCAAACTTTTCTTTCTGAGCGCCTGCAACAGGCGCACCAGCAGGACGCTGTGCGTGTGCGTGAAGCGAACGGCGGCGCAGACGGGCGGACTCTCCTTATTAATGACCGGCGGGTGATTAATTTTTCCGGCAATGATTATCTCGGGCTGAGCCGCCATCCGTCGGTGATCCGCGCCTGGTGCGACGGCACGGCACAATTCGGTGTCGGCTCCGGCGGCTCCGGACACGTCACCGGCTACACCACGGCACATCAGTCACTGGAACAGATGCTGGCAGGCTGGCTGGGATTTGACCGGGCAATTTTGTTTGTTTCCGGGTTCAGTGCAAACCAGGCGGTGATCACCGCACTGATGCAGGCCGGCGATCATCTGATTTGTGACAAACTCGCGCACGCATCAATAATGGAAGCTGCGATGCATTCACCGGCTGAATTTACCCGGTTTCATCATAATGATACCGCCCATCTGAGCACCCGGTTGAGCCGGACCCAGCACAACAGCGGCAAAACGCTGGTGATCACCGAAGGAATTTTCAGCATGGACGGGGACACGGCACCACTGAGTGAGATCCGCACACTCACGCAGCAGCACAACAGTTGGCTGATGGTGGATGATGCACACGGAATTGGCGTCTGCGGCACAGAGGGCAAAGGATCCTGTGATGCCGCCGGGATACGCCCGGACATACAGGTTGTCACTTTCGGCAAAGCCGTCGGTGTCAGTGGTGCTGCTGTGCTGTGTAATGCGCAGACGGCGGATTACCTGACACAATATGCCCGCCATCTTATCTACAGCACCACATTTCCTGCCGCCCAGGCCTGTGCGCTGCATGCGGCAATACAGGAGATTCAGCGCGGTGATCATCTGCGCGAACAGCTCGCCGACAACATCCGCATTTTCCGTCAGCAGGCGGCGCATCTGCCTTTGCAACTGTTGCCGTCATCTTCCGCTATCCAGCCGCTGATCGCCGGGGACAACACCACGGCGTTGGCACTCTCTCACTATTTGCAGGCGCGCGGTTTGTGGGTGAAAGCTATCCGCCCGCCAACCGTGCCGCCGGGCACGGCGCGCTTGCGCATCACGATCACCAGCGCTCATCAGAAAGCGGATATCACCTTACTTACGGAGGCGCTGGATGCATTCTGCTGTCAATATCGTCCCGGTGAATAAAGCGGCGGTTGCCGCTGCATTCGGGCGTGCGGCGGGGCAATATGATGCTGTCGCACATCTCCAGCAGCAGACCGGGAAACACTTGTACAGCCTGACGAAACAAAGGCTCCGCCCACAGCAACTGACTCAGTTGCACGGGCTGGATGCAGGGTGCGGCACCGGGTTTTTCAGTGAGCAATGGAAAGCGGAGTGCGGATCGATTACCGCGTTTGATCTGTCACCGGCAATGCTGGAACACGCCCGCGCGCAGCAACGTGCAAGCTGCTATGTTCAGGGCGACATTGAACAGTTGCCGTTTGCGGATAATCAGTTTGATTTCTGTTTCAGTAATCTTGCGGTGCAGTGGTGTGATTCCCTGAGCGCCGCACTGGCCGGGTTGTTTCGTGTTACGCGTCCGGGCGGTACGGTGGCATTTTCCACCCTCAGCACCGGCTCATTAGCAGAGCTTAATCAGGCATTTTCCTGTGTCGACAGTGCGCGCCACGCCAACGGTTTTCTGAGCCGGGATGCTATCCGGGCTGCCTGTCAGCCATATCACTATACTCTGTCTGACGTGCAATACCGGCTTACCTTTTCATCCCTGCCCGCACTGTTGCACTCCCTCAAAGGGATTGGTGCGACGCATGTGCATCAGGGGCGCAGCGCCGGGCTGATGACGCGCAATAAGCTGGCACAGCTTGCGGCACACTATCCGGCAGAAAACGGGGAATACCCGCTCAGTTACAGTATTCAGTACGGAGTTATTCATGTTGAAAAATAATTGGTTTTTAACCGGCACAGATACAGATGCCGGAAAAACCGTGGTCAGTTGTGCGCTGTTACAGGCGGCGAAGAAACAGGGGTTCCGCTGCGCGGGATACAAACCGGTTGCATCAGGCAGTGAAATGACGCCTGACGGGCTGCGTAACAGTGATGCGCTGGCGTTGTGGCGTAATACGGTGATACCGGTCAGTTATGAAGAGATAAACCCGTACACCTTTGCAGAGCCGACGTCACCGCACATTGTCAGTGAGCTGACACAGACACCGGTTGATTTCGCGGTAATGACTGCCGGGCTGCATAATCTTAATCAGCAGGCTGACTGGATGTTAACAGAAGGCGCGGGGGGCTGGTTTACGCCGCTCTCACAGACCCGGACCTATGCGGATTGGGCAATACAGATGCAGATGCCGGTTATTTTAGTGGTGGGCGTGAAGCTCGGCTGTATTAACCACGCGCTGCTGACAGCACAGGCGATACAGCTTGCAGGGCTGCAGCTGGCGGGCTGGGTGGCAAATGAAGTCACACCACCCGGCACTTATCAGGCGCAGTATCTGGAGACGCTCACGCGCCTTATCCCGGCTCCTTGTGTTGGGTTGCTGCCACATCTTCCTAATCCGCTACAGTATGATTTATCGGGCTACATGAATATTTGTCTGTTGGAGGCATAACTCCCGGTTCTGCTGTCACCGGGCGGATCCTGCCGGGATCACGGTTAATCTTCCGTCCGGCCGTTTTTAATCAGGAATAAATCCTGAAATATATTTTCAGATTGTGCTGAAAGTGACAATTTTATGAAGGCACGATGTCACGCAAGCACCCATTCCCAAACGACTTTATTAAGTTATCCACCATTTCTGTGGATAACCCTGTGCATTAACTTTAGAAAACTCACGCCGACCTTGCAAATACGCGGCTTTCACTGACATTGTTGTAAAATCGGGCTTTTGTAATTTATTGTTAAATTACAATAAGATAAATAAAAGCAAGAGCGCTCCTGCGGGAAAAATAACGACTGGTTAATGGTGCATCAGAATTCAGCATATTTTAAAATTGCAAGAGGTTTTTTTTGGGGATAACTGTGTCTGAGCAATATAATTTTCCGGGGTTTTGCAAGCAAAAAATAACAAAATTACGGATTTTTTATACCGGGGCTTGAAGCTGGTTTTTTATCCAGTATTATAGTCTTCCTATTCGCGCAGGATTCGGGCAGGGGAGCTCATGAGCAAACAATTTAAACTGCATTCTGACTTTAAACCGGCCGGTGACCAGCCGGAGGCAATTGCAAAGCTGGTGGAAGGTCTGGAAGACGGACTGGCGCATCAGACACTGCTGGGCGTGACCGGTTCCGGGAAAACGTTCACCATTGCCAATGTGATTGCCACTCTCAACCGCCCGACCATGATTATGGCGCCGAACAAAACCCTTGCGGCGCAGCTTTACAGCGAACTCAAAGATTTTTTTCCTGAGAATGCGGTGGAGTATTTTGTTTCTTATTATGATTATTATCAGCCGGAAGCCTATGTACCCAGCTCGGACACCTTTATCGAGAAAGATGCATCAGTCAATGAACACATTGAGCAAATGCGTCTTTCTGCAACCAAAGCGCTGCTGGAGCGCCGTGATGTTGTCGTGGTCGCGTCTGTTTCGGCGATTTACGGGCTGGGCGACCCTGACAGCTATCTGAAAATGATGCTGCATCTCTCGGAAGGGATGATTATTGATCAGCGCTCGATCCTGCACCGCTTGTCTGATATTCAGTACACCCGCAACGATCAGGCTTTTCAGCGCGGGACATTCCGCGTGCGCGGTGAAGTGATCGACATCTTCCCGGCTGAATCGGATGATTATGCGCTGCGTGTGGAGCTGTTTGATGATGAAGTCGAGCGCCTCTCCCTGTTTGATCCGCTGACCGGACACATTCATTACGGCGTGCCGCGCTATACCGTATACCCGAAAACACACTATGTGACCCCGCGCGAACGCATTATTGATGCAATGGAAGGCATTAAAGTGGAACTGGCAGACCGGCGCAAAGTTTTGATCGAAAATCATAAGCTGGTGGAAGAGCAGCGGTTATCACAGCGCACACAGTTTGATCTGGAAATGATGAATGAGCTGGGTTACTGCTCGGGCATCGAAAACTATTCGCGCTATCTCTCCGGGCGCAAGACGGGGGAATCCCCGCCGACACTGTTTGATTATCTGCCGGCAGACGGTTTGCTGGTGATTGATGAATCTCACGTTACTATCCCGCAGATTGGCGGAATGTATAAAGGCGACCGCTCGCGTAAAGAAACACTGGTGGAGTACGGTTTTCGTCTGCCGTCGGCGCTGGATAACCGCCCGATGCGCTTTGAAGAGTTTGAAGCACTTGCGCCGCAGAGTATTTATGTCTCCGCGACACCCGGAAAATATGAAGCAGAAAAATGCGGCACCGATGTGGTGGAGCAGGTTGTCCGTCCGACCGGGCTGCTTGACCCGATAATCGAAGTGCGTCCGGTCACCACCCAGGTGGATGATTTACTGTCAGAAATCCGGATACGGTCAGTAAAAAATGAGCGCGTGCTGGTGACCACTCTGACCAAACGGATGGCGGAAGATCTGACTGAATATCTGGAAGAGCACGGCGAGCGGGTGCGCTATCTGCACTCGGACATTGATACCGTCGAGCGCGTGGAAATTATCCGTGACCTGCGCCTGGGTGAGTTTGATGTGCTGGTGGGGATAAACCTGCTGCGTGAAGGGCTGGATATCCCTGAAGTCTCGCTGGTGGCGATTCTGGATGCGGATAAAGAGGGTTTCCTGCGCTCCGAGCGTTCGCTCATTCAGACCATCGGACGTGCTGCCCGTAACCTGCACGGCAAAGCGATCCTCTACGGTGATAAGATAACCGCCTCTATGGCGAAAGCGATTGAAGAAACTGATCGCCGCCGTGAGAAGCAGATCGAATTTAATAAAGAACACGGTATTGTGCCTACGGGGCTGAATAAGAAAGTCGGCGATATTCTTAAAATTGGTCAGGGCTCAGCGGGGGCGAAAAATAAAGGCAGAGGGAAGGGGAAAGCGGCGGATACACAGGATTACCAGCGCCTGTCACCGAAAGAACTGGAGCTTAAAATACAGGAACTGGAAGCTCAGATGTACCGCCATGCTCAGGATCTGGAATTTGAACTGGCGGGTGCGGTGCGTGATCAGTTACAGGCTTTGCGTATGCTGTTTATTGCCAATTCCTGATCACGGCAGCAGGCTGATAGTTTTGTTCAGTGCGTCCGACAACAACTGACGGTCATGGCGGTACGGCACATCCTGTGCTTCCAGTACCTCTTTGACTATCAGCCGGTCGCGGACATCGTTGGTATCAATATGCGGCGCACAGAGAACCGCATCAATACGCGGGCGCCCGATACGGCGCTCGATGACGGCAATTTTCTCACTCAGGGAGAGTGACGCCGCCGCCGGGCTGAGCTCTTTACCCAGGTTCTCAATATAGATCATCGGCGCCTGATTGAAATTAATGGCTTTAGTAAAATCAGGTAGCAGCATCAGCGGCATCAGGCTGGTAAAAAAAACTGCCCGGTCCGATGATAATCAGGTCAGCGCGGCTTATGGCATCCAGCGCTTCTTTTGTGGCTTTGACCGACGGGAAAAGCTGTAATTCCTGCGGCGGAAAGCGCAACTGATCAACATTCACTTCGCCGTAAACTTCATTGCCTTCGTTATCAATCGCCATCAAATCAACCGGTGTTTCTGACATCGGGATAAGCTTCGCTCTTACTTTCAGCATATTACGGATGAGATTAATAGCATCCAGCGGACGAACACTCATATTATCAAGGGCTTTGAGGATCAGATTCCCGAGATTGTGACCTGACAGCTCGCCGTTACCGCTGAAACGGTATTCAAACATTGTCGAAGCAATAGAAGGCTCAGTTATCATCTGATTCAGGCAGTTACGCATATCACCCCACGCAATTCCGCCCTCAGCACGGCGGATACGCCCGGTTGATCCGCCGTTGTCTGTCGTTGTCACCACACCGGTTAACCGCGATCCCAGAACATTAAGGCAGGACATCACCCGACCCAGGCCATGACCTCCGCCTAAAGCAACAACATGTTCCAGCGAAGTGAGTGTGCGGTTTTCCATCGTGTTTATGTATTCCCTGAGCCTTTGTATTTATTTGCGCGGTAATCTACCATAAAATCCGATTTTTCGCGTCACGATACTGTTATTTATCAAACTAAGGTCAAACTAAAGCCAGGCTCAGGTCAAATCAGGATCATGATAAAGGGAAATTATCAGTGAAGTACGTAGATAAACCCGCCTAATGTCAGGACGGACATAATCGTACTGAAAAATAACGTCGATGCCATCTCCTGCTGTGCGGTTTTGTACTGAACGGCCAGTATGATACAGATAGAGGCGGTCGGGATAGCCAGGGTTATCACCGTCATATTAAGTGACTTCGCGTCGACCGCAAAAGCTGAGCCAATCAGCAGAATTGCCAGCGGCAGCAAGATATTTTTGCAGATAACGGACAGCGCAACAGTCATATTAAATTTTACTTTAAATGAATACAGTATTACCCCGCACGCAAACAGAGAAACCCCGCCGGTCGCGTTACCGAGCAGTTGCAGTGAGCTGTTTATTGCCTCCGGGATGCGCACATCACACAGCAAAAGCACAAATGCGGCGGCAGGCGCCCAGACCATCGGCTCTTTAATCGTGGATAACAGATTAGCACCCAGCGTAACGGGTTTTGCCGCAGGGGCATTACCGACAGCGGGCTGGCTGTGACGGGCAAGCATAATCAGTGTTACCGGGCTCAGGATCAGGTTCAGGATAATCCCGGTAAATGCGATAGGAATGGTGCTGACTTCGCCGAACAGATGCCCCAGAACCGGGATCCCGACAAACGGAGCCGCCGGTGCGCTGATAGCAAGCGCCTGTAATGCGGCAATCGCCGGCGGACGGCGGAAAATCACCCCGGCTATAAAAAATGTGATGAGATATGCGCCTGCCATCCCGGCAAGCAGCAGCACGCCCATCATCCAGTCGCTGAGCAGCACATCGCGGGAAATCCCCATGATCCCGGCAAACAGTGTCAGCGGGAGCGCATACAACATGATCATCCGGTTGAGTGTCGCGCCTTGTGAGGCGTCAAAATCCCGGTGCCAGCCGGCAAAAAAACCAAGCAGCAGAGTGACGACAATCGGCAGCAGGGCAGCAATAATGGTTTCAGTCATGAGAGAGAGTCCGGTGTGTTTCTTAAGTGAAATTCATTAGAATCCGGTATGAACAAAAAATCAACTGCTCAATATGAGTACGCCACACGCTGGTATAACAGTCGTTCGCATGGTAAGAGTGTAGTAACAATAATAACAACGGACATAAAACACACCATGAATGATTTGATGTGTACTATCCCGGCGCTTGAAACGGATCGACTTATTCTGAGTGCGCACCGGAAAACGGATCATAAAGATGTGGCAGCTTTGTGGGCAGATCGTACCGTGACGCATTATATTATGGCGGGACAACGCTCCACGTCGCGCGACAGTTGGATGCGGATGCTGTCTTACCTCGGCTTATGGCCGTTGCTGGGCTATGGTTACTGGGCGGTCAGAGATAAAAGAACCGGTCGCTATATGGGGGATATCGGTTTTGCTGATTTTTACCGCGAACTGGATACGGACATCAGCCAATATCCGGAAGCGGGCTGGGTATTCGCACCATGGGCGCAGGGACAGGGTTATGCAGGAGAAGCATTGGATGCCATTCTTAACTGGCTGAAAAATGTACGTGGTATCAATGAGTGTGTTTGTATTATTTCTCCGGATAATCAGCCGTCAGTAAATCTGGCTGAGCGTCATGGTTTCCGGCAAAAAGAAATACTGGGAATGGACTATAAATCCGTTATTTTATATCACCTTACCATCGATTAACCCCGCTGCGGCGGATAACTGCGTCAGATCAAGAAATCAGCAGATAGTTTGCCGGAAAATCAGGTCAGTTTATAGCCATTTTCCGGTCTGTATTTGTTAATTGTTTTCACTATATATTTTCTAATTATATGAAAGATATTGTAAAAATTTCGTTATGCCGCCCTTTGTTATTTTATTTTTTCTCTGAAACAAATACCCGGTAACTCGTTGTATAATATAATATATAGCGTATTTATCATGGCAATTCGCCAATGGCAACGCTAGAATCAATTCACTTAGCGTGGTTATTAACTTAATTAATGACGACGATTAACTCCTAGCCTTCACACCTACGTTTCAGGTCAGACCGGAAATAGGGTGAGCTGGCCGTGACTCTTTACAGAGCCACCAGGGTGCAGGATAGAAATGTCCGCATCTCCCGTATTTGGAAAGGTGTTATGACAGAACAACTGATCGATCCCTTTGCGCGGAAATTTTATTACCTGCGCCTCTCCGTCACAGACGTATGCAATTTCCGTTGCAACTATTGTCTGCCTGATGGTTATAAACCTAATGGTCACAAATCCTTTCTTTCTCTCGGCGAGATCCGCCGGGTCACCCGTGCATTTGCTGAACTGGGGACGGAAAAAATTCGTCTGACCGGCGGCGAGCCGACAATGCGCCGTGATTTCACAGAGATAGTCGCCGCCATCAATGAAAATAAGAATATCCGTAATATTGCGGTGACCACCAATGGTTACCGGATGGCGCGTGATATCCGTGAATGGAAAGACGCCGGACTGACTGCGGTGAATGTCAGTGTCGACAGTCTTGATCCGCGCCAGTTTCAGGCTATCACCGGGCAGGATAAATTCATGCAGGTGATGAGTGGTATTGATGCCGCCTTTGATGCCGGTTTTGAGAAAGTGAAAGTGAATGTGGTGCTGATGAAAGATGTCAATGACATCCATCTGCCCGCCTTTCTTAACTGGATCAAAGACCGTCCGATCCAGCTGCGCTTTATTGAACTGATGGAAACCGGTGACGGCAGCGACACATTCCGCCGTTTTCATATCTCCGGCAATGTTATCCGCGCGCGCCTGTTACAGGCAGGCTGGCAGCAACAGGCGCGTTCGCGCAGCGACGGCCCGGCGCAAGTCTTCAGTCATCCGGATTATCAGGGCGAAATCGGTCTGATTATGCCGTATGAAAAAGATTTTTGTCAGAGCTGCAACCGCCTGCGCGTTTCCGCTATCGGTAATCTGCATTTGTGTTTGTTCGGTGAGCAGGGGATCACGCTGCGTGACCTGCTGGCTGAAGACGGACACGACGATGAGCTGAAAGCACGCCTTCAGCGCGCTCTGCAACACAAACGCGAAACCCATTTTCTCCATCAGGGAGACAGTGGTATGACCCCGAATTTATCTGTCATCGGCGGCTGATCCGCCGGCAGCATCAGGAGTTTACATGTCTCAACTCACCCATATCAATGCGGCGGGCGAAGCCAACATGGTGGACGTCTCCGGTAAACAGGAAACAGTCCGCGAGGCGCGCGCCGAAGCTTTTATCACCATGGATGCCGCCACCTTACAGATGATTATTGACGGCAACCATCACAAAGGCGATGTCTTTGCGACCGCCCGTATCGCCGGTATTCAGGCGGCAAAACGCACCTGGGATTTGATCCCGCTGTGTCACCCGCTGATGCTGAGCAAAGTGGAAGTGCAGTTAAGTGCGCAAACTGAATTTTCCCGTGTGCGTATTGAATCCTGCTGCCGCCTGACCGGTAAAACCGGCGTGGAAATGGAAGCCCTGACTGCTGCCTCTGTGGCAGCGCTGACTATCTATGACATGTGCAAAGCGGTACAGAAAGATATGGTTATCGGTCCGGTCTGGTTACTGGAAAAGAGCGGCGGAAAATCAGGTCACTTTAAGGCGGATGCATGATTACAGTGCTGTTTTTCGCGCAGGTGCGCGAGCTTATCAATACAGATGAACTGTCTCTGGCATGTGAGTACGCCACCGCTGAGGATTTGCGCAGCACTTTGAGTGAGCGCGGCGATCGCTGGGCACTCGCACTGGAGTCCGGTAAATTATTATGTGCGGTAAATCAGTCATTTGTGCCGCTGTCTCATCCGTTACAGGATGGTGATGAAGTGGCGTTTTTCCCGCCGGTTACCGGAGGCTGAGTGATGAACAATACCCGGATTGCCGTTCAGACAGACAATTTCAGTGTCGGTGAGGAATATCAGTGGCTGGCAGGTTGCGCTGATGATGGTGCGGTCGTGACCTTTACCGGTAAAGTCCGTAATCATAACCTGGGTGATAATGTGGCTGCTCTGACACTGGAGCACTATCCCGGCATGACGGAAAAAGCGCTGGCGGATATTGTATTGCAGGCGCGTGAGCGCTGGGAATTGCAGCGGGTCACGCTTATCCACCGGGTCGGCAGTCTCTTTCCTAATGATGAGATTGTATTTGTCGGCGTCAGTGCCGCTCACCGGGGCATGGCGTTTGAGGCGGCTGAATTTCTGATGGATTACTTAAAAACCCGCGCACCTTTCTGGAAAAAAGAAACCTTACCGCAAGGCGGTGAGCGCTGGGTTGATGCCAGAGAAAGTGACCAAAAAGCCGCAGATCGCTGGTAAATTAATACAGATAGCCGCCGTTTCACCGTATTTTTACCGGATGCTGAGCATAGCGTTAAAAATTCCGGCAATATGTAAAGAAAATGGATCGGTTTCCTGACAGTTTGCCTGCTGGCAACGCCCTCTTTATGTGATAATCTATAGTCTTGGTCGTTTATCATCCGATAAACAATTTGATACAGATGAAAGGGTTATCCATCATGGACCGATTTCCTCGTTCTAACGGCTCGATAGTTTCACAAGCGGGCGCCGGTATTCAGGCTTACATGGCCCAGGTTTATGGCTGGATGGCTGTGGGTCTGGTACTGACGGCATTTGTTGCCTGGTATTCATCCGGCTCTGAAGCCATCATGAGTTTTGTTTTCTCCAGCAAAATCACCTTTTTCGGGCTGATCATCGCACAGCTGGCACTGGTCTGGGTTATCTCCGGCATGGTTGAGCGCCTGAGCGCTTCCGCGGCGACCGGGCTGTTTATGCTCTATTCGGCACTGACGGGGCTGACACTCTCCAGTATTTTTATCGTTTATACTGATGCCTCTATCGTCAGCACCTTCTTTATCACGGCGGGGATGTTCGGGGCGCTGAGTATTTACGGCTACACCACCAAGCGCAGCCTGTCCGGAATGGGTAACTTCCTGTTCATGGGACTGATTGGTATCATCATCGCGTCACTGGTGAATATCTGGCTGAAAAGCGAAGGCATGACCCTGATCATCACCTATATCGGTGTGATTGTGTTTGCCGGTCTGACCGCGTATGACACACAGAAACTGCGTAACCTGGGTGAGCAGATTGACAGTAATGACAAAGATACCATGCGTCGCTATGCGATCGTGGGTGCGCTGTCACTGTATCTGGATTTCATCAACCTGTTCCTGATGCTGCTGCGCCTGATGGGCGACCGTCGCTAATCAGGATACAGAAAATAGCGTTATGACAAAAAACCGGTTCTGATGAACCGGTTTTTTTATGTTTACAGATTTGGCTGCGCGGCATTACTGATAAGAAACCATCTTATTAATAAGATCTGGTTCGTTCATTTAATCACCGTTCGTTATAATTGTTTTTGAAGTTTTTGATAGTATTATTCCCATTTTTAATGCAGGAAGAGATATTGTCACCCTGTTTTATACAGAGGCTAATTTCTTTTTGTGTGTTAATTGTAAATATAATATAGTCCCAGTTATCAATATATTTTTTTATATTTATCACTACCATTTTTTTGCTGCGATTACTGCGTACTCTTTTGCTTTGGCGATATTTTGGTCAACACCATCATCGCCATTCAGGTACTTCGAAAATAATTTATCACAGGCAATCAGTATTTTATTTTTTCCAATGTGATAGGCTTTATCATAATAATGAAGTGATTTTTGTTTGTCTCTTTCTATACCATATCCATTTTCCAGAATATATCCTCGGTGGTATAATGCTAATACATGTTCAGAGTCTATTGATAATGTTTTGTGCAAATAATAATTTGCCGGCCCACAGGCTTCAGTGACATTTGTTTTATCGTTAGGCCTTTTTGACAAATAACATGGGTTATAAAAAAAAGAAAACAGAGTATAGTTACTAATTAAATCATTGTTATCTGCTTTTTTTTATAAGTGATATAAGTTCAGCTCTTGTTTTCGGATATGGTGCATGTTCAGGTAAGTCAGAGTCATATTTTAATTCTATGGAGTTATAACTATAAAGTAACATCTCATAATTAAATGGATAACCAGAAACGGCGTAACTATTTATATTAAAGGATAGTAATGCATATAGTAATATTTTTTTTCATTTATTATCCATTGATGTTAGATATAATATACAGACTGATATATGTCTTCATAAGAAGGATGCTCCGGATTGTGATTATATTCAGATGTGGCTTCATTTATATTTGATGCACTATTGTTTAATAAAGTATCGCTTTCATTATATTCATGAAATAAGACATCAGTAATATCTGTTTTATTTCCGTTAACCCAGTCAACATTAGCTGTCAATTTATGAAAATTACCATTTTCATCGTAGAAAAAAAGAACGTTGAACATCAATTCCAATTGATGATATTCCTATAGTTTCAAGTGAAAATAGTTCATCTGATTGGCTTATGCCATCCATGCTTTTATCGGTCCAAACCAGAAGTTCTGACCAGGAAATATCATCCTGATTTATTAATCCGTCACAGTTACTGTCCAGAGAGGATAAAGATGAAAAACCATTTTTATCATTAATGTTAAAAGGTAAAACAGGACTATGTTCTCCGAATAATTCGTTACCATTACTGATAATACCATTTTTATCTCTGTCCATAACTAATAATCCATCTTCCGGATGAACCCATCCTGTTCGTATTAATTCTCCATCATTATTGAAATCAAAAGTAACGCCCATGTTATCTGTTATTGTTTTTACACCATCTCCATTTAAATCAATAATCAATGGCGTACAATAGTTATCAGCAACGTTTTCTAAGTTCTCATACAGGTTGTCAGGGAAGTAAGGAATGTTAATATTATCTATATCTGCTTCTGATAACATATCTTCGACAAATTGCCCGCAATTATTAGATAATAAATTGTAAGGTGGTGGCTCAGTATTACCTGTCTTATAATTATGTAATACTGTAAATAGATTATTAAAATCATTATAGAATTTCATGTTTTGAGACATTATAGAAATAGTTGAGGCGTCTTTATAATAAATATGGTCTTTAAATGATAGGTTGTCAGTGGATGTTTTAAGGCTTTCCCCTGTACTTAACCCAACCGTTATTATTTCATAGTTCTTCGTGACAGGGTTAATTCCCTTTATACCGATGAAGGCATGCCCAAAAGTTGATTCGCCAACTTCTGTTCCATGTGTGTCATATATTATGCTATTTTTCGGGGCTACAAATATCGTTATTTCAGGAGGCCCTTTTTTTATTGTAGTCAAATGAAGATGTAACATCTCTATGTATATTCATATCTTCTACTTTATACGTTTGATAGTGCTTTGTTTCTTTCGTCATCTGTTATCCTTAATGAAAATAATTATACTGTTAATTTTTTTTCACTGAAGTTATAAACTAATGTATTTTCTATATTATCGAATTATGTATTCAATGACGTTTTTTGTATTTTCAACATATCAGTTTTAAATGTTTTTTTTTGATGAAAGAAATACTATTAATTAATAATGGTATTTTATTATTTATCTGATGTTTTTTAGGATGTTAAATGTGATTCTATTTCTTGTCAAAATAAATTAATTAAATGATATAAGATATGATGTATTTTATTTAGATTTAATTTTAATGTAATTAATTTTAATTGTTACTCACGCAATCTTGCGGCGGAACAAGGTATATGCAGCAGTACCGGTAATAACGGCGATCACCAGCAGCGGCCAGGCAGTAATGACAAAGACACCATGCGTCGCTATGCGATCGTGGGTGCGCTGTCACTGTATCTGGACTTCATCAACCTGTTCCTGATGCTGCTGCGCCTGATGGGCGACCGTCGCTAATCAGGATACAGAAAATAGCGTTATGACAAAAAACCGGTTCTGATGAACCGGTTTTTTTGTGTTTAAAAATGATGTTATCAGGAATCCGCGATAATGTGTTCCAGTGTCCGTTCTGCCTGCTGAGCCTCCGTCACATTGGTATTGTGCGGATTGATACTGACGATCAGCGCTTTCCACAGCGCCCATGCCATGGCTCTTTCCCGGGTGGCGTCATCGGTTTGCAGTGCGTCAAAAAATACTCTGCGGCTCTGTGCGTCAAAGAATGTCCACGCCATCACAAAGTCGCAGGCAGGATCGCCGGTGCCGAGTTGCCCGAAATCAATCACCGCCTGCAGGCGGTTGTCCGCCGTGAGCAGATTACCCGCGCTGATATCGCCGTGAACCCAGACCGGCGGGGCTGTCCAATGAGAATCAAGTCCCTTTTCCCATATTTTCTCAAGCAGCGCGCAGTGTGTCTGAGTGCTCAGTTGTGTCAGCGCATGGCGGGTTTCACTGTCATAAACGGCTAAATCTCCGCCCCGGTAAAAATTGTGAAGTCCGGCGGACGGACCGCCGCCGGCATCAATGTTATGAAACTCATTAAGAAAATGAGCCAGATCACGGGCAAATTGTATTTTGTCTGCCGGCGGGTGTGCTGCCGCCGTTTCACCCGGTATCCAGCCGTAAACTGACCACGGAAGAGGATAGATTTCTGATGGTTTTCCGGCTGCGAGCGGAGCAGGGATCCGGACTGACAATTCAGCTGCCAGATGCGCAAGCCATTGCTGCTCTTTGCTTACCTGACCTGCATAATCCGCAGATGACGGCAGGCGGATCAGCATTTCGTCACCCAGGTGAAATGTCCGGTTATCCCAGCCGCTGGTTGCCACCGGCGATACCGGCAGGTCAGCCCACTGCGGACACTGTTCCGCGATGAGTTTTCCGGCAAGATGTGTATCAATAATCACTGTTATCGTGCTCCTGTTTATTTCCTGTCCGTGATTTTTACGCAACCTTGCGCCGGAACAAGGTATATGCAGCAGTACCGGTAATAACGGCGATCACCAGCAGCGGCCACAGGCTTTGCCAGATCACACTGAAACCGGCATCTTTCAGGTAAATCTGTTTGGTGATTTCATTGAAATGACGGATGGGATTTATCCAGGTGATATGTTGCAGCCACAGCGGCATGTTTTCTACCGGCGCAATATAGCCGGAAAGCAGTACAGCGGGCATCATAAAGACAAATACGCCGATAAACGCCTGCTGTTGCGTAGCAGAAAGGGCGGAGATAAGCAGCCCGAAGCCGACCAGTGATAAGCCGTACAGACTCATGGTGAAGTAGAACAGGAGCAGCGAGCCGGAGAAGGGGATTTGATAGGCAAAAATGCCGATCACCAGCACAATACTTGCCTGTGCCGTTGCCACAATCAATGCCGGAACTGCCTTGCCGACAAAAATCTCACCCGTGGTAAGCGGGGAAACCAGTAACTGATCCAGCGTGCCCTGTTCCCGCTCACGGGCGACAGACAGAGAGGTTACAATCATCACGCCGATAGTGGTAATCAGCGCCACCAGCGAGGGCACGATAAACCATTTGTAATCCAGATTCGGGTTGTACCAGTTGCGCACCACCAGCTCACTGGTGACGGCTTGCGGCATGCGTTCCTGCTGATAATTTGCCACTATCTGCTGCACATAGTTGGCGGCAATCTGCGCACTGTTTGAGTTGCGTCCGTCCAGCAGGATCTGCAATTGTGCAGGCGTTTTTGCTGCCAGGTGTGCGCTGAAATTCTGCGGGAAATGCACTAAAAGCAGCGCCTGCCGGTTATCGATTGCCTCACGGACTTCCTGCCTGTTCTGTAACAGCAGAACCTGTGAAAACGCACTCGCTTTGGCAAATTGCTGGGTCAGTTCAACGGATGCCGCGCCTTTGTCTTCATCATAAATAGCGATTGTCGCGTTGGTGACTTCCAGTGTTGCGGCGAGCGGAAACAAAATCATCTGAAAAATCACCGGGACGATCAGGATTGTCCTGGTTTGCCGTTCGCGCAAAAGAAGCTGTAATTCTTTAATAATTAAGGTGAAAATCCGGTGAAACATTGTTTTCTCCTTAATCCAGCCGGCGGCGGGTTTTCAGTGCTGTCAGCCCGATAAACACAATGGCGGACAAAATCAGCATGATCAGATTGGCGATAATCACCGGCATGATATTGCCCGCCAGAAAGAGAGTTTGCAGGCTTTCGACAAAATAGCGCGCCGGTATTACCCGGGTCACGGCTTGCACGGCAAGCGGCATACTGTCGATTTCAAACACAAAGCCGGACAACATTATCGCGGGTAAAAATGCGGCATTCAGGGAGATCATCGCTGCATTGAACTGATTGCGGGTAATGGTGGAGATGAGAAGCCCCATGCCGAGTGCGGTGGCGAGATAAAGCGAGGTCACCAGTGCCAGCAGCCACAACGAGCCATGGTAGGGCACGCCGAGCAGATAAACGGTCACCAGCATGCAAAGCACCATCACAAAGCTGCCGAGCACCTGATACGGCAGCAATTTGGACAGCAACAGCTCTGTTTTCGTTACTTGTGTGGAGAGCAGCGCTTCCATGGTGCCGCGCTCCCACTCACGGGCGATCACCAGAGAGGTCAGAATTGCGCCGACCACGGTAATAATAATGCTGATAGCGCCCGGGATAATAAAATGCTGACTGATGGCGGCGGGGTTAAACCAGTAGCGCAGGCGGATATCTATCAGGGGCGGGCTGCTGATCCCCGCATCCTGCGCGCGTTGCTGTTTCCAGACCTGCCAGACACCGGTGGCGTAGCCCTGCATAAAGTTAGCGGTATTCGGCTCGCTGCCGTCCGTGATTATCTGAATCGGCGCGATATCATCCTGACGGGCAAGACGCTTATCAAAATCTACCGGGATCACCACAATGCCTCGGATATGCCCGGCCTGAAGTTTATCAATCAATTCATGGCGGTTATCACTGAGGGTGGCATCAATAAAGGGTGAGCCGGTAAAGGCGTGGATAAGCTCCTGCGCCGGTTCACTTTGTTGATTAACCAGGATACCGATGCGCAGTTTTGAGGAGTCCAGATTAATACCATAGCCAAAAATAAACAGTAAAATCAGCGGAATAACAATCGCTATCAGGGCGCTGGACGGGTCACGGATAATCTGTTTGCTCTCTTTAATGCATAACGCCCGCAGGCGGCGCCATGAAAAACCGGAAGGTGTGGCAGATTGTGTATTCATGATACGTCCTCCGGTGTGTGCTCTTTATCATATTGTTCGACCAGCCCGATAAACGCGTCTTCCATGGACGGATCTGGATGCGCGTCATTTGCCACACTTGCTTTCAGCTGGTCCGGCGTCCCGGCAGCTATAATTTTGCCGTGATAGACCAGCCCGATACGGTCACAATATTCCGCTTCATCCATAAAGTGGGTCGTTACCATTACGGTTACGCCTTTGTCCACCATACCGTTGATATGCAGCCAAAATTCACGGCGGGTGAGCGGATCAACCCCGGAGGTCGGTTCATCCAGAAACAGAATATCCGGTTCATGCATCAGTGCGCAGGCGAGTGCCAGCCGCTGTTTAAAGCCAAGCGGCAGATCTTCTGTGGTCTGGCGCAGGATCGGGTCAAAATTGAAGGTACTGACCATATCCGCCATTTTTTGTTTCTGCGCTTTGCCGCGCAGCCCGTATACACCGGAGAAAAATGTCAGGTTCTGTGCGACGGTAAGGTTACCGTACAGCGAGAATTTCTGTGCCATATACCCCAGACGGCTGCGGGCTTTGGCAGAACTGGTTTTCAGATCCAGCCCCAGTACAAGTGCACGTCCGGTCGTCGGGATCATCAGCCCGCACATCATTTTAAAGGTGGTGGATTTCCCTGCACCATTCGGACCGAGCAGACCAAAAATTTCCCCGCGTTTTACCTGAAAATCCACATGATCTGTGGCGGCAAAATCCCCGAATTTCTTGGTCAGACTGATGGCCTCAATAACGGTTTCGTCCGGTGCGGCAGGAATTTGCGGCATAATTTGTGCCAGCGCAGAGCGATGAGAGGGGCCGCCGCCGAGCAGATCGATAAAGGCATCCTCAAAACGGGGTTTTGCTGTCTGTAATTCGGCATCCGGGCAATTCAGTGTGTTGAGCAGGGCGCGGGTATCGGTCTGAGGTTTGACGATCAGGCGGACATAACGCCCCTGAATAACCCCGTCGGTGACATCCGGCTGAACTAATGCATCCTGCAACAAACGCCGCCGTTCTGCGGGCTGTGCTGCCAGCAAAAATGAGCGTCCGCTCATGGTGTCAGTCAGTTTTTCCGGTTTGCCCTCATAGAGCAGTTTTCCCTGATTCAGCAGCAGCACATCGCGGCACTGCTCTGCTTCATCCAGATAAGAGGTGCTCCAGAGGATTAGCATGCCGTCATCTGCCAGCGTGTGAACCATGCGCCACAGTTCGCGGCGGGCGATAGGATCAACTCCGACACCCGGCTCATCGAGCAGCAATACCTGCGGCTGCCCGAGAAGGGTGCAGGCGAGCCCCAGCTTCTGTTTCATGCCGCCGGAAAGCTTCCCGGCCATGCGTCCGGTAAAATGCGTGAGATCGGTAAAGGTGAGCAGACGATCAAACGTATTCTGCTGTTCAGATTGTGGCAATCCGCGCAGCTCAGCATATAAGCGGAGATTTTCCATCACCGTCAGGTCTTCATACAGCCCGAATTTCTGCGGCATATAACCGAGCCGGGCGCGCAGCGCGACACTGTCAGTGATCGGGTCTAACCCGGCAACGCGGATCTCGCCGCTGTCCGGTTTCAGCAGTCCGGCGAGCATACGGATAAGCGTGGTTTTTCCGGCACCGTCAGGACCTGCCAGACCGGTAACACCGCCGCCGGAAATTGTGGTACTCAGCCGGTCAACTGCCGGGCTGTTCAGTCCGGGGAAGTTTTTTTCTACGCCATTCAGGGTGATTGTGATGTCCGGCATCCTTTATCCCTGCGGCTGTTCGCTGTCAAAACGGACAGTTACCGGCATTCCCTGACGCAGCAGCGGATCGGCATCTGTCACCACAATGCGCAGGCGATAGACGAGATCGGTGCGCAGCGCCGGGGTTTCAACCGATTTCGGGGTAAATTCAGCCGTCGGAGAAACAAACCCGACATGCCCGTGATACGGCTGACCGGGGCGGCTGTCAGTCTCCAGAAGAACCGCGCGTCCGGGCTGTGCCTGTCCCAGCTCATTTTCACTGACATAAGCACGCACCCAGACAGGATTGGTCAGGGAAAGGGTAAAAACAGTGCTGCCCGCCGGTAAAATTGTACCCGGTTCAATGGCGCGGGTAAGGATAGTGCCGTCAGCAGGCGAGGTAAGGCGGGTATCCGCCAGATCCAGTTTTGCCTGTGCAACAGCAGCTTGTGCCTGTTTCAGTTGCCCGCGAGCCTGTTCTATCTCTTCTTTGCGAAATCCATTTTCCAGCTGCATCAGTTTATCCTGTGCGGCTTTCAGCGCGGCCTCAGCCTGATCCCGCTGATTACGGGCATTTTCCAGGTCATTGGCTGAAATCGCTTTGCTTTGCATCAGCCCGGACTGGCGCTGATAAAATTGCCGGGCAAACTGTGCGGCAGCGGTATTACGGGCGACATCGGCTTTTGCCTGTGCAATTTCTTCTGTGCGATACCCGGTTTCCATCATGGATAATGCGGCCTGTGCGCTGTCACGCACACCTTCAGCTTTGAGCAGCGCGTGGCGGTAGGGCGCATCATCAAGTGCGCCCAGAAGGTCACCGGCCTTAACCACAGCACCTTCATCCACATTCAGGGATTGCAGTCTGCCGCTCACGCGAAAACCGGGGCTGACTGTCCGGATATCCACATTGCCGTACAGCACCACCGGCCCGGACGGTCGCGCCTGCCACCAGTACCAGCCTGCGGCACTGACAAGTAAAATCAGAATAATGATGAATGATCCTGTTTTTTTCATTGGCGTCATGAATTTATTTCCCGTCCGTTATTGGTCTGTGTGATACGTCAAGCCAGGTAATGATCCTTCAACCCGTTTAATATCAGCCGGATATGTTCACTGAGTACCGCATTTATCATCTCATACTCTTTTTCACCGATATTATCCCAGCCCGCCTGACGCAGAAGAGTCTCCCGCGCCAGCCGGAAAGATAAAATCTCACCCATAATGGCATGGGTATGGATAAGAGTATTTATATGCCCGTCCGGCAAACCGGTATATAATGCCACCAATCTGGCCTGACGTGAAAAAATAAGGGCGAGGGCGTTTTCATGAATAATCGTATACGCCTTTGTCGGGATCAACTGTTCGCGGGACATTATCCGGCTGATATTGATGTTGTTTTTTTTCAGTACCAGGTCGTTATACGCAAGAAAACTCAGTTCAATCAGTTGCAGGCAGCGCGTTTCATCCGGCTCATTGTGGTCCTGTGACAGAAATATATCTATTTCTTCAATGACAGGACTGAATTCATCACGGATAATGTCTGCAATATATTGCGCTACTGCCAGATATAAGCCATCTTTAGAGCCGAAATAATAAGCAATAGCCGCGATATTTTGATCAGCACGTTGTGCAATCTGGCGAGTAGTGGCACTATTTGGGCCGTTTAGTCCGAAAATCTCAATAGCGGCTTCCAGTAAAGCCTGTTTGGCGTGTTCGCCGCGAGGCGTATTAGTCGTGTTGACTGACATAGCGTATATCCTTATGGGTGTGTCGGCATAAACGAGTGATCAATCATGTGATTAAACTTTATGCTCATCGTTATATATTGTAAATGAGCAGAAACAAACGGATTGATCAGGTACGTATTTTATCGATATTTCTTCCGGAGTGACGGATTAATTTTCGACATTCAATCATCAGCAGGCCCCGCAGACAAATCACCGGGGCGGAGTCTTAACAATTCATGAGTTTTTCATCCTTACCATTATGCCCGGAAATTCTGAAGGCCGTCGAAGAGATGGGCTACGAACAGCCAACCCCGATTCAGTTACAGGCCATTCCTAAAGTACTGGCCGGTCACGATTTATTAGCAAGCGCACAAACCGGTACAGGGAAAACCGCCGGTTTTACCTTACCTATCCTGCAATATTTAGAGGATAACCCGCGCAAAGGCGGCGGACGCCCTGTCCGTGCGCTTATTTTATCGCCAACCCGTGAGCTGGCGGCGCAAATCGGCGAAAATGTCCGTGAATACAGCCGTCACCTGCGCACACGTTCGCTGGTGGTTTTCGGCGGTGTGAGCATCAATCCGCAAATGATGAAACTGCGCAGCGGCGTGGATATTCTGATCGCGACCCCGGGTCGCCTGTTGGATCTGGAACATCAGCGCGCGGTTGACCTGTCGAAAGTCGAAATTTTAGTGCTGGATGAAGCCGACCGTATGCTGGATATGGGCTTTATTCATGACATTCGCCGTGTTATCAATAAATTACCGGCAAAACGCCAGAATTTATTGTTCTCCGCGACCTTCTCCAACGGTATCAAATCGCTGGCGAACACTATCCTGAACAATCCGGTTACGGTAGAAGTTGCACCGCGTAACAGCGCATCACAGCAGATAACACAGTTTGTGCATCTGGTGGACAAAAAGCGTAAAGCTGAATTACTGGCGCATCTGATTGGCCGTGATAACTGGGAACAGGTACTGATTTTCACCCGTACCAAGCACGGCGCAAACCGTCTGGCTGAATTCCTGAGTGACAGCGGTATCAAAGCGGCGGCAATCCACGGTAATAAATCCCAGGGTGCAAGAACCCGCGCACTGGCTGATTTCAAAAGCGGCGGCATTCGTGCCCTGGTGGCAACGGATATCGCAGCCCGCGGACTGGATATTGAACAACTGCCGTATGTGGTGAACTATGAACTGCCGAATGTGGCAGAAGATTATGTCCATCGTATCGGACGTACCGGACGCGCGGAAGCCACCGGTATGGCATTATCACTGGTATGTATTGATGAGCACGAATTATTACGTGACATCGAAAACCTGCTGAAAAAACCAATCGAGCGGATGGCAGAACCCGGCTATGAGCCGGATCCGTCTATCAAAGCTGAGCCTATCCAGAAAGCCAAACAAGGTCGCGGCGGCGGCGGTGGTCGTTCTTCCGGTCCCCGTCAGGGCGGACAAGGCCGTGATCGTGGTGCAGAAGGGCGCAGCAACTCAAACAGCGGCGACAAACGCCCAGCACGTCCGCGTCAGCAAAAACCACGCAGCACCTCATCCGACTCCGGCAGCCCGTGGGGCAACCGCGGTAAATAACGGACCAGGTTAACTGATGCGTGTACTGTTAGCACCAATGCAGGGGGTCTTAGACCCCCTTGTTCGTCATTTACTGACTGAAGTGAATGATTATGATCTTTGCATCACCGAGTTTGTTCGCGTGGTGGATATGCTGCTGCCGGAAAAAGTCTTTTTCCGCATCTGTCCTGAACTGGCTCACGGTGGTGTAACGGCATCCGGAACACCGGTTCGTGTGCAACTGCTGGGGCAGTATCCGCAGTGGCTGGCAGAAAATGCGGCGCGTGCGGCGGAACTCGGCTCGCAGGGGGTTGATCTCAACTGTGGTTGTCCGTCAAAAATGGTCAACGGCAGCGGCGGTGGGGCAACTCTGCTTAAAGACCCGGAACTGATTTATCAGGGCACCCGGGCTATCCGCGCAGCGGTTCCCTCACATCTTCCTGTCTCGGTAAAAATCCGCCTTGGCTGGAGCAGTAGTGAGCACCAGTTTGAGATTGCGGATGCCGTTGAACAGGGCGGTGCGACTGAAATCACCGTACACGGACGAACCAAAGAAGCAGGATACCGCGCTGAGCTTATCGACTGGCCGGCAATCGGCGCTATCCGTCAGCGTTTATCCATTCCGGTGACTGCCAATGGCGAAATCCTGGATT
Source organism: Morganella psychrotolerans (assembly GCF_001676155.1). Classification (GTDB taxonomy): domain Bacteria; phylum Pseudomonadota; class Gammaproteobacteria; order Enterobacterales; family Enterobacteriaceae; genus Morganella; species Morganella psychrotolerans. The sequence continues at coordinate 1,700,958 of NZ_LZEW01000001.1, read as the reverse complement.
GGCAGAGTGCGCAAAACTGCGCAGCCGTCACCGGCTGTGATTCCCTGATGCTCGGGCGTGGCGCACTGAATGTGCCGAATCTCAGCCGTGTGGTGAAACACAACAGCCCGTTTATGCCGTGGGCGGATGTGGTTGCCTTGCTGCATCACTACACGCAACTGGAAAAACAGGGTGATACCGGGCTGTATCATATGGCGCGGATCAAACAGTGGTTCAGTTATCTGCACAAGGCTTATCCTGAAGCTGAATCGCTCTTTTCTGTTATCCGTACACTGAAAGATTGTCCGTCTATTGCGCAGGCTATTTCCCGTGAGCGGGATAACCTGTCTATACCCTTATTCATTCAAACCGCAGGTTCGTTGGTCGCGCTCAGATAGCCGCCTGCCTGTATCCTGAATGACATGGGTATATTTACGATCAGAATGCATAAAATTTGCATTTTCCTGTGTATCGCACTTTAATTAACAGATAAGCTACAATTAACTGAGCCACAACGTTTTCTGAATCATACAGCCGGAGGGAGGCACTAATGAATTTTTTGTCCTGGATTATCTTTGGTCTGATTGCAGGGGTACTGGCTAAATGGGTTATGCCCGGAACCTATAATATCGGTTTTATTATGACAATCATATTAGGGGTTGCCGGCTCTGTGGTCGGGGGATATATCAGTGTCTTTTTCGGCAAAGGGCGTGTAGACGGGTTTAATTTCGGCAGTTTTGTCGTGGCCGTTATTGGTGCCATGGTGGTGTTATTTCTGGCAGGTAAATTTGCCGGCTGAATGTTAGCTGGTTAAATCATAGTTATGGGCTGATACCACAGCAAAAAGCAGTAAAACGTTAAGTATGCCGGGGCAGATAGCTGCTCCGGCATTTTTATACCCTTATTCATTCAAACTGCAGGTTCGTTGGCTTCGCTCAGCCAGTCGGGTCACATACTCATGTATGCTCCCCGGCGGGCGGAGCTTGCCGCCTTCCTGCATCCTGAATGACGTTGGGTATATACCCTTATTCATTCAAACTGCAGGTTCGTTGGCTTCATCCTGAATGACGTTGGGTATATAAGAAAAATGAGCGGATTATGGCTCGATCGGCAGAATATCGGAGCCACCCCATTCAGCCCAGGAGCCGTCATACAGACGGACATTCTGATGGCCTATGAGTGTCAGCGCGAGAAGCAGAACAGCGGCAGTCATACCGGAGCCGCAGGAGACGACGAGGTATTTGCTTAAATCCACTCCGGCATCGCGGAACAATTGCTGAATTTGTGTCGGGGTTTTGTACATCCCGTTTTCCACCAGTGTATTCCACGGCACATTACAACTGCCCGGGATATGACCCGCACGGACACCGGGACGCGGGTCCGGCGTCAGTGCCTGAAAGCGATCAGCTGAACGGGCATCGACAATCTGAATTTCCGGGTCGGTAATGGCAAGCAGCACATCATCTTTATTTACTGCATTGTGGCGCTGAAATTCCGGTACAAATGTTTTCGGTACCGGGTGTGTGGTTTCACCGCTTTCTGTGGCATAACCGGCATTTATCCAGCCACTTAATCCGCTCTGAAGAATCCGTAAATTTTTGACACCAAAGGTTTTCAGTGTCCACCAGGCGCGCGGGGCAGAAAACAGATTACCCTGATCATAAATGATCACAGTGGTGTCGTTATCAATACCCAGTGCGCCTGCGGCCTGCGCGAATGTGTCCGGTGACGGCAGCATGTGCGGCAGCGGGGACGCGGTATCAGCCACTTTATCCTGATCAAAATAGTGTGCGCCCGGAATATGGTGCTCAAGCCATAGCTGATAACAATCTGCGGGTTGTGCGGGTGGCGCTTTGCTCACATCGAGAACGACAAGATTGTCGTCATGCTGGTGTGTGTGCAGCCAGTCCGGAGTAACAAAATAGTCTCTGTACATCGGAATTAACCTCGTTAGCATGACGCAGACAGCTACCGTGTTTCGCGGGTGGCGGCTTCCTGCGCCGTGGATGGAGAATCAGGGGCAACTGAACGATTATACATGTTCATCCCGGCAAGAAAAACGCCGCCGAGGGAGCCGAAGGCAAAAATAAAAATGAAAATAATCAATAATTTCTTCATAGATGCTTTTTACAGTTATCGGGCTGAACCGGTCAGCCGGAAGAATACAGACAGTATGTTTAACAATTGTAACAAACTTTTGACGAAACCGTATGCTGAAAACGGGCTGTTTTTTTTGCTGTAGTGTGAAACAATAGCCCCCTGTTTATTTATCCATAGGTTTTCTGATGCCCCTCTCCGCCACTGTCAAACAACAAATCAGCGCCTGGTATAAAGCTTTGCCGGAGCAGATTGACGGCTTTGTTCCGCGTGCACCACAGCGGGATATGATAGCGGAAGTGGCGCGGACGATGGCAGGCGATGAAGGGCGTCATCTGGTTATTGAGGCCCCGACCGGTGTGGGAAAAACATTATCATATCTTATTCCGGGTATTGCGGTGGCGCGGGAACAGCAAAAATTACTGGTGATAAGTACCGCAAACGTGGCATTGCAGGATCAAATTTACAGCAAAGATTTACCGCTGCTGGCAAAAATTATCCCTGATCTGAAATTTACCGGCGCATTCGGACGCGGGCGCTACGTCTGCCCGCGCAATATGGCGGTGATTGGTGCTGCGGAAGGTGAGCAGATTGATTTGATGCTGCTGCTGGAAGATAAAGCCGATGTGGCAACCGCGTCTGAGCGCGATACGGTGCGGCAGTTACAGAATGATTTCACGTCATTCGGCTGGGACGGTCTGCGGGATCATCATAAAAAATCTATTCCGGACAGTTTGTGGCGCAAAATCAGCACCGATAAACTCAGTTGCCTCGGACGTAACTGTCAGTTTTATACACGCTGCCCGTTCTTTCTGGCGCGGCGTGAAATCGACACTGTCGATGTGGTGGTCGCCAACCATGCGCTGGTCATGGCGGCGATGGCGAATGAATCCGTCCTGCCGGAAAGTAAGAAATTACTGCTGGTGCTGGATGAAGGTCACCATATTGCCGATGTTGCCCGGGATACACTGGAAGTGGAAGGGGATATCACGCTTACTTCACTTCAGGCGCAGCTTGATAATCTGGCTAAGTTTGTTACACAGTATATTCAGCAGTTCCGCCCCGTAAAACCGCCGAAACTGGCAGACAGTGCGCGCCTGCAAAAGCATCTTGAGGTTATGCTGGATACGTACCGCGATGTGGCGATGTACACACAGGCATTGTTACCGGAACGCGCAACTGATCCGCACTATCTTTTCCCGCTCGGAGAGTTGCCTGAGCCGCTGATGAATGCCGCGCAGCAGCTGTCAAAACAGACTGATGCCTTGCATGTCATGGTGGAAGCCATTCTCAGCGACCTGAATGAACAAACGGCAAAACAGGATATCGTGCGTCTGCACAAAGCCATTCTGACCGGCGGAAAAATGCTGGGCGCGCTGGAAAATATGCGCAAATTGTGGCGTCAGGCGGCAATGTCGGAAATTTCACATGCGCCGGTTTCGAAATGGCTCAGCCGCCGCTATGAAAAAAATCAGTCACATCTGTGGTTTCACTGCGCGGGGATCCGCGTCAGTGAACAGCTCGGGCAGTTGTTGTGGCGCAATGTGCCGCATATTGTGGTGACATCCGCCACACTCCGTTCTCTTAACAGTTTCAGCCGCCTTCAGGAGATGACCGGGCTGAGTGAAAAAGCTGATGATCGCTTTGTCTCTCTCGGGTCGCCGTTTGATCACTGCCGCCAGGGACGTCTGGTTATTCCGCAGATGCAATATGAGCCGACACTGACAGATGAAGCGGCGCATATTGAAGAGATGGCACGTTATTTCCGCAGGCAGATTGAGTCCGGTGAGCACCGTGGCATGTTGGTTCTGTTTAACAGTCAGCGGGCAATGGATCTCTTTCTGACCCATGTGACGGACTTGCGGCTGCAATTACTGGTTCAGGGCGACCAACCCCGCTACCGGTTGGTGGAAACGCACTGTCAGCGGATACGTGACGGGCAGGACAGTGTATTAATTGGCTTGCACTCTTTTGCTGAAGGGCTTGATCTGAAAGGGGATTATCTGACACAGGTACACATTCATAAAATTGCATTTCCGCCGGTAACCAACCCCGTGATTATTACTGAAAATGAGTGGCTGAAGTCTCTGAACCGCTATCCGTTTGAAGTACAAAGTCTGCCGAGTGCCTCTTTCACACTGATTCAGCAGGTCGGGCGGCTTATCCGCAGTAATCAGTGTCATGGTGATGTGGTGATTTATGATAAACGCCTGCTGACGAAACGTTATGGCAGCCGGTTACTTAATGCCTTGCCGGTCTTTCCGATTGTGCGCCCGGAGATTGATTAGAGAAAGAAAACGGACATCCGTTGTCCGGTGAGATCCGGTGTGTGGTATTAATCGTAGGTAATATTGAAGATCATTTTGGCCTGCACATCACCCGGGGAAATGGAATTGCCGTGCTGATAATACCGGGCAATATAGTTCAGGTTATATTCAACCTCCTGCTGACTGGCCAGCTTACCGATAAGGTAAGGGTATTTCATGAGCAGCGGAGTATTGTTTGTATCCAGTACCTGGATACCCACACCTTTCGCTGAGTTATTATCAGTCAGTTTATTTTTCAGCACGCCACGGCTGGTTTCTGTGTCCGGCGCAAGGTCGGCGTCAAATGTGATATTAATATTACTGTATCCTTTATCATCTATACCTCCGCTGCATAACAACTTAATAAAGAAAGGTTTTTCACCAACAGTTGTTCCTTTCCCCGAAAATGAAGTGTATCTGACCGGCGGAAGATAGACATCCTGATTATTTCCTGAGGTCACCAGACATGACGGGGACACAATGGTGATAGCCTCCGCACTCAGAAAACTGATAATCGCCGGGGTAATGCCACTGTTTGGTTTATAGCCATAACGGGTATATTCCCCCTGAGCGATAGTCCCCGAGCCTGTTTTCAGGGCTGTTTTGATGATTTCAACGGTAAAATCAGAGCCTCCCAGGTAGGCCGGTTGCAAGTTGTCAGCCCCTCCCGGAACGCGGTAAGTATCCGGATAGGTCATCCCGACCTGTCCTTTACGGGTAAATCGAAGCCCTATCCCCGGGATATTGGTGGAAAAGACTTTATTCGCTCCCTCAGCACCCGGAGATATAATCAGCGCATCCAGAGTGGTTCCCCCCCGGCAGCGCGCCCAATATTTCCCGGTCTCCGGCATAGTCCATGTTCTTTCTTTTATGACTGAGCCGACAGAAAGATCCGGGCGGACAACAACCCGGCCAAAAATCATATCAATCATTTCTGCCGGCACACTGTCATCACGAATGCATTCGGCATAAGCACTGCTGCCGGTAAACAGAAGCGCCAGTACGGCGTAGAGAATATTATGATGTTTTATTGACATAGTGTGTTCTGCCTTTTGCTGAGATCCAGCGGGAAGGTACAGGTTTCATTTTCCAGACGGACAACCCCTTGTGTTGCGTTTTCATCATTGATGAGAACCACACTTCCCTGTGATACCACGCCAATCGCGTTTCCTTTCAGATCAGTCACTTCTGTACCGAAAGGAAGCGGTCGTCCGTCTGTTCGCCGGACAATATACATGATGTTTTTTTTCGATTTTTGTGCCGAATTTTACTTTAACAATCGCTCCCTCATAAGGGGCAATATTGGCAGAGGTATTCTGGAATGCGATATCTTCAGAGCTGCCTTTCGGATCGATTTCAATGGTATTGACGCGGTATGGTCTGACATACGGCATCAGAACATAGCCACTCTTATCAAACCGGCTGGCAGGAAACCCCAGTAATGATGCGCCCTGTGCATTTTCAGCTTCAGCCAGAACCATAGTGCCGGAAATTTCAGGAGTGAAGGTTATTCCGCCGGAGTGTGCCACCACTGAGCCGCTCGCCCCCATACCGAACTGACGGTATTTCCGTCCGTAGCTGTAGTTGGCATTAAGATTAGAAACGGCATTACGATAGCCTCCGTTGACGGATGCCGCATAATTATTGTCCTTCATTACCGCGGTGCTGACACCATAAGTCAGTGTGTTTCCTGCATCCAGGGAGCCGTTGACCCCGATTTGTGATGAGCCAAACCGCTTATTATCAATCCAGGTGTTCGATGTCATGGTCGCCCGGTAACCGTCCCCGAATGACAGCGGATAGTTCAGGTTGAGGTTAATACTGTCGTTATAGCCTTTTTCGCGATCATCAGAATAGGTGCGCATAAAACCGAGGGAATAGGATAATTTGTCAAAACTGTTGTTATAACTGAACTGATATTGTTTATCCTGCCGGTCACTGTCCCAGTAATCAGATATTCGTCCGGTCAGATACAGACTACCGAAATTTTCAGCAAAAGATTGATTAACAGAATAAATGAATCCCTGTTTTTCGCGGTAATTACCGGTAAAGTCATTATGCCTTTCAGCATTAATACTATATAGCGCATCATTGACGGCGTAATAATCCCGCCCGGATCGGCGGTAATACGATAAATACAGGTTGGTATTTGTGCCGGGATAAATCTGGGTGAATGAAAACTGATAGTTTTCTCCCTGAGCGGTGTTGTGTTTAAATTCTGTCCGCGCATGAGTGGCATCGAGTGAAAAAGTCCCGACAGGGGTATTAAGACCGGTTCCGGCAAGCCAGGCATAGTAATCTTCAGAGATATTGGCACCGGAATAGAGTGTCAGGAAGTTATTCAGCCCGTACTGTAACGAACCCTGCATCATATTCGGGTGATAATTTAATCCGTCATAATCGGCTTTACCGGCATTGATGTCATAACGAAAAAAACCGGGCCGGACTAATTTATTGGATGACGTATAAGGAACAGAAAATGTACTTTCACTGCCATCGGCTTCTTTGATGGTGACTTCCAGGTCATTACCATAACCGGATGGATTAATATCGGTTAATTCAAACGGACCGGCAGGGACAGAGGTCTGATAAATAACAAGCCCGACCTGGCGGACCGTCACCAGAGCGTTACTCTGTGCTATTCCGCGGATGAACGGGGCAAAGTTTGTTGTACCGTCAGGATACATGTTGCCGTCGGTGGTTAATTTCAGTCCGCGTAACCGCACGCTTTCGAGAATATCCCCTTCGGTGGCAAATTGTCCGGCGGTAAATTTAGAATTAATAGCCGCTACCGGGCGCTGTAAATAGGTCTGATTGCTTTTCCAGCCTTTTCTTCCGTTGCGCTGCCAACTGTAGTTACCTTCCTGTTTCAGTAACCAGCCTTTAAACGATAATCCGCTATTGGTGGTCAGATAAAAGGTATCATCATCATTGCTGCCGTAATCTGTCTGCCTGCTGTGATAATAATTAGCCATATAGGAGACATTGAGTGCCGTAATACCGTGATCCCAGTTGTCCGCAGAGATATAACGACCGGTATTGAGCAGATAAACTTGCGGAATAGTAATAAATAATTGCAGCGTGCTGGCTTTTAAACTATCAATGACCTGCGGGGAATTATTCCATTCATTAAGTGGCAGACAGGTGTTTTCATCCGGGGCAGCGCCGGAATTCAGTTTTTCTGCATTAATCCCGAAGGCGTAAAGCATTTTTTCTGAATAACAGATACCAAGACGGTCTTTTGCTATTTCTTTCACCTGTAAATCATGGCGACCCTGCCATTTATCATTGGTGTAAACATCAAGAGAATAGGTTCCTTCGGAAACAGCAGAAACGCTGAACCGGCTAAGGTCAGCGTTCTCTTTTGAGCCGACAATAAATCCGCTCTCAAACTCATAATCTGTATTTTCTTCACACCAGGCGGCAGAAGAGACAAGCAAAATTCCAGCCGACGATTTTATAAAGTAATCGATTATTATGGTTTTTATACTTATATTTAACATGTTGAATTAGTATCTATTCTAAAGTTGCGTTAAAGGTAAGATCGGAACCGTAATCGTTAATATTACTGATAAAGAGTTTATCTCCGCGTTTTACTGATCTGTTTACCGGTATTTCTGTCCGGTCTTTTGGTAACAGCATAAATGATTTTTTAATAAGTTGTTTTTTATCGCTTAAAGTGATTGCTGTCACAGTAATATGAAATGGAGATTTATTATTTATCTCTATTGCGTTGCCTTTAGCTGAAAAAGTTAATTGTTCCGTCGCGTTATCCCGGTTACCAAGACCTGTTGGCCGGTAAAATAATTTAAATCTGGAACGTATCGCCAGTTGTAATACATTTTTTCCGTCTTTCATGGCTTCTTTATTAACGGGCGGAATATCCAGTATATTAAGCCACCACAAGGTTTCTCTGTCGGTCGCAATACCTGCTTTATCGATCAGTTTTATTCGTAGTGTCTGCCCTCCCTTTGCATTGACGCGGGAAATAGGCGGGGTAATCTGAAATGGTGTGGTAATATTTTCAGGAAGAACGGTTGAATCACCGGTATCAAGCCATATTTGTGCAATTGCCGGGCGGTCTGCTAAATTACTTATTTGTATGGTAATCTCTTTTTCGCTTTCCGGATAAATAAAACGTGTTCCGTTAACAACGATATTATCGGCTGAAGTAAAGAAACCAATAAAAAATAAGGTTAAAAGTAAGTATTTTTTCATTTTAGCTCCGGAATCAGATGGTGTTATTCACACCATCTGAACAAACGATAAAAAGTATTCCAGACGATTTAAATATTAATTGTAAACAACTTCATAAGTAGCGTAACTATGTACCGCACCTGTTGTTACAGACGCAGGAGTAGCCGTTGCATAGCCGACGTAATAAGTAAATTTCGCGCTGTTGTTGACTAAATCAACAACCGGAGTTGCTTTTCTTTGTCCGGCAGCACCGGGAATTATTTTACCGGTAAGGTTTGCACTTTCGTTAATAGACAGCGCTAACTGAATATCTTTTGCACCGGAGGTATCGGTGTTAGCCAGATAGCCTGCCTGTTTGCCGACAGCATTTTGTAACAGGTTACCGCCTATCCAGTTGATACCCAGTTTGTCCGCAGTTAATGCGGTATCACGGGTAATTACCGGCTGATCTACAGCCAGGCAGTTTGATACGTCGATAACAAAAGGTTTTGCTTTCAGATAAGTATGTGCGCCGGCACTTCTGACTTCAGTCAGAGAAACAGGAGCCAACTGGACATTAGCATCACTTTGCTGACCGTCAACGGAAATAGTACATGATACGTCGGTTACTTTACCAAAGAAATCAACCTGACCGCCACCGACGGAGGTTGTCGCAGCATTTGCCATTGAAAACCCAAAAGCAGCGACAACAGCAGATGCAATAATTAATTTTTTCATTCTTACTTCCTTATAATATTATTGGTTATATAAACTAAAGTATAAAAACGTATATAAACGATCCTGTCTTTAACGTGTTTTACTGATGGAACGACTCACTATTACCGGGTATTATTGCGTATTGTTTTTGTTGTTTTTTATTAAATAAAACAAAGCTTGGGTTATTTGTATTCCTGATTACCCAAGCTTATTCTTGTTTTTTAATTTGATTTCATTGTGAGTGATTCACGTTGAAGAAGATGATATTGAATATATCTTGTCGCTGACGTGAACCTTATTTGAGTTTATGAGTGTTTTTTGTTTTTTGGAATACGTTTATCTACTCATTATCATAAATTATTTGGGCTGCGATATATAACCCCGCGTTTCACTATGATAGAGGATGATAAACCTATAGTTATGATTTTATAACTAAAATGAATTAATCTAATAATTTTTATATTACCTGTTTTTTGGAATATTGATTTGCCTCATAATTCAGTATTAAGAATGAAAATAAGAAATAAATAATGAGTGCAATATAAATTATCGTTAAGATTAAAAAGTAAGCAGATACATAGTGACGAAGATCTCAAAATATAAAATAAATATATTGAATGCATCCTCTGTGTTGCGTCTTCCGGTAGAAAAAGAATCATTCAGGATCGGGGGGGGCTTTTTTTATACACAGTCAGGTGTTTTTTCTTATCATTTTGTCGGCAAAACAGGATTGAATAGAGAAAGTAAATAAAGGGTATAAGAGAATAAATACACTTTCTGATAAGAATATGACTGTATAAATAGTTTCCGGAACGATTCAGCCGGAAAATAAAAAAAAACCGCCCGGAGGCGGTATAAAGGGTAGGATTGACTCACAAGGTCTTACTATTTTTATTATCTACGACACATACACACATTATATGTTCATGTTATTAATGCAAATTTATGGATTTGCACAACACTGTTTTTCAGGATTATCCGATATTTGCTTCAATAAACCACAGATATTGGTCAAGATCACGGGAGGCCGCTGTAAACATATCTGCGGTATTTTCATCTTCAACCCGACTGACAGCACGGCGGATATCATTAGCGACAATAGCGTAGCGGTCAGCCAGTGCTTTCAGGTGATCCTGAACAGAATGAATATCTGTCGGATATGCCGGTAATGTTCCCGCCTGACTGATTGCCTGTGATGTTCCCAGTGCAATGCCACCGAGTTGTACCGCGCGCTCTGCAAAGGTATCAAGATGGCTGTTCAGCGTGTCGCGCATACCGTCCAGCATTTCATGGACAGCAATAAAATTGCGGCCACGCAGATTCCAGTGTGCTTGTTTGGTCATCAGTGACAAGTCAATAAACTGGATAACCTGATGATTCAGCTTATCAATAGTGGCTTGTTTTACGTCTTCAGCGACATCGTTACGGGTGTACACTAAGTGAGAAGCAGTGTTTTTTACTAATTTAGCGGTGCTCATTATTGTTCCCCTTATTTCTTATCTGTTTATGTATGTAAGTAAGCGTATTTGCTTTGATGGGGTAACTATAGAGCAGTGCTGACAATAGTTAAAATCGATTAAATCTATAGAATCAATAGGCGTGATTGTGTGTATGGTGAAAACCGGCACGAGGCCGGTATATAATATGGAGAGATGATTATTTTATTTTTTTTGATTTTGGATTTTGGTTTAATAGTAAGCGCCGCCCCCATGGAGGCAATAACAATGCAGGTCAGCGCCAGCCATTGTGTAAAGGTCAGGTGTTCATGCAGGAATGTAATACCCACCATCGCACCCACCACCGGCTCCAGGCTCATTAATGTCCCGAATGTCCGGGTCGGCAGCCGGGTTAATGCAACCATCTCCAGCGAATACGGGAAAGCCGTCGACAAAATGGCGATCGCCAGCCCCAGCGGCAGTACCGCCCAGCTGAACATTACACTGATATCACTGTTTAATGCACCAAGCGGGAAAAAAATAAGTGCCGCGATAAGGGAGCCCAGAGAAACCGTTGCCGCGCCATAGAATTTTCCGGCGCGCTGCCCGAAAATAATGTAGAGCGCCCAGCCCGCCCCTGCGCCAAGTGCGTAAAGCATTCCTATAGGGTCAAGTTGCTCAAGTTCTCCCAACTGGTCACCTATCGGTAATAAAAAAGCCAGCCCGGTTATCACCAGCACAATCCAGAAAAAATCCGCCGGACGGCGGGCGCCAAACATAGCAACCGCCAGTGGTCCGGTAAATTCCAGTGCGACGGCAATCCCCAGCGGAATAGTGGTCAGCGCCAGGTAAAAAAGGTAATTCATTATCCCGAGAGAGATCCCGTAGCCTAATATCGGCAGAACCGATGCCCGCGTAAAACTGAGCCGCCAGGGTTTAAAAATAATAAATAGGATGGCCGTCCCTAACAGCAGCCGCAGCGCTGTAACGCCCGGAGCGCCAATCACCGGAAAAAGCGTTTTTGCCAGCGACGCACCACTCTGGATAGACACCATGGACAGCAGTAATAAGCCAATAGGTAACCACGGAGAACCACCGTGCTGACGGGGAGACGCAGACATGAAGAACCTCGGGAATAATAAGAAAAATGCGGATGATGACACAGAGATTGTGATTCAATCTTACGGGGGCTGATTACGGATAGCAAACGATAACTGAGACAAAAAAAAGAGTTCTCAGACTATGTAAATAAAAGTGACTGACATTGCCTGTGCTTTCTCTGCCAAAATCGGATGAGTGCTATCTTCAGCGGGGCTGCGTATAATTATCCCTGTTTTTTATTAAAATTGAGTCCCCAACGTCATTCAGGATGCAGCCAGCCGGGTCACATACTGATGTATGCTCCCCGGCGGTCGGAGCTTGTCACCTGCAGGTATCCCGAATTATTCGGAGTAACAGAGTACACATTATTGGGTTATCTGTTGCTTTAATACAGTGGCTTTTTCTTTCCATTGTCTGTTAAATCGTTGTGCTGATTTCGGCATTAAATTATAGGTTGTTAATACCTGCTCAAGAAACGGGAGCGCTTCGTGATTACGATTATTATCAATAAGAAAAGAGGCATAGCTTATTTTAATTTCAATGCGATCCTGATACGCCATCAATGATTTAAACTCTTCATCAGCTTCATTATTTCTGTCTAAATTTGCTAATGTGCGGGCATATAATAAATGTCCGGGGGCAGAAACAAATCCGGGGTTATGTTCTGTTAGTGTGTCCAGTATTTCTTTACAACGCGAATAGTCTTCCATGTGAAACAGAGTATCTGCATAGCGTAACAATATATCCGGTGAAGATTGATTATGTCCTTGTAACGATTCATTAAAATAATGCGCTGCATCCTGATATCGCTCTTTGTCGGCATAGGCATCTGCCAGCATCAGACAATGTTCGGTTGTTGGTGCAATATCATACTGACGTTGTGCTTCCCTGATATCTTTATCCGGATTTAAAACTGATTTTATTTTTGATTCCAGCCGGTTGGCATGGCGGGTATGACGAAATTCAGGAAGCCAGACAGAGAATGCGTAAGTAATACTACCGACAACGGGAAATACAAATAAAATAAATAGCCAGTAATAGTTTTGCCGGTTTTTGACCGCATGGATAGCAAAATAAATGGCAGGGATTAAATAAAGTATTGCAGCTAGTAATGGCATCGTGCCTCGCCTCGTAATATCCGTTGTTATTTTATTGAATTAAAATTATCGGGGATTGATAAAACGATAGCAACATTAATAACGCGGATACTTTCTGAAATATTTTTTTTTTCGCGTTGTATCGCATTTCCGGCAGAAACAGAGAATAAAACCTCATGGTTATCATGAGGTTTTATCTGTTAAGTGCTGTTACGTAAATTAATTTGTCAGGTGAACGGTTTTACCACCGACAATAGTCCGCAGTACTTTCACATCGGCAATATCGTCAGCCGGTATCTGAAAAACATTGCGATCCAACACAATCATATCCGCCAGTTTACCCGGTTCCAGGGAGCCGAGGATATCTTCCCGGTGCTGGGCATAAGCGGAATCAATCGTTGCCGCGCGTAAGACTTCAGTGACCGTTAAATTACGATCAGTATCCAGGCGCTGTGCAGGCTGACCGTTTACCGGGTGACCACGGCGGGTGACGGCAACTTTCAGGTCAAACCATTCATTAAAATCATCAATCGGCCAGTCACTACCGAAAGCAACAACCGCACCGGCATCAATAAATTTAGCAATCGGCTCCAGTTGCTGAAAACGCGTATCACCGATCATATTGCGGGTGAATTCTGCCAGTTCGGCGGTCGGTGCTGCCCACTGGAAAGAGAGACAGGCGATAGTGTTGAGCTTTGCAAAGCGCGCATAATCCCCGGCATCCACCAGTTCATTGTGTGCCAGTCCCGGACGGATATCTTTGCCCGGATGCGCGGCACGCATTTTTTCGATGCCGTTTAACACCATATTGACAGCACCTTCACCGACAGTGTGCAGATGCGGGTCATAACCTGCTGCTGCAATGCGTTCGAGCAGGGCATCAATAATATCTGCGGTGAAATAAAGGTCACCGTGGTTATCTGTTTCACGCCAGTCAGGCTGTGCTGCCGTACCGTTATTGATCCGGTAAGGTTTCAGCAAGGATGCGGTCATGGTCGGGAATTGCAGCACGCCGTCGACAAACATTTTGATATTATTGACTGCAATTCCGGGCTCCGGTCCCCATTGTGCCTGATGATAACGCTGAGCAAATGCCACAGCATTATTCACTGCCTGCGGCACAGAGGCGACATCAGGTGCATCATCGGGGGTGATTTCACGCGCGGCCTGAACACGCAGCGTCAGTTCACCCTGTTGTTGCAGAGCCAGAAAGGCATCGAGCTGCATTTCAGCAACACGGGCATCCATCACCATGGTAACACCCTGTTCATTCAGCACTTTTTGTACCAGACGGGCAACATCAACGGCGCGGTCTGCCTGAATCGACGGAATGCTGTCGGCTGCACGCATGGCAGGCGCATCTTCGAGTATTCCGTTGAGTTCACCATTGGCATGCTTACCGATTTTGCCATCACCCGGAACCGGGGTCTCTTTGGTTATACCAAAGAGTTCCAGCGCGCGGCTGTTTGCCAGCAGGGTGTGACAGTCATTGGAGAAGAGCACGACAGGGCGGTTAGTATTGAGCGTATCCATATCTTCGCGGAACATATCGATACCCGCCGGTAACATACCCTGACGCAGCCAGGCGGTGATTTTCAGCCAGTCATTGTCACCGGTGCGCGGGTCATTATCCAGATGTGCCTGAACGCGGGTCAGGATCTCATTAATAGTCAGCGATTCATAATTAAGGTGGCAGCCAAACAGTTGGATACCGCCCCAGAACGGATGCATGTGACCATCAATAATCCCCGGCATCATCATTTTGCCGTCAAGATCGGTAAACTGAGTATGTTCACCGCGAAAGGCTGCCATCTCATTGTTATCACCACAGGCAAGAATACGTCCGTCAGCAATCGCAACAGCTTCAACGACACGGTTTTGTGCATCTGCAGTATAAATATAACCGTTGTGATAAATAGTATCAGCGGCAGTCATTTTCATTATTATCTCCAATGCCTATCAGCAAAGTCAGCTGATAATTAAATGTGTTTCTTCTTCAGTAATTGACGGCGGACGACGGGTAAAGAAGCGGGTAATAAAACCCAGGTAAACCACGCCGATACTCAGCCAGATAATACCCACAGTCAGTGCCTGGGCATCCAGACTTGTCCATAACCATAAGGTCAGCAATACCCCGATCCCGGGGGCGACCAGGCAGCGCAGGATAGTCGCGGCGGTCAGCGGGGCTTGTCTGTCAATAATAAAGTGTTTGATAACACACAGGTTTACAAAGGTAAATGCAATCAGTGCGCCGAAACTTATCATGGATGCCACCAGGCTCAGCGAGAGCACCAGCGCCATCAGAGAGGCGAGGGCAACAAACAGGATAGACAGCACCGGGGTATTAAATTTTGCATGAAGGCGGGCAAAGACTGAACGCGGCAGAACCCCCTCGCGCCCCATCGCATAGAAAATCCGCACAATGCTTGCCTGGGATGTCATTGCCGAGGCAAACACACCCACCACATAGGCGATAATAAAGGCGGAAGCCATCAGCGACCCTCCCACTTTTTCCATCACCTGAATACTGGCAAGATCTGTATCCGGCAGGAAATCACGCCACGCAGGGTAACTCAGGTGAGCACAGTAAGAGATAATAACAAACAGGGTTCCGGCAATAAAAACGGTATACAGAATCGCTTTCGGCAGGGCACGTCTGGCATCTTTTGTTTCTTCTGCCATGGTGGAAATCGCATCAAAGCCGAGGAACGCCAGACACAATACCGCCGCACCGGCGAACAGACCGGATACCTGGTCTGACATGACAGTCAGCGGGGCGAGAAGTGCCTCTTTATCCAGCGTAAATGTTGTGCTGAAACTGAGATACAGGAACAAGGCGATAAACAGCAGCTGCATAACAATAATCAGCATGTTCATCGAGGTCACCAGTTTGATCCCGAGGATATTCAGAACAGAGACAACAATAATGGTTGAGACAATGATCAATTCCATCGGAACGGAGGGCAGGGCTTCATGAACAAAGATGCCGATGGCGATGTAGTTGATAATCGGCAGGAACAGGTAGTCGAGCAATTGCGCCCAGCCCACCAGAAACCCGGTATTGCCGCCGAATATTTTCTGGACATACGAATACGCCGAGCCGGCAAGCGGCAGCGTACTGGTCATTTTACAATAACTGAGTGCGGTAAAAAGAACGGCGGTCAATGTTACCAGATAAGCAACCGGTAAATGACCTTCACTGAGTACAGTCACCTGACCGTAGGTTGTGAATATACCAAGGGGCACCATATAAGCGAGCCCGAAAAAAACCAGCGCGGGGGTTGTTAATACGCGCTTCATCTGCACAGTTGTCTGTTGCATTTTTACAGCCCTTCCCAATAGCCTGAAACATGCCACGGGAACACTGCCCGGGCACAAACTGATTTCTGACAGTCAGCGGGTGACTCTCAGGCTGCATTTATTTTCAATAAACCTCGCACCTTGCGTTTGCATCGTGCGCACTTTATTAAAACGTCAGTGATAAGCGGACCATCACCACACGCTGGGGTAAATGCAGGCGGCGTACAGTATCTGAGTTACCTGTATTTGGCAATAAAAGTTGAACGGAATAATAACAATGAAAATAGTTGTTTTTGACAAAAATACCAATAATTTATGTTATGGAAAAAATAACGGTAAAAGTGCCGGCAATAATGCTGATGTTATTACGTATTCGTGATTAATAATCATAATATTACCGGCTGTATTATATCCGTATAAAAAACCTGTCGGTTTCGCCGGTGTGTTTTTGGCTATTGTAAGGCGGGTGGTCTGTTAGCAGAAAGTAACGGGAAAGATGCGTTAATTATTTTTAAGTATGTACGAAAACGTTTGCTTTTGTTTTTCACTACTATAATATCCGTCCGATTTTTTTTGTCTGAGAAAAGCAACAGGAGGCAATTGTGTCCGGGGATAAAAATTACAGTCATGGGCCTGTGCCCATATCCGCGAGAAAAGGCGGTCTGGCATTAACCTTTGTAATGCTGGGATTAACGTTCTTTTCCGCCAGTATGTGGACCGGAGGTGCTCTCGGTACCGGTCTCAGTTTTAATGATTTCTTCCTCGCAGTACTTATCGGTAATCTTCTTCTTGGTATTTACACCGCTTTTCTTGGTTTTATCGGTTCCAAAACCGGCCTCACAACTCATCTTCTCGCGCGTTACTCCTTCGGTATTAAAGGCTCCTGGCTCCCTTCATTCTTACTCGGCGGCACACAAATCGGCTGGTTTGGTGTGGGTGTGGCGATGTTTGCCATCCCGGTGGGTAAAGCAACCGGCTGGGATATCAACTGGCTTATCGGAATTTCCGGCGTGCTGATGACCATCACCGTATTCTTCGGAATTTCTGCACTGACTGTACTTTCGGTGATTGCGGTACCGGCGATTGCGGCTCTCGGCAGTTACTCAGTCTATCTGGCGGTAACGGGCATGGGCGGTCTGAGCGTTCTGCGGGATATCATCCCTGCGCAGCCGTTGGATTTTAATCTGGCACTTGCATGGTGGTCGGTTCGTTTGTCAGCGCGGGCACGTTAACCGCTGATTTTGTCCGCTTCGGACGTAAACCGAAAATAGCGGTATTGGTTGCGATTGTTGCATTTTTCCTTGGTAACTCACTGATGTTTATCTTTGGTGCGGCGGGCGCGGCATCCCTGGGAATGGCGGATATCTCTGATGTGATGATCGCCCAGGGATTACTGTTACCGGCCATTATTGTGCTGGGGCTGAATATCTGGACGACCAACGACAACGCACTTTATGCATCCGGTCTGGGATTTGCCAATATTACCGGGCTTTCCAGCAAGACCCTCTCGATTGTGAACGGGCTTATCGGCACACTGTGCGCACTGTGGCTCTATAATAACTTTGTCGGCTGGCTGACATTCCTTTCCGCTGCGATCCCGCCAATCGGAGGGATTATTATCGCGGATTACTTAATGTACCGTCACCGTTACGCGACCTATGATTGCAGTAAAATGCGTGATGTGAATATCAGTGCTTTACTGGCTATGGCGGCAGGGATTATTGCCGGACACTGGTTGCCGGGAATAGTACCGGTAAATGCAGTTATCGGCGGCGCATTAAGTTATGCTGTGCTTAATCCGTTACTGAATCGTCGTCGCACAACCCATCCGGAGATGACCCGTGCTTAATCAAACTATAAAACATATTCATAATATTCGTCTGCCTGAGCGTGATGGTTTATGGCGCATTGATATTGAACATCAGAAAATTAAAGCGATTGTCCCGCAGGTTGCCGGTGAAGTTTTACCGGAAAGCCTGGACGGAGAGGGCGGTCTGGTCACCGCGCCGTTTGTGGAGCCGCATATTCATCTGGACACCACACAAACTGCCGGTCAGCCCTCCTGGAACCAGTCCGGCACCCTGTTTGAAGGTATTGAACGCTGGGCTGAGCGCAAAGCGCTGCTGACACATGAAGATGTGAAAACCCGCGCATGGCAGACGCTGAAATGGCAGATTGCCAACGGTATCCAGCATGTCCGTACACATGTGGATGTGTCTGATGCCACACTGACTGCACTGAAAGCGATGCTGGAAGTAAAAAAAAGAAGTCGCGCCGTGGATTGATTTACAGATTGTGGCGTTCCCGCAGGAAGGCATTATGTCCTATCCGAACGGAGAAGCATTGTTAGAAGAGGCACTGCGCCTGGGCGCTGATGTTGCCGGTGCTATTCCGCACTTTGAATTTACCCGCGAATACGGCGTGGAATCCCTGCATAAAACGTTTGCGCTGGCACAGAAATATGACTGCTTAATCGATGTGCATTGTGATGAAATTGATGATGAACAGTCGCGTTTTGTGGAAACAGTCGCTGCTCTTGCTCATCGCGAAGGTATGGGCGCGCGTGTGACCGCCAGTCACACCACAGCGATGCACTCTTATAACGGGGCATATACATCCCGCTTGTTCCGCCTGCTGAAAATGTCCGGTATTAACTTTGTGGCTAATCCGCTGGTGAACATTCACTTACAGGGTCGTTTTGATACTTATCCTAAACGCCGTGGGATTACCCGTGTGAAAGAGATGCTGGCTGCGGATATTAATGTCTGTTTCGGGCATGATGATGTGTTTGATCCCTGGTATCCGCTGGGAACGGCGAATATGCTCCAGGTGCTGCACATGGGGCTGCATGTCTGTCAACTGATGGGCTATGGTCAGATAAATGACGGGCTGAAATTGATCACTGAATACAGCGCGCGCACCCTGAATTTACAGGATTACGGCGTGGCGGAAGGAAAACGCGCCAGTCTGCTTATCCTGCCTGCGGAAAACGGATTTGACGCCGTGCGCCGCCAGGTACCGGTGCACTATTCTGTCCGTGACGGACGTGTGATAGCGCAAACACAACCTGCTGTCACACAAATCCATCTGGATAAGCCGGAAACTATCCGGTATGGCTACACACCTCACACTGAGGATCAGGTTTAAGATTAATGGTACGAAATTGCATGCGCATAGCATCAAACAGCACTACTTTTCCGCTGCTCACCTGCCCGTAGCCGGTGAGCAGTTTTATGCACTCCATGGCTTCCAGTGTGCCGATTGTCCCTACCAGCGGCGCCATCACCCCGGCTTCCACACAGGTCAGGCTATTTTCCCCGAATAACCGGCTCAGGCAGCGGTAGCACGGCTCGCCCTCCTGCCAGGTAAAGACGGCAATCTGACCTTCCATGCGGATAGCCGCCCCGGACACCAGCGGCACTTTCAGCTGATGACACACCCGGTTCAATTGTTCGCGAACCGTCACATTATCTGTGCAATCCAGCACCACCTGATGTGACTGCACAAGCTGCGCCAGTTCATCATCATTAAGCTGCTTTGTGACGGTTTCTGTCTGACAGTGCGGGTTAACCGCTTTCAGCGCTATAGCGGCAGAGTCTGTTTTTGCCATACCGATGCGGTTATCGGTATGCAAAATCTGGCGCTGGAGATTGGAGAGCGACACCGTATCAAAATCCAGCAATGTCAGATGCCCGACACCGGCGGCAGCCAGGTATTGCGCCGCAGCACAGCCCAGCCCGCCCAGCCCGGTTATCAGCACATGTCCGGCTTTCAGCGCCTCCTGACCATCAAAATCAAACCCGCGCAACACAATCTGGCGGTTATAGCGCAGGGCTTCTTCGTCACTCAGTTCGCTGTCGCTCAGTTCAGTTGCCATCAGTCGTTCTTCATTAAGTGATTAAAAAACTCGATGTCGACAATATCGCCTGCTTTGACTGCACCGCGCTCACGCTCCAGCACAATAAAGCAGTTTGCAAGGCTGAATGAGCTGAAGATATGTGAGCCCTGGTCGCCGGTGGTTTTCACCACTAACTGCCCCTTTTCATTGACTTGTGCGATACCGCGCTGGAAATCCAGGCGACCGGCGGATTTTTTCAGTGGTGTGGCAGCAATGGCTTTTATGCGCATCGGCGGCTGCCACTGACTGAAACCGGAGAGCCGCACGATCAGCGGTTGCACCAGTTCATAAAAGGTCACTGTTGTGGAAACCGGATTGCCCGGCAGCCCGCAGAACCAAGCATTATCCAGCTTACCGAATGCAAAAGGTTTGCCCGGTTTGATTGCCAGTTTCCAGAAATTGATTTTGCCGATGTCATCGAGGATCTGTTTGGTGTAATCAGCCTCGCCGACAGACACGCCGCCGCTGCTTATCACTAAATCAGCCAGTGAATCTGCTTTTTCAAAAATACCGCGCAGAACATCCGGGTCATCCGGGATCACACCCAAATCAATCACATCACAGCCGAGTTTTTCCAGCATCAGGCTGACCGCAAAGCGGTTGGTATCATAAATCTGACCATCGCCCAGCGGCTGACCGACAGCCTGCAATTCGTCACCGGTCGAAAACACGGCGACTTTCAGTTTGCGCATAACAGTGATTTGAGCAAGACCGAGTGAGGCAACCATGGGTAATTGCGCAGCAGCCAGTTTGGTACCCGCCGGAAAAACCTCACTGCCCTGAGTGATATCTTCCCCGGTCAGGCGGATATTCTGCCCGCGTGTAATACCGGCAGTAAAGGTAATTCCGGCATCAGAAACAACCGCTTCTTCTTGCATCACCACGGTATCAACACCCGCTGGTACAGGTGCGCCGGTCATGATACGGACACAGTGTCCCGCCGGTAATTCACCTTGAAACGGCACACCCGCAAGTGCGCGACCGGCGACCGGCAGCGCGGTTTTTCCGTCCCAATCAGCCAGACGCAGCCCGTAACCATCCATTGCGGAGTTATCAAACGGCGGGACATTGATCGGGGAAATAACAGGTGCGGCGGTTATCCGCCCGGCGGCATCTGTCAGTGCAACTGTTTCTGTTCCGGTGATCGCAGCAGGGGTCGCGAGCAGCTTATCCAGTGCTTCCTGTAATGAAATTAAAGAAGAGGTATGACTTTCCGTTGAATTCGCCATGATACTTTTCACTCCCGGTGCCCGCCCGGGCACTGATAACGCAGATAATAAAGATAGCGCATTATGGCAGAGTTACGTTTTAAGTTGAATGACATACTCGTCATACTTCACGATGCTGTTGACTGCGCAACGGATTTAATTTCAGAAGCAATTATTGTATTTTAAAGGAATGTTTTGCTATAACGGGATCACAATCCATTAACATGCTGTATTCCTCATGCCGATAACGCCTGTGTCCCGACAAATAACTGCCCTTCATATTGCCGTCAGCGGCTTTCTCGCGCTGGTTGTGGCGATGGGGATTGGGCGTTTTGCTTTCACACCACAGGTGCCGCTGATGATTGATGAACATCAGCTCAGCCTGGCGACCGCCAGTATTGTGGCTGCATGTAACTATCTGGGCTATTTTGCCGGGTCTTTTGATGCGATGCGGGCAAAGCGCGGTATCGAACTGCGGTTATGGACAGGCTTATGGGGCGCGGTGATTATCACACTGCTGTCCGCTGTTATTTCCGGGGCAGTATTGCATGGTATTGCGCGGTTTTTTATCGGCTGGGCGAGTGGCTGGACACTGGTGCTGGCGGCTGCCTGGACAAATGATGCCCTGGCAAAACTGAGCCGCCCGACACTGAGTGTCGCCGTTTACGGCGGAACGGGCATCGGTATTTTGCTGTGCGGTCTGATTGCTGTCGGGATACAGGGGCTGTCGCTGACCGCTTCGCAGGGCTGGTGGATTTACGGCGGGCTGGCGCTGCTGTTCAGCCTGTATGTGAGTCGTTATTTACCGCGTCCGGGCGAATTGCACAGCAGTGCATCCCCGGACAGCAAACCGGCGATGACCCCGCAGATCCGCCGCTTGTTATGGACTTACGCGCTGGCGGGGTTTGGTTATATTCTGCCCGCCACCTTTCTGTCACAGATGGCGGCTGAGCGTTTTCCGGGCAGTTTGTTTGCGCAGTTTGTCTGGCCGGTTTTCGGTATTGCAGCGGCGTCCGGTATTGTGGTCGCTATTGCAACCCGCCGGTTATTCACGCCACAAATACGGCTGGCAATGACGCTCTGGGGACAGGCTGCGGGAATTTTAGCGGCAGAAGTGGTGCCGGGTATCAGCGGTCTGGTGATCAGTGCATTTTTGGTCGGCGGCGGGCTGATGTCTGCGGTACAACTGGCATTTCAGTGCGGACGCGAACTGGCGCCGGAGCACGGGCGCTATATGGCGGGGCTGCTCACCACCTGGTATGCCGCCGGGCAGCTCGGCGGGCCGCTGGTTTCGTCTGTTTCCGCGTACTTTACCGGCAGGCTGGAACCGGCACTGTATGTGGCGTTGGCGGCACTGGTTATTGGCGGAATAGTGATTTTCCGTGATCGCAGCAGTTAATGATATAAATAATATATTATAAATAAATCAGCAGGAGTATTATTCTCTCCACTGATTTATCTGTGTGTAATAATAAAATAAAGTCGCTGATTGTTTTTTAGTATTTACATATTGTGAAAATAATGTTTTTTTTAAAAGCGTTGCTATGGTAAGACTATATTCTTAATCACACTAAAGAGTATATAATGAAAAGATTAATTGATTCTGTTAAAAAAGCATTTCGGGATGTTTTTGAGATTAAATTTATCGCGATGATGAGTAGTTTGATGCTGACACCGATAATGATGTCTCATTCATCTCTGCGGATAGTTTATACCCTTATCCATTCAAACTACAGGTTCGTTGGCTGCGCTCAACCAGCCGGGTCACATACTGATGTATGCTCCCCGTCTGTTTTCCCTTGCCGCCTGCCTGAATCTTGAATGGCGTTGGGTATATCCTGATAATTCAATGTATGATGTATTTCTTGCACTTATTATCTCTATCGGTTTTTTTTCATTTACCAAAACAACATTAACTCTTCTTTTTAAATAAATAATATAAGGAATATATATGAAAGAATTAAATAATCATCAATTATTATCAGTGTCTGGTTCCGGTGTATTAACTGCCGGGTTTATGTTCGGACAGGCTCTTTCAGATATTACGGCGGCTATTGTTCATTATGCTTCAGCCGGAAAGGAAGAGATTGTTTTTGTCGGTCATGAGAATGAAATACATATTGATTACAAATTTATCCCACAATAATAAAAATTATTATCTATATATTATAAATATTTGTTGTTTTTTTCGGCAATCTGAGCAATATCCCTCTTTATAACATGGTTTTTCAGTGCGAACTTTTCATCACTAAAAACACAAAATGGATTAACAAATGACAGTATTGCTCTAAAATAGCGGGGCGGTTGGTATTGTCCTGCCGGACGGTGTGAAGATACACGCCGGGAGTCACCTGAAAAATAGTCGGAGACGGTATGTCATCATTAAGCCTTGAAGCAGAACTTGTCCATGCAGCGCTGATCGCTCGCGGGCTGGAAACACCATTACGGGAGCAGACGCTGGCGCCGGAAACCCGTAAAGTACAGATTGAGGCGCACATGACGGAAGTCATGAAACTGCTCAATCTTGATTTAAGCGACGACAGTCTGTCCGATACGCCGAAACGTATCGCAAAAATGTATGTGGATGAAATTTTTTCAGGGCTGGATTACCACAATTTCCCGAAAATTACGCTCATTGAAAACAAAATGAAAGTGGATGAAATGGTCACCGTTCGTGATATCACCCTGACCAGCACCTGTGAACACCATTTTGTCACTATCGATGGCAAAGCAACGGTTGCCTATATTCCGAAAGATACGGTTATCGGGCTGTCCAAAATTAACCGTATTGTGCAGTTTTTTGCTCAGCGCCCGCAGGTGCAGGAGCGTCTGACACAACAAATTCTGCTGGCATTGCAAACCCTGCTCGGGACCACGAATGTCGCGGTATCTATTGATGCAGTGCATTATTGTGTAAAAGCGCGCGGCATCCGTGATGCAACCAGCACTACTACCACAACTTCTCTCGGCGGGCTGTTTAAGTCCAGCCAGAATACCCGTCAGGAATTCCTGCGCGCTGCCCGTCATATTTAACTGATGAATACATCAGTCTCTTCTGCTGCATCACGCATTGACGCCCTCGATATGATCCGGGGGCTTGCTATCCTCGGGATTTTTATCCTTAATATTGCCGGTTTTGCTCTGCCGTCGGCGGCATATCTGAATCCGTTGTATGACCCCGCTGCATCTGCGTCGGATGTCACCACATGGGCATTTCTGAATGTGCTGGTGCAGGGCAAGTTTCTCGGCATGTTTGCCGTACTGTTCGGCGCCACATTAATGATGCTGAGCCGCTACAGTCAGCCGTGGAATTCTGCCCGGCTGCTGGTGCTGGGAATTATCGGCATACTGCATACGGCGTTGCTCTGGCAGGGCGATATCCTGCTGGTGTACAGTCTGACCGGCATTGTTGCCTGCATGATTATCCGCCATGTTCCTTCCCGCTGGTGGAAATGGCTTATTCCGTGTCTGCTTCTGATTGGTCAGTTTCTGCTGTTTTTCCTTCTGGCAGAAAACGGGGAACTGAAACTGCTTTACTGGCAGCCATCGGAAACCATGATTGCGTATGAAACCCTGACAGCACGAGTCGGCGGGCTTGCCGGTGTGACAGACAGGCTGGAGAGTATCAGCGGCATGTTGCTGATGTTGGTTATCCAGTATGGCTGGCAGTTGCTTGCACTGATGTTACTGGGTGCGCTGCTGATGAAAAACGGCTGGCTGAAAGGTGAGTACTCACTGGCTCATTACCGGCGGCTGGCAGGCGGGATACTGATCCCGACACTGTTATTACAGGCGGTTGTGGTGTGGCAGGTATATCTCAGCGGCTGGAGTGTGTTCTGGTTGGGCAGTATTGGTTATCCGCTGTCTGAGATTTTACAACCGGTGCAGACTGTCGGGCTGATTGCGCTGTTTTACGGCTTGCGCCCACAACTGAAGCCGGTTTCCGTTTATCTGCAACGGGTCGGGCGCACCGCACTCAGCAGTTATCTGCTGCAATCTGTCTGTGGGGTGATTATATTCAATTATCTCGGGTATTTTAATCAGTTTGACAGATTGACACTGCTGGCATTTGTACCTGTTATGTGGATGATTAATATTGTATTTTCCACGCTCTGGCTGCGTTATTTTTCTCAGGGACCGGTTGAGTGGTTGTGGCGGCAGGCAGCAAACCGGCTCGCCACCCGCTGAATAACCTTAATTTTCGGGTTGATGTACGGTGACGGGTTTCTCTTTTGTTGCCGGCGGCTCCGGATAGAGTGTATTCAGCTCTTCCGGGGTGACTGCCGGGTATGAGGGGACGTTCTCCGGCAGGGTTTGCGGTGCAGGAATCGATTCCTGCGGCCCGAGGAAACGCGGCTCGCGGTTGAGAATATACAGATCAACCAGCGCGCCTAACCGCGCCACAACTTCCCGCGCTCTGACGGTAAACATATTTTTCGGCGACGAAACGGCGTAGCAGCGTGCTTCAATGCCTTTTTGCATCGCGATATACAGTGCCCGTTCACAATGGAAGCGCTGGGTAATAATAGTAAATCCATTGGTATCAAAGACTTTCCTGGTGCGAACGACGGAATCGAGTGTGCGGAACCCCGCAAAATCCAGCACAATTTTACCGGCAGGAATACCTGCATTAACCAGATCTTTGCGCATGGTGCTCGGCTCATTATAACTGTGCTGCGCATTATCCCCGCTCAGTAACAGGTATTTTATTTTGCCGCTGTTGTAGGCATTTACCGCGCCCTGGATCCGATACCAGTAATACTGGTTAATTGTTCCGTTACGGTAGTATTTCGCGGTACCCAGCACCATACCGACTTCACTTTCCGGTAAATCATTTATATTCTCAAAAATATAGGGCGCGGTTTTCCAGCTAATCCAGCGATCTGCCGCAATAGCCATCAGTGCCAGCAAGATAATGCCTGCCAGCATCCACAGAATGATCCGTTTCCATATCGGGGCTTTTCCCATTATTACTGAGACCTTTGTTCTTTATACCGTTAGTTAAGCTAAGATTACTTGAGCTGCCGCAGGCTGGCAAGGGCAGGGGGAAAGAATAAAACCGGCATTGCCGCCGGTTTTATTTTTACAATAGAAGGCCGATCAGAAAGAGGTGCGGCGGTAAACGCGGTATTCCGGATGCCAGAAATTGCGTTCAATTGCTTCATCCAGCGCGCCGTCTGAGGTGACCGTTGCCACGCCCTGAATTTGCGCTTCTTTTGCGACCTGCTTGGCAATGATTCGGGAAACCGCTTTGATATCTTCGATATCCGGCAGTAGTGAGCCTTCACCATTGGTAACCATCGGGGAACATTCTGCCAATACGCGGCTTGCTGTCATCAGCATGCCGTCTGTTACGCGTTTTGCACCGGCTGCCAGCACACCCAGACCAATACCCGGGAAGATAAAGGAGTTATTGCACTGGGAGATAGGATACACTTTATCCTTATAAATCACCGGATTGAACGGGCTGCCGGTCGCGACCAGCGCATGACCGTCTGTCCAGGCGATAATATCTTCCGGACGCGCTTCCACACGGGAAGTCGGGTTAGACAGCGGCATCACCACCGGGCGTTCACAGTTTTTGTGCATCTCACGGATGATTTCTTCGGTGAACAGCCCCGGCTGACCGGATACGCCGATAAGCACCGTTGGTTTGGCATTGCGCACCACATCTTCCAGCGAAATACCTTCGCTCTGCACATCCCAGTCAGCGGTAATCTCGCTTTTGGTGATGAGTTTACTCTGGAAATTAAGCAGATTAGGCAGTTTGTCGGTCAGCAGACCGAATCTGTCCACCATAAAGATACGGGCGCGCGCCTGATCTTCACTTAGCCCTTCCGATTTCATCTGTGCAATGATTTGTTCAGCTATTCCGCAACCGGCAGAGCCTGCCCCCAGGAAAGTAACCGTCTGGTCTTTTAACTGACCACCGGCGGCACGGCTGGCGGCGATCAGGCTGCCCAGTGTCACGGATGCGGTGCCCTGAATATCATCATTAAAGCAGCAGAGCTGATCGCGGTAGCGTTCCAGCAGCGGCATCGCGTTCTTCTGTGCGAAATCTTCAAACTGTAACAGCACATCCGGCCAGCGGCGTTTTACGGCGTTAATGAATTCGTCAACAAACTCATCATATTCTTCGCCGGTAATACGCGGATGACGCCAGCCCATATAGAGCGGATCATTCAGGCGTTGCTGATTATTGGTACCGACATCCAGCACGATAGGCAGGGTATACGCCGGGCTTATTCCGCCGCAGGCCGTATACAGGGAGAGCTTACCAATCGGGATACCCATCCCGCCGATCCCCTGATCCCCCAGACCCAGGATCCGCTCACCGTCTGTCACCACGATCACTTTTACATTCTGCTTGGTTGCGTTTTGCAGCATGTCATCGATGTTAGCGCGGTTAGGATAAGAGATAAACAGCCCGCGCGCACGGCGGTAGCTGTCAGAGAAATGCTCACATGCCGCCCCGACAGTCGGGGTATAAATAATCGGCATCATTTCTTTCAGATGGGCATTCAGCAGGCGATAAAACAGGGTTTCATTCGTATCCTGAATATTGCGCAGGTAGATATGTTTATCAGTATCGTTTTTAAAGTCAGAATACTGACGATAAGCGCGTTCAGTCTGTTCTTCGATAGTCTCCACCGCTTCAGGCAGCAGGCCGTGGAGGTTAAAATTACTGCGCTCTTCTTCGGAGAAAGCGCTTCCTTTATTCAGCAGCGGAAACTCTAACAGGATAGGTCCCGCATACGGGATATATAATGCACGTTTGCTTTCGTATTCCAGTTCCATGTATGACTACTCTTCGCCAATTGACATAATAAAGACAGGACGACCTGATCCTAAGATATCTGAACGATATGTACAGTAATTGTTACGTGATTAATGTGGTTGATGTGTGAAAGTGAGACGCGGGATAGATTTATGTCAAATAATCACGTAAAGGGTTGATACCCGGGGGAGGATGGGTATCAACCTGATCACCGTATGGATATATCAGTAACTGAACAGTGAAATATCCCCGCAGCCCAGTGCGGTCAGTGTGGCAGAGGTACAGTCCCACTGGGAGATTGCAGAATTATTACCTTCCACCAGCACGGCGCGGTGGATATCATGCAGATCCCCGCCTGCCATATTCATAAAGATAAGTGCTGCCTGTAATGGCGGCAGACCCGGGTTAAACGCGGCATTCTCAATATAAGCCCCGCTGTAGATCCGCCCGCGACTGTCCTGTAATGCAACACCACTGTGTGACTGTGAATAAGGCGCATGGCTGCGGTTTGCTGCTTCCAGCGCTTTTGCCACCACCGCATTGGTCGCGAGGAAGCGATACCCGTGATGCACCTGGTCAAACAGCCTGGTTTTAATCCCTAAATCCACCGGACCGAAAGCATGGGGCAGCAGTACACCCAGCGGCGTTGCCGCAAGATCCGGCAGTTGGATGAGTAATTGCGTTCCGCTGTTCATCTCATTCATAAACTGGCGGCAGTGCCCGCACGGTGTGTAATTTACCGTGATTTTCCGCAATCCTTTTTCGCCGCGCAGCCAGGCGTGAGTCACCGCGCTTTGTTCCGCATGAACAGTTTGCTGCAAAGGCACATGACAAAATTCCATGTTTGCGCCCAAATACAGATTACCACTCAGCCCGTGAGCCACGGCACCGACATTGAAATGAGATATCGGTGTTACCGCACAGCTTGCCGCAAGAGGCAGCAGCGCGAGAGCCAGTGCATCCTCATCACAGCCGCCTGCTTCACACAGGGCACTGACCTGTTTCGCCGTAAAGTAACCGGGAAAGGTATCTGAACAGGTGGCATCAGTTAACAGCGTCTGTAACGGGGAAGAGTATGTTTTCAGGGCTTCATGAAAGCGGTTTTGCATAAAATAATCTCCATTATCAATAAGATCATTCTAGCGGGGCATAAGGCACACTGAATGTGACGTGTGTCACGTTCAGTGTGAAACAAATGAAACAAGTGTGAAATTTGCGAGATGGGACGCAAATTATTACGTCACTTTTTGGTGTTTTTTGTTATCAGCCAAACAATGTTAGCCAAACAGCATCAGCAGAACAGGGAAGATAAACGGTGCCAGCAAGGAAGTAATAATCCCGCAGGTCATCAGTGCCAGGGAGCTGTAAGCGCCCTCGACATAATCTTCTTCTGCGCAGCGTGCAGTGCCCAGTGCGTGTGATGCGGTACCCATCGCCAGCCCGCGTGAGGCTTTGGTGGTGATTTTTATTCGTTTAAACAGGCTGTGTCCGAAAATCGCCCCGAGGATCCCGGCAAAAATCACACATACGGCACTGATCGCGGGTACGCCGCCGATGGAATTGGCAACGGCAATCGCAATCGGTGTGGTGACAGATTTCGGCAGTATGGAGGCGGCGATTTCCGGTGTGGCGCCGAGCATAAAGGCAATCGAGGTGCCGGTTACCATCGCAATCAGACTGCCGGCAAAGCAGATAGCGATGATCGATTTCCACTGTGCACGGATTTGGTGCAACTGCTCATATAACGGGAAGGCCAGCGCCACGACGGCAGGTTGCAGCAGGTCATTCAGTATCCGGCTGCCTTCAAAATAGTGGTTGTATGAGATTCCGGTGAATATCAGCAGCGGAATAATAATGACGATGGATATCAGCAGCGGGTTTAACACCGGCAGCTTAAATTTAATATAGATGGCGCGGGCGAGAAAATAGACGCCGATGGTTAACGGGAGCGACCACCAGATATAGGTTAACATTTTGGTTTCTCTTGTTGTTCTGTTGCGGCGGCAACCGCATCGGCTTCCTGCTGTTCCGCTACGGGAACATGGCGGCGGTGAATATATTCAGAACTCAGCGCAACGGCACACATGGCAACAAAGGTACTGACAACACAGGCGATAAGGATTGGCAGCAACTGCGCGCTGAGGGTGTCGTAATAATTCATCACACCAATACCAATCGGTAAAAACAGCATAGTCATGTTTTTCATTAATAAGGTACACCCGGGCTGAACCCAGTGCGCCGGAAGAATTTGCAGGGCGAGTAACACAAAGAGCAGCAACATACCGGCGATGCTTCCCGGTACAGAAAACGGCAGTAATACGACGATGATATTACCGGCAAACAGGCACAGATACAGGATAATAAATGCCCGGAGATAGCGCCAGCCGGTTTCCGCTATCTGTTTTGGTTTCATGGTAGTGTTCCTTCTTGATTGAACTTATTCATCATACAATTAACTTTTAACTTGTGCTACAGATCACGAAAAAAATAGTTAAACAGCAGTCTGATCCGGATGATTTTTCGACATTCCCTGACGGAGAAATGAAGATTGTAGCGGGCATTTTTTTCTTATATCAGCTACAATAGTGTCTGTTTTCTACTTGTTTTGCTATTTTTGGATATTATAGTGTCCATTGGAGGTCTGATGGTTTCATACCGGTTACTGACAGATACGGATGTCAGCAAAGCATTTGCCGTCTGGCTTCGCAAAAAACGTGAAAGCCGGAAATGGTCACGGGATGCACTGGCTGCCCGCAGCCTGGTTCCTGCATCCACGATTAAAAAATTTGAGCTGACAGGGCGGATATCCTTTCGTCAGCTTTTAGTATTATGGCAGTGTCTGGATGATATTGGCGTACTTTATGATGCGGTTGATCCGGATAAACGTGCAGAGGTGAAATTCCCGCAGACGATAGAAGAGGTACTGAAAGATGGATTTTAAGCCGGTTCAGAAGCTGACAGTGATGCGGACTTTGTCAACAGGGGAGGAAACCGAGGCCGGAACATTGGTACAGAACCGGACGGGCGTTTTTTTTTCAGTATCACAGCGATTACCTGAATCGTTTCGGTAACAGTTCGCCGCTGAATCTGAAGGACAGCACCGAACTTCAGCGCGCTCCGGGCACTCCGCACGATGGATTACATGGCCTTTTTGCTGACAGTCTGCCTGATGGCTGGGGACGGCTGCTGCAGGACAGAGTATTCCGGCAGCAGGAGATCGCACTGCATAACATTACCGCAATGGACAGGCTGGCATTCGTCGGGCATCGCGGTATGGGGGCATTGTCTTATCATCCTGGAGCCGATTGTCAGCCGGAAAACGGGGAATTTGTTGATCTGGTGACCCTGGGACAGGATGCGCAGGCTGTTTTTGAGGGAGAAACAGAACATGTTTTATCTGCTCTGGTCGCTGCGGGAAGTTCCGGTGGAGCACGACCAAAAGCACAACTGTATTTCAGACCGGGCAATTTTTCTGCCTGCTCAATCTGCGATACACCAGGCAGTGAAGCCTGGCTGGTGAAATTTACCTCTTCATCTCTGCCGCTGAGGCATGATGAAGGGCTATGTGAGGCTGTCTATCTGGATCTTGCGGGACAGGCAGGGCTGAATCCGCCGCAATGGCGGCTTATTGATACCGGAACCCGGGGCGGAGCAAAAGCCTGGCTGGCGGTTAAACGCTTTGACAGGACGGATAACGGCGCAGATAAACGTCCCGGTAAGTTGCTGATGCACAGTGTGTGCGGGCTCCTGGATGCAGATTTCAGAATACCGTCACTGGATTATGACGATCTCATCCGTCTGAACAGGATGTTGTGCCGCTCTGTTTCTGCCGGACAACTGCAATTCAGGCGGGCGGTATTTAATTTACTGGCTGCGAATCAGGATGATCACACTAAAAACTGGTCTTTCCTGCAATCGGATGACGGTCAGTGGCAGGCGGCACCTTTCTATGATGTTACCTACAATCCGAACCGTATGAATGAACATACAACGGCATTTGGCGGGCATGGCAGAACACCACCGCCGGATACGATGAGACATCTGGCGGAGCTGGCCGGTTTTGATAACTGGGAAACTGCGCGGCAGGCGATCGAAGAAATTGCGGATGTTGTGTCCGGTTTTCCGGCGCTGGCAAAAGATATTGGCGTTTCACCGCAGATCAGGCGGGAAATTGAAAATACACTGATACAGCGGCGGCAGGATAATCAGCGTTTATTTTCTGTTTGAAAACGGTCGGTCTGAAAAAGTACTACCCAAAAAGAAACGGCAGTGAATCGCAAAGATCCGCTGCCGTTTTCTGTTTCAGTTGTTTAACGCTTACTTCACCTGCTGACCCGGTTGTGCGCCGGTGTCCGGGCTGAGCAGGAAAATATCTTCCCCGCCGGGACCGGCTGCCATCACCATACCTTCAGAGATACCGAAGCGCATTTTGCGCGGAGCCAGGTTTGCTACCATGACGGTCAGGCGGCCTTCCAGCACTTTCGGATCCTGATATGCCTGGCGGATCCCCGAGAATACCTGACGGGTTTCGCCGCCGAGATCCAGAACCAGTTTCAGCAGTTTGTCAGAGCCTTCAACAAAATCCGCAGATTGGATCAGTGCAATACGCATATCGACTTTGGCGAAATCATCAAAACTGATGGTGTCCGCAATCGGGTCATCTGCCAGCGGACCGGAAACCGGTTTGGCTGACATGGCTTTGATATCTTCTTTAGAGGCTTCTGTCATTGCATCCACTTTTGCCATTTCAATACGGTTGAACAGGGCTTTGAAATCAGCAATCTGATGATCCAGCAGCGGTTTTGCGATACCGTCCAGGGTCAGTTCCTGGTTCAGGAATGCTTCACTGCGGGCAGCAAGCTCAGGCATAACCGGTTTCAGATAGGTCATCAGCGCACGGAACAGGTTGATCCCCATGGTGCAGATTGCCTGTAATTCCGCGTCTTTACCTTCCTGCTTAGCCACAACCCACGGTGCTTTTTCATCAATATAGCGGTTGGCAACATCTGCCAGCGCCATGATTTCGCGGATGGCTTTACCGAATTCACGTCCGGTATATTCTTCGGTAATGGTTTTTTCTGCATCAATAAACTGCTGATACAGTTCCGGCTCAGACAGTGTTGCACTCAGGCGGCCGTTAAAGCGTTTTTTGATAAACCCGGCGGTACGGGAGGCCAGATTCACCACTTTATTAACGATATCGCTGTTTACGCGCTGAACAAAGTCTTCCAGATTCAGGTCAATATCATCGATGCGGGAGGAGAGTTTCGCCGCATAATAATAGCGCAGGCTGTCTGCATCCAGGTGATTGAGGTAAGTCCGCGCCTGAATAAAGGTGCCGCGTGATTTTGACATCTTCGCGCCGTTAACCGTGACATAGCCGTGAACAAACAGGTTAGTCGGTTTGCGGTAGCCGCTGCCTTCCAGCATTGCCGGCCAGAACAGGCTGTGGAAGTAAACAATATCTTTACCGATAAAATGGTAGAGATCTGTTTTGGCGTCTTTCTTCCAGAACTCGTCAAAATCCAGGTCGCCGCGTTTGTCACACAGGTTTTTAAATGACCCCATGTAACCGATAGGCGCATCAAGCCAGACATAGAAATATTTACCCGGCGCATCCGGGATTTCAAACCCGAAATACGGCGAATCACGGCTGATATCCCACTGTTGCAGACCGGAATCAAACCACTCCTGCATTTTGTTCGCGACCTGCTCCTGGAGCGCACCGCTGCGGGTCCATGCCTGTAACATGTCACTGAATGCAGGCAGATCAAAGAAATAGTGCTCGCTGTCACGCAGTACCGGCGTGGCACCGGACACGACAGAGCGCGGGTTAATCAGCTCTGTCGGGCTGTAGGTTGCGCTGCACACTTCACAGTTATCGCCATACTGGTCTTCTGCTTTACATTTCGGGCAGGTGCCTTTAACGAAACGATCCGGCAGGAACATGCCTTTTTCCGGATCATAAAGCTGGGAAATGGTCCGGGTTTCAATATGGTTATTTTTTCTCAGCGACAGATAGATATGCTCGGATAATACCCGGTTCTCTTCGCTGTGCGTGGAGTGGTAGTTATCAAAGCTGATAGCGAAATCTGCAAAATCTTTCTGATGTTCAATACTCATCTGAGCAATCATGGCTTCAGGGGTGATCCCCTGCTGCTGTGCTTTGAGCATGATAGGCGTGCCGTGAGCATCGTCGGCGCAGATGAAGTGAACCTCTTTGCCGCGCATTCGCTGAAAACGGACCCAAATATCAGCCTGGATGTGTTCCAGCATATGACCGAGATGGATTGAACCGTTTGCATAAGGTAACGCACAGGTTACCACTATTTTATTAGCGATCTGAGACATAGAGTATTTCACTTCCTCAAATTATAAAGGGACTTCGATGTTACCCGATCCCGCCGACCCCTGCCAGCAGTAATCCGGCTTTCTGTGTGGTTTTATCCGGCCTTTTATCCCCGGTTCCCGGTTCCGGAATACCGGGTGATAACCTTAGTCTTTACAGGGGTTTTGTTTTGTGCAGGTTTGCGCAGAATCACTAAATTAATCATTCGTCATCTGCTATCATTAGCGCCGATAGTTACAGGTAATATACTCGTTATACTTCAGGATGCCCGGGTGTTGTATTCACTTACCGCCTGCATGTATCCCGAATTATTCAGAGTATAAAAACAATAAATCTAAGGAGCCGGGATGAATGCGAAATCCCCCGGGGATACCAACCCTGAACTGCTGAACGAACAGGTCGCACACGTACTGGCGACATTTGAGCATCCGACACTTAAACGCAACCTGGTTGCCATCAAAGCACTGCATCACTGCGCAATGCTGGATGGTGTCCTGCATGTTGAGCTGGTGATGCCGTTTGTCTGGAAGCGCCCGTTTGAAGCACTAATTGAAGCAAAAACCAAAGAATTACGGCAGGTTACCGGCGCGTCAGCGGTAGACTGGAAACTGCGCCACGATA
This sequence comes from Morganella psychrotolerans, assembly GCF_001676155.1. Classification (GTDB taxonomy): domain Bacteria; phylum Pseudomonadota; class Gammaproteobacteria; order Enterobacterales; family Enterobacteriaceae; genus Morganella; species Morganella psychrotolerans. The sequence continues at coordinate 1,665,895 of NZ_LZEW01000001.1, read as the reverse complement.
TCGCGACACTGCGCCGTGCCAATGATTTACCGGGCATTAATGGTGTCCGTAATATCCTGGCGGTCAGCTCCGGTAAAGGCGGTGTCGGTAAATCCAGCACGGCGGTGAATCTTGCTCTGGCGCTGATAGAAGAGGGCGCAAAAGTCGGGATTCTGGATGCGGATATTTATGGTCCGTCTGTCCCGAACATGCTGGGCACCACGGCAGAACGTCCGGCTTCACCAGACGGACAGCACATGTCGCCGGTTATGGCGTATGGTCTGGCCTCAAATTCCATCGGCTATCTGGTCACAGATGATAATGCGATGGTCTGGCGCGGTCCGATGGCGAGCAAAGCCTGATGCAGATGTTACAGGATACTCTGTGGCCTGATCTGGATTACCTGGTCATCGACATGCCGCCGGGAACCGGTGACATCCAGCTGACACTCTCGCAGAACATCCCGGTTACGGGTGCGATTGTGGTGACAACACCGCAGGATATCGCGCTGGTGGATGCCATGAAAGGCATCGTTATGTTCAAAAAAGTGAATGTGCCGGTGATGGGTATTGTGGAAAACATGAGTGCGCACATTTGCAGTAACTGCGGTCATGTTGAGCCTATCTTCGGAACCGGCGGGGCTGCGCGTCTTGCTGAGCGCTATCACACCAAACTGCTGGGGCAGATCCCGCTGCATATTTCGCTGCGTGAAGATCTCGACCGTGGTCAGCCGACCGTGATGCGTGATCCGCAGGGCGAGTTTGCTGATATTTACCGCGAAATTGCCGTGAATCTGACGGCAGAAATGTTCTGGGAAGGGGATAAAATCCCGACTGAAATCGCTTTCCGCGCAGTGTAATGGTAACGCGTTTGTCCGTCCGGAAATCCGGACGGACAGCGGATACTGAAATCAAAGACCGGTACTTTTTTGTACAGGTCTTTTTTATGCCTGCGATCTCAGCGCATACCCCGAAATAATTACCCCGGATACCTGATTCTGCTGGTATCTGCACCGGTAAATCCCTATAATTCAACGCCGACAGACACGTTTTGTTACTCACGGCCGGATAAACAGCAACAAACGGTGGCGCAGCAAATCGTTTCAGTTTTTCTCTTCTATTATTTTCAAACCGGGTTATTTCTATTATGGCTGAGACAGCACAGCAACAGTGCATTATTATAGGCATCACCGGCGCATCAGCGTCAGGAAAAAGTCTGATTGCCAATACGCTTTATCATGAATTACGCGCCCAGGTGGGTGATCATAACATCGGGGTTATTCCGGAAGATTGCTATTACAAAGATCAAAGCAATGTATCGATGGAAGAGCGCATTAAGGTCAATTATGACCATCCGGGTTCGATGGATCATGAACTGCTGTTACAGCACCTGAAAACACTGAAATCAGGTAAAAATATTCAGCTGCCTCAATATGATTACGCCGAACATACCCGTAAATCTGAATCTGTCGTTTTCCGCCCTAAACGGGTTATTATCCTGGAAGGTATCCTGCTGCTGACAGATAAGCGTCTGCGCGAACAGATGGACTTCTCCATTTTCGTCGATACGCCACTGGATATCTGCCTGATGCGCCGTATCCGCCGTGATGTTAATGAGCGCGGGCGCACACTGGATTCGGTGATTGCACAGTACAATAAAACGGTTCGTCCGATGTATCTGCAATTTATTGAACCAACGAAACAATATGCTGATATCATAGTCCCGAGAGGCGGTAAAAACCGCGTGGCCATTGATATTCTGAAAGCAAAAATAAGCCAGTTCTGCGAGTAAGCCGCCGGCAACGAATTAATCCCCGCTTATCTGCGGATAAGCGCCGTGTTTTATGAGGATAGAACCATGCGACTCTGTGACCGTGATATTATTCAGTGGCTTGATGACGGCAGACTGGTGATTTCTCCCCGTCCGCCGGTTGAGCGGATAAACGGAGCAACCGCCGATGTCCGTCTCGGCAGTCAGTTCCGTGTTTTTCAGGGGCACACGGCGGCGTATATTGATCTCAGTGGTCCGAAAGATGAGGTTAATGCTGCGCTGGAAAGTGTCATGAGTGATGAGATTAACCTGTCAGAAGACCAGGTGTTTTATCTGCATCCGGGTGAACTGGCGCTGTCATCAACGCTGGAGTCAATCACTCTGCCTGACAATATGGTGGGCTGGCTGGATGGTCGTTCATCCCTGGCGCGCCTTGGTCTGATGGTGCATGTGACCGCGCACCGGATCGATCCCGGCTGGCACGGACAAATCGTACTGGAATTTTATAACTCGGGTAAGCTGCCGTTGGCGTTACGTCCGGGCATGGTGATTGGTGCGCTGAGTTTTGAGCCGTTATCCGGCTCTGCTGACAGACCTTATAACCGTCGTCGGGATGCAAAGTACAAAAATCAGCAGGGAGCTGTCGGCAGTCGTATCAGCGAAGATTAAACAACGGGCGGCAGATGTCCGTCCGCGGGTTCAACAAAGAATGGGGAAGGAACAGGGATTATGAAACGATTATTCACCACGCTGATTATTCTGCTTGTCGTGATAGCGGCAGGTCTGGCGACGTTAATCCTGATGGTGAACCCGAATGACTTCCGTGATTATATCGTTAACAAGGTAAAGGAAGATACCGGTTACGAACTGGTGATGAAAGATGATATGCGCTGGCATGTCTGGCCTAAGCTGAGCATTATCACCGGCAAAATGTCATTAACCGCACCGGACGCCGCTGAGCCGGTTGTTACCGCAGACAACATGCGTCTGGATGTGGAATTGTGGCCGCTTCTCTCTCATCAGTTGTCGGTCAGAGAAGTTATGCTCGATGGCGCACTGCTGAAAATCCTGCCTGAAACTGAGTCCAAAGTACAAAAAAGCGAGCCGATAGCACCCGGCAATCAGAAAGCCAGACCAGTGGCGGTATCAAAAGAAAATAAATGGTCATTTGATGTGGATCGCATCCGCATTGCCAACAGTTTACTGGTCTGGCAGACAGATGACGGCGCGCAAATTAATATGCGTGATATTAATTTCTCTCTGGAGCGTAATACGCCGGAACGTTATGTTGTGGCGCTCAGCAGCAATATTCTGCGTAATCAGCAGGAACTCTCTTTCAGCCTCAGCTCTGATATTGATATCTCACAGTACCCGGTGCAGATCAGCGGCAATATTAACCGCCTGAATTATCGCCTTTCAGGTGCGGGTCTGTATGCCAACGGTATTAACGGCAACGGCACGACAGCCTTTACCTGGCATGAAGCTGTGGGTCAGGCACCGCAGTCACTTATCCTGGAAAGTCTGAAACTGAGCGCTAATGAAAGCCAGCTGAGCGGTACGATTGAAGCGGCGCTGGGTGATACACCCCGTTATGACGTTCAGCTGACATCGCCAAAACTGAACCTGGATAACCTGCTGGGCTATGAGCGTGCGGTGACAGGAACGGAAAACGGTGAGAGTAAAACCGCTCCGGTGGCAACCAGACCGGCGATTGTCACCAATGGCAGTGATTCACTGAATAAATATGACCTGACTGTCATGAATTATTTCAATGCCACGCTGGCGCTGAATGTGGAGTCACTGATTTATCAGGGAATGGAAATAAGCCAACTGACGGTGAAGGCTGAAAACCTCGGCAGTGTGACTGAAATCTCAAAAATGACCGGTAATGTGTTCGGCGGACGTTTTTCTCTGCCGATGACCATCTATTCTGAAACTGCACCGGCAAAGGTGCGGATCAAACCGTTATTACAAAATATTGATGTCCGCCCGATGCTGGCAGCGTTTAAAATGCCGGAGAAATTTACCGGACGCCTGAGTTTTGACGGCGATCTGCGCGGAACAGGCTATGACCAGGAAGCGATTTTAAATGCCTGGCGTGGTGATGTGGCGCTGAGTATTGTGGATGTCAAAATGCTCGGGCTGAATATTCCGTATCTTATTCAGCAGTCACTTTCTCAGGCGACAGATAAAGTCAGCTCGCCGCAGTCCATGGATGCCCTGACCGAGGCGAAAAAGCTGGATGTGATTGGTACGCTGAATAACGGCGAAGTGAAAATCAGTAAAATTCTCGCCGTCTCGGATGCCTTTAATATTACCGGCAGCGGACGGACAAATCTGGTAAAACAGAATCTGAATATAAACCTCGGCGTTCAGATATTAAAAGGCTGGGGAAAATCCAACGACTTTGTGACTTGGCTGCAATCTATCCGCATTCCGGTGGTATTGTTTGGCAGCTGGGAAAATCTGCAATATAAATTTGAGGTTGAAACGCTGTTGCGTAATCAGTTACAACAGCGGGCAAAGCAGGCTATCGGGGGGCTCATTAATGACAAGACCGGTAAAGAGCTTAATGCGGTAGAGTCTTTAATTAACCGGTTATAAATTTCCGGTCAATTTATAAAAACAGAGCAGTGACGATAAATTATATTGTCACTGCTTTTTTCATGCTGACAGCAGTGCGGTGTAAATGATGTGTGTGTAATAACACCTGTTCATTGATATACATCATTTGATCTGTCTCTGACTTTCGGCAGAGTGCTTTAATCATTCTTATAACTAAAAACATGCAGACAGGAGTATAAATGTTAGATCTTCTCATTGGTGCAGCCGTTGCCGTCGGCGTCGGGCGCTACATTATCAAGGGGTATTCAGCCACAGGGGTGTTAATGGTCGGGGGTTTACTGCTTCTGATCGTGAGTGTCCTGATGGGCAAAAATATTCTGCCGGCCGCCGCTGTCTCAACCGGCTGGGGCCCGACAAACATCATCGAATACGTTAAATACCTGCTCATGAACCGTGGCGGCGACCTCGGTATGATGATTATGGTGCTGTGTGGTTTTGCCGCCTATATGACGCACATCGGCGCGAACGATGTGGTTATCAAACTGGTGTCCAAACCGCTTCAGGTTGTGAACTCACCTTACATCCTGATGATCGTGGCGTATTTCATTGCCTGCCTGATGTCGCTTGCGGTGTCATCTGCAACCGGTCTGGGTGTGTTACTGATGGCGACTCTGTTCCCGGTAATGGTTAACGTCGGGATCAGCCGTGGCGCGGCAGCCGCTATTTGTGCCTCTCCGGCAGCGATTATTCTCGCACCGACATCCGGTGACGTGGTGATTGCGGCAGAAGCGTCGAATATTGCGCTGAAAGAGTTTGCGTTCAGTCTGACACTGCCGATCTCCATTGTGGCTATTATTGCGATGGCGATTGCTCACTTTTTCTGGCAGCGCTATCTCGATCGCAAAGAAGATATCAAATCTGAAATCCTCGATGTGAAAGAAATCACAACAAATGCGCCGAAATTCTATGCCATTCTGCCATTCCTGCCGATTATCGGCGTGCTGTTGTTTGACGGAAAACCATTCGGCTCCTTCCTCGGAATGGATTTCTTAAAAGGCATCGTTCTGCCTGAGTTGCATATCGTCACGATTATTGTCGGCTGTATTATTCTTTCCGCCATTATTGAATTTGTGCGCGGATTTGACGGCAAGAAAGTCTATGCCGGGCTGGATGTCTGCTATCGCGGTATGGCTGATGCGTTTGCCACGGTTGTTATGCTGTTGGTTGCGGCAGGCGTATTTGCCCAGGGTCTGAGCACGGTCGGTTTTATCTCCGGGCTTATCGATCTTGCGCAATCCTTTGGTTCCGGGGCGATCATCATGATGATTGCACTGGTCATTATTACCATGCTGGCGGCAATGACCACCGGCTCCGGTAATGCGCCGTTCTATGCGTTTGTGGAGCTTATTCCGCGTCTGGCACAGCAAATGGGGATTAACCCGGCGTACCTGGTTATCCCGATGCTTCAGGCATCAAACCTGGGCCGTACCATGTCACCGGTTTCCGGTGTGGTGGTTGCGGTTGCCGGTATGGCGAAAATTTCACCGTTTGAAGTCGTCAAACGCACCTCCGTTCCGGTGCTGGTCGGCTTGCTGGTTGTGATTATCGCGACTGAATTAATGGTACCTGTCGTACTGTAAGCATCAAAAGCCGCGCGGGGTGATCCTGTGCGGTTTTTTTTATCAATACGGATTATGAGGTTGGCTTTGGATAAGATATTTACCGGAGTTGTTGCGGGCACCGCGCTGATTTTAAAAATTGAAGAAAACAATGATCATCTGATTCATATTGTTCAGTTTCCGGAGGATTTACTTCCCGGCTTAATCATCGGTGATTCCGTGTCTTATAACGGCTGTTGCCTGACGGTGGCGGCGATTGATAACAGCCATGTCGGTTTTTATCTCTTTACCGATACATTGCTGAAAACCGCGCTCGGCCGGTTAGTGACCGGGGATTATGTCAATATTGAAAGAGTGGCGGTATAGAAAGAGTGGCAGTACAAAAAGAGTGCAGTACAGAAAGAGTTGCAGTACAGAAAGAAAAAACCTCGTTTTCACGAGGTTTTTATAACGAATAACTGTTAATTACACGCGGTTGAAGGCGAGAACGCGTACTGAGCGCAGGTCAGCCTGTGACTCATCAGCAACTTTCTGAGTAGCTTCTTCTAAAGCAACGAGGGGAGAAACACCCGCGGCAGTTTCTGTGATCTGATGCCCCTGCAAGGTATCTCCGTTACGGGCACGCACTTTGTACGACACAAACCAATAATCCATATCATCACCTGCTTCTGTAATTAATCGTCTAATCACCATAGCGATTTACAGCACCGATTAATGTGACCAAAATCAACCATTTCACTCTCTTCTTGCCGCAGATCTTTTTTTCTCTCTTAATGCTCACAATTCTTAACAGGTAAGTCAGTACAATAAAACAGCATCAATAAAAAACCGCGCAAGTTTCAGGCTTGCGCGGTTTGCCGGAAAGAGAACAGATAATATCAGTTATTATCTAACCATTCGGTGTGGAACACGCCATCTTTATCCGTGCGTTTATAGGTATGCGCGCCGAAATAGTCACGCTGTGCCTGGATAAGATTCGCCGGCAGTACTGCGCTGCGGTAGCTGTCGTAGTATGCGATAGCGGCAGAGAAGGTCGGAGTCGGGATCCCGTGCTGAACGCCGTAGCAGACAACATCACGCAGAGCCTGCTGGTACTCATCAGCAATCTGTGTGAAGTAAGGTGCCAGCAGCAGATTAGCCAGTGCCGGATTTTCAGCATACGCATCAGTGATTTTTTGCAGGAACTGCGCGCGGATAATGCACCCGGCACGGAAGATTTTGGCAATTTCGCCGTAATTCAGATCCCAGTCATATTCATCTGATGCCACACGCAGTTGTGAAAAGCCCTGTGCATAAGACACAATTTTGCCCAGATACAGTGCGCGGCGGACTTTCTCGATAAATTCGCCTTTATCACCGCTGAACGCTGCTGTTTTTGGTCCTTTCAGCACTTTGGATGCTGCAACACGCTGGTCTTTCAGGAAAGAGATATAGCGGGCAAAAACGGATTCAGTAATAAGTGTCAGCGGCACACCCAGATCCAGCGCGCTCTGGCTGGTCCATTTACCGGTACCTTTGTTAGCGGCCTCATCGAGGATCACATCAACCAGGTAGTTGCCGTCTTCATCTTTTTTACGGAAGATATCGGCGGTGATTTCAATCAGGTAGCTGCTCAGTTCGCCTTTATTCCACTCAGTGAACGCCGCTGCCAGTTCATCATTACTGATCCCCAGCGCATTTTTCATGACTGAATACGCTTCTGCGATAAGCTGCATATCGCCGTACTCGATGCCGTTATGTACCATTTTCACATAATGGCCCGCACCGTTTGCGCCGATATAGGTTACACATGGCTCACCATCGACCTGTGCGGCAATCTGTTTCAGGATCGGCGCGACCAGTTCATAGGCTTCTTTTTGTCCGCCCGGCATAATAGAAGGGCCTTTCAGTGCGCCTTCCTCACCACCGGAAACACCGGTACCGATAAAATTAAAGCCCTGTGCAGACAGTTCTTTATTACGGCGGATAGTATCCTGAAAGAAGGTATTACCGCCGTCGATCAGAATATCGCCTTTATCAAGGTGCGGGGTGAGAGACGCGAGTGTTTTGTCAGTCGCTTCACCGGCTTTGACCATCAGTAAAATACGGCGGGGTTTTTCGAGGGAGTCAACAAACTCTTCAATACTGTAGCTGGGAACCAGTTTTTTCCCCGGATTTTCAGCAATCACTTCATCGGTTTTATCTGAAGAGCGGTTGAAGACGGAAACAGAGTAACCGCGGCTTTCGATATTCAGTGCAAGATTACGGCCCATGACGGCCATACCGACAACACCAATTTGTTGTTTGGACATGAAGACTCCTTCAGGATTGATCTGTGATTCGTTAGCTGAGTGTTAATTGCATCACAGTTTAGCGCATGTGACGGCGGCGTGGTAGCGATTGATGCAAACGATAACGTCATAACGCACAGCAGGAACATAAGGGAAAGCAGGGAATTTTCTGTTGCTATTTCAGCGGACAATCCGCATTATTCGTTAGCAGCATAAGCTGTGTGATTAAAAGGTAAAACCAACTGTATGGAATGGATCGCTGATCCGTCGATTTGGGCCGGCCTGGCTACATTAATCGTACTCGAAATCGTTCTTGGTATTGATAACCTCGTTTTCATTGCCATTCTTGCTGATAAACTTCCTCCTGCGCAACGCGACAAAGCCCGCATAACGGGTCTTCTGTGCGCATTAGTCATGCGTATTATTCTGTTGTTCAGCCTCTCCTGGCTTATCACACTGACCACACCGATGTTTACGATGCTCGGGCATCCGTTCAGTGCGCGTGATCTGATCATGCTGATTGGCGGGATATTTCTCCTCTTTAAAGCCACAATGGAACTCAATGAGCGGCTTGAAGGTGAGGATCATAATGACGGCCAGCAGCGGAAAACCTCAAAATTCTGGGCAGTAGTCACACAAATTATCGTGCTGGATGCGGTCTTCTCACTCGACTCCGTGATTACGGCGGTCGGGATGGTGGATCATATCGGCGTTATGGTAACGGCCGTAATTATTGCGATGCTGCTGATGATTTGGGGCAGCCGTCCGCTGACCCGTTTCGTCAATGAACACCCGACTATTGTTATCCTGTGCCTCAGTTTCTTACTGATGATTGGTTTCAGCCTGGTGGCGGAAGGTTTCGGTTATCATATTCCGAAAGGCTACCTTTATGCCGCGATTGGCTTCTCTATCATGATTGAAATGCTCAATCAGGTATCCATGTTTAACCGCCGCAAATATCTGCGGGGTAAAAATTCTCTGCGCCAGCGCACGGCAGAAGCTGTTTTGCGTATTCTGAGCGGCAAGCGCGGATCACCTGAACTGGATAACCGCACCGCCGACCTTATCTCAGATAACCAGGAAATTTTTGACCCTGAAGAGCGCCAGATGATTGTCCGTGTGCTGGGGCTGTCTCAGCGCAACATCAATAGTATTATGACCTCACGCCATGATGTGGAAATGCTGAGCATTGATGCGACGACAGATGAAATCTCGGAGCTGCTGACAAAAAATCCGCACACCCGCGTTGTGATTAAAGGCACAAACGAAGATGACGAACTGCTGGGTGTGGTGCATGTGATTGATTTACTGCATCAGCGTCTGCATCAGGACACCCTGGATTTACGCGCCTTGCTGAAACAGCCGCTTATCTTCCCTGAACAACTCTCACTGCTCAAAGCGCTGGAGCAGTTCCGCCAGGCGCAGACTCACTTTGCCTTTGTGGTGGATGAGTTCGGGTATGTTGAAGGGGTTGTCACCTTAACGGATGTGATGGAAACCATTGCCGGGAATCTGCCGGTAAATGGCGTCGAAAATGACGCGCGCCATGATATTCAGTGTATGGATGATAACAGCTGGATTACCAACGGCTTTATGCCGCTGGAAGATTTAATCAACTATGTGCCGCTGACGCTGGATGAAAAACGTGAATACGAAACAGTTGCCGGATTGCTGATGGAGCATCTGCAACGTCTGCCGAAAGTGGGTGAGCAGATTGAAATCGATGACTGTATATTTGAGCCGCTGGACATTCAGAATCATCGCATCAGCAGGGTAAAAATCACCCTGGCCGATGAGCAGGGCTATAATAAGTAAGCTATTATTCAGCCAGTAACAAAAACACCGCTCCGGCGGTGTTTTTTTATGGTTAAAAAAAAGAAGAAAAAACGGGTAAGAAAGTGACAACGGGTCAGCGGATAATATTGCGCGTAACCCACCAGAACAGCAGAGCAATACTGCTTACACCGGCTCCCAGCAGGCAGATCCCCGACCAGCCGGCAGCACTGTATGTCATTGTTGCACTGATAGCGCCCAGACCACTGCCGGCGGCATAAAACAACATATACGCGCCGGTTAACCGTGCGGGAGCATCACTGCGGGCGCGGAAAATCAGACTCTGATTAGTCACATGCAAAGCCTGTCCGCCCGCATCAAGCAAAATTATCCCGATGATAAGTGCGGTCAGCGAATGACCGGGCATAGAGAGCGGCCACCAGGAAAGCAGCATGATGATCAACGCGTATGCACTTGTCCGCCCGGCATATCCCTGATCCGCCCATTTCCCTGCCCGGGCGGCGATCAGTGCGCCGGATGCACCGGCAAGACCGAATGCCCCGGTGAGGGTATGAGAAAGCTGATAAGGCGGAGCGCTCAGCGGCAATACCAGTGCACTCCAGAAAATACTGAATGAGGCGAACATCAAAAATGCCAGCATACCTCTTATCTGCAATACTTTTTCGCGCAACAGCAGTGTGAACAGGGATGCAATCAGTTGCGGATAACTCAGCTTTTCTGTGGGTTGCGGAACATCAGGCAACCGCCGGAAAAGAGGGATGGCGATCAGTACCATCACAATCGCCGGGAGGAGATAAACAGCCCGCCAGCCCGCAATATCACTGACACCGCCTGAAAAAACACGCGCCAGTAATAAACCGATAAAAACACCGCCCTGTGTTGTCCCGACAACCCGTCCCTGTTCGCCGGGCGCTGCCGCACTTGCAGCATAAGCGATTAATCCCTGTGTCATGGCTGTTCCTGCCAGTCCGGTTGCCAGCATACCGGCAAGCAGCATAAATGCGGATTGTGCCAGCCCGACCACCAGAAGTGCGGCAAGTAACCCGGTAAATTGAATCTGCATTAAAAAACGGCGGTTAAGTTTGTCTCCCAGCGGAACAACAAATAACAGCGCCGCAGCACACCCGAGCTGGGTAGCGGTGATCACACCACCGATTGCAGCCGGACTGACGGAAAAATCCCGCGATAAAATATCCAGCAGTGGCTGGGCGTAATACACATTGGCAACACTCAGACCGGCAGCAACGGCAAACAACCGCGTGAGTGATGCAGAGAGGCGGGACGACGTATTCGAGCAGGATGTTATGTCCATAAGGTGAATAACCAGTTTTAAAATGAAACTGGTTGCAGCCTAATCAATCTGGTTTTAAAATGCAACCAGATTCTTCTGCCACTGATAACAGGATTTACTATGACAACTGTTACTCCCGAATATTGCCCGGTCGCCAGAACACTCAATCTGATAGGTGACCGCTGGTCATTACTCATTATCCGCGATACGTTTGATGGTATCCGCCGGTTTAAAGACTTTCAGCAAAACCTGGGGGTTGCCCGCAATATTCTGTCTGACCGCCTGAAAAAACTGACAGATGCCGGTGTTCTGGAAATGAAACCGGCTTCAGACGGCACGGCCTATCAGGAATATGTCCTGACTGACAAAGGAGAGCATCTTTTTACTGTGATTGTGGCGCTGCGCCAGTGGGGGGAAGATAATTTGTTCGGGGAAGATGAACCGCACTCTGTGTTGGTTGACAAAGCCACCGGCAGACCGGTTCTGCCGGTGGCTTTGGTGACTGAGCGAGGAGATATTTTGTCACCGTCAGAAACAGTGGTGCGCAAAGTCACGCAGTGAAGAGTGTCTCCTGTATTAACGGAGGCACCGGTCAGGCAATTATGTACCATGATGCCTGGTGCATTTGGGCTGGTCATGGGTACTTTCTGTACCGGGGTGTTTGTATTTATAGATACGGCAAGTGGCTTTAAACAGCAATTATGTCTGTTTATATAGAAAATATCCGAATTCACGACTGCATAGTGATAAAAAAAGGCAGTTTAATATTCTTATTATTCGCATCAAAAGTGCTTGTTTGAGTGATAGTAGCTACCGATATTATAAGTTAGTGTGAGATCAGGTATAGGTAATGACTGTAATGTATTGAAATATATTGAAATTGACCTGGGTCAATATGGCTATTTTTCTCTGTTTATTGAAACAGGGAAATATCCACATCTTGATATTGTATTAGTACAGTGTAAAATTAGTATATAAACTTATTACATTGCACTAGTAAAACGAGCATTTTTATAGAACCGAAACTAAACTGATATTATACAAATTATATAATGAGACTTTATTATTTACACAATATAAATTGTGTGGGTGATTATTGCCTGTCGGTTATATAATATCATTATTCTTATCTAAGAAATCTTAAAAATAAAGAAATTGAAAATTTATTTCTTTGTTTTTTACGCTGTGAAAAATAACTTAAAATATGAAAGGAATGGTAATGAAAATTAATAATACTAAATTAAACATAATCTCTGTTGTATTAGGTTTAACATTAGCCGGCGCTGCTTTTGCTGCTCCGCAGACAACATCAATCTCTGGTGGTACTTTTAAATTCCAGGGCGAAGTTGTTGACGCAGCATGTGCTGTTGCAACCAGCGAAAATAATGGTCCTGTCGTACTGAACCAGGTTCGTACAAAAAATTTAGCAGTCAGTGGCGACCTGGGTAACCAGAAAAAACCTTTCTCTATCAGATTAATTGATTGTGACAACTCAGTCAGCGAAAATGTGGCAGTTTCCTATTCTGCACAAACGGATGCGGCTATTCCTGCTGCACTTGCAAATATTGCAAATGGTAATACTGCAAAAAATGTAGCATTACAAATTTTCGGGCCGGATTCTAAGCCATTAGCCACCGGTGTTCAGTCATCATTACTTAAAATTGAAGGTACTGAAGTTATTATCCCGTTAAGTGTTGATTATATTGCTACCGGTGCAGCAACGTCAGGTTCTGTTCGCGGTGAAGCAACATTTATGATTCATTTTTCTTAATAAATAATTTATTCCCTCTTAGTGTTATTAGGGGGGAGTATTTTTATGGCATAGCGACTGGCAGACAACTATATGATGAACATCAATATTAAATTAATAAAAAAAACCTCTGATTACGTTATTGGCCTTATTGAGCATGTCCCCTGTCTTCTCTGTATACGCCAGTGAATATGGTGGTGTTGCATTAGGATCAACCAGGCTGATTTATCCTATTGGTGAAAAACAAATAAATTTACCAATCTCAAATTCGGATAAAAATAAAGTTTTTCTAATTCAGTCATGGGTTAGTAATGAAGACGGAAAAAAAAACGGATGATTTTATAGTTACACCACCATTGTTTACGCTAAACCAAAATAGTGAAAATATTTTACGTATTATTTATGCTGGTGATGAAAACTTACCAACAGATAGAGAAACATTATTTTATCTTAATAGTAAAGCTATTCCTTCAGTCAAAAAAGAAGATATGAACGGAAATTCTTTACAGATAGCGACGCAAAGTGTTATTAAATTATTTATGCGTCCTGCCGGACTTAGTTTTCCGATTGATAAGATCCCGGGCGCCCTGCGTTGCCAGATTAAAGATAATAGTGTGTTAATTGAAAATCCGACACCTTATTATGTAACATTAGTTAATATTAAATCAGGTGCAGAATCTTTACCCGGTACAATGGCATCACCATTTACCACGGTAACATTACCTCTGCCTGCTCATAATAATAAGTCAGTATCATTTCAAACAGTAAATGATTATGGAGCAACGACATCCAGTATTAATTGTCCGTGATAATAAATATAAGGGAGTTCCTGGCATGGCCAGTTCCTCTGTAAATAGTATGAAAAAAATTCTTTAGATATTCTACATTATTTATTGCAATAAACAGTGGACTATGGGTATCTAACGTTTATGCGGATAATTATTTTAATCCCGCATTTTTATCTGATGACACCAGTGCCGTTGCAGACCTTTCTGTTTTTGAAAATGAAAAGAGGCAGCTTCCGGGATCTTATCATGTTGATATTTACCTCAATGATAAATTCATCCGAAGCGGACCATTGAATTTTGCCGCATCGGATGACGCTCCATCCGGACTTCAGGCATGTTTATCATCTGAATTTCTTGTATCACTTGGCATCAGTACTGTTACCGGATCGGATTCAGATAAAAATAAGAATGATTGTGTGAATTTAGGCACCATTATTCCGGACAGCAGCAGTTCTTTTGATTTTGCAAAGCAAAAGCTGAGTCTGAGTATTCCTCAGGCCGCTTTATCCAGCCAGGCTCGCGGATATATTCCGCCTTCACAATGGGATAACGGCATAACAGCGTTGTTAATTAATTATGCATTTAACGGCTCAAACAACAGTGGTAGTAATAGTGCCAATAGCAGCAGTTATTATTTAAGTTTAAATAATGGCGTCAATCTTGGTGCCTGGCGTTTCCGTGACCGTTCGAGTTGGAGTTATCAGAAAAACAAAAACGGAGCAGTCAGTGATAAATGGCAGCATATCAGTACTTATGCAGAGCGTGCTATTGAAAAAATTCAAAGTCAGTTCGTCGTGGGTGATAGTTTTACCCCTTCAGACGTTTTTGATTCACTGAGTTTTCGCGGCGTTCAGGTAATGACAGACGAAAATATGCTGCCGGATAGCCAGAAGGGATTTGCACCGACTATTCATGGTATTGCAAAAACGAATGCTCAGGTCACTGTTAGGCAGAATGGCTATATTATTTATCAGACGTATGTTTCGCCGGGTGCATTTATTATTAATGACCTTTATCCGACATCTTCCGGTGGTGATCTTGACGTCACGGTTAAAGAAAATGACGGACGGACGGAAACGTATAAAGTTGCGTATTCTGCTGTACCGGTGTTACAACGTGAAGGTCAGCTAAAATATGCGGCAACAGTTGCTGAGTTTCGCGGAAATAAAAGTAATCAGACCGCCTCTGTCTTTGGTCAGTTGACATCGGCTTTCGGGATCTCAAATGGTTTTACGTTATACGGCGGTACCCAACTGGCAAAAAATTATCAGTCCGTCGCTATTGGTATCGGAAAAAACCTTAATCAGTTCGGGGCATTTTCTGTCGACATTACCCATGCACGCAGTCATCTTGCAGATGATAGCGATCATCAGGGGCAGTCTCTGCGCTTTCTGTATGCAAAATCACTGAGTGATTACGGCACTAATTTTCAATTGCTAGGTTACCGGTATTCAACGTCAGGCTTTTATACATTGGAAGATACCACCCATAAGATTATGGATGGCTATTCTGATGAAGATAATAATGGTCAGCGATATTTTAATTTACGTCAGAATAAGCGCAGTCGTATACAGGCGAATATTTCCCAGCAACTCGGCGAATATGGCTCAATCTTTTTATCCGGAAGTCTGGAGGATTATTGGGGTACTGCGGAGAAAAACAGGTTGTTACAGGTTGGATTTAATTCAACTTACCATGATATGAACTACAACATCAGCTACAACTATAATAAAAATTCACATAGTGCACAGGCTGACCAAGGGATTGCACTGTCTGTTTCTATCCCGTTAAGTGAATGGTTGTCATCTGAACGGAGTAATAACACTGCCTACGCATCCTACAATATTAATACCAATAATCGCCATAACGTTGTACAAACAGCTGGAATAAACGGCACATTGCTGGAACAAAATAATTTTGGTTACAGTGTTCAGCAGGGGTATACCAATCAAGGTGTCGGCGCGAGCGGAAATATTACCGCAAATTATCAGGGCAGTGTTGCTAATAGTAATGTTGGCTATAATTACAGTGATGGTAGCCGTCAGCTTAATTATGGGTTGGCTGGTGGGATCATTTTACATGAAAATGGTGTAACATTCAGTCAGCCACTGGGAGATACCAATATATTGATCGCCGCCCCCGATGCCGGTGATGTTCTTATTGAGAATTCAGCCGGTGTGCGGACTGACTGGCGGGGATATGCTATTCTCCCTTATGCAAATAACTACCGGCAGAACCGTGTAGCATTAGATCCGAATACACTGGCAACGAATGTCGAGTTACAAGACAGTGTGTTGAACGTCGTTCCGACAAAAGGAGCGATTGTCAGAACACACTTTACGACTAAAGTAGGGAGCCGTGTATTACTGACACTGAGTTATCGTCAGAGCCTGATTCCGTTTGGTGCAATTGTGACTGTTTATGAAGAATCTGCAAATACAGGTATTGTCGGTGATAGTGGTCAGGTTTATCTTTCCGGTTTGTCAGCCGACGGAAAATTACTCGTAAAATGGGGTAATGCGACCACCCAGCAGTGTACAGTTGATTATCAATTACCCGCTGGTAGTGAAAATAAAATCATTACCCGGTTAAAAAGCGAATGTCGATAGAGAGAGTATTATGTCACGTATTATGTCGGTTTTTATAATTATCTTATTTATGTTACCACCGCTGACAGGGTATGCGGGCAATAATGTCAGATTCAATATACCGCCTATATCTTATAGCGGACCGGCTGATAATGTGGGTATAGGTGTACCTATCAGCCAGGGGTGGAGCTCTACTATTGTTCATGAATATATTTGTGACCAAAATATAGAGAAAAGAACTATTGCTACCGCAAAAATAATATCACTTTCACAGCCATTATCTCTGACTGCACATATTGATGGTGTTGATTATCCTATTTATGACACAGGGACCGCAGGGATTGGCTGGGTTATGGGCGTAAAAGACACCCACGCGACTAATTTTACACCATTGAACATCAATGAAAACCAGTGGTACCCAGCTCCCGGAACCGGACCATCATTGCCTCTAAATATCGGAGGATCGTTAAAAATTTACTTGGTGAAAACAAATTCACATTTAGTCAGTGGGAGAACACGGATATCACCTAACAATATTGCAACTATTTATTGCTATTCTGAAAAGGGTGAACTTTTAGATAGCGGTAATATTTCGATTAATTATGTTCCTATTGAGGTTAAAGCAACGGGATGTAGAGTTTTAGGCAATACAGATACATCTATTTCACTCGGTGAGTTTCGTACAGGACAATTTCCTTCTGTCAATAGTACAAAAGGTAATGGAGTCGCTAATACAAATATATCTTGTGATCAAGGTGTTCATGTAGCCGTGACAATTTCGGATCAATCAAATAAAACAAACACAAGTAATATTATCGGGCTCACTCCTGATTCGAAAGCAAAAGGTGTCGGTATTCAGGCACTCTATAATGGAAAAGTTGTCACTTTAGGGCCTGATAGCACCAGTAAAAATAATACGAATCAATTCGAGTTAATCAGTACAACACAAAATAATCAACTTATTCCTTTCCAGCTGGGTTTTCAGTATATACGGACTGGTGATATGAAAGCAGGTAGTGCAAACGGACTTGTCGGAATTACTTTTTCCTATCAGTAGCGGGGGAACAATAATGTCACGTTTTTTATTTTTAAGTGTGTTTTTTTTATTTTTAAGCAATAGTGTAAATGCTGCTGATGTGAGGGTGTCTGTTACAGGAAACATTAAAAATGAAAGCTGCATAATTAATATAAATGATACAAATCAAACGATTACACTAGGTGATTTTCATATCAGAGATTTTCCTCAGGCTGGTAGTACAACAGCGGGTAAGCCACTGAATATAAGATTAACGGATTGTACTGAAACTATCTCTGGTGCGAGCGTTACTTTTACGGGTACGGCGTCCGCTCAATATCCGGAGTTATTGGCAGTATCAGATACAGGTAATGGTACGCTGTTAGCCGGAGGTATTGCCATTGAGATTTTAGATGGCGAGAATGAAAAACCAATCGCCCTTAATATTCTCACCCGACTAAAACCAATAATAAGAGGTGAGAATACATTGAAATATCTTCTGCGTTATAAATCTATCAATAATACAGTAACTGCCGGTGATGCCTCTGCCATTATGTATTTTGATATTATATATCAGTAAGGGGAGTAGTATGCGTTATTTATACCTTTTATTTATGTTAATGGTGATGTTCACTTCAGCCGGATATGCGAATGTAGTAAAGATAAAGGGCAAGATACTGAGTAATGTTTGTGCTGTCTCAGTACCTGATGCTCTTATTGATATGAAAAGTGTTTCAGTAAAAGAATTACAGGCACGTAGCCGCGGGCAGTTTATTCCCTTTACTATCCACTTAATTAATTGCGGTAGTGATGTCAGTGGTGTTTCTGTTGAACTTCAGGGAGAGCGGGATAATGCTAATACTGATTTACTCAAAGTTCCGCAAAGTATAAATGGTGCAACCGGGGTTGCTATTGCTTTTTATGACGATAAACAACGCGTATTACCACTTTTCAGCCAAAGTGATATTTTTCCTTTAGTTGCAAATATAAATGAAAAAAAAATTACCGCTCCAGGTTCGCTATGAAACAAACGGAGATGTGCTGAAACCCGGGAGGGCTGATAGTACCGCAACATTAATTCTGCATTACAACTGATGATGGTTTATATGAAAGTATATGTTTTTTTCTGCCTCAGTTTATTCATTATATCCGCCGGGAATGCCGGTGTTGTTGTTAATGGAACCCGCTTTATTTATCCGGCAGAGCAACAAAGTATAAGTATTGGTGTACGTAATACAGAAGATGCGCCTTTTTTAGTAAAAAGCAGGGTATTAACAACAGGGCTGCAAGATGCGGATACATTTCTTATTACTCCTCCGTTGTTCTCTTTACATTCGCTGGAAGAAAATAAAATTCGCATTTTATATACCGGTGAAGCACTGGCGAAGGATCGGGAAACTTTATTTTATGTGGTTATTAGTGCAATACCGTCAGGTAAAGCAGGAGCTAACCAGATTCAGGTCGCCATACGTTCCCGGTTTAATCTTTATTATCGCCCTGACGGACTTCCCGGCAAATCAGATAGTGCCTATGAAAAAATTGAAGTTACCCGCACTGATACGAAACTGTTATTGCGTAACCCGACACCTTATTATGTCACGTTGCTTCAATTTACAATTGAAGGTTCTCTCCGGCCTGCAACAATGATAGCACCATTTTCGGTATCAGCCGTGGCGTCAGACTGTCCGCCAAAAGCGGGCTGCCGTATTCAGTGGCAAACCCTGAATGATGAAGGTGCACTGTTAGTGCCTGTTCAGAAAACTATTTTTTAAAGATAGATTATCCCGCTGCTATCACGCGATAATCTTGCTGCAAGTACGAGCCTGCAACACGCGTGAGGCAATCTGAACCATAGTGTCATTGACTTCATCAAGCCAGTGATGGATTTGTTCAGTACTGAGATGCATTGCCGGGCAGTCTCTGTCCTGCTGGTTATTTTCTTCCAGAAGAAGCACCAGCTCAGTATCCAGCAGGGATTGCATCATATCAATCCACAGACCAATCTGGTGGTTCAGTGGTTTTCCTGCCGGAGATGTGAGGCAGTAGCGGTTCATCCGCTCACTGTCGGTATACTGATAATCATCACGCAGCGCCAGACGCTCCGCCAGTGTGGCAGTCAGCGGTTCAGACAGCGGGGTACCGAGGCAGGTGAAATTGTACGTATCTTCGCGGGAAAAAAGGGTGTCATCAAGGCGGATTTGTTGCTCTTCATAGTGTACCAGCACTTCGCGCAGCAGGGCGCTGACCGCAAAAAAGTGATCGGTTTTATGAAACTGACTGCCGTTCAGATAAGGTGCGCTCAACTGCTGGCGCAGTGATCGCTCATCTTCTTCCGGCGAGCTGACAAAACGTGGCCGCGACTTCTGTGTTTTAAACCACCGGCGCCAGCGGTGGCGCGACAGATAAATCAGTAAGCTGAGTAATAATACATAGTAAACAGTATCTAAAAGTTCATCCTGCATAAGCGCCTTCCCAAGCAAAAATTACAGTTCACGACGGACAAACGACATAATATCAGGATCAGCAATCCGCTGATAATCCTGAGTATTTAAAATAACAGAGCACTCAAGGCTGCCGGCATTAAACGCCAGTTCACTGAAACGTTCAAACAGCATCGGGTCAGCAACCAGGCGGAGACCGGGATGAAAACTGAACGGCGGAATAGCACCAAAAACACAGTTCGTCAGTTCAGTTGTCTCTTTCGGACTGGCGAGAGAGGCACGGGTGCCGCCGACCTTTTTTGCCAGTGCCTGTAAATCTGCCTGTTGATCTGACGGCAAAATGGCAAGGACATACTGACGCAATCCGTTTCCTTTAACATGACATACAAGGGCTTTAGCACCCTGTCCGTGGTGCGTTCCGCGGGCTTTGGCAACCTCTTCGGTTTTTCCGGCGGATGCATGCTCAACCACACGGTAGCGGGCGTGGTTTTCATCCAGCCGGGCTGTCAGTTTCTCAAAAACAGGGTTGATCATACTTATTATCCCTTTATCTCTGTTGCTGCACTCCAGCTTATTATAATGGGTTATGGCAACAAAAACAGCGGACAAAAAAGGATTTGTCCGGCGTTATTAATTACCGGTGACGGGATTTGAGTTTTTCAATAACTGTCTGTAAATCGAGATCCGCATCCTGAAGCAACACCAGCAGGTGATAGATAAGGTCGGCGGATTCACTGGTCAGTTCGGCTTTGTCTCTGACGGTTGCCGCCAGTGCGGTTTCCACGCCTTCCTCACCGACTTTCTGTGCGATCCGTTTTGTGCCGCTGGCGTACAGTTTTGCGGTATAAGAGCTGTCCGGGTCGGCGGTTTTTCGTGATTTAATCACCGACTCCAGTTCATACAGGAAGCCCTGTGCTGTCTGCGCCGGGGCAAAACAACTGGTTGTGCCCTGATGACAGGTGGGACCAACAGGGTCAACCAGTGCAAGCAGCGTGTCGTTATCACAATCTTTAAACACATCCACCAGATTGAGAAAATTCCCCGAGGATTCACCTTTGGTCCACAGCCGCTGTTTGGTGCGCGAAAAAAATGTCACGCGTTTTTCACTGAGGGTTTTATCCAGTGCGGCGCGGTTCATATAGCCCAGCATCAGCACATCACCGGAGACTGCATGTTGTACGATAACCGGCATTAAATCCCCGGTTTTCTGCCAGTCGAGTTGTGCGATTTCCTGTTCCGTGAGCATGGCTTATAACTCCTGTGTTCTGACAACAATACCGGCGCGGGCAAGTTCGCGTTTGAGTTCGCCGATATTAATAATCTGTTTGTGGAATACGGAGGCAGCAAGTGCGCCATCCACATTGGTTTTTAAAAACGCATCGCGGAAATGGTCAATCTGACCGGCTCCGCCGGAGGCTATCAGCGGCACCTGACACACTTCACGGACTTTCGCGAGCTGCACCAGATCGTAACCGTTACGCACGCCGTCCTGATTCATCATATTCAGAACAATTTCACCCGCGCCGCGTTTCTGGACTTCTTTCACCCAGTCAAGCGTGTTCCATGTGGTGGCAACAGTGCGTTTTTCATCACCGGTAAACTGGTACACATGATAATTTCCGGTTTCTTCATCGTGCCAGGTATCAATACCGACCACAATACACTGCACGCCGAAACGATCGGCGAGACGCGTGATAAGTGACGGGTCGGCAAGTGCCGGGGAGTTGACCGAGATTTTGTCCGCGCCGAAATTGAGGATAGCGGCGGCATCTTCGGTACTGCGGATCCCGCCTGCCACACAGAACGGAATATCAATCACTTCCGCCACTTTGGCGACCCAGCTTTTATCCACCACGCGTCCGTCAGATGAGGCGGTAATATCATAAAACACCAGTTCGTCCGCGCCTTCCTGTGCATAGCGCCGGGCGAGAGGCACAATATCGCCGATAATTTCGTGATTACGGAACTGCACCCCTTTAACCACTTGTCCGTCGCGAACATCCAGGCAGGGAATTATGCGTTTTGCCAGCATGAGATTGCCTCCGGTAACGTCATTTTGCCGTCGAGCAGTGCGCGCCCGACGATCACACCGGCAACGCCGGTTGCAGGCAGCGGCGCGATATCACTCAGTCCGCCGATGCCGCCGGATGCCTGAAAAGCGATATCCGGGAATGCCGCACAGATTTCCCGGTACAGCGCGACATTGGAGCCTGCCAGAGTGCCGTCTTTTGAGATATCGGTACACAAAACGTGGCGCAGACCGACAGAGGAAAAATCGCGGATAACCGCTTCCAGAGTCTGTTGCGAATCTTCCTGCCAGCCGCTGATGGCAATGCGTTTTTGTCCGTCAGCACTGATGCGCACATCCAGCGCCAGCACAATGCGCTCAGTACCATAGCGCTCAAACCAGGCTTTAACCATTGCCGGAGAGCGGATAGCGGTGGAGCCGATAACCACGCGGGCGGCACCCGCATCAAACAGTGCGGTGACATCCTCCTCAGTACGAATTCCGCCGCCGACCTGAACCGGTACACTGACGCCCGCAAGCAGGGTTTTCAGTAACGGGATCTGGCGTTTTGCCGGGTCTTTCGCGCCGGTCAAATCCACAAGGTGCAGTAATGTCGCACCTTCGCGCTCATACGCCTGTAAACGGCTGAGCGGATCCGCGCCGTAATCGCGCTGCTTTGCATAATCGCCCTGGTGAAGGCGCACAACTTGTCCGTCGATTAAATCCAGTGCCGGAATGATCATAAGGCATCCATCTCCAGAAAATTTTTAATCAGTGTTATCCCTGTTTTGCCCGAGCGCTCGGGGTGAAATTGTACCCCGTAAAAGTTATCGCGGCGCAGGATACTGGTGAAGGTATCGCCGTAAGTGGTGGTGGCGATCGTCGCGTCACTCACCGGACAGGCGTAACTGTGAACAAAATAGAAATAACTCTGTGGTGCGATATCGCGGAACAATGGCGAATCAGCAGTAAAATCTACCGTGTTCCAGCCCATGTGCGGCACCGGCAGACCCTGCGGGGTCATTTTCCTGACCGGGGTATCAATCAGCCCGAGCAGAGGGATATTGTTTTCTTCGCTGGTGGCAGCGAGAAGCTGCATTCCCAGACAGATGCCGAGCACCGGTTGTGTCAGTGCGCGGATCGTGCTGATAAGCCCGCGCTCAGCCAGATTTTCCATCGCCGCACCCGCAGTACCGACGCCGGGCAGAAATACTTTGTCTGCCTGACGGATAAGGTTGCTGTCTGCGGTGACCACCGGCTTGTAGCCCAGGCGCTCAATCGCATAGCGGACGGACGCGATATTGGCGCAGCCGGTGTCGGTAATGACAATGTTCATCACAACACCCCTTTCGAGCTGGGCAGGACATCCCCTTCCACGCGGATAGCCTGGCGCAGTGTTCGTCCGAAGACTTTAAACAGGCTTTCGGCGCGGTGGTGATCGTTTTTCCCTTTGGTTTTCAGGTGCAATGTACAGCCCATGGTGTAGGAGAGGGAGCTGAAAAAGTGCTCTATCATCTCTGTACTCAGGTCACCGACACGCTGAAATTTAAAATCCGCTTTGTATTCAAGGTGAGGACGCCCGGAGATATCCAACGCACAGCGGGCGAGACATTCATCCATTGGCAGGGTGAATCCGAAACGGGTGATCCCGCGCTTATCACCAAGTGCCAGTTTCAGCGCTTCGCCGAGTGCCAGCCCGGTATCTTCCACTGAGTGATGATCGTCAATCACCAGGTCGCCGCTGACCTGAATATTGAGCTGGAATCCGCCGTGGGTCGCAATCTGATCCAGCATGTGATCAAAGAAACCCACACCGGTGCGGATAGTGCTGCCGCCTTCGCGGTCAAGCCAGACTTCGGTCACAATATCCGTCTCTTTTGTTTTACGCTCTATGCGGCTGTAGCGGTCACGGCGCGTAAGCTGCTCTGCGATACTGTTCCAGTCCATGCCCGGCTGACCATAACGCAGACCGGTTATTCCCATATTTTCCGCGAGCTGAATATCAGTTTCGCGATCGCCGATGACATAGCTGTTCTGTGGATCTATCACGCCCGGCAGCAGATAGTTTTTCACCAGGGTGATTTTAGGTTTGCGGCAGTTGCAGCTATCCGCCGGTTTGTGCGGACAAATCAGTACTTCATCAAAGGTAATACCCTGTGAGGTAAAAACCTGCATCATCAGCTGGTGCGGTGCGTCAAAATCAGCCTGCGGGAAGCTTTCTGTGCCCAGCCCGTCCTGATTTGTCACCATCACAAAGCGGTATCCGGCGGCTTTCAGTTTCAGCAGCGCGGGGATAACATTTTCCTCAAAAACCAGTTTATCAAGCCGGTCTACCTGGAAATCCACCGGTGGTTCGCTGATCAGAGTGCCGTCGCGGTCAATAAATAAGACTTTCTGTGTCATGATATCCGTCGTCCTCAGATTAAGGCATTTTAAGGGTGGCGATAGCGGCAATTACCCGCAGACATTCTGCACGGGTACCGATGGTAATACGCAGGCAGTCATCCAGTCCGCGTTGTCTGCGCTGGTCGCGCAAAATGATCCCGTCATTCCACAGGCTGCGGAACACCCGCTCAGACTCCCGGAACCGCACGAGGATATAGTTGGTTTCACTCGGGAAAATGGTTTCTGTCAGCGGCAGTTTACTCAGCTCGTCGCACAGCATCTGCCGGTTGCGGCAGTTTTCTGCCACCCGCTCACGCATCACCTCAATACCTTCCGGCAGCAGTGCCTGCGCTGCAATCGCGGCAACCGGCGAGGAGAGCGGATAAGGTGCGATCACTTTCATCAGCACATTAATAATCTCCGGCGATGAGAGGGTAAAACCACAGCGCAACCCCGCCAGTGCAAAGGCTTTGGAGAGTGTGCGCAGAATAACCAGGTTCGGATACTCTTTCAGCCATGACGCGACACTGAACTGCGGGCAGAACTCAATATAGGCTTCATCAATAACAATCAGCGCCCGGTTATTCACGATTTCAAACAGATAGCGCAGATCCTGTTCGCGGACAGGATTACCGGTCGGGTTGTTCGGGTGACAGACATACAGCAGTTTTACGCCGTGTAGATTGGCAGCGATGCTGTCTAAATCCAACTGCCAGCCATCCAGCGTCGGGACGATTTTCTGAGGAATACCAAAGGTTTCTGCGCTGACGCTGTACATGCCGTAGGTCGGCGGGCAGTACATCACGGCATCCTGTCCCGGCTCACAAAAGGCACGGATCAGCAGTTCAATACTTTCATCGGCACCGCGCCCGGCTATCACCTGATCAGGATTAACCCCCGCATAAGCGGCATAGCGGTTAATGACATCGGCGGGCTGACACTCCGGATAGCGGTTCAGGTTGCGATCGGTAAAGGCGAAATCGGGTGCCTGCGGGTATTCGTTGGCGTTCAGCCAGACATCCCCGTTGCCGCCCAGACGGCGCGCCGACATGTACGGGGTCAGTAATTGCACATTTTCGCGGGCCATATCCATTGCACTGAATGGTTTGTTCATTATTTTTTCTCCTCAGAGCGCAGGGCGTTCATGCGCAGTGTCACGGCATTTTTGTGCGCGGTGAGTAACTCAGCGGCGGCTAAGGTTTCAACGGCATGCGCCAGACCGGCCAACCCGGCAGGGGTTAATTTCTGCACTGTCATGCGTTTCATAAAATCAGCCAGACCCAGGCTTGAATAGGTTGAGGTATAGCCGTAGGTCGGTAATACGTGATTGGTGCCGGAGGCGTAATCACCAGCCGATTCCGGCGACCAGTCACCGAGGAAAACCGATCCCGCGCTGTCGATAGCAGGAAGCAGGGCATCCGGGTCGCGGGTCTGAATAATTAAGTGCTCCGGACCATACTGATTGCTGATCGCCACACAGGTATCCAGGTCGCGGGCAATAATAATCCGGCTGGCGGCGAGAGCCTGACGGGCAATCTCTTTGCGTGATAACAATGCCAGTTGCTTGTTGGTTTCTTCTGTCACCCGCAGCGCCAGCGTTTCATCCGGCGTGACCAGCACAACCTGAGAATCCGGACCGTGTTCGGCCTGAGAGAGCAAATCGGCTGCCACAAACGCCGGGTTTGCACCGCTGTCCGCGATCACCAGCACTTCTGAAGGACCAGCCGGCATATCAATCGCTGCGCCGCCGATAGCCTGGCTGACCTGACGTTTTGCTTCTGTTACATACGCATTGCCCGGTCCGAAAATTTTATCTGTTTTCGTGATACTTTCTGTCCCGAACGCCATAGCGGCAATGGCCTGCGCACCACCGACCTGATAAATCGTTTCCACACCACATAATTGCGCGGCATATAAAATTTCATCAGCAACCGGCGGCGGGGAGCACAGAATTATCCGGCGGCAACCGGCGATTTTTGCCGGTATTGCCAGCATCAGCACCGTTGAGATAAGCGGCGCGCTGCCGCCCGGGATATACAGCCCGACACTGTCCACCGGACGTGTAACCAATTGGCAACTGACGCCGGGCTGGGTTTCCACATCAATAACCTGCGGAATTTGTGCTTCATGGAAACAGGTAATATTGCGTTTCGCGGTCGCTATTGCCGTTTTCAGGTCATCCGTCAACCGGTCTGCGGCAGCGGCGATATCGGCGGCACTGATTTGCAGTTCAGTTATCTGTGTTTTATCAAAGCGGGCGCTCAGTTCCCGCAGTGCGGTATCACCCTGTTGGCGCACATCACTGATAATGTCAGTCACCACGCGGCTGATATCAGCGGACGCCGCCATTGCCGGGCGCAGAAGAACATCCGTCTGTTGCTGTGTATTCAGTTCTTCCCAGCGGATCAGGGTATTAAAGATAGTTGCGGGCATCAGTGTCACTCCATCATTTTTTCAATCGGCAGAACCAGAATGGAGCTGCACCCGAGTGCTTTCAGTTTCTCCATGGTTTCCCAGAACAGGGTTTCACTGCTGACCATGTGCATTGCCAGCAGATCCGGCTCTCCGGCGAGCGGCAGCAGGGTCGGGCGCTCAGCTCCCGGCAGCAGAGCTATCACATCATCCAGGCGGTTCGCCGGGGCGTGCATCATGATGTATTTGGACTCACGCGCCTGAATAACGCCGCAGATACGGGTCATCATCTTGTCGATAAGCTGTTGTTTTTCTTCTGCCATTTTGCCGTCTCGCTGGATAAGACAGGCTTTGGAGCGGTAAATCACTTCCACTTCGCGCAGTCCGTTTGCTTCGAGTGTGGCACCGGTGGAAACCAGATCACAGATGGCATCAGCCAGCCCGGCGCGCGGGGCAACTTCCACAGAGCCGTTCAGCAGGCAGGATTTGAAAGGAATGCCTTTCTGGTCTAAATAGCGCTTGAGCAGGAACGGGTAAGAGGTTGCGATGCGGCTGTCCTGAAGACATTCAACGCCGCTGTAATTAAAATCCACAGGTGCGGCGAGAGCAAGGCGGCAGGTGCCGAAGTCCAGGCGGCGCAGTGTGAAATAGCGCGGGTTTTGTCCCTGAGCCTGACGGCTTAATAATTCCTCTTCCAGTACGTTTTCCCCGATAATACCGAGATCAACCACACCATCCATCACCAGTCCCGGGATATCGTCATCGCGGACACGCAGAATATCGATTGGCATATTTTCGGCGAAAGCTATCAGGCGCTGCTGTTGTAAATTAATTTTTATGCCGCAGCGTGACAGCAACTCGCGGGAATCTTCACTTAAACGACCTGACTTCTGAATGGCTATCCGTAAGCGCGATTTATCTAACATTTTGATTATCCTTTAATTTTATTATTCTCCGGGTATAAAAAAACCCCCGGAAGGTTAGCTTCCGGGGGTTCTCTTTTGCACGCATGCCACCGGAAGACTTTACATAGTCTTCCAGCACCAATTGCCTGAAAGACTAGTCAGGATGATGGTGATGGTGATGGCTGAACTGAATGCGTGTCATGGTAATCTCTCACTGTTGATTTAGTTGTCATCATGAATACTATTGCTATGAATGCTATTGTCATGATGATGATAACGGTGCTATTAATTTGCTTGTCTTTCAACCTATAGAACTCATCCGTACTTTGCAACTTCTTTTTTTTCTTAAAAAATAAGCTACTGAGAGGTCAATCACGATGAAAACAGTTTCAATTGCAGGGCTGGGCTGGCTGGGAATGCCGCTGGCACAGCAACTGACGGAAATCGGTATTCATGTCAAAGGAACGAAAACCACACCCGATGGTGTGGAAGCGGCAACAATGTGTGGTATTGAGTGTTATCTTCTGAATTTAACACCAGAACCGGAGTGTGATGCTGACGACCTGGATGCCTTTCTGGAGACAGATATTCTGGTTATCACACTACCGGCATCCAAAACAGCGGGTGGCGGATATCAGTATGTGCGAGCAGTTCAAAACCTGGTGGATACTGCTGTGGCGCGGGGTGTATCGCGCATTATTTTTACCGGATCAACGTCTGTCTACGGCAATCAGACCGGGCTGCTGACAGAAAAAAGTTCGTTGGAGCCGGTAACGGAATCGGCGAAAGCGATAGTCGATATTGAATATTGGCTGAATGCACTGCCGGGTGTCTCTGCGGATATTTTACGGCTGGCGGGGCTGGTGGGGCAATACCGCCATGCAGGGCGCTTCCTGGCAGGAAAAACAGAGGTAAAAGGCGGGGAACAGGCGGTAAACCTGGTACATCAGGATGATGTGATCGCCGCTATCCGTCTGCTTATTCAGCGTCCGCACGGCGGGCATGTTTATAATCTGTGTGCGCCGCAGCACCCGTCGCGGGCAGAATTTTATCCTGAGGTTTCCCGTCAGATTAATTTGCTGCCACCGACTTTCAGGCAAGATGATCACTCTGAAGGAAAAATCATTGACGGCAGCCTGATCTGCCGGGAACTGGGTTTTGAGTATCAGTACCCTGATCCCGGACGGATGCCGATGAGTGAGTGAGCCTTAACTGACCGGCAGGGCAACGATATCTTTGTATGCCGGCCGGCTCATTATCTGCGCATACCAGCGTTCAAGATGCGGGAAGTCCGGTCGGTCCTGACACACTTCCCGCCACGGATAGAGCAGCGGTACCAGTGCGATATCAGCAATACTGAACGAGTCCCCGGCGATATAGTTCTGTTGTGACAGGGTATCATCGAGCATGGCAATCAGGTGATTCAGTGCCTGTTTCAGTTCCTCGGCTTTTGCAGGATCACGTTGTTCAGGCGGGGTTCTCACCAGTAATCCCATCATGGCTTTGATATACGGAAACAGACTGCCGTCTGACCAGTACATCCATTGTGCCGCACGGGCACGGAACTCTGCATTGTCCGCCAGAAGTGTGCCGTCATCGTATTTATCCGCAAGATAACTGAGGATGGCATTCGATTCCCACAGAATAAATTCACCATCCTGATAGGTCGGAATGCTTTTATTCGGGTTCATCGCGGCATATTCCGGAGTATCCAGTCCGCCGAAAGGCCCGCCGATATCTTTTTGCTGATAAGTCAGCTTCAGTTCAGTCAGACACCATAAGATTTTCTTGACGTTAGACGAGTTTTTTTCTGCCCCAGACGGTTATCATAGTGACTCCTGTTGATGAAAATGCAGTGACATGGATATATATGGATGATTTTGTGTCATGAAGTGTAAATATTCACATGAAATCACCTTAATAGGAAGAATCGCGCTAAATTGTCGGTGGTGTACTATTTAGTAAATGAATATAGTATTCATTATCACTGAGTTATCTATACCCTTATTCATTCAAACCGCAGGTTCGTTGGCGGCATGAAACCAGCCGGGTCACATAGTTTATCTATGCTCCCCGTCTGATTTCCCTTGCCGCCTGCCTGCAATGTGAATGACGTTGGGTATATACTATTTTGTCACGATGTACAGGGTCAAAAGAGGGAGAAGTAATGCAGACAGTAATCAGTTTACGCGTAACCGGTTTGTTCAGCGGACTGGCTTTCGGATTTTTAAGTATCAGTAATGCGTTCGCGGTTGAAACACCGGCGGCTCCGGAAGTGGATGCAAAAGCTTATGTTCTGATGGATTATAACAGCGGAAAAATATTGGCATCAAATAATGCGGATGAGCGCCTGGACCCGGCATCATTGACAAAAATAATGAGCAGTTATGTGGTCGGGCAGGCGATTAAAGCCGGGAAAATCAGCCCTGATGACATTGTGACCGTCGGCAAAAATGCCTGGGCGACCGGCAATCCGGTGCTGAAAGGCTCCTCTCTGATGTTCCTCAAACCGGATGACCGCGTAAAATTAATCGATCTCAACAAAGGTATGGTTATTCAGTCCGGTAATGATGCGAGCATTGCGCTGGCAGAATATGTGTCCGGCAGCCAGGAAACGTTTGTTTCCCAGATGAATATCGATGCAAAACAAATTGGTCTGAAAAATACCTACTTTAAAACGGTTCACGGGCTGGATTCCGAAGGGCAGTACAGCACCGCGCGGGATATGGCGCTGCTGGCGCAGGCACTGATAACCGATGTGCCTGATGAATACAGTATTCATAAAGAGAAAGAATATACCTTTAATAAGATCCGCCAGCCGAACCGCAACCGCCTGTTGTGGAGTACCAATCTGAATGTGGATGGTGTGAAAACCGGGCATACCAGTGGTGCGGGACACAACCTGGTGGCATCCGCAACAGATGGTCCGATGCGCCTGATTTCTGTGGTGCTGGGTGCGCCGAGCGACCGTGTCCGGTTTGCCGAGAGTGAAAAAGTGCTGACCTGGGGCTTTCGTTTCTTTGAAACCGTCACCCCGGTGAAAGCCGATACACCGCTGACCACTGAACGCGTCTGGTTCGGGGATATTTCAAAAGTGCCGCTGGGGGCTGAAAAAGATATCTATGTCACTATCCCTAAAGGCAAACTGAAAGATCTGAAAGCCTCTTTTGATCTGGACAGCACAACATTAGAAGCGCCGCTGGCGAAAAACCAGGTGGTCGGGAAAATTAATTTTATCCTCGACGGACAGGTGATCGATCAGCGCCCGTTAGTGTACAACAGCAAGTTGAGGAAGCCGGCTTCTTTGGTCGCATCTGGGATTATATTGTCCGCTTCTTTGCCGGGCTGTGGAGCTCCGTCTTTGGTTAATGACGATTTTGATTAAAATAAAGCCGGACGGAGTAAACTTTGTCCGGCTTTATTGTTTGTGTCCGCTGCAATTTGAAAGCTATAGGGTATATGGTATCGTACGCGTCAGAAATACCTTTAAGAGAGCCCGTCACGGTGGAAAAAAAGAAAACCTTCCCGCAGCAAAAAAGCGGTTTGCACCCGCGTAACCGTCATCGCTCGCGCTATGATTTCCCGGCGCTGATTGCCAGTTGCCCTGCACTGGAGCCGTTCGTCAAGCCGAACGCCTGGGGCGATATCTCGGTAGATTTTGCCTCACCTGCGGCGGTTAAAATGCTCAACCGTGCGTTGCTGCAACATTTTTATGGCATCGAACACTGGGACATTCCCGCTGATTATCTGTGCCCGCCGATCCCCGGGCGTGCCGACTATTTACACCATCTGGCCGACCTGCTGGCGACCGGCAACGGCGGTGAAATCCCCCTCGGTAAAGGCGTGGCGATCCTTGATGTGGGCATTGGCGCCAACTGTATTTATCCGATAATTGGCCTGCGTGAATACGGCTGGCGTTTTACCGGTTCGGAGATTGATCCGGTATCGCTCAATGCAGCCAAAATGATCGTGGAGATGAACCCGACGCTGAGAAACTGTGTGCGTCTGCGTTTGCAAAAACAACCCGACTCTATTTTGAACGGCATCATCGGCGTGGCGGAGAAATTTGATGCCACACTGTGTAATCCACCGTTCCACAGCTCTGAACAGGAAGCGCAAGCCAGCACCCGCCGTAAACTGCACAAGCTGGGTAAAGGCGAGGTAGCCGATACGCCGGTACAGAACTTTGGCGGCAAAAATAAAGAGCTGTGGTGTGAAGGCGGTGAAGAAGCCTTTGTGCGTAAAATGGTAGAGGAGAGCGTTAGCCTGGCGCAAAACTGCCTGTGGTTCACCTCGTTGATTTCTAAAAACACTACCCTGCCTTCGATTTATCACGCGTTGAAGCTGGCGGGTGCGGCCGAAGTCCGGACCATTGAAATGGCGCAGGGGCAAAAAATCAGCCGCTTTGTGGCCTGGACTTTCCACGACGCACAACAGCAGGCCGCCTGGGCGGCAGAACGCTGGCATTAATTTCCCCGGTGCCGGTTCTTTTAAATTATGCGGATGGGTAATTTATGTTTGATCATAAAAAAGGGGCTTTGTTAACCCAAAGCGGTAATCAGATTTATTTTGAAAGTACCGGTGATGAAACAGGAAAAGCGGTTGTTTTCCTGCATGGCGGTATGCAGTCAATCGCTTCATTTAACCCGTTACTGAATTATTTGCCGTCATCAGAATTGCGTTACATCGGAATAGATACACGCGGACACGGGCGCTCCACACTGAACGGCACACTGACTTATGATGATATTCAGACGGATGCAGAAGCGGTTCTGAAACATCTTAATGTGGATGAGTGCATTATTATTGGTCACAGTGACGGCGGAACAGCAGCGCTGAAAATGGCATTGTCCGGCGTGGTGAAGGTCAGCAAAGTTGTCTGTATCGGTTCTCAGTGGAATATGGAAGCGGACGACCCGGCGCTTGAGATTTATGACACGCTTACCGCCGAAGCATGGCAGGCGCAATTTCCTGAGAATGTCGCTGAATATGAAGCACTCAACCCTGCGCCTGATTTAAACCATCTGATCAGTGAATTAGTCTCACTCTGGACGGATATGAGTGAAAAAGGGTATCCGGGCAATGACATTGATAATCTGTCCGTTCCGCTGCTGATTATCCGGGGTGATGACGATTTTCTTATGTCGCGTGAACACGCGTTTGCGCTTGCAGAGCGCGTGGCGTCTGCGGTGTTATTTAATCTGCCGTTTGCCGGTCACACAATACATGAAGAGTGCCCGGCTGTGACCGGTGACATTATTACGCAATTTCTGGCGGTATAACCCTGCTATTGTGTTTTTAACCTGTAATTTATCGCGGTGTCCGCTAAATTACCCTGTTGAAATCCGTATAAGATCCGATATTACTCCTGATATCGGATTTTTTTTATGAAAAATAGCCAGTATTTTATACCCAACGTCATTCAAAATGTAGGCAGGCGGCAAGGGAAGATCGACGGGGAGCATAGATAAACTATGTGACCCGGCGATCTTTACGTAGCCAACGAACCTACAGTTTGAATGAATAATGGTATATACATCGGTTAATAAAGGATTACGGGAATGGGGATTGTATTTATTATTGCGCTGGTTATTGCTGCGGGCGTGCTGTTATGGTGTCGCCGGGTCTGGTGCAGGATTAACCGTCTTCAGGAGCCACTCAGTGAGTCGTATGCAGAGATAGACGGTAAGTTGCGTCAGCGGGCAGATAAAATTGCACAACTGGTGGCTATCACAGAAAAAAACGGTATTCAGGACGGCATACTGTTTATCACATGGCAGGATGTGTATTCACGCTATGCACAAGCCGCGACACTCAATGACAGTGTCCGTGCCGCTAATGACATCAATAATACCTTTTATCATATTATGACGCTGGTGCAGACACATCCAGCACTGATTGCCGATCCGCAGTTTGTCCGGCTTCAGCTGGTTATTTGTGATATTGATGATGCATTGCGCCCGGGAGTGGATGCATTCAATGACGCAGTTATTCACTATAATCAGTCAGTTCAGCGTTACCCCGATGTGCTGATAGCACACTTGTTTGGTTTTGGTCCCAAAGTATGGCTGGAGCTCTCCTGAACCACCGCCGGAAACAGTCCTGAAATTAAAAAGCCCCGCAACATAGATAGTTGCAGGGCTTTTTTCAGTTGTCTGAGAAGATTAATGTGCTAATCAGTCACACTGTACTTTAATTGCCAGACCGCCCTGAGAGGTTTCGCGGTATTTGGCATTCATATCTTTACCGGTTTCATACATGGTTTCGATTACTTTATCGAGGCAGACGCGCGGCTCACTGGTACGGCGCAGCGCCATACGGGCGGCATTGACGGATTGTACTGCGGCGATAGCATTACGCTCAATACACGGAACCTGAACCTGTCCTGCAACCGGGTCACACGTCAGGCCGAGGTTGTGCTCCATCGCAATTTCAGCCGCAATAAAGACCTGCATCGGACTGCCGCCCAGCAGCTCAGTCAGACCTGCTGCCGCCATTGAACAGGCAACACCCACTTCGCCCTGACAACCGACTTCCGCACCGGAAATAGAAGCGTTCATCTTATACAGTGAACCAATCACGCTGGATACCAGGAAATAACGGGTATACGCGTTTTCATTCACCGGACGGATAAATTTATCATAGTATGACAGCACGGCAGGGATTATCCCGCATGCGCCGTTTGTTGGTGCGGTAACCACACGTCCGCCGGCGGCATTTTCTTCGTTTACAGCCAGCGCGTACATATTGATCCAGTCAATAACCTGCATCGGATCGGTGGTGGTGTTATCACTGGTAACTAACTGACGACGCAGTGCAGCTGCACGACGCGGTACACGCAACGGACCCGGTAATAACCCTTCAGTGGTTACACCGCGCTCGATACCGGCTTTCATCACATCCCAGACAGCCAGGAGGTGAGCGGATAATTCTTCTTTAGTGTGCAGAGCCATTTCATTTTTCATCACCAGAGCTGAGAGAGAAAGCCCTGTTTCATTGCAATGCTTTTGTAAATCGGCAGCGAATTTATACGGATAAGGCACCGGCGTGGCGTTGTCCGCTGATTGTCCGAAATGTTCTTCATCGACGATAAAACCACCGCCGACAGAGTAATAGGTTTTCTTACACAGTAACTCATCGCCGTTAAATGCACTGATTGACATGCCGTTTTCATGCAGCGGCAGGTTTTCTTTGTGGAAGTTCATCCCGTTATCACGCGGGAAATCCACTTCGTGGCGCAGGTTTGCCAGCAAAAGGCGTTCACGTTCTTCAACATCCCTGATAAAGCCCGGTATCGCGTCAATATCAACCGCATCCGGCAGGTTCCCCGCGAGTCCCATGATGATAGCAATATCTGTCGCGTGACCTTTCCCGGTCAGAGACAAAGAGCCGTATACATCAACCTGAACACGGGTTGTTTTTTCCAGCAATCCGGCTGCGATAAGATCATCAGCGAATTGTTTACCTGCTTTCATCGGACCGACAGTGTGAGAACTTGATGGACCAATACCAATTTTGAAGATGTCAAATACACTGACCATATTGCTCGCCCCCTATTTGTTAAGGCGTAAATGAATAGTGTCGTGAAGATTCACGAAGCCGTTACCTTTCAGTTCCGGCTAATTATTTTTGTTTGCTGTTGCCCGCCGGAGAGAGCAACAGCAATACTGCTGTTATACGAACTGTTATACGAAAATAATCTGATACAAATTGTAGAACACAGCTGAAATGGCAATAAGACCCATCCCGACTACAAACACATTACTCAGGTGACCGGAGTATTTACGCATTGCGGGTACTTTGCTGATGGCATACATCGGCATAATAAACAGCAACATAGCAATAACCGGACCGCCCATTGTTTCAATCATACCCAGGATGCTCGGATCTAACGTCGCGACAATCCAGGTGGTGATTAACATAAACAGTGCCGTCAGTTTATTCAGTTTAGACGGTGCAATGCTTTTGCCTTTGGTACGTAATGCTTTATTAACCAGACCATTAAAGCCTTCACGCGCACCCAGGTAGTGACCCAGGAATGATTTGGTGATAGCAATAAATGCGATGAATGGCGCGATATACGCAATCATCGGGTTTTGGAAGTGGTTAGCCAGATAAGACAGAATGGAAATATTCTGATCTTTTGCTTCCTGCAAGTTCTGTGGTGACAGGCTCAGTACGCAGCTGAACACAAAGAACATGACGGTCAGCACCATCATGATGTGAGCATACGCGAGGATGCGTGAGCATTTTTTCTCTGCATTCTCACCATATTCTTCACGTTTTGCGACCGCAAACGCAGAGATGATCGGTGAGTGGTTGAAAGAGAACACCATGACCGGAATCGCCAGCCACAATGTCACCATCAGACCATGACCGGTCACACTGACGGTATTGCTGTCAAATGTGAGTGTTTTGAATACATCGGTGCTCCAGTGTGGCACCAAATACAGCGCCAGTACCATCAGAACCGCCACAAACGGGAATACCAGCACACTCATCGCTTTGACGATAGCGGCTTCACCGAAGCGGACAATACACATAATCCCGATAATCAGTATCAGTGACAAAATAATACGCGGCGGTGCCGTCATGTGCATCTGGTTGACGATAAAGCTGTCGACGGTGTTGGTGATAGCCACAGCGTACACCAGCAGAATCGGGTAAATCGCGAAAAAATAGAGCAGGGTTATCAGACCACCGGCACGTGAGCCGAAATGTTCTTCAACGACTTGCGTGATATCTTCGCCCGGATTTTTACCGGATAACACAAAACGGCACATGCCGCGGTGTGCGAAAAACGTCATCGGGAAGGCCAGAATTGCCATGATAATCAGCGGAATAAGCCCGCCGATACCGGCATTAATAGGCAGGAAAAGGACGCCTGCGCCGATAGCGGTTCCGTACAGTCCGAGCATCCAGACAGTATCGGATTTGCGCCATTTACGGTAATCATTGCTGGTGTCAGCCTTGCTGACCACAACCTGCGGTTGTGTTGTATCCATAGAAGTCTCCAAAATTTACAACAATAACAACTAAAATTTTGCACGATAAACTGTGCAGTAATGCGTCTCTGAAATAGGGTCTATGTACGTAACCAGATATAATCGTCATATTTCAGGATGCCTGTGTGTTGACTGCATGCATCCCGAATTATTCAGAGTATAAAAATAGTGAAGCAAAAATATGCCTGTAATTGCTTACCGGCAAAAAATAATAAATAAACAGCAGTGACCTGATATCTTAAATTGATAAAAAGGGTCTCCGCTTTAATGTCGTATTTAACAATAACCAGAAATTGATAACTCTCTTTCTGATAGCGAAAATGTACCTTTTTTCAGTCGAAAACACCGTGATCATAGTCTCAAATGCTATAAATCCAAGTGAAACGGCACCTGTTGCAAAATTTGATAAAATTGTTAATCCGCATTTGCGGAATGGAACATATCAAAAAGGCATGCAGGCGAAAAAAAATGGCAGATAATGATAGTTCCCTCTGTTTTTTATTTAATCAAATTAATTTATTCATATATTAATAAATATATAAAAAATAAATTCAGACTCTGTTTCTGAATAGCAAACAGTACTGTTTTTACAGTATAAAAACCTGATTAATAGTAGGGTTTATATCAATAATTCATTGTTTTTTATCGAAAAATAACCCAAGGCAACGGTGTCATTCTGTGTCCGTTTCTGAGTGAATGATTCTGCCGGTCCACTATAAATTTACCGCCGGATTTTCGCATAATAACCCGATGGTTAAAATAATTATTTCTGTCGCGAATTAAGTGGCGTGAGTGATATTGGTGCGGTGCAAAGCTGAAATGTTAAATAAGTACCAGCATTATATTCTGTTGACGAAATCAGCGGCATTTTCGGTGTAAAACGGCAGGAAAATAAAACGTCGGTTGGGTATATATTAAAACCTCCGTCCAAAAAAATACCGGCGCACCGGCCGGTATTTTTTGATTCATCCTTCATGGCGTTGGTTTGCCGGCAAAAGGTGTTCGCGCTCTTCAGCATCCCTGATAAAGTCCGGTTCCGGACCGACCGTGCGGGAACCTGCCGGAGAGGGCAGCAGTCATGTATTTATTAACCCAGAAACAGCTGATACAGATTGTAGAACACAGCTGAAATAGCAATAAGACCCATCACAACCACAAACACATTACTCAGGTGACCGGAATATTTACGCATTGCAGGGACTTTGCGGATAGCATACATCGGCATAATAAACAGCAACATAGCAATAACCGGACCGCCCAGGGTTTCAATCATTCCCAGAATGC
The DNA here is from genome assembly GCF_001676155.1 of Morganella psychrotolerans. Taxonomy (GTDB): domain Bacteria; phylum Pseudomonadota; class Gammaproteobacteria; order Enterobacterales; family Enterobacteriaceae; genus Morganella; species Morganella psychrotolerans. The sequence goes on along the minus strand of NZ_LZEW01000001.1, from coordinate 1,628,026 downwards.
TCGGGTCCAGTGTGGCAACAATCCATGAGGTTACCAGCATAAACAGTGCAGTCAGCTTATTCAGTTTAGATGGTGCAATGCTTTTACCTCTGGCGCGTAATGCTTTGTTAACCAAACCGTTAAAGCCTTCACGGGCACCCATGTAGTGTCCCAGGAATGCGTTGGTGATAGCAATAAACGCGACTAACGGCGCGATATACGCAATCATCGGGTTTTGGAAGTAGTTCGCCAGGTAAGACAGAATGGATATATTCTGATCTTTCGCTTCCTGTAAATTGAGGGGGGACAGGCTCAGTACACAGCTGAACACAAAGAACATCACTGTCAGTACCATCATAATGTGGGCGCATGCCAGAATGCGGGAGCATTTTTTCTCCGCATTTTCGCCATATTCCCGACGTTTTGCGACACTGAATGCAGAAATAACCGGAGAATGGTTGAACGAGAATACCATCACCGGAATCGCCAGCCACAGCGTCACCATCAGACCACGGCCGGTCTCACCGGCAGTGTGACTGCTGAAAGAGAGCGTATCAAATATCGCCGTATTCCAGTGCGGGATCAGATAGAGCGCCAATACCATCAGAACGGCCACAAACGGGAATACCAGCACGCTCATTGCTTTGATAATCGCGGCTTCACCGAAGCGGATAATACACATAATCCCGATAATCAGTACCAGTGACAGAATAATGCGCGGTGGTGCTGTCATATGCATCTGGTTGACAATAAAGCTTTCCACCGTATTGGTGATAGCCACACTGTAAACCAGCAGGATTGGATAAATAGCAAAGAAATAGAGCAGGGTGATAAGGTTCCCTGCTCTGGCGCCGAAATGCTCTTCAACCACTTCGGTAATATCTTCACCCGGATTTTTACCGGATAATATAAAGCGGCACATGCCGCGGTGCGCGAAAAAGGTCATCGGGAAGGCCAGCACGGCCATAATGATAAGCGGGAGCAGCCCGCCGATACCGGCGTTAATCGGCAGAAACAGTATACCGGCACCAATGGCTGTACCGTACAATCCGAGCATCCAGACGGTATCGGATTTACGCCATTTGCGGTAATCATTGTTGGTGTCAGTCTTGCTGACCACGACCTGCGGTTGAGTTGTTTCCATAGATGTCTCCAAATTTACAACAATAACAACTAAAAATTGCACGGTTACCTGTGCACGAAATGTGTCTCTGAGGCAGGGTCTATGTACGCAACCGGATAAAAATAAGTAAAACGGGAAAGTTACCTGTAATTGCTTACCGGTAAAAATAATATACCCAACGTCATTCAAGTTGCAGGAAGGCGGCAAGGGAAGATAGACGGGGAGCATAGATAAACTATGTGACCCGGCTGGCTGAATGCAGCCAACGCACCTGCAGTTTGAATGAATAAGGATATAAACAGCAGCGACCTGATATCTGCAATGGACAAATAAGGTCTCTGCATTAATTCATATTTAAAAGAATCTGAGTTTGGCGCTTGTCTTTTTGTAGTGAAAATGTACTGTTTTTCAGTGAAAAACACTGTGATCTTCATCGCAATTGCTATAAATAACATTAAAGTGAGCGTTGTTGCAACATTTAATAAGGTTGTTAATCCGTTTTTGCGGAATGGAGTATGCCGAAATAGCATAGTGGATTAGATGTTTTGCAATAATGTCATTTTTTCCTGTTTTTTATTTAAACAAATTTATTTGTTCAGATGTTAATTAGTATATGCGCTGAACAATATCGTATTATTACAAAATAGAGATAAACCGGATTGCCACCGGATAAAAACCATTATATCAATAGGGTTTTTGTGCGTTATTCATTGTTTTTAAACTAAAAATTATTATTCCGTTGAGTTGGTGGTGACACAAGGTGTATGCAGGGGCTCCGGTAGTATGAAACAGAGGGTTATATAATGGCCACACTGTGTATCCCTGATGATTAAAATAATTATTTTAATCGCGAATTAAGTAACCTGAGTGATACTGGTGTCAGACAGAACAGAAATGTTAAATAAATGGCAGAGTAATAGTCTGCGAATAAAAATAATAGTGTCAGCAGTGAGCAATGTGGCTTAAAAAAGATCAACGGTACCGGAAATAATTAAATGCAGATAAAAAAAAATACCGGCATATTGGCCGGTATTCTCTGCTTTACGTTTGTTTAGTTATCCCTGAACCCAACCTTTGCGGATAGGCAGGGAAAAACAGCGCCGGTAAAGAGACTGGAGCAGGTTTTGCAGTGGCTGACCCAACCGGCTCCAGAGAAGCTCAGTCAGTGCGCATGCGATAAGGACAGTAATCAGTGCGCCCAGCATATCAACCGGCCAGTGAACACCGAGGAAAACCCGCGACCATGCAACAATCAGCGCCGGGATCATCAGCAGAAGACCTGGCCGGAGATTGCACCAGAACAGGCAGCCCAGCGCAAAGGTAAACACAATAATGCCGTGGTTGCTCGGGAACGATGCGGTTGGCGCATGTTCAAGGAAACTGTAGCCGAAAGGTTCGGCAAACGGACGGGCGTGCGGGTAAAGTGCGCCGATAATCCATGACAGAGTCAGGCCAATCAGTAAGGTTACGGCACTTTTACATACAAAGCGGCGCTGGCGCGGCATATTGTCAGGCGCTCCGCGCAGCCAGAACCCGGCGGCAACCAGCGGAAACAGCAATACCAGATACTTTGCTGCCAGTGTGGCAAGCACTATCGCGGAATGCGGCGTTTCCGGAGTGGCATTGATCAGAAGAAACAATGAATGATTCAGATTTTCCAGCACAATAAATTCCTTAATACTCACCTGTGAAAATATACAGCCTGACATAAAATGACGCGTCAGATTATCCATCTTACACAGTAAGGTAAAGAAAAAAATGTCTTGGTTAATCGTGCTATTACGTAAAATTGCATAAAACTGACAAAAGCTGAAGCAAGTCACTGGTGAGTTATACCCAACGTCATTCAAATTGCAGGCAATAAAAAACCCGATAGTAAAACCAAATTGGTGACTATCGGGCTATCTCAATCTTGAGGATATTCAAAGAAAAGCAGTGGCACTAATTCAGACTGCGCAGGGAAGGGAAAGTTCGAAATATTATTAAAAAAAATGAAAATATTTTTTTGATATGATAAATCAACAGGATGCGGAGAGTAAAAAAGCCGTTTCCCTGAGAGAAACGGCCTGAAAAATTAGCTGAACAGACCGAGATTGGCTTTTGCGTAAGCTTCGAACTCCGTACAGCCGCCGATGTGCTGCTCGTCGATGAAGATCTGAGGAACGGTTTCCACCGGTTTACCCACGGTTTTGGATAAATCCGCTTTGCTGATGCCTTCGGCCTGGATATCAATGTAGCGATAATCAAAGTCTTCGCGCTCAGTTTTCAGTTTTTCTGCGATCTCTTTCGCACGTACGCAATAAGGACAACCCGGACGGCCGAAAATAACGGTATACATGAAAAGCTCCTTCATTCATTAGTGATCACCGGAAACGGTGCTTTAATGGGATAAATTATGCCTGTATCATCAATGATAAGAAAGCAGCTTGTGATGATTTGTGCGGTCGGCAGCATCAATGGACCAGCTATACCCTTATTCATTCAAACTGCAGGGTCTGGGCTACGGGAAGCCAGCCTGTATCTCGAATGACGTTGGGTATAGGCATAATGAGATAACGACAGAGGGTGAAATGGAAAAGAAACAGCCACGGCAGATGCGATCGCTCGGGGATATGCCGCGCGGTGTGATTATCTGCGAAGTTATTGGTGTTATTTTACTGATCCTGGTGTATCTGGCGGTCAATGACCATATTGCACTGCCTGAATTTTTGCGCAGCAAAAACGCACTGATGGCGATAGCATTTACCGGATTGGCGTGTCTTATCCCTGCGGCGGTAAATATTGTCTGGCGGGCAGTAAGTACGCTTCCGGCGATTGGCATTGACAGTAAAACAAAGACAGAAAAAAAAAGAACCGCAGGATAAAAATGAAAAAAGGCAATAAAATGTTATTCCCCTTCTCATTTTTCAGCTAAGATCGTTCATTGGTCGGCGGGTTGGAGTATCATACGCGCCGTGCTGTTCGTTTTTTTGGTTAAAAGGCTTCAGATTCATGATCATTCCCGATCTTCCTGTATTACGTAAATGGCTGGATCAGCTACAACACACCTGCTTTGAATGCGACTCCTGTGAGGCGCTGCATTTACCCCACATGCAAAATGTGGATGGTGTGTTTGATGCGAAAATTGACATTCTTGATGACACGCTGGTTTTCTCGGCTCTTGCTGAGGTCAGACCGACCGCGATTATCCCGCTGATGGCAAACCTGAGTCAGATCAACGCCAGCTCCCTGCTGGTGAAAACATTTATGGATATCCAGGATTCTGCCATGCCGAAACTGGTCGTCTGTTACTCAGTGCCGCTGGCAGCGGGACTGACGTTTGAGCAATTCTCTTTGTATCTTCAGCAAATGGAAGAGCAGGTCGGGGCGGTTGTTTTTGAGTTATTCAGCAATAATATGCTGTTTGACCCGAATGACACGGAGCCTGAACCCGGAGATGAATCAGAAGATGAAGGTGAAGAGAGTTTTCACGCTGATGATGCGCCTTCTCCGGTTATCCATTAACTGCCAGCCCAGAATTTTCTGTCCAGGGAAATCACCATGCATTGCCCTCAATATTCAGCCGGCCGCTGTCGCTCCTGTCAGTGGCTCGATAAATCATATAGCCAGCAACTTGATGATAAACAGCGGGATCTGCACGCGCTGTTGTCACCGTTTGCGGTGCAGAGCTGGTTAACACCTGCCCGCAGTGAAGAAACCCAATTCCGGAACAAAGCGAAAATGGTGGTCAGCGGCAGCGTTGAGCGCCCGGTATTCGGCATTGTGACCGATAATGAGCCGGTGGATTTATCAGACTGCCCGCTTTACCCGCCGCACTTTTCAGATGTCTTCGCCGCACTGAAGCCTTTTATCGCCCGCGCGGGGCTGACGCCTTACAATGTGGCGCGCCGCCGGGGCGAACTCAAGTTTCTGCTGCTGACACAAAGCCGTGCCACCGGTGACATGATGCTGCGCTTTGTGCTGCGCTCAGATAAAAAAGTCGCTCAGTTACAGGCCGCTTTACCTGAATTACAGGCTCAGTGCCCGCAGCTGACGGTAATTTCCGCCAATATTCAGCCGGTACCTATGGCGATTCTGGAAGGGGAGCAGGAGATTATTTTTACGCCTGAACAGGCGCTGGAAGAGATCTTTAACGGTATTCCGCTCTATATCCGCCCGCACAGTTTTTTTCAGACCAACCCGGTGGTTGCCGCACACTTGTATCACACCGCAGGGCAATGGGTACGCGAGCGCAAGATCACCCGTTTATGGGATCTGTTCTGCGGCGCAGGTGGTTTCGGACTGCATTGTGCGGATAAAACCACACAACTGACCGGTATTGAGATAAGCCCGGAGGCGATTGCCTGTGCCACGCGTTCAGCTGAAAAAATGGGACTGGAGAATGTCACGTTTCAGGCGCTGGATTCCGCACAATTTGCACTCGGAAAATCTGCTGTACCGGAGCTGGTATTGGTTAATCCGCCGCGCCGGGGCATTGGCAACGCGCTGTGTGATTATCTTAATACCATGGCGCCGGACACTATTATCTACTCCAGTTGTAACGCACAGAGCCTGGCGCAGGATCTGATGCATCTCCCGCTTTATCAGCCGGAACGTGTACAGCTTTTTGATATGTTCCCGCACACCGCACACTATGAAGTTTTGGTTCTGCTGACCAAAAAATAAACGGCACCGCATTTTGCAATGCGGCACCGTTTACAGGGCGTAATTTCTTTGGATTAACAACAACGGTCAGCAGATCAGTTGCGCCGCTCAAATGCCAGCGCGCGGTGCTCAATCAGGCGCATCGCGAGTGTCAGACAGCCATTGACCCCGAGATAAATAATCCCTGCCGCCACAAACACCATCACATCATAATTCTGACCAAACAGGCGCTGACTGTAGCCCATCACTTCCAGCAGTGTGATCGTACTGGCGAGTGACGTACTTTTGAAAATCAGCACCACTTCATTTGAGTAAGAAGAGAGCGCGCGTTTAAAGGCATAAGGCAGGATAATCCGCATGGTCTGTCCGCGTGACATCCCCAGCGACTGACAGGACTGCCACTGTCCCTGCGGAATCGCTCTTACCGCACCATGGAACAATAATGTTGAGTATGCCGCACTGTTCAGCGCCAGGGTTATCAGCGCACACAGCCACGGTGAGGACATCAGTTCCCACAGCAGCGGCCAGGCTTTCAGCGCCGGAAACTGTCCCGGTCCGTAATAGATCAGGAAGAACTGCACCAGCAGCGGCGTACCGGTAAACAGGGTGATATAAATTTTAACTATTGGCGTCAGTATCTTAGGTTTAAGAGACAGCACCAGGGTAAACAGCACCGACAGCATAAATGCCACCAACAGTGCCGCAAAGGTCAGTGACAGACTGACCGGCAGACCGGGCAGGATATCGAGAATATAATCCATCAACATTACATGGCGCTCCGTTCAAAACGCGTGGTATGGAGCTCAATGCGTTTGAGGATAAACTGGCTTACCAGCGTAATGGCAAGGTAAATCAGCGCCACGATGCAATACCAGGTAAAGGGCTCCTGGGTGCGGGTGGCAATACTTTTTGTCTGGAGCATCAGGTCATTGACACTGATGAGTGACACCAGCGCGGTATCTTTGAGCAGCACCAGCCACTGATTTCCCAGCCCCGGCAGCGCATGACGCCACATCTGCGGCATAATAAAGCGGAAAAAGATAGCTGGGCGGCTCAGCCCCAGAGCCTGTCCTGCTTCCCGCTGCCCGTCCGGCACTGCTTTCAGTGCGCCGCGCAGTGTTTGTGAGGCATAAGAGGCATAGAGCAGGGAGAGCGCGATTACCCCGCTGAACAGCGGCACATAATCGAAATTTTCAATGTCAGTCTGTAAAGTGAATAAACCGAGGTCAATACCATCACCGAGGCGCATTATCACTTCCAGTGTGCCGTAGTACACAAACAGCACAACCAGCAGTTCAGGAAGACCACGGATCAGGGTGACAAGACAGGTGCCAATGAAGGCGAGTGGTTTCAGGCGCGCAGTTTCCCATGCCGTAAACAGCATAGCGAGGATAAGCCCCAGGATGAGCGCAGAAACAGCAAGGCCGACGGTTATCCCGGCGGCACTTGATAAAGAGAGAAAATCAGCCATTAGTTCTTATATGTAATTACTCAAACCATTTCTTGTAGAGGGTATCGTACGTTCCGTCCGCTTTAACCTCGCCAAGTGCCTTGTTGAGGCTGTCTTTCAGCTCACTGTTGCCTTTACGGACAGCAATGGCAAGACCCGTTCCGAAGTATTCCGGATCAGTGACGCGCTCACCCACAGTTTTCAGATTATCGTTGCTTTTCAGCCATTCATTAATAACAGCAGTATCACCGAAGACGGCATCGATACGGCCATTTTTCATATCCAGTACGGCATTCTGATAGCTGTCATAAGGTACAATTTTCATGTCCTTAAACTGCTCCATCAGGTATTTCTGATGTGTGGTGCCGTTCTGAATACCAATCTGTTTCCCTTTGAGGGCATCAATGCTATCAAATTTACCTGCAACTGCAACGAAAACCGCAGAGTTATCATAGTAAGTATTGGTGAAATCAACCTGTTTCTGACGCTCAGGGGTGACATCAATACCCGCCATCAGCGCATCAAAACGCTTGTATTTCAGGCTCGGGATCAGGCTGTCAAATGCCTGGTTGGTGAATGTGCATTCCGCATTGATTTTTGCACACATCGCCTGCGCCAGATCCACATCAAAACCGACAATTTCATTTTTTTCATTTACGGTTTCAAACGGTGCATAGCTTGCTTCCGTGGCGAAACGGATTTTTTGTTTTTCTGCCGCCGCAGCGGAAAAAGCAAACGCGCCGATTAATGCAGCAATAACCAGTTTTTTCATAGCAACATCCCATTTTATTATTCAGTGGCAGAAAATAAATCAGTGTGACAGATAGCCGGCAAAAGCCTCTGTCTGCGGTGCGCTGAAGCACTGTGCGCCGCCTTGCTCCACGATGCGGCCGTTTTCCATATACACCACCTTGCTTGCGGTTTTACGGGCGATATCCACTTCGTGTGTAACAATGACCTGGGTAATCCCGGTCTGTGAAAGCTCTTTAATAATGTCTACCACCTGCGAGGTGATTTCCGGGTCCAGTGCCGCTGTCGGTTCATCAAACAGCAGAACCTGAGGCTCCATCATCAGGGCGCGGGCAATCGCCACACGCTGCTGTTGTCCGCCGGATAAATGCAGCGGAAAACGCAGTGCAAAGTCAGTCAGACGCAGACGGGCGAGCAGTTTTTCTGCTTTCGCGAGTGCTGCTTCTTTTGTCAGACCCAGAACCCTGATTGGTGCTTCTGTCAGGTTATCCATGACGCTCAGGTGTGGCCACAGATTATATTGCTGAAAGACCATGCCGACATTCTGGCGCAGAGCGCGGATCTCTTTTGCCGCCGGTGCTTTGGCAAAATCAAAATGATGATCTGCAATAGTCAGCTGACCGGAACGCGGCATTTCCAGCAGGTTCAGTGCCCGCAGCAGGGAACTTTTCCCTGCACCGCTCGGCCCGAGCAGTACCATGGTTTCGCCCTGTTGGCATTCCAGGTTGATGTCAAACAGCGCCTGATGCTGTCCGTAAAAGCAATTTATGTTTTTTAATTGAATACTCATGCTATAAATCTGCATACTCAGTGATGATGAGACGATACTAACGCCATAAGAATAAATATGCAATTATTTATGCATAAAAAATTACTAAAAAGACAGTGAATGTACTTATTGCAATGGTTTATTTCTCCGCAGAGTGTGACTGAGCATACTCCTGCGCGCGTTTAATGACAGATTTCGCCATTCCTTTAAAGATGAATAAATGCGCGGGCATCATGGCAAACCAATACAGCAGCCCGCTGAACCCGGCAGGATGCCACCAGGCGCGCACATCCAGTTCGCGCTGATGTCCGTGGTCGCGGATAGTAAAGGTCAGGCGTCCCAGCCCCGGGGCTTTCATGCCGAACAGTAAAGAGAGCTGCTTGCCGGGTTTCAGTGTGATCACTTTCCAGCCGTCGATTTTATCCCCTAATTCCAGGGTATCGCGATCCGGGCGTCCGTAAGTGACTTTATTGGCGCATAAATCATCGAGTCTGGCGCGGACTGACCATAAAACATTGGCGTAAAAATAGCCGTCTTTGCCGCCGATCTGCTGAATAACATGCCACAGCGCCTCTGCGGATGCAGATGTATTCAGGGTAAACCCCGCCTGTTTGGGATAAAAACCAAACCCCGGACGCCAGCGGGCGCGGGCATCCGGGTCATATCCCCAGTCCTCGTTATCCACGGCATCGGCTTCATCTTTCAGGGTTTTGCGCACCGCATCATCAAAACTGAGCAGTGTCTGCGGGATAAGTGCTTCCAGCGGGCGTCCGTCACCGGGTAAATCATATTTCAGCCCCATGATCAGTTCTTTGGCTATTCCTTCCGGAACCGTGGTTATCAGGCGCAGAAAATGGACAGAAATAAGACGCAGCGGAATAGGCAGCGGGATCATCAGCCGGCGTTTGCCGCTGACGGCAATAAAATGGCGGAACATCTCCAGATAACTGAGGAATTCCGGACCAGTGGCATCAAAGCGGCGGTTATCAGTGGCAGGATGCGCCAGCAAACCGGTCAGATACGCCAGCAGGTTTTCCAGTGCAATCGGGGAGGATTTGGATCGCGCCCAGCGCGGCGGGGTCAGAACCGGCAGGTTATATACCATATCGCGCATGATTTCGAATGCGGCGGAGCCCGGTCCGACAATAATAGCGGCGCGGATCTCCGTGACCGGCACCCGGCTGTCCGCGAGAATTTCCCCGGTCAGTTTGCGGGCGGCAAGATGCGGTGAGTCTGTATGTCCGTGCTGCATGGCGCTCAGAAAAATCACTTCGCGCACAGATGAATTGTTCAGTATGTCCTGCACATTCTGTGCCGCCAGCCGCTCGCGCTCCAGCAGATTTTCCTCGTCCGTCATACTGTGGACGAGGTAGTAAACCACATCGATATCCTGAAAAAGCGGCTCCAGAGTGGATTTATCATACAGGTCGGCATAACAGCAGCGGGTGTTTTTCCAGCCCTGCGCCTGCATCCACTCAACACGGCGTGCCGCAGCGGTTATCTGATGTCCGGCGGCAATCAGTTGCGGGACAAGATGTTGCCCGACATAACCACTGGCACCGAGCACTAAAATACGTTGTTGTGACATGCAGGCTCTCTTTTTTCGGATAAACAGTTTCAGGTAAATTTCAGGTAATCAGGTAAATAGTGCGATAAGCACCGGTGCAAACAGACTGAGTACAAACCCGTGAACAATGGCAGCCGGGACTATCGACACCCCGCCGCTGCGTTGTAACACCGGCAGTGTAAAGTCCATGGTTGTTGCTCCGCCAAGCCCGAGTGCGGCGGCACGGTGGCGGTTAATCAGCAGCGGGATAAGCATAATCGCCGCAATTTCCCGCGCGAGGTCGTTAAAAAAGCCGACACTGCCGAGCACCGGACCAAAGGCATCGGTCAGTAAAATACCTGAGAGCGAATACCAGCCGAAGCCGGATGCGAGTGCCATGCCTGTTTTCAGCGGCAGACCAATAAGCAGAGCCGCCAGTGCGCCGCCCGCCAGAGATGTCGCTGCAACTATCAGGGATACCAGCATACCGCGGCGGTTTATCAGGATCTGCTTTAATGTCATACCGCTGTTACGAAGCTGGATCCCGACCAGAAACAGCAGGAAAATCAGCGCATATTCACTGGCCTGACCGGCAAAAGAGAGAAATGACCAGCCGAATAACCCTACCGCAAAGCCAACCAGTAACACACAGCACAATTGCAGAGATTCCAGCACCATGTGCAGGCGGGAAGGGGGCTTTTGTTGCTTGTGTACCGGCACCTGCCAGGGATATTGCTTGCCGTATAAAAATAAACCGGCGAGGTTAAATCCCAGGACAAACACAGTAAAAACAGCGGTATATTGTACGATCACCAGCAAGTTTGAGCCCAGGTTTTCAACCAGCGCAAGACTGATGCCCATCAGAAATAAAATCACATACACCATTGCGCTCAGCCCGCGGTTAATCAGTTTTTTAAGTGGCTGATTACTGACCGGAATAAGATAGCCGATGATAAGAGGAGCAAGAATAATTAATAACCCAGAATACATGTGTGTCACTTCCGTTGAAAAATATTGCTTAAAAATCGGGCGATTATAGCGTTATTATCACCATAATTGCTATGTACCCCCCTGTTTTCATGTTTAGTATAAGTCAAAACCAATTTTTTATTACATTGATGATATCGCATTAGTCGTGTTTCATCAGGGTATACAGGCGGCATCAGACAAACGGAGAAGGGAAATGATTCTGGAAAGAGTGGAAATTCTGGGTTTTCGCGGTATTAACCGCCTGTCACTGTCACTGACGAATAACACGGTGCTGATTGGTGAAAATGCATGGGGTAAATCCAGTCTGCTGGATGCGCTGACACTGACACTCTCCCCGCAGGCACCCGCCGCACAATTTATACCGGGGGATTTTTATCATTCGCCGGACAGCGAAGACGGGCCGGTGCGCCATCTTCAGATAATCCTGATTTTCCGTGAAAACCGTCCCGGTCGTTCCCGCTCCCGGCGCTTCCGTGATTTGGCACCGCTGTGGTGCTCTAACGGCGATGAATACCAGCGGATAAATTACCGCGTCAGTGCTGATTTAGCGGATGACAATACGGTCAGCAGCCAGCGGACTTTCCTTGATGAGCAGGGCGAATCTTTGCCGCTCGGTGATGCGGATACGTTTATCCGCGAAATTATCCGGCTCTATCCGGTGCTGCGCCTGCGTGACGCCCGCTTTATGCATAAACGCAATACAGGCAATGTACCTGTCTGCGCGGAAGGTGAATGCGATACTCAGGACAGAGCTGAGGCCTTTAATTCTCAGATGGCGGAGCTGACACAAGCGCTGGTCAATAACCCGCATGCATTATCGGATGATGATTTGCAGGACGGGCTGGATGCAATGAAACAATTGCTCAGCCACTATTTTGCCGAAGAAGGGGAATACCTGCTGGATCGCCGCAAAGCGAAGCGGATGAATATTGAACCGCGCCAGCGGGCCTGGCAGGCGCTGGAGGGGATCAACCGGGTTGTTGCCGGACCTAACCAGCGCAGTGTGCGACTGATTATTCTTGCGATGTTTTCCGCCTTATTACAATCTAACAGCGGGCTGAAACTCGACCCGTATGCAAGACCGATTATTATTGTGGAAGACCCTGAAACCCGGCTGCACCCGATCATGCTCTCTGTGGCATGGGGGCTGCTCAGCCTGTTTTCATTGCAAAGGATAACCACAACCAACTCCGGCGAGCTGTTGTCACTGGTACCTATCCACGATATCTGCCGCCTGGTGCGCCAGTCCAACCGCGTTGCGGCTTATCGGCTGGGAGAGAATCATCTCTCACCTGAAGAGCTGCGGCGGATCTCTTTTCACATCCGGATAAACCGCCCGTCTGCCCTGTTTGCCCGCTGCTGGCTGCTGGTGGAAGGAGAAACCGAAATCTGGCTGATGAACGACCTGGCAAGGCAGTGTCATTACTATTTTGAGACCGAAGGGATAAAAGTCGTTGAGTTTGCCCAGTGCGGTCTTAAACCTTTGTTAAAGTTTGCCAACAAAATGGGTATAGAATGGCACACGCTGGTAGACGGTGACGAGGCCGGAAAGAAATACGCGGCGACAGCCACGCATTTTTCATCCGAACTTAATGATGTGGAGCAGGACAGGCTTACCCGCCTGCCTGCACCGGATATGGAACATTTCTTATATCGTAACGGGTTCAGCGGCTTGTATCATCAGGTTGCGGGCGTTCCGGAAGATGTCAGAATGCCGGTGCGGCGGGTAATCATTAAAGCGATTCATCGCGCCTCTAAACCGGATCTTGCAATTGCGGTGGCAAATAATGCCGCCGGGCGGGGAGTGGAATCAATCCCTCTGCTGTTACGTCAGATGTTTTCCCGTGTGGCATGGCTTGCCCGGGGGCGTGCTAACTAAGGATAAAAGGTTAAATGCGTATAGTGTCAAAAAAAAGAATAATGACCGCCGGTTTTCTGATCCTTGTGATCGCCGGCGGTTTCTGGTTTTTTACCCGTGAAGATGCGCCGGTCAGATACATGACCACTCAGGTGCAGCGCGGCACGTTAGAAAAAAAAGTTATGGCAACCGGCAAGCTGGATGCATTGCAGAAGGTGGATGTCGGTGCGCAGGTCAACGGACAGTTGCAGACCCTCAATGTGAAAGAGGGGGATGTTGTTAAGAAAGGTGAATTGCTGGCGGTAATTGATCCCGTCAAAGCACAGAACGTGGTGATTGAGGCGGAGCAGACGGTCAATGAAGTCAATGCACAACTGAGACAGGCAAAAGCGGAATATGCTTTTGCACAGGCAACCTATAACCGGCGTCTGGCACTGGCAAAAACACAGGTTATTTCAAAGCAGGATGTGGATGAAGCCAGGCGCAATATGGATGTTCAGTACGCTGCAATCGACACTTATAAAGCGCAGGTCGCCCGCAATCAGGCAACACTGAATACCGCGCGTAATGATTTGCAGTATACCAATATCCGTGCGCCAATGGACGGCGTGGTTACTGAGCTGAAAACCCTTCAGGGGCAGACGGTGATCGCGATGCAGGAAGCGCCGACTATTTTATCACTGGCAAACCTCGATACCATGCTGGTAAATGCAGAAGTCTCTGAAGCGGATGTGGTGTATCTGAAAACCGGGCAAAAAGCCACGTTCAGCGTGCTGGGTGCGCCGGATAAATCGTTCAGCGGCACCATTACCGATATCCTGCCTAAACCACAGAAAATCAATGACGCTATTTTTTATTATGCCCGCTTTGAAGTTCCTAATCCGCAGCATATTCTGAAGCTGGACATGACCGCACAAGTTACTATCGCGCTGGAAAACCGTGAAAATGTACTGAAAATCCCGCTGGCGGCACTCGGCAAAGATATCTCCGCGACAGAGTATGAGGTTGAAGTGCTGGTTGATGGTCAGCCACAAACCCGTCAGGTGACACTCGGCGCCCGTAATGATGTGGAAGCGGAGGTAACTAAAGGGCTGACAGAGCAGGATCAGGTTATCACCGGTATTGATGACGGCGGGTCGGAATAATTCATGAGTACGCTATTAGAACTGCGGAATATTTTCCGCCGTTATCCGTCCGGTGACAGCAGTGTCACGGTACTGGATGATGTTTCCCTGACGATCAACACCGGTGAAATGGTGGCGATTATCGGGCAGTCCGGCTCGGGTAAATCCACGCTGATGAATATTCTCGGCTGCCTGGATACGCCGAGTGACGGGCAGTATTATGTTGCGGGAAAAAATACCGCCGAACTGAGCGGGGATGAACTGGCGGCACTGCGCCGTGAGCATTTCGGCTTTATCTTCCAGCGCTATCACCTGTTATCTCACCTCAGTGCTGAGCAAAATGTGGAAATGCCGGCCGTGTATGCCGGGCTGAGTGCCCGTGAGCGGCGCACGCGTGCCGCAGAGCTGTTACAGAGACTCGGGTTGGGTGACCGGCTGATTTATCGTCCCGGACAGCTAATCAGGCGGACAGCAGCAGCGCGTCAGTATTGCCCGTGCGCTGATGAACGGCGGGGAGGTTATCCTCGCCGATGAACCCACCGGCGCACTCGACAGCCAGTCGGGCAAAGAAGTGATGGCTATTCTGCGCCAGCTCTGTGACCGGGGGCATACGGTCATTATTGTCACCCACGACCCGCTGATAGCCGCACAGGCGGCAAGAATTATTGAGATTAAAGACGGACATATTCTCAGCGACAGCGGATCAGTAATAAATCCCGCCGCAAAAAACCTGAATGCAAAACCACCGCACAAAAGCAGTGCGGTCAGCCGGTTCTTCGGGCGCTTTAATGAAGCGTTGCTGATGGCGTGGCGGGCGATGGTTGTGAACAAAATGCGCACATTGCTTACCATGCTGGGTATTATTATCGGCATAGCTTCGGTTGTAACAATCCTGGTGATTGGTGATGCTGCCAAAGCGCTGGTGCTGTCAGACATCAAATCCATCGGAACCAATACCATTTTTGTCTATCCCGGGAAAGATTTCGGCAGTGATCCGGGTCAGGATCAGCAATCCCTCAAAGCCGCAGATGTGGATGTTATCCGCCGCCAGCCCTATGTCTATGCTGCATCAGCAGAAATTGAGAATGGTGCGCGCCTGCGCCGGGGGAATCTGGATTCTGCCGCAAGGGTGACGGGGATCGGACCTGACTTTTTTACTGTTTATGATATGCGCTTTGGTGAAGGTCGCGCATTTTCACCTGATATGTATGAGCGCCGCTCGCAGGTGGTTATCATTGATATGAATACCAAACGCAAACTGTTTCCGCATCAGAAAAATGTGATTGGTGAAACGCTGCTTGCGGGGAATATGCCCGCAACCATTGTCGGGGTCGTGGCTGATCGTAAGTCCATGTTTGGTAACTCCAAAACCTTACAGGTCTGGATGCCGTACACCACGCTGACCAGCCGCCTGATGCAGCGCAGTTATCTTGATATGATCTCAGTGCGTATCCGCGACGGCTACAACACCAAAAATGCGGAAGAGCAACTGGTCCGCCTGATGACACTGCGTCACGGTAAACAGGATACCTTTACCTATAATCTGGACAGCATTGTGAAAACCGTGGATAAAACCACGACCACCATGCAGCTCTTTCTGACGCTGGTAGCGGTGATTTCGCTGGTTGTCGGCGGGATAGGTGTGATGAATATTATGCTGGTCAGTGTCACGGAGCGCACGCGTGAAATCGGGATACGCATGGCAGTTGGTGCGCGGGCGGGTGATGTTATGCAGCAGTTTCTGATTGAGGCGGTATTGGTCTGCCTGATGGGCGGGGCAATCGGGCTGGGATTATCTTACTCCATTGCGTTTGCCGCCAAAGTGGCACTGCCGGACTGGGAATTTGTCTTCCGTCCGCTGGCGATTATCAGTGCCGTGCTGTGCTCTACCGCCATCGGCATCGTGTTTGGCTTTTTACCGGCACGAAATGCGGCAAAACTGGACCCGATAGACGCACTGGCGCGCGAATAGCTGCGCAGTATCAGAAAAACCACAGAATACGTCGCGCAATGACGATTGACATGAGCGCGGCGTTCCGGCACATTCAAATATACCCTTATTCATTCAAACTGCAGGTTCGTTGGCTGCGCTCAGACAGCCGGGTCACATACTGATGTATGCTCCCCGTCTATCTTCCCTTGCCGCCTGCCTGCATCTTGAATGACGTTGGGTATATACCCTTGCTTATTCAAACTGCAGGTTCGTTGGCTGCACTCAGCTAGCCGGGTCACATACTGATGTATGCCCCCGTCTATCTTCCCTTGCCGCCTGCCTGCATCCTGAATGACGTTGGGTATAGATCGTCTGTGCTGTTACGCAGAAGTATCATCATCTTCAGCAACCGGGGTAATCACACTGACGTGAAGACCTTTCGGTCCCGGTGTGGTGTCATAATTCACTTTCTGACCGGCCTTCAGCGTGCGGTAGCCATCCATCTGTATTGTCGAGTAGTGAACAAAAATATCATCACCGCCCCCTGAGGGACAGACAAACCCGAAACCCTTGGCGTTGTTGAACCACTTAACAGTACCCGTTTCCATACTGTTATAACCCTCATCTGTCAAACGATTGAAAAATGCTGCACAATGCACAATATGATCCATAATACCCATTGATGCGGTATTAATGGTAAGTGGATTCACTAATAATATTGTACATTATTTATACTCTATTGAATTTAACGGTAACGTCAAGTCTTTGTTAGCGGCGGTATCAATATGCGCAATAGGCGTACGTTTTTATAACTGGAATAACAATGAGTCACTATCAATCAGAATCACAAACGGATGTCACGCTCAGGGAGAAAGAGCTGCAAAAGGTACAGCCACCGGCGATGTATCAGGTGGTGTTAAATAATGATGACTATACCCCTATGGACTTTGTGGTTGAAGTTTTGCAAAAATTCTTCTCTTATAATGTAGACCGCGCCACGCAGATCATGCTGGACATCCATTATCAGGGAAAAGGGATTTGCGGGGTATTCACTGCGGAAATAGCAGAGATGAAAGCATTGCTTGTTAATACCTATGCGAAAGATAACGATCATCCGTTATTGTGTACGTCAGAGAAGGTGTAAAGACACAATTTATTTCTCAAAATGGAGGTGCTTATGCTCAATCAAGAATTAGAGCTTAGTCTGAATATCGCCTTTGCCAAAGCAAGGGACGCCCGGCATGAATTTATGACCGTAGAGCACCTGCTGCTGGCATTATTAGGTAACAAATCAGCCCGCGAGGCACTGGAAGCCTGCCGCGTGAACCTGGCCGTCCTGCGCCAGGAACTTGAGCATTTCATTGAACAAACCACGCCGCTGCTGCCGGAAGGGGATGAGCGCGAAACCCAGCCGACGCTGAGTTTTCAGCGTGTTTTGCAGCGGGCTGTTTTTCATGTTCAGTCATCCGGGCGCAATGAAGTTAATGGCGCCAATGTTCTGGTCGCGATATTCAGTGAACAGGAGTCCCAGGGCGCCTATCTGCTGAGAAAACATGATGTAAGCCGTCTGGACATTGTGAATTTCATTTCCCACGGCACCGCCAAAGGTGAAGAAGATAACGAGCCCGGACCGTCATTTGACGGCTCTGCACAATCTCAGAGCGAAGAGAGCAGTGGCGGTGAGGATAATCTGGATAATTTCACTGCCAATCTTAATGAGCTTGCGCGCAAAGGACAGATTGACCCGCTGATTGGCCGTCAGGCTGAACTGGAGCGCACTATTCAGGTATTGTGCCGCCGCCGTAAAAATAACCCGCTGTTTGTCGGGGAATCCGGGGTCGGTAAAACAGCCATTGCGGAAGGTCTGGCGTGGCGTATTGAGCAAAATGATGTGCCGGAGGTTATCAGCGGTTATACCATTTACTCGCTGGATATCGGCTCACTGCTGGCGGGCACCAAATACCGTGGTGATTTTGAAAAGCGGTTTAAAGCCCTGCTTAAAGAGCTGGAAAAGAATGACAAAAGCATCCTGTTTATCGATGAAATTCACACCATCATCGGCGCGGGTGCCGCGTCCGGCGGGCAGGTGGATGCCGCAAATCTGATCAAACCGTTGTTATCCGGCGGGAAAATCAGAGTAATAGGCTCCACGACCTATCAGGAATTCAGCAATATCTTTGATAAAGATAAAGCGCTGACCCGTCGTTTCCAGAAAATCGATATACAGGAACCGACTGCGGATGAAACCGTGCGGATTATCAACGGGCTGAAATCGAAATACGAAGAGCACCATGATGTCCGTTACACGGCGAAAGCGGTTCAGGCGGCAGTTGATCTGTCGGTGAAATATATCACTGACCGTCATCTTCCGGACAAAGCCATTGATGTAATTGATGAGGCGGGTGCCCGTACACGCCTGATGCCGCAAAGCCGTCGCAAGAAAACCATCGGTGTCGGTGAAATTGAAGCGATTGTGGCGCGTATTGCCCGTATTCCGGAAAAAACCGTTTCCAGCAGTGATAAAGATCTTCTGCGCCAGCTCGACAGCCGCCTGAAAATGCTGGTCTTCGGGCAGGATGAAGCTGTTGATGCACTTGCGGAGTCCATCAAAATGAGCCGGGCGGGTCTGGGCAGTGAACAGAAACCTATCGGGGCATTTTTGCTGGCGGGGCCGACAGGTGTCGGTAAAACCGAAGTGACGGTTCAGTTATCAAAAGCCATGGGCGTTAAGCTGCTGCGCTTTGATATGTCCGAATATATGGAGCGTCACACTGTCAGTCGTCTGATTGGTGCGCCTCCGGGCTATGTTGGTTTTGATCAGGGCGGGTTGCTGACTGACTCGGTTATCAAACATCCGCATTCAGTCGTGTTGCTTGATGAAATCGAAAAAGCGCACCCGGATGTCTTTAACCTGTTATTGCAGGTGATGGACAACGGGACACTGACCGACAACAACGGGCGCAAAGCAGATTTCCGCAATGTCATCCTCGTAATGACCACCAACGCCGGTGTGCGTGAAACCCAGCGTAAATCCATCGGGTTTACCGAGCAGGACAACAGCACTGACGCAATGGCGGAAATTAAACGGGTATTCACACCGGAGTTCCGTAACCGTCTTGACGGCATTATCTGGTTTAACGCGCTGTCCAAGCCGGTGATTGCTCAGGTGGTGGATAAGTTTATTGTTGAGTTGCAGGCACAGCTGGATGCGAAAGGCGTTTCGATTGAAGTCTCAGCCCGCGCACGTAGCTGGCTTGCAGATAAAGGGTATGATCCTGCTATGGGCGCACGTCCGATGGCGCGTCTGATTCAGGATAAACTGAAAAAGCCGCTGGCGAACGAACTCTTGTTTGGTGAGCTGGTCAGCGGCGGGTCAGTGATTATCGATCTGGATACGAAGAAAGACGATCTGACATACCGCTTCAGTGCACAGAAAGAACGTTCCGGCGATCCGGTAGCCTGACAGACGGACAGCAGCAATAAAAATGATCACCACAGGACGCGCACAATTCAGTGCGTTGCCTGTGGTGTCTTTTTATGAGGCGTGGTCTGCAGGGATACTAGCGGCTACGGAAGATGATACGGCCTTTGGTCAGGTCATATGGGGTCAGTTCTACTGTAACCTTGTCGCCTGTCAGGATGCGGATATAGTTTTTACGCATTTTCCCGGAGATATGTGCAGTTACAACGTGTCCGTTTTCGAGTTCCACCCGGAACATTGTGTTCGGCAGTGTATCTAACACGGTGCCTTGCATTTCAATATTATCTTCTTTGGCCATCTAATCCTCTAATGTTAATAACCAGTATTTCTAAACGGCAAGATAATGCCGAAAAACCGGGATTATGTAAAGGAATGATATTTTTTAAGCACTGCTTTTAAGATGCAAAACAGGCGAAATCCTATCATTTCCTGTGTAAAGTCTGTGGCTGCCAGCATTCTTGTGGTAAATGCATGTCACGCCGCTGATAAAGCTGCCGGATAAATTCACGGCGCTCAATTTCACAGGCACCGAAAGATTTGGTGTAATCATTCAGTACCTGGCAATCAAATAACGTGCCGCCATAGCCGGTAAAATGGGCAAAAAATGTCATAAACGCAATTTTTGATCCGTTACTGACACGGCTGAACATTGACTCGCCACAAAAGACAGATCCGACATTCAGACCATACAGCCCGCCGACCAGCGCGCTATCATCCCACACTTCGACAGAATGAGCACGTCCTGCCTGATGCAGCCGGTTATAGGCAGCGACAATATCAGGCCCTATCCAGGTCCCCTCATCCCGCACGGTACAAGCGCTGATGACCTGATCGAACGCCTGATTCAGTGTCACCCGGTAAGGATGTTTTTTCAGAATTTTTCGCAGAGAACGGCTGACATGCAGATCTGCCGGGAACAATACTGCCCGCGGATCGGGTGACCACCACAGTACCGGCTCATCCGGAGAGTACCAGGGAAAGATACCTTCTCTGTATGCCAGCAGCAGCCGGGCGGGGGAGAGATCCCCGCCGGTTGCCAGCAATCCGTCCGGGTCTGTCAGCGCACCGCTTACCGGCGGAAAAACAAGCTGATCATCCTCTAACTGATAAAATGGCATCAGATTGCTCCGGTGACAGCCGGAAGACGGTTCACAAACTGATAATAACGCCCTCTGCGCGCCAGCAGCGCGTCGTGGGTACCTTGTTCGGCTATTTGCCCGTCATCCATCACGCAGAGCGTGTCCATGTGTTCCAGGCCCTGTAATCGGTGGGTGATGATTAACATCGTCCGGTTACGTCCGACGTCCCGCAATAAGGCGAGGATATGTTGTTCGGTATCGGCATCCAGTCCTTCAGTCGGTTCATCCAGCAGCAGGAACGGCGCATTATGCAGCAATGCACGGGCAATCCCCAGACGGCGTTGCTCGCCGCCGGACAACTGACGCCCGCCTTCACCCAGCCAGCCGTTCAGTCCCTGATCATTGTCCAGCAGATTATCCAGCCCGACCTGCGACAGTACCGCATTCAGTTGTGTGTCTGTTGCCTGCATATCGCCGATATGCAGATTTGCCCGCAGCGTATTATTGAACACATGAATACGTTGCGGTACGACTGCCATCAGTGAGCGCAGGGTATGTTCATCATAGTCTGCAATATGCTTATCATTGATAAGAATTTTGCCCTCAGAGACATCCCAGGCGCGGGTAATCAGCTGTAACAATGTGGATTTTCCGCAGCCGGTTTTTCCCAGCAGCGCAATATGTTCACCTGCGCGCAGTGTCAGGGAGACATCCTGTAACACCGGTAACGGTTGTCCCGGATAGGTAAATCCGACGCCGCTGAGTGTCACACTGACTTTCTCTGCGCCCGCCGGTCCGTTGTCCGGGAAGGTAACTTCCGGTTTGGTATCCACAATCTGCGATACCCGCTCAGCCGAGGTCATCACCTGACCCAGATGCTGGAATGCCACCGCAACCGGACCGAGCGCTTCAAACGCCGCAAGGGCACAGAAGACAAACAGCGCGATAATGGCGCCGCTTTCGCGGTACGGCCACTGAATACCGGAGGCAAGCCACAGCATCAGCGCAACGGCACATCCGGTGGCTAAAATAATAATCGCCTGCGACATCCCGGTAAGACCTGCCTGGCGCTGTTGCTGTATCAGCCAGCGCTGTTCAATTTCTGCAAGCTGGTCACGGAAACGGTACTGCGCACCAAAAACAGTCAGCTCTGCCTGGCCCTGTAAGGCGCTGGTAAGCAGGGTGCGGTATTGCGCTCTCAGTGTGGTCAGCTGAATACCGATCGGCTTTCCGGCACGGTAAAACACCACCGGCAGCGCAAACAGCAGGAAGGTCATAAACCCGCCCAGCACATAGGCAAGATTTTGATCAAGAAATCCGAGCCCGAATGTCAGAACAGCAATGACCACCAGAGCGGAGACTATCGGCGAAATGACGCGCAGATAGAGGTGATCGAGCGTTTCCACATCGCCGACCAGCCGGTTGAGCAGTTCGCCCTGACGGAAACGGGCTATTCCGCCCGGTGTCAGCGGCAGAATTTTTTCAAAGGCAAACACACGCAGATGTTTGAGTACGCGGAACGTCGCGCTGTGACTGACCAGCCGCTCGGCATAGCGTCCTGCGGTACGGGAAATCGCGGCACCGCGCACACCGGCTGCCGGTAACATGTAGTTGAAAAAGGTAATACCCGGGATACCGGCGATGGCGGTACCCGCCAGGAACCAGCCGGAGAGTGTCAGCAGTCCGATACTGGCAAGCAGCGTGGCAATTGCCAGCACAATGCCGAGAGACAACAGAAACCAGTGGCGGCGGTAAAGGGCTAAATACGGCAGCAAAACACGCATAATTACAGATCCCCCGTCCGGTGTGACAGCAACTGTGCAAAGGTGCCCTGTTGCTGTTGCAGGGAGGCATAGGTTCCCTGCTCAATAATCAATCCTTTTTCCATCACCCAGATCTCATCGTAATCGCGCGTTTCTTCCAGCAGGTGAGTGACCAGCAGTGTGCTCTGACGGCGGGCGGCATCATTCAGAGCGCTCATCACCCGCTCTTCACTGTGTGCATCCAGGCTGGCTGATGGTTCATCGAGCAGCAGCAGATGGCACGGATTAAGCAGGGCGCGTGCAACCGCAATACGCTGCGCTTGTCCGACAGACAGCCGTGCGGCGCTGTCACCGACGACCGTATCAACACCCTCTGGCAGCAAATGGATAAAATCGCTGACATAGGCTTTTTCCATCACCGCCTCAATATCTGCGGGTGATGCTGACGGGCGACCAAGGCTGATATTATCCAGGATAGTCTGTTCCGGCAGATGCGGGTTTTGCCCGACCCAGCTGAGCTGCGCGCGCCAGCTTTCCGGTAAAATATCCCGCAGTTCCTGCTGATTGATTTTTATGCTGCCGTCATAAGGCAGAAAACCCAGCAGCAGATTAAGCAGGGAGCTTTTCCCCGCGCCGCTCTGTCCGACCAGCGCGATACGCTGCCCGGCATTCAGGGTGAAATTGAGGGGACCGGCCAGTTTTTCCCCTGACGGGGCATAAATAATCAAATCTGTTGCGGTAACGGCAATCTGTTCCGCCGGTATCAACGGCACAGTGCGCGGCGCATCTTCCGGTTCACCGCCGGCGCTCAGCAGCGTCACCAGGGATTCTGCCGCGCCGACAGCCTGGGCTTTGGCGTGATAATAGGTGCCGAGGTCACGCAGGGGCTGGAAAAACTCAGGCGCTAAAATCAGGGCGATAAACCCGGCAAACAGGGTTACCGGAACACCGTAACTGCCGAAATTCAATTCGCCGAGGTAGGAGAAACCGAAATAAACGGCAACCACCGCAATTGAAATGGCAGCAAAAAATTCGAGAACAGCGGAGGAGAGAAATGCCATGCGCAGCACTTCCATCGTGCGCGAACGGAAATCTTCGGTTGCGCTGTCAATCTGTTTAACTTCCTCGCGTCCGCGATGGAAGAAGCGGATAGTTTCCAGCCCGCGCAGGCGATCGAGAAAATCCCCGCTCAGGCGGCTCAGCGCCTGAAAGTTACGGCGGTTGGCATCAGCCGCACCCAATCCGACCAGCGCCATAAAGACCGGGATAAGTGGTGCTGTAATCAGCAGGATAAGCGCTGCCACCCAGTTGATCGGGAAGAGTGTTATCAGGATAAGCAGGGGGATTGTTGCTGACAGGGTCATTTGCGGCAGATAACGCGAATAGTACTCCTGCATATCATCAATCTGTTCAAGAATTATGGTTGCCCAGCTTCCGGCTGGCTTGCCTTTCACCCGCACCGGTCCGAGCTGCTCCAGCTTATCCAGTACCGTCCGGCGGATATCGCGGCGCACCAGTTGCCCGCAGATAAAACCGACCCGTTCACGGATAGCCGCGACAATGGCACGGACAACAAATAATGCGATCAGGATAGCAAAGGGAGTGAGCAATTGTTCACGCGGAACATGCTCCATAATGAGTGACTGAAGGAGGATCGCGAGACACCATGCCTGAGCGATAATCAGTAAGCCGCTGAATACGCCCAGCAGCATAGAGAGACGTAACCATTTCCGTGCAGGAGCCGCCTGTAATTTTAACCAGCGGATGAGTTCTGACTGTCTTGATTTATCCATTTTGTCTGTATGCAGGTGATAAGTAAAACAAAGGCTGAAATCAGCAGGGTAATGTCATGGTACACGAAAAGGCGCTACAGATATAGCGCCTTGAAAAAACAGGATTATTTGTCAGCGAGGCTGTCAATAAACCGCTCTGCATCCAGTGCTGCCATGCAACCGGTTCCCGCAGAGGTAATCGCCTGACGGTAGATATGATCCATCACATCACCGGCGGCAAAAATACCGGCGACAGAGGTTTGGGTTGCGTTGCCATGAGTACCGGACTCAACACGGATATAGCCGTTTTCAAGATCCAGCTGACCATCAAAAATCGCCGTATTCGGGCTGTGACCAATCGCGATAAAGCAGCCCATAACAGTCAGATCTTCTGCCGCACCGGTTCCGGTATCACGCAGACGAACCCCGGTTACACCGGAATTATCACCCAAAACCTCGTCCAGGGTGCGATCAGTGTGAAGAACGATATTGCCGTTTTTCACTTTATCCATCAGACGGTTGATCAGAATTTTCTCTGCGCGGAAGCTGTCCCGGCGGTGAATCAGATGCACTTCTGAGGCAATATTGGAGAGATAAAGCGCTTCTTCAACAGCGGTATTTCCGCCGCCGACAACGGCAACTTTTTGATTACGATAGAAAAAACCGTCACAGGTCGCACAGGCGGAGACACCACGACCTTTGAAGGCTTCTTCGGACGGCAGACCGATATAACGGGCAGATGCGCCTGTGGCGATGATTAACGCGTCACAGGTATAGGTTACGCTGTCGCCCCGCAGGGTAAACGGACGCTGACTGAAATCAACAGAGTTGATATAATCGTTGATAATTTCAGTTTCAAATTTTTCTGCGTGCGCCTGCATGCGCTCCATCAGACCCGGTCCGGTTAAACCTTCCGGGTCACCCGGCCAGTTTTCCACCTCAGTGGTGGTGGTCAGCTGACCACCGACTTCCACACCGGTGATAAGTACCGGGTTTAAATTGGCACGCGCCGCATAAACGGCGGCGGTATAACCGGCAGGGCCGGAACCCAGAATAATTAACTTACTGTGTCTGGTCGCGCTCATGAACACCTCATTAACAGAATGGCAAAAAAGCATGCACAAGATTGTAGGAGAAACGGGAAGGTAAAAAAAGCAATAAAGAAGGAATAAGAATAACAGAGCACAAAATTGAAACTGTCCGCAAATGAGTCGCTATTTAGGGGATTGTACGCGAAAGTAATTATTCAGAAGATTCCTAAGTTGTTTGAATATCACACCAAAAGCACGTCCTGTTTGTCAGCGAAACGTTTTTCTGTAATTTTAATCGACAGGTTGTTCTGATTTTTGTTCATTTGCTTTGACAATCGGCTGCGCATTTGCGAAAACATCTATGTAAGAGATTTTTATCCGTCAGGTTAATCCATATTATTACACTGATGATGTGTTTGTACTGATGACGAAGCATGGTAATTTCTGTTTACGACTATAAAGTAATAATAATCTGAATGTCCTGGTAGCTGGCGCCAGCTGCGCATTTTTCATAATTAGATATGCAAAGACTTGGCCTGAGAGCATATTTTCCGGTTCTGATTTTGTTAGTCAGGTAAGGGAAGTGTTATGGGTGTAGGAAAATAGTAAAATAAGAGAGATAACGAGATGATTGATAACAAAAAGCGTCCGGGTAAAGATCTTGACAGAATTGACAGGAATATTCTGAACGAATTGCAGAAAGATGGCCGTATTTCTAACGTCGAACTTTCCAAGCGTGTGGGTTTATCACCTACTCCGTGTCTGGAACGTGTCCGCCGTTTAGAGCGTCAGGGATTTATCACCGGCTATACCGCGCTGCTGAATCCGCATTACTTAGATGCGTCCCTGCTGGTCTTCGTGGAAATCACCCTCAACCGTGGTGCGCCGGATGTGTTTGAACAGTTCAACACCGCCGTGCAGAAACTGGAAGAGATTCAGGAGTGCCATCTGGTATCCGGTGATTTCGATTACCTGCTCAAAACACGTGTGCCGGACATGTCCGCTTATCGTAAACTTCTGGGTGAAACGCTTCTGCGTCTGCCCGGTGTTAACGATACCCGCACATATGTTGTGATGGAAGAGGTCAAACAAAGTAACCGTCTGGTCATTAAGACGCGTTAATTTGTTTCCTGTGTCATGTGCAAAACGGGATAAAATTAGGTACACTCCTGTTTATGCATACAGTTTCAACGCTGAGCTATACTCAGCGTTGTTCCGTTTTACTGACAGGGAAACCGGACCTTGCGGGCCGGAATGGACATGAGCCAGGAATATACAGAAGACAAACACATCAAATTTAAAAAAATCAGCAGTGGCCGCTGGCTGCTGGAAGCCGTTCTGATTGTCACCGGGCTGTGCGCCGTCTTTTTGCTGGTCGCTCTCTTATCTTTCAGTCCGTCAGACCCGAGCTGGTCACAAACCACCTGGCATGAGCCGGTGCAAAACCTTGCCGGCAGTATCGGGGCATGGTTCGCTGATATTCTTTTTTCCGCCTTTGGCATTTTAGCCTACACGGTTCCCCCGCTGATGGTTCTGGGGTGCTGGTCGGCTTTTCGCAGTAACGAAAACAAAGACTACGTTGATTTCTTTTCACTTTCGATGCGTATCATCGGGGGTCTTGCTTTAATTCTCTCCTCCTGCGCCCTGGCGTCCCTGAATGTGGACGACATGAAAAACTTCGCGGCAGGCGGGGTTATCGGCAGCTTATTCAGCACGGCGCTGGTGCCGTGGTTTAATGCGCTGGGCGCAACACTTGCTTTGCTGTGTCTGTGGTCTGTCGGACTGATGCTGCTGACCGGCTGGTCGTGGGTCACCATCGCTGAAAAGCTGGGGGCTGCGGTGCTCTCTCCCGTCACCTTTATCACCAACCGATCCCGCGAGCGCTATGAGGATGATTACGGTACGCATGAAGATGACGATGCTTATGATGACGATACTTATAATGATGAGTATGACGATGATATTGATGAAGCTGACGACGATATCCCTGATGCGTCCCGCCGTGAATTACCATCAGCCGGAACGCCTGAGCTGACAGGTGCGGCTGCATCTGTCTCACAAAGCAGTGCACAGGAACAGACGTATTACGACCGTGATATTGCAGATGAAGACGATGTTCTGCTTTTTGCACCGACTGCCGCCGAACTGGCGTGTTCTGCACCGGCTGATGCACTGACAATTCCTGTTCAGGCAGTACCGGTACTGACGAATGCTATCGCAGATATCGAAGATATAGCACCGGCAGAACCTGAACCGGAAACCCCGGTACACTATCATTTTGACGTGCCGGATGCGTACCGGACAACACTGGATCTCAATGCGCCGATCTCGCTTCCGGAAGTTGAACCGAAAGTTGAGCCGGAACCTGAGCCGGTGAGTTCGTCATGGCATCAGCCTGCGGATACGTCGGCTTACAGCCATTTTGCGGACAACGGGCGTACAGAGCCGGTCTTTACATTTGATCTTCCGGAACCGTCAGATGACGATAATCGCGGGATGTATAATACAGCGGCAATTGCTGCCGCCACTGCCGCTGTCTCCGGTTTTACGCAGGTAAAACAGGGGATTGGTCCCGAATTACCCCGTCCGAATCCGGTGCGTATTCCGACCCGCCGCGAGCTTTATGGTATCCGTATTCCGTCTCAGCGTGAGGCGGAGATGGATCGCCTGCGTCAGGAACAGGATGAATTTGTGCAGCAGCATCAGGGTGAAGATGCTCAGGAACACACTCAGGCAGATGAAGATGATGCGTTACAGGCGCGTTTACATGAAGAATTTATGGCTCAGCAGCGCACCCGCTATGGTGATGAAGATGAAACGCCTGCTGTAGCAGCACCGGTGCATCCGTCACCGGAGAGTGCGTCCGGGGTATCTTCCGCCTTTATACCGGTTCCCTCTGCTTATCAGGCGCCGGTCAGCCACCATTCGTTTGCGGCAACCTCATCTGTGCCGGATAGCCACACATTACAGGCGGCGGAAGAACAGGCTGAAGAAAACGAACAAAATGAGCAGGAAGCGCAGCGTCTTCAGGATGAATTCCTGTCGATGCAGCAGCAGCGCTACAGTGGTCAGGCAAATGCTATTTTATCTGATCTGGCGCAGCTGAAAGCACTTTCACCGGTAGATGATCTGATTAATTCAGAACCGGCAGAGCCGTTGTTTATCCCGACCCCGGTGATTGTTCCTGCCGCAGAACCGGCACCGGTTTATCCGTCGTATAGCGCACCGCAGCCTGTTCAACCTGCAGTTGTCAGTCCGCCGGTCACTGACTATGTGCCGGACACGCCGCAGACACAATTACAAAAACAGATGGAAGAGAGTCTGTTCCATCCGTTCCTGGTGCGTAATGACCAGCCGCTGCCGAAATCAACCACGCCAATGCCGTCACTGGATTTACTGGCATCCCCGCCTGATTCATTCGAGCCGGTGGATGAATTCGCGATGGAGCAAACCGCCCGTCTGATTGAAGCGCGGCTGAATGATTTCCGTATCAAAGCGCAGGTTGTCGGTTATGAACCGGGTCCGGTTATTACCCGTTTTGAGCTGGATCTGGCTCCGGGTGTGAAAGCTTCGCGTATTTCTAACCTGTCGCGTGACCTTGCCCGTTCACTGTCCACTGAGGCGGTGCGTGTGGTGGAGGTGATTCCGGGCAAGCCGTATGTCGGGCTTGAACTGCCGAATGAAAAACGTGAAACCGTTTACCTGCGGGAAGTGCTGGACTGCGACGAATTCCGTGATACACCGTCGCCGCTCTCCATCGTCCTGGGCAAAGATATCTCCGGTCAGCCGGTTGTGGCTGATCTTGGTAAAATGCCGCACTTACTGGTTGCCGGTACAACAGGCTCCGGTAAATCAGTCGGCGTCAACGCCATGATCATCAGTATTTTATATAAAGCGAAACCGGAAGATGTCCGCTTTATTATGATTGACCCGAAAATGCTGGAACTCTCTGTTTATGAAGGTATTCCGCATCTGCTGACCCAGGTCGTGACGGACATGAAAGATGCAGCCAATGCCCTGAACTGGTGTGTGGCAGAGATGGAACGGCGCTATAAACTGATGTCTGCATTAGGGGTGCGTAACCTTGCCGGTTACAACGAAAAAGTGCTAATGGCAGAATCCATGGGACGCCCGATTCCGGACCCGCACTGGAAGCCGACAGACAGCATGGAAATCACCCATCCGGTACTGAAAAAAGAGCCGTACATTGTGGTGATGGTGGATGAATTCGCAGACCTGATGATGACCGCCGGGAAAAAAGTGGAAGAACACATTGCCCGCCTGGCACAGAAAGCGCGTGCCGCAGGTATTCATCTGGTGCTGGCAACACAGCGTCCGTCTGTGGATGTGATTACCGGGCTTATCAAAGCCAATATCCCGACGCGAATTGCATTTACGGTTTCCAGTAAAATTGACTCGCGGACCATTCTTGACCAGAGCGGCGCGGAATCATTACTGGGTAACGGGGACATGCTCTACCTGCCGCAGGGCGCGAATGCACCGCTGCGGGTACATGGTGCGTTTGTCCGTGACCAGGAAGTGCATGCGGTGGTTAATGACTGGAAAGCCCGCGGACGCCCTGAATATATCGATAATATTACCCGCGGGGGAGACGACAGCGAGGGCGGCGGAGCAGACAGTGATGAAGATCTGGATCCGTTGTTTGACCAGGCGGTACAATTTGTCACAGAAAAACGCCGTGTTTCTATTTCCGGCGTGCAGCGTCAGTTCCGTATCGGGTATAATCGCGCGGCACGAATTGTCGAACAGATGGAAGCGCAGTCGATTGTCAGTGAACCGGGCCATAACGGAAACCGGGAAGTCCTGGCACCACCGCCGAACAGTTTTTAATAAGCATGCCGCCGGAACAAAACCGGCGGCAGCTGATTACCCAAACGCATCATCAGGAATACACACATGAAAAAGGTGTTTATCACAACCTGCCTGCTGGCAGGATTACCAGTCAGTGCGGCACATGCCGATACCCGCAGTGATCTTCAGACGCGTTTAGGAAAAGTGAACAGTTTTCATGCGAATTTTTCGCAGAAAGTCACTGATGCAGATGGTGCGCTTGTTCAGGAAGGTACCGGCGACCTGTGGGTAAAACGCCCGAACCTGTTTAACTGGCAGATGAGCCCGCCGGATGAGAGTGTGCTGGTTTCTGACGGTAAAACGCTGTGGTTTTATAACCCGTTTGTCGAGCAGGCGACTGCCACCCGGCTCAAAGATGCCACACAGAATACCCCGTTTATGCTGATCACCCGCAATGACCCGTCAGACTGGCAGCAATACATGGTAAGTCAGCGTGGCGACAGTTTTGAACTGAAGCCGAAAGTAAATAACGGCAATCTGAAAGTGTTTACTATCACCGTAACTCCGGAAGGCACCATTCAGCAGTTTGCCGCCGTTGAGCAGGATGGTCAGAAAAGTACCTATCAGCTCAAAGGTCAGCAGAGTACAGACGTGAATATGAGTAAATTCACCTTTACACTGCCGGAGGGAGTTACACTGGACGATCAGCGTCAATAATGAGGCGTCAGTGACTAACTTCTCTCTCGATTTTTCCAAAAATGACTATCAGCCTCTGGCCGCCAGAATGCGGCCGGAGACGCTGGAACAGTACATAGGACAAACACACCTGCTGGCGGAGGGAAAACCTCTGCCCCGCGCTATCCGCGCCGGACAACTTCATTCCATGATCCTGTGGGGACCACCCGGCACCGGCAAAACGACGCTGGCAGAAGTGATTGGTCATTATGCAGATGCAGATATTGAACGCCTTTCGGCGGTAACGTCCGGCGTGAAAGAGATCCGCGAAGCCATCGAACGTGCGCGTCAGAACCGCAATCTGGGACGGCGCACCATTTTATTTGTGGATGAGGTTCACCGCTTTAA
Source organism: Morganella psychrotolerans (assembly GCF_001676155.1). Classification (GTDB taxonomy): domain Bacteria; phylum Pseudomonadota; class Gammaproteobacteria; order Enterobacterales; family Enterobacteriaceae; genus Morganella; species Morganella psychrotolerans. The sequence goes on along the minus strand of NZ_LZEW01000001.1, from coordinate 1,596,839 downwards.
TAAAAGCCAGCAGGATGCGTTTCTGCCTCATATTGAAGACGGAACCGTTACCTTTATTGGTGCCACCACCGAAAACCCCTCGTTTGAACTCAATTCTGCGCTGTTGTCCCGCGCCCGCGTTTATCTGCTTAAATCCCTGACACCGGAAGATATCGAAAGCGTTCTGATTCAGGCGCTGAATGATTCTGAGCGTGGTCTTGGCGGGCAAAATATTATTCTGCCGGACGAAACGCGGACACTGCTCGCGGAACTGGTCAGCGGGGATGCCCGCCGTTCGCTCAATGTGCTGGAAATGATGGCAGATATGGCGGAGGTCAGTGCTGATGGTAAGCGCATACTGACCACTGAACTTCTGAAAGAAGTCAGCGGTGAGCGTAGTGCGCGTTTTGATAAAAACGGTGATCGCTATTACGATCTTATCTCCGCACTGCATAAATCCGTACGTGGCTCAGCGCCGGATGCGGCACTTTACTGGTATGCGCGGATTATTACCGCCGGTGGCGATCCGCTCTATGTGGCGCGGCGTCTGCTGGCTATTGCCTCTGAAGATGTGGGAAATGCTGATCCGCGCGCGATGCAGGTAGCGGTTTCCGCGTGGGACTGCTTTACCCGTGTCGGCCCTGCCGAAGGCGAGCGGGCGATAGCACAGGCGATTGTTTATCTTGCGTGTGCGCCGAAAAGCAATGCCGTTTACAGCGCGTTTAAAGCGGCAATGCGGGATGCAAAAGAGGGGCGCGATTATGATGTGCCTGAGCATCTGCGCAATGCGCCGACAAAACTGATGAAAGAGATGGGGCTGGGCAAAGAGTACCGCTACGCTCATGATGAAACCAATGCTTATGCTGCCGGAGAGGTCTATTTTCCGGCTGAAATGCGGGATACCCGCTACTATTTTCCGGCAAACCGGGGAATGGAAAGTAAAATTGGTGAGAAACTCAGCTGGCTTGCTGAGCAGGATCAAAATAGCCCGATAAAACGCTACCGTTAACGCCACGGTTGCGGTAAGGTATTAATTGTCAAAATGGGTAAATGCTTTAAAACACACAATATGTTCACCGCGGTATTCAGCGGGCGGCAGAGAGTATTAAAGCATTTTATTGTCGCGTTAATAACAACTGCACTAATGAGATTAAATAATTATTTAATCATATTTTATTAGTTGCACTTTAGTTACTAACACTCACGTTAATAACAACAAGCACAGGAATAGCATGCTCGATCCAAATTTACTGCGTAATGAGCTGAACGCGGTTGCCGAAAAGCTGGCTCGCAGGGGTTTTACCCTGGATGTGGACACGCTGCGCACTCTTGAAGAGCGCCGCAAAGTTTTACAAGTTGAGACTGAAACCTTACAGGCTGACCGTAACTCCCGATCGAAGTCCATTGGTGAGGCGAAGGCGCGCGGTGAAGATATTGAATCGCTGCGGCTGGATGTCAATCAGCTGGGGGCAAAGCTGGATGCCGCCAAATCTGAGCTTGATGAAGTGCAGGGCGCGATACGCACTATTTCCCTGAATATCCCGAATATTCCGGATGACGTCGTTCCGATGGGTAAAGATGACAGCGAAAATCTCGAAGTCAGCCGCTGGGGTGAACCTAAGCAGTATGATTTTGAAGTGCGCGATCACGTTGCCCTGGGTGAACTGACGGGCGGGCTGGATTTCCCTGCTGCGGTAAAACTGACCGGCGCACGTTTTGTGGTTATGAAAGGTCAGATTGCCCGCATGCATCGTGCTATTGCTCAGTTTATGCTGGATCTGCATACTGAACAGCACGGCTATCAGGAAATCTATGTGCCGTACCTGGTCAATCAGGACACACTGTACGGAACAGGTCAGCTGCCGAAATTCGCCGGTGATTTATTCCATACCAAGCCACTGGAAGAAGAATCTGAAACCAGCAGCTATGCTCTGATCCCGACAGCGGAAGTCCCGGTGACTAACCTTGTTCGTGATGAGATTCTGGATGAAGCCGACCTGCCGATGCGTATGACTGCTCATACTCCTTGCTTCCGCTCTGAAGCCGGTTCGTATGGTCGTGATACCCGTGGTCTTATCCGTATGCACCAGTTTGATAAAGTTGAGCTGGTTCAGATTGTGCATCCTGAAAAATCGATGGAAGCACTGGAAGAATTAACCGGTCATGCAGAAAAAGTCCTTCAGTTACTGAATCTGCCATACCGCAAAGTCCTGCTTTGCACCGGTGATATCGGCTTTGGCTCCAGTAAGACTTATGACCTGGAAGTCTGGGTGCCGGCACAGAATACGTACCGTGAAATTTCTTCCTGCTCAAACTGCCGTGACTTCCAGTCACGCCGTATGCAGGCACGTTTTCGCAGTAAAGAAGATAAGAAAACGCAGCTGGTTCATACCCTGAATGGCTCGGGTCTGGCAGTTGGCCGTACGCTGGTTGCTATCATGGAAAACTATCAGCAGGCTGATGGCCGTATTGAAGTTCCTGAAGCACTGCGTCCGTACATGAAAGGCCTGACACATATCGGCTGATTGTCCGGTTACGTTATCAGATACATAAAAAAATCCCGCCGGTGAAAACCAGCGGGATTTTTATTATAAACAGATATATTCTGAATAATTACAATGTATTAAACAACCGTCGTGTGGCTTCAAAACTTTCTCTGCGCAGTGACGGGAAATCACCACTCCACAGCGGATTATGCGGCACCATAAATCCGTTACACTCCAGAGTGTGTACGATGAACCGTAATCCCTCTATATCCTGCGCCAGCAGTACAGGTGGCAGCCCGGCAACCGGTTCGGGTAAGAAAAATGTCACAGGAAAATTAGATTGCATATCAGACCCGGGGTTTGTGGCATCCATGCTGTGATGCACAACCTCTGTACCTTTTGTCCGGTTAACCGCTGCATTAATTTGCGGAATAAGTGCGGCAATTCTCGGGGTACTATTACCAAGCTTTGGATCTTCGCGCCCCAGCAGCTCGCGGTGTATCGCTTCTGTTGTTGATCCCCGGCGAAGCAGATAAGGGCGTTTCTCTGCAAAAGCGTCTGCACTGACGTCCGGATTATGCGCAATATCCTGACCGCCGAAATTTTCTGTGCGTGGTGCGACAATCATCAGGTCATAATCGGCGGTTAAAGGCATATTGACGTCAGGGGCACTGAGTACCATGACCGGCATCTCTTTTTTTTGTATTATCTTTTTTTGTATTATAGATAAGAAATTGTCCGTCAGGCTCCGGTTTTGCTGTAAAGGGGTGATGATGTCCGTGGGGTGATACGGCATCCAGCGTTATATGACCTTGTGCATCCGGTTGATGCCGCGTAAGTAATCCCATGGTAACAAGTTCATTTATCCTGCTCTCAGAGAGCCGCAGATGCTGCGTCCCGGCATGTTCCTGTTCAATGCATTGCGCTACTTTTTTATTCATTATCTCCGTTTTATGTTTTTGTCCGCATAATTTGCTGTAAAACTGGTCAACAGGAATAAAACCCGCCATCGGTCCCCAATTTGAACTTTTTCCTTTAATACTGAAATTTTTAGTCGGATAACCGGCGCTGATAAGACCGGTCGCCACCTGTTCAACCGGACGAAAACTGATAACGAGTTGTTCTTTTTCAGCCAATGCCTGTAATGGCTGCAAATGCTCTTCTGCAAGCCCGGTCAGATTTATCACCTGTGCATGCCCCGTTTCAATGCCGGGGATTCCGGGTCGCTGACTCTCTTTTGTGACAGTGTGATTTTCAGTCTGAGGGGAAATCTTGCGGGAGGAAAGGCTTGTGCGGGGAAGTGTATGTGAATTATTTATGCGCATTTTTATTATCCTTTGTCTTAACGGTTGCTCAGGATAAAAAAATAGCAGGAAAAAGAATTTATAAAACAACCACAAACAAAAACAGCACACCGGAGTGTGCTGTTAAAAAAGATTAAGAACTTAATACATTACTTTGTGACCATAGCTTTCGAGGATAGATTTTACTTTTTCCATGGTCTCTTTTGACGGCGGGTTTACACCATCAAGTTTGTATTCTTCATTCATTGCTGTCCACTTATGCTTACCTAATTCGTGGTAAGGCAATAATTCGATCTTCTCAATATTTTTCATATCTTTGGTGAAATCGCCGAGAAGATGTGCGGAATGTTCATCATCAGACCAGCCCGGCACGACAACGTAACGGATCCAGGTTTTCTGATTACGTTCAGCCAGATAACGGGCGAACTGTAATGTGCGGTGGTTGGAAACGCCGACTAAATTCTGGTGAATGCTGTCATCGAGTTGTTTTAAATCCAGCATGACAAGATCAGTCACTTCCATTAATTCGTCGATTACAGGGTCATAACGACGGACAAATCCGTTGGTGTCCAGACAGGTATGGATCCCTTCTTTTTTACAGGCACGGAACCAGTCACGCACAAATTCAGCCTGCAATATTGCTTCACCACCGGATGCGGTTACGCCGCCGCCGGAAGCGTTCATAAAATGACGGTAAGTGGTAGCTTCTTTCATTAACTCGTCAACAGTCACTTCCTGACCACCATGCAAGTCCCAGGTATCGCGGTTATGGCAATACAGGCAGCGCATCAGACAGCCCTGAAAGAAGATGATAAAGCGGATCCCCGGACCATCAACGGTGCCGCAGGATTCGAAAGAGTGAATTCGACCAAGTACAGACATGACAGGATTACTCCAAAACTGACCAGTTATAATAAAGGCCCCGAAACAGAGGGGCCTTTTAGTTTATGTTATTTTAATAAGACAGCAAATGGTTACCGCACAAATTACATGGATTTTGTGAATGTACGGGTAATAACGTCTTTCTGCTGTTCTTTGGTCAGTGAGTTGAAACGAACTGCATAACCGGATACACGGATGGTCAGCTGAGGATATTTCTCAGGATCTTCCATGGCTTCTAACAGCATTTCACGGTTCATTACGTTCACGTTCAGATGCTGACCACCTTCGACGCTTGATTCGTGGTGGAAATAACCATCCATCAGGCCGGCCAGGTTAGTACGACGAACATCGTCATCTTTACCTAATGCGTTTGGTACGATAGAGAAGGTATAAGAGATACCATCTTTCGCGTAAGCAAACGGCAGTTTTGCAACTGAAGTCAGAGAGGCAACAGCACCTTTCTGGTCACGACCGTGCATAGGGTTAGCACCTGGTCCGAATGGCGCGCCTGCGCGACGACCATCAGGGGTGTTACCGGTTTTCTTACCATACACAACGTTAGATGTGATAGTCAGAATTGACTGAGTCGGAACCGCGTTACGGTACATGTGGTGTTTCTGAATTTTCTTCATGAAACGTTCAACGATGTCACATGCGATGTCATCAACGCGTGAATCATTGTTACCAAACTGCGGATATTCACCGTCAATTTTGAAGTCAACAGCCAGGCCGCTTTCGTCAATGATCGGGCTTACTTTCGCATATTTGATAGCAGACAGTGAGTCAGCTGCAACAGACAGACCAGCGATACCACATGCCATTGTACGATATACATCACGGTCATGCAGAGCCATCAGCGCTGCTTCGTAGCTGTATTTGTCGTGCATGTAGTGGATGCAGTTCAGAGCGGTGACATAGTTAGTTGCCAGCCAGTCCATGAACTCGTCCAGACGCGCCATAACAACTTCATAATCCAGAATATCTGTATGAATTGGTTCGTGTTTAGGACCAACCTGGATTTTCAGTTTTTCGTCAACACCACCATTTATCGCGTACAGCAGGGTTTTAGCCATGTTTGCACGGGCGCCGAAGAACTGCATTTGTTTACCAACGATCATCGGGCTTACGCAACATGCGATAGCGTAGTCATCGTTGTCAAAGTCAGGACGCATCAGGTCATCGTTCTCATACTGTACAGAAGAGGTATCGATAGACACTTTCGCTGCGAAACGTTTGAAGTTCAGCGGCAGACGCTCTGACCACAGGATGGTCATGTTTGGTTCTGGTGAAGGACCCATGGTGTACAGGGTATTCAGGAAACGGAAGCTGTTTTTCGTTACCAGAGTACGGCCATCGGTGCCCATACCTGCTAATGATTCAGTTGCCCAGATTGGGTCACCTGAGAACAGTTCATCGTATTCAGGGGTACGCAGGAAGCGGACCATACGCAGTTTCATGATCAGGTGGTCAACGATTTCCTGAGCTTCAACTTCAGTGATTTTGCCTTGTTCCAGGTCACGCTGAATGTAAACATCCAGGAATGTGGAAACACGACCGAAGGACATTGCAGCACCGTTCTGAGACTTAACAGCAGCCAGGTAGCCGAAGTAAGTCCACTGTGCAGCTTCTTGCGCATTCGCAGCAGGAACAGAAATATCCATACCGTATTTGGCAGCCATTTTTTTCATCTGGCCTAATGCACGGTGCTGTTCAGCGATTTCTTCACGCAGCTGAATGGTATCACGCAGGTTTTCGCCGCTTTCTAATCTGGCTTGCAGAGAAGTAAACTGTGCGAATTTGTCTTTCATCAGGTAGTCGATACCGTACAGTGCAACACGACGGTAGTCACCAATGATACGACCACGGCCGTATGCATCAGGCAGACCGGTCAGAACACCTGATTTACGGCAGCGAACGATGTCCGGAGTATAAACGTCGAACACGCCCTGGTTGTGCGTTTTACGGTAATCAGTAAAGATTGTTTCGATCTGCGGGTTCAGTTCACGGCCATAGGCGTGGCATGAACTTTCGATCATACGAATACCACCAAACGGCAGCATCGCACGTTTCAGAGGTTTCTCAGTCTGCAGACCAACAACTTTTTCTAAATCTTTGTTGATATAACCGGCATCGTGGGAAGTGATAGTAGACGGCATATCAGTATCAAAATCGACAGGAGCGTGGGTGCTGTTTTCGATTTTGATGCCTTCCATAACTGACGTCCACAGAGCAGTAGTTGCGTCTGTAGCACCAGCTAAGAAAGACTCATCGCCTTCAAATGGGGTGTAGTTTTTCTGGATGAAGTCACGGACGTTTACTTCCTGTGACCAATCACCTGTATTAAAGCCTTGCCATGCTGAAGCGAATTTTTCATTTAATTCTGACATGATACTTTACCTTTTAACAATGGAACTTAGAAATTCAGTCGTGATAAGCAGAGACTAATGTTTTTGCTCACCGCGTAAATGAATCAGCCAATAAGTCAGACCTACTAAAATTGCACCACCAATGATGTTACCGATAGTAACCGGAATCAGATTATCAATGACAAAATCAGAGATAGTCAGTGACGGAAACTGTTCCGGCGACGAACCAACCATAGACCAGAATTCAGAAGGTGCAAAATTTTTGATGACAATCCCTAAAGGGATCATAAACATATTGGCGATACTATGCTCAAACCCGCTGGCAACAAACATACCGATAGGGAACAGAAGTACCAAAATTTTATCGGTCAGACTACGGCCTGCGTAGCTCATCCATACCGCCAGACAAACCATTAAGTTTGCCAGAATCCCGAGACAGACAGCTTCAATAAATGTGTGATGAAGCTTGTGATCTGCTGTTTGCAGGACATTCAATCCCCACAGCCCGTTAGCTGCCATATGCTGCCCGGCAAACCAGATGAGCGCGACGAAAAAGAGGGCACCAAGCAGGTTGCCGAAATACACCCGGGTCCAGTTAGCAAACATCTGACCCCATGTTATGCGGCCGGTTGCTTTTGCGACGATGGTCAGTACGGTTGAGGTAAATAAGTCAGCACCACAAACGACAACCAGCATCAGACCAAGTGCGAAACAAAGACCACCAAGAAATTTTGCGACACCGAAGGGGATAACACCCGCCGTTCCGGTCGTGGTGGTAATATAGAAGACGAAACCAACTGAGATGAAAATGCCTGCCATAAATGCAGATAAATAAGTGATGGACGGTGCTTTGGTTGCTTTGTAGACACCGACGTCGTCTGCAACATGTGCCATTTCGGCAGGAGATAATAAATTAAAAAGGGTATCAGTTTTCATAATGCTAACTGTCTCTTTGATTCCAATAATTATAGCACGCAATGATAGTAACAAAGGGGTAAATATTAAAACTTGATGTGGATCATAAAGGCATTCAAGAGAATCGTCAAATTCCCTGAAAAAAGTTGAGTTTTATAGATAAGATAATGAATTTAAACGAAAAACAATATTTTAAATTTTGTAATAAATTTTTATTTTTTGTTTTAGTTTTAATAAAAGTAAAATAATAGGTTAACTTGTCGTGTTTGTGTTACTTAAAACGAACAAATTAACCTAATATTTACGATTCATTCCATTTATGATGATTAATTCGTATTTTTGTTATTTAGCCAAAAATGCGATTTCGCTTTTTGCAGTTTTTCATAAGCCGCTAACAGAGATTTATGCGCTGTAAATGCGGTTAAATTATTATCTGATGCACACAAACCATAAAAACAATTTTTTCCGTGCATGGCATTTAACGCAGCATCCAGTGTTTCCTGACCATACATCCTGGCAAAAGCCGGTAAATACTGTGCAGTATCACGCTCAGGCTCCTGTGTTAACAGCAGCAGAGTATGCAGACAACGGTAATAATTGCTGCGTGCCGCACTCAGACCGCCGGAATTGAAATCCTGAGTCCATTCAACCCAGACCAGCGCCAGATCCGTATTACCGCCTGCCAGTGCGAGCATCGACTTCAGCTCACCAATGCGCAGAGTTGACCAGCCGTTATCTTTACCGGTGGCAATACCCAGTAATTCACGGACGCGGGTATAATCATCGTGTCCTTCTTCATCTAGTTGCGCCAGTAAAGAGAGATAGTCATCCGGCTGCCAGTTGCTTTCCGGCAGTGCCAAGAAGGTTTCACGTAAATGGATACCCATCGCATTGTTTGCCATGTGCAAATCGTCGACCGGATAAATATCAGACATGCCCGGCACAAGAATGCGGCAGGCATATACACCCAGATGTTCATAATCGGCGATATATACGTCGTGACCGACAGAGCGGAAAATATCCATCAGTGTGGCAAATTCTTCTTCGGTGGTGCCGGAAAACTGCCAGTCAGCGAAATCGTAATCTGCATCCTGCTTAAACAGATCCCAGCTGATAAGACCGCTGGAGTCGATAAAATGGGTTTCCAGGTTAGTCTGATCGCCCACTTCTTCATCATCAAAGGTCGGTGCGGTAAAGACATCCAGGTCTTTCAGCCCGCGTCCCTGCAACAGCTCGGTGACTGTCCGCTCCAGTGCAACGCCAAAGTCCGGATGCGCACCGAAAGAGGCAAAACAGGTGCCGTTCGCCGGATTGAACAGAACCACACAAATGACCGGATACTGACCGCCGAGAGATGCGTCGAAACAGAAAATCGGGAAGCCTTCGTTTTCCAGGGTACTGACGGACTCAACAACCTGCGGGTAGCGTGCGAGAATCTCTTGCGGGATAGCCGGTAAACTGATGCGCTCCGTAATAATGCGGTTTTTAACATAGCGCTCAAAGATTTCAGACAATCCCTGCACCCGCGCTTCATTGCGGGTATTCCCGGCGGACATCCCGTTGGAGACATACAGGTTTGCCACAATATTCATCGGGATATAAATGGTTTTCCCGTCAGACTGGCGGGTAAACGGCAGTGCGCAGATCCCGCGCGTGTCATTGGAGGATTGCAGATCGACCAACTGACCGCCCTGTAAGTCACTGTCCGGATCGTAATAATCACGCAGGTATGTATCAAGGATACCTTCGGGCAGGGAATCGTCATCTGTCAGCGGAAACCATTTTTCATTCGGATAATGTACAAATTCACTGTTTGCAATCTGTTCACCGAGCCAGAAATCGGCAAAGAAATAGTTTGTGGACAGGCGCTCAAAGTATTCACCCAGTGCAGAAGCCAGTGCCGCTTTTTTTTGTGGCACCTTTTCCGTTGGTAAAACAGAGCGGGCAATCAGTATCGCGGATATGCACTGACCAGACATTCGGAACAGGATTAAGCCAGGACGCTTCTTCAATATTAAAACCGAGTTGCTGTAATTTCAGCTGAAAACGGCTGATGGAGTCTTCGAGCGCGGCATCTTTGCCGGGAATAAAGGTATGCGTTTCTGTTTGTGTCATGGGATCCACAATCTGGGTTAGTGGCCCGCCGGTAGCGGACGCACGGAATAGGGGGGGAAGAAAGGGGCATATATACCCAACGTCATTCAAGATGCGGCCAACGAACCTGCGGTTTGAATGAATAAGGGTATGATACGGAGTTTTTCTGCCGGGAACCACCTTTGTAAATATAAAGTTATCGCCGGGTTATTCCTTTATATGACCACCACAGGTCATGGCATTACCGTAACAGTCTGAATAATATTCCGTGTTTTGACTAAAAAGCAGTGTATCCCGCTGAAAGATGACAAAAAGGGTTTGCCGGTTGTCACGCAATAAGCATTGCAGCAACCGCCCCGGAGTGATAAAACCGATAGACAGGGTGTATACCCAACGTCATTCAGGATGCAGCCAACGAACCTGCAGTTTGAATGAATAAGGGTATAAATTTACGAAATAGGGTGGGGTCAATGAGTCAGGTATATAATTTTAGTGCCGGTCCGGCCATGCTGCCGGTTGAAGTACTGCGCCGTGCTGAGCAGGAGTTGTGCAACTGGCGCGGGCTGGGAACCTCGGTGATGGAAATCAGCCACCGCAGCAACGAATTTATGGCAGTAGCAAAAGAAGCGGAAAATAATCTGCGCCAGTTACTGGCTGTGCCGGATAATTATAAAGTCCTGTTCTGTCATGGCGGTGCACGCGGGCACTTTGCTGCACTGCCGATGAATCTGCTGGGTGAGAACACTAAGGCAGACTATATTGTCGGCGGTTACTGGGCGGAATGTGCGGCAGAAGAAGCACAAAAATATTGCACACCAAATATTATTGATATCAGAACAGAAACCGCAGACGGCGTCGGTGTGAAACCGATGAGTGAATGGGCGCTCAGTGATGATGCGGCGTATGTTCACTATTGCCCGAATGAAACCATTGATGGTATCGCCATCCATGAAGAGCCGGATTTCGGCGACAAAATTGTGATCGCTGATTACTCCTCTGCGATCCTCTCTAAACCGCTGGATGTCAGCCGCTTCGGGGTTATCTATGCCGGCGCACAGAAAAATATCGGCCCGGCGGGTCTGACCCTGGTCATTATCCGTGAGGATTTACTGGGCAAAGCGCGCAAAGAAACCCCGTCCATTCTTGATTACACCGTACTGAGTGAAAACGACTCGATGTTCAATACGCCGCCGACTTTTGCCTGGTATCTTTCCGGGATGGTCTTTAAGTGGCTGATTGAGCAGGGCGGCTTACAGGAAATTGCTCAGCGCAACTATGAAAAAGCAAAATTGCTTTATGAAGCCGTGGATCACAGTGATTTCTATATTAACCGCGTTGCCGGGGCGAACCGTTCCCTGATGAATGTGCCGTTCCAGATGGCAGACCCGTCACTTGACAGCAAATTCCTTGAAGAAGCACAGGCGCAGGGTCTGGTATCACTGAAAGGTCACCGGGTTTCCGGCGGCATGCGTGCTTCCATTTATAATGCGATGTCCCTTGAGGGTGTTAAGGCGCTGGTTGAGTTTATGGCAGAGTTCGAGCGCCGCCACAGCTGATTTTCTTCGCAGACATTTTACCGGACCCGGGTTTGCGCCCGGGTCCGTTTTGTTCTTTTTTATTTACACCCCGGAGAATGACTTTATATGGAGTCCCTGACGTTACAACCCATCGCCCGCATTAACGGAACAATCAATCTGCCCGGCTCCAAAAGTGTCTCCAACCGGGCACTGCTGCTGGCGGCACAGGCAACAGGCACCACCCGCCTGATAAACCTGCTCGACAGTGATGACATCCGCCACATGCTCAATGCGCTGCGTGAGCTGGGGATCCGTTTTCAGCTCTCTGATGACAAAACCGAATGTATTGTCGAGGGACAAGGCGGACCACTCAGTGGTTTTCAGGGCAATGAGTTATTTCTGGGCAACGCCGGTACGGCTATGCGCCCGCTCGCAGCGGCGCTGTGTCTCGGTGATAATGACATTATTCTGACCGGCGAACCGCGCATGAAAGAGCGCCCGATCGGTCATCTGACAGATGCACTGCGCGATGGCGGAGCAGAAATAACCTATCTTGAAAATGAAAACTACCCGCCGCTTCGGATCCGCGGGGGATTTACCGGCGGAAAAATCAGTGTGGACGGCTCTGTCTCCAGTCAGTTTCTGACGGCATTGCTGATGGCGGCTCCGCTGGCTGAACAGGATACTGAAATCAGTATCACCGGTGATCTGGTCTCCAAACCTTATATTGATATCACGCTGGCAATGATGGCGCGTTTTGGTATCACGGTAATTAATGAAAATTACACCTGTTTTCGGGTCACAGGGCAGCAGCAATATCATTCACCGGGTGATTACCTGGTTGAAGGTGATGCATCCTCTGCCTCTTATTTCCTGGCGGCGGCGGCAATTAAAGGCGGAACAGTGCGGGTCACGGGTATCGGACGTGACAGTTTGCAGGGTGATACCCAATTTGCATTGGTGCTCGAAAAAATGGGCGCAAAAATCACATGGGGTGATACCTTTATAGAATGCACCCGCGACACACTGCATGGTATCGATATGGATATGAATGCCATTCCTGATGCGGCGATGACCATTGCCACCACGGCGCTGTTTGCACAGGGGACGACCACCATCCGCAATATTTATAACTGGCGCGTTAAAGAAACTGACCGCCTGAGTGCGATGGCAACTGAGCTGCGTAAGGTCGGGGCTGAGGTTGTTGAAGGGAATGACTATATTCAGGTCACGCCACCGGCTGTACTGCGTCACGCTGAAATTGAAACCTATAACGATCACCGCATCGCCATGTGTTTCTCCCTGGTGGCACTGTCAGATACACCGGTCACTATTTTGGATCCCGGCTGTACGGCAAAAACGTTTCCGGGCTATTTCCGTGAACTGGCAATGCTGGCGGAACAATAATTCTGACCGGAATAATGGTTATGGATACCGGCCTTAGCCCATATATATACCCAACGTCATTCGAGATGCAGGAAGGCGGCAAGCTCCGATTGCCGGGGAGCATACATCAGTATGTGACCCGGCGGGCTGAGTGCGGCCAACGCACCTGCGGTTTGAATGAATAAGGGTATATCAGCGGATAAAAAAGCAGTAATGTGCTTGCGGGCATTTCTTCGGCGACAGGTCGTGCGTATAATGCGGTCATCTTTTTTAAGGTGGCCGTTTTTTATGGCCGCCTGACTGCGACAGGAGAGTGTGCATGGCAGTATATGTTCCGGTTATCACCATTGACGGGCCAAGCGGCGCGGGCAAAGGAACCCTTTGCCGGGCACTGGCAAACGAAATGGGATGGCATTTACTGGACTCCGGTGCTATCTACCGCGTTCTGGCACTTGCGGCACTTCATCACCACGTTGATATCACCTCGGAAGATGCACTCGTTCCGCTGGCCGCCAATCTGGATGTGAAATTTCTGGCAGAAGAAGCGGGTCTTGAGATTATTCTGGAAGGTGAAGATGTCAGCCGGGCTATCCGTCAGGAAGATGTCGGTATGACTGCGTCTCAGATTGCGGCGTTTCCGCGTGTGCGCGAAGCACTGTTGCGCCGTCAGCGGGCATTCCGCGTCGCCCCCGGACTGATAGCCGACGGACGTGATATGGGCACCGTGGTTTTCCCTGATGCGCCGGTGAAAATTTTCCTTGATGCCAGTGCGCAGGAGCGCGCCCACCGCCGGATGAAGCAGTTGCAGGACAAGGGCTTTAGTGTTAATTTTGACCGCCTTCTGGCGGAGATAGAAGAGCGCGATTACCGCGATCGCAACCGTGCGGTTGCCCCGCTGATCGCAGCAGGTGACGCCCTTATTCTTGATTCAACCACAATGTCAATTGATGACGTTATTGCAGAGGCTCTGCGTTATACGAGGGCTATGCTGGCTGAAGCGGCGGAATGATAAACAAAATTTGCGGGAAATCTGACTGAATCTGTGTTTTTTAGTAGGTTTCTGCATCCGTTTTTGTTTATAATGATAAGTTGAAGTTTTTTATCGGCAGAGAACAAGGCAAAAACGCAGTTTTCTGCCACCCCTTTGTGACAAGGAATGTTGCAAGGTATGTGAAACAACCCCATTCGGCCGGATGCTAAATGGACGTTAATACTTAAACACTTGAAGATCAAACATGACTGAATCTTTTGCTCAACTCTTTGAAGAATCCCTGCAGGTTATCGAAACTCGTCCGGGCGCTATTGTCCGTGGTACTGTCGTTGCTATCGATAAAGACGTTGTATTGGTTGACGCGGGTCTGAAATCAGAATCTGCTATTCCGATTGAACAGTTCAAGAATGCTCAGGGTGAACTGGAAATTCAGGTCGGCGATGAAGTTGACGTTGCTCTGGACGCAGTAGAAGACGGTTTCGGTGAAACTGTTCTGTCCCGTGAGAAAGCGAAACGCCATGAAGCATGGCTGACGCTGGAAAAAGCATACGAAGAAGCTGAAACTGTTACCGGTATTATCAACGGTAAAGTTAAAGGCGGCTTCACTGTAGAACTGAACGGTATTCGTGCGTTCCTGCCGGGTTCACTGGTTGACGTGCGTCCTGTTCGCGATACCACGCATCTGGAAAACAAAGAGCTTGAGTTCAAAGTAATCAAGCTGGATCAGAAACGCAATAACGTTGTTGTTTCCCGTCGTGCTGTTATCGAATCTGAAAACAGTGCAGAGCGCGATCAGCTGCTGGAAAACCTCCAGGAAGGCATGGAAGTTAAAGGTATCGTTAAGAACCTCACTGACTACGGTGCATTCGTTGACCTGGGTGGCGTTGATGGTCTGCTGCACATCACTGATATGGCATGGAAACGTGTTAAACATCCAAGCGAAATCGTGAATGTCGGCGATGAAATCACTGTTAAAGTGCTGAAATTCGACCGTGAACGTACCCGTGTATCTCTGGGCCTGAAACAGCTGGGCGAAGATCCTTGGGTCGCAATCGCTAAGCGTTATCCTGAGAGTACCCGTCTGACCGGTCGCGTGACCAACCTGACTGACTACGGCTGCTTCGTCGAAATCGAAGAAGGCGTTGAAGGTCTGGTTCACGTATCCGAAATGGATTGGACTAACAAGAACATTCACCCATCTAAAGTTGTTAACGTTGGTGATGTTGTTGAAGTTATGGTTCTGGACATCGACGAAGAACGTCGTCGTATCTCCCTGGGCCTGAAACAGTGCAAATCTAACCCATGGCAGTTATTCGCGGAAACCCATAATAAAGGTGACCGTGTTGAAGGTAAAATCAAGTCAATCACTGACTTCGGTATCTTCATTGGTTTAGATGGCGGCATTGATGGTCTGGTTCACCTGTCTGACATCTCCTGGAACGTTACAGGCGAAGAAGCTGTCCGTGAATACAAAAAAGGCGACGAAATCGCAGCGGTTGTTCTCCAGGTTGACGCAGAACGTGAGCGTATCTCTCTGGGCGTTAAGCAATTAGCTGAAGATCCGTTCAACAACTACACCGCTGTTACTAAGAAAGGTGCTATTGTCACCGGTAAAGTAACCGCAGTAGATGCGAAAGGTGCAACTGTTGAGCTGATGGATGGCGTTGAAGGTTACCTGCGTGCATCAGAAGCATCACGCGATCGCGTTGAAGATGCAACTCTGGTTCTGAACGTTGGTGATGAAGTTGAAGCAAAATACACCGGTGTTGATCGTAAAAACCGTGTAATCAACCTGTCTGTACGTGCAAAAGACGAAGCGGATGAGAAAGACGCTGTCGCTACTGTAAACAAACAGGAAGAAGTCAGCTTCTCCAACAACGCTATGGCAGATGCTTTCAAAGCGGCTAAAGGCGAGTAATTAAGCGGGCAGGCCGCGCAAGCGGTCTGCTTTTATGATAATCAGGGTAGTCCAGGAGGTTATATGACCAAATCTGAACTGATTGAGAAGCTGGCAGGCCAACAGCCTCATCTTCCGGCTAAAGTTGTTGAAGAAGCAGTAAAAGAGATTCTTGAGCATATGGCAAATACTCTCGCTGACGGTGAGCGTATTGAAATCCGTGGATTCGGCAGTTTTTCTCTGCACTACCGTGCTCCGCGGGTTGGTCGTAACCCAAAAACCGGCGAACAGGTTGAATTGGAAGGTAAACACGTTCCGCACTTCAAACCGGGTAAAGAGTTACGTGACCGCGCGAATATCTATGCTTAATTATTGACAGAGATAATAAAAATGACGCCGATGGCGTCATTTTTTTTTCAGGAAGATACTTTCCTGAATTATTTTAGTTATATACTCGTCATACTTCAAGATGCCTGGTTGTTGACTGCGCTCAGCTAGCCGGGTCACATAGTTTATCTATGCTCCCCGTCTATCTTCGTTTGTCGCCTACATGCATCTCGAATTATTTAGAGTACAAAAATGTTAGTGATGTATTAATTAATTGAAAATATAATTAATTCTGGTGTTGGCAAGAATGCTTTCTATTATTTTTATAAAAAAGTATCTTATTCTATTCTCAGGAAAACTCTATTAAAAATCATCATGTAATCACAGTTAAATAGACAAGTGTGATTCGTCTCTCATAAAATTAACTATTTTCTGTATGAGAAAAATATAATTTTGTGATTGATCCCGTTTTTTATTTTATTAATAAAAAAGAAAACCATTCTCATCATAATAAATACTGATAACACATTTGGTGAGATATATGTTCATTTCTGTTGCTCTGAAATACCTTTTTCCATATCCGTTACCGCTTTGGCTGGCAGCCGCTGCTGTACTGGTCGGACATGCCCCGCTGCTGGTGTTGCCAGGGTTATTGTCACAGACTGAGCTATTGTATCTGTCTGTCATATTATGTTTTCTTTTTTTTTATCCGTAACCGGAGTAGTATATTTATACAAATAACAATAAGTATTTTTTTTAATAGTTAATATTCAACTGAATAATACATTGTCACTATTTTCAACTGATAATAAAAACCTAAGTCATATAGATGTTATAGTTCATGATGTTATTATTAAAGCAACTGGATTTTACTCGGTGAAAGGGAAGATTGTAAATATTAACGATAAAAAAAATTAATGATGATATTTATATAAATATAAAAACAAAAGGCTCATTTGTGCCGGAATGTGCCGGTGAAGTCTGGCGTATATTCAGACCTGTTTTACGCCCTGTCCACAAGCAATTAAATGAAGGGCAACCTGACCGGCAACAGCATGCACTGTCTCAGCGGGTCTTATTTTCTCTGACCCCGGGGCGCAGTAAGAAAATATCGTCAGTATGTAATCTGCGCCAGCGGGTCATTGCTGAATATTTTCCGCAGACAGATAACTTTGTGCAGAGCGGGCTGATGCTGGCTCTGCTCTTCGGGGAGCGCAGGGGGATTACACCACAACAACGAATGCTGGTGCAGGAAACGGGTGTTGCTCATGTGGTGGCAATTTCAGGTCTGCATATCGGGCTTGCTGCATTATGGGGCTGGTGGGCGGGGCGCATAATCTTACTGGTGCTGGCGCAGCGATTGATGTCACATTTTATTCCTGTGTTATTTTCTGTCTGTGCGGCAGTGGCTTATGTCTGGCTGGCGGGATTTGCTGTTCCTGCCTGCCGGGCGCTTACGGTACTGCTGCTGTGGCATCTGATGAGATGGAATCATTATGTATTACCTGCATATCAGTTTGTATTTATCAGCGCAGCACTGTTGTTGTTAATCGATCCTCTGACCATCCTTTCCGCCAGTTTCTGGCTGTCATTTATTGCCGTTACTGCGCTGTTGTTCTGGCACCATACCGGTGTACGGCAGGCAACGACCGGGAGGATTACCCGCCGCGAGCGCTTTTGGCGCAATATCCGTGGCTTTTTATCCTATCAGTGGGGATTATTTCTGCTTTTGCTGCCGGTGCAGGCGTCTTTCTTCGGCGGTGTCAATTTTCTCTCATTGCTGAGCAACCTGTGGGTTATTCCTGTTATCTCTTTTTTATCCGTACCTTTACTTTTTTCCGCTATTACAGCGGCGTTGTTTCTGCCGGTCACAGTGACCGGGTTTATCTGGCAGGCGGCTGATTACTCTCTCGGGCTGGCATTGTGGCCGTTGCCGTTTCTGTCCTCGTTCTGGCTGATAACCGGGCATGTATCTCTGTTCTGGACAGCTATTGTATGGGGATGTGTCTGTTTTATCCGGCAGGATCTCTGGCGTCAGCATCCGGTATTGCTGCCGGGAATGATTATCTGTTGCTGTTTATATCTGCGGAAAACCCCCGTGCCGGACTGGTCGGTGACATTGCTGGATATCGGACACGGGCTGGCGGTGGTTGTCGAAAAAGAAGGCAGGGCGGTTGTGTATGATACCGGCAACCGGATGGGGCACAGTGACGATGCTCAGCGGGTGATCCTGCCTTATCTGCGGTATCACCGCCTGATACCGGACTGGATTATTATCAGCCACGACCATCAGGATCATACCGGCGGGCTGGAAACATTACGCCGCTATTATCCGCCTGCAACTGTAAAAGGTAATATCCCGCGGGCAGATACGGCGTGTGAGCGGGGTGAACGCTGGGTCTGGCAATCGTTATATTTCGAGGTGTTATGGCCGGACGGAAAGTATCAGAAAAGCAAAAATGACGGCTCGTGTGTTATCCGCATCAGTGACGGAAAATATCAGGTTTTGCTGACCGGTGATATTGAAAAGCAAGCTGAAATGCAGTTGGTTAAGTCAGAAAAGAGGCTGTCAGCCACGGTATTGCAAGTTCCGCACCATGGCAGTAATACCTCATCAACAGAATCTTTTATTCGTGCGGTGAATCCCGGTTTTGCACTGGTGTCTGTTGCCCGCTATAGCCCGTGGCGCCTGCCCTCTGATAAAGTACAGCGCCGCTATCGTCATAACGGCACGGACTGGCACGATACCGCGCGCAGCGGTCAGATTACTGTGCATTTTTTTTAATGATGATATAGCGCTGGTGACATATCGTCATCATCTGTCCGCCCGCTGGTTCAGTGCATGGTTTGGTGATCAGCCGATAAACGGGTAATATAGGCAGCTAATTTTTAGTATTGGTAAACGCAATAATGAAAGATATTGATATTTCAACCCGGCAAACATTTCGCCGGTTATGGCCGACAATTGCACCTTTTAAATCAGGTATCATCGTAGCGGCTGTTGCGTTAGTCATAAATGCGGGGGGCGATGCATTTATGCTGTCGCTGCTCAAACCCCTGCTTGATGAAGGTTTCGGCAAAGCCGACAACGATTTTCTCCGGATGATGCCTCTGATTATCCTTGCGCTGATGCTGGTGCGCGGAGCATCGAGTTTTATTTCCGGCTATTGCCTTTCCTGGGTGTCAGGCAAAGTAGTTATGGTTATGCGCCGTAATCTGTTCCGTCATATGATGGGGATGCCGGTTCCTTTCTTTGACCAGCAATCCACCGGGACACTGTTATCCCGTATTACCTATGATTCTGAGCAGGTTGCTTCTTCTTCTTCAGGTGCGCTGGTCACTGTTGTCCGTGAAGGTGCTTATATTACGGCACTGTTCGGACTGATGTTTTATAACAGTTGGCAGCTTTCGCTTATTTTGATTGTTATTGCCCCGATTGTGGCGGTGGTTATCCGCAAAGTCTCTGTCCGTTTCCGTGAAATCAGTAAAACTATGCAAAGCGGAATGGGGCAGGTGAGTGCCAGCGCGGAACAGATGCTGAAAGGGCATAAAGAAGTGCTTATTTTCGGCGGGCAAAAAGTCGAAAATGACCACTTCGATAAAGTCAGCAATGACATGCGCCGCCAGGGTATGAAGCTGGTTACCGCATCTTCTATTGCCGACCCGATTATTCAGATAATCGCGTCTTTTGCCCTGGCATTTGTACTGTTTGCCGCCAGTTTTCCTGAAATTAAAGACGCACTGAGCGCCGGTTCTATTACGGTTGTGTTCTCATCAATGGTCGCGCTGATGCGTCCGTTAAAATCTCTGACGAATGTTAATGCACAGTTCCAGCGCGGTATGGCTGCATGTCAGACCCTGTTTGCGCTGCTGGATCTGGAGCAGGAAAAAGATACCGGCACCAAAGTGCTGAAAGAAGTTAAAGGGGATGTGAAATTTGAAGATGTCACTTTCACTTACCCGGGAAGAGAACAACCCGCACTGAAAAACGTGTCATTCACTATTCCTCAAGGTAAAACCGTGGCACTGGTGGGACGTTCCGGCTCCGGAAAATCAACAATTGCCAATCTTATTACCCGTTTCTATGAAATCGACAGCGGGCATATTGTGATTGATGGTAACGATATCCGCGATTATACGCTGGCTTCCCTGCGCAGCCAGGTGGCGCTGGTATCGCAAAATGTGCATCTGTTCAATGATACCGTGGCGAATAATATCGCGTACGCGACAGAAGGGAAGTACAGCCGTGAGCAGATAGAGAAAGCGGCAGAAATGGCGTATGCCATGGACTTTATCAAAAAAAATGGAAAAAGGACTGGATACCGAAATCGGTGAGAACGGTGTTCTGCTTTCCGGCGGGCAGCGTCAGCGTATTGCCATCGCCCGCGCGCTGCTGCGTGACGCCCCGATCCTTATCCTCGATGAAGCAACCTCAGCGCTGGATACCGAATCTGAGCGTGCGATTCAGTCCGCTCTGGATGAATTACAGAAAGACCGCACCTGTCTGGTAATAGCACACCGCTTATCGACCATTGAGAAAGCAGATGAAATTCTGGTTGTGCAGGATGGCGAAGTGCAGGAGCGCGGCTCACATGCTGAACTGGTGAAACAACCGGGTATCTATGCACAGCTCTATAATATGCAGTTTGGTAAGTAACGGGCATAACGATTAATTGACTGACAATAATGATTGAAAAAATATGGTCCGGCCGCTCAAAACTGCATCTGCTGCTTTTACCGCTCTCCTTTCTGTATGGTGCGGTAAGCGGTCTGCGCCGTTTGTTGTTTCGTCTCGGACTGAAAAAATCTCGGCGGATGCCGGTACCGGTTGTGGTGGTGGGAAACCTGACCGCAGGCGGTAATGGTAAAACACCGGTGGTTGTCTGGCTGGCGGAGCAGCTTATTGCCCGTGGATATCGCCCCGGTGTGGTATCCCGTGGTTACGGCGGAAAGTCAGACAACTATCCGCTGCTTATCACACCGGAAACCACAACTGCACAGGCAGGTGATGAACCGGTTCTGATTGCCCGGCGCACCGGGGTTCCGGTTGCCGTGGCTCCCCGGCGGGCAGATGCTGTCGATGCAATTTTGCAACACAATCCGGTGGATGTCATCATCACGGATGACGGGTTGCAGCATTATGCGCTGGAGCGCGATATTGAAATCGTGGTAATTGATGGTGAGCGCCGCTTTGGTAACGGCTGGTGGTTACCGGCCGGCCCCATGCGTGAACGTGCCGGACGTCTGAAAAGTGTCGATGCGGTGATAACCAACGGCGGCACAGCACTTGCGGGTGAGGCAGCAATGTCTCTGGTGCCGGGCGAGGCAGTTAACCTGGCTGACGGCACACGCAAACCGGTCAGTGAGATTGGTGAATGTGTGGCGATGGCGGGCATTGGTCATCCGCCACGGTTTTTCAGTACCCTGGCGTCTCTCGGTATAACGCCCGCTGAATGTATTTCCTTTCCTGATCATCAGTCGTACAGCCGTGATCAGCTGTCCGCACTGGTAAAACCGGGCCAGTCACTGCTGATGACGGAGAAGGATGCAGTGAAATGTTTTGCCTTTTGTGAACCTGACTGGTGGTATTTACCTGTCAGCGCCAAATTTACTGATGAAGCCGGCAATAAAATTCTGGATAACGTTATATTTCACATAGAAAACAATATACCCAACGTCATTCGGGATGCAGGCAGGCGGCAAGGGAAGACCGACCGGGAGCATACATAAGTATGTGACCCGGCGGGCTGAGCGAAGCCAACGAACCTGCAGTTTGAATGAATAAGGGTATAAAGGGCTTGTGCTTTTTATGTGAATGTGGCTTAATCATTAAGTTGTATTTCTGTGATGTATTTCATATATCACTGTGCAACCAATCCGCGTGTAACTCTATTTTTGATTCCGCTGTCATAATTTTTTCACACCACCTTGCTAATCTTGTGGTGTGGATGACCGGATCCCGCGGAAAACGGTATGTTTTGTGGTCTGACTTCTTTCCGGAAGTGTCCGCAAACAATATAAAAAAATAATAAAAAAATAGTGTCCTGCTCAAAAAGGAGCGGACATAGCCGCTGTGAATATCATTCATCGCGGTGATAAAAGGAGTTAACTATGTCTAAACAATTACAGCTTGGCCGCGTCAAATGGTTTGATGCAAAAGAAGGTTATGGTTTCATCTCTCCGGTAAACGGCGGTGATGACATCTGGGTTACCCGCAAAGGGATCGCTAATTCCCGTAACAAATTACTGAGCGAAGGGCAGGAAGTTGAATTTTCACTGACCCGTGGCAGTTACGGTATTGCAGCCAACGATGTGATCGCACTGTAAGCGCGGTCTGGCAATAACAAAAAAGCAGTACAACACGCGATTATCTCCGTGATATCGCAACAACAGAGTTAACGGTGAGACCAGGCTTATGTTATTCTGAGCCAACGTTTTTATCTCATTGGGGGACGTATGGATCACCGTTTACTCGAAATCGTAGCCTGCCCGGTTTGCCACGGCAAACTCAGTTACGACAAACAAAATCTTGAACTCATCTGCAAAGGCTGCCGTCTGGCCTATCCCATCCGCGACGATATCCCTGTCTTATTAGAGAATGAAGCCCGCGAAATGCCGGCCTCTGAAGGATAATCTCCATGTTTACAGTTATCATTCCTGCGCGCTATGCATCCACCCGTCTGCCCGGAAAACCGCTGGCAGATATCCACGGGAAACCTATGGTTGTGCGTGTGATGGAGCAGGCAAAGCGCTCTGGTGCTGCGCGGGTTATTGTGGCAACCGACACACAGGCTGTGTTTGATGCGGTGACAGCGGAAGGCGGTGAAGTGTGTATGACGCGGGCTGATCATCAGTCCGGGACTGAACGCCTAGCAGAAGTGATTGATCACTATCAGTTTGCGGATGATGAAATTATCGTCAATGTTCAGGGGGATGAACCCCTTATCCCTGAAAGTATTATTGCGCAGGTCGCCGGAAATCTGGCTGCCAGTGAAGCCGGAATGGCAACACTTGCGGTAAAAATTACCTCAGCGGAAGAAGCGTTTAACCCGAATGCAGTTAAAGTGGTGATGGATAAACAGGGTTACGCACTCTATTTTTCCCGCGCGACTATCCCCTGGGATCGCGAACGTTTTATGCAGAGCCGCGACACAGCCGGGGATAATTTCCTGCGCCATATCGGAATATATGCTTACCGCGCCGGGTTTATCCGCCGCTATATCCAGTGGGCGCCAAGCCCTCTTGAGAAAATCGAGATGCTCGAGCAACTGCGTGTATTGTGGTACGGCGAAAAAATCCATGTCGCACAAGCGCTGGTGGCGCCGGGAACCGGTGTGGATACACAGGAAGATCTGGACACTGTGCGGACATTATTTCTGTCCCGCTGAGCCGGAACAAACAGAAAGAAAAAACGCGGAATTTTCCGCGTTTTTTATTGCCTGCTATTCCTCTTTTTCTGTGGTTTTCACCGCCTGCCACAGACGACCCAGTCCTTCATACCAGACCCGCTCGCTGTGAGACAAATAATAGGCAGACGGGATAGTTTTCTCCCAGATATGCAGCGGCGTGGTCACTGCCAGCTGATTTGCCGGTGCCGGGATCGGGTGCAATCCTTTTGCATCAAAAAAGGCTTTGGCGCGCGTCATGTGATTCGCGGATGTGATAAGCAGGAAAGGCGCATCGCCAACCACTTTTTTCACTTCTGCCGCTTCTTCTTCAGTATCTTTCGGCAATATCAGCGGCAATGTACGTTCAGGTGCGATCCCCAGTGATTGTGCGACCTGTGCCGCAACTTCGGCGCTGCTGATGCTGTTCATACCCGGTCCGCCGGTAAAAATCAGGGTGGCGTGCGGATAAACAAGCCCGAGGCGCACGCCCTCTGCCACACGCGGCAGACTGTTACTGATAAGGTTTGCAGAAGGCGACCACTCCGGATTCCAGGTAAAGCCGCCACCGAGTACCACGATATAGCGGATGTCCTGCTGCTGCACAGCCTGCGGCGTGATTATCTCATAGCGCTTGTCATACGGTTTTTCAGCGGGTAACAGTAGCCAGTCGGCGACAGGCTGGAGGCTGAGCAGCACCAGCAGCAGCCAACTGACACTTATCAGGGCTTTTCCGGTTTTCTGCCGGGAGGTAAACCACAGCAGCAGCAGACCGGCAAGCATCACCAGCAGCAGAAACGGCAGCGGCATCAGAAAACCGCCAAGGTATTTTTTCAGGGCAAACAGCATCAGCACACCTTAAATATGATTGATTTATCACCGGTTAATGATAGTTGACTACACAAATCGGGTGACATTAAACAAAGCTGTGACACAATAGTTACGGACTCTGCATAGTGCACGGCTGTGCCCTGCAATACAATTGAATATAGTCACTCCGCGCGGGAAACCGGCGGAAACTTACCGATAAAATACTCCCGGACTGAATACAGGTTTTCATGGTTGATCGTAATTTTGACGATATCGCGGAAAAATTCACCCGCAATATATATGGCACAACAAAAGGGCAAATCCGTGAAGCGGTTGTCTGGCAGGATCTTGTTGCCTTACTGACACGTCTGCGGCCGGGTCCGCTGCGCATTCTTGATGCCGGTGGCGGTGACGGGTTCTTTTCCCGCCGCCTTGCGGCAATGGGCCATCATGTTGTTTTATGTGATCTGTCCGAAGAGATGATTTTGCGCGCACAGAAGGCCGCAGAGGACGATGGCGTGGCAGAAAATATGTCCTTTATTCATTGCGCAGCCCAGGATATCGCACTTCATACTGACGGTGAGTTTGATTTGATCTTGTTTCATGCCGTTCTGGAGTGGATAACTGATCAAAAAGGTGCAATTGAAGCGCTGACCGCTATAATAACGGGCGGTGGAGTATTGTCGTTAATGTTTTACAATGCGAACGGACTTGTCATGCGAAATGCGATATTAGGCAATTTTCATCTGGCAACGCCGGACATGCAGCGCCGCCGCAAGCGTTCATTATCGCCGCAGAATCCCCTTATGCCTGAACAGGTTTATCAGTGGCTGGATGACTGCCGCCTTACCATTGAGGCGAAAACCGGGGTGCGGGTTTTTCATGATTATCTGCAAAGCCGTCAGTTACAAAACCGCGATTTTCCGGCGCTGCTGGCACTGGAGCAACGTTATTGCCGTCAGGAGCCTTACATCAGTTTAGGCCGCTATATTCATGTTATGGCACGGAAACCCGAACAGAAGGATGGACAATGAGTGAGTTTACCCAAACAGTCCCCGAGCTTGTGGCATGGGCGCGAAAAAATGATTTCGCCATCTCGCTGCCGCCGGAACGGCTGGCATTTTTACTGTCTGTTGCTGTGCTTAACAGCGAACGCATAGACGGCGAAATGAGTGAGGGGGAACTGGTCGATGCTTTCCGTGAGGTCTGCAAAGGCTTTGAACAGACAACGGAATCTGTCGCGGTACGTGCCAACAATGCCATCAATGATATGGTGCGCCAGAAATTATTTAACCGCTTTACCAGCGATATGTTTGAGGGTAATGCGATTTACCGGCTGACCCCGCTCGGGATCGGCATCAGTGATTATTATATCCGTCAGCGTGAATTTTCCTCACTGCGTTTATCCATGCAGCTCTCCATTGTCGCAGGCGAACTGAGCCGCGCGGGTGATGCCGCCGAAGAGGGTGGTGATGAGTTTCACTGGCACCGTAATGTGTTTGCGCCGCTGAAATATTCGGTTGCGGAAATTTTTGACAGTATTGATATGTCGCAGCGCATTATGGATGAGCAGCAAAATGGCGTGAAAGAAGATATTGCCAAGCTATTGAATCAGGACTGGCAGGCGGCGATTGCCAACTGTGAGCAGTTACTGTCAGAAACCTCACTGACTCTGCGCGAGCTTCAGGATACCCTGGAAGCCGCCGGTGATAAGTTACAGGCTAATCTGCTGCGCATTCAGGATGCGAACATGACAACCACCACCGGATCTGAGCTGGTGGATAAACTGATTTTTGATTTGCAGGCGAAGCTGGATCGCATTATCAGCTGGGGTCAGCAATCTATCGACCTGTGGATTGGCTATGACCGCCACGTCCATAAATTTATCCGTACCGCTATCGATATGGATAAAAACCGTATTTTCTCACAGCGTCTGCGCCATTCTGTTCAGCACTATTTCGACTCTCCGTGGGCGCTCAACGTGGCAAATGCCGATCGCCTGCTGGACATGCGCGATACAGAGCAGGGCCTGCGTGACGATGAAGTGACCGGCGAATTGCCGCCTGATCTGGAATATGAAAAGTACAGTGAGGTCAACGAACAGTTGGCAGCCATGATGGAAAGCGCGTTAGCTGTGTATAAAGCGCAGGGAAAACGATTGGATCTGGGTGCGGTTCTGCGGGATTACCTTATGAGATATCCGCGTCAGCGCCAGTTTGATGTGGCGAGAATTATTGTGGATCAGGCCATCCGGCTCGGCGTTGCCGATGCCGATTTCTCCGGCATCCCGGCAGAATGGTCAGCGATTAATGAATACGGAGCAAAGGTGCAGGCACATGTCATTGACACATATTGAACCATTTATGCCGGCAAAGCTGGCTCAGGCACTTGCCAATACCCTTTTTCCGGAGCTTGACAGTCAACTGCGCGCCGGTCGCCATATCAGTGTGGATGACCTGGATAATCACGCGTTCTTAATGGATTTTCAGGATGAACTGGAAGGCTTCTATGCCCGCTATAATGTGGAATTAGTCCGCGCACCGGAAGGTTTCTTTTACCTGCGCCCGCGTTCGACCACACTTATCCCGCGCTCCGTACTGTCCGAACTGGAAATGCTGGTGGGCAAAGTGCTGTGCTACCTGTATCTCAGCCCGGAACGTCTGGCAAATCAGGGGATTTTCACAACCGCTGAGCTATATGAAGAACTGCTCTCTCTGGCGGATGAAGCTAAGTTACTGAAAGTCATTAATAACCGCTCTACCGGTTCTGATCTCGATAAACAAAAATTACTGGAAAAAACCCGTGGCGCGCTTTATCGCCTGCGCCGGTTGGGAATGGTCACATTTGTGGGGGCTGATAACAGCCAGTTTGTGATTTCTGAATCTGTTTTCCGCTTCGGTGCGGATGTGCGCAGCGGTGATGACCCGCGTGATGCGCAGTTGCGCCTTATCCGTGATGGTGAAGCGCAATCGCTCGCCGAAGATGAAAATACCCCGCGCGGCGACAGCCCGGATGAAGAACCGGATGATAATAATGAACATGAAAATGATAACGCGACGGATGAAGCGGAGGATGAAGAATGATTGATCGTGGTAAATTCCGCTCACTCACGTTAGTCAACTGGAACGGCTTTTTTGCCCGCACGTTTGATCTGGATGATCTGGTAACAACCCTCTCCGGAGGTAACGGTGCCGGTAAATCCACCACTATGGCCGCGTTTATCACTGCCATGATCCCGGATCTGACGCTGCTGCACTTTCGTAACACCACGGAAGCGGGCGCGACATCCGGCTCCCGCGATAAAGGGTTGCACGGAAAACTGCGTCCCGGTGTCTGCTATGCCATGCTGGATGTGCTGAACTCCCGCCATCAGCGTGTGCTGGTGGGCGTGCGCCTGCAACAAATCGCCGGGCGTGATAAAAAAGTTGATATCAAATCATTCATGATCCAGGGGCTGCCGACACAGTATTCACCGACGCAAATCGTCAGTGAACAACTGGGCGAACGCCAGGTGCGGGTTCTGCCGCTCCATGATTTAAAAACCCGCCTTGAAGATATTGAAGGCGTGCATTTTAAACAGTTTAACTCGATTATCGACTACCATTCTGTCCTCTTTGACATGGGTGTTATCCCGAAACGCCTGCGTTCGGCTGGTGATCGCAGCAAGTACTACCGGTTGATCGAAGCCTCGCTTTACGGCGGGATCTCCAGTGCCATCACCCGTTCCCTGCGCGACTATTTACTGCCTGAAAACAGCGGCGTGCGCAAAGCGTTCCAGGACATGGAAGGTGCACTGCGGGAAAATAGGATCACGCTGGAAGCTATCCGCGTAACACAATCTGACCGTGACCTGTTCAAGCACCTGATCACTGAATCAACGGCATATGTTTCTGCGGATTATATGCGTCACGCCAATGAACGGCGTGTACATATTGACCAGGCGCTGGTTGTACGTCGTGATCTGCTCGGCAGCCGTAAACAACTGATCAGCGAGCAGTTCCGCCAGGTGGAAATGTCCCGCGAACTGGCTGAACAGACCGCCTCTTCTGCGGATCTGGAAACCGATTTTCAGGCCGCCAGTGACCATCTGACATTGGTGCAAACGGCGATGCGCCAGCAGGAAAAAATCGACCGTTATCAGTCTGATGTGGAAGAACTGACCTTCCGCCTGGAAGAGCAGACGGAAGTGGCGGAAGAGGCCACTGAGCTGCACAGCGAGTATGAAGAGCGTAATCAGGTCGCCGAAGAAGAAGTCGATGGGCTGAAAAGCCAGTTAGCCGATTATCAGCAGGCTCTCGATGTTCAGCAGACCCGCGCTATTCAGTATCAGCAGGCTATGCAGGCACTGGAGCGCGCTAAAACATTATGTCAGTTACCGCAGCTGGATATTGATTCACTCGATGAATGGCTGGAAACCTTCCGCGCCCGCGAAGAGGAAGCGACGCAAGCCCTGTTGCTGCTCGAACAGAGAATGAGTGTATCGCAGGCCGCGCACAGTCAGTTTTCGCAGGCGTATGACCTGGTAAAATCGGTGGTTGGTGAAGTCAGCCGCAGTGATGCCTATCAGACCGCGCGTGAGTTACTGCGTGATTTACCGTCACAGCAGATGATGGCAGATCGCGTACAGCCACTGCGTCAGCAGTTATCCGAATTAGAACAACGTCTTCACAGTCAGCACAACGCACAGAAAGCCCTGGATGATTTCTGCAAACGTGTTGGTCAGCAGGTTGAGGCTGACGGGCTGGATGAGATGCTGATGACCCTTGAGGCGCAGCAGGAAACCCTCAGTGTCAGCGTCAGCGAAAGCGGTGAACGGCGCATGGAAATGCGCCAGCAGACTGAACAGCTGAAACAGCAGATCCAGACACTGACCGGTAAAGCACCGGCCTGGCTGGCAGCGCAGGAAGCACTCACTCAGTTGTGCGAACAGTCACATGAAACATTCAGCAGCGCCAATGATGTGACGGAATACATGCAGCAGTTGCTGGAGCGCGAGCGCGAAGTGACGGTTGAGCGTGATGATGTGGCGCATAAAAAAGCGCAGCGCGAAAAAGATATTGAGCGGCTCAGTCAGCCGAGCGGTGCCGATGACAGCCGGATGTTAGGGCTGGCGGAACGTTTCGGCGGCATGCTGTTATCTGAGATTTATGACGATATCACCATTGATGATGCGCCGTATTTCTCCGCGTTATATGGTCCTGCGCGCCACGCGATTGTGGTGCCGGATCTGAACGCGGTACGCCCGCATCTTGATGCGCTGGAAGATTGCCCGGAAGATATTTATCTGATTGAAGGGGACCCGCAGTCGTTTGATGACAGCGTCTTTACCACAGAAGAATTAGAGCGCGCGGTGCTGGTGCGCAGTACTGATCGTCAGTGGCGCTATTCCCGCTTTCCGTCAGTGCCGCTGTTCGGTCGCGCGGCGCGGGAAAACCAGCTTGCCGTTCTGGAAAATGAACGTGATGAACTGGCAGAGCGCCTGGCAACATTGTCCTTTGATGTCCAGAAAATGCAGCGTGCCCACCAGGCATTCAGCCGTTTTGTCGGGAAAAATATTTCCATTGCGTTTGAAAATGACCCGGAAGCGGAAATTCGCACTCTGAGTCAGCGCCGCAATGAACTGGAGCGCAGTTTATCACAGTTTGAAGACCAGACCGTGGTGGCCCGTCAGCAGTTTGTCCAGGTGAAAGAGAACCTCGGCATTCTGAACCGGCTTATCCCGAATGTCGCTCTGCTGCTGGATGAAACGTTGCAGGATCGCGTTGAAGAAGTG
Organism: Morganella psychrotolerans; assembly: GCF_001676155.1. GTDB lineage: Bacteria > Pseudomonadota > Gammaproteobacteria > Enterobacterales > Enterobacteriaceae > Morganella > Morganella psychrotolerans. Next base: position 1,566,727 of record NZ_LZEW01000001.1, on the reverse strand, counting down.
CGTGATTCATTATCGGAAGCACAAGAGTCTGCCCGCTATCTGCAACAATTCGGTAATGCCCTGAATAAACTGGAGCCGATGGTTTCTGTCTTACAGAGCGACCCCGAGCAGCACGAAGCGCTGAAAAACGACTACGGACAGGCGAAACAGACACAGCAGCAGGCGCGTCAACAGGGATTTGCTCTGGAAGAAGTCGCACAGCGCCGTCAGCACTTTAATTACAGTGAATCAGCCGGCATGCTGACTGAAAATGCCGATCTCAATGATAAATTACGTCAACGCCTGGAACATGCTGAATCTGACCGCAGCCGCAGCCGTGAAATGTTGCGTCAGCAGCAGGCGAAATGTGCTGAATTTAATCAGGTACTTGCGTCGCTGCGCAGCTCGTATGAAACCAAATCTGACATGCTGCGCGAACTTGAGTGCGAAATGAAGGATATCGGCGTACAGGCGGATGCCAACGCGGAAGCGCGTGCCCGTGAACGTCGTGATGAGCTTTACAATCAGGTCAGCCATAACCGCGGACGTATCAATCAGCTGGAAAAACAGCTGGGGATCGGCGGGTCGGAAATGGACAATCTGCAAAAACGCCTGCGTAAAGCAGAGCGCGATTATCAGCAGATCCGCGAACAGGTTGTTACTGCGAAAGCAGGATGGTGCGCGGTAATGCGCATGGTGAAAGAGAGTGGCGTTGAGCGCCGTCTGCACCGTCGTGAACTGGCGTATGAAGATGCGGACACACTGCGTTCAATGTCGGATAAAGCGCTCGGGGCTCTGCGCCAGGCGGTGGCGGATAATGAACACCTGCGTGATGCGCTGCGCCTGTCGGAAGATCCGAAACGACCGGAACGTAAAGTCCAGTTCTTTATTGAAGTCTATCGCCATCTGCGTGAACGTATCCGCCAGGATATCATGAAAACGGATGATCCGATTGATGCCATTGAGCAAATGGAAATCGAACTGGCGCGTCTGACGGATGAACTGACCGCCCGTGAACAAAAACTGGCGATCAGCTCAAAAAGTGTGGCAAATATTATCCGCAAAACTATTCAGCGTGAGCAGAACCGCATCCGTATGCTGAATCAGGGTCTTCAGGCGGTGGCGTTTGGTCAGGTGAACGGTGTGCGGCTGAATGTGAATATCCGCGAAAGCCATGCCACTTTACTGGACGTGTTATCGGAAGAGCACGAGCAGCATCAGGATCTGTTCGCCAGCCAGCGTCTGACCTTCTCTGAAGCGATGGCGAAACTGTATCAGCGCCTTAATCCGCAGGTGGATATGGGGCAGAGACTGCCGCAGACCATTGGTGAAGAGCTTCTGGATTACCGCAACTATCTGGAGCTGGATGTGGAAGTCAACCGTGGCTCGGACGGCTGGCTGAAAGCGGAAAGTGGCGCGTTGTCCACAGGTGAAGCGATTGGTACGGGGATGTCGATTCTGGTTATGGTGGTGCAGAGCTGGGAAGAAGAATCCCGCCGCCTGCGCAGCAAAGACATTGTTCCATGCCGCCTGTTGTTCCTCGATGAAGCCGCGCGTCTGGATGCGAAATCTATCGCCACTCTGTTTGAATTATGTGACCGTCTCCAGATGCAGCTGATTATCGCGGCACCGGAAAACATCAGCCCGGAAAAAGGGACAACATACAAACTGGTGCGTAAAGTCTTCAATAATCAGGAACATGTGCATGTTGTCGGTTTACGCGGCTTTGGTCAGCCGGATGAAACACCGGCACCGGCAGTATTACCGGAACCGGCTGATGAAGAGAATGACGAAGAGGAAGTACCGGATTAACCAGCCTTTCTGATCATTTTTTTACTGAAGACGGATGCGCATACATTATGCCCATCCGTTTTTTTATCAGCGCTGTGAATCAGGTACTTCATTATTGATAATCACTTCCTGCGCCTTGCTGTAGCTTTCAATCAGTAACTGATATGCGGGAAAGATTTGTGTATAAGCTTGTGCCCATTCAGCCGCATCCGGGCGATTCCAGGTTTTTTGCAGCTCAGAAGCGACAGCGGCGGTATCCATAGGAACGACACCTGCCTGAACAACGCGTGCGAGAGTGATTTCCTGTGCCATTTTGGTATAGGTACCGGATGCATCAATCACCGCGAAAACCTGATAGCCGTCTGCGACAGCACTGATAGCAGGGAAAGCCATACATACGCTGGTAATCGTTCCGGCAATAATAAGTTGTTTTTTACCGGAGGCTTTTACCGCTGCCACAAATTCCGGGTTATCCCACGCATTAATCTCACCTTTGCGGGCAATATATTGAGCATGCGGAGCATTCTGGTGAATTTCCGGGATAAGCGGGCCATTAGGGCCTTGTGGCACGGATGCAGTGGTGATCACCGGAATACCGGCCAGAGTGGCCATTTTTGCCAGAACAGCAGCACGTGCGCGTAATTCAGTCATCGGCATATCACCAACGGTCTGGAACAATCCGCTCTGGTGATCAATTAACAGCATCAGTGCATCATCAGGATTAATAACAGGACGCTGACCGTTGAAATTTGCAGGGTTACTCATTTTAAGATCCTTATATTAGATAAAGAGACAGTTATTCTTGTTTGTCCGGAGTGTTTATCAGAAATGCTTCGTTGTACGCGTTAAAATTAATGCATAACTGAAATGCGGAGTAGTGCGGATTTTGATAAACAATGTTCTGAATTCAGAACAATCGCACTGCTGTAGCAGCGGCAAGGCTATGGGAATGTCTAAAGGTGTGATCTGAATAACGTTAATGTGAAACTGAAATGGTTAGATTTTCATTCCGCGTGATCGACACAGAAAATTAAGGAAACACAATGCGTAAACTGACTCTTACCCTGAGTGCGCTGGCACTTGCACTGAGCCTTAACGGCGTGGCTGATGCCAAAGTCTATATGCCGGAAAAAACCAGTGAAGGTGTGACCGTTGCACAACTGGCACAGCAACATGCCGTTCACTGGGTATCTGTGGCGCAGATTGAAGAGAGCCTGAAAGGTCAGCCATTGATGGCTGTCGGGTTTGATATTGATGATACCGTTCTGTTTTCCAGTCCGGGGTTTTACCGTGGTAAGCAGGATTATTCCCCGAACGATTTCAGTTACCTGAAAAACCCGGAATTCTGGGAAAAAATGAATAATGAGTGGGATAAATTCAGTATGCCGAAAAAATCCGGTACTGAATTGGTTCAGATGCACCTGAAACGCGGCGATACCGTGTATTTCATTACCGGACGCAGCAAAACCAAAACAGAAACGGTCACTAAATATGTGCAGGAAGGGCTGAATATCCCGGCGGATAAAATGAATCCGGTTATTTTTGCGGGCGACCAGGAAGGGCAGAATAACAAAGTCAGCTGGATGCGCGATCACAAACTGAAAATTTATTACGGCGATGCAGATGCGGATATCGCAGCAGCACATGAGCTGAATATTCGCGGCATCCGTGTACTTCGTGCGTCGAACTCATCTTATCAGCCGTTACCGAAAGCCGGTCAGTTCGGTGAAGAAGTGGTTATTAATTCCGAATACTAAGTAAACCAGGCAGTTAATTCATCTTTAAAAGGCGCTTTTGCGCCTTTTTGCTACGATTTTTTCGTTACCCTATTTCCAATTATTCTCTGACGGGTAAAATCATCTGTGAAGTAATTTAAACGATGTTTTTACTATACTGACTACAAGTATTAACAATTGGTCAGAATAACATAATAAAAAAAATGAGAGAGGGATGTTATGGTGAAGGGAGTTAAAAAAGCTGTTCCCATTTCCGCCATGATAGGAACACTGTTACTGACGCAGGTTTCGTGGGCAACAACCGCACCGGTAAACCATCAGGCAACCGCCGGGGCACAGAAAGTCGTACCGGAACCGGCAGTACAGACACAAACACTGCTGCCGGACTCTTCGCAGGCAGCGCAACCGCTGCTGACACCCACACCGGAAACCGGTATCACTGCATTACCGCTGAATGAGGTTTCTGACAAAATCCGCAGTGAAGTACCTGCGGCGACTAAACTGGTGTATAGCGATGCACTGGTGAAATTATATGCAGAGCATCAGTTACAACCACGCTGGACAGATGAGAAAGCGCGTCTGTCTCTGGAAAATCAACTGGCAGAGGCCGCGCTTGCTGGTTTTCAGCCGCAGTTTGCACTCTGGCTGACGGCACTGGCTCAGCCGGATCTGACTCCGCTGGCGCGTGATGTTATCTTAACGGATGCTGCACTCGGTTATCTTTATTATCTTGATAACGTGAAAGCAAAAGGGGACAAGTGGCTTTACGGCGCAAAGCCCTTTACCTTTTCTGAGGTCAGCGCCCCGGCACTTGCGCGGCTGAATACCGCCATGCATAACGGAACACTTGCTACCTTTACTGACGGATTGCTGCCGGTGAACTCAATGTACCCGGCAATGCGCAAAGCGATGCTGGCAGAGCTGGCTGATACCGCGGTATGGCCGGAAATGGTTATCGCGCGGACACTGCGTCCGGGTGAAAGCCATGAGTCCGTTATTGCGCTGCGGGAAATTTTGCACCGTTTTAAACTGATTTCTGCCAATGACATGATGAGTGCAAGTCCGGTGTATGACAAAACGCTGGTGGCGGCGGTTAAGCAGTTCCAGGCGCAACACGGACTGGAAGCGGATGGTGTTATCGGTAAGCAAACCCGTGAATGGCTGAATAAGACCCCGCAGATGCGCGCGGCGATTATGGCGGCAAATATTCAGCGTCTGCATATTGTGCCGGATAATGTTCCGACCGCTATTCTTGTTAATATCCCGGATTTCTCACTCTATTTTTATGTGGATAAAAACTTGATCCTGGAGTCCAGAACCATTGTCGGACGTGAGGCCCGTAAAACCCCTATTATGAGCAGCGCGCTTAATAATGTGGTGATTAACCCGCCGTGGACGGTTCCGCCGACCATGAGCCGTCAGGATATTGTGCCGCGCGGACGCGCTGACCCAAGCTATTTCAGCAGCCGGGGATATACTATCTATAACGGATGGAGCAATAACGCATCTGTTGTTGACCCCTATAGTATTAACTGGAGTGTTATTACCCCGTCAAACTTTCCGTACCGGATAACACAGGCGCCGGGACCGACGAACTCGTTAGGTCGGTATAAGTTTAATATGCCGAACTCAGAGGCGATTTATCTGCATGACACACCAAACCACTCACTGTTTAATAAAAACATGCGTGCTATCAGTTCCGGCTGTGTCAGGGTCAATAAAGCGAAGGACTTAGCGGCGATCCTGCTGGGTGATGCGGGGTGGAACACAACGCGTGTTGATGGCGCATTAAAAGCGGGCAGCACCCGTTATGTCTCTATCCCTGACCGTATACCGGTTTTCCTCTATTATCAGACTGCATGGGTGAATACGGATAATGTCCCGCAATATCGTGCGGATATTTACCGCTACGATGACGCGAGTCTGAACGGGCTTGATAAATTAGCGGATATCTCACCGTTCCTCATTAAATAATAATCAGAACAGGCCGCTTAATTATTATAAATAAGCGGCCTGTTCTTTATTATCAAAATAGTATTTTTCTGCGGATATTAATTAAACAAGAACGGATGTATGCACCGGGATAATTGACCAGCCAAAGCTATATTTATTAATTTTATTAATTAACGATGAATAATTAAATCAGCTACTGTTTTTGACTCTGTCAAAGGCGCACAGGACGAGACTTACAGATGATGTGCGTTGATGAGCAGCGGGTGTTCATAAAAATGTCGTTGATATTTACTTTCTGAGTAAAAAATTGTCTTTTTATTTGACTCTGAGGCAATGAATAGGTAAAAAATAGATGGTCAGTTTTGTTTATAGCTGTTTTTACTCTTTACGTGTTAATCCTGTAATTAATTGACGTAAATTTACAGAAATAGACAAAGCGGATCCGCTGCGGTCTGAATAGTGAATATTATTACTGTCGGCCATGTTAATGATCAAATTAGTCAAAGAGTGATTACCATCAATGGATACAATTAATAACGACCGCCGTAAATGGCTGGGATTTGGTGCGGCGGCGCTGGGACTGGCTTTATTGCCGGGGCATGCATTTGCTTCTTTAACCACACCGCGACCTAAAATTTTGCGTCTTGAGAACCTCAATACCGGCGAAACATTAAAAGCCGAGTTCTTTGACGGAAAACGTTATAACCGCTCTGAACTGGCCCGGCTGAATAAACTGTTCCGTGATCACCGCAGCAACAAAGTTAAAATGATTGACCCGCACCTGTTTGACCAGATGTACTTGTTACAGGTGATGATGAATACGGATAAACCTATTCAGTTAATTTCAGGTTACCGCTCTCTGGTGACCAATAATGAATTGCGCAGAACCACATCCGGTGTGGCGAAGAAAAGCTACCATACACGCGGGCAGGCGATGGATTTCCGTATCCCGGGAATTCAGTTAAGTCAGGTGCGCAAAGCCGCACTGAAAATGCGCGCCGGCGGTGTCGGTTATTACCCGAGCAGTAATTTCGTCCACATGGATACAGGACCGGTAAGAACGTGGTAATCTGCTGTAATTGTCAGATTTAACCGGAGTTTTGTGTCATGCAATATCAAATTATTCCTGTCACCGGCTTTATGCAAAATTGTACCCTGATTTGGTGCGATGAAACGAAAGCCGCTGCTATTGTCGACCCCGGCGGTGAAGCGCCGCGTCTTATCCGTGAAATTGAACAGCGCGGACTGAAATTAGAAAAAATCCTTCTTACTCATGGTCATTTTGATCACGTTGGCGCAACCGCTGATGTGGCAGAGCATTTTCATGTGCCGGTGATTGGTCCTCAGAAAGACGATGAATTCTGGATTGAAGGGCTTGTATCACAAAGCCAGATGTTTGGAGTAGAGCCATGCCGTGCATTTACGCCGGATCAATGGCTGGAAGAAGGGGATAAAGTCACTGTCGGTAATATTGAGCTTGATGTTCTGCACTGTCCCGGACATACCCCGGGGCACGTAGTTTTCGTGAATAAGCAGGACAAACTGATTTCGATGGGTGATGTTTTATTTAAAGGCGGCGTCGGGCGCAGTGATTTCCCTAAAGGTAATCATCAGGATCTCATCCGTTCAATTAAAGAAAAAATCTTACCGCTGGGTGATGATTATCGCTTTATACCCGGTCACGGACCGATGTCCACACTCGGTGATGAGCGCCGTACTAATCCGTTTTTACAAGATGAACAACCGGTCTGGTGATCGTTCAACTGAAATAGTCCAACCAGAAATAGCCGCAAATAAAAAAGCCTGACAGTGATTGTCAGGCTTTTTCTGTTTTAAAAGCAGCTAATCAGATTACAGTACCGCGACAATCGCTTCACACAGCGGAACCATATTTTCCAGTGTCAGACCGGCGACATTAATACGCCCTGAACTGACCGCATAGATAGCATACTCTGCACGCAGGCGCTCAACTTGTTCTTTAGTCAGCCCGCTGAAAGAGAACATGCCGTTTTGGCGGATGATAAAGCTGAAATCCTGTTTTGCCCCTTTTTCCTGGAGGGTATTCACAAAAAGCTGACGCATACGTTTGATGCGCTCACGCATCGTGGTCAGCTCCTGGATCCACTCTTCTTTCAGTTCCGGATCAGACAGGATAGTGGTGACAACCGCACCACCGTGAGACGGTGGGTTAGAGTAGTTGGTGCGGATAATCACTTTCACCTGACTGAAGGCGGTATCAGCAATGTCACCGCTTGTTGCCACCAGCGTGCAGGCACCGACACGCTCATTATACATGCCGAAGTTTTTAGAATAAGAACTGGCAACCAGCATTTCCGGATGTGATTTGGCAAAAATACGCAGCCCCTGTGCATCTTCATCCAGACCGGCAGCAAAACCCTGATACGCAAAATCAAAGACCGGTAATAAGCCTTTTTCTTTTACGATGACAGATAATTGCGCCCATTGTTCAGTAGTCGGGTCAATACCGGTCGGGTTATGACAGCACCCGTGCAGTAAAATAACATCACCGGGCTGTGCAGTCTCAAGGCTTGCCAGCATGCCGTCGAAATTGAGGGAATGATTTTCGGCGTCATAGTAATTGTAAGTGCAGATCTCCAGCCCGGCGTTTGCAAAAATACCGTTGTGGTTAGGCCAGGTCGGGTTGCTTATCCAGACACGTTTGGCACTGGTTTGTTTGGCAATAAAATCAGCCGCAATACGCAGTGCTCCGGTACCACCGGGCGCCTGTGCAGTACGGGCGCGTTTGCTGGTCACGATTTCACTGTCAGCACCGAACAGTAATGCCTGAGTCACTGTGCCGAACGCCGGGATACCTGTGATTGGCAGATAATTTTTGGTGGTTTCATTTTCCAGCAAATACTTTTCTGCTTTTTTTACACAGTTCAGTACCGGTGTTTTGCCGGTTTCATCTTTATAAACACCAATACCCAGGTTAATTTTATTTTCACGGGGGTCCTGGCGGAAAGTATCAGCCAGACCTAAGATCGGGTCGGCAGGCGCGGCAGTAATATTCTCAAACATAGTTGTTGATCCCAATAGTGTCTGATAAGTGCGGATAAGCGGAATTACACAAGGATCTCAGGTTAACCCGCTGTAAATCATTTGCCAACTGTTTACAGAGAAAAGACGGAAATCTTGTGAAGTGGGTGACGTCCTGTTGAGGTTAGCATGAAAATGCATCACAAAACGGGTTATACAGATAACAAAAAACCCATGGCAGAGCCATGGGTTTCACTATTCAACGTAAAGCTAAATTAGAACTGGTAAACCAGACCTAAACCAACAACGTTATCGTCGTTGACGCCAGCTTTGTTGTCGCTGTCCAGCAGGTTGATTTTATAGTCAACAACTGCAGACATGTTTTTGTTGAAGTAGTAGTAAGCACCTAAATCAACATATTTAACCAGGTCAGAATTGTATGCACCATTATTCAGGTCATAACCTTTAGACTGGTTATAGCCAATGGATGGACGCAGACCGAAGTCGAACTGGTACTGTGCTACTAATTCGATGTTTTTGGTTTTGTTAGCGATTTGTGAGCCGCTGTCAAAAGTAGTCATGTTACGGGTTTCACCGTACATAGCTGCCAGGTATACGTTGTTAGCGTCGTATTTAGCACCGAAATCCCATGCTTCAGCACGCTTACCATCAGCGCCGCCGATACCAGCCTGCTGTGCGATAGTACGTGCTGAATTAGCATACGCACCACCAACGCTTACGCCCCAGCCGAGGTCATAAGTAGTGGAGAAACCATAACCGTCGCCGTTAGCTTTTGCGTTGTTACGCGGAGCGATAGAATTGTCGTCGTTAGCGCCCTGGTATTGCAGTGCAAAGTTCAGGCCGTCAACGTAACCGAACATGTCGCTGTTGCGATAAGTCAGAACGTCAGCAGTACGGCTGGTCATGTAGATGTCTTTCTGTGCCATGGTGTCGCCACCGAACAGAGGCATAACATCGGTCCATGCGTTGACGTCGTAGATTACGCCGTAGTTACGGCCGTAGTCGATTGAACCAAACTCAGCAAATTTGAAACCAGCGTAAGCTAAACGAACTTCGTTTTTGTTGTCGCCTTCGGTGCTGTTGGTTTTGATTTCGTTTTCAAAACGACCGAAACCAGTCAGTTGGTCAGTGATCTGAGTTTCACCTTTGATACCAAAACGAACGCGTGAGTTATCACCATCTTCGCCGCTGTCTTTATCAGCGAACATGTGACGAACGTCAACTTTACCGTACAGATCTACTTTGTTGCCGTCTTTGTTGTAGATTTCAGCAGCGTTTGCTGCACCAGCTACTAACAGAGCCGGGATAACCACTGCAAGAATATTGCGTTTCATTATTATTACCCTCATTGGTGTTATTCGGACACCTGCCACTGCCATAAATAGTTCGAAAAAAAAATTGGAACTAATTGTGAGAGTTTAGTGTCGTCTGTGTCGGCGACCAGTGTTCCATTGGTAAAATATTTTATCTACCCTGAAAGTGCTACAAAAACGAAGAATCTGTAACAAATGGCAATAATATGTGTCAAAATGTAAATTATAGAGAGCTTTTTGAGCAGTTAATTTGTCGTGCATAAAAAAAAGCCGGCTTAATGGCCGGCTTTTTAAGTTCAATATTTTTGATGAACAATCAGAATGTCGCGCTGCGGGGGGTACGTGGGAACGGGATGGTCTCACGAATATTTGAGACGCCCGTCACATATGAAACCAGACGTTCAAAACCCAGCCCGAAACCGGCGTGTGGCACAGTACCGTAGCGACGCAGATCACGGTACCACCAGTAATCTTCTTTATTCATACCGAGTTCGTCAAAGCGGGCATCGAGTCTGTCCAGACGCTCTTCACGCTGGGAGCCACCGATAATCTCACCGATACCCGGCGCCAGGACATCCATTGCCGCCACGGTTTTGCCATCTTCGTTTTCACGCATATAGAAGGCTTTGATGGCTTTCGGGTAGTTTTTCACGACCACAGGGGCTTTGAAATGCTCTTCCGCCAGGTAGCGCTCGTGCTCAGAGGACATATCCACGCCCCAGAACACGTCGTTTTCAAAGGTCTTGCCGCAATTTTCCAGGATTTTAATCGCATCGGTATAATCAACCTGCGCAAAATCAGACGTGACAAAACGTTCCAGACGCTCGATTGCTTCTTTATTAATACGCTCAGCAAAGAACTCGAGGTCATCACGGCGCTCTTCAAGCACCGCTTTGAAGACATATTTGAGCATGGCTTCAGCCAGGCCCGCGACATCATCCAGATTGGCAAACGCCACTTCCGGCTCTACCATCCAGAATTCCGCGAGGTGGCGGCTGGTATTGGAGTTTTCTGCACGGAATGTCGGGCCGAAGGTGTAAATTTTGCTCAGCGCAGACGCGTAAGCTTCACCGTTCAGCTGACCGGATACCGTCAGAAATGCTTCCTGTCCGAAGAAATCTTCGCTGAAGTCCACTTCGCCTTTATCATTACGCGGCAGGTTGTGGAAATCCAGGGTGGAGACGCGGAACATCTCACCGGCACCTTCGGTGTCAGAGGTGGTGATAAGCGGGGTGGACACCCAGAAGAAACCCTGCTCGTCGAAGAAGCGGTGTAATGCCTGGGATAAAGTATGACGGACGCGGGTAACTGCGCCGATCAGGTTGGTACGCGGGCGCAGGTGAGCCACTTCACGCAGGTATTCGACAGAGTGGCGTTTTGCCGCCATCGGATAGGTATCCGGGTCATCCACCAGACCGACAACGCGGACATTCGTGGCATGAATTTCAAAACTCTGACCCTGACCCGGTGATGCAACCACTTTACCGGTGACTTCAACAGAACAGCCTGCGGTTAAATGCAGCACGTCATCATTATAATTAGGTAAATTACTTTCGATGACAGCCTGTACCGGATTAAAGCAGGAACCGTCGTAGACGGCGAGGAATGAGATCCCGGCTTTTGAATCTCTCCTTGTACGAACCCAACCCTGTACTGTGACTTCGCTGTCAACAGGTACACGGCCTTGCAGTACGTCGACCACAGGCGCTATGCTCATAGTTGAAACTCTCTCTTCTTATATATAGGTCTGTTACACGCGTTACCCGCCATTGCGTGATGCCGGGTAACAGATAATCATCAGTTTGCCGCGAAAAGGGCAATCTCACTATGTTACTTGCTCACTGTCAGGAAACAAGCAGAAATTCGGGGTTAACTGCCCGAAAAACAGAAAAAACAGGCGGCTTTTTCTGTCTTCAGGCGTCAATGATAAAAACGGGGGGGATCAGCAGGCGCGCTGAACGTGCGGAATATCAAAAGCGCGGCGCAGGCGGTCGACGAATTCATCATCTTCACAAATGGTTTTGCCGGGGCTGTCTGACAGCTTGGCGACCGGTTTTCCGTTACATTCCACCAGCTTGATAACAATATTCAGCGGCTCAACATCCGGAATATTACAGGTCAGGCGCGTGCCGATACCAAAGACCAGATTTATTCTGTCATGGAAGTGGGCATAGAGCGCGAGTGCTTTGCGAAAATCCAGGCTGTCGGAAAATACCAGGGTTTTGCTCATCGGGTCGATATTGAGTTTTTCATAATGGGCGATGGCTTTTTCACCCCATTCAACCGGGTCCCCGGAATCATGGCGTAATCCCTGATAGGCATGTGCAAACGGCGCATCAAAATCACGCAGGAATGCATCCATAGTGATGCAGTCAGTTAATGCCACGCCGAGCTGTGAGGGATATTCATCAAGCCAGGTCTGAAGGGCGGCGCGCTGGCTGTTTGCCAGATCCGGGCTTATCTGCTGATGCGCCTGGAACCATTCATGGGCTTGTGTGCCGACCGGCTCCAGATCCAGTTTTTGTGCCAGCAGGTAGTTACTGGTGCCGACCAGGTACGGAAAATTCTGTTTCAGTTCACTGACAATCGCCATCTGAACATCATAAGAGAAGCGGCGGCGTGTGCCGAAATCCATCAGTTTAAACTGACTGAGATCCAGATTGGCCTGTTCAGCATCCAGGTAAAACCGGGTAACCAGTTTGCGCAGGCGGAGAACGGCATCTTCTGTTGTGACCTGCGGGGATTGATGACGATGAACCAGCTCGCTTATCAGCGCGAGAAGCGGTACTTCCCACAGAATAACGTCCACCCACGGCCCGCTGATGCGGATAGCCAGTTGTCCGTTGCTGTCGCTGCGGATAGTGACCTGCGAGGGATCAAAACGGAACTGTCGGAACCAGGCGAGATAATCCGCTGTAAAAAACGGCAGCCCGCACAGGTAGTGATATTCGTCATCACTGACTGATAACTCAGCCATCATTGATACCTGGGCGCGCAACTGGTCTGCGTACTGACCCAGGCGTTTACTGCTCCGGCAGCGGAACTCCGCAACAACAGGGATTGTGCGGTAATGATGGAACACCGCCTGCTGCATGTGCAATTTATATGCATCTGTATCCAGCAGGGATGTGATAATCGGGGTTGCTTCTGAATTCATGGCGCTTTCAGCATCCTCACGGAGCAATCAACCTAAACAGGTTATAGCTTACTATTATCCGGGTATAGTAACACGTTCTTTTCCCGGTGCGTGATGATCAGCGCTGTTATCACATTATTTGTTAACATTTCATTCATAATAATTACGAATGGCACAGCCTGAAAATAAGGATTTATCACAGACTGATAAAATTTCTTTTACCGCAGAGCTTGAATTGTGAGAGCCTAAGTGGCAGCGTAATTGTTATATAAAACTAATGAAGAGAATCCAATGACACAACAGCGGCAGGCGAAGTATCGCCGGGACTATCAGGCACCTGACTATACGATTACTCATATTGATCTTGATTTTGCACTCGACCCGCAAACAACGGTGGTGACCACCACCAGCCGGGTAAAACGCCTGAATGACAGTGCAGACACGCTGGTGCTTGCCGGCGAAGGGCTGGTACTGAAACAACTGACAATTGATGGTCAGGCGTGGTCCGCGTATCGCGAAGAAGGCGGCTCACTTCATATTGATAATGTACCTGAGCAGTTCACGTTGCAGATTGTAAATGAAATCAGCCCGGCGCAGAACACCGCACTTGAGGGGCTGTATGTCTCCGGTGATGCACTCTGTACACAATGCGAAGCCGAAGGCTTCCGCCATATTACCTGGTATCTGGATCGCCCCGATGTGCTGGCGCGTTATACCACCCGGATCATCGCAGAAAAAGCCCGTTATCCGTTCCTGTTATCAAACGGTAACCGTGTCGGTTCCGGTGATGCCGGCGATAAACACTGGGTAAAATGGGAAGATCCGTTCCCGAAACCAAGTTATTTATTTGCATTGGTCGCCGGTGACTTTGATGTGCTGCGCGATACCTTTATTACCCGCAGCGGACGTGATGTGGCGCTTGAACTGTTTGTGGACAAGGGCAATCTTGACCGCGCAGGCTGGGCGATGACCTCCCTGAAAAATGCCATGAAATGGGATGAAGAGCGTTTCGGTTTCGAATATGATCTTGATATTTATATGATTGTGGCAGTTGATTTCTTTAACATGGGTGCTATGGAGAACAAAGGACTGAATGTCTTTAACTCCAAATATGTGCTGGCGAAGAATGAAACAGCAACAGATAAAGATTATCTGGGTATTGAATCTGTTATCGGTCATGAGTATTTCCATAACTGGACAGGCAACCGTATCACCTGCCGCGACTGGTTCCAGCTCAGCCTGAAAGAGGGTTTGACCGTTTTCCGTGACCAGGAATTCAGTTCTGATCTCGGATCACGCCCGGTTAACCGGATCAACAATGTCCGTGTTATGCGCGCAGCGCAGTTTGCCGAAGATGCCGGTCCGATGGCGCACCCGATCCGTCCGGATAAAGTCATTGAAATGAACAATTTCTATACCCTGACTGTGTATGAAAAGGGCTCAGAAGTGATCCGTATGATCCACACTCTGCTGGGTGAAGAGCTGTTTCAGGCGGGGATACAACTGTATGTACACCGTCATGACGGCAGCGCCGCGACCTGTGATGATTTTGTGCAGGCAATGGAAGATGCTTCCAATGTGGATCTCACTCTGTTCCGCCGCTGGTACAGCCAGTCCGGTACGCCGGTGGTGACTATCCGTGACAGCTATGATGCCGCGACAAAACAGTATCAGCTGCATGTGACACAAATGACCCCGCCGACGCCGGATCAGCAGGATAAACAGCCGCTGCATATTCCGTTTGATGTGGAACTGTATGACAGCAACGGAAATATTATTCCTCTGCGTTATAAAGGAGAGGCTGTTCACTCTGTGCTGAACATCACCCGCGAAGAGCAGACATTCACATTTGATGACGTCAGTGAAAAGCCGGTACCGTCTCTGTTCCGTGAATTCTCAGCCCCGGTTAAAGTCGATTATCCGTACACCGATGCACAACTGGCATTTCTGATGCAGCATGCGCGCAATGAATTTTCCCGCTGGGATGCCGCGCAATCATTGCTGGCGCTGCATATAAAAGAAAATGTCCGCCGTTATCAGGATGGGGAAGCATTACAGTTCGGGGATACGGTAGTTGATGCATTCCGCGCTGTGCTGCTTGATGAGCACATTGACCCGGCTCTTGCCGCGCAGATTATGACGCTGCCGTCAGAAACGGAAGTGGCAGAGTGGTTCCCGGTAATTGATCCTGATGCCGTCAATGCTGTAATGACCTTTATTACGCAGACATTTGCCCGCGAACTGTCGGATGAACTCTATGCTGTGTATATCAGCATGAAGACCGGCGCATATCGTATTGATCATGCTGATATTGCAAAACGTGACCTGCGCAATGTCTGCCTGGGTTATCTGGCACTGGATGAAGACAGCGCGCAGGCGGATAAACGCATCTCCCTGCAATATGCACAGGCGGATAATATGACCGATTCGCTGGCGGCCCTGTCGGCGGCAGTGAAAGCAGGTCTGGCGTGCCGTGACACTCTGCTGGCAGATTATGATAACAAGTGGCATCAGGATGGTCTGGTGATGGATAAGTGGTTTATTTTACAGGCCACCCGTCCGGATGCGGATGTTCTTGATAATGTGAAAGCCTTGCTGGATCACCGCTCATTTACTATGGCAAACCCGAACCGCGTACGTTCGCTGGTGGGTGCATTTGTGATGAATAATCCGAAAGCGTTCCATGACAAATCCGGGAAGGGATATCAGTTCCTTGCAGAGATCCTCTGTGACCTGAACACCCGCAATCCGCAGGTTGCATCACGCCTGATCGAGCCGCTGATCCGCCTGAAACGCTATGATGACAGCCGTCAGAGCAAAATGCGTGATGCGCTGCTGCGTCTCAAAGGGCTGGACAATCTCTCCGGTGATCTGTTTGAGAAAATCACCAAAGCACTGGATGAGAACTGATTTGTGAGTCTTCTCCGGGGGGATTTTTTACCCCGGGGAAGATCCTGATGACGGGCAAAATAAAAAGACGCTGTAAATATGTCCCTATACGCTCAGGCGCGTCATCCATGACGCGCATGCTTTTTATTTCGCTGCCCGTTATCCGGATTATCACGTTGGCATAGTTACAGACAAAGCACCTCTCCGGAGGTGTTTTTTTTATACGCAAAAATACGCTATTACTGTTACATTGCGCCATTTTTCCACCCGATACGGTAAACTCCGGATAATTATCTGCAATATATACCCAACGTCATTCAGGATGCAGGCAGGCGGCAAGGGAAGTCAGACGGGGAGCATACATCAGTATGTGGCCCGGCTGGCTGAGCGAACCCAACGAACCTGCGGTTTGAATGAATAAGGGTATAAAGAAAGGATGTCATTATGAGATGTAGAATTAGTCTGTACCGCCACTGGTTGTGGGGCGTATTTTTTCTGCTCTTTTCCGCTGTTGCAGTGGCGGACGGCACTGAATTGCCCCGCATGCAGGGCGCGGTAACAGACACTGCCGGGCTTTTGACCGGGAGTGAGCGCAGTAATATTGAGGACAAACTCGGTACATTGCGGGAGCAAACCGGGGCGCAGATAGCGGTTCTGACAGTCAAAACCACCGCACCGCGTGATATTGAAAGCTATGCTGAAAATGTATTCAACCAATGGCGTTTAGGGCGGATCAATATTGATGACGGGATCTTATTAGTGGTTGCGGCGGACGACCGCGCGATGCGTATTGAAGTCGGTTACGGGCTGGAGGGGGCGGTAAGTGATGCTACGGCGAACCGGATACTTAATACTTATTTCATCCCTGAATTTAAAAAAGGAAATTACGCAGGCGGGATCAATAACACGCTCGATGCCCTGACTGCGCTGGTAAAAAATGAGCCGCTGCCTGCGGTGACCACTCCGGCTTTTTATATCGCCAAACAGCCGGGTCCTGTCGGGTGGATTGATATTGTATTGGGTGCGGTACTGGCGGCAAGTGCGTATCTGTGGTGTTTTTTCATTTTCAGTATGATCAAACGCTATAAACTGAAAGCAGCTATCCCGATAGGCATCATTATTTATCTGACCTGGTATTTTGGCGGTTTTAATAACCCCGCCGGTAACGGCATGGAATTCGGGGAAGATTTTTTCTATACAGAATTACCGCGCTGGAGTCAGTTTATTTTCCTGAAAATCCTGCCGCTCTGGCTGGTTATTGTACTGATATTCACCATGTTTATCGCAGTAGTTTTCTTATTTCTTCTCGTATTAGGCACATTTTTCTGGATATTAAGTAAAATTATCAAACCTAAGAAGCTGTATATTTCAGTTTGCATCGGTCTTTTTTTTCGGCGGGTTTGCCTTTATTTTCGGATTTCTGTTCTTTGACGGAAGTCTGGCGGCTGGTGTGCTGACAGGCACCGGATTCGGGCTGTTCGTCGGTATCGGGCACTATTGCGGATTTGTGACTGTCGGTTCCGGTTCCGGTGGCGGAGGCTCCGGGCGTGGCGGACGGGGCGGAGGCGGCGGCGGGTTCAGCAGTGGCGGCGGAAGCAGCAGCAGCCGTTCGTCTTCCGGTGGCGGCGGACGCAGCGGTGGAGGCGGGTCATCCGGGCGCTGGTAATATACCCTTATTCATTCACAGTATAGGTTCGTTGGCCAGACGGGTCACATACTGATGTATGCTCCCCGGCGGTCGGAGCTTGCCGCCTGCCTGCATCCTGAATGACGTCGGGTATACACCGGGAAATGATGTACATCAGGTGCATCATTTCCTGCGTAAAAAAGCAGTGCAGAGCGGGGACATTTGTCCTAATATAGCCGCCTGAAATAGGCGGCACTGTTTCAGGCAGAACCCACAACCTATTTTGTTACAGAGAAACCACCCGGTACGCGGGTTATGTACTGATGACTCATAACAAAAGGTATTCAAGATGTATTATCCGTTAGTCAGGAAGGCGCTGTTCCGCCTTGATCCCGAACGCGCCCACGAATTTACCTTTCAGCAACTCAAACGCCTTTCCCGTTCTCCTTTCCGTTTTCTTATTCAGCAAAATGTTGCCACCAAACCTGTACAGTGCATGGGGCTCTCTTTTAAAAATCCGCTGGGGTTAGCCGCGGGTCTTGATAAAGACGGTGAATGTATTGAGGCTTTTGATGCAATGGGTTTTGGTTTTGTTGAAGTCGGTACGGTGACACCCAAACCACAGGCGGGAAATGATAAACCGCGTCTGTTCCGTATTGTTGAAGCCGAAGGGCTGATTAACCGGATGGGCTTTAATAATCTCGGGGTGGATAACCTGATAGAGAATATTAAACAGGCGCGTTTCGGGGGCATTCTCGGTATTAATATCGGCAAGAATAAAGATACGCCGGTTGAGCAGGGCAAAGATGACTATCTGATTTGTATGGATAAAGTCTATGCTCACGCCGGTTATATCGCCGTTAATATTTCCTCACCGAATACCCCGGGATTACGCAGCCTGCAATATGGCGATATGCTGGATGAATTACTGACTGCGATTAAAATTAAACAGCAGGAATTACATCAGCGCCATCAGAAATATGTTCCGGTTGCCGTAAAAATTGCCCCGGACTTAACGACAGAAGAATTAATTCAGGTTGCTGACAGTTTGGTCAGACATAATATTGATGGTGTTATTGCCACTAATACCACATTAGATCGCTCTTTAGTGCAGGGATTAAATCACTGTAATGAAACCGGCGGATTAAGTGGCCGCCCGGTTCAGAGTAAAAGCACCGAAATTATTCGTCTGTTATCAAAAGAGCTGAACGGTAAATTACCGATTATTGGTGTCGGTGGAATTGACTCACTGGTTGCCGCGCGGGAAAAAATGGATGCAGGTGCATCATTAATCCAGATCTATTCAGGATTTATCTACCACGGACCCAAATTAATTAAAAATATTGTAAATTGTATCTGATTTTCAGCTTTATCTTTCTGAGGGGGTTTATTTTTGCCCCCGTTTCTTTTATATTTTAAGATGTTGCTCAAAAATTATCATTATCAGGCAGCACACGTTAAAGTTATTAATAAATTTTAATTATTTTATTCAATATGAAGTGGCTATTTATCGCTGACCCGATATTAGCCGGGAATGTGATCAGATGAAAATAAAACCTGACGATCAATGGCAGTGGTATTATGATGATACGCATGAGCGTATTATGCTCGATCTTGCCAACGGAATGGTATTCCGCTCCCATTTTGCACCACGCCTGCTGGCGCCGTATGCCCGGTGCCACAGTCCGTTTTCTGTTGATGATGCTGCCTTATTTGTCATATTCGACGAACAGATTAAAAAAATTAAATATCCCGGCGCAGCAGTGTGCAGAATTAACACTCAACGCGTTAATTGCATCACGATTTTTAAAACCACAGATGCCGAAGAGCTGGTATTTTTCATTATGCTGTGCGATGACGAAACCGGCGCAGGGACAAATTGTTGACGTCGTGCTGGATAATACCCGGCAGCGGAGTTGTTTTATTGTGGCGGAAGCGGGTGATAATGCCAGTTTGTGTTTATTGGTCGACCCCGAACTGCAATTAAATGATCGTACAATGTCCTTTTGTGATCCGATAAAGATCATGAACGATCGTTTATTATCCCGCAAATCAATACAACGAAGTATGTTAATGGGTAAAGCGGTTTGACGGTGATAATACCGGAAAGACAATTATACCCTTATTCATTCAAACTGCAGGTTCGTTGGCTGCGCTCAAATAGCCGGGTCACATAGTTTATCTATGCTTCCCGTCTATTTTCCCTTACCGCCTTCCTGCAACTTGAATGACGTTGGGTATAGATATAATTTATTGATCACCGGTGATCGTACCGCATTAAAATGATCCGGTGTTTATATACAGGTTACGCCAAGTACAATACCCCCGGGTGGATTAATCTGCCTGAGGGTATTTTTTTTATCTGTTATTTGCCGTGACGGATCGTAATATTGGTTTTCGGAATACAACTACACGCCAGAATATCGCCGTTTCTTTTTATTGCCCCGGCTTTCAGCGGTGTTACCTCACCGGACAGCAGCGTCACTTTACAACTGCCGCAAACACCTGCACGGCAGGAGTAGGGAATGGAAACCTGATGCGCTTCCAGCTGCTCCAGCAGGACATGCTGATTATTCACCGCATACTCTTTATCGTTGAACGTCAGTGTCAGCATGGCTTGCGGCTGTGTGGTGACCGGTTGAATTTTCTCAATCACCCGCTCCTGATATTCCCGCGGCGGGCAGGTTTCCAATACTGTGACTGTGTCGCCGACCTGAATAACACCGGTATTGCGGGCGATGGCATTCATGCCGAAATCCACATCATTCTTATCCGCTGCTGTCCTGAACGTCTGCAAAGTGTGCAGAGGCTCCATCTGCGGGTGTTTTTCACCTTTATCCGTGCTGATTGTTGTGAAAATGCAGCGGCTGCACGGTTTTTTCAGGTCAAATATAACATCGCCAATCTGAATCACTTTCCAGCCGTCTTCGGCAAAGGCATCTGCGCCGGTGACAATAATATTGCCGCGGAACTGTTCAATTTTAATCGCGGCACTGCAACGTTTCTGTACCGCCTGAAAAGAAGCTTCATTCACAATCAGATACGGATAGCCGTCCGCAAAAGACACCGGGCTGTCCGGGGAGAGCTTCACGCGCCGGGTGGAGTGCGGGCTGAGCCAGCGTAACTGAACCGGGATATCAAAAAACTGGCACAGCCACTGGTTGATTTTTTCCGGGGCAATGAGTGAGGTAAAATGATTTCCCCAGACTTCGCATGCCAGACTCTCCGGCAGAAAATCATCATATAAAATAGTGGCACTGCTGCCATCCGGGCTGCGCAGGTAAATGCCGTTGTTCAGCAGTGCCGGGGTAAACAGCACCATTTGCGGATAACGGCGGGCGGTCAGAAATTTTCCGTCTTCGTCGGTTATCATAAAATTGCGGTCAAAACTCAGCCCGGTATCCCCGGCATAGCTCTGCGACAAGCGTACACCTTTCATTGATTTCACCGGAAAGGTATATAAACGGGAGAGTGTGATGGCTGTTTTTGTCATAGTTATCCGTTCTTTTCGTTGTTATCGGTAAATACCACAATGGCATCCGGGTTTGCCGGGAAAAAGGTGAACGTCAATTTTATGATTTAACGCCCGGATCCGCTATAATGCGCTCCAAATTTTTATTTCAACGGTAAACCATGATGAACACGTATTTTGCCAGCACCGCCCGTGGGCTGGAAGAGCTTTTAAAAACTGAATTAGCAACACTGGGTGCTGAAGACCTCAGCATTGCGCAGGGTGGTGTTCATTTTCGTGCTTCACCGCGTACAATGTACGAATGCCTGATGTGGAGCCGTCTGGCATCCCGTATTCTATTACCGCTGAATGAGTTCGATGTCTACAGCGATCTGGATCTTTATCTTGCCGTGCAATCAATTGACTGGCCGTCTGTCTTTACGGTGGACAAAACCTTTGCTGTGCATTTTAACGGCACCAATGATGAAATCCGTAACAGTCAGTACGGCGCGCTGAAAGTTAAAGATGCTATCGTCGACAGCTTTACCCGCAAAATTGATGCGCGTCCTGATGTGGCAAAACAGCAGCCCGATATCCGCATCAATGTGTACCTGAATAAAGAAAAAGCCTCACTGGCCATCGACCTGAGCGGCGATTCCCTGCATATCCGTGGTTACCGCGAACTGGCAGGTCAGGCACCGCTGAAAGAAAACCTGGCGGCAGCGATTGTCCAGCGTTCCGGCTGGCAGAAAGATACCCCGATGGTGGATCCGATGTGCGGCTCCGGCACACTGCTGATTGAAGCGGCGATGATGGCGGCTGATTGTGCGCCGGGTCTGAACCGTACGCACTGGGGCTTTGAAGCCTGGAGCAGCCATGACAGTGCGCTCTGGGACTCTGTTAAAGCAGAAGCCCGCGAGCGGGCCAATGCCGGTGTTGTCAGTGCTACGGCGCGTTTTTTCGGGTCTGATACGGACAAACGTGTGCTGGATATGGCGCGTGCCAATGCCCGCCGTGCCGGTGTGGATAAACTGATTACGTTCCAGCAGAAAGATGCCACTAAACTGGAAAACCCGCTGCCGGAAGGGCCGAAAGGTACTATTATTTCCAACCCGCCATACGGTGAGCGTCTGGAAAGCGAACCGGCACTGATTGCGCTGCACAGTGTGTTCAGCCGTGTTGTCCGCACCCGTTTTCCGGGCTGGCGCCTGTCCATGTTCAGCGGTTCACCGGAGCTGCTCAGCAGCCTTCAGTTACGCGCTGAACGTGAGTTCAAAGCAAAAAATGGTCCGCTGGACTGCGTACAGAAAAACTATCAGTTAAGCGAAACCCCACCGGCGGGTGCGCAGGATCTTGGTTCAGATTTCGCAAACCGTCTGCGTAAGAATGAGAAAAAATTGGCAAAATGGGCGAAGCAGGAAGGCGTTGAGTGTTATCGTCTGTACGATGCTGATTTGCCTGAGTATAATGTTGCAGTTGATCGCTATGCCGATTATGTCGTGGTTCAGGAGTATGCACCGCCGAAAACAATTGACCCGAACAAAGCGCGTCAGCGCCTGTTTGATGTGATCAGCGCAACACTTGCGGTACTGGAACTGCCGGCGAATCAGCTTGTTTTAAAGACTCGTCAGCGCCAGAAAGGCAAGCAGCAATATGAAAAGCTGGATGAGAAAAAGAACAGTTTCCTGGTAAAAGAGTATAACGCACAGTTATGGGTTAACCTGACTGATTACCTGGACACCGGCTTGTTCCTTGACCATCGTATTGCCCGCAAAATGCTGGGGCAGATGAGTAAAGGTAAAGATTTTCTCAATCTGTTCGCCTACACCGGGTCTGCGACAGTTCATGCCGGACTTGGCGGGGCGCGCTCCACCACATCAGTGGATATGTCACGCACCTATCTGGAGTGGGCGGAACGCAATTTACAAAGTAACGGACTGAGCGGCAGACAGCACCGTCTGGTGCAGGCGGATTGCCTGAGCTGGCTGGCGCAGACCCCGGAACAGTTTGATCTGATCTTTATCGATCCGCCGACGTTTTCTAACTCAAAACGGATGGAAGACACCTTTGATGTCCAGCGCGACCATATCATGCTGATGAAACAGCTGAAACGTCTGCTGCGCCGTGGCGGAACACTGATGTTCTCCAATAACAAACGTGGTTTTAAATTAGATCAGGCCGGGATGGATGAAGCCGGACTGGTGGCTCAGGAAATCACGGCCAAAACACAATCACAAGATTTTGCACGTAACCGTCAGATTCATAACTGCTGGCTAATCCGCCACGCAGGCGAGGAATAACAGAACTATGTCGTTGATTAATATGGCGGGCGCCTGGCTCGCATTCAGTGATGCTCCGTTGCTGGAAAATACCGAAATTCATATCGAAGCAAATGAGCGTGTCTGTCTGGTCGGACGCAACGGGGCGGGAAAATCCACCCTGATGCGGGTTCTGACCAAAGAACAGCCTCTGGATGATGGTACAGTAACCTATGAGCAAGACCTGATTGTCTCCCGCTTACAACAGGATCCGCCGCGTGATGTGGAAGGCACTGTATTTGATTTTGTCGCCGAAGGGGTGGCAGAGCAGGCTAAGCATATCAAAGCGTATCATCAGATCTCAAAACTGGTGGAAACGGATCCGAGTGATAAAAATCTGTCAAAAATGGCAGATTTGCAGGAAATTCTCGATACTCAGAATTTATGGCTGCTGGACAGCCGCATTTCAGATGTGATTGCACACCTGGAATTACCGGCAGAAGAAAAACTCTCTGCGCTCTCCGGGGGCTGGCTGCGTAAAGCCGCGCTGGGACGTGCGCTGGTCTGCGCACCGGGCGTGCTGTTTCTGGATGAACCGACCAACCACCTGGATATCGAAACGATTCAGTGGCTGGAAGTTTTCCTGAAAAGCTTCGGCGGCAGTATTGTCTTTATTTCCCATGACCGTTCCTTTATCCGCAATATGGCGACCCGGATTATCGATCTGGATCGCGGTAAGCTGGCGTCCTGGCCGGGAAGCTATGATGAATATCTGCTCGGTAAAGAAGAATCACTGCGCGTGGAAGAGATGCAGAATGCAGAATTTGACCGCAAACTGGCGCAGGAAGAAGTGTGGATCCGTCAGGGGATCAAAGCCCGCCGTACCCGTAACGAAGGACGGGTTCGTGCGCTGAAAGCACTGCGCAATGAACGCGCCGATCGCCGTGAGGTGATGGGCAAAGCGAAAATGCAGGTTGAAGAAGCGACGCGCTCCGGCAAAATTGTATTTGAAATCGAAAATATCAGTTACGGTATCGACGGCAAAAAACTGGTCAGTGATTTCAGTGCGCAGGTGCTGCGCGGTGATAAAATTGCGCTGGTCGGACCGAATGGCTGCGGAAAAACCACACTGCTGAAACTGATGCTCGGTGATCTGCAACCGGACAGTGGTCGTGTGCATTGCGGGACAAAACTGGAAGTGGCGTATTTTGACCAGCACCGCGCAGCATTAGATCCGGATAAAACCGTGATGGACAACCTGGCGGAAGGCAAGCAGGAAGTGATGGTGAACGGCAAGCCGCGCCATGTGCTCGGGTATTTACAGGAATTCCTGTTCCACCCGAAACGCGCGATGACACCGGTTCGTGCGCTGTCCGGCGGAGAGCGTAACCGCCTGTTGCTCGCCAGATTATTCCTGAAACCGAGCAATCTGCTGATCCTCGATGAACCGACCAATGACCTTGATGTCGAAACGCTGGAGCTGCTCGAAGAGCTGGTGGACGGCTATCAGGGTACTGTGTTGCTGGTCAGCCATGACCGTCAGTTTGTGGATAACAGTGTTACCGAATGCTGGATTTTTGAAGGCGACGGCACTATCGAACGCTTTGTCGGCGGCTATTTTGATGCACAGCAGCAGCGCAGCCAGGTTCAGACACTGAAAGCACCGGCAGAGAAGAAATCACAGCCGGAGCCGGAAGAGAAACGTACCGATAACATTAAAAAAGCAAATACTTCTGCGAAATTAAGTTATAAATTACAACGGGAGCTGGAACAGCTGCCTGCACTGCTTGAATCCCTCGACGAGGACATTCAGCAGTTACAAAGCAAGGTGGCGGCGCCTGAGTTTTTTAATCAGTCGCGCGAAGAAACCGATAAAGTTCTGACGTTGTTAGCTGAAAAAGAGCATGCGCTGGAAGTGGCGTTTGATCGGTGGCAGACGTTGGAATCAATGCAGAGCGGGAGTTAATCCCGCCTGTGATGACCCCGGAGATATAACGTAACAGTGTGTGCTCATCATTCACATGATTCTGACATGGTGCTGTGTCCGCAGTGCGACCTGGTGGTTGATGTCCCTGAGCTTGCCCGGGGAACGAAAGCCGAATGTCCGCGCTGCCACACACACCTGACCGCCCGTTGGCGTGAACCGCGTCGTCAGCCGCTGATGTATGCTCTCTGCGGCCTGGTGATGTTTGTTCTGGCCGGTATGTTCCCGTTTGTCTCTATGAAAGTGGCGGGCATTGAGAGCGAAATCACGATTTATCAGATACCGGCAGTGATGTTTGGTGATAATTATGCTGAGCTTGCACTCTTCTTTATGGGGTTTGTTCTGGCGGTTCCGGTGTATTGCCTCGCGGCGATTACCTTGCTGTGCAACGGGATCCGCCTGCCGCGCTGGCTGGCTATTCCTGTGACCAAACTACTTTTCCGGTTGCGCACCTGGTGTATGGCAGAAATTTTCCTGGCGGGTGTCCTTGTCAGCTTTGTGAAACTGATGGCTTACGGGGACATCGGGCTGGGCATGAGTTTTCTGCCGTACTGTCTGTTTTGCGTGATGCAGGTGAGGGCGTTTCAGTGCCTTGATAAACACTGGATCTGGGAACGGATAGCGCCGCGTCCCGCTCTGTCTGTTCCGCTGATTGCCGGAAAAGGCGGGCTGGCACAGGGCGTGCGGTTGTGCGGCACGTGTCAGGCTATTCTGCCGGCAGGTATGCGGGAGTGTCCGCGCTGTCACAGCAAAGGACATGCACGGCGGCCGAACAGTCTGCAACTGACCCTGGCGCTGTTGTTTACCTCGGTTATTTTGTATATCCCGGCAAACCTGCTGCCGATTATGATCACTGAAACGCTGGGTAACGGATTTGGCTCAACCATTATGGCGGGGGTTATCCTGCTCTGGGGAGACGGTTCTTATCCGGTGGCAATGGTTATTTTTATTGCCAGTATTATGGTCCCGAGCCTGAAAATGCTGGCGATAGGCTGGTTGTGTCTTGATGCCAAAGGTCACGGAATGCGTGATCCCGGCCGGATGCACTTTATTTATGAAATGGTGGAATTTGTCGGGCGCTGGTCCATGATCGACGTTTTCGTGATCGCGGTGCTGGCGGCATTAGTCCGGATGGGGCGCCTGATGAGTATTTATCCTGATATTGGTGTAATTTTATTTGCGCTGGTGGTTGTCCTGACGATGATCGCCGCCGAAATGTTCGACCCGCGCCTGACGTGGGATCGACGTGATAAACAACGGGCGAAGTCTTCAGAGGAGCCTCAGCTTGAACGACAAAAATGATGATTTGACAGACGCAGATGCAGACAGCCTGACAGAGGCGAAGGTCAGCAAACTGAAAAGCTGGTCACCGGTCTGGATTATCCCCATCGTCACGGTACTGATTGGCGCCTGGATCCTCATCAGCCATTTTCGCGGGCAGGGACCGGAGATCACGCTGATAACCTATAATGCGGAAGGGGTTGAAGCCGGAAAAACCAAGATAAAAAGCCGCAGCGTGGATGTCGGTGTGGTGGAAAGCGTCATGCTGGATCAAAGCTACAGCCGCGTTATCATCAAAGCACGTCTGAATGCTGAAATGAAAGATGTGCTGCGCAAAGATACGGCGTTCTGGGTCGTCAAACCGACTGTCGGACGTGAAGGGGTAAGCGGGCTGGGCACCCTGTTGTCCGGTGCGTATATCCAGGTGCAACCGGCAAAAACCGGGGCGGTGAGCGAGGAATTTGAACTGCTCGATTCTCCACCGCTCGCAGCACCTGATGCAAAAGGGATCCGCGTGATATTAACCAGCCAGCAGGCGGGTCAGCTCAATCCCGGTGATGCGGTATTGTTCCGTGGGTTCCGCGTCGGCTCTGTGGAAACAGCTGAATTTAATCTCGAAGAGCGCGATATGCAGTATGAACTGTTTATCAGTGCGCCTTACGACAAACTGATCACCACAAATGTCCGTTTCTGGAAAGACAGCGGCATCTCCTTTGATATGTCCTCACAGGGCGTAAGTGTACAGATGGGCTCTTTATCAACGCTGTTCAGCGGTGGCGTCAGTTTTGATGTGCCGGATGGCTGGCAGCCGGGCGACGAAGTAAACCCGAAAACACTGTTTAAACTGTTTGATAACCAGAAAAGTACACAGAACTCACTGTATACCCAGTATAAAAGTTATCTGCTGTTCTTCTCTGACTCTGTCCGTGGTTTATCACCGGGCGCACCGGTGGAGTTCCGTGGTATCCGTTTAGGAACCGTGGCACAGGTGCCTTTCTATGCGAAAGGACTGGCTCAGACGTTTGATCAGGACTTCCGTATCCCGGTGCTTATCCATATCGAACCGGAACGTTTTGAGAAAGATGTCGGTAAAGGGTTCAAACTGGAAAAAGAGCTGCAAACCGCACTTCAGCAAGGGCTGCGGGCTTCACTGAAATCCGGCAACCTGCTGACCGGCGCACTGTATGTTGATCTCGATTTCTATCCGGAACAGGATGCCTGGAAAGCGCCGCTGAGTATTTCTGATTATGAAGTTCTGCCGACCACCAGTGGCGGGTTGGTTCAGCTGCAACAGAAAGTGCTTGCTGCACTGGATAAAATCAACGGTATGCCGATTGAGCCGATGATGAAACAGGCAACAGATACGCTGCGTGCCAGTGAAAAAACGATTGCCGAAGCACAGAAAACCTTGTCTGAGCTGAATGGATTACTGGGCAGCAAAGAGTTCAAGGCATTGCCTAAAGATCTGCAATCGACATTACGCGAGCTGAACCGCAGTATGCAGGGTGTTCAACCGGGATCACCGGCTTACAATAAGCTGGTTGATGATATGCAGCGCCTGGATCAGGTTCTGCGTGAACTGCAACCGGTCTTGCGGACACTGAACAATAAGAGCAATGCGCTGGTTTTTGAAGCGAAGCCGCAATCTGATCCTCAACCTAAGAAGGGGAAGAATTAAGATGAAAAACCTGGCGAAAGCTCTGGCATTTCTGGGTGTTTTTGTACTGGCGGGATGCAGCAGCATCCCTGAAAAACAGTATTATCAGTTGCCCTCTGTTACCTCATCTCAAACAGATGCGGATCAGACCGGTTACCGGAGCAGTACCGGTGATAACCGTGCTCCACAACTGTGGATCCAGCGCATCACACTGAGTGATGTGCTGGGCAATTCCGGCATCGTTTATCAGACCAGTGATGTGGAATACAGCATCGGCAGCACAAATTTATGGGCAGGACCGCTGGAGCAGCAGTTACTGGATGCCATGACCACAGAACTCAGTCAGGCATTGCCGGACAGACTGGTTTCTGTGCAGCCGCTGGAAATGAAGCCGGATACACTGACTATCAGTGTGACCGGTTTCCACGGACGCTATGACGGTAAAGTGATTGTGGCGGGCAGCTGGATTTATACTCATGGCGAAAGTGTTATCCGTCATCCGTTTAACCTTGTTCTGACACAAAGTGAGAACGGGTATCCTGAACTGGTCCGTACCCTCGGTGAGGGATGGGCGCAGGTGGCGAAATCGGTCGCAGCCGAGATACGTAAGTAATCCGCAAACTGCCCTCTGTGGTGTACAAACAGAGGGCAGTTTATTATCAAAAGAGCAAATTTGTGAAGCGGCTCTCATTCCTCTGATTAACAGTCTGATTGCAAAAATAATTTAGTTCCTGCCCTGTTTTACTCTTTGTCTGCGTTTACGGCTGCGTGAAAACTAATCAGCTGATTACGCTGATAAAACAATCCCCCTGTTTTTACTGTGTATTTTTTTGCAAAGAGCGCCTGACACGCCCTGAATCTTCTTTACTTGCAATCCGTTGCCCGACAGCGTATTCCTGTTATGGGTTGAGTGAAAATCAACCTGTTCTGATACTGAATAACATGAGGGAAGTAACGGCATGAAAAGACAAAAGCGTGATCGTTTAGCGAGAGCATTAACCAAAGGTTATCAGGCGGGTATTTTAGGTCGCTCTAAAGAGCATTGCCCGTATCTAAAGATTGACGAACGTTCTCACTGGCTGGGAGGCTGGCGCGAGGCCATCGATAACAGAGCGGTCATTGCGTAACCGGATTTGAAAAATAAAAAACCTCCGCAAGCGGAGGTTTTTTTGCTGGTAAGGCTGCTGAAACCGGCGGATTAAAACGCGCTGGTATCTTTAAACAGACCTACTTTAAGATCAGTGGCGGTATAAATCAGTTTGTCATCAACAAAGACTTCACCATCACCGATACCCATAATCAACTTACGGTTGATAACACGCTTGAGGTGAATACGGTAAGTGACTTTTTTCGAGGTCGGTAATATCTGCCCGCTGAATTTAACTTCACCCACACCCAGCGCACGGCCTTTACCTTCGCCGCCCAGCCAGCCGAGATAGAATCCGACTAACTGCCACATTGCATCCAGACCTAAGCAGCCCGGCATAACTGGATCGTTGGTGAAATGACAACCGAAAAACCACAGTTCAGGGTTGATATCCAGCTCGGCTTCAATATAGCCTTTATCAAAATGACCGCCGGTTTCGCTCATTTTAATGACGCGATCCATCATCAGCATGTTGCCGGATGGCAATGGCGGCCCGTTTTCACCAAAGAGTTCACCCCGTCCTGAGGCTTCAAGTTCCTGCTTTGTGTATGAATCTTGTTTTGCGACCATAACTCAATCTTTGCCTTGTTTTTCAGATAGGCTACACAATAGCGTACACTTGTACGCTGAACAAGTCCGATCAGATAAAATGTGAGCTACTTCCACCAACGGGAGAACCACGGCGCTCTTGGTTTATCCTGATTGTTTGCCAGGAAAATCCGATCCTGAATTATAGCTAACAGGTGTTCTCCGGAAGGATTGTTTTCTTCTTCATAATACGGCATTTTCATCAGGTGTGATGCTGCCTGTGACACATGTGAGACCGTCCGGATATGGAACTCACCCGCGCGTACTGCATCGATAACATCATCCGACAGTACAAGATGGCGCTCATTGGAGGCAGGAATAATGACGCCCTGTTCTCCGGTGAGTCCTCTGCTCTGGCACAAACGGAAAAAACCTTCTATTTTTTCATTCACGCCGCCAATAGCCTGGACGAAACCAAACTGATCGACTGAGCCTGTTACGGCAATCTGCTGGTCAACCGGCTGCCAGGAGAGTGCACTTATCAGTGCGCAAAGCTCGGCGAGAGAAGCGCTGTCGCCATCCACTTCGCCGTAGGACTGCTCAAACACCACAGAAGTCGAGAACGGGAACGGCTGATCCAGTTTCAGTTCGGCAACCAGATAAGCCTGCATGATCATCATGCCTTTTGCATGAATATTTCCGCCAAGCTCCGATTTGCGTTCAACATCCACAAACTCACCGTCACCGATGTGTGCAACACAGGTGATGCGTGAGGGTTCGCCCACCGCTTGCGGGTGACCGGGATACTGAAGGACAGAGAGCCCGTTAATCTGGCCGACTGTACTGCCCTGAGTCTGGATATAAACCTGACCCTGAAGCATTTCGTCCAGACCTCTGTCAGCCAGGTAGCCATGACGCCAGAGACGGTTTTCCTGAATCTTGCGCAGTGCTTCTGCTGTAATTGTTTCAGATGGCAGCAGTGTTGCCGCATCACGCAGCAATGATGTCAGCCATAATAAATCAAGCGGCAGTCTTTTCTTATCGTCCTGATGGCGCATTCCCTGGCGGATCAGTTCATACCAGCCATCAGGGCTGAGTGATGGCAGCTGGTTTTCTTTCAGCAGACCATTAATAAACTGACACCATACAGAAAGCTGCTCAATTTCTTCAATCTGACTATCAAACTCATATTCCCCGTACAGGGCTTCTTCGCTGAGTTCCGGCTCTGTCAGCATAAATTCATCAAGGCTCATACGGTCACCGACTAAAATGACACGCAGATCCAGAGGCATGCCATCAACAGGGAACGGTAGCGGATGTTGTTCTGTGTGTGCCAGCCACTCAAAACGTTGAGCACAGACCATTTGTTTCAGGCGCAGCCACATTAACGGCTGCGCGAGCAGGCTGCGCATCGAGATAATCAGATAGCCGCCGTTAACCTGATGGAGCAGGCCGGGTTGCAGCTGAACATGCTGATGATGTGTAAATATCTGACCAAACAGTTGTTCCGGCTCTACCCAGTCGCAGGTAGCAAAAGGGAGCGTTGCACTGAAATGACCGTTATCCGCAGGTGTAAAAATAAACCGGTGATTATCAAAATGGTATTCACCGCCGGCGGTGCGTTTTTGCTGAGCCCGGGCATCAGGCGGCAGCAATTGCGCTATCGTATTCAGATAACATTCACTTTCATCACTTTTGACCAGTATAAAACGGCGCTTGGCTGCCGGATGACTGAAAAGTGACAGGCTTTCCTGCAAACGGGCCTGTACCGCATCGGTACTCAAAGCCGGAAGCGAAGAGGCGGTTTGCAGGAGCTCGTGGTAACTGTTTTCATCAGGCAGTAATGATTGCCAGGTTAATTGTTTAATATTCACTCGGTATTGTCTACTTTTGATGATGTCAGGCGTATGTGGGGTACGTAAGGGTAAGGTGCTTCCCGCTGTGTGCGGTTCTCAGCACCGCCTTTGAATAGTAACGGAAATAATGGGGCATTGTAGCGCGTAACTATGTCTGATAGCTATCCTCGTGACGTTTATTTTTAACCGGCAGGATAAGAGAGAATCTGATTTAGGAGCGGTTTTTTAAGACAAATATTGCTATGCTTATGAAAGTGTTACCCTGTCACTGAGAAAAATAATGAAATATCAACAACTAGAGAACCTTGAGTGCGGCTGGAAGTGGGCGTATCTGGTCAAAAAACACCGCGAAGGTGAAGCTATTACCCGGCATGTGGAAAAAAGTCAGGCAGACGAGGCGGTTGCACTGCTGCTGAAACTGGAATCTCACCCCGTTAAAGTTATTGGCTGGATACAACAGCATATGTCGCCGGTATTTATAAACCGGATGAGTCAGACTATCCGTGCCCGTCGTAAGCGTCATTTTAATGCTGAGCAACAGCATACCCGCAAAAAAATCTGTCGATTTGGAGTTTTTTGGTCTGGCAGCGCTTATCTGCACTATCACAGCGACGCGGCAGTACATTGTCAGACACTATTATTCAGCTGCTGGAAGATGCGGAGCGGAAAGAAAAATACGCGACGAAAATGACGTCACTGAAGGAAGATCTGCAAAATTTACTGGGCAGCGACAAAAAATAAACCCCATCCGGAGACGGGGTTTATAAATTCATTGCATCATGCAATCGAATCAGAAATTACTGAGCAGCAGCAGCCTGTGCAACTTGTTCAGTTACGCCCTGAATTTCGATTTCAACACGACGGTCTGGTGCCAGACACTCGATCAGAGCAGCGCGCTGTTTGATATTATCACATTTGTTGCCTGTGATAGGATCTTCTTTACCGCGGCCTTCTGCACGGATGCTGCCTGTAGGGATACCTTTAGCAACCAGGTAATCTACAACGCTCTGAGCACGTTTCTGTGACAGTGGCAGGTTGTAGTTCTGTGAACCGATGCGGTCAGTGTAACCGATAACCAGGACGTTGCCCTGAGTTGGGTCGATTGACGCCAGTTCGTTGAACAGCTGGTTCAGAGCTTCCTGACCTTCAGTTTTCAGAGTCGACTTGTTGAAGTTAAACAGAACGTCTGAACGCAGGGTGAAACGTTTGTTTTCAACAACAGGAGCCGGAGCCGGAGCTGGTTCCACAACTGGTGCTGCAACGTCATCCTGACCGAAGCGGTACGCGATACCAACACTCAGCATGCCGTTGTCCGGACGTGCGCCCAGAGTTTCTTTATCGCCGATGTTGCTGACCCACTGATATTCCACACGAGCGGCGATATCACGGGTAATTGCGTATTCAGTACCCAGTGCAACTAACGGTGAAACACCGGTGTCGTTCTTAGTTTGTTGTGCGCCACGTTTACCGCCGGCATCAACTAATGAATAGCTTGAATCTGCACGCCATACCATCGCACCCAGACGAGTATAAACGTCTAAGTCTTCCAGTACAGGATAGCTCAGTTTGGTAGTCAGCTGAATACCCTGTGCTTTGAACGCGCCGTTGTTACCGTCGCCTTTATAAGGCATACGACCTAACCAGTCGTAACCTAATTCAAAGCCCATGTACTGGTTATGCTGGAAACCAGCATATGCACCAGCGCCGATCTGGTCTTTATGAGTAGGACCGGTGTTGCCTAACTCAGTACCGGTATTCTGATACTGGGACCAACCTAATTTAGCACCAGTGTACCAGGTGTTATCTTTCGGAGCTGCTTGCGCAACAGTTGCGAAAGCTGCTACTGCTACTGCCACTGCGATAGCTGTCTTTTTCATTTTACGCCTCGTTATCATCCAAATAGGCTCTGGCTTAAATAGCCTTATTTTTGCCTTTGGTTTTTAAAAATAGTCAGGGATTATGTGCTTAATTTAGTAAATAGCTCCCAATAGGGAATTTTAAGCACTACCTTAACGCTGTAAAGTCTACAGCGAAGTTCAAAAGTTACAAGGGTATCCGGCAGAATTCGATTAAAAAAAAAGCAAAAAAAGCTTACTGATTCATAAACATACAAAATAGTCAATTTCTTTGGATATTTAGCTTAACACATTGAAAAATTGTAATTTTATTAACTAAGCCGGGTAAATGATACGGGCTTGTAAAAAAGACTGAGAATATTCTTAATTTTACTTAATGGTAAGAGAATGAGTGAATTTGTACTGTGTTCAGTTGTCGTGCCACGGGGGCGTTGTCATGATGCCATTCCTGAGGCCGCATAATAAAGCCCAGGCAGCTTCCCCGCTGTGCCGCCTGTTGCAACCGGTAATTTTCCTGTTCAGTTAATACCGGCAGCCAGCCGAGCACAACACCGAAGTTACCACTGGTGAGTGCTTTTTCCATCGCATCAACACTGTTGATTGCCGGAATACGGGAAAGTTGCATAATTTTATCACGGGGCAGCTGATTTTGCGCCAGCCACCGGCGGCTGAGTTTTTCTCCGGGTGACAGCCAGAGCAGCCAGCGCGGTTCACCGGCAAACTGACGTAACAACGGGAGCAGGATATGAGTCAGGATCATATCATTATTGCGATAAACCAATTCGCTGACCATACCGGTTGTGCCTGTTTGTGAGTGAGCTGCCCGCGGAAGGGCAGGTGACGCGGATGCAGACGTGGCAGGGAGATATTCCCGGGTTGATTGCTGGCGCATAGTTGACCTCACATAGTGATACTGTATGAATGTACAGTACAATTCAATTTCCCTTAGATCAAGTAAATTTTTTCCAAGCAACTCGCAAATTTCAGGATTGCTGTGCGTAAATACGAATTTATCGTTGGCAATTGCAGAAACATTCCTTATTTTGTGGCGACGCTGAGCTCAGTCACGGAATGACATAACGATACATTTAACCTGCTTTCAAGGGACTGATAATATGAAGGATTATTTGAAATTGTCAGATGTTCAGTTTGATCGTCTTCAACGCAGCACACAGCCGTTTGGCCGGATCCGGTTAAAATCACAGTTCGGATGTATGGGGTTATCAATTGACGGGGTTACCTTTGCACTCATTGCCAACAGTCAGCTCTGGCTGAAAAGCACAGAGGCGACCCGGGATCTTTTTTGTCAGATGGAGTTATACGACAGGTTCACGTATCCGAAAAGGATACTGCCGATGCGGATTAATTATTACCGGGTGACTGAAGCCGTGTGGCTGCGTCCTCAGCAGTGCGAGTCTCTTTTTTATCAGGCCTATTTCCATGTCCGTGCATTTGCACTTTCACAGCAGCGGCTGCCGTCACGGATTAAAGATTTACCTAATGTGGACAGGGCATTAGAGCGCCGCCTCTGGCAGGCGGGAATTCGCCAGGTGGATGATCTCTATTTATTAGGGGCGAAAGCCAGTTTTCTGAAGGTAAAAGCGCGTCCGAAAAATGAACTGAAACTGTTATTTGCCCTCGCCGGTGCTATTGAAGGTTGCCATAGTGCGGTATTACCGAAAGCACTGCGTGAGGATCTTATTCACTGGCATGACCGCTTAAATTAAGGCAGGTGCTGATACCCCGGGGAACAGGGTTATCTGTTATGTCCCCGGGGTCCGGCGGGCTATGGTGACTTATGGCCGGGCTCTGTGCTGTCAGTTGTGGCTTTCTGCCTGTTCCGCCTTTTTGTACCCTGTTGTCTGTTCTGCTCTTTTTCTGTTATCTGGCGGATAAGCATAACAATATCAGGGATTAAATTGAGTAACAGGCGGATTTGCTCTGCAACCAATTGCTCTGCACTGTTGTTTTCACACTTACATTTATCAAGACGCTGCGCCAGCGCCTCTGCGATAGCATGGATCTGTAATTCGCCCTGACGACCCTGTTGCAGTGCGGCCTCGGCGTAACGGATAGTGTCATTCAGCAAACGCAAAACAGTATCATCAGTCAGTTTTGTACGGTGTGCGCCCAGACCGGAAATATAGCTCAGCAGTGTGTGGTTCAGGCAAAGCAGGCGGAACGCTTCATCATGAGATGTCCGGTAACTGCTGGGTTCAGATGAGATATTCGCCACAACCGAGGCAAATTCACCGTCACTGATGTGCGCATCCCGGCGGGCAACCCGGTAATCCAGTCCGTCATTTTTACCGTCATAGTACTGGCGCAGAATTTGCTCAAGATAACGACCGTTTGCCTGCATCGTGCGGTCAATAACCAGGGGAAGCTGACGGTATTTCCAGTCCGGCCAGATATAACTGACCGCAAACCAGGCAAGACCACAGCCGATGATGGTATCAACAATACGGTGAAGTGCGATATCAAACCCTTCGCCCAGCAAATTAAAGCTGAACAGAACGAGCAGGGTAATAAAGATAGTCGCCTGAGCATACTGGCTGGTACGGAAAACAAAAAACATCAGCCCGGAAATTACCATCAGAATTAGCTGTCCCTCATAGGACGGTACAAAGTACATGATTGGCAGGCCGATCAGGATCCCCGCGAGTGTCCCGGTTATCCGCAGCATCAGGCGGCGCTTGGTGGCACTGTAGTTCGGCTGACAGACAAAAAGGCTGGTCAGCATAATCCAGTAGCCGCGGTTTAAATCAAACAGCTGGATAATGGCGTAACCGGCGCACAGTAATACAGACATCCTGATAGCATGGCGGAACAGCGCGGAGCGCGGGGTCAGGTTCTGCCGGAAACGCGACCAGATATCGCGCAGCC
Source organism: Morganella psychrotolerans (assembly GCF_001676155.1). Classification (GTDB taxonomy): domain Bacteria; phylum Pseudomonadota; class Gammaproteobacteria; order Enterobacterales; family Enterobacteriaceae; genus Morganella; species Morganella psychrotolerans. Next base: position 1,530,378 of record NZ_LZEW01000001.1, on the reverse strand, counting down.
CCTGGAGATTTTCATTGGAAAGCCTCGCATCTTCCTGCAATTTTTCTGCCGGTAATTTAGTCTGTTCCGCACTGAGGCCTTTAAGCTGAGAGTCCACGCCCTGCAGGTTACTCAGCAGGTGGCGCAGTGCCATCACGCTGCTGTTACCGGGCTTTTGTTGCTCCAGAAGATTCAGGGAGTTTTCCAGATAGGAAAATACCCGCTCAAAACGCGGGTTATGCTCATATTTTTTCCGCTGTAAGATAGCCTGTGCAACGGCAGCACAAGCCCGCCCCTGCATTGACATCAGGCGCTGAAAACGGAACATTATGTCGCTGTAACGCAGTTCATTACTTAAATTCTGATACTGAATATGGGATGAACTGGCCCGCTCATGAATATCCTGGGCGACAAAATAATAGTGCAGTGCGTGGCGGGTACCGCGCTGCCCGCGGTCACCTTTCAGCCGTGAGAACAGCGTGGTTTTTGCCTGATTCATTGATGTGGTGAGAGCACTGTTTGCCATCGCCAGTTCAAATACCGTCTGCTGATAATCTTCTTCAATATCCGGATCAAACAGATTCGCTTTGGCTTCCAGATAATTTGACAGTTGCAGGTAATAGCGTGAGAGATTGTCCTGCAACGGGCGTATCGGAAACAACAGGTGCCCGGTCAGTGTCAGCAGGTTGTACCAGACCGCCCCGGCCAGCAACAGCAGCGGCTGCTGATACCAGTCATCAAACAGATTTTTCCCCAGCATAGTGTAAATGGCGATCAGCAGTGCGCCAAACGCGATAGTCGCGTAGCGCTGCCCCAGCGCGCCCAGCAGAATAAATCCGCTGGTTGACAGCGCAAGACCCGCCATAAAAAGAATGTGGTGATCAAACAGCAGCTCGATAGATGCAGAAGCGACAAAAAAGGAGATAAGTGTGATAAACAGGTTGCGCAGACGACCGACCAGACGGTCATCCAGGTCTGTCAGGGCGGCTGCAACCATCCCGAGCGTCAGAGCGATAGTGACTTTCGCCGGCATGTGCAGCAGCCACGGCACCAGTGTGGTGCCTGTCAGCGCAATGAATATGCGGGTATAGTAAAGAAAATGGCTGTTATAAATATAACGGCTGAAGCCGCGAAACGCTGCAAGCACAGTAACCTCAATAAGTCAGAAATACCCTTAACGGGAATTTGGCAGTAAACTAATCGTGTCTTTTCTGTAATATGGCAATGGTATGGCGCAGGCACAGGTTTTACCACATCTGCTTTTATCACATATTGATTTCAATCTTGTATCAGTAACGTAACGGTGCGTAACTCATGGAATTAAAATCAACACAAATGGGGCAGACATTAGCCCGGCATCCTTACAATCGCGTACGGTTACTTAACGCCGGTATCGAAGTCAGCGGGGAAAAACACCGGTATGTTATTCCTTTCAATGAGTTAATCAATATCCAATGTAAACGGGGCATTGTTTGGGGGGAGATGGAGTTCGAGCTTCCGGATGAACAGGTTGTCCGTTTGCACGGCACACAATGGCAGGAAACTCAGCAATTTTATCATTACCTGACGGATGTCTGGACCCGCTGGAGTGAAGAAATGAGTGTGGTCAGTGCGCAGGTACTGGACAAGCAGGCAAGTGAAATCACCGCCGCCATCCGGGCTGATCGCTGGCTGACACAGCCTGAAAGCCGGAAGTTGTGCGATAACATCATAAAATCATTCACTGCGCTTCCGTTGCCGCAGGTGCGTTTGAAAGCGTTTGAAAACTGTGCCGCAGCATATCAGTTCTGCCTGGGCTGGCTGGATAACACGGATAATAAACGTCGTCAGCGTAATCGTGACTGGACACAGCAATGCCTTGAAACCTATGCTGATTTTTTTGCAGGTATTGAATCCTCCCCGCTGAATCAATCACAAAGTGAAGCGGTGGTAAATGGTGAGCCATCTGTGCTGGTGCTGGCGGGCGCGGGGAGTGGTAAAACGTCTGTGCTGGTGGCAAGGGCGGGCTGGCTGTTACGCCGGCAGCAGGCATTACCGGAACAAATTCTGATGCTGGCTTTCGGACGGCAGGCAGCAGACGAGATGAATGAACGTATTCAGCGCTGTCTGCACACCGATGAGATCCGTACCAAAACATTTCATGCTCTGGCACTGCATATTATCCGCGAAGCAACGAATAAATCACCGGTTATCAGTGCGCTGGAAAGTGATACAGCCGCCCGCCATGAACTGATTAAATCGGTCTGGCAAATACAGTGTCGTGAGAAAAAAAGCGCAGGCGAAGGGCTGGCGTGAGCTTATCAGTACCAGTCTGAACTGGCTGCTTGATGAAGGCGAATATTGGGAGGATGAATCACTGTGCCGCCGCATTGTCCCGAGAATCGATCGCTGGCTAAGCCTGATGCGAATGAACGGCGGCAGCCAGAAAGCAATGATTGAGTCCGCAGAACCGGATATCTCACCTGAATTTACAAAGCAAATCAAACTGATGGCGCCGTTTTTAAAAGCATGGAAAAGTGCGCTGAAAGAAGAGGGTGCGACTGATTTTTCCGGGCTTATCCACCAGGCCGTAAACCTTATCGAAAAAGGACGGTTTATTTCACCGTGGAAAGCGGTGCTGGTGGATGAATTTCAGGATATTTCTCCGCTGCGCGCCAACATTATTCATGCATTGCGGGCACAAAACCCGCTGACAACACTGTTTGCTGTCGGCGACGACTGGCAGGCGATTTACCGCTTCAGTGGTGCCGAACTGACGCTGACCACAGATTTCAGCGCGGTATTCGGAGAGGGCGGGCAGTGCGCGCTGGATACCACATACCGTTTTAACAGCCGGATCGGTGAGGTTGCGAATCAGTTTATTCAGCGAAACCCGCAGCAGTTGGTCAAGCCTTTGAACAGCCTGACAAAAGGGGATAAAAAAGCGGTTCTGTTATTACCTGATACCCATTTGGACGCATTACTCAATAAAATGAGCGGTTACGTCACCGCAGAAGAAACTATTTTAATTCTGGCGCGTTATCATCATCTTAAACCGGACATTTTGTCTGTAGCGGCAACCCGCTGGCCGCAGCTGAATATCCGCTTTATGACAATGCACGGCTCAAAAGGGCAGCAGGCGGATTATGTCATTATCACTGGTCTGACAGATGAAAAAGACGGCTTTCCGGCGGCTGCGCGGGAATCCGTCATTGAACAGGGATTATTACCGCGCGTGGAAGAGTTTCAGCACGCTGAAGAGCGCCGTCTGATGTATGTGGCGCTGACACGGGCAAAAAAACAGGTCTGGCTGCTGTATGATAACGCATCACCATCCTGTTTTGCAGCCGAGCTGGCTGACATGGGCGTCAGCCGGGTGAAAAAGCCCTGATTATCTTATTGTGCGCGCTCACTTAAATAGCGGGCGTAATCCGGGATGACAATATCCACATCTTTGTCAAAATCCGGGGAATGAATAATAAAATCAGCGGTGGACATATTTGTGGCGACCGGGATATTCCAGACGGTCGCCAGGCGCAACAGTGCTTTGACATCCGGATCATGCGGTACGGCATTGAGCGGATCCCAGAAAAAAATGAGCACATCAATTTTTGCTTCCGCAATCATTGCGCCAATTTGCTGATCGCCACCCATCGGCCCGCTCAGCATGCCGGTAATCTCCAACCCTGTTTCCCGGCTGATAAGCAGCCCGGTGGTGCCGGTGGCAAAGAGCTGATGTTCCTGTAATGCTGCCAGATTGCGTTTAACCCAGTCCAGTAATTTGGTTTTGTAATGGTCATGCGCCACAAGGGCAATTTTTTTTATGCTTGGTCAGTACACGGGTTGTGGATTCCATAACGCTCTCTTTTTGCGGCGAATAAGACGAATAAAATATTATTCAATAACATAAGCGAAAAAAAACCATCCCGCCAACAGGTGATTATCCATCCGTTATGTTATAACTCAGAAATTCAGATTAATTTGCGGGCTTATGATAAGGGGCATATATGAATGATACCGTTTTGACAGATATTCTTCAGCAGGTAAAAACAATTGCGGTTGTCGGCGCGAGTGATAAACCGGATCGCCCGGTTTTTCATGTGATGGAATATTTGCTTGGTCAGGGCTACCGGGTCATCCCGGTCAGTCCTAAGCTTGCAGGTAAGACACTGATAGGTCAGATGGTTTACGCCACACTTGCGGATATTCCGGAACCGGTTGATATGGTGGATGTGTTCCGCAATGCTGATGCAGCACCCGGTATTGCACAGGAAGCCATTGCTGTTCACGCAAAGGTGTTGTGGTTACAGCAGGGCGTTATCAGTGAGGAAGCAAAATCACTGGCGGAAGATGCCGGGCTGCGTTTTGTTATGGACAGATGTCCGAAGATTGAAATTCCGCGTCTGGGATTAGAAAAATAAGAAAGAAATAAAGCCCCGTCATGTGAGCGGCGGGGGCTTGTTTGTATTAAGCCCTAATTCCGCAACCGGGGCGATAACAGTTGGTTGCGGATAGATTCAGCCAGATCGTCCATAGTGATATTGTCGGGGTGGTCTTTATCCATCTCATAAGTAATCTGAGCTTCAGCCAGATAACTATGGATAGGTTCACCCTCATCATCTTCCATCACGACGTGATACCAGGGCGCAGAGCGCAGGTTCATATTGGATGCGATATCGTCCTCTTCCGGCTGATCCAGTGAGTATTCAGGGTCAATGTCAACAATCACGCCCAGGTAGCCAAGCAGCTTATGGCGAACTTGTTGTCCGATACCGAATTTACTTGAAATCATCATAATCACCTCCGAAGAAACGTTGCTCTGTTACTAATATGGGGGTTACTGATAACAGATTCAATCCCTTTATAGATTGGTATTTCCTATTTCTGTAATCAGTAGTATCTGACTATTTCAGGTTATCGGCGACTGCGGTAAATTACAATCGGCGGATAACGATAAAGATTAAAATAGTGATAATTACATGAAAAGGAGTGACATAATGAATATCGGACGCGATTTTCCGGTCTGTTACCGAAAATACGCTGTAAAGCCCGAAGGGCTTTAAAGATCAGGCAGGTGTCTCCTGTTGTTCGATATATTGTTTGATTATTGAAAGAGGCGCTCCACCGCAACTGGCAGCAAAATAGCTCGGACTCCATAAAACACCCTTGTAGTAATAACGATCCGCAATATCAGGGCGATCTCGGCGAAGCAACCGACTGGATACCCCTTTGAGGCTGTTAACCAGATTAGATACCGCTAATTTTGGCGGGTAATTAATTAGCAAGTGAACATGGTCTTGTTCTCCATCCATCTCAACGAGTTCAACATTAAAATCAGCACACACACTGGCAAAATAGCCTCGGAGTCTTTCTATTGCATCCTGATCAAATATCTTTCGCCTGTATTTTGCGACAAATATTAAGTGAACGTGTATCAGGAAAACACAATGTCTACCACGGCGACTATCGGTTTTTATTTTCATAGACCAAAGTATAATTGTGAGTATGAAAAGACTACAAGCCTTTAAATTCCGGTTAAGACCAAATGGTCAGCAGGAGCGTGATATGCGACGCTTTGCCGGGGCTTGTCGTTTTGTTTTCAATCGGGCGTTAGCGTTGCAAAATGAAAATCATGAGGCAGGCAATAAGTATATTCCGTACACCAAAATGACCTCGTGGCTTATTGAATGGAAAGCCGATACCGATACACAATGGCTCAAAGAAGCCCCGTCTCAACCGCTTCAGCAGTCCCTTAAAGACCTTGAGCGCGCATACAAAAATTTCTTTCATAAACGAGCCTTTTTTCCCCGTTTCAAAAAAAGAGGTACAAACGATGCTTTTCGCTATCCGCAGGGCGTTAAGCTAGCTCAGAAAAGCAGCTGTATTTTCCTGCCAAAACTAGGTTGGATACGCTATCGCAACAGTCGTGAAGTCCCGGGCGTTGTAAAAAATGTCACGGTCAGCCAGTCATGCGGCAAATGGTACATCAGCATCCAGACAGAGTACGAACAGCCAGAGGCACAGCACGACTCAACGTCAATGATTGGATTGGATGCAGGTGTAACAAAGCTCGCCACGCTGTCAGACGGAACTGTGTTTGAGCCGGTAAACAGTTTTAAAACCAACCAGAAAAAATTAACAATACTCCAGCGGCAGTTAAGCCGAAAAGTGAAATTCAGTGCCAACTGGCAAAAGCAGAAACGAAAAATCCAACGACTACATTCCCATATTGCCAATATTCGCAAGGACTACCTTCACAAAGTCACTACGACACTCAGCAAAAACCACGCAATGATTGTCATTGAGGACTTGAAGGTTAGTAATATGTCGAAATCAGCAAAAGGCACAGCAGATCAACACGGTCGCAATGTGCGGGCAAAATCAGGTCTGAATCGCTCAATACTGGATCAGGGTTGGTATGAACTCCGCCGTCAACTTGAGTACAAACAAGGATGGCGGGGAGGTCAGGTATTAGCGATAAACCCCGCCTATACGAGCCAGAAATGCGCCTGTTGTAGTCATACAGCGAAAGAAAACCGCCTGTCGCAAAGCAAATTTGAGTGTCAGGCGTGCGGATATACCGCGAATGCCGATATCAACGGTGCACGTAATATTTTAGCGGCAGGGCATGCCGTACTCGCCTGTGGAGGAATGGTGCAGTCAGACCATCCGTTGAAGCAGGAACCCACTGAAATGATTCAGACTTTGGTCTGAACGTAGTAGGAATCCATGTCCTTTAGGACATGGAGGATGTCAAGAACCGGTCTGTGTCAGATACACCTTACCGGCTTAGGTAAACCTGCCAGCTTTGTTGCCTGCTTAGCAGGACCTTTCGGGAACAAACGATACAAATAGCGGCTGTTCCCCCGATCTTCGCCATACTTTTGTGTGATGGCTTTCACCAGCATACGGATAGCCGGTGACGTGTTGAATTCCAGATAAAACTCCCGCACAAACCGGATGACTTCCCGGTGCTGCTCTGTCAGAGAAATGTCTTCCTGCTCAGCCAGCAGCGGCACCATACTTTCCTGCCAATCCTGAACATTGAGCAAATAGCCCTGAGCATCGGTGGCGATTTCACGCCCTTCAAACACAAACATAATCGGAACCTGATAAACCTGATAAGTGGTGAGACTGAAAATGTAGCAAAAAACAGGGAGTATCCCAAGCCTTCAGACAGATAAATCGGCAATGATGATGAAAAATAGAGCTAACACATTGAGATATGGCTAAATTTTCAACATTCAGAAGCAGGGGGACTTTACAGAACACAGGGAGGGGTCTATAGTGCACGTCATTGCGGAGGGGTGGCCGAGCGGCTGAAGGCAGCGGTCTTGAAAACCGCCGATGGGTAACCATCCGAGAGTTCGAATCTCTCCTCCTCCGCCATTTCAACGTCTCCCACCATCCTGTGAAGTCTCTCAAACTCAGATAAATCAAGCGTTACAGCAAAATTAGCGTCTCCTGATGTCTCCTGGCATCTCTTGATAGCTACCCCTCCCCTTTATGAAGCTCACGGTAAAACAAATTGATGCCAGTAAAGCCAAAGAGAAGGATTATAAGCTCTCTGATGGTGGCGGACTGTACCTGCTTGTCAAAACCAGCGGAAGTAAATATTGGCGACTAAAATACCGCTTTGGTGGCAAAGAAAAACTGTTTTCTATTGGTGTTTATCCAGTGGCAACACTTGCCGATGCCAGAAGAAAAAGAGATGAAGTAAAACGCCTGTTGTTCGATGGGATTGATCCCGGAGAAAAAAAGAAAGAGCAGCGGCAATCAGCCAAAGCTGACAGCATTAATACCTTTAAAAATATCGCACTTGAATGGTTTGGCGGGCGTAAAGACCGCTGGTCTGTCGGATATCGTGACGACATGATGGACGCATTTGAAAAAGATGTATTTCCTTATATAGGTGATCGCCCGATCACTGATATCAAGCCCCTGGAATTATTAGAAGTGCTTTCCATTATGGAAATACGCCATTATTACCGGACGGGCGGAATATAACCCGGCACCGGATTTAGCGGGAGCGTTTATCCCGCACAAACGTGAACATTATGCTCATTTGATGGTTAGTGAATTACCTGATTTTCTGAGTTCCATTGATAAATACATGGGCAGCCAGATTGTCAGAACTGCGTTCAGAGTTTTTATTTTTATAAGTTTAAAAAAGTAAGTTTTTTATTTAGTGAAATATTATTTAGAAAGTGTGAACTCGACTGCGAAAAATTATATTATTCTCATATAATTGTGCGTTTTACGTTTTACGTTTTACGTTTTACGTTTTACGTTTTACGTTTTACGTTTTACGTTTTAAATTTTACATGTGTTATTCTTTTTTTAAGCATGAAATTGCTTATTCTTCTAATTATATTGCCAAAAAAATAATAAACATTTGTTACTCTTAATATGAGTTAATTATTGTTGGAGTATAATAATCTTAATTTTTTTATATAAAGGATTTTAATATGAGAAAGTTATTAGTTTTAACATGCTTTTTTTTTGACACTTAATTCGTTTGCTGGTACTAGTAATGCTGCTACCTCTGAAACAACAACTGCATTAAAAGTGTTCTGTGACTCAAAAAATAGGGAGTTTATTCCTGATAGAGAAATTACAGATATTTTTGGAGTGGCAAATAAAGATGTATTAGGTGGCATATCTATTACTGGGTTAAATGGTATTAATAAGAATTTTCACGTGGGTAAAGATGATTATTATTTATTTAATGTAGCAAAGAGCGCTCATTTTATCAGAAATAAGGTTAATATTTGTGTAGATAACACCTTCAATAATATGGGTTATTATGACCACTTAATAGGAATTGAATACAAATGATTAAAAAAAATATTAATTTTAATCGGTCTTATTTCAGTATCTATGAGCGCAGTAGCTATTGATAAGGTTTACCGGGCAGATGGTAGATCGCCAGATGAGGTTTTTAAATCTGGATTAAGATCATGGGGGAATAATCCTAATATGATAGATCATGTTTCTGATGTAACAACAGCCAGTGGAGATAGAACGACAGCCTTTATTTCAACATCAACTAACATAAATTCTGCTGAACGCTTTTTAGATCGCGGAATACGCACAAGTGCAAGTGGACGTTTCTATATTTATCACATTAGACCAAGCCGTAACTTTTATTATATAAGTGATTTAATTAATACGCTTTATGAACGAGAGAATCTAACCTTAACTAATTATTATCGTAGTTTACTTGGTGGTGAGGTTGAGTACTCTGCACTGAGACATATAGATCCAACACAAATTTATGGCGTTACGGCTTATCATATTAATGAACAAGGCCAGCGGGTTACTGAGCCATTTCGAGTTAACCCATATTACACTCACGGAAATGCGGAAGTATATGATAGTCCTATTGTTCCTACAGAAATGGATCTACCTATAACTAATGTTCAAGTTCACTTAACTACAGTGGGCGTAGCTTCTGACCGTAGAGTGGTTCCGACATATCAACTGCCAGACCAATTAATTGATGATTCCAGATCATGGACTCTGGGGTGTTGGGATGGCTTTATTAATTTCTTATCAAGCAAATAAGGATGTTGTCATTATGTTCAAATTAAAGAAATCTATATTAATTATATGTTCATTACTTTTTTTCTATGTCATCTTTTGCTTCAGAAAGTAACGTAGGTGAAACTAGAAAGGCAACGCAAGCCATGGTTGTAAATGTGATAAATAATATGGAAACTAAATTACATCTATATTCAAAAGAGTTAATTTATGGTCGCTGGGGAGATGAACCAAGTAATGAAATAGCTCAGGCAAACAAAGATCGATATTATACAAAAGGTGTCGCGCTCACAGGCCCGGAGGCAAAAGTTAATTATACATTTCTGAGTAATGGTGGCGAAGAGTTATATTTTAGTATTCACACTAATGTTGACCATTACTATCCTAAAGAACCAACAATACGGGCCTGTTTGAGTGACAGAGAAGACTATACTTCTGCGTCACGTTGTGTTGTTCTTGTGAAATCAGTAATAGAGGGAACGGCTTCGTTTGGTGGCATTCAGATTAAGGCTATTAAAACATGGAGCAGTAGCAACAGTCAGGAACATGATTATGATGTTTTTATAAAATCTCACGATGGAATGAAGTTAAAAAAAATCATTATGTAACATTGATAAAACAAATATACTTGAAAAGCAATATATCAAATCAATAATGGCGGTATCGCATTTTAATAATAAAGATGAATATCCACATAAGGTCACACTTGCGGATGGACGTACATTTAATATGCATAAAAATTCTGAGGGAGTTTTAGATCTGGTAACAAGTGCATACCATTCATCAATGTATATAGATATTTGCCAGTATCAAAATACTAATAATATTCAGAGTGTATATATTCATAAATAATGAATGTTTGATTATAGGTTCAATTTATTGAGTCTAATAATTAGTATTAACATACTATTTTTATGCAGTAATATATAAGCCGCCACAGTATTAATCACCTCGTGATCACTTAACACAAGAGCTGTGTGCGGCTTTTTTCCATATACGCCGGGTTGGCTGTTGAGCCACCTGACCCAGCGTATTTTATTTACTGCTGTTTAAATGTCTCATACTCACATGAAGAACATTTGCAGTCGTCCCTATTGACCCCCATGTCGCCAAACATTGGGTCGGGTTCCGTTCTGTCGAGTGAGTAGGTCATTTCTCCGCACTTCGGACATTTATCACCTGGTAATTCCCCCATTTTAAACAGAGGTTTTCAGTAGAATATGGTTAACTGAGCTCGTCTTTGCATCGGCGTAATACCGCCCAGACCCATGTGAGGTCGCTCATGATTATAATGCCATAACCAATTTGTTGCGACTTCCTGTACTTCCCTAATGTGGCTAAAAATAGTCTGGTTCAGCCAGTCATAGCGCATTGTCCTGTTAAAGCGTTCAATATATGCATTCTGCTGTGGTTTTCCGGGCTGAATATACAACAGTGTTATCTTTCTGTTTATTGCCCATTCCTGCAACTGATGGCTCAGATATTTCGGGCCGTTATCACAACGAATACAATCCGGTTTTCCACGCCATTCAATAATCTGTTCCAGCGAACGGATAACCCGCGCGGCCGGTAATGAAAAATCCACATCAATGGCCAGTGCTTCACGGTTAAAATCATCAATCACATTGAATGTCCGGAATGTTCTGTCATCACTCAACTGGTCATGCATAAAATCCATTGACCAGGTCTGATTAATCATTTCCGGCACTGTCCGCGGAGCCGGTGGTAATAGGATAATCCGGGCTTTTGGCTTAATCCGTAAATTCAGTTTCAGTTCACAATAAATACGGTAAACACGTTTATGATTCCAGCGGAAGCCTTTTACATTCCGCAGAAATAAAAAACATAATCCAAATTCCGACTGGTTATTTTTTGTCGTTTGTTCTGTCAGTAAATCGGCAATGAGCTGATTTTCATCGCTAAGTTTTGACTGATAACGGTAACCGCTGTTGCTGATACAGAATATTTCACAGGCTAGACGGATACTAATACCGCTGCTCGCCACGGCATTCTGAGCCAACAGACGACGCTGTGGCGTGGTTACCACTTTTTTTGCATGGCTTCCTGAATGATTTCGGATTTAAGTTGTTCTTCGGGATACATTTTTTTCAGTCGCCGGTTTTCATCCTCAAGTTCTTTGAGACGGGCGACCATGGAAGCATCCATTCCGCCGAAACGTGAACGCCATTTATAAAAGCTCGCGCTGCTCATACTGTGCTCACGACAAAGCTCGGGAACCGGTGTTCCGGCTTCAGCCTGTTTCAGAATAGCGATGATCTGACTGTCGGTAAAACGTGATTTTTTCATATAAATCTCCCCGATTCATGTTACGAGAAAATTCCACTTATGAACACTCTGGTTTTTCGGGGGGATTACCGACTGTGAGGTTTTTGAGTTTCTTTTCGTCCATAATTTGCCTGTCTCCATTGTTGGAGTGAACATATCAAAAACAGGCAATTACACAATTTAAATTACAGGCTCTACGAATTTTATGTTTGCCTGCTGTATATAACTAGCGTTATATACAGAAATACATCTCAAGAAAATCAAGTATTCCACATCGTGTCATATAACGATAGTATTAATCTAAATCAGATGTATGAGTATTATGTGTTAATAAAATAGTAGGCGGAAAAATGCCGGAATAAAATAAGGAGTTTTATGAATAAACTTATTAGTTATTTGTTTTTTTTTCTTCGCTGCAATAATTACACCGCTATCTTTTGCATTTACACCTGAAGTGGTTTACCGGGTGGACTATAGACATCCGGATGTAGTTTTTAACAGCGGGTTCACGCCGTGGGGAAACAATACAGAGCTATTGCCGCATATCATTGGGGATACATTAAGAAATAGAACTGATGGGTTAATAGGTACTACATCTAATCCACGATCTGCTGCACAAATTGCCGCAGATGTAATGCCTTCAGATGATGATGTAGCGTGGCTGTATGAGATAGTTCCAAATAATAATTTTTATGATGTAAATAGTTCATTACTAAACGCAGCAGTTACTCATAATTTTACGTCAGCTATTGCTACACAAAGTTTAAATATTTACAGCAGATATAGCTGGCAGTTTGAATATGTCAGTAGAGCAGCTATAAACAGCAGTCAAATAATAAGAGCAAGAGAGATTCGGTGGGTTAACGGTCAGATTGAAATGCATAATACCACAGTGCATGAAAATGAGCACTTTGTTCATACAGTTCCATCTGTTAACTCCGATTATTTAGTGCCAACTCAATCTGTAGATAATCTGCCCGTTAATTTTTTCGGAAGGTATGACGACAATCCGGTCGGAATATATTTTGGTTTTGATGGTTGTGATAATTTACTAAGAAAAGGGCCGGAGTGTAAAAGCGTTTCCTACTCTGTATTTACAGAAAGTGTCATTAAAGAATTAAATAGTAAATTACTTATAGTCTTAAAGAACTATTGATTAATGGAGCATTGTTATGATTAAAACTTTATTTGTATTTTTCATTACTATATTTACAGTAAATTATGCATTCGCGGATGAAGTTTCGCCTGATATTAGTCGTGGAGGCTCTTGGGCATCCGGACTAGAGGATGGCACAATTAAACATTTTTCTTATAGTTTTACTGGAGAAGTATGTGTCACGGGTAAGGGATTGGCAACCGATAAGAATTACACTGCATGCACAACAACGCCAAATGCATTGCTGTTTGTTTTCACATCATATACACAAAATAAAAAAAGTACGCGTCAATATTGGTCAAAAAGGCAGTAATCCGATTTACATCTCTTCGATGTATACTCTTGATTGATGATTTTTATTTTATTTTATTTAGGAGTTTTATATGAAAAAAATTATGGCGATGGCTTTGGCATTGTCTCTTTTCTCTCCGATTGCATCTTTTGCAAAGAGTGATAATAGCTGTGATGCATATGTTAAAAATACTAAAGTTGATGGCAATATGTACAGGTTTAATATTATTGATGAAACTGGGACGAATATCAATAGTAGTAATGATTGGTCATTTTCAGCCGCCACCAGGGATGTAGCACAGGTACTTAATTTAGCGCACCTATTGAGAGTGAAAATATGCATTAATTATATTTATGGAACTAGTTCCTGGACTATAACAAATGTATCTATATGATATTTTTTTTATTAAAGTGTATTAAAGAAGCTAATTTTAACTTGTAACGATAGCTTACAGGTTCAACTCTCCGGAATTTCCGGAGAGTTCAGGTGTTGAGCACGAAAAAAAAGCCAGTCATGACATTAATATAACTGGCAATAAATATTGTAAATATCAATTATAACGTACCAGGTGTTGTCAATTACAACTATAGTGTGTGATTTTGCTTAAGTTAAGTGTTTCGTTTTCATATTAATATTCCAGAGGTCGCCATGTGTGACCTTTTTTCTTTTGCGACTACCTATTCATGAAAAGCTGATCTGCGCGCATCAAGCGCGTTGATCAGCAGGAACCGATTAGTCAGCTTGATTGACTGCGATAAATGGCGTTAACTGTAATAGTCGATAATTCATTTAAGGTGGCAACATGAAAAGGAATGATCTGATAAATTATATCCAAAATAATTATGGGGTATCTCCTGAGTATCCATGGGATAAATACCCAAATTATGTTGTATTCAGACATCAGGGCAGTTCTAAGTGGTTTGCGCTCATTATGGATGTATCTGCGGATAAATTACATGAGGGTGACTCGGGGACTATCATTGATATCGTAGATGTTAAGGTTGAGCCTGAGCTGGTCGGTTCACTTCGCTTGAAAGAGGGCATTTTCCCTGCGTATCATATGAATAAAGAGCACTGGATTACCATAAAATTGGATAATAATTTTAGTGAATCTGAACTTAAATCATTGATTGATGGTAGTTACAGGTTAACTCAAAAATAGCACGAGCCACCCGCCATTAAATGAGCCAATAAGAAGGCAGGCCGGGATAGTTTAATTTTTAATTATGAGAGGAGTAATCCGTGAACGCATATGATCGCCTGAAATCATTGGGTATTGAATTACCATCTGTAACTGTACCTGATGCAAAGTTTGAACCCTATGTTATTTCTGATAAATTAATTACATTATCCGGCCATATACCAAAAATAGATGGTCACTTAGTTATTGGTAAGCTCGGCGATGATATGACGACTGAACAGGGAGCAAAGGTAGCCCGCTTAGTTGCAATCGATTTAATCGGAACATTGCAGGGAGCATTAAGTGACCTCGGAAAAGTAAAAAAAATAGTTAATATAAATTGCATGGTTAACGGAACTCTGAATTTTACAGAGCCACATGTGGTTGCCAACGCCTGTTCACAATTAATGCATGATGTATTCGGAGAAGCCGGAAAACATAGTCGTAATGCGTATACGGTAGCTCAGTTGCCATTCGGCGTTTGTGTTGAGATAGCGTTAATAGCTGAAATTTATTAAGTTATATATTGTTATAACGCTGTTCGTATAGTGTATTTTGTCTCTTTAAGAGCTGATGGAGCAGGACATGAATGAGATCCGTATTATTGCAACAATGGTAGCAAAAGAAGAATACAAAGATGCTGTCTGTGATGCACTCAAGGCAGTTGTAATACCGAGCCGCCTGGAAGCCGGAAACATTAAATATGAGTTACACCAGGATATAAAACACGATGGAACCTATGTGTTTTTTGAAATATGGAAGTCACAGGATGCTTTAGATGAGCATAATGAGACTCTGCATTTTAAAGAATTACTTAATAAAATTGATGGAAAACTTGATGTACTGGACATTAAATTGTTAAAACAAATTTAGAACATAGCGGGTTCAACTATCCGGAATTTCCGGATAGTTGGTGTGTTTGGTAATTACTGATAACCCGGGTAAGCTCTGGCAGGATCCTTTCAGTATTTCACAATGCAACCGGAAAATGACAGCGACATCAAAACGGCCAGATTTAATACGATATAGTTAACTTAAGCTAACAGGTGGCGGGGTGCTTATCTGATATGTCATTTTTGACCCGGTACTGTTCTTCTGCTGCTTATTTTTTCCTCTTATACCAATAAAATAAGTTTAAATTCAATCGATTATGCATTCGTATATTGATCTGCCAACTCTGATATTATTAGTCTTACATTGCGTACATACTGGTAATGTCAGTTTTTTTATTCCGATAACTGATGGTTTGTAGAATTAAATACCTACTATGTGCGTATTTTAAATCATTGTTAGTTTTTAATTTTATTTTTAACAAAAATCACATCTTATGAACATTTTTTTGTTTGTCTTAGTAAGAAAAATCCAATAAATTAGCGACTCTGGTTTAAACCAAAACTTGGTGCCGATAGTATGGTTTTGACTGTCTGGTGAATTATGCCGGTAAGCCGTGATATCGGATAAATACAGATATCACGGAGGCAGTAATCTAATCATCAGGGCATCTATGACAGATATTATTGATATTTATCTGAAGTGAATGTTATCTACTCATTGTGGATTAAACTATCATTATATTTTTATAAAACAGTGATCTCTTCTGTTGTAATATTAAATATATACCTCTCCGGGGTTATTTAGCATGACCAGTATCGATGAAATAAAAGATAATATAAGTGTGATAATAAGAAAGCGTATATTTGATAAACGAAAGGAAAAACATTTATCAGGGCGGGAGGTTGCTGCACTTCTCGGCGTCAGCCAGCAGCAGTACTCTTGTTATGAGCGTGGAATCAGTCGTATTGATATTGTTACTTTAGTAAATATATCAATTATATTCCGAACTAATATTAATTGGTTTTTAAAAGACATTATATCTCTTTGTGATCAGGAAGGTATATTAAAATCCTGATCGACAAAATTTTATTTTTTTTAATTTATTAAATATCAAGAGTCAATATTTCACAAACTATAATCGCCCTATTAATATAGGCTTAAATGATAGCTTTTCTATTGTCATTAATGTAATAAGTGCACAGAAAGTAACTAATTGTCTTATTGGTTTTTTTTATATTAAATCAATGCGGATAATTTTATTAAAATCGCTAAACACTATTTGAGTTTTTATGTCCACGAATAAACAGAAAGTATTTAAAAAAATCGTTATTAGCATTAATATTTTTTTTCAGGAACCTCATTCTCTTTTGCAGCAATGGATTATGAACTGTCTGCTCTTGAAACGATCGGGCAGGCAACCGCAATTTCAGCTGACGGTAGTGTTGTCGGCGGTACGTATGAAATCGCGTCTGACAGTTACCGCCCTTTCCTGATAAAAAATGGCCAATCTGTTGATTTATCAAAAATACAGGCAGAAGGTAAAAATACGTATATTACAGGGATCTCTGCTGACGGAAATGTCATTACTGGCTCTATCCGTGATATGAATAGTAGCGGAGTATCACAGGCTTATATTTATAATACAAACACCGGATATTTATATCTGTCAGATTACCCTTCATTCAGTGAAACATCGTCGAGTGCGATTTCAGGTGATGGTAAAACGATGGTTGGTATTGCTGACAACCGTGCATTTCGTTTTTCCGAAGAGAAAGGTTTTTTACTGTTAGATTCAGGTAGCACTGAATTTTCCAGTGCTAACGGTGTTAATTCAGATGGTAGTGTTATTGTTGGCAGAGCAACAACTCAACAAAATAATTTGCAGGCATTTAAATATACTGATTTTACCGGTGTCGTTAGTTTAGGTTCTTTAATAAACGATAATGACGGTGAGTCCAGTGCAAATGCCATTTCTTCAAATGGCCTTGTAACGGTCGGTTGGTCTGGTGCAAATGAAAATGGTGATATGCATGCTTTCCGTCATACTGATATTGAAGGAATGCGAGATCTGGGGACATTAAGAAAAGATAACAGCGGCTTTTCAATGGCATCTTCTGTCTCCCGCGATGGTCAGTTTATTGTTGGGTCGTCATCAAATGAAGATGATTATTCACGCGCATTTGTGTATGTATCAGATGAAAAGAAGATGTATGAATTAAAACCGTTAGAAAATAATCTGGCGGGTGAGTCCAGCGCAGAAACTATTTCTGATGACGGTAAAGTAGTAGCGGGTTATGTCCAGGGTGATAATAATGAAACAACCGCTGTTTTGTGGAAGCTGAATTATACTCCTGAGCCGGTAATACCACTGACGCCGCTTGAGCCATCGAAGCCGGTAATACCACTGACGCCGCTTGAACCATCGAAGCCGGTAATACCGCTGACGCCACTTGATCCATCGAAACCGGTAATACCACCGACGCCTGTAGAGCCACTGAAACCGATCGGACCGGAGATCTCAAATCCTGTTGACGTGAATAAAACACGTCAGTCTCTCCGTAAGATGGCAAATAACAGTGATCAGATTCTGGATCTTTATCAGACGGCACTATATAACCTGGCCGACAGCCGCTGTCAGATGGGCAGTGACAGTTATTGTGTTGGTCTGTTTACGCAATACGATAGTGTGCAGAAAAATAATCGTGTTGCGACCGGTTTATTTGGTTCATTCCGTTTACGTGCAGAAAACTGGACAGCAGGTGCCTCTTTAAATTTTACCAATAATACTAATTTGGCAGAAGGCTATGATACCCGGGGAAGTAATCATCCTGCTGTAGGTGCCTGGTTGCGTTATCAGGAGAATATGGATAATACCGGATTCAGTTCTGAGCTTTCTGCTGCATTCTTACAACAGGGGCTGGAGATTACCCGTAAAGCTCAAAAAAATTCCGAGGAAGGTAAAGGTAACTCAGATATTAAAGGCTACTATGTCAGCTTGCAGACGGGTTATGGTATATCGCTCAGTGAGCAGACTAAAATAACACCGCTGGCGGCACTGAAATATCATGATGTCAGCCGTGCGGGTTATACTGAATCGGATAATATCAATTTCCCCGCGGCCTATGGTCGGACAGGAAATAAAAATCTTGATTTACAGCTTGGCGTTAATATAAATCATCGCGTTAATGAAAGTATCGAACTCGATGGTGGTATTGGTGCTGATATCCGGATTAATCATAAACGGGATGCTTTCACCGGGCTTATCCGCTATGTGAACGATTCGGATTATATTTATGATCGCGGGGAAAGTCAGAGTGTAAAACCCTATGTTCATGCCGGTCTGAATTATGCTATTACACCGGATTCCACACTGCGCGCAAATGTGGGTTACCACACTACGGATTATCGTAATGACGGTGTGCAGGTTGGTCTGAGTTACTCCTATCACTGGTAATAATCATTAGTTATTCAGGATACTGAATCTCCTGCGGAGAAATATCCGGCAATGCGTTTTATTGCCGGATATTTTTTGACACTTCCCACCAAAACCTTATTGCGCGTTATAATTTCATTTTCATTCATTTTATCGAACTTATCATCTGAATATAACGGATATGTCAGATTTATTTTCTTTATTTTAGTTGCCTGAAAAAAGTAAATTACTTATAGATTGGCAGGTTTATAATCCTGACAATCAATTGACTTATATGCAGTGACAGATAAATGGACGTTATTAGTATCATCATATCAGCGGGAAAATCATCCGTTGATGTCGCACTTTATACTTTATTACCGATTATGGTCGTCATGCTTATCATAATGAAGTACCTCTCGGTAAGAGGTGTTCTGGATGTGATAGTCCGCTGGCTGGCGCCATTACTCAAACCATTCGGATTGACCGGTATGAGCGCATTTGCGCTGATCCAGATAAATTTTGTCAGTTTTGCAGCTCCGCTCGCAACATTATCCATTATGGATAAACGGGGCGTTTCTGATCGCCACATGGCAGCAACGCTGGCGATGTGTTTTGCGATGGGACAGGGGAATGTGTTTTATCCCTTAATGCCGTTCGGCCTTCATTGGATGACATCAATCTCGGTTTCAATACTCGGTGGTTTGTGTGCGGCAGCATTTACCTGGTATATTACCGGGCGAAAATTGTCGGCCATTGAAACGACCAGCGCAGAGCCGCTTCCGGATGCTGAACAAAATAATCAGGGGCTGTTGTCTGTCATAAACAGTGCAGGGGCCGATGCTATTCGTCTGGCGCTCGGGGCTATCCCGATGCTTATTTTGTCATTAAGCATTGTGGGGCTTATGCAGTCCGCCGGGCTGATTGAATGGCTCCATCATATATTGATGCCGTTACTTCAGTTGTTGCATATTCCGGATATTTTTGTTCTTCCTGCATTGGTGAAATGTGTGGCCGGAGGAACGGCATATTTTGGTGTAATATCGGATTTGGCTCAGCAGGGAATGGTAACGGCAAATCAGATAAATGCATCCGCTGGATTATTAATCCAGACGTTTGACCTGCCGGGGATTGGTATTTTTCTGGGAATCAGTTCCCGGTTTGTCCGTTTATTCAGATATGTGATTCCGGCCGTGCTTGTCGGCATTTTGCTGCGCACTGTTTTGCATATCATCCTGTTTTAAGGCAGGTATAAATAACGAAGGTGGCGGCAGATATAGCGGCCACCTCACTGTACCTGTCTGCTGTTTACCAGCCGCAGATATTGATTTCTTCATCCATATCATAACCGCGTATGATGTTTATCAGATCTTTAATGACCTGTGAGGTTATTTCCGGATCGGATAAAGCATCAACGGAATCAATCTCTTTATCAACAGAAACACCATTGTTCTGATTTGTGATGGTGACAGTAAATGTACTGTCATTGATACTCTCTTTATTACCTAATTCTTTAATCAGCAATGACATTTCTTCATTAGCTATCTCAGGAATGTACAGTTTTTTTAGGATTAAGAAAGACTTTCTCTGCCTTAACCTTATTAACATCATTGATGAGCGCTAACAGATAACCTTTATTTTCTTCATTCATCATTGTGTTACTCCTCAGTCAGAATTTCCGGGGCGACATAAAAATCGACATTAAATACCGTATTATCTGTCATCGCTTCTATCCGGTGCCAGGTTTCGGGAGGAAAGACACCGAACTGACCGGCCTCAATAATCAGCGTGTCTGTCGGTTCCGGGCTTATTTCATCAGCATAGGCATAATAAATGATTGTTCCCTGCATGACAGAGAGCTTAGGATAAACGCCCTGGCGTGTCCCTTTGTCCAGGTGCCTCTGCCAGATAGATTTCGGGGCTGTCTCTTTGGTCCAGAGAGGTGTGCTGCGGATATGAATATAATGCGTGGGAATAATAATGCGGTCCATCTGTTTTCTCCTGAACATGAACGCATGTTTAGGGAACTATCTTATGAAATTTAGCGGATATAAAAAAGCATTTTAAATGCATCTTTAAAAAAAAACAGCACAAAATCCCCGTCAGTTGTTGAGCAAACAGCGCTGACGGGAAAAGCCGGAACGAGTGATTACTCGTAAGTAATCATAAAGGTAGCATCAGCATCTGCGATACCGGGTGTCGGTTGACTGCCAGTGGCAATATAGTTTGCATAGAACTGAGCCTGTCCGTTTCCGTTAATATCCATAGCAATTTTCGGGCTTTTGGTATCAAGCGGCAGACGTTTTCTCTGATTGTCCAGTATTTCAACTGCCACTGATTTTGCAGCAGCGGCTCCCTCTGTGAGTGCCAGCAATGTATTATCCTCCTTATCTTTCTTTCCGCTGAAGACCATAGTAACGGAAGAGGAGGGCGGGCAATTTTGCAGCTGAAAACCAAATGGCATCGATTGCGTTCTGTCGCCTGTTGCTTTCAGGTTTTTCAGTGGCCAGCGACCCAAATCGACTTTTTTATTTGCCTGAGAAACTTCCACACCGCAGGTATAAGCCACAATTTCACCGGATAACTGAAGGTTCACTCTGCCGAGTTCATAAGCGGTTGCAAAATGTGGGCTAAGTAATCCGGATGCGATTATCAGTAACACCGGATTTAATATTTTTTTCATCTTCCGGCCTATTGATAGTCAACGCGTAAATAACCACGGGATTGAAATCTGCCTTCTTTCGGTTTATTTCCCGTAACACTAACGGGCCAGGCAGTAATAGTTGTACGGGAGGCGCCAGTGCCGTCAAGCTGGAAAGGGATAAGGCTACTGATATTATTTGGTGTTAATGCGTTGCCGCTGCTGTCACCGACCATAAATCCGACATCCGGATTATCCGAGACAATCATTTTCCCCTGAACTTTTTCAGCTTCAATACGTAATGTCAGATAGGCTTTTGCTTCGACATTCGTACACTGAATCGCGATATTTTCTGTTTTCTTATTTACACCATCAGGCTTATTACCGGCGCCGGCCTGACTGAAAAGCTGAGAGCCAATTTTACCAAAATCTATAACAACAATATCGTTCACGCCAATTTTACAGTTTTGCGGAACATTAATATTACCGCTGTAACTGATGGTATAAACAGGCGTACTTAATGCCTCGCCATAATTTGTGGTGACATACACGGTAAAGAGTGTTTTCTTCGGAATGACAACCTGGTCAACAAAACGGCGGGTGACTTTCAGACGGAAAACAAAGTTGCTGTCCTGAATCCCGAACGGTTTTCCTAATACCACGTTAGGGTGCATTCCCATCTGAACATATTCCTGCGGCGGATAAAATGTCCCTGAATAACTGTCAGTGATGCTCATTGCACCAATCAGATAATCATTGAGCTTCAGATATTTATATTTTCCTTCCGTTTCCACCACGGGGGTATTTGCCACATAGCTTCGCATAGTGGTACTGTTTCCTTTATGCACCGGACATACACCGTCGACCCGCTCAGTAAAGTTTTTGGCCATTTGCACTACCTGCCCGACCTGGTTATTTGCTGAAGAAAAGCTTTTTGACAGGTCATAATAAACTTCACCGACTCCGCCGGATGCATTGCTGCATACCACCGCCAGCGCAGGGAGAGGTAAAAATGTCATTAATAACGGAGCCCAGTATATTTTTTTTCATCATTAACTCTCTATTTACATTCAAGCGCTGCACGGAGTAACGGCCCGTTTAATTCCTGACGGGTAAAGTCATAAGGCGCAGTACATTGGTCAGCCGGGGTATTTCCCCATTGCACAAGAAGTTTTCCGCTCAGCGGCAGACCGGTCAGATACACGCGCCCGTCATCAGCGACGATGCTGTTTATCTGCGAGCCGGTTTCCTGCACCATACTACCGAAGCGGATAGGCTTGCCGTCACGGGTCAGCGTGATGAGTGCGCGGATACCGATACTGGTATCAAATGATGCCCGGACAATGGCACCACTGACCGGCACGACATTCTGCACATTGTTTTTAATCTCGGTATTGTCACTGAATGAATCCGGATTCAGGGCAATACGGTTGTTCCGGTAAGCCGAGGCATAAGGCACAAGAGCGTAACCACGCCAGTCCGTTTTCACCCCGGTATAGTTTTCGACAGAAACACCGGCGGCACCGGGTGCTTTAACCAGCACCGTGGTTTCATTCAGCGACTGTCCTAACGTGACCCCGTTCTCATGAACCAGTAATGCGCCGGAAGCCCGGTAGTTCAGCTGGTTTTGATCCGGATCGTAGTTATAACTGACCCCGAAATCGCCGTATGTTCCCTGATAATCCAGACCGGCTGAGCCGTTATATCCCTGTTGGCTGATATGCCCCTGCGAAACGGTATAACTCAGGTTTCTGTCTTCCAGAAGTGTTCCGTTAATGCCTGCACGATACGCTTTTCGTCCGCCGGAGTTATTAGTGGCAGAGAATGTGGCGTAAGCATTATTAAAGGCACTGTTGCTCCGTGCATTTCCGGATGAAAATGAAGAGAACGGAACCGAAATATTCATTGAGATCATGTTATCGCGCTCTTTAATTTCCAGCGCTTTGGTGGTACTCAGTGAGATTGAATAATTCATGCCATTCCAGCTGTTGGAATAACCCGCCTGATACCATTCATCTTTACCACTTTTGTCCCAGTACGATTGCTGGTTGCCGGATAAATACAGTGATCCGTAGTTATCGAATGACTGCGAAAGATTGACCTGGAAGCGACCTTTTTTTGTTATAAAGCAGATTATGGTAATTAATAATAATAGGTTTGCTGTTATCACCGTCTTCGCCGTCAGGCGCAAATTCATAGCCGCTCATCTGTTTATATGCGACATCATTTAACGTATAAAAACCTTTGGTGGAGTAACGGTAACCTAATAACTGGAATGTTGTTCCGGTTGTATTCAGTGATTTTGCATAAAGGAAACGTAATGACTGACCCTTATGGCGGGAGCCATCGGCTAATTCACTGTTTGCATGGGTAATATCAAATGAAAATGCACCGAATTGCCCGATGTTCTGACCAACGCCCACTAATATCGCTTTATATTTATCCGCAAGCTGTGTCCCGGTATAGACAGATACGTCACGTGATAAACCGGCAAGCAATGTTGCCTGAACAAATGTCGGTGTATTCTGATTACTGTTACCACTGCGGAATTCACCGGCCATAACATCATATTTTACCCGGCCTTCACGTTGTAAAACCGGCAATGTTGAATAAGGCACAACATAGCGCTGAGTTGAACCATCATTTTCTTCTACGGTAACCTGCAAGTCACCGCTGGATGTGGCAGGGTTCAGGTCATTGATAATAAATGGACCCGGCGGCACATAGACCTGATAGATTACATATCCGTTCTGACGGATAACCACTTTTGCATCGGTTTTTGCCATTCCGCGAACCGTCGGGGCATAGCCCTGCTGGCTGTCCGGGTACATGTTATCGACAGAAAACATGCGCACACCACGAAAGCCGGCAGAATCAAACACATTACCGTCTGAGTTACCATCACCGATAACCAGTTGGCTTTTCAGTGCAATAATCGGCCGCTGGACATAATTCATCAGACTGCGCCACTGGCTGCTGCTGGTACTTTTATTTTTATTGTAATTCCAGGCGCTTGACTGACGGAATTGCCAGACACCGAGGTTAAATCCGGAGTTAAGACTGACATAATAACTGCTGGTGTTATCCGAGTTATTATTCCCTGAAGCAAAGTAATTAACAAACAGTGCCGGAATACCGGACTCCCACTTATCAGGTGAAATATAACCGCGCGCCTGACCGGACAGGCTGGCCTGCGGAAAACTGATAGTCAGACGTTGTTTTTGAAAGTCGAAATGGTATTCCGATCCCGGAATTTTTTGCGTAAACGGAAAGCATTGTTTTTCTTGATCGCTTAATTCTTCCGGTTTTGCGATAGTAACGCCGAAACTCATAATTGTTTCTGCACTGAAGCAGGGAAATAAAACCGGCTCACCGTCTTTATTTTTATGTTCGGTAAAGCTTATCTCTGATGATGAAACAAATTCACCATTAACCGCTACTTCAACCAGATAATTGCCGGGAGGCTGATAACCGCCGGTTTCAAAACGGGACAGGTCAGATACATCCGTATCAGAGAGGTCATCAGATAAAAAGGCGGCATTAAAAGAGGGTTTCGCACCAGCGGTTCCCGCAGGCAAAAGATAGGCTACTGCCGCAAGCACAGCAATATAAACCGGTGTGTAAGTGAAGACCTTTTTAATGTTACTCATTTCACCGTATTCCCTGAATAAAAATTAATCACTAACGACTTATTTCAGACTGACTTCGCGTTGTTTACGTAATCCGCCGTAATCATTGATGCTTTGGTATGTCAGTTTTTGCCCGCTTTTGCCCTGTATCTGGTGTATGGTAAAGGGAGCGACCATGACATTATCGAGAGGGTGTCCGTCTAAAACGATATTGACGAGAGTGGTGTAATAAGGGGACGGATTATCAATATAGATGGTTCCGCCTTTCTGATTTATTTTAATTTGTTCAGCGGCATCTTCGGTCTGGATTGATAAATTATCCGGTCTGACAAATAATTTTATCCGCGATAAAATTGCGAGTTGAAGAACATTTTTTCCTTCAAGAGAATCTTTATCAACAGACGGTATCGCTTTTACATTCAGCCAAAAAATAGATTCGCGATCTTTGGGCAGATTATCTGCCAAATTAACAATACGCAGGGTATTCTCGCTGTTTGATTCCATAACAAACAGCGGCGGTGTAATAACGAAATTTTTCTCTTTTCCGTTTTCGTTTTCAACCCAGGAGTTAATCAGGAAACGTTCTTTCGGGCTGTGATTAATGACAGACAATGAAGTCTGTTTTGCATTCAGAGGATAAATAACACGCGTTGCACCCAGCGCAATGCCGGTATTCTGACTTGAAGCTGAATAACCAAACCCTGAAAATAATATAAAAAAACAATATCCATGCACTATTTTTAAAGTAAGAAATCACGAAGATACCTCTTGATATTTTCTGTCAGAAATAACGCATAGAGTATGGTATTTCATAAATCAGTTATAAAACTCTCTCTGTTCCTTTTTACAGATATGATCCGTCGATAAAGCTAATATAAAATTAACTTTATACAGAGAGAGCTTTTAATTATTTAATTACTGAACGTAATTTGTTATTCGTATTTAACTTATTCGTATTTAACAACAAACGTTGCATCAGCATTTGCCTGACCCGGTGTTGTTGCGCCTTTAGCAACATAACGGGCAGTGAAATCTAAGGTATTCGTTCCTTCGAGTAAGGTTTTAGCGGTAGAGAATTCTGCACCACTTGGCGGTAATACTTTAGATGCGGTATCGCTGATCTGAATACCGACGTTCTGTGCTGCTGGTGCGTTAGTGCCTGAATTAACAGCTAATAACGTTGCATCACCTGTCAGGCTCTGGCCGGAGAAAGCGATTGCCGCAGTCGCTGAAACAGTAGGGTCACAGTCAACTAATTTGATTTTGAAAGGAACCGGTGTAGTCATATCACCGGCTGCTGCTAATTTAGCAGTACGGTACTGACCTAATTCAACGGTCTGGTTGCCGGTATCGGTGCTGACTGCACACGCAGCGTTAACCAGTTCACCATTAAAATGAACAGTACCGCCATTTACGATTACCGGGTCAGCAGACGCGGCTGCGGAAAATAATAATGCTGAAACAACAGATGCACCAATAATATTTAATTTCATAATACTGAATTCCTAAAAAATAAACGCCATCTTTAAATTTTACTATCTGTGAAGAATAGTAAACCACTACGTCTGAAGACATTAATCTTCAGACACAATTTTTAGTGTTGTGTGTATTTATAAATAAAAAAAATCAATACATTAATTCATGCTTTTATTAAGATCGCCAAATAATTTTACAAAAGGTATTTCCAGAACAAGGGATATGGTAAACAGCATATCCAATGGTATATTACACTCACCACGTTCGTAACGTGAGACTTGTTGTTGACTTAATCTTAACTTATCACCTAGTTCTGAACCGGATAATCCCTGTTTTTTTTCTGTTTGCTCTTATTTGTTTTCCAACAATTTTATTTATATTCATCATGATCAACACTCAAAATTTATTAATTTTCTCTATAGAAAATGACTAATAAGATTGCCTGAATAAATAATCAGATAGCATGGATTAACAAATCAGGACAAATAAATCAGCAAAAATAAAATATTTTCCGGAAATAGCCAGTTGCGTTTCGGGATTAAGTATTAGCTCTTAGATGAGTTAAGTAAAGTTAGTTATAACGATCAAACGTCAATTATTAATAGTTAAAACCTATTAATAATGATATTTTGATCGTTGTAATCTTTTTTTAAAATTAACAAAAGATGACATGATGGATTTTACAATTTATCATTATTTATGATAATCATAATATTATGAAATGTAAGGATAATTATTTAACATCCGTTTTTATAATTTATAAAACAGCATTAATTTTTAAAAGATATATGCCAAATGATTACTTTCTCAACTATATGTATTTAATCATTTGAATTTTAACATTAAAAATATTAAATAAAAATAAAATCAATTGTGGTTACGTGGATAATAATATTGCTTAACTGCATTTTATTGGCGTTATATATTGATTGTTTTCTATTTTTGTATACAAAAAACCCCTCTTAAATAGAGTGAAAATTATATTTAAGCACTACATGCTTATTTTTATATTTAAAGGTGTAATTTTCATTTTTATAAAATATTTTTAACATAAGGATATAATATCTATTACATAATATTATAAAAATAGTCATTATATTTCAATTGGTTAGTTTTATAAAAAGCAAAGAATCTGAAATATTACAAATTATTACTATTATATATGCATGTTAAAATTCAAGGTGTTAACGCAAAACAACACATATAAAGAGTAAAATTGGTGTAAATATCACCTTACCTAATAAAAAAAATAATAATATATGGTTGTAAGGTAAAGTGCCATTAGTATCAGTACGTTAAATTGCCTCTATATGCAGGGGATAGTATTAATATCGGCGATAATCCGGGGATCTTTAATTGTCTTTTCACACGGCACAGGTGTGAGCCATGCCATCACGGTGATGGCCAGCTTGAAAGTTGAACAAAATACAGCGTCATGAAATGACCGGGATATAGTAATTAATTTCTTTCAGACAGGGTAAACCGTCAGCCATAAAGTCACTATATGTATAGGGGGTCGTTAGTTTATAGTGCTCAATGTCCGGTCCTCTTCTACGTAACATATTAAATTTTGGCAATATTTTTTCATAAGCAGAATGGATTATATGATTATAGTCATGCGTATCTTCCGCCAGTGTTTCAGGGTTTATTTTGATTCTGAGATAATTGCCCCCCTGTAGTGCAATGGCGGAGAGGGCAGAGCTGCGGGAGGCTTGTTTGGATAATAATGACTCATCAATTGCCGTTGTATAGACATAATTAATGTCATCTACAGAGGAAACTGACGGAGCATGCATTGCGTACAGGTCACAGGGAATTGCATCAATGCCGCTGAAAAATTGATGCCAGAACCGGTGACGAAATGGGGTTGTTTCAGTATGCGGGTCTGTCATATTTTTTTGATAGTAATGGTCAGAGCCTATTAGTTTCAAATCCTGAAGTACTATCAAATCAGATTGAATATGGATATCACTGTCCGGGCGTAGAGGAAAGCAAAACCCGGTAGTGTCCCAGCCAATTTTTTTCCGGTAGCCTGATGGTGTAATCGTAAATTGAGATTTAAATGCCCGGCAAAATGTTTGTTGTGAATCAAAGCGAAATTTAAGGGAGATATCAAGAATACTGCTGTTTGTTATGCGTAATGCTCTGGCGGCACAGGACAGGCGGCGGGATCGTATGTATTTTCCGAGAACAATTCCTGTATGAATCTTAAACAAACGCTGAAGATGCCACTTTGAATAACCTGAACGTTCAGCAACAATATCCAGAGATAAATCAGACTCTAAATTTTGTTCTATCCACAGTATTAAACTTCTAATAATATCTTCGCGTATGTTGTCTATGTTCATTAGTTGGTTACCAGTTAAATACTTGTTAAACTTAATTAAATATCACATCATGTTATTATATGTTAACTGACTTATAAAAATAAAAAGTAATGTAAGTAATTGTATTGATATCTATGTGTTTTGTAATGCCATACCATTCCTAATTCATTGAATTTACATGTTTTATAATAAAGGATCGAACGGGTGTTATGTTTTTTATTTATATTTTTTTTCTTTTTTTATAAATAATATAATATGGCACTTTAAGATTAAATGAGGAAAGTAGCGGTCTGAGTTTTCCTGTATTCACATATTCATCCGCTACTATTTTAGGGACATAGACAATTCCTATATTATTTGTTGCCATAATAATGGCAGATATGATGTCATGACATTGAAACTTTGGTTGTATATCTAATTTGTTTATTTTTTCATTATCACAATATCGCCATACATTATGTTCTGAACCATAGCTGTCAACAACAATACATTTCTCTTTTAATAAATGTAATGGATGAGATAGATCAGTGTTTTCTGCATAATGTATACCGGTGTAGAAACCCATTTCTAATTCTAATTCTGTATTAACAGTCATAGGGTGTAGTGAAGGAACAAAAGATAAAATAATATCGGCTTCACGGAGAAGGTGGTCGTAGTTATTAATATCACCGGAGTGACATTTTTTTCATTGTCACTGAAATATAGGGAAATTTAACTGATAATGGCTGTATTATATGGGATGATAAATAATGAATAAAACCCGGTGGTGCATAAATTACTATAGATTTATCATCAGGTTCAGATAAGTTACTGATGTTTTTCAAAAAAATATTATAGGATTCCAGGTATTTCCGGGATTCCTGTGCAAAAATATGTCCTTGTTCATTTAGTTGGACACCGGAGCTTGTTCGTATAAACAGCCCTGTACCACAGGCTTCTTCTATTGTACTGACTATCTGGCTTAACTGGCCCTGAGAACGTTGTGTAAGCTTAGCTGCCAGAGAAAAACTACCATGATCAACAATAGAATGAAATGCAATCAGATTACTTATTTTAAAAACATTATGATTAATGTTCATTTTTAACCTGCTTATTAATATACCGAACCGGTATGATATACTCTAAAGTTACTCTGTTATTATCAGTCAGCCCGAACCTTTCAAAATCCCATGCAGTTGTCCATCCTTCATTATATTCTTTTAATATTCTGAACAGGACGTCAATTATGATGTCATAAGGATTGATGATGTGGTCTGTACATTTAAATGATTTGGCATTTTTAAACTGCATAGTTATATATTTACAGTGTTCCGGGCAGGAATTCATCACTGCTATATCATCTGTGCCAATAAAATAAGATACATCAATATGCTGGTCATCAAATGAGGGGGAATACCAGGCAGCTGTACAGTAGTTATCAGAACTGAACCCTGTGTCTGTAAAAAAAATTTTCACGGAAAACTTTTCTGATCGGGTAGTGTGGTTTATCAAAGTCAGTAACGGCAATTGTGTAGTTATATGTTTTTCCGTAAAGTGTTATTTCTTCATTCTCTATATGTCTGTCAATCTCAATATTTGGTCTTTCCTTCATTAATTCAATTCGTGGCAGCGCATTAAAAAGATCCAGTACTTTATTTCGTCGGTATGCTAAAGGTGTGGTGAGGAAGTTTTTTTTTAAAAAGATGAATAAATACGGATGATGATCTATATCCTAAACGTTTTGAAATTGCTGCGATACTTTTTCCTGTCAGGCAAAGGTACAGTGTTGCCCTGAATATACGACGGCGGCGTACATATTCTGAAATTGAGTGACCTGTTATTCTTTTAAATTTTCGTTGCAGATAGTTGATGCTGTAGCCGGATTTATTTGAAATTATTGTAGCGTTAAGCTCGTTCTCCAGATTATCCTCAATCCAGCTGATAAGATTGCCTATTATATAGTAATGATAAATCTCAGAATTCATTTTGTCAGCCCTTTCTTATAATTTTATCTCTTATATAGGTTTCAAATAGAGATCTCAGATTATGAACGATTTCATATTCAATATTACAGTGTATTGGGTTTAATGCTAATACACATTTTATGACATTTATAGATATATTTACGTAATCATTGACAATTTGAGTCATTATTTTTAGGACTGTGCTATATCAACTGTATTAGTCCGTCAGTTGTGTTGCATAGTATGAAAAATTGATTGCCGACCCTATTTTATATTTTTGTGAAAAATAAAAAATATCATATTTCGTACTATATATGGATTGGTGTTTGTATTATTTTTCTTATTTAAATCAATTAATTGAGGCTGGTTAATTAAAATAAATCCTGATTAAATGCTGTTTTCTGTATTCATTATATTAATGTAATGTTAATTTTTTTATATAAAGGATGGGTTTTTTTATGAGAAAAAAAAGTAATCGCATTGTTTGTTCATTCAGCTATATTCAGTTCAGGTGCGGTATTTGCTGAATCTGTTACTTCACCCATAACGATCGGTGTCGGTCAGGAAAAAAAATCTGGTCAGTGGTGACACTATTGATATCAGAGGTAGTAGTGGTATTAAGGTAGATGGCGGAAAGTTAAATATGACGGGTGTAACCGGTACTGTATCCGGTATCGGAAACGCGGGATATGGTTTATCGGCTGTCAATGCCGGCAGTATTAATATTACCGGAGGGGAGTATGTGTTTTCCGGTAATGACCAGGCGAGTACAGGTATTTTAATTAAAAGCGGCAGCAGCCTTAATATTGATGGCGCAAAGTTAACAGGGAATTATACAGAAAGGCTAGGTGGTTTGTATCTCCTAAATTTACATGATACAGGAACGGCTGGAAATATAAAAAAATTCTGAATTAACTTCAACAAATGGTCGGATTTTTATTTTAAGCAATGGTGCCGATTTAGCGATGTCTGATACCGTCATCAGGGTTGAAGGCTCTGGTTCGAATACTGTTTATTCTATGTCATCACAAAATAATAGTACCTTTTCAGGCGAGCGGCTTACAATTATTTCTGATGCTAATTATGATGCCGCATCCTCACTATTTTTAGCCCATAAAGATCTCAGTCTGAAAGACAGTCGTATTACCAGTAATTTGGGACAGAATATATTTATGGCCGGAAGTAGTGACGGAGGAGTATATGGCGATAATCTGGTTATTAACTATAAAAGCCAGAAAAGTGATGGTGCTCAGGGCTATGTCGCGATGCAGGCGATAAATGGCGGAACTATTGATCTGATTAATTCAGAATTAAATGTGTCCGGCGATAATGCAGCAGTGGCTGTTTTTATTACAGCGGATAGTCACCTGGTGGCGGATGGTTTGCGCCTGAATGCTGAAGATAATGCGCAGGCAATACAATTTCAGGGCAATAATGCGGGCGCAACATTATCTAATAGTTATATTACTACCGCGAATGCAGAATATGGTGTTAGTTTTATTCGTGGTGCATCAGGCTCATCAAGTGATGTGTCATCATTAACATTAGATAATACGATTCTGAAATCTGATAAGTGGGCACTGAGATCGCTTGACGGCGGTTCACTGGTGAATGTCAGCGGTGCTAACAGTCACGTCAGTGGTGATAAAGGTGCAATTTATATCAATGCCACTAATACAGACAGCGATATGGTTTTTAATTTATCAGACAATGCGAGGCTGACGGGAGATGCTTATACCATTGATAAAAATGGTTATAAGGCAATATTAAACCTTAATCTCAGCCAAAATGCAGTATGGAACGGCAATGTTCTGACTCACGATAAAAACTCGCTGGCAAATGTTTTGCTTAAAAGCGGCTCTGTCTGGAAAGGGGCAGTACTTCCCGGGGAGCAGGCGCCGGGCGGGGGAACAACCCATATTTCTGTTGATGATGCTTACTGGGAGTTGACGGATGACTCAACGGTAAACTCTCTCTCGCTGGCAAACAATGCCACCGTTGCATTGGGTGCGGCGGATGGTACTGATTTCCGCGTGTTAAGTGTTAACGACCTGAGTGGCAGCGGCGAATTTATTTTGCGCACAGACCTTGCGGCAACCAGTACAAAAAGCGTTTCCGGCGATGTACTGAAAGTGACCGGCAGCACGGATGGCTCGCACACACTGAATGTCCTTAATAATGGTTCCGCTGATACCAATGGGACGGAGAAACACACTGTTGTTGAAACTGCTGACGGAAATGGCGGTTTCAGTCTGAAAAATAAAGTAGAGCTCGGCGGATATATTTATGAATTAAAACAAAATAGTAATGACTGGGAGCTTTATGCACCCGGCGGTCAGTCCGGTGGTGGCAGCGGAGATAAACCTGTTATCAGCGAGGGCGGCAGAGCGCCGATCAGTGCTGTTAATGCCGGTTACTTGCTGAATATTGCAGAAACGCAGACGTTGTCACAACGTATGGGGGAGCTGCGGGACAGCCAATCCGAAGGTGATATCTGGGTCCGCGGTTTTGGCGGAGGATTTGACAGCAGAACAAGTCAGGCCGTGGGTGATTTTGATACAACTTACGGAGGTACGCAGACCGGTATTGATAAACGTCTGATGGTTGAGGGCGGATCACTTTATATCGGAGCTATGGGCGGCCTGGTTAACTCAGACCAGAAGTATAAAACCGGGAATGGCTCAGTTAAAAATTACCATTTAGGGTTGTACAGCACGTATATTCATCAGTCCGGTTTCTATGTTGATTCATTAATTAAATTCTCTGACCTGACCTATGATTTTGGTGTCCGTGATACGGCCGGAAACAATGTCAGTGCAAAAACATCATCAAATTACTATGCCGCTTCTATTGAGGCCGGGCAGCGCTTTCATTTTAATCAAAAGCAGGAAGGTCTTTATATTGAACCTCAGGTACAACTGACATATGGCTACCAGGAAGACACTGATTTCAATGAGTCTAATGGATTACAGGTCAGAGTTGACAGCTATCAGTCTCTGCAAAGTCGTGCCGGGGTAAATATGGGTTATGATGTAAAAAATAGTCCGATGCCGTTAAATGTGTATGCAAAGCTCTCCTATATAAAAGAGCATAAAGCAGATGTCGATTTTCGTTTAAATAATACAACCGAAAGCGAGAGTTTTGGTGATAAGTGGTTACTTGCCGGAATTGGTGTTTCCGCTCAGGTTTCTGCGAAGCAGGCTTTTCATATCGATATAGAAAAAGCGAATAGTGATAAATATGAGCACTACCGCTTTAATGCAGGCTACCGTTTCTCATTCTGATATCGCAGATTACGGGGTATTTAAATAATGAATACCTTTATTGATAAACAGAATTACCCGTCAGTATGATTACATCTGTATCTTATTTTCAGCAACGTTTTTTTAAGGAATATGAACCTTCATTCTTTAATGATTATGTTACGTAAATGTGGATATACCAAACATCATTTTTCTGTCGTGTGAATGACTGAGTGTATATCTCAGAATGGTAAATATAGGATATTTATATTAAATGAAAAAAATTAACTCTTGTATTAGCGTTAACATTCCCTGCTTATTCTCTGGCACACGCTGTCGATATCAGTTCGAAAGACAGTTCGGCATCAACAAAAAATATGTTTGATGATGTTCTGAAAACATTACCAATGTCAGATATTGATGATTTCGATTTGGCAAAAAAAGGATTAATTGCGCAGGAAAAAGATTTACAAATAAAAGATGCGAATGGGAAGGTAGTATGGGAATTAGGCTCTTATAAATTTCTTCTTGATGCCGGTCAGTCTGCCGATACCATTCATCCGAGCTTAAAGCGTCAGGCTATGCTCAATATGAATCATGGTCTTTATAAAGTAACCGACGGTATTTATCAGGTCCGTGGCTATGATTTGGCCAATATTACGTTTATTCAGAGTGATAACGGATGGATTGTTTTTGATCCGCTGACAGTTCCGGCCACATCTAAAGCCGCGTATGAACTGGTCAGTAAACATCTGGGCAAAAAACCGATTGTTGCGGTTGTCTATAGCCACACGCATGCGGATCACTTCGGCGGTGTTAAGGGCATTATCAGCCAGGAAGATGTGGACAGCGGTAAAGTGAAAGTGATCGCACCGGCTGGATTTACTGAACATGCGGTCAGTGAAAATGTGTTAGCCGGTAATGCCATGGCACGCAGGGCAACCTATCAATACGGTAATATGCTGCCGAAAAATGCAAAAGGTCAGGTGGATGCGGCGATAGGTAAAGGTGTTGCACTCGGTGAGACATCCTTTATTAAACCTAATATAGAGATATCAAACCCTGTCGAAGAAATTACGATTGACGGCGTAACCATGGTGATGCAAAACACGCCGGGCACGGAAGCACCTGTTGAAATGAATACCTGGCTGCCTCAGTTTAAAACATTCTGGGCGGCTGAAAATACCATCGGTGGTCTGCATAATGCCTATACATTACGTGGTGCGCCGGTGCGTGACCTGAAAGTCTGGAGTGCTTATATCAACCAGGCGCTGATGCAGTTTGGTCAGCAGGCTGATGTGATCATGGCATCTCATACCTGGCCTCGCTGGGGAAATGACAATATTACGACATTCCTCGAAAAACAGCGGGATATGTATGGCTTTATTCATAATGAGTCACTGCGCCTGGCGAATCATGGCGTTACCATTGATGAGATTCAGGATGAGTTTAAAGTACCGAAAGTGCTTGCGAAAGAGTGGTATAACCGGGGCTATCACGGAAGCTACCACCGTAATGCCAAAGCGGTAATCAACCGTTATCTCGGATATTCAGACCTTAATCCGGCAAAACTATTAACATTATCGCCGGCAGAAGCCGCGCCGCGTTATGTCGCGGCAATGGGCGGAATTGACAAGGTGCTCTCCGAAGGAAAAAAAGCATCAGAAAATGGCGATTATCGCTGGTGCGCTGAAGTGGTTAATTATGCCGTGTTCGCGCAGCCGCAAAATGAAAAGGCCCGTTTATTACAGGCTGATTGTCTGGAACAACTCGGCTATCAGAGTGAATCTGCGGGTGAACGTAACAGTTTCCTGATGGGGGCTTATGAGCTGCGTAATGGTGTTCCTGATGGTATGGCAACCAAGGCGGGCAGTCCGGATATGATGGCAGAGATGCCGGTGAGCAGCTTCCTTGATTATATGGCTGTGCGTATGGACGGTAATAAGGTCGCTGAAGATAATTATACGTTAACGGCAAATCTGACTATTTCGGACAGTAACGAAAAATACCTTATTACTGTTCAGAACGGCACTATGAGCCATATTCAGGGGTATTTATCTGATAAACCTGATGTTAGTCTGACGCTTGACAGTAAAGCATTGCGTGATTTTATGGGACAAAAAGAAGATCCTGATACATTGCAAAAGCAGGGCCGTCTGACCATTACCGGCGATAAAGAACGGTTAGCAAAACTTAATACCTATCTCGATGATTTTTCGTTCTGGTTTAATATCGTGACACCAAATGACCACAGTAGTTACAGTCACGGTTTCAGCCTTGATAAAAAATCCCCGGTTAACCGCTGATTCTTCATTTTTTAATTTCTTAGTTTTTAAATTTCTTAGTTTTTAAATCTATCAGGCTCTCCGGAGCCTGATTTATTCACATCTCAAGTTTACTTAAAATGAATAAATATATTAATGGGTTATTGCTGACATTGTTATTTAACTGTCCGGCTCTTGCCGGAGGATTGGCATTATATGAAACCAGTCCGGATAATAGTGCATCTGCTAATGCAGGGTCGGCAGCAAAGGCGCAGGGGCCTGCAACCATTGCCGGAAATCCTGCCGGAATGGCGTTACTTGACGGAACACAAATACAATTAAGTGCCGGAGTCGTCAGCGGTGATATGACAATAAAGCTTGATAATGACGGTGTTTCCGGTGGAAATCCGGTACAAACCGCGCCGCTCGGCACTCTTTATATCACTCATGCGTTAGATGAACGCTGGTCTGCCGGTATTGGTCTGTTTGGCAGTCACGGGCTGGGGCTGAGTTACGACCCGCAGTGGAGCGGCAGCCGTTATGTTCAGTACGGGAATATTACCGGTATTGCGATGGCACCCAGCCTGGCTCTGCGGATAAATCCACAGTGGTCTGTTGGTATGAGCCTGATAGCCTCGCAGGGAAAAGTGGAGATGAAAAGCACACCTTTGCCAAACATGTCTTCTGCGGCCAAATTAGATTTCAGCGCAAATGATTGGGCATATGCAGCGTCACTGGGGGTTATTTATGAAAAGGATGAGAATACACGCATTGGTTTAAATTATATTTCTGAGTCTGAATGGCGGCTGAAAGGGGATTTATTTCCCGGCGCTGATATTGCGCAGAACAGCCGGATTAATATTGTTATGCCGCAAAGTCTGACATTGAGCGGTTATCATCAGTTAAATGAACAATGGACATTATTGGGCAGTATTAACTGGCAGCAGTGGTCACGTTTCGGTGAAATGGATATTTCATATGCACAATTTAATACAACCAAAAATTTAGGGTATCAGGATACGTGGCATGCAAGCATTGGCACGCAATTTTCGGTTTCAGAGAAATTCAGACTCAGTACAGGTATTGCGTATGACAGCAGCCCCGTCAATGATGCCAACCGGACTGTTAATATCCCGATGGGAAAAGCCTGGCGTTTTGGTTTAGGCGGGGATTATCAGATAATACCGTCAACAACTATTGAGCTTGGCTATACGTTTGTCCGGATCGGTGATATGCCATTTGAGCAGCCGGGTATCAGTGGCGTGTATGAAAATAGCAGGCTGCATTTTGTGATGCTGGGTTTGAAACATAAGTTTTAATTAACAACAGGATAGCATCCTGCACTCCCCGAAGATCCACTGCATATTGCATTGTTAAAAACAATACATTTATTGATAACATAACAATAATAAAAAAGTATACCTTTCGGATTTTCTGCCGATAACAGGATCTGTATAGCTTCTTCAGATCATTTTATCGCCCCGTAAAGGAAATTGTATGTGGATACTTCGAAATTTTTCCATCCGGTTCGTCATGTTGTCGATACTCGGTATTTTGTGCCTGACATTAGGATGCGTAAGTTTTTACAGTGACTGGTCGCTGTCGAGAGTATCTGCAGGTAATATGACGGATCGCCAGTTAGTCACACAACTGACTGTGTTGAATCAGGGAAATGATCAGTATTTCCGGTTTGTCTCCAGGTTAAATCGTGAGATGGAAAGAAAAGCAGAAGGCGAGATTCCTGATTTTACGCAATCAGAGCAGGCGCTGAAAAATATGGAACAGCGCCTGATACAGATGAAAGAGATATCACCCGGACCTATGGATCCGCAAGTGTCTGAACATATTATTGCCCTCTGGCAGGCTCTGCTTGATGAGGGTATTAAAGTGCAGATGCAGCTGGCTGTGCAGGGCGATATCGCTGCATACCGCAATCAGTCCCATAATGTGACACCGAAACTGAGCCGGGATTTTGGTGTGGCAACAGAGGAATATACGCAGATAGCAGATGCTCATATAGAAAAGACCCGCCTGCTGGTGGATGAACTGATGTCAACCACACGGATAGTGATTATTGCCGGGACACTTTTCGGTCTTCTGGTGCTGATTTTTTCCGACAGATATCTTGTTATTATGATGCAGCGCCCACTGATGAGTGTGCGCCGGCATTTTCGCCGCATAGCCGGTGGCGACCTCAGTCAGCAGGTGGACAGTGAGACAGCCGGTCGCAACTGTGTGGGCAAACTGTTTCCGTTGCTCAGTGAGATGCAGGTAAGTCTGCGCGATGCTGTCCATTCTATCCGTGAAGGCAGTGATACTTTGAGAGATAATGCGGCTGAAATTGCGCGCGGCAATACTGATCTTTCCTCACGGACCGAACAGCAGGCTGCCGCGCTGGAACAGACGGCGGCGAGTATGGAAGAGATAACCGCCACCGTTAAACTGAATGCCGATAATGCCGCTCATGCCAGTGAACTGGCAGAAGTGACCTCATCAACGGCGCATCAGGGGCATGAGATGATAGCCTCTGTTATCCGCACAATGGATGATATTTCTGATAGTTCACGGAAAATAGCCGAAATTACCAGTGTGATTAACAGTATTGCTTTCCAGACAAATATTCTGGCACTGAATGCCTCGATTGAAGCAGCAAGAGCGGGTGTTCACGGGCGCGGCTTTATGGTGGTCGCCGGAGAAGTGCGTAATCTTGCCAGCAGCAGTGCAGATGCGGCAAAAGAGATTGAGCGGCTGATAGCCAATGCGGTTTCCCGTGTTGATCAGGGGATTGAGTTAGTTGCCAGTGGTGGCGAAACGATGGAAGCGATAGTCAGAGCAACAACCGAAGTGACCTCGATTATGAAAGAGATTGCAGTTGCCTCAGATGAGCAAACCAAGGGAATATTACAGGTCGGAACAGCTATCACTCAGATGGATACCGTCACACAGCAAAATGCGGCACTGGTCGCAAAAGTATCTGAAACCGCAGCAGGGCTGGAGCGCCAGACTCAGACGTTGCAGAACTCAGTTGAGAGATTTCGTCTTACCGCCACTGACTGATTGACGGCGTTATAATTATTACCGGCAGGTATGCGAGCAAAAAATGGGGTCACGGACGACCTTAATGTATGGTTACTTTGTGCCGGTATTAAGTAACGCATTGTAGTAATTGATTTTTTTATCCAGGTGCTGAACACTCTCATTGAGTACCGCTATCTGTTGGCGCAATGTCTCATTGTGCTCCTGCAATAACAGCATGCGCGCCTGTGCTGTTTCATCTCCCTGCGCCCGTAAATCTGCATAATATTTTATGGATTTCAGCGACATCCCTGTTTCTTTCAGCCGTGTAATAAAGGTTACCCATTCGACATCACGGGCGGAGTAACTGCGGTGATTATTTGCCCGGCGCAGAGGTGCCAGAATACCTGTTTTCTCATAAAACCGCAGGGTATGGATGCTGAAACCGGTTAATGCAGAAAACTGGCTGATTGAATAATACATACACACCTCTTGACCTTGAGTTCACTCTATCTTTTACGCTCCGCTGACTAATGTCAAAGGAGGTTTGCATGAACAGTCAGAATTATGTGGTGATCACCGGCGCAAGTTCCGGTATCGGGCGGGCACTTGCCGTGGCATTTGTCCGCCGTGGCAGCAGTGTGGTGCTGGTGGCTCGGCGGGAAGGCATGTTGCAGGCGCTGAGAGCAGAGTTGATGCAGCTTAACCCACAGGTGAATGTGGAAATCCGGGTATGTGATTTATCAGCGCCCGGCAGTGCGGCGGCGCTTTATCATTCTCTGTCAGACCTGACCATGATTACATGGATCAATAATGCCGGTTTTGGTTATTACGGCAGCGTGGCGGAGCAATCTGTCGCAGAGGCGGAAAAAATGATCGCGCTGAATGTGAATGCGCTGATAGTTCTGTCCGCGCTGTATGTACAGGATTATCAGCATGTTGACGGCGCGCAGCTTATCAATATCAGCTCGGCGGGGGGCTACACGATTGTACCGTCAGCGGTCACCTATTGCGCGTCGAAATTCTTTGTCAGCGCGTACACTGAGGGGTTGGCGCGGGAGCTTATCCGCAGCGGAGCAAAACTGCGCGCTAAAGTACTGGCACCGGCAGCGACACAGACGGCATTTGGTCAGGTGGCAAATAAGGTGGATTCGTATGATTATGACGCCGTATTCGGGCGCTATCATACCAGCGGACAGATGGCGGAGTTTGCCCTTGCATTATATGACTCAGATAACATCACCGGCATGATTGACCGTGATGACTTTAGTTTTCAACTGACCGATACCCGCTTTTCCCATGCGGAAAACAGCTCCGCAAACCAGAAAATAACGTCGTAAACAGGGTGTAATTCTCTGTGTTTCTCATGCTATGATGACCGCCATCCCGGCGGTCTTTCCGCCTGTTTCCGGAGTCTGCGCTATGGAAAATAATAACCGTTCCCGGCCGCACATCAGACGTGTCACACACCTGATGCAGTTTTCCCATCGCAGCTGCTTTGATTTCAGTCACTTTATGGCCCGCAGGTCATTTCCTCTGTAATTTCTGTATACCATCGTATTTTTACCTAAAAGCCCGTTTCTTTTTTTTTCCGCTGACACCCTGTGTCAGGGATCATTATCATGCCGGATCGCTATGAAAAATAAAAAATTCGCTGTCAGTTCTCTTTGCAGCACTCTCCTGCGCACGTTGCTCACTGACCTGACAGAGATATCCTGTGAGGTGGTTTCCCTTGCAGAGTGTGATTTTACCGATGTGGCGCTGTGCCTTATCACAACAGATGATATTGAAAACGGGCAGTTCCGGCGTATTGAACAGCAGGGGTTTGGTCAGCCGGTTTTTGTGATAATTGGCAAAGGCGAAGCGGTGATAACATCTGTACCGCAGGGGATTACCGGGGTTATTAATCTGAATGAGGATGATAGCGGCGTTTACCCGCAGGTGTTGCTACAGGCGGCACAGGCATACAGTGACGGGCTGCCGCCGCCGTTTTTCGGGCGTATGATGAATTATACCGCGCAAAATCCGGTTTCATTTGCTTGTCCGGGTCACCAGGGCGGGGCGTTCTTCCGCCGTCATCCCGCCGGGCGTCAGTTTGCGGACTACTTCGGTGATGCGGTTTTTCGTGCAGATTTATGCAATGCAGATACCGCGATGGGTGATTTACTTATTCATGAGGGGGCGGCCTGTGCGGCTCAGCAACATGCGGCAACAGTATTCAATGCCGACAAAACGTATTTTGTGCTTAACGGCACTTCTTCATCAAACAAAGTGGTACTCAATGCGCTGCTGACGCCCGGCGACCTGGTATTATTTGATCGTAATAATCATAAATCAAACCATCACGGCGCACTGATCCAGGCAGGAGCAACCCCGGTATATCTGGAGGCTGCCCGTAACCCGTACGGGTTAATCGGGGGGATCGATGCCCGCTGTTTTGATGAGGATTATCTGCGGGCGCGGATTGCAGAAGCCGCACCGGGGCGGGAAACACAGGCGCGTCCGTTTCGTCTGGCGGTTATTCAGCTTGGCACCTATGACGGCACGGTATATAACGCCCGTCAGGTAGTGGACAGCATTGGTTCCCTGTGTGATTACATTTTGTTTGACTCTGCCTGGGTGGGATATGAGCAGTTTATCCCGATGATGCAGATGTGCTCTCCGTTGCTATTGGAACTCAATGAATATGATCCGGGCATCCTGGTCACACAATCTGTTCATAAGCAGATGGCAGGGTTTTCCCAGGCATCACAAATCCATAAAAAAAGATCGTCATATCAAGGGACAGGCGCGGTATGTCTCTCATAAACAGATGAATAACGCGTTTATGATGCATGCCTCCACCAGCCCGTTTTATCCCTTGTTTGCCGCGCTGGATGTGAATGCAAAAATACATGCGGGGGAGCCGGGGAAACGGCTGTGGGCGGAATGCGTAAGAATAGGGATTGAGGCACGTAAACTGTTGCTGCGCACCTGTCAGTTTATCCGTCCGTTTATCCCGGAAACGGTAAACGGACGCCCGTGGGCGGATGCTGAAACCGGGGTTATTGCCACAGACCGACGTTTTTTCAATTTTATCCCTGGTGAGCGCTGGCACGGCTTTGACGGGTATGCAGAAGATCAGTATTTTGTCGATCCCTGCAAACTGCTGCTGACCACACCGGGTGTGGATGTCTGCACGGGCGAATACGAGGCGTTTGGTGTGCCTGCAACAATACTGGCGTATTATTTGCGGGAAAATAATATTGTGGCGGAGAAATGCGACC
The DNA here is from genome assembly GCF_001676155.1 of Morganella psychrotolerans. GTDB lineage: Bacteria > Pseudomonadota > Gammaproteobacteria > Enterobacterales > Enterobacteriaceae > Morganella > Morganella psychrotolerans. The sequence goes on along the minus strand of NZ_LZEW01000001.1, from coordinate 1,487,914 downwards.
TCAATTCCATTTTATTTTTGCTGACCCCGGCAGAAACAACAGAAAAAATGCAGCATCTGGTCAGGCAGATTGCCCGCTTTGAGCAATTACTGAATGCGGATGCCCCGCTGGAAACCGTGCTGCCATCACTCTGCCGCACATATCCGGAACGCTATACGGGATATACACTGCGGCAGTTATGTCAGGAAATGCATGATTTGTTTGTCCGGCACAATGTAAAGCAGCGGCAGAAAGAGATGTTCCGGCGCACGCATTTTCCGGCGGTGCGGATGTCACCGAAAGCGGCGCATACCGAATTTGTCCGTGGCAATACAGAGCGGGTGGCGGTGGCGGATATTGCCGGGCGCATCGCGGCGGAAGGGGCGCTGCCGTATCCGCCGGGTGTGTTATGTGTGGTGCCCGGCGAAGTATGGGAAGCACCTGTTCAGCACTATTTTCTGGCACTGGAAGAGACGGGCGATCGTTTCCCAGGCTTTGCCCCGGAATTACAGGGCGCTTATTCTGAGCGGGATGAACAGGGGCGTCTGCGCGTGTATGCGTATGTTATTAATGAAAAAAAGGAAAATGAATGATGACAGCAGAACAATTTCACCAGCGGATATGGGAAATTCTTGAAGAGTTAGACAGTGAATATTTTCAGGTGGTAGCCGCACCGGCACCGGATGAAGATACGGTTGCGGCAATTGACACGTTGGCGGGGTTTCCGGTACCCGATGAATACGCGGCATTTTGTCAGCGCACCAACGGGCTGTGTGTGATGGTGCGTGAAGAATTCTGGCCGGAAGCAGAACTGTATTCGGTTGGTCCGGCATGGACATTCTGGCGCGGCGTGGTACTTCTTGGTATGGATACAGATGAACTGCCGGAATGGGCACGTATAACATCGGTATATCAGCAGCTTATGGATTATGATGTGACGGATATTATACCGCTGATGAAGATTATCGGTGACGGTAATGTTGTCTGGGGTATAGATGAAACCGGCACAATGGTTGAAGTGTCCGCAGGGGAAGTAACGCCATTGCCGGGCGATTTTGCCGATTGCTATGCAGAGCAGATCCGGGAACTGGCGGTTCGCCAGAAAGATATGATGAAACTGATAGCTGATCGGGAAAAAACAGAGTAACTGAACAATCCTGACCGGCTCCGGCGGCGTGATGACGATGCCGCCGGAAATCGTATTTCTATACCTTTATTCATTCAAACTGCAGGTTTGTTGGCTGCATCCTGAATGACGTTGGGTATATCTTATTCCCTCAGTGAGTGAAGGTGTGATGGAGCCAGTCACTGACTTCACTGACCATCGCAGGATCGGCACTGTGGCGGTTGCGCAGCAGATAAAAGCCTTTGCCGGGCTGCCAGGTGAGATCCGGAAAAAGCGGCTGAAGTGTTTGTTGCGCCAGTTCATCTTCCACCAGAAAATCATTGGCGATAAGCACGCCCTGTTGATGTTTTGCGGCATCAATGGCCAGCAGGATCTGATCAAAATGCAGCCCGCCGGGAAGGGGGGTTTCCCCGTGCATTATACCCGCATGTTGCCTGAGCCAGGCATCCCAGTAAGGATACAGCGTAGTGTGCAGTAATGTTACGTTTGTCAGGTCGGACGGAACGTTGAGTGTAAAACGCGCTGCGTAATCCGGATGACAAAACAGGCGACAGGGCGCGTCAGTCAGCCGTATCCATCCTGGTTGTACCTGTGAATGGCTGCAATAACGGACCGCTAAATCCACATTATCGTTTTCCAGCGAAACCAGCGCTGCCGTGGCATTCAGATGAAGATCCAACCCCGGAAAAGCCCTGACAAAATCACTCATCCGTGGAGAGAACCATTTTGCCGCAAGCCCCGGCGGCATCGAAATCGTCAGCTGGTGGTGTGCGCTGTAACGGATTTTTTCACCCGCACTGCGGATCTGCTCCAGCGCAGGCAGAATTAAGCGATAGTATTTCTGACCTGTTTCCGTCACGGTCAGTTTGCGGATCTCCCTGTAAAAGAGCATAACACCCAACTCTTCCTCCAGTTTTTTGATCTGCTGACTGACTGCACCCGGCGTCACATGCAGGGATTCAGCGGCGTTGATAAAACTGCCGAGACGTACGGCCGCTTCAAACGCCAGCAAGGCTTTCATCGGGGGATAAGCATTCACAGAACAGCACCTATAGAATAATTTTTGTATTTCATGAGACAATTTAAATCGGTTGTAACACACCCGCTGATTCTGAACAATAGCGCCATCAGAAAAAGGAGAGTAAAGGGAGTCATGAATAAATGAATAACAAAACGGCATTGGCATTTGCCTTTCTGGGCATTATCTGGGGCACCAATTTTGTGTTTATGCGCTGGGCGAGTGAGTGGATAACGCCGGTACAAATTGTGTTTCTGCGGGTTCTGTTCGGCTTTGTCCCGATAGCCATTCTGGCGTGGACACAAAAAGCATTATGTAAATCTCATCTGCGTTATACGGGGCATTTCCTGGTGATGGCGCTGCTGGCAACGGTAATTTATTACTGGGCATTTGCCTCCGGTACGTCACTGCTGCTCTCCGGGGTTTCCGGTGTGCTGAGCGGTGCTATTCCGCTGTTTTCGTTTATTGTTGCGGCTGTCTTTCTGAGGCAGGAAAAAATTACCGCCGGGCGGCTGGGTGGCATTCTGCTGGGGTTTGCCGGTGTGGTGCTTATCGCCAAACCATGGCAGGTCAGCGGGGACAGTATCAGTCTTGCGGGTGTCGGCTATATGATCCTGGGCTCACTGAGTGTGGGGATCTCGTTTGTGTATGCCAAAAAATTTCTGGCAGATAAAAAAATCGCCCCTCCGGCGCTGGCAACTTATCAGATTGGTCTGGCGCTGCTGATTTTAACCTTTATCACGCCATTTACCGGGATAACCGCGATTGCGCAGGATACTACCGCCAGTCTCGGGCTGATTATCGGGCTGGGGCTGCTCGGCACCGGGATTGCGTATCTGACCTATTATTATCTGATCCTCAATCTGGGGGCGGTTGTTGCTTCCTCTGTGACCTATATTCCGCCGGTTGTGGCACTGATTGCCGGGGTGACGGTTGCCAATGAGCCGATTGGTCTGACCGAAGTGTTGTCAATGGTACTGATAATGAGCGGGGTCTTTTTATTACAGCGTCCTTCACGCCGTCCACAAGCGGTGAAGGACGCTGAGGCAGTGCAGTAAAATTCCGGACATACCCTTATTCATTCAAACTGCAGGTTCGTTGGCTGCGTTCAGCCCGCCGGGTCACATACTAATGTATGCTCCCCGGCGGTCGGAGCTTGCCGCCTGCCTGCATTCTGAATGACGTTGGGAACACAAACCTATCTTTTTATTATTTGCTCAATTTGAGTGCTTTTCCCTGCCCCGTTATCAGTATTTCGGGGCTTTTTTTTCGCCTGCAAACTGCATAACCAGAACGCCTGCGATCACCAGACCAATCCCCGCCAGTTTCGCTATCTGAACCGGTTGTTTCGGCATCCCGAACAGACCAAAGTGCTCAATCAGAGCGGAAATCGCCAACTGACCGGCAATCACCATCACGAAAAACGTTATCCCGCCGATTTTCGGCACCAGGATCAGGGCGGAGGTCAGATACAGCATTCCTGCTATCCCGCCCAGCCAGATCCAGAGTGGCTGATGCAGCAGTTCAGTACTTAATACCGGCTTCGGTACTTTAAATATTAATAATAACGGTGCTAAAACAATAATACTGATTAATAATGAAACAAGGCTCGCCCACAGCGGGTGTCCCAGATGGCGCGCTAATACCGCGTTACTGACAGCCTGGACCGGTACAACAGCACCGGCAAAAAAAAGCGCAGATAATCAGGGCGATACCTGATAAAGATAATGTTGTCATCGTTGTCTCCCGATTAACGTTTTATTAACATCTATCATAGGGTGTTTCTGTCGGGGCGGGAAATGATCAATTTTATAGAGTACTATTCGCCATATGAATAATATAAAGAAATTGGATTTAAATCAGCTTGTTACGCTTCATGCATTACTGAGAGAGCGCCATGTCAGCCGTGCTGCGGTATCATTGCACCGCAGCCAGCCGGCGGTCAGCCACACACTGAATCAGTTGCGTGAGTTATTTCAGGATCCGCTGCTTATCCGCAAGCAGGGGCAATACCAGTTATCCAGCAAGGCGGAAGCGCTTTATGCACCGCTGACACAGGCGCTCGGGCAGCTTGATGATTTGATAGCGCAGCAGGATTTCCGTCCGGAAAATTGCGCCCGGCGCTTTAATATTGCTATGTCTGATTATGGCGCGGCTATTTTGTGTGCGAAGCTTATCCGCTATCTGCGTGACAGCGCGCCTGCGGTGAATCTGCAAATCTGGCAGGGCAACCGGGAGGAGATGCAGAGTAAATTACAGGAAGGCAGCCTCGATCTCGCGTTTGGTGTTTTTGCCGCGCCGGATTACACACTGCGCGCACAAACTGTTTTTACGGACACCATGGTTAGTGTGGCAGATAAACGGTATTGCACAGAGGGGAAAATGTCGATGGCAGACTGGCTTTCCCATCCTCATATTCTGGCGAGTATGAAACCTTATGAAGCCAATGAGATAGACCGGCAGTTACAACTGCTTAATTACCGGCGGCGTGTTGCGGTTTCAATACCTTACTGGCAGATTGCATCACAGTTACCACAGGGAACGGATTTAATTCTGACGGTCGCACAGCGCGCGTTACCGGACAATATTAGTGAGTCATTGCAGGTATTTGCACCGCCACTGGTGATTGCACCACTGAATTTTCAGATGTTATGGCATCAGCGAAGTGACGGGGACGAGGCATTGAGCTGGTTGAGAGAAGCGGTTATGAAAGTATGTAACTGATAAGCAAGCTATTGATTAATGCTGTGACAGTTTATCAGTTCCAGCAGGTAAGCTCCGTTATTGCCGCCACCGCGTTTGGCAAATCCGAATACAAAACGGTGTTTTGATGGCGTAAAATAGGCAAGTCCGCCGAGAACTTTAGCATATACCAGCGTATCGTCGCCGATCTCCTGCAAATCCTCCTTAGACATCATGGCAAATTGCTGAATAGGGGTAAGCAGCGGAGATTGATAAGGTGCCGGGTGTGTATCGAGCACGATAAACCGGTTGTCCTGAAAAAGAACGACAGAGTGGCGTTGTTTATCCGTAAAATAGTAGTCACGCAGAACACCTTGTGTTTTCTGGTAACTGCCGGGTGAAATGTCGCATTTATAGTACCCGTTCAGCGGGACAGCTGCGGCATAACCGGCAAAACAAATGAATAATAAAATAAGAGTAAGTAAACGCATATATAGAGTAATTATTTTTACATGTGATTAGTGTAGGTGGTTATCCATGGTCATACAATCTGTCCGGATCAATCTTCCTGAAATTAACAGAAAGAATAAAGGTCTGAATACGTGTATAACGCAAATTTTAAAGTGTATGGCGGGAAAGTCACTCTTTGAAATAATTATCAATGTATACATATCGAATTACTGCAAATATCAGCGTAAAATAGAAAGACGCGACTCTTCTCCTCTGACGGATCACCCATGCTGGCAAAGTTTTTTCCTATTATTCTTCTGGTTTTATCCAATGTTTTTATGATGTTTGCCTGGTACGGGCACCTGAAATTTACTGATAAACCGTTGTACGCTGTAATTTTTTTCAGTTGGATGATAGCGCTCGCCGAGTATTGCCTGGCAGTTCCGGCGAACCGGCTGGGGCATCAGTATTATAGTGCCGCTGAACTGAAAACAATTCAGGAAGTGATTACACTTTGCGTGTTTATGGTTTTCTCAGTGATGTATCTGGGAGAGGGAGTTACGCTCAATCACCTTGTCGGTTTTGGTTTTATTGCGGTGGGGGCATTCTTTATTTTTAAAGGGCCGTTTTAAACGTAACAGCACATCACACATTTATGATAACGGTACTGTGAATTTATCCATATCATGGGTGTGTGACTGTTCTTATATACAGTCATTATAGTTTTCCTTCCGGTTTACCGGATATTACTGACCATTTATAAAGAGCGAGCCTGCCATGTCACAATTACGTTTACAGTATCCGAATCTCAGCCCTGCGGCATATTCAGGCCTGATAGCCTGTAAAAATGCTCTGGAAAACAGCGCATTGGGTGCGGAGTTAACAGAACTTGTTTACCTGCGTGTTTCTCAGATTAACGGCTGCGCATTCTGCCTTGAGATGCACAGCAGCGCCCTGCGCAAAAAATCGGTGCCGCAGACAACACTGGATGCATTGGCAGGCTGGCAGGTGAGTGAGCGGTTTACTGACCGTGAACGTGCCGCCTTATTGTGGGCAGAATCAGTTACACACATATCAGCGCAGAAAACTGATGATGCGTTGTATCAGAAGGTTAAAGCACATTTTACGGATGAAGAGATGAGTGATTTGACAATCGCTGTTGCGTTGATGAATGCATTTAACCGGGTGGCTGTCAGCCTGCGTCAGTAACAGGGATAACAACCACCAGGCGCCGGATAATTACTCTGTGGCGTTATCACGCAGCCACGGGGTGATAGTCAGCCCGACCAGCAGACCTTCCGGGCTTTGCAGGCGGGTGACGGATTGTCCCCACGGCTCCGTTCTGTCCGCAACCAGCAGCGGATAGCCCTGCTCTGTCAGAAAACGGGTGGCAGCGGGCAGATCGGCTACCTCAAATTCCACCCACGCCTGTGGCACCGGGTGAGTCTGCGGCCATGTATCCTGACCAAAGCAGGATTGTGCCGCCAGGCTGAGCGGCCAGAGCGCAAAATGTTTTACGCCGTGTAACTGGTCATGGTCTGCAATCAGATAGTCCGGCGCACCGTCCATCGGTGCCAGCGGCAGTCCGATACTGTCTGCAAAAAAATGTTTACTGCGCGCAGGCTCGCGGGTAACCGGACCAAAACCGGCAACAAACAAAACGCCGGGAACAGCAGGAAAATCAGACATAACAGAGACTCCGTCAGAGGGGTGATAATCCATCTTACACATTTACCCCGAAATAGCATCTCCCGGTAAGGTGCGGCAATGCAGCGGGCATTGTGATTAAAGATCACGTTACTTCAGTTCACTCCGGTATATTCACCCCGAATATGATTTGCCTCAATTATCCACACTGTTAATGGGTCTACCCTGACGCCACATCCACATATTAGCAATGATAATGGTAGGTCTACTTATGTCATTAGTTACACAACTCCCGTCTATTTTCTCTGATTTCTCCGATGCCCGTCAGCAGGGCTTTCTTACTGTGATGGAACTGAAAGAGCAGGGTATCCCGTTAGTGGGAACCTACTGTACTTTTATGCCGCAGGAGATTGCTATGGCGGCTGGCGCAGCCGTTGTTTCTCTGTGCTCCACCAGTGATGAAACTATTGAAGAAGCAGAAAAAACCTTACCCCGCAATTTATGTCCGCTGATCAAAAGCAGCTATGGGTTTGGTAAAACCGATAAATGCCCCTACTTCTATTTTTCTGACATTGTTGTCGGTGAAACCACCTGCGACGGCAAGAAAAAGATGTATGAATATATGGCAGAATATAAACCTGTCCATGTGATGCAATTGCCGAATAACAGTGAAAGTGCAGAATCTGTCGCGCTCTGGCGCTCAGAAATTATCCGCTTTCAAAAACGTCTGGAAGAACAATTCGGCTGTGAAATCACAGAGCAGGGGATCCGCGATGCCATTGATTTACGCAACCGCGAACGCCGCGCATTAACGGAATTTTACCGCCTCGGGCAACTGAATCCGCCGGCACTGACCGGGCGTGAGCTTCTGAGTGTAGTGTATGGTGCAACCTTCAAATTTGATAAAACCGTGCTCATCAATGAGCTGGAAACCCTGACGGCGAAAGTCCGTGCGGAATATGCCGCAGGAAAACGTCTGGATCCGCGTCCGCGCATTTTGATCACCGGCTGTCCTATCGGCGGTGCTGCGGAAAAAGTAGTGCGTATCATTGAAGAAAACGGTGGCTGGGTTGTTGGCTATGAAAACTGTACCGGCGCCAAAGCAACAGAGCAATGTGTGGATGAAAATCCGCAAACTGATGTTTATGATGCCCTTACCGAAAAATACCTGGCTATCGGCTGCTCTTGTATTTCACCTAATACGCAGCGTCTGAATATGCTCAGTGATATGGTGACGGATTATCATGTCGATGGCGTTATCGATGTCATTTTGCAGGCATGTCATACCTATGCTGTAGAATCTCTGCTGATAAACCGCCATATCCGGGAAAAGCATGATATTCCGTATATGGCGATTGAAACGGATTATTCCACGTCTGACACCGGACAGCTTGCAACCCGTATTGCCGCCTTTATTGAAATGTTATAAGGGGGCAGCAATGCTGAGTATTGGTATTGATTCCGGCTCTACTGCAACAAAAGGTATTCTGTTCAGTGATGAAAACGGCGGGAAGATCCTGCGCCGTTTTCTTATTCCGACGCCTTTCAAACCACAGTCGGCTATCCTGGAAGCCTGGGATACATTGTGCGGTGAGTGTGATTCACCTCCGTTTCTTACTCTGACCGGATACGGGCGGAAACTGGCTGATTTTGCCGATAAACAGGTTACGGAGATCTCCTGTCACGGAATAGGCGCGCGCTGGTTGCACCCGCAGACGCGGACGGTGATTGATATCGGCGGGCAGGACAGCAAAGTTATCCGCCTGGATGAACAGGGGCATCTCACTGATTTTCTGATGAATGACAAATGTGCCGCCGGAACCGGGCGTTTTCTGGATGTTATAAGCCGGACGCTGGGAACCGACATCACCGCTGTTGATGATACTATCCGGGGTATTGAGCCACATGCTATTTCCAGCATGTGTACAGTTTTTGCTGAATCGGAAGTGATCAGTCTGCGATCAGCGGGCGTTGACCCTGAGACTATTCTGTCAGGCATTGTTAATTCAATGGCACAACGTACAGCCGGGTTTGCCAAGCGCCTGAGTACTGTTCCCGCGGTATTATTCAGCGGCGGAGTCAGCCGCAGTCAGGTCTTTTGTGAGCGGCTGTCACAGCATCTGGGGGCAGAGGTTATCACTCATCCTGACGGACAATTCGCGGGGGCTATCGGCGCAGCGATTTACGGGCTGCGGCAATTGCAGAAACAGGGAGCAAAACCGGCGGAGGCATCCATTCTGTGAATGATTATTTGATCCTGTTTGACAACATGCTGGGGGTGGTGGCAATGCGCAAACACCTCACTGCTGAAGGCTGCCCGTTCACAGTGACAGATATTCCGTCGTCGCTCGGCAAAGCCTGCGGGCTGGGAATACGGCTTAATACAGATGCCGGAATGCTGACCGGGCTTCGTACCCGCCCGCAGGTCAGCCATATTTATCTCTGCGGGCAGGATGAATATATGCTGATAAAGGCTGAATAACGGTAATAGAATGTGCAGACGGATGTTTAAAATATGGATAGCATGATTAGGATAATAGTGCGCGTAAATATAATTAATATTGCGACCTATTTTGAAAGCGCGGGCTGTGTTTTTATTGCCCGCTCTTATCCGGCATCTGTTTTGTGTTATCCGTCAGCGGACAGAAAATTGTTTCCGGCGTTTTTCATATTTTGCCGGATTGCGGTGAAAGTGACGCCAGTGCGGCTCTTGTGCGGCGTACAGCAGTTCATAATCCCCGCGTGAATCACCCCAGGCGCGCAGATGATAAGCGGATAAATCGCCGTAAATGTGTTTCAGCCGGGCAATCTTCTGACCGCAGCGGCAGTTATTTCCGCTGATTTTTCCGGTCAGAATACCGTCTTTGACATCCAGTTGTGTACCAATCAGTTTGATCCCCAGACGATCCGTAAAGGGACGTAAAACCAGCTCCGGCGATGCCGAGCACAACGTGACTTCCGCGCCGGAATCAATTTCCGCCTCAACAGCCTGTAATCCTTCCTGACGCATCATTTTTGCCCAGTAACGTGAGCAGAATATTTTCGCTTTCTCTTCCACCCAGCGGGCTTCGACACCGGTCAGAAAGGTGGTGATCAGCACTTCTTTTAACTCGTCGCGGGTCAGTCTGCGGGAGAAACAGCGCAGAGTCGGTAAAACCAGCCGCAGCATCTTCAGGGTGAAAATACGTTTTCCGAACGCAAAGCGCAGGAAAGGGACAAAACTGTCACTGTGGGTCAGCGTGCCGTCAAAATCAAAAACGGATAAAACCGGTTTTTCTGACGGGGAAGGTGCGTGCATAACGGCTCATACTCCGGTTAAAAAAAAGACATCCTGCTGAGTCTAGCACTTTTTTGACTAAATTTGACTAAAATGGATAAGCGGCAAAACCGGAATACAGACAGTATCGTACCGCTTGTAGCGCCGTGGTAAGTTATTTACTATCATCTGATTGATTATTACTCACCAAACTATTGTGCTTTGTTTAAGGAGAACCATGCAATATCACCCGTCCCGTTCAGATCTTGTTTATCCGGTTGATTTACATGCACACACTATTGCCAGCACGCATGCGTACAGTACCGTCAGTGAATATTTTGCGCAGGCAGCAGAAAAAGGAATGAAGCTGTTCGCAATCACAGATCACGGACCGGACATGGTTGATGCTCCTCACCCGTGGCATTTTTCTAATATGCCGGTTCTGCCGAGGATGATTAACGGAGCCGGGCTGCTGTACGGCATTGAAGCCAATATTAAAAACCAGGCTGGTGAAACAGATTGCACGGATAAAATGGCAAAACAGCTCGATATCATTCTGGCGGGTTTTCATGAGCCGGTTCTGCAACCTCAGGGGCAGGCGGCGAATACACAGGCGATGATAGCCACTATCCGCAGTGGCAAGGTGCAGATTATTACCCATCCGGGCAACCCTAAGTATCCGGTTGATATTCAGTCGGTGGTTCAGGCGGCAAAAGAGAGCAATGTGGCGCTGGAGATGAATAACTCATCATTTCTGCACTCACGTACAGGAAGTGAAAAACAGTGTCGCGCAATAGCAGAGGCTGTACGGGACAGCGGTGGCTGGGTTTCCCTCGGCTCTGATTCCCATTATGCGGGCTATTTAGGTAATTTTGACCGCGTGCTTGCCATGCTCCGTGAAATTGAATTCCCTGAAGCGCAGATCCTGAATGTCACCCCGCGCCGGGTGCTGGATTTTCTTGAATCCCACGGATGCAAGCCCATTCCTGAATTCGCCGGGCTGTGAGAAAAAGCCCCGCAAAGTGATGCGGGGCATAAATCTTATTTTGTACGCAGATCGTAATTCCAGTTGGTTTTTTCCAGTGCTTCAATGCTTTCCACCACAAGATCGGTCAGCGCATCCAGCATTTTTTCGCCTTTTTCAATACTGGCGTAAGTCGGGTCACCGGTGGCACCTGTTACAGATACTTCTGTGATATCCCACATGATCTGGACATTATCGCCATGACGGATACTGTCCTCCGGCATCTGGCGCACCGCTTTGCTTAAATCACATAAGTCCGGGCAGACGGCAGCAGTAATTGATGATTCACCTTCCCCGCCATGACCCAGCCCGTTCCATTCACGGAAGAAGTTATCCCCGAGGCGGCTGCCGAGCACTGACCACCATGCAGGCAGAAAGGCGAATACCACATCTTTGTGACGCGCTTTGACATTGCGCTGTGCGATATCCAGCGACGGAATGTTTCCGTCATGACCATTGAAGACAAAAATATGTTTGATGCCGTACTGAATCAGGCTTTCGAACATATCTTCCGCAATAGCAATCACAGTTTCAAAGCGGATATTAATCGCCATCGGCGTTCCGTTGTAGTGCGCCGATGTACCGAAAGGCACGCCCGGCACCACAATGGTGCGCGACAATCGCTGTGCCGCGCGCTTTGCAACCGCTTCCGGCACAAACAGATCAGGACCGAGGGGCAGATGCGGACCGTGGCTTTCACAACTGCCGAAAATGGTAATCGCGCTGTCAATTTGTCCGTTATCGAACAATGTTTTTAATTCTCCGGTATTGAACTCATTTAGAACAACTTTTTTCATGATGATCTCCCTGCTGCCGGTGATGCAGCTTTTGCAGCCAGTAACGGGTGCAGAATCAGATAAAGGATGATGGTAAACGCCAGGGCTAACAAGCCGGTAGGCCAGTCAGACAGAATATTATTCATTGCCATAATCAGCCCTGAAGCCATCCCCGCCAGGGCGCTTATCACGCCTGCGTAATTGCATTTCGGCTGACTGTTAATCTGGCTGATATCATATTTACATCTGCGGGTGACATAGTAATCAGCCAGCAAAGGACCGGCGAGTGGCGGCGCCATAATGCGAGATAATTAATAAAATCAGCAAAGAATATCTGGTAAAAGCCAATAGCACCCAATACAGTGCCGAGGATCCCGGTTGACAGTATCAGAATGTTTTTATTGACTTTAATACCCACAGAGTCCAGCACCGGGCCGGTATACAGTGAGTTACAGTACAGCTCTGCGTCGTTGGTGGTCCACAGAGACAGTGTCCAGGTGACAACGCCGAGCAGCGCCAGCAGAAAGCTTTTTTCAATCATCCAGGTAACATAGTTCGGCATTCCGACAGTCATCGTGCCGATATACCCGACCACATTGAGCAGCGGATTGGTAAAAATAAAACAGGCGGCTGATCCCCAGAAAACCGCAGAAATACTTTTATTAAAACGGAACAGATCCACACCCATCACGGCACCGGCAATCCAGCTGCCGACAACCATAGTGATCGCCGTTGACAGCATCAGCCCTTCATTGCGGTTGGAATTCTCAATAAAGACAGATAACCCGCCGCCCTCCTGTAACATCGCATAGCCGGTTACCACGGCAATAATCATAATGATCGGCGAAACAGGAATGGCGATAATTTCCAGTCCTTTCATGCCGTGAAGTGAGGTGTAAGTAAATAACAATCCGGCGACCACACAGGAGATAAAAATTTCCAGTGTGATAGGCGCGCCGTTATAGCCGTGTGCGCCCGGATCAAAGACAATTATCCCGCTGGGATTGCCCAGAAACGATCCCCAGATATCGCCGACCATCCCGGTGATCGCGGCAAACCAGCCGAGTGTCAGCAGCCCCATCGCGATCATCGGTAGGTTAGATCCCAGATAACCGTATGAAAAACGACTCAGAAGCGCCAGGCTCAGACCGGTACGCTGTGCCATGACGCCGAGCAGGGAGGTGAGAATAAATAACAATCCCATGCCGATGGCTATTGCCAGCAGCGCCATCGGGAACGACATCCCCGGTCCGCCGTTGGCACCCGCCAGTGCGCCGCCGATAAAAAGTCCGGTGGCGACATAACCAAACCCTATCCACACAAGGATCTGTTTCCAGGTCTCCCGGCGGTGAGTCATGGGTATGGGGGTAAACATAAAATCACTGTCATGCGTTTGCGGCGCATGTGGGGTGTCTTGTTTGCTCATTGTGTTTTTCCTTATCCCGTGTTGTGTTGGCATGTTGCCGGTAAATGTTGCCGGTAAAAATACGGCTGAAATAAAAAATATCGGACTGTTGTTATGTTTTATTATTAGCCCGATAAAGTATTTATTAGCAACTAAATTAATGAAAAATAAAGGAAAAGAAAAATTAATATAATGGATGTGTTATCGGGGAAAGTGACAATATGAGTGAAAAAAAAAGAGGTGCAGGGAAGAAAGTGACGTGGAAACCGCTGCCGTCAGAGTTGACGGCAGCAGGATATAAAATCAGCAGCAGATTGCGTTATTGCTCAGGTAACGGTCTCAGACAGACGGAAGACCCGAAATTACCGTGGTTACATTCGACCCGGAATTTCCCGTAGCGGCTGAGAAACCCCAGCAGGCTGTCACCGGAATTAAAGGTGATAATACCGGTCACCGGTTGACCGTCTGTCGACACATGGGGCATAAAGCTATCTGCCAGCGCCCGTTTTACCAACCCGGCCTCTGCGGAGGAGCCGATATAAAATTCCGATTTCAGCCAGGTCACACCGGCGGGCACGGAATCGACACCCGCAGAACGCGCAGCGGCAAACACCATCAGTATCCAGCCGTTGGAGTTCTGACTGTCTGTCGCAAACGGATGTGCCAGCATATTGTAATCAGGGTTATGCAGCGCTTTGCGCAGCGCCGGGTCACGAAGCACTCTCAGCAACTGCGACTGTAAGGCGGGCGGAAAATGCAGTGTGGCGATGGTGTTCCCGGCAAGGTCATCATCAATAAACTGATACAGACCCTGGATCCACAGCTCAGATTGTGCCGTCCCGCAGGTATTGAGATTGTGATATACCCGCCAGGTCCCGTTTCGTTCTCTTACGGCATATCCGGCATGGGAAAATGTCAGCCCGTACTCACTGAGCGCCTGACCCTGGCGCACCAGCAGAACAACTCTGTCACCCTGTTGTTCCAGCCAGTCATGCAGAACCTTCGCCTGACTGGTACGCAATGCCGCTTCCTGCGGGGTCGGCGGGGTTTTATCCGTACAGTTCTGACTGCCGCTGAATGCCGGGCCGGATATAATGAGCAGGACGGTCAGGATCACTGATTTCAGCAGGCGCATATTATGGCATTTTCTCCTGATGGGTTAATTCACGGTCGTCTTGTGTCACCATGTGGGAAATGACTTTTCCGTCTTTTTTCAGATACGCACCGGCACCTTTTTCCGCAGGCTCAATAGTGAGCTTATCACCGGGTTTTACCGGGTTTTCTTCCAGTTTTTCGGTTGCAACCAACAGAGTGACATCCTCTTTTTTCGCGGTTTTAGCCGTAATAGTGGTCACTTTTTCTTTTTTATTATTTTCCACTGATTCAGCAATCAACTGAGCAGGCAAAATAATAGGGGATAAAATGGCTCCGCTTATCACAACTGAGCTGTAGGCACTACCGGCGCTGCTGAGTACCATAGTCGATAAAGAAGGATTTGTCGGTATATTCCACGCATAGGACGGTAAGGAAATGAATGAAGCTGCACATATCACAGCCGGAAAAATAAACCTGTTCATGCTGTTTCCTTATTAATGAATAAATGTTTTCTTCCCGCGTTCAGAGACCCGGAAATAGGATATCCAAATCATCGCATAAAAAATGGCTTTTATCAGCGGTAAGGTTGTGAGGAACCCGGCAGAAGAGGGGATAAAACCGATAATACCGGCAAAAATGAGCGCTTCGGCAATGATATACCCTATTATAAGCCCGGTAAAAATGCGGATTATTTTGCCTGATTACTTATCCGGCTCATGATAATCGCATCCACATAACGACCATCGCGGAAAGCATAATCGCGGGCAATGCCTTCACGCTGAAAACCAAATTTTTCATACAGCGCCAGTCCATCCGGATTATTAGCAAAAACCTCCAATTCAATACGGCGGATATCCAGCCAGTTATCGCAATAATCAATCATTGCCTGCATCAGCGTACTGCCTATTCCCTGACCACGGTAACTTTTATCAACGGTAATACCAAAACTGACCACATGGCGGCGGCGGGGATTACTGTTTTGATTAATACCCAGCAACCCCACGACAGCACCTTCAACAACGGCAACCAGGCGTGTGGATAACGCTTCATTCTGACTCATGCGCTGCTCCCAGAATTTACGGGAAGAGTAGGGCATCTGAAGTGTATTGGCATAAGAATTAAAATCTTTATGCATTTCGTATAATGCGGCGGCATCTGTTGCTTCTGCCAACCGGACTGTAATCTGGCGCATTGTTATCGTCCTTATATGCGTTCACTATATGCATTTACACATGCGTTATTTTTTTCATTAATCTCATTATTATGTTATCTCTGTCAATGGGACAGCGACCTGCCTGCGTTTAAATAGAAAAAAGATGCTGATATTTTTTCCTGTTAATTGATTTTTTACGGGACAGACCCGCTGATAATGAAAGAGGGCAGAGGATAGCGTGGCGTAACACTCTGACAAACGCCGGAAAATACAGGTCAGATGAAAGTATAAAAAATAATTAAAAAAATTCATGATGAATACGCCGGAAACCATTACACTGACGTTTTCCCGGCTCAGGGGAGTATCACTATGCACTTGCGGGTTATCGCGTCAGCATTACTATTATTGGGTATCAGTCAGATGGCACATTCAGCACAAACTCTGGTTTTTTTGCGGCACGGGGAAAAACCGGATAACGACAGCGGGCAATTAACGGCCAAAGGACTGAACCGGGCACTGGCGCTGCCGGATATCTTACTGAACCGTTACGGACAGCCGGACGCACTGTATGCCGCAGCGCCAAAACAGAGCAAGCTGGGTAATTCCCTGCGCTCACTCCAGACAATAAGCCCTGTGGCTATCCGGGTATCTCTGCCGGTACATCTGGAGTTTCGCGCCAAAGAGACAAAAGAGCTGCGTGATGCGTTACTGGATAAGCAGCACCATAACCAGGTGATTTTTATTGTCTGGGAGCATGACAATCTCGTTAAAGTGGTAAAAGATATTATGAAACAAACCGGAGGCGACCCTGATATTGTTCCTGTGTGGCCGCGTGATGATTTTGATTCTCTCTGGGTACTGAACATTGAACGCCAAAAAGAAAAAACAACGGTAACCTTTACGCAGGAAAATCAGGGATTGAATCATCTCAGTGAAAAATAAACAGACGGAACCCGTGAACTGATTAACATCATTTTCAGATTTTTGTGCGCGCACTGTTTGTTCAGTGAATCTCTTTTTTTAAAGAATGTCACTATGAATAAGTATATTCTATATGAAATTTAACCGGAATATGAATGTATTATGTTGCTGGATAACTCTTAATTAAAATAAGAAAAATAAATTATCGGGAGATAATCTGAGCATAGTATGTGTGTTTATCCAATGTTAATTACCACAATATGTTAATGTTATATGCGGAATTGAATAAATAATATGATGAGTATGTCCGGTTGATATGCCTTAATAAGGCAGTGTCATTTATGATAAACATATATATTAGTCATCCTGAAAATACAGTAATAATGATTATTAAATAAATCTATGTTTTTTTAAATAAACACAGATAGTCTGCAATTGATTGATTTTAAATTATATTTAACCAAGTGTGTTTATTGGTGTCAGTTTTTTTTATATTTTAAAGTTAGATAAAACATAACTTGTTTAAGATAAATCACATTGGATTTTGTTTTTTAATCATATGTTAAATCTGGCAAGGTGTATTTAATGTTAATGTCTTATATGGTGTTTTTACTAAAAATAGCATGAAATTAAAAATATTCTGGATTGAAAAAACAGTAATGATAATATCAACACTGTTAAATCTCTATGGGTGATGGATGTTTTAGGGGTTAGCATAGGTATAGATTATTCTTATAGAAATATTAGCACTACTAAATAAAATAAAAACATCAATAAACGAGAAGAACATTAGCATGCTAATGTTACTTATTATTTCTGCACATAGTTAACAGTTAATTTGCGGCAATCTGCCGAAATTAAAACAGTGTTGTTAAATACTACGGTTATATACTATAAAGGAATTGTTATGAAACTGAAATATGCTGTTTTACCTGCTGCTGTTGCTATGTTATTCAGTGCTGCTGCATCTGCTGCTGATACAGTCGATACTGTACACGACCAGGGTCGTATTTATTTTCTTGGCTCAGTTAAAGCACCTACCTGTGTGGTTAACGACGGACAGAAAAACTTTACTGTGATGTTAGGTGATTTTGAAATATCCAGCTTTCCACAGTCTGACACTCAGGTTCGCGGAAATGAAGCAGTTCAAATTAAACTGACAGAATGTACCGGTCAGTGGGCAAATTTGAGACTGGAAGCGACTGATCGCTATAATGATAGCATGATTAAATTTGCTGAAACCAGTAATAGTGCGAAAGGTCTGGCTCTTGGTTTAAAATCTACAGATGACGCGGCTGCACCATTTATCAAAGTAGACGGTAAAGAAAATAACTGGCAGCCAATCCAGGCAAAAACAGCAACGTATAAATTCTATCCATTTATTTACCAGATAGCTGATATTGTTGAGTCCGGTAAACTCAGAGCACAAGTGTTATATACCATCAGATACAGCTGATCGATATAGATTTTCATAGGGTAGCGAATGCTACCCTATAAATAATAAATGGAGTCATAATGAAATTAGCCAGTGCTTTTACATTTTTTATTTATAAGCATTTTTGTCAATATAAGCTATGCGGGTATATCACTAGGATCAACCCGTGTAGTGATTAGCGACGGGAAAAATGAGGGCAGTATTAATGTTCATAATAAAAATGATTCTAACTATTTGATTCAAAGTTGGGTGTTAGATGAAAGTGAGAAATCAACAGAAGACTTTGTATTGACTCCTCCATTATTTAAACTGAATTCTAATACATCTAATAGCCTGCGGGTTTTATTAGTAAAAGACTTACCGCAAGATAAAGAATCTTTATATTGGCTGAATGTAAAATTTATACCGTCAACAAATAAAAATGATGATGCTAATAAGTTAACATTTGCTATTAATAATCAGGTTAAGATTATTTACAGGCCGAAGTCACTGTCAGGAAATGAAATGGTGGAAGAGTTTAAGAAAATCACTATAAAAAAAATCAGGTGATAATCTTAAATTTACCAATCCAACTAAATACTATATTAGTATCAGTGAGATTTTGGTGGATAAAAAATCATTAATGGCACCAAGTTATATTTCACCAGAGTCAGATGTATTGGTTTCACTGAAAGGAAATAATAGTGTATCAAAGGTAGAGTATACTTTTGTCGATGATTTAGGTAAGTTGAATTTATTTGAAATGAATTTTTAGCATTTTATATAATTTATTTAATATATTTTTCACGACAAGGATAAGTCAGGGAAATTATTATGTTAAGGGCACCGGCCAGAACCGAAATTTATAGTTCAATAATTACTGTTATGTTATTGAACATAAACCAGGCAAAAGCAGATGATTATTTTGATCCTGCATTTGTCACCGACCCGTCAGGTAAAGCGGTATCGATAGATTTATCATCATTTGAACGGGCATCATTTATACCCGGTACTTATCGTGTTGATATTTACCTAAATGAGCAGTATGTAAATTCACAAGACATTTTATTCTTTGGTGATAAAAATACCGGAGAATTACAGCCCTGTTTATCTGATACCCAACTTGCAGGTTATGGAATAAAACCGGAATTCTACTCTCTGCTGGATAAATCCGGAGAGTGTGTGAATATCCGGGATATTCAGGGAGCAAAGGCTACATTTATAGGCGGACAAAACCGTTTATATCTTAATCTGCCACAGATAGCATTCGATCAAAAAGCGCTGGAGGCAAACCAGGAGTCACTCTGGGATGACGGTATTCCTGTTATGTTTACAGATTACAGTATGTCCGGAACTCATCACAATAATACAAAAAATAATGATAAAAGTGATACTCTTTATCTGAATTTACGTTCAGGTGTGAATGTTGGCGCATGGCGATATCGTAACCACAGTACCTGGAATAAATATTCTGACGGAAATTCAAAGTGGGAAAGTCAGCTCAATTATCTTGAGAGACCATTACGAGCAATTAAAAGTAATATTCTTATTGGTGATAATTTTTCGGATTCCGATGTTTTTGATAATGTATCCTTCCGTGGTGTAAAATTATGGTCTGATAATCAAATGAGACCAAATTACTCCAATATTTACGCACCGACTATTACTGGTGTTGCCACGATTGATTCAACTATCGAAGTTTCCCAGAATGGCTATGTGATATATCGTACTAACGTACCTGCCGGCGCGTACGAATTAACTGATGTCTCCCCGTTAAACAACGGGAGCAATTTATATGTTGTACAACGGGGTATAGACGGTAGCGAGAGACGATTTATTATTCCGTTCTCTTCGCTGGATTTTATGCAGCGTAAAGGTACATATAAATACAGTATTACAGCAGGCCAGTACCGCATGAATAATACGTCTTCTTATAATGATGACAGTAGTAGTGGCGATAAAACTAAATTTGTTCAGTCTGATGCTTTCTATGGACTAACGGATAATTCCACATTATTCGGTGGGGTACAGGCGGCATCCCGTTATCAGGCCTATGATATTGGTCTGGGAATGAATATCCCCGTTGTCGGTGCGCTGGCTTCCGATATTATGTTTACCCGTGCCGCTCCTGATTCTGTTGATGATATGAATGGCAGAGCATTCAGGTTACGTTATTCGAAGTCCCTTGAAAATACGGGAACAAATATTAGCTTTGCAAGTTATCGCTATATTAGTGGTGACTATATTACGATGACCGATATGTTTGATTATTATTCAGGAAAAGCGGATACAGAGGCGTATCTGATGCGCAAGGGGCAGATGGATCTGTCTGTTTCGCAGGCATTACCCGGAGACTTTGGTCTGCTGTCGGTATCTGTGTCCCATCAAACATATGATACGTATTATAGTAATCAGGAAAAGAATGTTGAGTCTTACAATATAGGCTATTCCAATACCATAAATACAGTTTCATATAACCTGAATTATTCCTATTATAAAAATACAATTAATAAAGTTAATAATAGAAATGATGATATTGAAAAAAACAGAGAGAATGATCATGTGGTTTCTGTCAGCTTCAGTATTCCATTAGGCGGAGAATATAAAGATAACTGGATAAATTATGGTGCATCTTATAATAAATATGGTGATTTTGATAATTATGTAGGTGTGGGCGGTGTTGCACTGGATAATAACCGGCTATCCTGGAATGTGCAGCAGGGATACGGCAACCGGGATCGTGGTAATTATGGCAGTGTATACGGAAAATATAAAAGCGGATATGGCGATGCTAATGCAGGCTATTCCTATAAAAAAGATAACCGTCAATTATCCTATGGTCTGAATGGCTCCTTCGTTATGAGTCAGTATGGTGCAACGCTATCCCGCCCGTTAGGGGATACAAACGGGTTAATTTATGCGCCGGGAGCTGAAGGTGTACGTATTATTAACAGCTCAGAAGCCAGAACAGACAGCTCCGGTTTGGCCATTATTTCTAATCTTATACCTTACCGTAATAATGTCGTTAATCTTGATACGCGGACATTACCTGAGAATGCGGAAATTGACGCGGCATTAAAGGAAGTATATCCGACCCGTGGTGCGATGGTATTAGTTGATTATGATACCCATCTTGGTGCGAAAATATTAGTGACTCTGTATGACAGTACGGGTAACCAAATACCATTTGGTGCTTATGCGGTAGCTGATAATAAATCAGAACGGTTTTATGTCAGTAATTACGGACGATTATATCTTACAGGTGCAACACAAGCAGATAATGTCCGGGTTTTCTGGGGAGATGACAATCAATATCAATGTCAATTCTCTTATCAGATCGAAGGTAAGCGGAAGATTAACGGACTGTATATTTTTGATGAGATTTGTCAGTGATAATGGCGTGTTTTATGGTGATTAATTTAGTTAAGATAAACTATTTTCTCAGAGAGGGAACATGATTTTAATTAATAAGGGTCGCTGGTTAATCCCGGTAATTATATTATTTTCTATGCCTTCCATAGCAGATTGTGGTAATGGACATATTACTGCAACAGTGACTGAGTCTCATGTTCAGGAACGGGTTGAAGGTGAAATTACTGCGGGTACACTGTTGGTGAGCGATATCCAGCAGGTTGGAAACATTTCCGGTTGTGATAATAATTCACCTGAAGAATTAAGGCTGATTGCCACTCAGCCAAACACTGAAATGTCGCCTACGTTTTTTCAGATGATTAATGGCGCCCCGGCATATTATCTTAACAAGTATTATGCTTATACCATTAAAATGGATGATACTCATGCTTATACTGAAAAGGGTATGTCAATTGCAGCTCAAAAACGTAATGGTATCATCAATCTTCCGCGTGCTTCAGTTTCGGTTTATGCAGCTGTGAATAATCCGCCACCGTTGCGATTATCATCGTCTCAGGTTGGTATTATTAAAAATAATCAACATGAAACAGTGGCGAAATTAAAATTATCTGCCAATATTGATACTGTTGAAACCTGTGTGATTAACAATAAAAATATTGAGTTTGATTTTGGTGAGCTGGATGTTTCTCAGTTTACATCTGCTATAGGAAAAACAAATATACGTGAATCACAGACGATTTTTGTTCAATGTACTAATGAAAAACGGACTAAAAATATATCTATTATATTAAATGGTTCCACGACATCCGGACGAAGTGATAAAGGTATCATTGCTTCAAATAATCCGTCTATCGGTTTTGTATTGTACTATGGTGATAAGCAAATTACAGAGAATACAGATACGTATCTGGGGACAATGCAGAAAACATTTAGTCCGGCGATAACGGCATATATTTATAAATTAACCAGGAATGTTGAGCCGGGAAAATTCTCTGCTATCGCAGAATATACAATTAAATTCAATTAAGTGATTTTATAAAAACCGTATTTTTATCAGGTACGGTTTTTATATTCCGGGTATTTTGAAGTATGAAGAGTATATCAGCTCTCTTTCTTCCGGCGGCTGGCTTCTTCTGCACGCTTTCTGCGCATTTCTTTCGGGTCAGCTGTCAGCGGGCGATATATTTCAATGCGGTCACCGTCATTAACCGTATCGGTTAGTTTTACCGGACGGCTGAAAATACCGACTTTATTTTGTGATAAATCCAGTTCATTACGTAATGCTAAAATACCGGATGCAAGAATACCGGCTTCAACTGTCGATCCTTGCGGGATCTTTACCGGGATCAGAAATTGTTTCTCCGGTAATGCATAACAAACCTCGATAGATATATCAGACACTGTAAACCTCTTTTGCCCTGCGGGTAAATGCCATCACCATATTACCGGCCAGTTCTTTGAAAATACGCCCGAAGGCCAGTTCAACCAGCTTATTAGTAAACTCAAAGTCCAGGCTCAGTTCCACTTTACAGGCATCATCACTCAGAGGGATAAATGACCATCCACCCATAAGCTTACGGAATGGGCCTTCAACTAACTGCATGCTGATGTGCTGATTATTCGTCAGTTGATTACGTGTGACAAATGTCTTACTTATCCCGGCTTTTGACACCTCGACCGCGGCCGTCATTTCATCCGGTTCCCGGCTGAGGATCCGGCTTCCCACACATCCGGGTAAAAATTCCGGATAAGAGTGGACATCATTTACAAGGTTGTACATCTGTTCCACACTGAAAGGCACAAGTGCAGAGCGGTTAATTTGTGGCATAACAAATCCTGCAATAAGAAAGTCAAAAACGGCGACCTGCCGGTGAGGTAATTTTTCGCCTGTTACCCGTCATTATACTGTGCTCTGCCGCTGAGATAAATGGACAATCCTGCGTGGCGTGATGACAGAATGTATCTTAATGACAACAAAGATGTTTACCACAAAAGGGGATAGGGGATTTTCGCAGAAAATGACTTGCGTAATCCCGGTAACGTGTTAAAAACAGCGTATTGGGATAAAAAATCCGAACCGGCGCTTAAAATATCATCATTTATCTTACGACGGATAAATAAGCAATTTATTTCATGTGCGCATAACGTATAATAGCGACCATTATGACAAAGAAAAAAGCTCACAAACCAGGCTCTGCCACCATTGCGCTCAATAAACGCGCCCGCCACGACTACTTTATCGAAGAAGAGATGGAAGCGGGTCTGGCGCTGCAAGGTTGGGAGGTCAAATCCTTACGTGCAGGTAAAGCGAACCTCGGCGATAGTTACGTGATCCTGCGTGACGGCGAGGCTTACCTGTTTGGTGCAAACTTTACGCCGCTCAGTGTGGCGTCATCTCACGTTGTCTGCGATCCGACGCGGACACGTAAGTTACTGCTGAACAAACGGGAACTCGATACCTTGTTCGGTAAAGTTAATCGGGACGGACACACCGTCATCGCATTGTCGCTCTACTGGAAAAATGCCTGGTGCAAAGTCAAAATCGGCATTGCCAAAGGTAAGAAAGAGCATGACAAGCGCGATGACATCAGAGATCGTGAGTGGAAAGTAGACAAAGCAAGAATTATGAAGCATGCCGGCCGTTAAGTACTGGTATTCTTCACTAATTTTCTGATATACTCTGTTCAACAACTTGGGGCTGATTCTGGATTCGACGGGATTTGCGAAACCCAAGGTGCATGCCGTGGGGCGGTTTGCCACGATAAAAGCCGCAAAAAAATAGTCGCAAACGACGAAAACTACGCTTTAGCAGCTTAATAACCTGCAGGAAGCCCTCTCTCCCTAGCCTCCGCTCTTAGGACGGGGATCAAGAGAGGTCAAAACCAAAAGAGATCGTGTGGACTTCCTGCCCGGGGAGAAAGCATTAAAACTAATCGGGCTAGTTTGTTAGTGGCGTGTTTGTCCGCAGCTGGCAGGCGAATGTAAAGATAAACTAAGCATGTAGTACCGACGGTGTAGTAATTTCGGACGGGGGTTCAAATCCCCCCAGCTCCACCAAAAATTCTTTGTTGACGGTCACCAGAGCCCGATACGGAGTCCTGAAAGCCCACATGGCGCAAGCCTGTGGGCTTTTTTGTGTGTGTAATTTGTCCTGTGAAGTCTGAATTTACCTAATTAAACCCGAACTTTTTAGGTACCTTGTGAAGCTTTATTGGGGGAAGTGGGCAGTGCCACCGTAGATGAAATGGATGTTTGCATAGGCTTTATCTGCACTACAGATTCAGTCTCGTGCACTGACACAGGAATAATGGGTAAAACAATGTAGTGTGATGGTACTTCACCATCATTAAGCATCTTATGCTGCAACCTTTCTTTTCCCGACCTGGCAGGCAAGATAAATCTGTATTTTTGGTTATTCCTATTTATGTGTTTAGTACTGATAGTTAAGTTTTATTATCGGAACGCTTGCTTTAAATATAATTTCCTCTCATATAAATCAGATATTTTAATTATTTAATGTTTGATATGTTTTTTATTTGGTCACAATACAATCATTAGTATTTTATGCAATCTACAATATATTAATATGTACAGTGACGTGACTATTACCGATGTGATCAGTTTTTTACGTAAATGTCTTGGTATTGGAATAAATATATCATTATCCTATTTTATTGAAAGTAAAGATAATTAATGGCTATATCAGTTTTTAACGCTTGAGAAAATAAAGTATAAAGTTCAGCTTGGCTTCTTCGTTTAAGTATAAAGATTTATCTTTCATTCTCAGTAAAACAATTTAAAATCAATAATAATTACTAAGTTAAAACCAACTTCTTACCAGAAAGTATAATAAGTTATGAAGCTAAATATTTGATAGTTAAAACATATGCCAAGCGTTATTCAAGATGCAGGAAGGCGGGCTGAATGCAACCGATGAACCTGCGGTTTGAATGAATAAGGGTATAGAGTAAAAATACTCAAATCATCGATTGTATTGCTACGGCTATTAATAAGGCGTCAGGATATTAAGGTGATTTGGTAAAATCAGAACATCCATCTATTAAATTTAAAGTTAGTTACTTTTAAATTTAACTACGCGTGCCAGTAAATAAATATGATATATACAATTGTATTTCATTAATGTTATCAGATTAATGAATAACATTCAGAATAACAGGAATAATGCATCCTGTAGAGTATGTTATATATAAATAGAGGGTTGTTAATAAATATAGAACATAAAGTTAGATTGTTATGGTTATTTATAACAATGTCAATCCGGAGTGATTGTCTGATTGTATAAAGCCTAATTAATAAAATAAACCAAATTAACATTAAGTCTGATTATAAAATTCAGATTAAATCATCAATTAAAGGATTAATTCATGAGAAACAAACTTCTCTGTTGTACCGCCGTAGCATTTATATTATCAGGATCTAATGTATTTGCCTTTGATAACTTTACTGTAATCGGAGACAGTATGAGTGACGGAGGGAACAGAGGTAATGACAGCAGATATTTAGCCGGTTCTTACAGTAAATTATATAATGAAGTTTTATCCGAATATTATGTAGGTAAAGCATTGATACCTTCTAATTTTGGTGGTGAAAATTATGCTGAGGGTGGTGCAACGGCGGACAAACTGTCTCTGCCAACGATACGTACCAGCGACCAGCAGATCGATTTTTATCTGAGCCGAAATGGCGGGCGTGCCAATAAAAATGGACTATATGTTTTATGGATTGGTGCTAATGATATATCTCATAACGTCCTTAGCGCAGTAAAAGGTTTTGACTTACATGGTTTACTCCATAAAGGTAATGAATATTTAATTTCTCCGTCAGCAGATCTTGCTGTCGCCAGTGCAAAAAAACTATTAGATTCCGGTGCCGGATATGTTGTTGTACCCAGTATTCCTAAAGCCGGGTTGACCCCATGGACATCGGTGTCAATTTTTAGTTTTATGGAAGATGCTCTCGGTGATAAGTTTGATTCTCAGCGGTTATACAAAGAAATGAATGATGAGCTGAAAAACAAAGGTGAGATAAGCAATGAAAAGCAGCGCCAGGAATATATCGTTGATGCATTTAAAACGGTGCTGGATAAAAATGGTGTACCTGTTCCTCATTCTATAGTTAAGCTTTATCAGAAGATTATAACCGATACTGAAAACAGAATTACATCACAGTTTAACTATAGTGTAGATAAGGGATTGGCTAAATTAAATGGCAATATAATACGCGCTGACGTTGAAAAGCTGTTTGATGAAATCATTTTCTCAGGAAAAGAATATGGATTTGATGATGTACTGGTTCCGGTTTGTCAAATAGGTATCCGTTCTTTCCACTGTAAAGAAGGTGTTGAAACCTTCCATGACGATAAAGTGTATTTATTTTCAGATTGGTTCCATCCCAGCAATGAAGGGCATGCTGTTATTGCACAGTATATAGCGTCTGTTATTGATGCGCCTTATTATGCAACAAGCCTGTCTAAATCGCTGGAAAACGTCAATTATACTCATCGTCTGTTTCTTGACGGACAACTACAAAGTTTACGTAAAAATCTGAGTGATAATAAATTTAATGTATTTGGTGGTTATAGCGGCAGATATAAATCCTCACAAGGCAATCAATTCGATTTAGACGGCAAAGATACCAATAATGATCTGAATCTTGGTTTTTCTGTACGCACATCGCCGATGTTAGCTTATGGTGGGATGGTCAGTATTTCTGACGGAAACTTTAAAGTAAACGATCAATATCAGTATGATTATAACGGTAAAGTTGTATCACTGTTTATGCAGGTATCTGCTGAAAATGGCCTTTGGGGTAATATCAATACCAGCTATGGCGATATGAAACTGGATGATATTGAGCGTAAAATTCAGTTAGGTAAAGCGACCCGTAAAGAAAAAGGTAAAACGGATGCCAGCAGCTTTGGTTTAGCCGTGAACGCGGGTTATGACTATAGCATTACTGAGAATATAACTACCGGTCCGGTCATTGGTTACCAGTATGATAAATTCAAAGTAGATGGCTACCGTGAAAACTCGGATACCAGTACGGCTATGCATTTTGGCTCTCAGAATCAGGAGCGGAATATCGTGAGCGGAGGGTGGGGCATCAGTACGCAGTCATTGCCGGTAAACCCTTATTTTGAAATAAAATATAATCACAATTTAAGCGACAAGCCAGTGAGTGTTAAAGGTGCGGTTAACAGTACGGATACGTCATTTACCCGTACAGGTGCTGAATCAAAGGATAGCTGGGTGTCTGCAAAATTAGGTGCTTCAGCCGCATTGACGGATAATCTGAACGTGTTTGGGGTGGTTAATTACAACCAGGAAAGCAACCATAGTAACTCGGTTAATTACTCTGTTGGTCTTAATTATTCGTTCTGATTTTGAGTCTGGTACAGAGGGCATCTGACCAGCGGTCACTATCTCTGTACAGTACAGATATTAATACAGAAATGAAACTCAGGGATGGCTGTTAAACAGCCATCCCTGAATTATTTAAACATAAAATTTCACTGACTTCCTGCCCAGACAGAAACTGATAAACAGACCGAGGGCGCAGAGGAATAATATGTAGTAGGCGATAAACATCGGGTTTACGTGTTCGGCGATGACCGGGACGGTAAAGGTGGTCAGCCCGGCAAAGAGGGCGTTGCCGATATTGTAGGAAAACCCGATGCCGCTTAAACGGATATTTGCCGGGAACAGCTTGATAATAATGATAGGTACACAGGCGACTAAGCCTAAGAACAGGGCGGCAAATGAATATAAGAAGCCGATAGTCATGTGATCGCCGCTACTTAATGAGCTAAAGAACGCATAACTGGTGCCCGCCAGAAGCAAACTGTAAAGAACAACCGTTTTTCGTACTCCGGCACGGTCCGCAATAATACCAGCGATAATATTACCTATCACATTCATTATTGTTGCCAGGATGGCGATTTTACTGACAAATTCAGGGTCTATTTTAAAAATATCTGATTTCATCAGGTTCGGTGCGAGTATGACTAACACCACGCCGGTGGTCAGCAGCCAGGTGGTTAAAATAGAAATTAGTGTTGCGCCCCGGAAGTTCTTTAATACTTCTTTTATCGGAAGGTCGACCAGTTCTTTGCGTTTTTTCATTTCCAGGAATACAGGTGTTTCGCGCAGATAACGACGCAAATAGACAGCCATGAGTCCTAATACACCGCCGCAGATAAACGGGTAGCGCCATGCAAAGCTTAAAATCTCATCATGGCTGTAATTCATATAAATAATGTATGCTGCGAAGTGACCAATAACCACGCCAAATGTCAGACCGCTGGCGATCATGCTGTTTGCCAGACCCATGCGGTTGTGCGGGACATGCTCTGTGACAAAAACGTGTGCGCTCGGGACTTCACCACCTAATGCTATTCCCTGTAACAGACGCATGATAAGCAACAGCACCGGCGCGACATAGCCAATTTGTTCGTAGGTAGGCAGTAAGCCGATTAACAGTGTCGGGATAGCCATCAGGAAAAGTGACAGCATGAACATTCTTTTCCGACCAATAATGTCGCCGAAATGGGCCATTACCACGCCACTCAGCGGGCGTACGAAATACGCTACCGCGTAGGTCAGATAGGTCATAATGCTCGAAAGCAGCGGCGAGTCACCCGGGAAAAAGAGTATCTGTAAAAAGGGCGCAAAGGTGAGAAAGACAATAAAGTCATAAAATTCCAGTGCACCACCCAGAGACGCCAGTGTCAGCGTTTTCCCGTCCTGAAGTCTTAACCGATTAGACATGCTGTTAACCTTACTTATCAAACATGTGTGAATACGAAATATTCGTGAATACTAGCATGATAATATCTGCCAGTTGAATTTTTATGAAAAGTTAATTATATTAATGACTTATAACCGCATAATTAGTATGGTAACAAGTGTTGGACGATATCACTGTTTGTTTTGTTGTCTGTTGATTAACTGCTTATCTGTCAGCCTGTTTCTCAACCGGAAGTGCTGCCAATCGACTGATTGAATGACGTTGGGTATAAAATAAAAAAACCGCTGACACAATACCTGCATCAGCGGTTTTTTACAGTTCACCATACGTCAGACGTGCATGATAATGATGAATTAGTCTTTTACGGTCTCACTTGCGATTTCGCTTGTGGTTTCATCCCCGTTATCAGGTTTGTAATCCGTATTCTTGATTTCAGTCAGCTTGCCGGCGGCATCGAAGCTGAGTGTCAGTGTTTCTTGTTTTACTTTCTGGTGACCCGGCTCACGGCGGAAAACATAGTGCCATGTTTGCGTTCCGAACGGATCACGTAACATCGGCGTACCAAGAGTATAGGCAACTTGCTGCTGAGTCATTCCTGTCTGGATTTTCGCTACATCTGCTGGTGTGAGATAGTTCCCCTGGTTGATATCAGGGCGGTAGACCACACGCTCCAGAGTGGAACATCCGGCAGTTAACAGCAACAGAGATGTCGTTGCGGCAATCAGCAATTTACAACGCATGGTGATTTCATTCCTTTAGGATTCATGGTGACGATGATAATCGACAATAACTAAATTGAAAACCTTTATACCCTTATTCATTCAAACTGCAGGTTCGTTGGCTACATCTTTAATGACGTTGGGTATACATTTTTCTATGACCATAGGATCGCATAAAAGTTGAATGAAATCTGTCAGATTGTTACGCCGCCAGTAATTCTTTTGCACTCGCCAGTGTATTTTTTTGTGACTTCGGTACCTGCCAGCAACCGGGCAAGTTCCTGTACCCGTGATTTTTTTGTCAAGTAACTGCATTGCGGTTTCTGTTTCTGTGCCGTTGGTGTGTTTGCTGACAAAATAGTGCTGATGCCCGCAACCGGCGACCTGTGGTAAATGTGTCACACACATTACTTGTGTGGACTCACCCAGTTCACGAAGCAGTTTTCCTACGATAGTTGCAGTCGGGCCGCTGATCCCGACATCGACTTCATCAAAAATCAGTGCAGGGGTATCCATTTTCTTCGCAGTGATCACCTGGATTGCCAGAGCAATACGGGATAATTCCCCGCCAGAAGCGACTTTAACCAATGCCTGATGTGGCTGGCCCGGGTTGGTGGTGACGTTAAATTCAATTTTGCTGGCACCATCCATATTAAGCTGATCTGGCGTAAAGCTGATATCAACAGTAAAGCGCCCGTGAGGCATCGACAGGTGGTGCATACTTTGTGTGATCAGTTCGCCCAGTTCAGCGGCGTAGTGCTCTCTGACCATATGCAGTTGCTGTGCGATAGTCAGTGCCTGCTGATAGCACTGCTCTACCTGCTGACTCAGTTCTTCACTGTGATGCTCACTTTCCTGCTGCATCTGTTGCTCTTCCTGTAACTGCATATAGAGCACATAAAGCTCTTCCGGCGGCGTGTGATGTTTACGGCTAAGGCTGATATAACGTGAAAGGCGTTGCTCCAGTTCGTAAAGGCGGTTGGGGTCAAGATCGACCTGGTCACGGTAATGGCGCACTTCGTTAGTGACTTCATCAACCTGAATTGCGGCTTCTTCCAGCATGGTCAGTAAAGGTGACAGGCTTTCATCCAGTGAAATCAGTTCGCTGAGTTCATTTCTGGCATGGTTGAGCATACTGAGAATATTGCGTTCATCATTTTCACTGAGAATATTTAATGTTTCCTGACTCAGGCTCAGAAACTGACCTGAATTTGCCTGTCGTTTATATTCCGCATCAATCTCAGGAAATTCTCCTTCGAGTGGTTCAAATTCACTGAGTTCTCTCAGATGATAATCAACAAGCTGCTGACGGGCTTCCCGCTCCAGCGACTGCTGCTGATAACCCGCCAGTACCCGGCAGGCATCATGCCACAGTTGCCAGGCTTTTTTCATTTCACCTAACAGCAGCCCCTGGTTTGCGTATGTGTCCAGTAACACTTTCTGGTGGCTGCTCTCAAGGAGATGCTGGTGAGCATGCTGACCGTGAATTTGAATAAGCAAAGTACCCAGTTCCCGTAACTGGGAAAGGGGAACTGCGGTGCCATTAATAAACCCGCGGGAACGTCCGTCACTGTTGATTGTCCGGCGCAGCAGACACTCGTGGTTATCATCAAGCTGGTGTTCTTCCAGCCAGAGACGGGCGGCGGGGGTATCTTTCAGGGAGAAGCGGGCGCAGATATCTGCGCGGTTTGCACCGGGGCGCACCATATTGGCATCAGCACGGTTGCCGAGGCACAGCCCCAGGGCATCAATGGCGATGGATTTACCGGCACCGGTTTCGCCGGTAATGGCTGACATTCCTGCGCGGAAGTCGATTTCTAATTCGCGGACAATGGCAAATTGGCTGATAGTGAGCTGAGTTAACATTCCGCCTCTCCTGTTGATATAACCATATCTGTATTTATGTACAGTATAATCAGGTTTTATATCCCGTAAAGAGGCGGAGTGAAAAAAATCAGAACATTTTTTTTAGACCAGCCTAATTTTGTGCTTAACGTATTGAAATAGTTGTAATCAATCGGATGTATTAAATCGAGCGTTTTATGACTGCGTTTGATTCTGACAATATCGCCTTCCTGTATCGGCAGGGCAATCTGGCTGTCACAACTGACTTCGTAGTCAATATTTGTCTGCGGAAATTTCAGTGTGATGGTGCTGTTGCTGCTGATGACCAGCGGGCGCGAGGAGAGCGTATGCGGGAACATCGGCACCAGTGCAATGGCATCAAGGTCAGGTGTCAGTATCGGACCACCGGCAGAAAGAGAATAGGCGGTGGAGCCGGTCGGTGTGGTGATAATCAGTCCGTCAGAACGCTGTGAAAATGCAAAGCGTTCATCAATATAGACCTCAAAATCAATCATATGTGCAACTTTTCCCGGATGCAGAACAACTTCATTCAGGGCGGTGCTGCGCCGCAGTTTTCCGTCGGCGCTGACAACACCGGCATCCAGCAAAAAGCGTTTTTCGACGTGATACTCACCGGTCAGCACGCGGTCAAGCTGTTGAAGGGCATTATCCGGCGCGAGATCGGTGAGAAATCCGAGATTTCCCCGGTTTACGCCGATCACATCCGCGCCGTAGCGTGATAATACGCGGGCAGCGCCCAGCATGTTGCCATCACCGCCGACAACAATGACCAGATCCGCTTCCTGCCCGATATCCGGTAATGAGCCGGTTTCGGCGTCCGTTAACCGCATTTCGGCGGCGACATCACTTTCAACAAGAACACGCAGACCTTTTTTCATCAGCCAGTGATAGAGTTGTTCATGTGTTGCCAGTGCTTCCGGGTGGCGCGGGTGGCCGACAATCCCGATACAGCGGAATACTTTATTTTTTGCCGGGCTGTCCGTCAGCATGTGCATTTTCCCCTCACTTAGTCGCCGTTCCCTTGAATCTTTGAGTTTGATCCCCATAATAAACAAGAATCAGGATTATTGCGAAATACGCGGAGATTTTATGAGTAGTCACGAACAAAAAAACACACGAAGAACCTGTTGTCGAAGCAGCAGACACCCTGAATGCCGGGCAGGAACAGGCAGCAGGCGCAGAAATTGACCACGCGGCAGAGGCGGCGGGTCGTATTGCGGAACTGGAGCATGAGCTGGAAGAGTCCCGTAAAACGGAACGTGAAGCAATGCTGCGGGCGAAGGCGGAGATTGAAAATAACCGTCGCCGTATGGAGCTGGACATTGAAAAAGCGCATAAATTTGCATTAGAGCGTTTTTCTAATGAACTGTTGCCGGTGATTGATAACCTGGAACGCGCGCTGGAAGCCGTCAATCCGGAAGATGAAGCGCAGAAAAGTATGCTCGAAGGTCTTGAGCTGACGCTGAAATCATTCCTGGATGCCGTGAAAAAATTCGGTATTGATGTGGTTGCCGAGACAAAAGTGCCGTTCAATCCGGATGTGCATCAGGCTATCAGCATGGTTGAGGCCGAAGGGCATGAGCCGAACCAGATAGTGAATGTGTTGCAGAAAGGCTACACCCTGAGCGGACGTCTGTTGCGTCCGGCGATGGTGATTGTGTCTAAATAAGCAGAGATTTTCTGCATACGCAACGCAATGCCGCCTTTATAGTATAGGGCGGCATTTTTGTCTCTGTTTTATACGCCCGGCTGTAATTCTGCGGGGATAGCCGGCTGCCAGTCGATTGGCGTCTGCCCGCGTGCCTGTAACAATGCATTTGTCTGCGAAAAATGGTGGCAGCCCAGAAAACCACGGTGTGCGGAGAGCGGAGAAGGGTGCGGTGCTTTCAGAATGACATGTTTATTCTGATCAATGTGCTGACCTTTGCGCTGTGCATGCGCGCCCCAGAGCAGAAAAATAACACCGCTGCAATTTTCATTAATTGCGGCGATAACATTATCTGTGAAGGTTTCCCAGCCCAGTTTTGCGTGGGAATGTGCCTGACCGCGTTCGACCGTTAATACGGTATTGAGCAGCAGTACGCCCTGTTGCGCCCAGCTGACGAGACAGCCGTGGTCAGGTCGCGTAAAACCGGGAATATCC
This sequence comes from Morganella psychrotolerans, assembly GCF_001676155.1. Classification (GTDB taxonomy): domain Bacteria; phylum Pseudomonadota; class Gammaproteobacteria; order Enterobacterales; family Enterobacteriaceae; genus Morganella; species Morganella psychrotolerans. Next base: position 1,454,101 of record NZ_LZEW01000001.1, on the reverse strand, counting down.
GTTTCCAGCTCTTTATACATATTAACGAGTGACGGAGGCGGCTTAATACCGGGCAATACGGAAAAAGAGAGACCGTGAGCCTGGTCAGGACCGTGGTAAGGATCTTGTCCCAACATCACAACACGGACATCTTTCAGTTCTGTATAACGGAAGGCATTAAAGATATCTTTTTGCTCTGGATAAATGGTCTTACCAATTTCTCTTTCGTGGGCAACGGTATTTAGTGTATCAATAAAATAGGACTGTGTTTTTTCCCGTCCGATGACGTCATGCCAGGTAAGTGAAGTGGGCATTGTGTTGTTATCCTTCATTAATAACAAAATTCGGAGTCCAGCTTACCTGACTTGTCGGGTCTTGGGAAAGCAGAAGACAATATTTGCCGGATAGTTTCACAGTAACCGGTGATGTTTAAAAAAAATAGTGTATTTTTTTACAAAAAAAAAGTAAATTCACCTGACAGGCATTTTTGATTTAAAACAGGCTTTTACGGGCGGAGTGATAAATATGTGTGATTTTTATTGATATATATCAAAGAATCGACCTGATTTTCTTGGTATATAATACCCATAGACATTGGTTAGACCAATTTCCACTTTAAATGACAATCGATAAATTGATATCGAACCAACCCGGAGGTCACTATGATTACTGGTATCCAAATTACTAAATCTGACAATGCTGCACTGCTGAACTCTTTCTGGCTGCTGGATGACAGCAAAGATGAAGCCCGTTGCATCTGTGCCAAAGAAAAATATGCAGACGGTGATGTTGTTTCCCGTGCGGAATTAGGCCCTTTTGAGTATCGTGAAGTTAATCTTCAGGCTCAGCCGACCGTTCGCGTTGAAGGTGGTCAGCATCTGAACGTTAACGTTCTGCGCCGTGAAACACTGCAGGATGCGGTTGATCATCCTGAAAAATACCCGCAGTTAACTATCCGTGTTTCTGGTTATGCAGTGCGTTTTAACTCACTGACTCCTGAACAGCAGCGCGATGTTATTGCCCGTACTTTTACAGCAAGCCTGTAATTGTACCTGTAACTACCGTTATGTTAAAAACCACGCTTCGGCGTGGTTTTTTTTTATCTTGATATTGATGGATTTTATATAACAGACTAATAAATAATAATATTGTTGTCTTTCACCGGATCAGATGAAGTAGCGCCTTATGTATCTGAGGAGGCGTATTTATGTTAATTGAGCACTATTTTTCACAGTTACTGACCTTTTCATCCACACCGCAGTGCCAGTCGCTTTTTCAACAGCAGCATATCCATCTTGAAAAAAGTATCCTGCCGCTTTATCCCGGGGATAAAAATACTGCGTTTCCGGATGACATTACCCTTGCCCGTCTGTGTGCTGACAGCTACAACCCCGGCAAACACCCTATAGCAGACGTTACCCGCGCCGATAAGCAGACGCTGGCACGCCTTTCTCTGACACCGGCACAGTTAAGAACTCCGTCAGGTCTGCAAAGTATGGTTTATCACTATCAGGATACCGGGATTCTGGCGTTTGCCGGCAGTAATGATATGGCGGATATGATGACGAATATCCGCCAGGGGCAGGGGCTGCCTTCCCGTCAATACCATGAGGCAACCGCGTTGGCATCACATCTGCTCTCTCAGTCTTCTTATCCCTGGTTGTTTATTGGTCATTCTCTCGGCGGCGGGCTGGCATCATTGTGTGCGGTGGTACTACAGCGACCGGCGGTTATTTTCAATGCCGCAGGTCTGGCAGAAAATACCCTGGTGCGTGAAGGTTTGTCCTTGCAGACTGCGCAACAGCACGGCGCATCGCTTATCCGCCATTATGTGCTGGAGCATGACTGGCTGACTCATATTCAGGACGGGCTGGATATTCCCAAAGCGCTGGGGCGGCGGATAGCGCTGGATTATTATCCGCAGCAGACCGCGCATTCTGTTCTGCAGAAACTGATCCTGGGGGTGAAAGCGCACATGCTGACGCAGGTTGTCACAGCAATGGAAAACAAACCGGAGCGTTTATTATAAAAATAAAAAAACGGACTCAGGAGTCCGTTTTTCGGGGCAGGATACCGGTTACCGGCTATTCCTGTGGTTTTTGAGTTACCGGTGCTTCAACTACCGTGCCATCTTCAATTGGCTTGCGGCGTTTTCCGATATTTTTAGTCACGCGGTGGCGGACTTTGGTTTTTTTCTTCTGATCGTTTTCTGCCGCTTTTTTCTCTTTGCGTTTGGCGAGCACTTTTTTCGATGGTTTATATGACGCATTTTCAGACGGCGCACGGGACTTCGGTCGCAATTCATCAATTACGCGGATTTTCACCGGCTCATCGATGTAACGGATGATTTTTCCGAGCAGCGGCTGGTCATGGGATTCAACCAGTGAAATCGCAATGCCTTTACGTCCGGCACGGGCAGTACGCCCGATACGGTGCAGATAAACGTCTGCGGTAAGCGGTAAGTCAAAGTTAAACACATGACTGATGTCATCAATATCGATCCCGCGGGAGGCGACATCGGTGGCAACCAATACGGTGGTCGGACCCGGCTCGGTCATGCGGCGGATAGCTTCGGTTCGTTTGACCTGTACCATTTCCCCTTCAAGATAACAGGAGATAATGTCCTGGCTGCGAAGCCAGTCTGACAGCTCGCGCACGCGTTCACGTTTGCGGACAAACACAATCGATTTAGTGACTTCAGGCTGTTTCAGCAGGTGAACAAGCAGCGCTTTTTTGTGCTCTAGATCGTCAGCGCGCAGATAAAACTGCTGGATTTTTTTCCGTTCGCGGCGGGAAGGATCGGTTTCTATTTCAACCGGCTCATTTAAGATCCGCTTGGCGAAATCGCGGATGGCATCGCCTTCCAGCGTAGCGGAGAACAGCATAGTCTGTTTCCGCCAGCGGGTTTCACCGGCAATCGTTTCAATGTCGTTGGCGAATCCCATATCCAGCATACGGTCTGCTTCATCAAGGATCAGAATTTCGACTGAGCGGCAGTCAAAGTTTTCTTCTTTAATGTATTGCAGCAGGCGGCCGGTGGTGGCGACGACGATATCCTGGTTCTCGCTGAAGACTTCAGCGTGATTCATGTAAGCTACGCCGCCGGTAATGGTGGCAATGTCGTGGTGTGTGTATTTACACAGTTGTCTTGCCTGATCAGCGACCTGTGTTGCCAGCTCACGGGTAGGGGTCAGGATCAGCACACGCGGCGTCCCGGATTTTTTACGCGGGAAGTCGAGCAGGTGCTGGATCACCGGCAGCAGATAAGCGGCAGTTTTGCCGGTGCCGGTCGGGGCTGAACCCAGAATATCACGATTATCCAGCGCAGCCGGAATGGTGGCTTCCTGGATGGCAGTCGGGCGCTCAAAGCCCTTTTCATTCAGTGCGCGTATCAGCGAATCGTCAAGTTCGAGTTCAGAAAAAGTGATTGCAGTCATTATATACCTCTGTTTGGACCGCTGATTATAGACGGCTTGGGCAGGATCTTCATTAAAAATAGTTCTGTGCACGCCGGACTTTCTTCCGCAGGCAGAAGTCCGTATCCTGTCGGACAGATTTTTCTCTATTTTATCATATAGCAGCGCAATAATGATGACAGAAAATAATTCCACTCCGCGCCGTCGCGGTTTTACCTTTAAACAGTTTTTTGTCGCCCATGACCGGTGCGCAATGAAGGTCGGCACCGATGGTGTTTTACTGGGCGGCTGGGTACCGTGTGAGCACGCCCGGCACATTCTGGATATCGGTACCGGCAGCGGGCTGGTGGCACTGATGCTGGCACAACGGGCGATGGCGGAGGCACTGATTGATGCGGTGGATATTGATGAAGGCGCGTACTTACAGGCGCTGGAAAATACACAGGCATCACCTTGGGCGGTACGGATGCAGGTCTTTCATCTGGATATCGGCGAATTTCTCAGTGCGTATCCGCAGAAACGCTATGATCTGATTGTCAGTAACCCGCCCTATTTTTTACCCGCCGTGGCTTGCCGCGACAGTGCGCGTGAAACGGCGCGCTATACCGCATCGCTGGATCACCGCACGCTTTTGCACACAGCGGAGCAACTGCTGACACCTGACGGATTGCTGTGTGTGGTGCTGCCTTATGATATCGGACAGGCGTTTATCGCGGCAGGAAATGAACAGAGCTGGTTTCTGCATTCACAGGTGGCGGTGTCAGATAAACCGGATACCCCGTTTCACCGCATACTGATAGCGTTATCCCGCCGGGCGGTTACGGCACAAACCCGGGCAATGAGCATCAAAACACAGGACGGTCAGTATAGTAATGATTTCAAAGCGTTTATCAGCGGATTTTATCTGAAATACTAAACCGGTCTGTCATATCGGATGTGGCAGCGGCTTTTCCGGTTTAAAATGGATTTTACAGGATATTTACACTGTCCTGACGGAATTTTTCGTGATTATCAGAGAGCTTACCGGGAAAAACGTGATAGCCTATAGTGCTGCTTGTCAAAGTTGACGCCCGGGTGTGATTACTTAGGTGCTGTCTCATAAAAATTGTCGGAAAGATCACAAAAAGATCCGTTTTTTTTATATTTTTTTAAAAGAAAAATGAACTTCACTCTTTTACCTGACTCAAAGTATCGCTTGCTCATATTGAAGTGAAGCGGAACAGGTAAGAGAAACAGTGAAACTGAGCTTCAGGAGAGAACACTGCGCATGAGCGAGCAGTTAACAGATCAAATGCTGGTTGATCGGGTACAGACAGGGGATCAAAACGCCTTCAATATGTTGGTTATACGTTATCAGCATAAAGTGGCGAGTTTAGTTTCCCGCTATGTTCCGCAGGGTGATGTTCCGGATGTGGCGCAGGAGTCCTTTATTAAGGCATACCGCGCTATCGGGTCGTTCCGTGGTGACAGTGCATTTTATACCTGGCTGTACCGTATTGCGGTTAATACAGCAAAGAATTATCTGGTTGCTCAGGGGCGTCGTCCGCCGTCAAGTGATGTGGATGCAAGCGATGCGGAAAATTTTGAAGCATCGGGCGCATTAAAAGAAATATCGAACCCTGAGAATTTAATGTTGTCTGAAGAATTAAGAGCGGTGGTTTTCCGCACGATCGATTCCTTACCTGAGGATTTGAAAACGGCGATTACACTGCGCGAACTCGATGGTCTGAGCTATGAAGAGATAGCCGTGATTATGGAGTGTCCGGTTGGTACGGTTCGTTCCCGTATTTTCCGTGCGCGTGAAGCCATCGATAATAAAGTTCAGCCACTGATACAATATTAGTGAGCGCTTAACAACACTGAAGGGAACTTTGGCATGCAAAAAGAGACACTTTCCGCACTGATGGACGGAGAAACTCTTGACAGTGAATGGGTTACCGGACTGACAAGTGATACAGACCTGCAAAAAAGCTGGTCAGATTATCATCTTATCCGCGATGCAATGCGTGGAGACTTGCCTGATGTCATGCATTTTGACATCGCAGCCCGGGTAGCTGATGCACTGGCGCAGGAGCCGGTTTATATTACACCTCAGGCTATTCCCGAATCTCAGCCTGAACCGAAAACATGGCGTGACTACAGTTTTGTTGCCAAATTGCGCCCGTGGGCCAGTCAGTTTACACAGATTGGTATGGCTGCATGTGTTTCACTCGCGGTCATCGTGGGTGTTCAGCAGTATAATACTGACGGCACTGAGAGTGTGGCAACAGGTGATGCATCTGCTTTTAACACTGTTCCGTTTATGGGCAGCGCCTCACCGGTCAGCCTTGATCTGAAAAGTGGCGCAGGTCTTGCACCTCAGAGTCAGATGGATCAGGAACGCGGTGCGCGTCTGAACGCTATCTTACAGCAGTATGAACTGGATCGCCGTGCTCACACTGACGGTCAGTCTGATGTTAAACCGACATCCGCCCCGAAACAGGGTAGTGTGTCCCGCCAATCACAGCCGTAGTGTGGTAATGAAACGAATCTGGTTATCCGTTGTTCTCCTGACGGGCAGCCTGTTATCTGCAGCACCTGCCTCAGCACAATCACAAAGTGCTGAGGCATTGTTGCAGAAAATGGGTGATGCTTCCCGTACTCTCAATTATGAACTTGCTTTTATTACCATTTCCCCGAAAGGCATTATTCCTGTCCGTTACCGCCATGCGCAGATGAACGGGCAGCCGGTTGCACAAATTATGCAGATGGACAGCTCGCGGCGGGAAATCGTCCAGCGGGGTCAGGAAATCAGCTATTATGAACCGGGGCTGGACTCATTCAGTCTGACCGGTAACCATATTGTTGATTATCTGCCAGCTATTATTTTTGCCGATTTTTCTGCACTGAAAGCCTATTATAATTTTATTGATGTGGGTCGCATTCATATCGGGGATCACCCGGGACGCGTAGTGCGGATCACGTCAAAAGATAACTCCCGTTATAACTATATTGTTGTCGTAGATGAAGAGAGCGGTCTGCCGCTCCAGGTCGAGTTACTGGATCTGAACAATGTTTCGCTGGAGCAGTTCCGTGTGGTGTCTGTGTCGGTAAACAGTCCCGGTGTGACGGAATCGCTGAAAGCAATACAGGCGGTGACTATGCCGCCTGTCCTCGCGATTCCTCAGTCTGAGAATATAAAATTTGACTGGGATGTTATGCGTCTGCCGAACGGGTTTAAAGAACTGACCCGCAACCGCCGTCAGGTCGGTGCACAAGAGTGGATTGAAACCGTGATGTTCAGTGACGGGGTATTCTCGTTTTCAGTGAATGTCGCGAAGGCAGTTAAGATCCCAGAAAATCAACAGACATTGCGCCAGGGTTCACGTACGCTGTATACCTTACGTAAAGGTAATAACGAAATCACGATTTTTGGTGAATTGCCGATGGCGACAGCCAGGCAGGTTGCTGACGGGGTGACGTTCAGCGGAGGTTGATATGGTGAAAGAATGGGCGACCGTCGTGCGCTGGCAGGACGGGCGCGCGGTATTGCGTTATGGTTCATCAGCCGGTTGCGGCAGTTGTAAAGCGAAAGCCGCATGCGGCTCGTATCTGCTCAATAAACTGGGACCGGAAGCCGAACATCAGCTGGAAGTCCCCGTGAGTGAACCGCTGGTTACCGGGCAAAAAGTGGAAGTGGGCATTCCGGAAGGAAGTCTGCTGCGCTCAGCAATGCTGGTCTATCTTACTCCACTGCTGGGATTATTCATCGGAGCCGGTCTGGCACAGGCGCTGGCGGAGAGCCAGGCACTGGTGCCGGTTGGTGGTGTGCTGGGTGGTGTTGCCGGTTTTCTGCTGGCACGAAACATTGCCCGCCGCTTAGGTGATACCGGTGATTATGAACCGGTTATTCTGCAAATCGGGCTGCCGCCGTCAGAACTTAGTGTTGAGATGCATGAGTGAACTGTAATTAGTCTGATAATAAAAAAATCCCTGCCGGTATCCGGCGGGGATTTTTTTGGTCATGAATGTTTGCTATTCCTATATCGACATGTTCAGTCCGGTAACAAATCCGGCATTTTCTTTTGAGCAGGGACATAAAATTGCCCGTGCTGTGGGTTGTGACTGTACGCCCGGAAAAATTACGCATATAAATTATGACTAAAAAACAAACCGCCTGCCGGCAGCAGGCTGTTTGTTATTGCACTGTTAATATTATTTATTTTGCTGCGTTGTTTTCATACTCACTGATGACAAACCACGGGGTAAACAGTATCCACCGCTGATAACCTTTTTTGGTGACAACGTTATGCCCCCAACCCGGCGGCTCGTAATAATGTGTATTGGGATACAGATCCTGCCGCGCACTGTCATCACTGACATATTTCCGGTTATTCACAAAGTAAGGCTGATACGTCCGGACAGCATTGCCTTTGTTATCATACTCAGTATGGTCTGATATCTCCCGTCCCTTTCCCACCAGGTAAAGTGTGATTTTTCCCCCGCAAAATGAACGTTTCTTTGAGTTGAGTGTCTGTAGCATGTAGAATGCTGCCAATATGTCTATCAACCAGCAATATAGAGTGTTGGCTTTGAGTCCGTACAGGTGTCCAAAGCTAGTTTTATAGGGCATTTCAGAGAAGAATTTTATCTTGAAAATTAACCACATACGAAATTTTTCCATTATTGCTCATATCGATCACGGTAAATCAACGTTATCGGATCGCATTATTCAGATTTGCGGTGGGTTATCCGACCGTGAAATGGAAGCGCAGGTTCTGGACTCAATGGATCTGGAACGCGAGCGCGGCATTACGATCAAAGCACAGAGTGTGACGCTGGATTACACTGCTCAGAACGGTGAAACCTACCAGCTGAATTTCATCGATACCCCGGGTCACGTTGACTTCTCTTATGAAGTTTCCCGCTCACTGGCAGCATGTGAAGGTGCGCTGCTGGTGGTCGATGCCGGGCAGGGTGTTGAAGCGCAGACGCTGGCGAACTGCTATACCGCCATGGAAATGAATCTGGAAGTTGTTCCGGTTCTGAACAAAATTGACCTGCCGGCAGCTGAACCTGAGCGCGTGGCAGAAGAGATTGAAGATATCGTCGGTATTGAAGCGGCAGACGCAGTGCGTTGCTCGGCGAAAACCGGCGTGGGTGTTATCGAGGTTATCGAGCGCCTGGTGCGTGATATTCCGCCACCAAAGGGTGATCCTGATGCACCTTTACAGGCGCTGATTGTTGACTCTTGGTTTGATAACTACCTCGGCGTGGTGTCACTTGTGCGGATTAAAAACGGCACACTGCGCAAAGGCGATAAAATCAAAGTCATGAGCACCGGTCAGGTCTATAACGCGGATCGTGTGGGTATTTTTACACCAAAACAGGTGGATAAAGATATTCTCAGATGTGGCGAAGCGGGCTGGGTTGTCTGTGCAATTAAAGACATTTTAGGTGCGCCGGTCGGGGATACCTTGACCAGTGCACGTCAGCCTGCCGAAAAAGCACTGCCGGGCTTTAAAAAAGTCAAACCGCAGGTGTACGCGGGTCTGTTCCCGGTCAGTTCTGATGATTATGAAGCCTTCCGTGATGCGCTGGGTAAACTCAGCCTGAATGATGCTTCATTATTCTATGAGCCGGAAAGTTCCACAGCACTGGGCTTTGGTTTCCGCTGCGGCTTCCTGGGTCTTCTGCATATGGAGATTATTCAGGAGCGTCTGGAGCGTGAATATGATCTCGATCTTATCACCACCGCGCCGACCGTTGTGTATGAAGTGCTGACCACCGGCGGGGAAACTATCTATGTTGACAGCCCGTCCAAATTACCGGCACTGAACAATATCGAAGAGCTGCGTGAGCCTATCGCAGAATGTAATATGCTGCTGCCGCAACAGTATCTGGGGAATGTCATCACCCTGTGTATTGAAAAGCGCGGTGTGCAGACTAACATGGTGTATCACGGTAATCAGGTTGCGCTGACCTATGAAATCCCGATGGCAGAAGTGGTTCTGGACTTCTTTGATCGTCTGAAATCCACTTCGCGCGGCTATGCATCACTGGATTATAACTTCAAACGCTTTCAGACATCTGACATGGTTCGTGTTGATATTCTTATCAATAGTGAGCGGGTTGATGCGCTGGCATTGATCACGCACCGCGAAAATTCAATGTACCGTGGTCGTGAACTGGTTGAGAAAATGAAGGAATTAATTCCGCGCCAGCAGTTTGATATCGCGATTCAGGCGGCTATCGGTATGCATATTATTGCGCGTTCAACAGTGAAACAGTTGCGTAAAAACGTCCTGGCTAAATGCTACGGTGGTGACGTCAGCCGTAAGAAGAAACTGTTGCAGAAGCAGAAAGACGGTAAGAAACGTATGAAGCAGGTCGGGAACGTTGAGTTGCCGCAAGAGGCATTTTTAGCCATTCTTCATGTTGGTAAAGATAATTAATTCATCAGGTTGTAAGGAAATCTAATGGCGAACACTTTTGCGCTGATCCTGACCCTGGCAACATTGGTTACCGGGATTGTCTGGGCGGTGAATAAATTTAAAATTCAGCCTGCCCGCAAGAAAAAACTGGCGCGCATGGCGGAACTGACTGAAGGAACAATGGATCAGTCGCATCTGGCCGCCACAGTGGCGAAGCCGACGTGGGTGGAAAGCACCGCATCCCTGTTCCCGGTTCTGGCAATTGTTCTGATTGTCCGCTCATTTATTTATGAGCCGTTTCAGATCCCGTCCGGCTCAATGATGCCGACGTTGTTGATCGGCGATTTCATGCTGGTGGAAAAATATGCGTACGGGTTAAAAGACCCGATCACGCAAACCACGCTGATTAAAACCGGTGAACCAAAGCGCGGAGATATAGCCGTGTTTAAATATCCGGAAGATCCGACGCTGGATTATGTCAAACGCGTGATTGGTCTGCCGGGCGATAAACTGATCTACGATCCGTACACCAAAGAGTTACAAATTTATCCTGCATGCAATAAAGATCAGGATAACTGTGAAACTCTGCCGGTGACTTATGGTCAGGAATATGAAAGTGAATGGGCAAACCACTGGGAAAAATCCCCGATGGGCGGCGCATTTATGAATGGCTCACGCCAGTTCCCGATTGAAGATGATATGGAAATAGGCTATCGCCGCCAGGCTGAACGCATTGAAAACCTGGGACCGGTGGCTCACCACATTCTGACTGTACCTGAAATTACACCACAGAGTATCGGTGAACAGCGTCTGTTCCGCCAGCCGGGATTACCGGCGTATACCTGGGTTGTACCGCAGGGACATTACTTTATGATGGGCGATAACCGTGATAACAGCTCTGACAGCCGCGTCTGGGGATTTGTTCCTGAACAGAACCTGGTTGGCCGTGCGAGTTTCATCTGGTTAAGCCTTGAGAAGCAGGAAGGCGAATGGCCTACAGGCCTGCGCTTCAGCCGTTTCGGACGCATAGAGTAGAAAAACGAGAATTTGCTGAGCATTACTGCGTATCACAGTGTAGAATATGCCCGCTAAATGACTGGCTCTCCGGCAACCGGAGAGCCAGTGCAAACGCAACAGTTTTGTATTACGGTTTTTCCGTCGCTACAGGTCTGTTGCGTGTGCCTTTTATAAACTCCACACTCTTTATTTGGTCGCACATGAACCCGATAGTAATAAACCAGCTGCAACGTAAAATCGGCTATACTTTTGCACAACACGATTTATTAATGCAGGCGCTGACACATCGCAGTGCCAGCAGCAAACATAACGAACGCCTGGAGTTTTTGGGTGATTCCATTTTAAGTTTTGTCATTGCCAATGACTTATATCACCGTTTCCCTAAAGTGGATGAAGGCGATATGAGCCGTATGCGCGCCACATTAGTGCGCGGAAATACCCTGGCAGAACTGGCCCGTGAGTTTAACCTCGGCGAATGTCTGCGCCTGGGGCCGGGTGAGTTGAAAAGCGGCGGCTGTCGTCGTGAATCAATCCTCGCGGATACCGTCGAAGCACTGATTGGCGGTATTTTTCTCGACAGTGATATTCAGACCGTTGAGAAAATTATTCTCAGTTGGTACGAGTCCCGGCTCAGTGAGATTTATCCGGGCGATAAACAAAAAGATCCGAAAACCCGGTTACAGGAATATTTGCAGGGGCGTCATCTGCCTCTGCCGAATTACCTTGTTGTTCAGGTGAAAGGTGAGGCTCACGATCAGGAGTTCACTATTCACTGCCAGATAAGCGGCGTAGAACAACCGGTTAAAGGTAACGGTTCCAGCCGTCGGAAAGCCGAACAGGCCGCGGCGGAACAAGCATTAATTTTGTTGGAGCTTGAATGAGCGAAGAAAATACCTATTGCGGATTTGTCGCAATAGTCGGACGCCCTAACGTGGGCAAATCCACCTTACTGAACCAGTTACTGGGGCAGAAAGTCTCTATTACCTCGCGTAAACCGCAAACCACGCGGCATCGCATTATGGGGATCGACACACAAGATAATTATCAGATTATCTATGTGGATACCCCGGGGCTGCACATTGAGGAAAAACGGGCAATTAACCGCCTGATGAACCGCGCAGCCAGCAGCTCCCTCGGTGATGTGGAGCTGGTGATTTTTATGGTTGAAGGCACCCACTGGACGCCGGATGATGAGATGGTACTGAATAAAGTGCGCACTCTGCATTGCCCGGTTCTGCTCGCCATCAACAAAGTGGACAATGTTGAAGACAAAACCAAGCTGCTGCCGCACATTGCTTTTTTAAGTCAGCAGATGGATTTCCTCGACGTCGTTCCGCTGAGCGCCGAGAAAAAAATGAACGTGGATACCATCGCGAAAATTGCCCGCAAGCATATCCCGCAGGCGCCATTCCATTTCCCGGAAGACTACATTACTGACCGTTCACAGCGCTTTATGGCCTCAGAAATCATCCGTGAAAAACTGATGCGTTTCCTGGGCGATGAACTGCCGTACTCTGTTACTGTTGAAATTGAACGTTTCTTAGTGACAGAAACCGGGTTATTCCATATCAATGCGCTGATCCTTGTTGAGCGTGATGGCCAGAAAAAAATGGTTATCGGCAACAAAGGCAGCCGTATCAAAACGATCGGAACGGAAGCCCGTCACGATATGGAACGCATGTTTGAAGCCAAAGTGCATCTGGAACTGTGGGTGAAAGTCAAAGCCGGCTGGGCAGATGACGAACGCGCACTCCGCAGTCTGGGTTACACTGACGACCTGAAATAAATCAGCGATGGACGGCTGGCAACGCGCCTTTGTGCTTCATAGTCGCCCTTACAGTGAAACCAGTCTGATACTGGATGTGTTCACTGAACAGGAAGGGCGGCAGCGCCTGCTGGCGAAAGGTGCGCGCCGCCGCCGTTCTCATCTGAAAGGGACGTTACAACCGTTTACGCCCCTGCTTATCCGCTGGGGCGGGCGGGGCGAACTGAAAACCCTGCGCGACGCGGATCCTATCTCCCTCGCATTACCTCTGTCCGGCTCTGTGCTCTACAGCGGATTGTATATCAATGAGTTACTCTCACGCCTGCTGGCTAACGGCGTCATTTATTCCGCACTCTTTTTTGATTATCTGCGCTGCCTTCAGTATCTCGCGGCGAGTGAAACCACACCGGAACAGGCACTGCGTCAGTTCGAACTGGCGCTGTTACACCACATCGGTTATGGCGTGGATTTTCTGCACTGCGCAGGCAGCGGGCAGGACGTTTCCGACACCATGACGTACCGCTACCGCGAAGAAAAAGGGTTTATTGCAAGCCTGGTGGTGGATAACAGCAGTTTTACCGGACGTGAATTGAAAGCCCTTGCCACACGGGAGTTTCCGGATGCGGAAACATTACGTGCCGCCAAACGCTTTACCCGCATCGCCTTAAAACCTTATCTGGGCGGAAAGCCCTTGAAAAGCCGTGAATTATTTCGCCAATTTGTGCGCCCGGCACCGGTTTCGAAAGAAAATAGTCACAGTAGTTCCTCTTCGGTTGAAAAAGGTTAAACTGAACAATAAAAGTTACCCTGAGGATTAAAAAATGAGTGAAGTTTTATTGGGCATAAACATTGATCACATTGCAACTGTCCGTAACGCACGCGGCACAAACTATCCGGATCCGGTTCAGGCGGCATTTATCGCAGAACAGGCAGGTGCAGAAGGGATCACGGTTCACCTGCGGGAAGATCGCCGTCATATTACGGATCGTGATGTGGATCTTCTCAGACAAACTATTCAGACCCGCATGAATCTGGAAATGGCGGTTACTGATGAAATGGTTGATATCGCGTGTCGCATCAAACCGGTATTTTGTTGTCTGGTGCCGGAGAAACGCCAGGAAATTACAACTGAAGGCGGGCTGGATGTCGCCGGACAAAAAGAGAAAATCGCACGCGCGGTTAAGCGTTTGACTGAAGCAGGAATTAAAGTTTCTCTGTTTATCGACCCGGATCATACCCAGATTGATGCCGCAGATGATGTCGGTGCACCTTTTATTGAAATTCACACTGGTGCTTACGCGGATGCAGTGACCTCACAGGAAGAAGATAAAGAATTTTTCCGGATAAAAGACGCCGTTGCGTATGCTGCGGGCAAAGGTCTGAGTGTTAATGCCGGACACGGTCTGAACTATCATAATGTTCAGCGTATTGCTGCACTCCCTGCCATTTATGAGCTGAATATCGGTCATGCGATTATTGGTCGCGCAGTATTCAGCGGATTAGCCGCAGCGGTTGCAGAGATGAAAACGTTGCTGAGAGAAGCCCGTCGTTAATGGCTATTGTTGGCATTGGTACAGATATTGTTGAAATAAGTCGCATTGAAGCGGTTATCGGACGTACCGGTGACCGCTTTGCAAAACGTATCCTCAGTGAAGCGGAATGGGATGTTTATTTACAGCACAAACAGCCCGTCCGTTTCCTGGCAAAACGCTTTGCTGTCAAAGAAGCCGCCTCAAAAGCCCTGGGAACAGGGATCCGTCAGGGGCTGGCGTTTAATCAGTTTGAAGTGAGTAATGATTCGCTGGGAAAGCCGAACCTGACCTTTCTCGGCTATGCCGGGGAACTGGCAGCCGCCCGGGAAGTGACGCACTATCATGTCTCAATTGCGGATGAGCACAACTACGCCTGTGCTACTGTTATCCTCGAAACAAACCGCGCCTGAATGTACCTCAATGTACCGCGCCCGTTTACAGGCGCGCTTACTCTGTCAAATTGCCTCTGTCAGATTTTATCTGCGTGATGTATCAGCACAAATTTATCCCACAGCATTTCCTGAGTTTCTGTATTCACAGGGTCGATAATAATAGTATTCGTTATCGGGCAAACAGACTGGCAGGTCGGCTTATCATAATGCCCGACACATTCAGTACATAAGTCAGGATTGATCTCATAGATAGAATCACCCATTGAAATGGCTTCATTAGGGCATTCAGGTTCACACATATCACAATTGATACAACGCTCAGTAATCAGTAACGCCATAGTCGCTATCACCATATAAATCATTTAAAATTCAGCAACTTATATCTTGCACTTATACGTTACTATTTAACCCTTACGTGTAAATATAACCAGTATCAAAACATTGTATTTACCGGCTCAGCAACACAAAATAGCAACACAAGCCTTTACTCCTGCCCTAAAATACCCTAGTTTGTGAGCCGCGCTATAAGTGACTGCAAAATAAGGAGTTTTATGGAGCTTTGTGTTACGAATGACCCCGCAGACGCCGGTAAGGCTGATTATATAACCGCGTTATCACGCTGGGAAGCCAGTAAACCGCCCTATACAAGCCGGGACATGAAAATTTGTGTTACTGCTGCTGTCACTATCTTAAATTATCTCAAAAAATCCCGCAGAACGAAGTATGAAATGGATAACTTTTTACGATTTGATTTTAGCAAAGGCGGTAAGGTTACCATTTATGCCGAGTTTCCAAAAGGAATGCAGTTAAAAGGCAGGAAATTGGGTCAGTGGCCGGAGTTGTCGTTAGATATTGCGCGTGAGAAGGCACAGGAAACCGCGAAAGAAGGACTGACGGCTGAGTCAGTGCACAGGGTGATAAATCGCTATAAGGCCGATCTGGAAGCCAAGGTGAAGCGTCATAAGCTGAGTACGGCGAGTTATCACACCTATTGCTGTCGTCTGAAACAGATTGAGGGCAGTTTCGGCGGACGTGAAGTATTCTGTGATGTGAAATATATCCGGCTGGTGGATATTCTCGACCAGTGGATAGCAACGAAATCAAACAGCTATGCACTGGAATTATTTGCAGAATTACGCCGTGTCTGGAAATATGGTTCTCCTCTCTATGCCGGTGGCAAAAATATTGCCGCATTATTACCGGATGATTATGTGGCTTCACGGGTTCAGCGACCACAGCCTACCCGGCTATATACAGATATAGAATCTATTGCTGCCCTATGGATTAACCTGGCTGCCTGTATTTCGCCACATCAGAAAAATGCACTGCGCTATATGATATTAACCGGGGTGCGCCCGATTAATGTCAGTAATCTGAAATGGGAATATATCAATAAAGACATGACAGAAATTATTTATCCGGCAGGGGTTACCGGAATGCGCGGGGCAATGAAAACACAAAAAGAATTTCGCCTGCCGGTGACTGCGGCAATTAAAAAAATATTGGCTGAACAAAAAGCCTGGTCTGATTCTGTCCCCGGCTGTAATAAAGAGTACGTTTTTCTTAGCCCGCGTAATCCGTCAGTGCCTTTTGCAAAACGTTCACTGGATAAGATTATAAAAACATACAGCCCGGAAGACGCAGTAAAGGGTATTAAGCACGAAAATACAGTTAAAGGCAGTGCCGGGGCATTTAATACAATGTGCCGGAAATTTATGAAGAGTAATATTATTGTACAGATGCGCAGGAAAGGCTATTCCCGTTCGGATACCAAAGAAATAAGTTTATTTTGCCTTCATCATTCTAATAAAAGTGATGATCCAATGGGCGAACATTATGATTTTTCTGATGAGATACTGGATGAAGAAATGGCGTTAAAGCGTATCGCCTTTAACGCCCATGAGGAAAGCATACTGGCTCAGGTTGCCCTGTTGCGCATTAAAAAAACGCTGACTAATAGACAGCCCTGCACTGTTCTTTAAATGCCATGACATTCTGATATTCATAACGGACATTCCTGGCAGAAAAACGAATGGGTGCCAGTAATTTTTTTGTGCCGATGCTTGTTACACCAATAAACCAGTGTTTTCCGCGTGATCCCGCCGAGGACATGACAGACTTCATCAGGCGTCAGTAAATCATTATTCTTATATATTATTTTCATCATATTTATTTTTTGTGTGTTGTTCATAATAGTATGTGTATAAATCCATTTAATAAAATAATTATAAATAACTGCTTTTGCGTTGATTAGGTTGTTATACATTATGTGTTAACTATCATATCAATACTCCTTTATTGATATCTTTATTATTCATTAGGAATTAAATAATTATATTAAGATCGTTTTATTAATATTGATTTAAGATTAAATTATGTTGTAGAATTAATTCGTACTATTGAATTACAGGGGTAAGGATTAATTTACATCAGGGGCCGGGATAGTTTCCTCAACCAATAATTGTAGCTGAAAACTTAAATCCAACGTCAGTCCCATCATTATCTTCAGGTCACAGTTAGAAAAACCGGCACTTTTAAGTTCATGAATAGCCAGTATTAATGAACAGAGCTGTTTAGTTTTATTTCGTAAGTTATCCATGCAAATGTTCCTTTTTGGGTCGTTTTCGCCATTATGTATTCAATTGGTACATCGTCAAGCCCAAAATAACCCTTACATGTTAGTGAAAGGGTTACTAATTGAATTTTAAGATTATTTTTTTCTAATTTTAAATGAAATTATGACTGTACCCATTAATTCAATATTATCTGTTATTTCAATATATTGATTAGGCCAATCCGGATTAACGGATTTCAGTATCGCTGTATAGCCATCATTCATAAACTGCCGGAAAATAATCTCGCCGTTTCCGGCTGAACAGGCAAGAACAGTATCGCCCTCTGAGGGGGATATATTGGGATCAATAAACGCAATTTCTCCACTGGTGTAATCCGGTGCCATTGCATCCCCGGTTACCGCCAGCGCAAAGGTGTTTTTTCCGCAGGGAACCGGGCAGGCATAGTATTCCCCGTGATTATTGTGCGCAGCGGTGCTTTTTGTCGTTGAGGCTGTAGCTGCCTGCTGCCGGGTCAGCAGCGGGACATGCCTGATTTTAAGATGATTCAGCGGGGTTATATATTCATCATTCGATTGAATTTTTTCAGGATGCTCCTGATCTAACCAACCGGTGACTAAGTCAAAACATTCCTCAATATGCCGCGCTATCGTGTTTCCGATTCTTTTTGTCGGATTGATACCGATCAGGCGGCTTACCTGTGTTGGTTCGCGGTTTATCCTTGCTGAAAATGCAGTATTTCCGCCGATGGCATCACGGAGAGTGCGTGTGTTATCGGCTCTGATCTGATCAATTGTTTTCATATCCATAATTAAAAATATGTACCTTTTAGTAACAAGTTTCTTGTTGGTACACTTCCGGTGTGCATAATGTCTCCCGAAGGTACATTTCGAGTATATCAGCTAACAGGGAGTAGTCAGCCGGAAGCCGGATAATTTTCCGGCGGGAAAGAGGGGAAAACTTTCCAGGGGGGTAGGGGGGTGATCTTTGAAAGGGGTGTAAGGGCAGGCCCTGCCAGGAAAAAACGCTGATCTTAAAGAAAGATCACTGGCAGGGAAACGGTCTTATTCTGGCTGGGTAATATTTCACAAAGCAGGGAGCTGAGCGTGAATACAAAGGAAGCAGCACAAGGACAGTGGGACAAAATATTCAGCCATTATGGTTTGCCGCCGGTTACCGGAAAAAAGCATTTCAAAGGAAAATGTCCGTTGTGCGGGAGACGCGGTAAATTTCGCATTGACGATAAAGACGGGCGTGGAACCTACATTTGCGTGTGCAGTGCCGGAACCGGTTTTCAATTGCTTGAGCGCAGCCGGAAAAAAAACTTCAGGGAACTGTCGGATGAAGTGGATCAGCTGCTTGGTCGCGTTCATAGCCGGGGGACTTATCAGACAGAAGCGATTACCGCAACCGGTACACGGGATCGTGTTCTCAACCAGTTCAATAATCTGTCTGATATACCGGGTACATCTGCGCAAGCGTATCTGCGGTCCCGGGGGATCAGCCGGTTACCTGAACAGTATGTCCGGTTTTGTGATAAACCGCCTGCCGGTAATGATATGGATACCCGGCATTGTCAGTCACTGTGGGCGCTGGCAACAGACGGAAAAAACCGGGTGTGTTATCTGCACCGGACTTTTTTCACAGGTAGTTCAGTCATAAGGCGCATGACTGCACTCCAGAGCAAATCATATCTTGAGTATGCGGACTCAGTGGCGATCAAACTGTTTCCGGCTGCCGCGACTCTGGGTATTGCGGAAGGCATTGAAACAGCACTGTCCTGCAAACAGATTTACGGGGTGAATACATGGTCAGTCATGAATGCGGGCTTTATGGGTAAATTTGTTGCCCCCCGGGGGATCGGCCATCTGATTATTTTTGCCGATACAGATAACAGTGCTGCCGGTCATGCAGCGGCATTCACCTGCGCCAGGCGTAATTTATCGGCAGGAAATGATGTGATGACGGTCTGTGTCCGCTGGCCGGATGAAGGGGATTTTAATGATGTTCTCCATACGGGCGGCGAAGTCAGGCAGATAACATTTTCCCGTCAGACGAGGGGAATTGCCTGATGAAATCTGAATACCTGTTAAAAGCGTTTTCACCTTCATCCGTCAGCCTGAGCCATGACATAAAATCGACTTCACCGGATAAGCATACCGGCATGGATACGGCGGCTATGCTCGCAATGGCAGGGGACGATGTGCAGTTTGGTCTTCATGCTTTTTTGGCGAAACATAATGTCAGCAAGGCGGATAAAATCAAAACCATTGAAGCTCTGACACAGTATGCCCTCAAAACAGCACCGGTGCTGGTGGTGAAAGCGGCCGGAAATAAACTGGCTCCCTGTATGATGATCCTGGCAAAAATGGCATTTGAGGATTATGCCCGCTCAGCGGGCAGTACCGGGGAATGCACTGAATGTCAGGGAAAAGGGATGGTGTATTGCTGCAAGCCGGTGGTGAAACATCCGGGGATTATCAACCGCGCCGGAGAGGTTGTCATCGGAGCAGATATCCGGGAAGAAATGGTCGGTAAGGCGTGCCGGACGTGTAAAGGTAAGGGAAAAATAGCTCACCGCTGCGCATGTAAGGGGCGCGGTAAAATCCCTGATATAAAACAAACTGAATTACAGGGGGTGCCGGTATTCCGGAATTGCCCGCGTTGCAGCGGAAGGGGATATAAGCGGATGCCGTCTTCTGTGGCGTATACCGCGATTAAACATCTGGTGCCTGAATTAACACAGCCAAGCTGGTCACGGAACTGGAAAGGGTATTATGAATTATTAATATCAAAAATGTATGCAGAGGAAAAATACATAGATATTAATTTAAAAGAGATATGATAATTCATCATCCCGGTAGTCATGGTTTAAATAGGGAGATGAACTCTCCCTATTTAAATTAGTAATAATCTATTTTATTTTGTATTAAATATTATCTTAATTAACGGGTTATTTCCCGCCAATACATTGAAATTCGACTGAAACCTCAGTCCTGTTACAAATTCCCCATCTATCCATTTGCGTACAGCGGCGTGTCTGCCCGCCAAATGCTTCAGCCCCTGTATATCCCCATACGGAGCATTTTTTTTGCAGCTAATTCAGATGCCTGGTATACATCAATCTGAGGGATCTCAAATGCTCCGAATATATATCCCATCTTTACCGTTCCATCGGCTTTACTTCCTCCGATGGCCGTCATTTCCTTTTTTTACAACACATCCGGTGAGAAGCAATGAACAGAGAGCAATAATAAAAATCCTTTTCATCAAAAACATCCTTAATCTAATTATTTTAAGAATAACAATATCGGTGTAATTTATTTAAATGTAATTATGAAAGTTAACGCAGTGAGATAATATACAAACAAGATATCCATGTCACATAGAAATTTAAATGACTACTCGAGTGTGATACTTTTAAATTTTATTTCTGGCTGCATGCTTGTAATATGAATAAAATTGTTGTAGTTTTGTCAAATAATGAGATTTTTATATCTGCCTGTTATTGAATATAATTCAATAAGATGATGTCCTTTCTGAAATCAATCATGATATATATGTAAACAATAAAAATATAAGGTTATCCTTATTTATGGATGAAATATCTGTATCAAATGTACCGTTTTTAATCAACGATGATTCCCTCAGTTATATCAAAACACTCCCCGATAATTGTATTGATTTAATCGCCACAGACCCGCCTTATTTTCAGGTAAAAAGCTGTGCCTGGGATAACCAATGGACGGATGTTTCTGCTTATCTCTCATGGCTGGATGAAATGATGGCTGAATTCTGGCGGGTACTGAAACCCAATGGCAGCCTGTACCTGTTTTGTGGTTCCCGGCTGGCAGCCGATACTGAGTTGCTGCTGCGCGAGCGGTTTAATGTTCTGAACCATATTATATGGGCAAAACCTTCCGGGCGGTGGCAACGACAGGGTAAGGACAAATTGCGCAGTTACTTTCCTTCTACGGAGCGGATTTTATTTGCCGAGCATTATCGTGGACCGGTTAAAGGTAAGTGCAGTGAATATCACCAGCGGCAGAATGATTTGAAAAAAAGTGTATTTACCCCGTTGATTGATTATTTCCGGCAGGCGCGTGATGCGCTGAATATCAGCATAAAAGATATTCACCGGGCAACCGGCAAACAGATGTCATCACACTGGTTCGGATACAGTCAGTGGCAATTGCCTGCTATTGGTGATTACCAAAAATTACAGGTACTTTTTCAGCGAGTAGCAGATGAACGTCAACTGACTAATTTACTGAACCGGGAGTATGCTGATTTAATCCGTGAGCAGGATGAATTGCGAAATAAGTTTCATGAGCAATCTGAACAATACCAGTTACTCCGTCGTTATTTTTCCGTTTCAGTTGATGTGCCTTATATCGATGTATGGACATTTCCGCCGGTTCCGTTTTATGCCGGAAAGCATCCTTGTGAAAAACCGGCTGATATGATGGAGCACATTATTAAAACCAGCAGCCGCGAAGGTGATTTGGTTGCTGATTTTTTTATGGGATCAGGTGCGACAATAAAAGCGGCACTGAAAAATAACCGCCGGGTGCTTGGCGTGGAGCTGGAAAAAGAGCGCTTTGAGCAGACTAAAGCTGAAATATTGTCGCTTTAATTTCCCGGCACTCCCGGATGGCATGTATGCTTAATCAATATTGGACGTATCTGTAGCACAGACTCTCAGCCGGTGTCCGTCCGGATCTATTGCTACAAAAGTATAACCAAAATCCAGCGTTGTCGGCTTCATAATAATCTCAACTCCCCGGTCACACCACTTGCTGTATATATCATCAACATCCTGATGACTGACATCGGACATACATATTTCAACGCCACCAAATTGAGGCTGAGGTTTAGGATCTATTCCGGATTTAGCCTGAAGCCCTAAAATCATATTGTCAGATAATGCAAAAACGGAAAACTCACTGTATTGCTCAATTGGCTTCGCGTCGAGCAGACCGGCATAAAAACGGGTGCTTTCGTCAACATCGCTGACGTACAAAATAATGCTGTCTGGTTTAAACATAATGCCTCCTGATTGTTTCATTTTATTCATCATAGACCCTGTGAGTGACAGAATTTGTCAGTAGTGATCATGACTAAATTCTGAACCCGGTAATTTCCGGATAACGGCTCTCCGATATTTACAGCGCAGGATCTTCAACACAGGAAACACACCATACGGTGTGAATATCTTCATGCTTGATAAATATTCCAGCCCCACGGCTTATACATGGGGGTTAATTACATCTGTACTTGGCGTTCTGTCTTTAGATCAATGGGCAGTAATCGTCGGGATTATCTGTACTGTCGGTACTTTTTTTAGTGAACTGGTATTACAAGCGCAAAGATCATTTGCTCAGAACAAGAGGAAAGCATCATAAAAAATAATGTCATCCGTAAAATAGTATTGTTGGCTGCTGGTGGCGCTGTTACCGCCGCCTTTTTTATGATCCAGACGTTAGAGGGCGTGAAATATACACCTTATAAGGATGTAGCCGGTGTCCTTACGGTTTGTTACGGATATACCGGAAAAGATATTCAGCCCGGTAAGACGTACACAAAAACGGAATGCCTGAATTTACTGCATGAGGATCTTACAAAAGTTCGCCGCACCGTTGACCCGATGATAAAGGTGCAGATTGACGATAATATCCGTGCGGCTATTTATTCTTTTGTTTACAACATCGGGACAGGTGCGTTTTCCCGCTCCACGATGCTGCGCAAACTGAATGCCGGTGATATTACCGGAGCCTGTGGCGAAATGAAGCGCTGGATATTCGCCGGTGGTAAACAATGGCAGGGGCTGATTAACCGGCGCGAAACGGAGAATGCAGTATGTCGCGGAACCCTGTAGCATTGATTATTCTCGCTATTATCTTACTCACAGCCAGTCTTCTGGCAGGTTGTTATCTGTATTCACTTCCGAATTACTGTAAGCCGCTGCCGGGACATCCGCAGGCTGGGGTGATTCATTACAAGTGTGAAGAGCTATGAAGAATGTACTTTCGGTCTTACTCAATGGCTGGCTGTGGGGTGTGGTGTTCTTCGGGCTGTGGATGTTCAGCCTGCTGTCAGCCGGGCAATCGGAAGGGCAGCACAAAGACAAGGTAATCACTGATCAGCAAAAGGTGATTGATAATGCCTACACCAGCTTCGATATATTTGATCGAGCCGCTGCCGCAAACGCCAGTCGGAGCATGCAGGCAGATGCTAAATCACAGGAGAAACAGATTGAATACCGCACCATCATCCGTAAAGAGTCTACCTGTAATCTGTATATTCCTCAGCCTGTTGCTGACGGGTTGCTCAGTCACACCTACGCCATCCGTGAATCAGCAATGCGTTCCGCTCCCGGCATCACTGACACAACCGGTACTGGCTCCGTTGCCACCCGCCGACTGACATATTGCCGGGCGGTTGAGTGGATAGAACCACTGTTGACTGCGCTGGATAACGCGAATGGGCAGTTAATGGGTATCAGGAAAGCAGATGTAGAGCGTAACGGGAAGCTGCAATCACGATAGGCGTACAATATGGGAAATTGAACAACAACGATAGGTGACTATTTTTCCGTTTTTTATTTGTATTATCTATAGTTATTGGACTGTATAATAATCTAAGTTATAATTATCACCATTGATTTCTGTTTGGAATAATAATGTGTTAGGTAATTTTTCTTTTACCTTGCTGATGATTTCTTCTCTCTCTTCATCTTTTATTTTACAGCCAAGATAAATGGCGTTAAATGATTCTTTAGGAAATGAAAATAATCTATTTTCATTTGTGATCGCTCTGATTAATCTAACTTCTTCTTCATATGACCATGAGGATGATTTTGTTAATATACTCTTTTTAAATAGGTTTTCATCACTAGATAAACTAGTGTTTATACTAAGGAGTTCATTGTAACTACATACAGGGGTATCACTTTGATACATTATATCATGCATGGATACTGATTTATTTAAATTAAAATTATCCTTATTTAATTCAAACATAACTCCGCTATGGTTGTGTGAATAATGAGACCACATTAAAATATTATTTTTAGATTTAGATAGGCATAGAATACCTCTTTTATCAAAAACAACCTTTGATGCATTTGAATAAAAGCTTTTATGGAATACCGACTTTGATTCAAGTATTTTATTTTTCTTATCTATTATCAGGTTATATATTTTTCTTTCTATATTAAAATAACAGTCTTTTGTTTTGTTATTAGTGTATTCAGAATGGCATTCCTTTATAAGGTTACGTAATTCAGATAGTGCAATAATTTCTGGTATGTGGCTATAATTTTTAATTAAATGAGCAATTTTTTTCAGTTTGCAAAATAGGATGGTTTATTGATAAACAAACAGCTATTGTTCTCGCGCGTGTCTTAATGTTATTTTCAGTTAAATAAAGACACTCGAATGGATCATTAAAACTTGAAACTGCGGACCAGTGAAATGACTGATTATCTATGATACGTAAACCTAAATCACAATTAGTATATTTATACAACATCGTCATGAAATAACCTTTTCCTGAATGTGAAAATTTTATTGTTTCTACTATAAAGTTAGTCATAAGAGAGTTCAATAGTGCCACCACACATCCTCCGCGCCTGCCGCAAATGCGGCTGCGTAAAGACAATAACTGATCGCAGTGGTTACTGTGATGAGCACATTAATACAGGGGGGAGAACCATTAGCAGGGCAGAAGTCGTAATCATTGGAAATAACCGTGATGAACCTTATAACTATTTGTATTAAATACATATTTATGAAAAGGTACTCCCAACCCCCCACCCCAACCACGGGGCGGCGACCTCACGGGAAACGGCTGGTTTTCTGATTTTCATGCTGTCAGCAGCAGGTCTGCTAACTCTCTGATATTTCTTTAAAAATACAATATTCAGGTGACAAAACCCATTTTGGACTGTCATCTCAGTGTTGTTTATCCGTCTGATTTTAATCAATAAATAAGGAAACCACCTGACAGTGTGAGGTGACAATGTCTAATATCAGCAATCTGGGGGACGCGTATCACTGGAGTGTTGCAAAGATTGCTGAAGCATTCGGGTTGAACCGGGGGACAGTCAAAAAGCGCCTGCTCGATGCAAATGTGGCGATAGCCGGAACGGTACGCGGTAATCCGGTTTATGCGCTCCGTAGCATCGGTCCGGTAATATTCAGTGCTGATGCAGAGAAAGACTCCGGCGGCATTCAGGACCCGGATCAGATGTCCCCGAAAGACCGCAAAGACTGGTTCCAGTCTGAAAATGAACGAATCAAGCTTGAAACCTCTCTGCGCCAGCTGATCCCGGCGGAAGAATCTCATCGTGAAATGGCAACCATTATTAAAGCGGTGGCACAGGTGCTGGATACCTGGCCTGATCGGCTGGAGCGTGATCACGGCTGGCGACCTGAGCACATTTTGCTGGCGCAGGATGTGGTGGATGAACTCCGTGATTTGCTGGCGGCGGAAGTGGAAAATGCGGAGGATACTCAGGAATGAGTTCAGGCTATGCATCAGCGGCACAAATACGCCGTGACGTTTCCGTTCTGTTAAGACCTCCGCGCCGGATACCGGTTGCGGCGGCAGTAAAAAAATACATGCGGGTGCCGATGGGCGGCGGCAGCGCAATACCGTGGGAAGATACTCTGACGCCCTACATTATAGAGCCGATGAACTGCCTGACATCCCGTCAGTACGATGCCGTGATATTTGTCGGTCCGGCACGAACCGGTAAATCGCTGGGGCTTGTCGATGGCTGGATTGTGTACACGATTGTATGTGATCCGGCAGATTTCCTGCTCATTCAGATGACCGAAGATAAAGCCCGCGAACACTCTAAAAAGCGGCTTGATCGGACATTTCGCGTCAGCCCGGAAGTCGCGAAACGGCTGAGTCCACGTACCAACGACAACAACGTTCACGACAAAACATTCCGCGCAGGTAATTACCTGAAAATCGGCTGGCCATCAGTCAATATTATGTCGTCCTCCGATTACCGTTTCGTGGCACTGACCGACTACGACCGCTTCCCGGAAGATATCGACGGAGAAGGCGATGCCTTTTCCCTCGCATCCAAACGTACCACTACCTTTATGTCCGCCGGAATGACGCTGGTGGAAAGCTCCCCCGGACGGGAGATTATTGATCCGAAATGGACGCCTTCCTCGCCCCACGAAGCCCCGCCGACCACCGGTATTCTGTCACTGTACAACCGGGGCAACCGTCAGCGCTGGTACTGGCCGTGTCCGCACTGCGGCGACTATTTTCAGCCTGCTTTTGATGCCGTTGCCGGTCACCGGGACGACCCTGATCCGGTCGCAGCCAGTGAAGCCGCTTACATTGAGTGTCCGCATTGCCGTGGTCATATAGCGGGCAATGAAAAACGAAAACTGAATAATCTCGGTGTCTGGCTGGCAGATGGTCAGGTGATCGATAAAAACGGCACTGTCATTGGAGACGGGCGGCGCTCACGGGTAGCATCGTTCTGGATGGAAGGTCCGGCTGCTGCCTATCAGACGCTGTCTCAGCTGGTCTATAAATACCTGACCGCCGAACAGGAATACGAACTCACCCTGAGCGAGGAAACGCTGAAAACGGTAATCAACACGGATTGGGGATTGCCGTACCGACCGAAACATTCACAGGAGCAGCGCCAGTCAGAAGAATTGCTGGCGAGAACAGAAGATCTCGGTGTGCGTTGTGTGCCGGAAGGCGTCCGTTTTCTGGTGGCGGCAGTGGATGTGCAGGGCGGCAAAAAACGCCGGTTTGTGGTTCAGGTCACCGGATACGGTGAAAAGGGGGAGCGCTGGATTGTGGATCGGTTTGAGATCACGCAATCACTGCGGACAGATGAACGCGGCGAATGTGTCAGGATCCATCCCGGATCATACCGCGAGGACTGGAAACTTCTCATTTCGGATGTGCTGGAGAAAACCTATCCCCTGCGGACGCATCCGGCGATCCGGATGGGCATTATGGCGCTGGGTGTTGATTCAGGCGGGGAACCGGGTGTGACCGACAATGCTTATTCATTCTGGCGTGAGTGCCGCCGTGAGGGTCTCAGCCGCAAGGTGTTTCTGTTCAAGGGCGGTAGCCGCAGGGGCGGATCAAAACTTATCACCAAATCCTATCCGGACAATACCGGGCGCTCTGATCGTCATGCAAAAGCGACCGGGGATGTGCCGTTGTACCTGTTGCAGACGGATAATCTGAAAGACCGGATTGCTGCCGTACTGAGCCGTGATACGCCCGGACCGAACTATGTCCATTTTCCGGATTGGCTGGATGATTCATTTTATGACGAACTGACGTACGAAGAGCGTGGCATTAACGGTAAATGGGAGCCGCCCGGCAGAGGCGCAAATGAAGCCTTTGACCTGATGGTCTACACTCATGCGCTGGTTATTCTGAAAGGGTACGAAAAAATCAAATGGGAGAAGCCGCCGCCCTGGGCGCGGCTGCCTGATCTCCTGCCGGAAAATACCACATTCCCCGCTGACACCACGATTATCTCATCAACAGTACCCACTAAACCGGAGAAGCCGAAAAAACGTAAGACGGCTTCGGCGTGGGTGCCCGTTTCACCATCAGGAGGTGGCTGGATATGACTATTGCGGAAATTGACGACATGATCCGGCAGTACATGGAGGCAGAGTGCGCGGTATTACAGGGTAAAAGCGTCATGATGAACGGCCAGTCTATGTCGATGGAGAGCCTGAGCGAAATCCGCAAAGGGCGCGAATTCTGGGAGAAACGGCGCAGTAGTCTGATGTCATTCCGCGCCGGGAAGCCGGGTTACAGACTGGTGAGGTTCCGGCGGTGAGCCTGATTGATAATGTCATCGGTCTGGTTTCGCCCGGCTGGCAGGTGGCACGGATGCGCTCGCGTCTGCAAATAAAAGCCTATGAGGCGGCGATACCGACCCGCACTCACCGCGCACGGCGGGAATCCCGTAATGCCAACCAACTGGTGAGATCAGGCGGGCGGTCACTGCGGGAGCAGGCACGGTTTCTGGATGATAATCACGATTTGGTGATCGGTCTGCTGGACAAGCTGGAAGAGCGGGTGATAGGCGCGAAAGGCATCATTGTTGAACCGCAGCCTCTGCTGCGCGGCGGGGAACTGGCGGACGACCTGGCAAAACAAATTCGGACAGCCTGGGCGGAATGGTCGGTCAGCCCGGATGTCACCGGACAGTATACGCGGCCAGTCCTTGAGCGCCTGATGGCACGCACCTGGCTGCGAGATGGTGAAGTATTCGGGCAGATGGTTGCCGGACGCGCCAAAGGTCTGGAAAGAAAACGCGGCGTGCATTTCTGGATAGAAGCGCTGGAGCCTGACTTTGTCCCGCTGGAGCAGGATGTACCCGGCAGCAATATCTGTCAGGGCATAAAACTCAGTGAGTGGGGGCGTCCGGTCAGTTACAACGTGTACAAAAATATGCCATCAGCACTGTTCCGGTCGCAGAATCTGAAAACGATTACAGCGGAAAACATGTTGCACCTGAAATTTACCCGCCGTCTGCATCAGTTGCGCGGTAACAGTCTGCTGTCCGGCATCCTCATCCGTCTCAGCGCCCTGAAAGACTATGAAGATGCCGAACTTACCGCTGCCCGTATCGCCGCTTCCCTCGGCATGTATATCAAAAAAGGGGACGCTACTAATTACGTTTCAGAAGATGTACCTGATGAACGGGAGCTGAATATTGAACCGGGTATTATCTTTGACGATCTGTCGCCGGGAGAGGAAATCGGCATGGTCAAATCTGATCGTCCGAACCCTAATCTGCAATCATTTCGTAACGGACAACTCCGCGCTGTCGCCGCCGGCAGCCGGGGAAGCTATTCCAGTATCTCCCGTGACTATAACGGAACTTACAGTGCGCAGCGTCAGGAACTGGTCGAATCCTTTGAGGGATACGGCATTCTTCAGGACGCTTTCGTAGCGGCAGTCACCCGCCCGATGTACCGCCGCTGGTTAAAAATAGCCGTAGCGGAAGGCGCAATTGTGGTTCCGCCGGATGTCGATCCCGCCTCTTTGATGAATGCGATTTACAGTGGTCCGGTCATGCCGTGGATCGATCCGCTGAAAGAGGCTAAAGCCTGGCAGGTTCTGCTGCGCGGTGGCGCGGCAACGGAAGGTGAATGGGTGAGAGCAAGAAGCTCGAGTCCTGCTGATATAAAACGCCGCCGCAAAGCGGAAATTGATGAAAACAGAAAACTGGATCTGGTATTTGATACCGATCCGGCAAATGACAAAGGAGCGGCTGACGATGAAAAATCTGCGAAAGAAGATGATTAGCCCGAAAGCCAGTGCGCCGGTTAACAGTTGGTTCCGTATGAAAGCGAAAGCGGGAACAAAATCAGCGGATATTTATATCTATGATGAGATTGGCAGTTGGGGGATCACCGCAAAACAGTTCTCGAAAGAGTTGTTAGCGCTGGGGGCACTTCGGGACATCCACCTGCATATTCACTCACCCGGCGGAGATGTATTTGACGGTATCGCCATTTATAACCAGTTGAAAGGGCATGACGCGAAAATCACGGTATATATCGACGGACTGGCGGCATCAATGGCTTCCGTTATTGCCATGGCGGGCGACACGGTGGTCATGCCGGAAAACGCCATGATGATGATCCACAAACCATGGGGTGGTGCTGCCGGAAACGCAAATGAAATACGGGATTACGCCGACCTGCTGGATAAAGTGGAAAACGTTCTGATCCCGGCGTATGTCGCCAAGACCGGAAAACCGGCAGAGGAAATTGCCGCCATGCTCGAGAGTGAGACCTGGATGAACGGCGACGAATGTTTGTCTCTCGGTTTCGCTGATCAGGTTACGGAACCGGTACAGGCGATGGCTTGTATCATGTCCAAACGCACTGAGGATTTTATTGCTATGCCGCAAGATTTTAAAAGCCGGATTTCACCCAAAAATACTGCACCGGCGGCGGTCATTCCGCCTGTACCGCCGGAGGATGATACCGTAATACGCAACCAGATCCGCACAGAGGAGCAAACCCGCCTGAACAGTATCAAAGATGTGTTTGCCCTGTTCGGCAGTCAATATAACGAACTGATGATGGCATGCGTGACGGACACGCAGTGCTCTCCGGAAACTGCCCGCGTAAAACTGCTGGAAACATTAGGTGCAGAATCCACGCCGTCCAATAAAAATAATGCGCATATCTATGCGGGCAACGGCAATTTCACCGGTGATGGTATCCGCGCCTCAATAATGACCCGCGCCGGACATGAAGATGCGCAGGCGGATAATGTCTACAATAGCATGACGCTGCGTGAACTGGCGCGCATGTCACTGACTGAACGGGGTGTCGGCATCAGCACTCTGAATCCGATGCAGATGGTCGGCATGGCATTCACGCACAGCACCTCAGATTTTGGCAATATACTGACGGATGTGGCGTATAAATCGCTCATTACCGGATGGGAAGAGGCGGAAGAAACATTTGAAAAATGGACAAAAAAAGGTCAGCTCAGTGACTTTAAAACCGCACACCGTGTTGGTCTGGGCGGGTTTCCGTCACTGCGCCGGGTGCGTGAAGGTGCGGAATATAAATATGTCACCATCGGGGATAAAGGGGAAACCATTGCGCTGGCAACCTACGGGGAGCTGTTCAGCATCACCCGCCAGGCGATCATCAATGATGATATGAATGCCCTGACTGATATCCCGGTCAAACTCGGACGCGCAGCCAAAGCCACGATTGCTGACCTGGTTTATGCTGTTCTGACTGAGAATGGAAAACTGAGTGATGGCAAGGCGCTGTTTGGCAGTGACCGCAAAAATACACTGACCGGCGGCATGGATGTGGACACCATCAGCAAAGGCCGCACTCTGATGCGCCAGCAAAAAGAAGGTGAGCGCTCACTTAATATTCGCCCGGCATTTATGCTTGTTCCCACGGCACTGGAGACTCAGGCAATTCAGGTGATCGGCTCCGGCAGTGTGAAAGGGGCGGATGTTAATGCCAACATCATGAACCCGGTCCGCAATATCGCAGATATTATTGTTGAACCGCGCCTCGACGATGCCAGCGAAAAAGACTGGTATATGGCGGCACGTCAGGGCAGTGATACCATCGAAGTGGCTTATCTGAATGGTATCGACACCCCGTATATCGACCAGCAGGAGGGATTTACCTCAGACGGCGTGACTACAAAAATCCGTATTGATGCCGGTGTGGCACCGCTGGATTATCGCGGGTTGGTGCGGGTGGCGGGGGATTGATGCAATGTATCAGTTGAATAAACCCAACCGCAAATTGGTCGTGTTTACTTACAGGAGACGACCAGGTTGGGTTGGTATTTTAATACAAAAACAGAAAACATAGATCGTGAATTATTTGAAAAATCAAAGCAGAGGAGAACTAAACTATTTATTTGGCGTGTTACCATTATTTTCCTGTTTTTTTGCCGACTGAGATTGTAGCTCTTTGACTTTTAACCATAATTGACCGGAAGATACTAACCGGCCTAATTCCTGAACTAATGATTCCTGATCCCAGCAATCAGAACGTTCCCCCAAAAATTCAATGGTGAAGGGATAACCATCTGAATGTTGTTCCCAAAAGGCAACTGATGCATTATCACCATTATCTAAAACTATATTCAGTGTTCCGGTCTCCGGTCTTGTGTCCACTGATAACTTTGGTGTAAGTCCTTCTGTAATTATTCTGCCTAAAGCCAGAATATCGCGAGTGCTATGTAAATAGCGTCTAATAGTAAAGAGACCGTCAGTTTCTTCATTTAATTCTTTGTTTAATTTAGAAAAAACATCATCAACACTCTTGCGGTTTTGCTCAACATTACTTGCTGATTCCATACCTGTTTGAATAAGATCTTTAAACTGAAACATGATTAGCCTCTCTTTTACTAATGCATCCGATCACTGGCATATGATCAAAACAATGCTTGTTATCCATTATGGCAGCGCGTAGCTTATCGGTCAAAACGACACCTGTGTCAGATTCTTTCAGATACCATGGACCGGAGCTAAGGAAATGACCCGAAAAAATGATTTGGTCAAAAGTAGACCAGTTATTGCGGTTACCTGATTTACTGTAGCATGTGCCGAAGTCATGCTGTTGCTCATTAACTGTAAACGGCATTCTGGCCACAAGAGTTTTCCAGTAAGGATTATAGAGCCAAAAATCTGGCTGGGAAATTACCAAAGCGCGATCGTTAATGGCATGTATATTCTTAAATAAACTGTGTGAGTATGGTTCGTCATTATAATCTCCCATCAATATAACCTGATGTTTTTCATGGATAAGACTTTCTACAAAACGCCGTAAACCTTTTGAACACTCTTCTCTGAAATCATCTGCATTCTTAAGAACTTGGCTTGGCCAATGTGATACAAGAACGTTTATAAGCGATAGTGAATCCTCTTTAATAACCATTAGCAGCTGCTGAGCAATTTTTACAGAGGACGACCCTAGTCTGCCGGTATGTGCAACGCCATGTGCAACATCAACCTGACTCGGGTCATAGAAATAGCCGATATCAAATTCACCACCTGTTGAGGTTTTGTCAGGCATAAACTGTGCCGAAAGAGGCAACCCAAGTTTACTAAGTGCACTTGAAATATGTTCAAATGATTCACTGTTGACTTCGCATAGTGCCAAAAATAATATCTTTTTCTTGGTAAATAGGTCAGCAATGACTTCAACAGCATCAGCCATGTTAGCTGCTGATTGCACTTTTTTGTTACCTGGTGGTGACATCGCACAATTCCAGAATGCGAAATGAAAGTCCAATAAAACCTCCAAATATGGTAAAGGATATGCTGAATATATCATCCGGTTACTGGGATGTATGATTGTGAGCTTCAATGATATGACAAAGTGCTATCCAAAATGCCCCCAAGCCACCATCCTCATCTATATCAAGAAAAGCCTGATACAGATAGGCAGTAGAAAACTCGGGATCATCCCGCAGGATTTCGATCATGGAATCATCGTACAAACGGGATTTAGTCATATATCACCTTTGCAAATCATTTTTAAACAGCGGACAGTGTTCCGTGAACCGGAAATGCTGGGATAAAATCACTGCACTAACACATCATTACTAATAACAACAAGCCGGTGTGTATGAACATCCCGATCTGAACCCCAGCAAAAGTTTTCCCACTGCTGATAAAAATCATCCATATTCCGGATTTCAGTCAGTGGTCTGTCCATTTGAGTGCCGTCAGAAATATAAACATGAAATCCTGACTGGAAAGCCCAGACGATCATCGTCTCCCAGAATCGTTTTCCATCACTGGTTTGTTCTTCATCCGTTACGACAATACGGTGGTTTTTTAGTAAATTCGCGAAAAAGGTTCTGGGTAAATCTCTGACTGCTGAGTCATGTAAAGTGGACACAGTACGCCAGACCTTATTGGGTGCATGTCGTTCTGCCGTACACGATGTCATCACAGAATCGTAATGCGGCGAGGTAAACAGTTTCTGGTGTATCACTTGCTGCAATGAGGCGGTATTGGTCTCGTTTCAGTGCTTTCACAAGACGATAGCCATGAGGAGTGATGTAGCCGGGCAGGAAAAAATCCTCAACACCTTCTTCAAGGAAAAGTTGGGTATGAGCAATATTTTTTTGACGGTATTTTTAGCACATCAAAATCAACGTCATTATCCGATATAACATAGCGCATTGAATTATTAGTCCATCAATTAAATAGTTCATCATTCATATTGCAGTGAGCCGCGCCTCGGCGATACCAGCGAAAAAGACTAGTATATGGCAGCACGCCAAGGCAGTGATACCATAGAAGTGGCTTATCTGAATGGTATCGACACCACGTATATCGACCAGCAGGAGGGATTTACCTCAGATGGCGTGGCCACAAAAATGCGCATCGATGCCGGTGTGGCACCGCTGGATTATCATGGGTTGGTGAGGGTGGCGGGGACGTAAAACAGCCGGTATTTCAATATCTGCCAGACGCAGGCGGCAGTGCTTCATTAAAGTTTTTGTGTTTATACATAAAGTTAAAACTTAGTGTGGATCACCACCGGGGAGGTAATAGGGGACGTATGTATATACAGTTGTCAGGCGGGAGAATGCATTTACATAATCGGTTTTGCCGTGGCAAAAGAAATGAATTTGGATCTCGGAATCAGTGACTTCATGCAGACACAAATAATTTGTGCTTTTTTGTCGCCATTTGAGAAAAGGATAGCCACGAGAAGCCATTTGCGGATCGACGGACCAGGTAACAATATCGGATAATGCTTTTGTGGCTTCCGTGACTAAGTTTTGGACAAGTTCAGCGCCGATCTTCTGGCTATTTTCTTCTGAGTGACCAGCCTGACGAGCCTTATCGATTTGATGAGACTTAATTTCGTGTAGTGAAAGATATGCTGTGTCGGAAAGATATACGGGCTTAGACATTTAGCCTCCTGTCTTATGTTGTTGCATTTAATCTCTTCAGTGCTTCTTCGGGGGTCATTTTGCGGTTATTTATAAAGTCCTGTTTAGACCGCATTAAGATCCGAAACAGGGCATCTTGTTGGCGTTGATACTCACGCTCGGCAAGCTCTGCCTGTCGTTCTGCAGCAGGCTGTACAAAAAGTTCAGCAGTGCCATTTTTTGTTACATATACACCGCCTTCAAAAAGCTCTGGATTACCGAGGCTTTCACGAACTGCTTTTTGTGACATAGTGTTTGTCATAGTTGCTACTCCCACGGATACCTCATTGCAGGTGAGTGATTCTGCTGAAAGGTTTATTGTTACAAGGTAAAGTGTCACTCACTTCACGGTGATCAGCCCTCCGCAGTCTTGGCTGTCCACCGTTATATCCTCATGTTACTCCCAGCAGTCTACTCAATGCCTGAAGTGAAGACAACAAATTTATGACAAATTTGTACCCGTCCTTTGCAATTAGTATGTCTTGCCGTTATCGTGTCGTTTCGGGTTCCGAAAGTTAAAAGGGAAAACAGTACAGCGTACATATAGATAGCTAATATATCATTTTAAAAGATTATTCTTTTTATTTTTATAAATCCGGAGATAAGTAAGATAGCCTTTTCCATGTTTTTTTTAATATTACAGACTGATAAATATCAATCTCGTTTTGTTCTGCGGACATAACGGGAAACCTTATTATTTTTAACTTCAGCCTGTGCTAATAATATTTCTTCTATAAAATGACAAGGCAGATCACAATTATATTTAACCGGTGATGCACCATTGGGCTGGTACTCCACATTGATCCTGTCCATTAATTCAGCTTCATCTTCCGGACGGGACGCCGTAACTGTTATTTTCCAATCAACACCTGCACTCGATGACCTGACAGTGGCAATATAATGATTATTATATTCATCCTGAAACTCGTCATCATTTTTGGAGATGCTGTTACGGTAGTTATCAGCAAAAACAGGTGACGGGACACTGATAGTAGCCAGTTCATTTCCGTCGAGTGTAACGAAAAGATACCCTCCTGATATAGATACAAGGTAATCATTACCTTTGAGAATGAATGCCATAAAATTATCCTGATTAGAATTTGTGCATAAATTATACGTATGTTTCATCCTTAGTCCACTTGTAATAAAGTAATGATATTATGAAATAGAATATACTTATGGCTGCTATATAAAATAATGCCATGTACTGCATGGTAAATAATAATGCAAAAAATATTCAACAAATGAATGGTAGGATATCTCTATTTCAATGAGGTAGTCACATTAAATACTTTCATCCCACATGTCATTTAAATAACGAGGATTTTTTTATTACCAATATTTATTCTGTGACCTGACGCTAAAAAACAATAGAGTTAACTGGCGTGTTCAAGTCACTGTGGTTATATACAGAGAGATTGAATGAAAGACAAAATATTACAGGAAAATAAAATAATTTAAGATGAAATAAATAACAGGTTTATATAAGCGCGGACGGAAAGTGGTGGAACACTAACCGCCCGCTAACCACAACGAACTTAGAAGGAGTTGGCCATGGCTAACAGGGATTCTATTGTACAAATTTTCAAAAATAAATACGGAAGAACAAAAAGTTACTGCAATATTAGATCTCAATCGCAAAAATCATCCTGCGATTGCTTACCAAAAATCACACTAACACACTGGCTGGAAAGGAAATTGGCAGCAATTAGTGGTTTAGATAAAAAGTTAGTATCAATATGTCATTTTATTAATAGTAACCCACTATATATACGCCTCACTAATATATTGTCCGGAATGAACAAATTAATAGTTCAGGAGGTGAATTATGTATGACAACACACCTCCTGAACTGGATGAATTAATTGACCAGTGCCGCGCTTTGATTTATGCCATTGTCACGCTTGATTCTCAGCAGCCGAAGGAGATACTCAGTTTTGTATTGTGGCAAAAGATGGACATGCTGTATGAAAAACATCAGCAGGATATTAATGAGTCTGCTATATCTTAGCGTGGTGTATT
This sequence comes from Morganella psychrotolerans, assembly GCF_001676155.1. Taxonomy (GTDB): domain Bacteria; phylum Pseudomonadota; class Gammaproteobacteria; order Enterobacterales; family Enterobacteriaceae; genus Morganella; species Morganella psychrotolerans. Next base: position 1,417,523 of record NZ_LZEW01000001.1, on the reverse strand, counting down.
TATAGGATTGGAATGATTTTATTTTAAATAACAGAGTTTGCATCATCGCGGGCTGAAAGGAACTCAACGCTTCTGGTCAGCTAACCACAATACAATTAATCGTGAGCGGGTTATCGAAAGGGAATCAAGACTTCTAACCAGTTAATCACAACATAATTAATTGTAAGTTGACTATAGAAGGGACTCAGGACTTTCAGTCTGTGCCACAACCTAACTATCATGAGTTGGTTATGGTTTAATGCAGCACTACTTACAGAAGGTAAATAATTTTATGATTACATAAATGACAGGATTTATAAAAACGCGGTCTGGAAGTAACGAATAACTTCCAGACCGCTAACTACAATGCACAATGAAACTATCTTTAACTGGTTATGATTTGATGCAGTACTACTTTTAGAAGGTAAATAATTTTATAATTAATTAAAACAATAGAGCTTATAAAAAACGCGGGCTGCAAGGGACTCATAACTTCCAACCCGCTAACCACAATGAAACTATCGTTAGTTGCTTATGGCTGACAGGAATTCTATGGCATAAATTTTAAAAAATAAATACCGGATACCAGCAGTTATAACAAGATTAGACCTGCATCACTAAATGTTTTCAGTAAAGAGACGCTAATAATCTCAATAAGTCATTGTTTGAAGGTGAAATTAGTTGTTCATTTAAAAAAAATAATACTGATATCTGATTAAGACATTGTTTTATAGGAACCTATACATAGAGAGAATATGGTTTAGTACCAAGGTTAATTATAATATTACGTATTAATTTAAATCTTAATTAATAATGGTCCTCTTTTTATAAAACCAGGTAAAAGAATAGCAGGCAAATTACTCAAGCCCGCTTTATTAGTGGAGGTTAAAATGACCCGTAAAATGAATGAGATTTTTGAATTTTTCAAAGAGATGAAAGCTGCGGGTGTGACTGACGGTGAATCAGTACGCCGTATCGAGGCACGGATTAAAGCCCGTGAACTACAGGAACACTATCGTAAGCCGGCACCTATGACGGGAAATGATATTCGTTGTATTCGTGCAGAGCATAATATTTCCCAGGCGTCTCTGGCGCTTATTCTCAATATGACGAAAGAGAGTGTATCTAAGTGGGAACGGGGTGAAATTAAACCACACGGTGCTGCACTCCGGCTCTTGCATCTGATCGACAAAAATGAGTTGGTTATTTAAGATGTAAATATTCCTTGGTAATTATTTTATTAAACAAACAATGTGTTTTTTTTGCTTGTGATTTTTTTTATTATATACAATATAGTATATTCATTGAACGTAATATATAAATAAAATACTCTGTGATTTGGATTTCATTTACAGGAGTTAAATATGTCTTTCAATAAAAAACAAACATCCAAATCATTAGCCTCTCAGGCTGCAAGGATACTCAAGGATAAAAATTCCACGCCGCTTATTAAAAGGTTAGCAGCCTCAGTGCTATCGCAGTCAAATACACCAAAGCAGACAGGTGCTGATATGGAAACGCTGGCATCCGAAGTTTTAAAAAGTGGTATGTATGATGCTATAACTAAATCATTTGCAGCATCTGCATTATCTCAGGCTAATAAAGAGCGTAGTAGTAAAAAAATAATAACATATGAATTATATTATTTAAATTGGTTTTATACCGATGTTTTATGTCTGTATATTTTAAATGCTTATGGCTCTATTAAACAGACATTGTCAGTTGGATGATTTTTCACCGGATATTGTTGCACTCATTGGAATGTGGTTATACAATGTTTATACATTGTGGCGTCATAAGGGGGTGTTGAATGAGTATAGCCATTAAAAAATGGGGCAATAGTCAGGGTGTGATTATCCCAACATCGATCCTTAAGCAACTTGGTATAGAGGCGGGACACAAATTGGATATGTACGTTGAAAACGGAAACCTGGTTTTATCCCCTGTAAAGAAAAAATTTGTTTTTACAGAAGATTATCTCGTTAAAAATATGACAGAGTTTAATTCACATGCAGATGAATTAGCTCAGGTCAGCGGAACGGAAATTGGTGAATGAGCAAGGATTATATTCCCCGAAGAAACGATATTATCTGGCTTGATTTTGAACCCACGAAGGGAAAAGAAATCGGCAAATACAGACCTGCACTGGTACTTTCCGGTGAGGAGTACTGTAAAAAAACAGGGTTGGTTATTTGTTGTCCAATCAGCACCAGTATCAGAGGTAGTATCACAGAAGTTCCGGTAAATAATCTTGATACGCCCTGTATTGTTGCCGCCAGTCTGATTCAGACATTATCTTGGAAAGACCGTAAAGTTAAATTTGAAACTGAAGCGGAAGAAGGGGTATTTGATGATGTACTTGCCCGGATAATCCCGCTCATTGGTGCCGAGTCATTTTTTGATAGTTGAGATGATTTCGTAGTTTAAACATCAGGCTACATTAGTAACAACTAAAGCTATACACAGAAACCCGCAGTTAACCGCTGCGGGTTTTTTTATGCCTGAAAATCAGGTCAATAAGTCAGAAAAAGGAAATTCTATGGCGAAAAATTATCAGCAGGCAGGGGGAACGATTGAAATCAGTAACAGCGGAAAAGAGGTATTGAAAAGCGGGGCGATGGTGATGGTCGGCACACTGGCAGCGGTGGTGATTGCTGATATTCCGGCGGGCAGGACAGGTGACGGTTTCGCCGAGGGGGTTTTCCGGTTTCCTAAAAAAGGGGGACTGGCATTGAAAGCCGGGTCTGCGGCTATGGTTAAAGACGGCGTTTTGACTGATACCGGTGGTGCGGTCATCGGTGTTGTCTGGGCTGATACCGCTAATGGCGATCCGGATGCGGCAGTTAAAATCAATATGTTCCTCCCGGGAACATCGTCGGATGGGTAAGTTTGAATTCTTGCTTAACCGAATGGATGCACTGACAGAACAACGAATGGGCATCACTATCCATCTTAACGGACAACCAGTTCGTGCGGTTGAGTTTCATTTTTTGTCGGAAATGGGACCCATAAGTGGTGACGGGGTCAGCTATGTCATTTTTACCCGTGGTATTACTCCGCGCCGTAATGACAGTGTAACGGTGAACGGAGACACATTTATTGTCACGCGTATCCTGCGTTGCAACGGCAAGCCGCATATTTTTATCGAGAGTGAATAATATGGAGGGTATCCGTCAGGCAATTAATAATCTCAATTCTATTAGTTTCACTGCCGTTCCTGTCGCGACCGCCCAAGCCGTAAACCGCGTTGCGGCAAGAGTGGTCAGCCGCAGTATTAAACGCGTGGCAGGAGAAACGCGGTTACAGCAAAAACTTATCCGTCAGCGCGTCCGCCTGCGGCGTGCAGGCAGTAAACAATCCATTCCCAACGCCCGGCTGCTGATAAACCGGGGCAATTTACCGGCGATTGCTGTCGGCAGCGCGAAGGTTCAGTTATCCCGCAAGCGACATAGCCGGAAAGGGCGCGGCAGTGTCCTGAAAATTGGTCGCTTTACCTTTAAGGATGCTTTTATTCAGCAGTTATCCAACGGGCGCTGGCATGTTTTGCAGCGGACAGGTCACGGACGTTATCCGCTTGAAGTGGTGAAAATCTCGCTGGTCACGCCGCTGACACGGGCATTTACCGCAGAGACGGAGACATTACTTCAGTCTGATATGCCAAAGGAGCTGGTCTGGGCACTGAAAAATCAGCTTCGGCTGTACATCAAAAGGAGGGTGTGATGCGCAGGCATACCACTATTCGCGCAGCAGTAATCGGGGTACTTAAACAGTATGCAGGTGATGTGACTATTCATGACGGCCGCCCGGTTTTCCTCAGTGAAGATGATTTACCGGCAATGGCGGTGTATCTCACTAATGCCGTTCCCTGTGGTGATCTTCTTGATGAGGATCAGTGGGAGGCGGTACTGCATATCGAAATATTTCTCAAAGCGGCTCATCCGGACTCGGCACTGGATGCCCGCGCGGAGGACATTATCCTTCCGGCAATGTTATCAATCCCCGCGCTTTCTGCGCTGTCTGTGAGTATATCGCCTTTGGGCTATGACTATCAGCGGGATGAGGAAATGTCTCTCTGGGGTTCAGCTGATCTGACGTATCGGATCACGTATTCAATTTAATCAACATAATAAGGACGTTATATGACATTAACACAATCTCCGGTTAAAGGCGCAGGCACGACATTATGGCTGCATACCGGTAATGATGCGCAGGCAAAAAATCCGCTGGCAGATGAGGGCTGGACACGCCTGGCGAAAGTAAAAGAACTTCAGCCGGGGGAAATCAGTGCTGAAAGTTATGACGATACTTATCTGGATGATGAGGATGCCGACTGGAAATCAACGGCTCAGGGGGAAAAATCAGCCGGAGAGGCAAATGTCACACTGGCATGGAAACCGGGGGAATCAGGACAGCAGGATCTGGTTACCTGGTTTGATACCGGTGACATCCGTCATTACAAAATCCGCTATCCGAATGGCACTGTTGATGTGTTTAAAGGCTGGGTCAGCAGTCTGGGGAAAACCGTTCCGGCAAAAGAAGTGATCACCCGTACCATCAAAATTACCAACTCAGGTCGTCCCGCACTGGCTGAAACACTGCTGAAGTCAGCTACCAGCGAATAACAAACAGGAGTAACACTATGTTTTTAAAGCAAACGGAATTTACCTGTAATAAACAGTCGATCATGTTGAGTGAGCTGACGGCATTACAGCGGGTGGAATATTTCGATCACCTTGTCCGTCAGACTGAACTGACAGAGCAGAGTGAGAATATAGAGCAAAATCTGAAACGAACTGCACTTTATGTACGGATGAATATTGAGTCGAATGCATTTTTGGTGTCGCGTTCTTTGCTGAATTTATCCTCTGACGGGGGAACGGCAAAAGAATTGCAGGATTGCGTATTAAATACCTGGCCGCCGGGCGCACTGGAGCTGGCGGCGAAAGAGGTGCTGATACTCAGTGATATGCAGCTTCACACTACGGAAGAGGATAGTACCGAGCAAAGCAATGTACCGGAACCGGCAGAAAAGTAATTGCCCGTGAGCGTCAGTTCATCCTGCGCCTCGCTCATGAATTTAAACGGGCAGACTGGCGCAGGATGCTGGCAGAAATGACAGCAACTGAGTTGGGAGATTGGTATCGCTATTTTGGCGTGATGCCATTTTCAGCTCAGTTGCTGGATCTGGAATTTGCCGCACTCAGTCACACAGTCGTGTCGCTGGTGGCAGGAGCCACGGATATCTCACTGAAAGATTTTAGTTTATTGCAAAAAAATATATCCGGCAGTGAAACAGAGGATTCGCTGTTAATGGCGGCAGGGGAAGGAATTACCGGAGGGATACGTTATGGCCGGACAGATAGCTGACTTAGTGATTAATCTGAGTGCAGACAGCAGGTCATTTACGGAACAAATGGGGCGGGTGGAGCGGCAATTATTGAAAGTCGCCGCCAGTGCAGATCACACAGAAGATAACATCAGACGGCTGGCAGGAAATCACTCATCAGCCATCCGGCAGGCAGCGGACAGTACACAGGCTACACTGAAAGCGCTGGATGCGTCTCAGGTATTTTGTGCGGATAATTTTGTCAGGAAATGGCGGGCATCTGCCCGTGAAATTGAAGCGATACATCAGCGGATTAATGCACAAATCAGTAGTAAACTGCATCAGGCAGGCAGCGCTAAATCACAGGCGCAGCAGCAGGATGAGTTAACTGCCGCTTTTTTCCGGCAGATTGATACGGTAAAGCAGATAAGCGGTGGTCTGGAAAAACTGACTCAGATCCGTATCCGTCTGAATCAGGCGCGGGACACCGGCACATTATCACAACAGAACCATCTGGTTTTACTGTCAGCCACGAATGGTCAGATCAAAAAACTGCGGCGCGAAACGGAATTATTGTCTCAGCAGCGGATCAGGTTTATTCAGCGGCTGAAAGAGCAGGTTGCGACACAAAATTTGTCTCATAGCGCCATGCTGCGTTTTCAGGCAGCGCAGTTAGGTGTGGGATCCTCTGCGGAGATATATATCCGCAAGTTACGGGGGATGCGCACAGAAACGGGCAAATTAAAAAACAGCAGCCGGTTTCTGGCTGATGGTCTGAGTCATCTCGCCGGACAGTTCGGACTGAGCGGAGTATTAGCCGGTGGCGGATGGGCTGTCGCACTGGCCGTGGTCACCGGGCTTGGGAAAGCCGCGTGGCAGGCAGAGCAGGAATTTACGCAATTTAATAAGCAGCTTATTCTGACGGGAAATTATGCGAATAAGTCAGCATCACAGCTTAATGAGATGGCGCGGACATTATCCGGTAACGGCATAACCCGAAATGAGATGGCGGTAACAATAGCAAAAGTGACCGGTTCCGGTTTTTTCCGTGATAATGAATTGACCCGTGTTTCAAAAGCCGCTGCACAGATGGAATATATGACCGGGCAATCTGTTGAAACGACGATAAATCAGTTTAAACGGTTGCAGGAAAGTCCGCTTCAGGCATCTCTTGAGCTGGAAAAAGCCAATCATCATCTGACTGCGGCACAATTAGAGCAGATCAGAACACTGGAATTACAGGGCGACAAAACGGCAGCGGCGCGTCTGGCGGTAGATGCTTATGCGCAGTCAATTAATGATGGCACGAATAGTATCAGTGAAAATCTTGGTTACCTGGAATCGGCATGGCGCAGTGTTTCCGTTGTCGCCGGAAAGGCCTGGGATGCCATGCTGGGAGCAGGAAGACAAAAAACAACAGATGAAAAAATTCGTGAGACAGAAGAGGCACTAAAAAGAATGTCAGACTCGCCGTGGTCTGTAAATAGTTCTGTTAATTCAGGGCACCTCAGGGAAAAACTGGCGATTCTGAAAGAACAAAAATACCAGGAGTCCGGTGCTGCTTCATACCACCGCGCTGTACAAAACAATGAACAAAATGAAATAAACCGCATTCGGGTACGCCAGCGGGTGATGGAGCAAAATGCAACATGGGAAACTAACAGAAAATTAAAGCTGGCTGAATTAGAAAAAAACAGATGGGCGTTAACAAAGCAGGAATATGAAGACGCCAAAAAGATGATTAATTATAAACTTCGCGACAGAACAATGCCGGGAAGCCGACACCGTAAGTCTCATCAGGTTGATAAAAAAAATCAAAGCTGAAGAACAGGCTATTAAGGAACAGGTCGCTCTGGAATCGAAACTTCGCGTACTGAAAGAGTATAAATCTGTTACGGAGGTCATCAGCTCGGAACGTAAAAATCTCTGGGAAACAGAAGCCCGGATAGCGGTTGCGGAGGAAGCACAACATAAACGTAAATTAACATTAGAAGAACAGCATCTGCTGGCAAATAAAAAAAGCCATTCTCAGCCAGAAAGAAAAGCTTGCCATTATCGGTGATGAAATAGCGCAGGAAGAACGACTGGCGGATATACGGAAGAGAGCCGCACAGCATACCGATCAGCAAAATAAAAAACAGAGAGATATTATCAGCACTCACGGACTGTCTTCCCGTGAGGCTCAACGTGTCACAGAATTAAACTCGCTTCATGATCAATTTGGCGGAACGGATGTACATGCCGATGTACTGGCAAAACAACAGGAACTCTATGCAACAGAAGACATGAACAGAGCAGACTGGCTGGCGGGAGCACAAACTGCATGGGGTGATTATCGTGATGCTGCATTGGATTCACATACTCAGATTCAGAATGTAGCAGCATTTACACTTAACGGATTTTCTTCTGAACTGGCTTCAGTACTGACAACCGGGAAAGCAAATTTCCGTGAATTCGCCACGTCTGTCCTGAAGATGCTGGCAGATATCTTTGTTAAAAAATCATTGGTGATGACTTTAGAAGCGACAGGATTTGGTGGATTGTTTCCGAATGCCAGGGGTGGTGTGTATCAGTCACCTTCACTGAGTGCCTACAGTGGCCAGGTAGTTCACACTCCGACAATGTTTGCATTTGCGCGCGGAGCCGGGCTGATGGGTGAAGCGGGTCCGGAAGGTATTTTCCCGCTCCGCCGTGGTGCTGACGGAAAGCTAGGGGTGATGGCAAAGTTGTCCGGCAGTGGGGAGCCACTTGTACAAAATAATTACGTTACTATTAATAATGAGGGCGGTAACGGGCAGATAGGACCACAGGAAACAAAATTAATCCTGAATCTGATTGAGCAGAAAACAAAACAGGTTATGGCAACGGAACGCCGTCCCGGTGGATCTATGGGGTGAATATCGACATCTTTAAGTGGAAAGTTAAGCCCGGAATGCGGATTGAGAGCGAACCGCGTGTTCGTACTGTCCGTTTCGGCGATGGTTATGAGCAGCGCCGTCCTGATGGTTTTAATACCAATCAGAAGAAATATAGCATTATGCTGTCCCCAATGAATGCGGATGCATTACTTGTCTGCGAATTTCTGGAAAAGCACGGAGGTATGACCGTATTTCTGTGGAAACCGCCTCATCAGATACACATGATCACGGTATTGTGCCGTAAGTGGTCATCTTCGGTTGGTGCTCTGAGGACTGAAATAACAGCGGAGTTTGAGCAGGCGCTGATGTGATGCTCAGTGAACCGGTGATATAAAACAAATAAGTTACCCGTGGGTAAGTATTTTTTCGTGAATGCCGTGGTTTACATTCGATTTCACTTAAGTTATACCTGTGAGTTGAATATTAAATAACAAGGAAAGGTGAATCAGATGTCCGATTTTGTCATCAGGCTGAATAATAGATCAAATCTGACCAGGCATGAATTTGAATTAACTCCCGGATATTCGGTTACACTAAAAATAGAAGGTCAGCATAACAAAGAACATTTAACGTTCAAATCCAGCAATGAACGAATTCGTTTAACGCAAAAAGCGGATAATAAAAAAAATAGAGCAAACATTAACTGTCACAGCAGTAAGTGAAGGAAGTAGTGAGATTACCTCAGCGACCAAGGGTATTGGTCAGTGCAATACTACAGAGCTAAAGGCAAAAGTCTCAGATTGTTTTCCTAAATTAACATTTATGGTATTACCAACAATTGGTATTCCTGCGAATTTAACACCCAGACAAAAAGCAATGGTGCAGGTTTTGCTTTCTGAAACATCAACCCCGGAAAAAGGGTACTTCAATCCGAAAGAAGCTAAAGAAGCAATGACTCTGATGCATGATGCACTTTATAACCGAATTGTATCACCAAAAGCAAAATATCTGGATGTGCCGCAGGACGGACGTGATAAATTACTGGGATTGATATTTCATGGCAGAGTAGTTGATGGGTTTAGTAACGGTTCGGTAATACATTCAGACGTTTTGAACAGAATAAATGATTTGGTCAAATATGCGAATGATGGCAATCGTAATATGTTAAAATATAGAACGCTTATATCTGATGCTATAGGAATTGCAAAACTGGATAAAGTTATTTCCTCTGATAAAGTTATAGGATGGCGTACGGTTGACACTGGTATGGGTGGAAATAATTTTGAACTCCTGAAAAATTTACAGGGTCAGACATTCTATAGGCTGAAAGCAAGTTTTTTGCAGGAGTAAATAATTTATTATGAAAAGTTTTTTATTACTTACAGTATTGATAACCGCCAGCATTCCAGGCATAGCGGGTTCGTCGGTATGGAGTGAATCAGGGAATTGGGGTTTATATAATTCAAAACCAGATAAGACATTTAACCCGTTGGATATCGAATTTTACAGGGATAACTTTGAACAATCAGCTAAGTATATGATATCCGGTTTCGGTAAGAATAATGTTGCTAATGAATTTTGTATCATTGGATATGAATGGAGCGACAAAAGCAGAGAAAACAAGGTAAATGTTATCTGGAAAGATAACTATATTATTAATTGGGAGAAACCAGTCAGTAATGATAGTGGCACAAATTATCTTCATTCTCTTATGAATGCAAAGCCAAAAGTTAATTTAAAAGATAATGTTGTTCCATACGACAAAATTGGTGCTCAAACGGCTGCTTGGGCAGAAGAAGGTGTAAAAGAAATCATGGATGACTGTTCAATAAAGGGTATCCGGGTTCAGATTAAGCCTTTTAATACTCTGTAAGTAATTCTGTGTATTTACCTTTCATTTAAAGGTGACCGTCTTGGCGGCCACCTACATTTCTTTGATGATTGCGACGATCTCACGCGTTGTCATACTCTTGTCTTAGAGGGGTAAAGTCTGACTATCCACTCACGTAATACTTGTTTGATTTCTCTTAATTAACTGAGGCTCAACATACTTTTATGGTCACGTGGCGTAATGAGTTCAAACCCGCCACCATCAAGTCAGCAATGTCTTGGAGGAATAGTTATTACGTGAATTAAAACCTGATATTAAGGTATTTTTCTCACCCCCGGGATGTCTGGTGAGCTCAGCATTCAGCGCCGTTTCCACAGTTAATTTTGTGAGCATGTTAGTTAATTATTTGAGGTCTATCTTGACTTTGATTCCTTTTGCAACTTCAGCAGCGAATGCTTTGATTTTATTTTCGTTCATAATATGCCTGCTTTATTATTAGATTTAACATATTATAAGCAGGCAAATATATAATTTAAATTACAGGGTCATTTATTAAGAAGGCATGTAGCAATAAATTGCATTTTTTTTATTGCTTGATATTTCAGAATGTATCATATCTATTTTGTTCTCAATCATATAGCTGCGAAGCTCTTGAGTACAAAAAAAAATCTTGCCACTTAGTAATCCTTAATATGTTTTTGTCATACGCAGTTGAGTCTTTATCTGCATTTGGCAAGGTTAATAATTTTTTTATCTGATGTATTAAAACGAAGCATGTATACATTTACAGGTTTATTCATTGTTTGTATCGACTCTATATATTTAACTCGCCATTCTTTTGATTTTTCATGACCATATTTATTTAGCCAATTATTAATACCACCTGCATCTTCTTTGGTTTTTTTTTGTCATTGGAATGAAGTCATTTTTAGTGTAAATATTTGTTTTTAATACTTCTCCATTATTAACATCTTTAATTGTTAAAACATCATTAGTAGTTGAAAAAAAATATTTGAGAGTCTGCTAAATCGGCGCCATACCAACGAGCATCAGTTAAATTTTCATCGAATATGCTGAGGCGAGATAATGTCTCTTTTCTGCATAGATAAGAAAACGATTTACCATCTTGGTTTCTTATATATTTTATCCTGCTTATTTTATCTGAAACTGACTGAGATTCCATTATATCAATATCACGACCATAAACAGTAGATAAGCCAGCTTTACACACTTCTGATAATGAGAATCGTTCTTGTTTTTCTGCCGAGGTAGCATTTTTGACATATGTGATATTTAAAGATAAGAGTGTAAGGAAAATAATTTTGCTTGTTTTCATATTTTTAGTCAATTATATTTAATTAATGAGATATATTAAGTATTTTTTTTAATTACTGTGTCTGGCTATGCTGTGTTCATAACAACAGAGACGTAATAAATAGCAACTACGAGTCAATCTATGTTATAAATTAATTTAGAATGTATGTTCATTTTTCAGTTGGCTGCTGGGTTAACTGGTTCCGTTTACATGGTGTTAGATTGAAGTTACTGACCCTTACGATACTTTTTCGAAAAATCTTTCCAACGATCTAAGAGATTATTTTTATTAATTTGTTTTTTTAATTTTTCTGGTCCTATTTTAGTTAGATTAAATTTTTCCAAATCTTTATCATTCTGAAGTGATTCGGAGCTGAAGTGCACCACCATATCTGTAGGATTAATAGCACAGTGGCCTTGATCAAAGAGTGCATGTATATCTCTTCGTAGTAACAAACCATTTGTTTTGTCAGGTTCGCCTTCTTTATGGTGTTCTATTAAATGAGCGGCTTCAGTCCGACATTGCATTGTAGCACCAGTTATTACACATCGATTTTTACAATTGTCTCGGACGGCAGCTGAGAATTTAGACTGGTCTGGTCGTGTTGTAATAGTTGTTTTGGAACCGTCACGATAACTTTTTTGGATGCTCGGAATTTTGTGAACTATCTATGATAGGTTCGGCTGAAATTGGGATTGATACATAAGTTTTCCCTTGTCCACTAAACTTACCACCATTGAACTTGCGAGGAATTGTATCTGAGATACCAACGAGTGTTGTTTGATCAAAATGTACAATTTTCTTTTTCTGGTTCTCTCCAGAGGACAGCTTTAAAAAGCGACCAGTATATACCTTATAATATGTTGAGTTAGGTTCTTTAATGCGTAGAACTACGTGATCAAATTTTTTTATTTTCTGCGATGACCCACATACCGGATTTTCCTGGACCATAATCGTCATTTAACTTAAGGTCGCCTCTTTTTTTATCAGTAGTACTGATAGAGAGTATTTCACCAGTCAGACCAAGTTCATGAATACAGCTAAAATTGTTAGAGGGGACATCATTACTATTTTTTTTTCATTTTCAGGTGCCTTTTACCTTAAAATTCCCCAGAGATAGTGGAAGTTAATAAATATTATGTGGAACTATATGTTGTTTATCTTTGTTACAAAAAACTAAATTAATTTGGTAATAGCTAAGCAACTTAAAAGATAATTCATTATTTAAGATATCTGAGTGATTTATACCAAAATAATTTTTTGTAACCAAAGCTAAATTAAGACAATGATTTCCCATTGATTTCTAAATAAATAAAGATATTAATATAATATTAATTTTTTTTCAACATAAATCATCTCGTTAATTCCTTCCTGAATTTTTTTATGGAAAATCTTATGCAAAACATCTCTCCTGAAATGCGGATTGCTGTTACTGAGCTTTCCTCCGATCCTGAAATTGAACTGTTTGAAATCGATCTCACTCATATCGGCGGAATACGTTACCGGTTTTACAACGGTATGAATAATCAGCAAAAATCGCTTATCTGGCAGAAACAGACCTATGCTCCCTATCCGGTCAGCGGAGAGGGATTCACTTACAGCGGAAAAGGTCCGTCCGGGCGACCGACAATTACGCTGTCTAATTTGTTTGGTCTGATTACCGGCATTGTCAGTCAGCTGGATGGTACCGGTGGCGGTTATGTTATCCGCCGGATAGTGAAATCCCGGTTCCTCGATGCGGAGAACTTTGCGGAAGGTAATCGGGATGCCGATCCGTCACAGGAAATCATCAGCCGCTGGGTAATAGAGCAGGTCACCAGCCTGAATAATAAAACAGCGTCTTTTATGCTGGCGGCACCCAGTGAGACAGACGGCGCAATGTTGCCTTGCCGGGTCATTTTGTCGGATGTGTGTCCGTGGAGATACCGCTCTGCTGAATGCGGCTATTCCGGGCTGCCGGTTGCCGATGAATGGGGAAAATCAACGGGTGACCCGGCAAAAGACAAGTGCGGTAAGCGACTGCCGGACTGCAAACTTCGCAATAATCAGGCACGGATAGGTGCCTTTGTTTCAACATCCCGCCTGAGTTAACCAGAGACATTTATGATTAATACTATTCTGGCGCACGCCCTTGCGGACGCGCCACGGGAGTCCTGCGGCCTGATTATCCGTAATCAGCAGGGTGAGCACTATCTTCCGTATCAGAACCGGTCTGCGGAACCGGCTCACTATTTTTCTGTTAGTTGTGATGATTTTATCCGCGCCGGTGAACAGGGTGAGGTGGTGGCGGTGGTTCACAGTCATCCCGGCGGAGAGCCGTATCTGAGTGCGGCAGACCGGGCTATGCAGGTGAACAGTGGTTTGCCGTGGCTGTTGGTCTGCAATAACACTGTTCGCCGGTTTGAGCCGGTGCCGCATCTGCTGGGGCGGATATTTCATCACGGCACAACGGATTGTTACAGCCTGTTCCGCGATGCTTATCATCTGGCTGGCATCAATCTTCCTGACTTTGAACGGGCGGATGACTGGTGGCGGCGCGGCGGGGAACTCTACCTGGATAACATGGAACAAAATGGCTTCTCCCGGGTGAGAAAAGATATCTGCCCCGGTGATGTGATCCTGTTCTGTTATGCCAGTTCCCGGGCAAATCATGCGGCGCTGTATACCGGTGACCAGACTATTCTCCACCATATTCCGAATCAACTCAGCAAACGCGAGGCTTATAACCCACGATGGCAACACATGACTCACTCAATTTGGCGCTACCGCCACTGGCAACCTTTCGGCTTTACGGGGATCTGCAACGATTTGGACGCCGTTTTGATTTAAGTGTCAGCACCGCAGCGGAAGGTCTTCATGCGCTGTTTCTTCAGTTACCGCAACTCCGGCAGTGTATCCGTGATGGCTGGTATCAGATCCGGATCGCCGGCAGTGATGTTGCTCCTGATGAAATTCACCAGCGGTTTCATGAAAAACTGCCGGGTAATGCGGTCATTCATATCATTCCGCGAATTGAGGGGGCTAAAAATGGCGGACTTCTCCAGTTTATCGCCGGAGCCGCCATTCTCATTGTCGGCTGGTGGAACCCTTACGGCTGGTATGCCGGAGGCGCACTGATGTCTGCCGGTGCGGCAATGATGATAGGCGGTGTTGCGCAGATGCTGACACCTGTTGTGAAACAACCGGATGCCTCGCGTGGTGAGGAAGAGAAAGGAAATACGTATTTCAGTAATTTAGATAATGCCGTTGCACAGGGAATGGCTGTCCCTGTTGCCTACGGGCGGATCATGTGCGGGTCACGGGTGATATCACAATCACTCGAGGTCATGGATGACAGTGAACATAAATATATTGCTGCCGGTAAACATGGCGGCTGAGTGAGATAAAAATGGGAAAAGGTGGTGGTGGTCAGCGTACGCCTTATGAGGCACCAAATGATTTAAGCTCGCGGCAGAAAATATCACTAATTGACCTGATCAGCGAAGGACCGATTGAGGGTCCGGAAGAGATAAACAATGTCATCGACGATCTCACCTGCGTTTATCTCGATGATACACCGGTGATCGACGGCTCCGGTAACAGTACAGTGAACGGGATGACGATACAGTGGCGCTCGGGAACACTCGAACAGCCCGCGCTACAGGGGTTTACGTCATCAGCCAATGAGGTGCCTGTCGGTATTGAAATGAAATGCAATCAGCCGGTGACACGGACTATTACGGCTCCGGATATTGACCGGCTGCGGCTGACGTTCGGGACACAGTCACTGGTTGAATCAAAAGCTAACGGAGACAGTGTCGCGACAACTGTGCGCCTGATTATTCAGATACAGCGCAATGGCAGTTGGATCACGGAAAAAAATATTTCTATCGCGGGTAAGCGCAGCAACTCGCCGTATCTGATGGCGGTTATCTTAGATAATTTACCGCCGGCACCGTTCAGCATACGGATGACCCGGCTGACATCGGACAGTCACAGCGACCGGCTCCGCAATAATACCGTCTGGTCAGGTTATTCGGAGCTGATTGATATTAATCAGATATACCCGGGCTCTGCGGTTGCCGGGCTGACGTTTGAAAGTGAGCAGTTTGGTAATAAATTTCCCCGCCGTAATTATCTGATTAAAGGCCGGATTATTCCGGTGCCGTCAAATTATCATCCGGACACCCGGCAATATACCGGTATCTGGGACGGAACATTCAAACCGTCCTGGACTGATAATCCGGCATGGGTGCTGTGGGATTTACTGACACATCCGCGCTACGGACTGGGACAGCGGCTGAAAATTGCAGAGGTGGATAAATTCGCACTGTATATGATTGGTCAGTATTGCGACCGGGAGGTGGATGACGGATTCGGCGGGCGGGAGCCGCGTGTCCGCTGTAATGCTTATATTACGGATTTGCGCAAAGCCTATGATGTGATCAGCGAATTGTGCTCATCTATGCGGATTATGCCGGTGTGGAACGGGCAGATGCTGACCTTTGTCCAGGACAGAGCCTCCGACTCAGTGTGGCCGTATACCAATGCCAATGTGGCTGAAGGGGTATTTGAGTACAGTTTCAGTCCGGTAAAGGCTCGCCATAATATTATCGAAGTCCGGTTTGTTGATCCGGATAATGGCTGGAAAACCAGTATAGAGCAGGTCTCTGATGATATTTCGGTGGCAAAAAACGGGCGCAATGTCCTGCGGGTGTCTGCATTCGGATGCACCAGTCGCGGGCAGGCTCACCGCCACGGGCTGTGGATACTGACAACGGAAAAACTGGAGACCCGGACCGTTGAATTTAAAATCGGGGCGGAAGGGTTGCGCCATACACCGGGTGATATTTTTGAAGTGGCAGACAATGACTGGGTAGCGGCACAGATTGGCGGGCGTATTTTGTCTGTCGATCACGAAAATAAAACACTGCTGCTGGATCGTGATATTGAAAAGCCGGTAAACGGCGATGCGTATGTTTCCCTGATTGACGGCAGCGGGATGCCAAAAACCATCAAAGTGATCGGTTATCCTGCCGGTAATCAAATTATCCCCGAAGCGATCCCGGAAGGAACAGCGGCGCACTCTGTCTGGGCGCTGACACTGCCGTCATTGCGCCGCCGGTTGTTCCGTGCCGTTTCGCTGGCAGATAATGGTGATGGCTCATTCACTGTCACGGCTGTTCAGCATGAACCTGCAAAAGAGGCGATTGTCGATAAAGGTGCTGTATTTGAGCCAAAACCGGACACTCCAGCCAGTGGTTTTATCCCTCCCGTCGAAAACCTGACCGTTGAAATAACCAGTGATAATGAGGCATGGCAGGCAGAAGCAGCGTGGAATTCCCCTTATGCGCTGCGGGGGATGGCGTATCATCTGAAGCTGTTAATGGGTGAGCGAGTTGCCGGAACCGCCATGACGAAAGATTCATTTTACCGGTTCAGTGGTATGCCGGAAGGCGATTATACGCTGGTGGTCACTCCGCAGAATGACAGAGGGCAGAAAGGAGAACCGATCAGCACTAAATTTTCAGTTAATCCGCCGGAAGCACCATCGCAGATTGATGTGGCTCCGGGGTATTTCAGTTTAAGTGTGGTTCCCCGTGCAGCAGGGCGGAATAGCCTGCGCAATCAGTATGAATTTTGGTTTTCTGAAGAACAGATAAAAGATCACCGGGAAATTGAATCCGCTGCATCTTATCTCGGTAATGGTTCAATGTGGGTTATTCAGGGGAGCAACCTGAAAGCCGGACAACGTTATTTTGTCTATGTCCGCAGTGTTAATATTGTCGGAAAATCCGGTTTCACTGAGGGGAGCGGTATACCGGAAAGCCATGCCGGAGAGATTCTTCAGCAGGCAAACAGGGATTTTCAGCAATCGGATGTTATTAAGCAACTTAATAATGATATTGGCTATCTTAGCAGCGCAAAGCAATTACATGATCAGAATATTAGAAATCTGAACATAGGGTTAAAACTAACGGATAACCGAAATAAATCAGAAATAAAAGGGCTGAAGGATAAATTACAGATAAGTGATGATGGTGTAAGTCAGGCTAAATCTGAACTTAGTCATAAGCTGACTAAAAACCAGCAGGATCTGGGAAGAGTAGAGAGCGACCTGAGAGCGCAAGGCAATAAAATTACAGAAATAAAGTCTTCTGATAATAGTAATAAATCTGAGATAAGAGGGTTAAAAGTACGGCTACAGAGTAATGATACCGCTGTCAGTAATCTGAAGTCAGAGGTTAATAATAAATTAAGACAAAGCAATCAGGTTCTTGGGAAGGTAGAGAATGAACTGAAAACGCAAAGCAATAAAATTGCAGAAATAAAATCTTCTGATAATAGTAACAAATCTGAGATAAGAGGATTAAAAGGACGGCTACAGAGTAATGATACTGCTGTCAGTAATCTGAAGTCGGAGGTTAATAACAAACTAAGACAAAACAGTCAGGATATCGACAAAATAACAGACGATCTCCGGACACAAAGTAATTTAATTAAAACCGACAAACGGGAACTGACCTCTGCCACAAATAAAAATATATCGGAAATTAACCGTATTGAACGGGCATATACAAATAAGGAACGCAGCTGGTCACAAACAATATCGGAGGTGAAATCCTCAGTTGGCGAAATAAAATCATCGGTATTAAGTAATACGAACAGTATCACCACACTGAACCGTACATTTTCACAATCTGAACAGCAGGTTCAGGCAGTATTAAAATCGCAGGAAGCGGTAATTAACACCAAAACCACAGCGATGTTTGAGCAGAACAGAAACGGCTATGCACTGCATTCTGTCAATGCCGGTATCAGAGTACACGGTATCGAACATAAGGCCGGTATGGTTATCGGGGCAGAAGTCAGTCACGGGAAAGTAAAAACGTCTATCGGTTTTAGTGCCGACAGTTTCGCATTCTATAACCCTGCAACAAAGTCCATGGATCTGTTTATGTATATCAAAAATGGTCAGGTCTTTATGCGAGAGTCGTTTATTAATAAGGCGTGGCTGAATAGTGTGGTGGTCAGCAATAAAATGGAGTCAGACAACTATATTCCCGGTAAAAAAGGATTCATTATGGATGCAAAGAAAAATTCATTTGAAATGAATGCTAATGAAGGCGGAAGTAGTTTGAGTTTCAACGGCTCCGGTCTGTGTCTGCGTGATTCAAATGGCAACATCCGGATTGAAATTGGTCTGAAAGAAGATGACGACGAATCAGACTATGATTGGAGTGAGGACGATGAATGACAAAAAAAAACCGTATTTAATGTTTATCATGAAACAGGTGAAATCGACAATATTATTGATTCATTACTGACCGTTATTCATTCTGAACAAGTTGATTTTAAAAGAAACTCAATCATTATAAATGAAAAATATCTGAAAGACGGCGGGAAGATTATAGCCGTTCCCATCGTAACACACCGGTCAGAAACAACTTCAAGATATCCCATAATTGAGAACTTAAAGGTAAATGGTAACCGGGTTGAATGGACGTATTCAGGTAAAAATGGCGTAAAGAGTGCAACTATTCCTGTAATTCATGTTTTTAAATTAATAGGAGGATAATATTAAACCGGTCATTTCAATTAATGGCAGTGAAATAGGTTTGTTATCATCCGTGACGTATGTTCTGGAAAAAATAATAGACATGAGCGACTTCTCAAAAGATAGCGGAGAGTATGAGCACTGGATAGACACCGGGTATAAAATTAAGTATCCGGATATGTGGGATAAATATATTTTATTTCACAGGAACGCAAGGCAGGATGGTACTGAGGCAACAATGCTCAGGTATAGATGGAATAAAACACATACACAGATAAATGTCGTAGCATCAGATACATTAAATATTTATATCTACAGACCTATTGTTGAGTCAGATGTAAATAAAGGCTTTGGTATTAATATCTATAATGAAGATGGCGCACTTTTTTTACTCATCATCACAATTTCCGCTCAGAATAAAAGATATTATTACGGATCTGACATTTGGCGGCACACTGTTTGATAAAGATAAACCTCTTGATTACCGCTCCGGCTACCGGGGTTGTATGGTACTGAGTTATATTTCAGCATCGGTTGAAGGCAGTTTTTTTCAGCCTGGTATTCGGTTACGGGGTTAATAACTCAGGTAATGTAAGACGGGTAATCGACCTCGCCGCACTCGGCGGCGGCGGGGCATATGCTAATGATATCGGGTGTATTGTGGCGTATGCGCCGGATTGTTATCCGCGGTGGGAGGTGGGAAAATACTAATCGATGAAAATCGTATTCCAACCGTTTTTTTGTTTTTTCAGGTCTCATATAAGAACAAATAAATAACTCTATATCCTGAATTAAAGTATCAAGTAGCTCTTTAGGTAATAAAGATATTGCAGAAAGAATGAAGTTAGATATATCAATAAAGTTAAATGTTTTATTTTTATAAATCATTGCTCCATTTTGATAACCATCTAATGTAATTACATCATCAGGTAGCCGACATATGAAAATTATTGTTTTATCTAAACATTTCGTATCTGAAAGAGCTTGAATACTATCATCTAAGCGTTTGTGGTCAATTTTTTTTAACAGTGATTTCGTATAAGTTTAATATTTTTTTTATCTTGTTCCAACCAAATGTCAGCGGGTTTTTTAGATGTGGTATTTGTACCAAAAACACTTTCAGTTCCTCCTATTACATCAATAGTCGAATATTTATAAAGAGATTCTAGAATTTTAGCAATCACAAATTGTGGTATTGCACCCGACTCGGGGTACCTTAAGGTAAATCTAACTAGTCTAAATGCAATCAATTGATTTGGTAGAGATGTTTCCTTTAAACTTTGAATGGGTATGGAACCACATTCTTTTGAGTATGAGTGAAGTTTAAAAAAGAAATAATTTATATATTTATTTTTTATGATATCATCAGTTTCATTGGATATCATTCTTAGCATATTTATAACAGCCATTGCTGTTTTTTTGTGGTCTTTTACCCTTTGCCCAATTTTCATCTAATATACTATTATTTTTGGCTACATTAAGAGGGTCAGATTTTCCACAAGGAATCTTCATTATTTGAAATGCATAGAATATTCCATTCTCGAATATAGACCGCGGATTACAATGATAAAAATCATTTAAATAATCATAGTCCTTGTCTAGAAATTTCCCCGTTAATGCAGTTGCCACAACGCCCCTAAACCCCATAGCCTTTACATAAATAAGGTCTCTAGCAATGACTTTCAATTTATGATAATTCTTTAGATCTTTAAAGTCACTCTCCGTTAATGAGGCCACAAGCTCGAGTTGGTCTAAAATATATTGTTTTGCTTTTTCATTTCTATCTTTTATTTTCATTATGAGCCTATACAGAAAAAATCAATTATAATTTTATGAAGTTTCTTATTTTCAGATACTCTATAAACATCTAAAAGTTTCTTTAACTCTAAAACATCCAAACGCCGTTCACTATTTTCAATTTTTGATATATCAGCTTGTGTAAGATTAAGAGCATTGGCTACCTCTAACTGTGATAAGCATAGACGCTTGCGTTCCTCTGCCAAACGAGTAACTAGTTCACTGTAGATAGGGTTATGGATAGTTTTTTTTTGTATTCATGATTTAAGAATTATGCTATAAGTATCGGAATATTCGAAATTCACATATTTCGCGAGGTCCGATGAAAGCGATTTCTCTTTTCAGTGGTGCTGGAGGCATGGATGTTGGTGTCCAAAATGCCGGTTTTGAGATTATAGCTGCAAATGAAATAGATTCATATGCATGCCAAACATATAAAAAAAATCATCAAAATACAATGTTATATGAAGGTGATATTTTAAGTTACCTTGATGAATTGGAAAAATACAAAGGGGTTGATTTAGTTGTAGGAGGTCCTCCATGCCAAGGATTTTCGGTTGCTGGTAGGATGAATCTGGATGACCCAAGATCAAAACTGGTATTTTCCTATTGCGACGTCGTAAAAAGAGTTATGCCTAGAGCCTTTATTATGGAAAATGTGAAATCATTGGCAACTTTAGATAAATTTAAGGGAATCAGAGAAGAAATATTCCGAAGAATGAATTCATTGGGATATGGTTTATCTATGGTTATTCTCAATGCTAAAGACTTTGGTGTGCCTCAGTCTCGGGAACGTATGTTTTTACTTGGGATATTAGGTGAGAATAAAGAAATTACATCTGCTGATTTTGAAGTAAAAAAAAGAAAAAAGCAATTTCTTTGCGTGAGGCTATTGTTCATTTAGGGCGAGCTGGTAGTGAAAACAATACAAGAATAACAAAAGCAAAAAATAACTTTAGCTGAAAAACCAGTACTAAGAAAATCCGCATATGCTGGAATGTTATTCAATGGACAAGGTCGACCTCTGAATCCGGATGCATGGTCGAGTACTTTACCTGCGAGTATGGGGGGTAATCGAACACCTATAATTGACGAGGAACACTTATATGATGATATGCCTAGCTGGGTAGAAGAGCACCATAAATCTTTGGTTGATGGCACTAAAAAGGCAGCATACGGTGATGCTCCAAAGAGATTGAGAAGGCTAACTGTAGGTGAGGCAATTATACTGCAAACATTTCCTAGTGATTATATATTCATTGGCCCTCAATCAAAGGTATTTAGCCAAATTGGTAATGCGGTGCCATGTAAGTTAGCTCAGGTTGTAGCAAGTGTCGTGAAAAATAGGTTGTCAAATAAATTAATTACAGGAAAAAATAATAATTCTTATCAGTTGAACTTAGAAATAGAATGATTATTGATTTTTTATTTATAGCAAATGAAGGTGTTTTACAGATAAATAACTTTCAGGATATAAAAAGAGTGTAGTTAAACACTCTTTTTATATGAAAATTGTATATATCTAAGTTTGAAATTCGCTTGGTTTAATGCATCAATCAATTCATTCACATTTATATTCTTATCATCGCGTTCAAAGGAATCATTTATTTTTTTTTTCCAAATACATTTTATAGTCATCAATATAACTTAAAAGATTTTCTAATTGATTTATATCAATATCGATTAAGGCTATTATACGTTTCTTTTTTTTGAAAGTTATAAGCCGATAAGGTTGCAAATATAGCTATTAATGAAATTGCTGTAAACAGCAATGGTATTAACTCAAATGAAATATTTTTTTGAGAGCATGTCATTTTTTTAATAAAAAAAAAGCAGAATATTGAAAATAAAAAAAGTAAGAGAGAAAAAAATAGATTATATTTATTGTAAATAAACGTGTAATTACTTGTCGTCTATATCTAATTGAATCATTTAATAAAACAGATCTTTCTATTAATGAGTTTAGAGTATGGATATATTTTTTCTGTTATCATATCGTTCATAATATCTTACCTAAAGTTACATTCTGCTAATTTTTTTCAAAAAAGGTTTCTAGCATTGTTTTTTTGTGTATATATTGCGTTTACCGTTGAAATGAGATTACATTTGTTAAAAGATAGCGCACGATGAACCGATATCATTGGCATAAATTCAACTTTGATTTCTTTACAATATTGATTTATGATTGGAGAGAATGACTCTTCATAGTAATTAATCACTTCACCTATTCTATTAGGAAATAAATCACATTTATTAATTACAATAAACAACCAATTAATGCCAGAAACAGAAGCATGTAGCATAGTATCAGCGAAATGTTTTAACTCTTTCTTTCTATAATCTTCAGCTAGTCTTTCAATAGAATCCAAGCCATCAGCTATGAGGCGTAATTGCGAATATTGCTCTCTAGGAACTCTGTAACCCCAATCAACTACATATATTAAGCCAGAGGTTCGAACTCCATTAACTAAATGTGTTTTTATTCCATCTTTATAGGATTCTAAGCCCACTTGGCCAGGTAATATTACAAGTTTCTTAGGTCTAATCTCTCCATTGATACGGATCAAGGCATGTTCAATATTAGATGAATGCTTGTCTGGGGGAGTAAAATTTTTCTCATATAATGCAGATGTTAACCTGTCCGCTAATGTGGACTTACCTACATTACCTGATCCAGTTACGACTATATCAGTTTCAAATTTTTCAATATACCAATTAGATACAGCATCAAAAATCGGTTTTCTTCTATTATACACTTCAACTGTTAAGGTAAGGGCTATGCTTGCGTCAATCACAATTTCCGCCATAATCGCAATAATTTTATTAAACACTACCATAACTTAGTAATGAAAGTCTAGTGGTCGAATGGAATAATCATCACCAGCACAATGAATGAGATATTTTTAATATAGCATAATTAAAATAAGTTCCAGTTTTCCCTTCTGTTATACTTTTTGTATGAGTACTTTGAACGTTTTAGATATTTATGTTAAAAATGATTTTTTTTTAGACAATTTGAGTTCTAAATCACATATCCATTTTATTTTTCACTCAATGATATTGGGATTTAGTCTCCATTAAATACGTCGATATAACCCAAAAATTCTTCAATTTAATATGGTAATTAGTGATTTTGTTGCCAGTATTTATTTGTATTTCAATTAATTGGGTGTATTTTACTCTGTTTGCCTGAGCTGTCCCTTATGCATGTTACGAGAAAATTCCACTTATAAATACTCTGGTTTTTCGGGGGGATTATCACTCCAAATGCCTAACAGATGGATTTTATGGCATCATAGTAATGATAAAAATGATTTTCATGCACCTTCAAAGCATCATAATCAGTATGGTATTCTAACTTACAATTTCTTTCATTGAATGCACGAATATCATCAAATTCATGAATTGTTTTATCTATTTTATTATAACTATTGAATATGTTTTTTTGTGATTATAGTCCTGTATTGGATTTTAATTAAGAATTTATTATTATATCCTAACGCAATTTTTGAATGTAGGTGAAAATAATCTATCAGTGATGATATTGAATTTAATAACAGATGGGAGGTTAATTAATAATACTTGTAGCTATCGTAATTTTTTTATTTTCTGTTCTTATAATCTCTTCATAAAATAGTTTTAATATGTATTCACTTTTTTCGTAAATTCATTAAAGCAATGGTTTTTTTTTCAAATTGAGTATCAATACTGTGTCTGACTGAATCAAGAAGTTCCTGAGCTATGATATTAGCCTATGGATAGTCTAAAGTTACCATACTTCAAAAGTATACTGTTAAATTTATAACTAAACAAAAGTAAATAAGAATAATTATATAATAACATTATAAATATGTTTAATGGTTAATATGAAGGTACTCGATATAATATTGCATTATCGCAAAGTTTACCGTTTGTTCAAGTAAATAAAACCAACAACACAAGCCACAACACCAAATTCTAACCACTTGAGTAACAAAAACTATTTACTCACTCTCACACATATCACAATTGATACAACGCTCAGTAATCAGTAACGCCATAGTCGCTATCACCATATAAATCATTTAAAATTCAGCAACTTATATCTTGCACTTATACGTTACTATTTAACCCTTACGTGTAAATATAACCAGTATCAAAACATTGTATTTACCGGCTCAGCAACACAAAATAGCAACACAAGCCTTTACTCCTGCCCTAAAATACCCTAGTTTGTGAGCCGCGCTATAAGTGACTGCAAAATAAGGAGTTTTATGGAACTTTGTGTTACGAATGACCCCGCAGACGCCGGTAAGGCTGATTATATAACCGCGTTATCACGCTGGGAAGCCAGTAAACCGCCCTATACTCTTATTCATTCAAACTGCAGGTGCGTTGGCTGCGCTCAGCCAGCCGGGTCACATAGTTTATCTATGCTCCCCCGTCTGGCTTCCCTTGCCGCCTGCCTGCATCTTGAATGACGTTGGGTATATACAAGCCGGGACATGAAAATTTGTGTTACTGCTGCTGTCACTATCTTAAATTATCTCAAAAAATCCCGCAGAACGAAGTATGAAATGGATAACTTTTTACGATTTGATTTCAGCAAAGGCGGTAAGGTTACCATTTATGCGGAGTTTCCAAAAGGGATGCAGCTAAAAGGCCGTAAATTGGGTCAGTGGCCGGAGTTGTCGTTAGATATTGCGCGTGAGAAGGCACAGGAAACGGCGAAAGAAGGACTGACGGCTGAGTCAGTGATTGGGGTGATAAATCGCTATAAGGCCGATCTGGAGGCTAAGGTTAAGCGTCATAAGCTGAGTACGGCGAGTTATCACACCTATTGTTGCCGTCTGAAACAGATTGAGGGCAGTTTCGGCGGACGTGAAGTTTTCTGTGATGTGAAATATATCCGGCTGGTGGATATTCTCGACCAGTGGATAGCTACGAAATCAAACAGCTATGCACTGGAACTATTTGCGGAATTACGCCGCGTCTGGAAATATGGTTCTCCTCTCTATGCCGGTGGCAAACAATGGCAGGGGCTTATTAACCAGTGTAATACGGAGAATGCGGTATGTTGCGGAACTCTGTAGTACCGATTATTCCCGCTATCATTTTACTCACTGCCAGTCTTCTGGCTGATTGTTATCTGTATTCACTCCCGAATTACTGCAAGCCGCTGCCGGGGTATCCGCAGGCTGGGGTGATTAATTATCAGTGTGAATAATTATGAAAAAGATTATTTCTGTCTTATTTAACGGCTGGTTATGGGCGGTGGTGTTTTTCGGGCTTTGGATGTTCAGCCTGCTGTCAGCCGGGCAATCGGAAGGGCAGCATAAAGACAAAGTGATCAGCAAAAGGTGATTGATAACGCCTACACCAGCTTTAATATCTTTGACCGCGCTGCTGCCGAGAATGCCAGCCGGAACATGCAGGCAGAAGCTAAATCACAGGAGAAACAGATTGAATACCGCACCATCATCCGTAAAGAGTCTACCTGCAATTTATATATTCCTCAGTCTGTTGCTGACGGGCTGCTCAGTCATGCCTACACCCTCCGTGAATCAGCAATGCGTTCCTCTCCCGGCATAACTGACACAACCGGTGCTGGTGCCATTACCACCCACCGACTGACATATTGCTGGGCGGCTGAGTGGATTGAGCCGTTGCTGACTGCACTTGATGTAGTGAACGGGCAACTAATGGGTATCCGGAAGGCAGATGTAGAGAGGAATGAAAAGTAACAGTAGATAAGGTCATACTCCTGGGTAACGATACCGATTAAAACGAAACATAAATGCTGTATTTTTATACATCTCAATGTTGAGTTATGTTATCTGAGGAATTGAAAATGACTGAAGTGACAAAAGAAGTTTGTTGTGAAAATGGACAGACAGTAATCAAAATCATAGTGAATAACTATTGCAAGTGCTGCTGTAAAGGTGAAGAGCCAGAGAAGCCGAAACCAACATGCCCGCCAATACCCACATGCTCACCAATACCACCGGTAACAACACCGATCCCAACAACGCCAATGGTTTCACCAACGCCAACACCATACCCATCACAAACGATAACCGTAACTTTCTGGTGATACCCAGTATTATATGTATATAGGAAAAATATGCTGAATATTTGCCAAGTTGTCGAACAGTAAAAATAGATTACTGAAAATAGCTAGCCTCGCTAAATAGCGGGGCTTTTTATATAAAAATTAGCCCGGCGAGAGACCAGGCAGGCAAAGTAGTTTATCAATAAAGTATCTGTATATTAACTACCCCGATAAGTGGAGTATCCATATTGGCTTAATAGCAATGGTATATGATAATGCTGACTAGTGTCCTCTATATTAAATTCAACAGGAATTTCCGGGAAGAAGCTTTTTAAATTATTATCTTTAAAATACTCGCTGGTTTTAAATGTAACTCTATATATTCCTTTTTTCTCATTAACATTATCAGGCCACAGCTTTTGTATTCTGCCATCATTATTTGTCTTTGCTGTATTCAGAATGTGCCAGCTACCACCTTGCTTTTGTTCCAGTATTACATTGACGTTACTTGCAGGGCTCCCTGTTTGTTGGTTAAGTATATGTACGCTTAAAAGATCAGAAGCAAATCCGGTTGCTGGTAAAATTAATGAGGATAATAACAATACTGATAATAAATTTTTTTTCATTAAATATTCCTTTTATAGATGTGGTATTCAGAGGAGATAATAGTATGGGATCCTGGAGTATAACCTGACAAAAAGATTACAAATTTGTCAGGTTGAAATCAGCAGAGACAACGCTTTATATTTAAATATGAATTAAGTTAAGCAGTACATGTAGTATTGGTGAGAAAAGAAGAAGGATGCCGGCAGAAACATAATAATTCATCACAAAGCCTGTTACTCACCGGGCATAGTGGTTTAATTATTCCGGACATCATTTTAGGTGGTAAGATTATCATCTTAACAAGAGGTGTTTCATGACCACGACACGTTTTTTCGTGCTTACGTTTCTCTTTCTGATTCATTATGGGGTATATTGGGGGCACTATCGTAAAACACTCTTTTTATAACAGGCAACATTGCAATGGCTCTTATCCCCAAAAACTACGCGCGGCTGGAAAGCGGCTACCGTGAGAAAGCCCTAAAAATCTATCCGTGGGTATGTGGACGCTGCACACGGGAGTTTGTTTATTCAAACCTGCGTGAATTAACCGTTCACCATATCGATCACGACCATACTAATAACCCGGAAGATGGCAGTAACTGGGAGTTGTTGTGTCTGTTTTGCCATGACCACGAACACTCGAAGTACACTGAAGCAGACCTGTACGGTACAAGAGTTGTCGCGGGAGAGGATGCGCAGAAAGATGTTGGTGAAGCGACCTATAATCCTTTTGCAGATTTAAAGTCGATGCTTAATAAGAAGAAATAATGTCAGCAACGACACCTCTGGTACAGGGCTGCTGAAGTAGCCCTGATCATCTGTCTGCGATCCCCTCTCCATCAATTTAAATCAACGATTTATATCCACGAAGTAAATATGGAGACAGGTACCATGTATTGTCACTGTCGGTAAATTTAACATTCATTTTCAGCAGCATATTTTCTGAAAGACAAAACGGGAAAAAGTGATATAAATGCATTACAAACATAAAAGCATCACCGTGGTTATCAAATTTTTCCGGATTTAATGTCATCGTCAGAGAAAGACAGCGATAGGGCTTGCCTTTCATCAGGCGATCCTCAAGGGCTGTATTAATATCGGTTAATCCTTCCAGACGCTGATTAATTTGTTTGCAGCGCTGGCGGTCATTCTCTTGATATAAAATATAGTCGCTGACCATTTGCTTAACAGATTCAACAGAAGAAAGCATAAACCCATTCGCACTGTAATGAGATAACAGATTCCAATAGTATTTGTTATCCGTTATCGGGGGATAGCAGGGTGTGCATGCTGTAATATTTTTTGCTGTAAGCAGATCAGGCAGTAACGGGCTTAAATGACAGATATCACCGGGATTACTCTGTGGGTTATTAATGATACAACGGTAACAACACCGGAAATGAGGTCCGGGCGGGGTCGTTATTACTTCACCCTGACTATTATAAAAATGTATATAATAATTATTTTTTCCGGTGATCGTTTTATCAATACTGAGCGCATAAAACCAGGCGTCTTTATATTTTGGCAGCAGCCGCGATGATGGCGTGAGATGAGTAACAGGATAAAAATTAGCGACTATGCCCCGTTGTTCATCATGTGGCTCAAAAGCCAGCTGAATATTTTCAAGTGTCGTAATAAAATGAGTGCCCTCTACCGGTAAATAGTAAACAGATTCATTTTCCTGAAAATCTAAAATAATTTCTTTTTGCTCTTCTTCATTAACAACAGCAATACAGTTAAGGTTAAAACTCCCTGATAATACATCATTATGCAACGGAAGTTGTTTGTTGAAATAGATATGCAATAAAAAGGAATCTGATTCTTCCCATTCCAGGGTTGGTACAATTACCGGAATGTCGATGTCAATAAAATGATGAACATGGTCAATATATAACCCTTCCAGCAGTTTTTGTGGCCAGTTAGGTTTGTTTTCCGGGTGATATAAAACAGTATTGTTCTGTCCTACCTGAGGAATGAAATTAAACCGGGTTTCATCACCGTGGTAACGTGTATTATTGTGCTCTAATTCGATATGTCCGAAATACTGGCAAAACCATAACAGTAATGTGTTAGCAGATGAAACGGATTTATCCAGAAATAAAGAGAAAGGGGCGGTCGCATGCTCCTCTTTGTTTCCTCTGTACTTAAATTCCAGTGACAAACATGTTTTGGACGGATGGTGTGTTACATAGCGACCAATGAGAGTGTAGGGCTGTAATGTCGTATTATTACAGGTTGAGAAAATCTCACCCTCGTTCCCTTTGATTACTGTTCCGGCCGGAATATCCAACGGAAAATCAATTTTTCCTCCGCTGTCAAACTGTACAATTGCGGTTGCGGGAATACCTTTGATTGCTCTGGATTGCAGGCGCTGTAAAAGAGGCAGGGTAATTTCAGGAAAAGCGTCATCCACTTTTTCCTGAAGACGGGCACTGAGAAACGCAAATCCTTCAAGTAAACTGCCGCTCTGTTCGTCATGCGGGTCAAGTACATCGGCCAGGTGCGGATATTCTTTGACAAACTCACGACTGAGTTGCTGAAGGTAATGTTTTTCCTGTAAAAATTTAAATTCACTCATCTGTACTGTTACCCTGCACCCGGTGTTTAATGTGTACTTTCTTCCCAACAGCAGTACCCTGATGTACCACCATGCTATTTTCCTTATTCCTGTTTTTCGGTACCGGGTTTTAAACCTGCATTTTCAGCTTGTTTTTGCAGGTCAGCATACAATGCAAGCAAACCATTGAGTTGCAGGTCAATACGATGTAACTGAGCCGGAGAGATAGGTTTTCCGCTGTGGATATCGGCAGATAACTCACGCAGATAGTCTTCAGCAGGGCGGATTTTATTATGATTTTGCTGAATATTATAAATTTCAGTTTTCAGATATGACAGAGTAAAACTGCCACGGTTTTTTTCCTGAGTCACAATTTTATCAGCCAGTGCCTGCAGGCGACCGGATGTGACATACCAACTGTCTGTTCCGGCGATATCTGCTATCCGGGTTTGCAGTACATTTTGCCATCGCCGGGTGGCATAGGCCTGATCGGGACTGTTAGGCCAGTACCGGCGGGCAATTTCTGTCATTCTATCTGCCAGATTCAGCTGTGCCAGCGGGGATTGTTTTTCAGCATCGGATAAAAATTGTCCGTATGTTGCCAGTTGCGGATGTGCAAACCATTGTATAACGGCACTCCCCGGTTGGCGGATAAATGCACTCAGTTCCTCTTTTACCGGTTTATAAACAGTAAAAAACAGCGCAATAACAGCAATTACGCCCAGCCCCGCACCGGAAAGAAAACCGGTCAGCCCGCTTATTTTCCGGACCGGGGGTGCAGGCTGTGGCGGGTCAGCCTGAACATGAACAATACGGATCGACTCCTGCGAATGCGCCGGCGGACGCAGGGACGGCGCAGGCTGGTCATTGTTATCACCCGTGATATAAACCAGCGGAGCGAGCGTTACTGACGGAAGTCCCTGTTTATCTGTTGCAACGGGTGTTTCTGTTTTTTGTGCCAGATTATGGAAAAAATGTTGCAGATTCCCTGTTTTGGGCTCTTTGGATGAGGGAACCTGTGTCAGTTTATCCGTAATTAACTGCAACGCCCGTTCAGCGCGGTAAATCAGTCTCAGGTCATTTCTGCTGAATGACAGCTTACGGATAGCCGTCATTGCCTTGGTATTAAACCAATTCATAATATCGATACGATGATTTTCCTGAGGTGGCCAGAGAGAATCCCAGTCATGCACCACCATCATGGCTATCAGTTCCGCACCTTCTGTAAAGCCGGTCAGTCCGTTACGTTGTAATCGCGCCAGCGTGTAATACACGGCGGTTTGCAGGTCAACGCCGTTGTGTTTGAACAGTGACAGTGCAAGCGATTCAATTAATGACCAACTGACTTCCGGTTGTGACGGATGATTGAGTTTATTTATCTCATCACGGATTGCCAAAAATTCCGGCATATCAAGCGGTGATTGCCCTGTTCTGATAATAATACCGTCCATATACTGCTGCCTTATGTGATATCCGGTTTCGGTTAATAAAGTGTTTCAGGGAGACTGAAGCGGGAAAACAGGTTACCGGAGAACGGGTTATCCGCCTCATCCATGTAAATACGGTAACTCATTTCGCCGTCATCTATAGCAAACCGGACATCGAAACTGTTCGCGGTGACGTTTGTCAGTTTGCCGGTCTGAATAAGCCTGATTTGAGACCACGGACCATTATTGATGATGGCCCGCGGTGATTTTCCCTGAACATCGGATACCAGTGTCAGTTTACTTTCTCCTCCGGAACGCATGGAGTTAGGCCAGATCATATGGACAACATTACTGCGCCCATGCGCATAATCGAGAATTTGTCCGTCCAGATTCAGGACACTGCGGCGTTTATTTCCGGATAACTGCACCGGCTCTACCGCAAATTGCGTTTCAAGATTTCCCTGCGCAGTGAAGAAGGCATTACGGATCCGGTTTGCGGTTTCTATCTGCTCCATGACGTCAGGGCGGATCAGTGACTGACCGTCTTCACTGACCAGCAGGTTATTTTCAGCAAATGGCCGCAGGTTTTGTTGGTAGAATGCATCCAGCGTTCCGCCCGGTTTGAAGAACCGTTCAAATTCACTCAGAGGAACATCGCGGGTCGATTTCGGGTCAAAAGGATAGCGGCCTGCAATATAGCTGTTGTATTGTTTAACAACGGACTCATTCCACTCCACTTCCAGATAGCGGATAGCTTCTTTCTGAACCACAATCCAGGCTTGATCAGCCAGTTCGCCAACCCAGCGACCCAGCGGTTCCGGCATAGTTTTGGCCATCTGACTGACTTCAAAAATGGCATCACGGTTATTTTCTTCAAGACGCAGGAACACGGCTTTCAGTGCTGCTTTTCCCGGAACCGGGGCATTTTCAATACTGAGAAGGTAGCGGTGTAATTCATTGAGCTTCTGGTTGATATTTTGCAAATTGTCGCCGTTATTACTGACGAGGATTTCAGTCTGAGGTGCAAATTCACGATTAATCCGGCTGAGCAGACGGTACTGGCTTTGAGCCATTAACGCCTGTTTTTCTTTTTCTGTCAGATTGCTGTCCACCACCGGAAGACTGGTATTATCCCGTAAAATCTGTAATGCACGGCGCAGAGGTTGTTCACCACTGATGATTTGCTCAAGTGCGCTTATCTCATCCGAAATGGTGTCAAACTCACGTATCTCAAGATTACTCATTGCAGCACGCCAGTTCGCGGTATAGTCCCCCAGATACTGTTCACTAATCTGATGCTGAATCTCCCGGCGGTCGCTTTCACTGTATTTAACGTTCTGAGATAAATTCAGTACCCAGGCATCCAGCGCGGTGAGATCGACCAGTTCTTCATTCTGGCGGATAAAGTAGTTAGTCAACCCGTTACGTGTTAAAAATTGCGGCACTTCAAGTTTTTCATCATCCAGTGACACAAACACACGGCTGAAGCCCGGACCTACCTGATGGCGGATATCCAGAGGCGAGGCCAGTTCGTTAAAGCCTTTCAGGCGCAGAGTCTGATAGACCCGCTGATAGAGAGAGAGCTGACTCAGTTCTTTTTGTGCCGCTTTCATGACCGGCGCAAAAGGCAGATAAGCCCGGTTTGCGACGGCATCGCCCCCGTTACGGTCAGCGGCCCAGTCAGTATGCTCAAGCGCATAGTCAAGATGAGACATCAGCTGAGACTGAATATCATTTTGTCCTGTAAATTCACGGCTCCAGCGTTGACGTAAATACGCTTTAACAATGGCATCATTGCGTCCGCTTTTATCTTCCAGCATGCGCATAACCCGCAGTATGGCTAGTTTTTCTTCACTGTTTTCAGGTGCATTATTTAAATCAATTTGTAAACCGGTCATGATTGCCGGCAAAAAACGGACAATCAGAAGTTGCAGATAACTTTTTTCCACATACGGACCAATTTTTTTCCCCTGATACAGCCCCAGATCGGTAAATACACCATTTTTCTCACGATAATTACCATAAGCGGAAGTTGCATCATACAGCGGATTGAGAACCGGTAACTGGCGTACGCCGGAAGTATCCTGTTGATTATCGGCAGCAACGCTGCTGAATGCACTGACTTGCGATAACACATTTTCCCCGGCCTGATAGTTCTGATCGTAATAATGATGCCAGCCCGTCCAGAGTGCTATTAAACCGGCTGCCGTGGCCGTTGAGGCAAAAAAGAGTTTATGA
The DNA here is from genome assembly GCF_001676155.1 of Morganella psychrotolerans. Lineage (GTDB taxonomy): Bacteria > Pseudomonadota > Gammaproteobacteria > Enterobacterales > Enterobacteriaceae > Morganella > Morganella psychrotolerans. Next base: position 1,384,021 of record NZ_LZEW01000001.1, on the reverse strand, counting down.
TGATGGTGTCTGAGCCAGAACCGGTTCTCCGTTGCCAGATTGGGTTCTGAAAATAAAACATCACGAAATAATTGCCCGGTAAAATAGGTGAATGTTTCACTGACCGGCCAGGTATTGGTCGGCGATACCGGCAGATTGTACTGAACAGCGGCACTCTGCGTGAAAATATCATCTATTTGTCCGCGCTGAGTGGATGAGGTCAGATAAATCCCGCGGATGAGCGGAATGTCTTCATCATTGCTGCCAATCAATTGTTGCAACAGATCAGTCACCCGGTTTTGCAGACCAACCATCTGGCGGATAAAACTGAATAATTCGCTGCGCTGACTGTCATCAACCCGGTTAAGCATCATTTCAGGCAATGCAGCGTTGAGTTGAGCTATCCATTTTTCCCAGAATGTTGTCAGTTCACTGAGCCAGGCATTTTGGTCGTCCGGTGTGAAGGTAACGCCCAGAACAGATTCCCGCAGCGGAATATCCAGTGACTGGAACATCGCATTGAAGCCCTGTAACAGGTCGAGTTTGGTCAGAACGATATACACCGGAGGACGGGTGCTGAACGCCTGGCGGATTTCCTGAAGACGCAGATGGATATCCGCAAAATAACGGCTTCCGGCTTCTTTATCTGCAGTGATTAACCGGGATATATCTATTGTCAGAATGATCCCGTTCAGTGGCTGGCGTGTGCGCTCAGAGACCATCCAGCCAAGCAGGCTTTGCCATAAACGATGATAAAGCTGTGGTTTTTCATTACTGTCATGCGGCTGGGTAATTAAACGCCCCCGCGGCATCAGTAATACCGCTTTGTCTGTCAGCGAGCAACGAACATGCAGATCCAGACCTTCTTCTGATACCACCCGATCCTGTGGCGCCAGATCCAAAAGACTCAGATTGGCGGAAAATAAGGTGTTTTTACCACTGTTTTCCGCACCCAGTACCAGATACCAGGGGCGCTGATAAAGTGACCGGTTATTATTCCCGAGATGACGGCGTAATTGTCCGAGCCAGTAATCAAGGTAGCGGGTCTGAAACTCAATATCTTTTCTGATCGGATCAACAACAGAAAGCTCCACATCCAGTTTCAGTTTTTCCAGTTCACGAACCCGCCGCCGGGCACAATATCCTACCCAACTGATAACAATAAGAAATAATCCCAGGGTGGCTAACCAGCGGGCACTGACCGGACGCAGCGGATAGTCATCGCGGAAACGAAAATCAGCGCCCCAAATCCAAATCCAGAGAAGAATAATGGCAGGCAGAACAGCCAGAAAAATAGTCAGGGCAGATTTAAATTTCGGCTTATCAGACATGAAAAATTTTCTGAACAGCCCCTGCACATTTACTGATGGCAATGATGGTTTTTTCATCACACAATATTCCTTTTAAAATCTGAGTCCGGTATTTTTTCTGCGAGTTGCCGTAGTAACGCGGGTTCCCACTGCTCAACACTGCTGTGCAGTACCGTATAATAAAGTTGCTGATAGTGAGCCTGTGCCAGCCCGGACATTCCCGACTGTTCAATAAATGAGGCGGCCAGTAGTTGCAGATAAACACGATCACGCGGCTGTTCTGCTTTATTTATGGCATCGTCGATTTTTTGCAGTGCGGCATTCAGTCCGTCTTCGGTATAGCAACGGGTAATTTCGTCGCGGGGTATCTGTCCGTCAGATGACGCTCCCGGTATACCTGCCGGTGATGATGACGCTGCCAGCCAGTCTGCCGTTTCAGCAGAGATAAAAGGCGTCATATCAGAGAACAGGCAAGATGACAGCGCGGGTATCCGGGCAGTAAATTCTGCTGCGGATTGCCGGATAGCCTGCGCTGCCTGATGAAATCCCAGCCGGTCGGCTGCCTGTGCGGCAAGATAGTGCCCGTCGAGCCAGTAGGGGGCGAGGCTCAGGCTTTGTTCGATTTCTGTGAGCAGAGCGGGAGTTGCGTGAACGATTTTTTCCCGGTAATCCATTACTCTGTCCGGTGAAACGGAGGCTAACGGCGTTTTCCCGCCGGAAGTGGTTGCCGGAACAGTCTGTATTGTGTGCCAGATAGCATAACGGCGTAACAGATACCCGACAGCGTTCTCCGGTGCCCGGCGGCATAATAAATCAGCGACAGCCAGTAATGCATTTTTCCGCGAGCGATCATTGCCGGTATCGATATCATTGACCGGAACAGCCTCATCCGGTGACAAGGCTGCCGGATTGTTTTGCGCCGTGGTTAAGGCCGGCGGTGTGATTTTTTCTGCCGTTAGCAGCGAAGCGTGAACAGACGACACGATATCATCCGGTTCACGGCTTTCTATCCTGCGATATCCGGTGCTTAGTGCATCCAGTGTCTGAGACAGTTCCGGGTATTCTGTGCGCCAGAATTGTGCCAGACCGGCAAAATCGCCCAGGACATTATCCCGTTGTTCTGGTGTTGCTTCACGGGTGAAACCGGATTGTGCCAGTTCAAAACGTTGTAAGACCTGTTGGGTCAGGCGAAGTTTTATCCGTTTATTGGCAGGAAAGCAGTCATTCCAGAATTGCCGGCAAAACTGAGAAAAAAGTTGCACCGCAAGGGTAATTTCATCCGGCTCTCCCGCGTGCTGGAGTGTGCGCAGCAGATGAACAACCAACCGGAAGTCTTTTGTCCGCGTTGCCAGCAGATTCAGTGTACGGGACTGAATGGCTGCGACATCAAGGGACGCATGTGTAAGAGAGCCGAATTTAATCATTCCGCTGTCAATAAATTCCCAGTCAGTATCACCATCATCAATTGCACTATGCAGTAATGATGTTTCCAGTGGTGCCAGCAGTTGCTCTGACCAGTTAAATCGTGTCGCTATCATTATTTTCACCAACGGCAGGCCGCACGCAATGGTTTGATACTCTGAACCAGATCTGTCAGATCAAATGTCACCGGCTCTCCGTTTTCAGGTGTGATCGTCAGTTTCTCTCCGGTCATTATCCGTTTTATCTCATCGATACCGGCTAACCCGCGGCTGGACTCCAGTACATAGCCGTTTTCCCGGATAAACCAGTCGCTGCTGAACGTTGTCTGTTGTGTGGAAAGCCGTATCCCCCGCTGAGTGACCGGCGAGTTCATCACCAGTTGCATCCGGGTAATGTTATCCACACAGCTCAGCATGAGTACCGGGCGCGGTGGCTGAGTGCCTATTGCCGGTGCTGTCATGATGACAGGCCAGGTCCCTTCACCGGGTTGTGAGGTGATAAATGAAACTGAATGGTCACTGCGTTGCGCTTCATTTGCCATGGCTCTGCGCCAGATGCTGCCTTTTTCTGGTGTTATAACCGGCGGTAAGGCTTTTTCTCTGCCAAGATTGTCATAGCACTCCAGGCGCACAAGCGGTGACGCCTCTGAACGGCAGGTTGCCAGTAATGCAGACATTTCATCTGAAAGCAGGGGACCCGGCTGTGCCTGGCTCCATAACGGTGTAAACAAAAGCAACGCCGTCATTCCCCGGATAATCCTTTTGGTCATGACATGTACCCGTATTTTTTTAATTTATAGATGAGTGAACGTTTAGAGACATTTAAGTTTTCAGCCATCCGTGCGATATCGTTATCATCTGTTAGTTGGCGGTAACTCAGGACCTCTGATTCATACTGATCCAGCGAGTGCTGAAGATCATAGACATCCGCCGGGTCAGACAAGCCGGCAGCGGATTTTTCTGCAACCTCATAAACCGGTGCTGCGGCCTGTGTGATCATCATTTCAAGCCGGCGTTCTTTTTCCTGCGCAAGCTGAGCAAGGTAACGGAGCTGATTATGTTGTTCCTGCAACTGATTCAGTTTTGTCAGGTGCCGGAAATGGCGACAGAAAATCTGGTAATAAATAGCGGTTATTCCTGTTTCATGTTCATTATTTTTCAGGTCTGTGCCCAGGCGGCATATTGCACCTGATATTTTGTCGTCATGATCGGTGAACGGATATCCGTGCACTCCGCTGCCCGGTGGTAATTCACTGATAAACTGTTTAAAACTGCCGTTATCAAGATAACTTCCCTGTGATAAGTTTCTCCAGAATGTTGGCACAGGGTTGAATGTCACCTGTACCAGCGGGTGGCGTATATCTGACGCATCAGTATCCAGCAATCCGGGAGTGACCTGTCGGCGGGTATAATCAACCGACCAGCTTATCAGTTGGTTATCGCGCGGACTGAGCAGGGTGATAACCATTGCACTGAGTGTGCTGCAATGAAAACTGTGCAGCAAAAACTGAGAAATCAATGATCCCACCGTCTGACATTCAATTAGTGACAGGGCGTTTTTCAGTCGCTCTTTCATTCTTGCACTCTTACCTCTGCAGTAAACTCACCTCCGGCGGCCATCAATGTAATGTGACGGATTATGTCTCCTTTGGCGGTATGCCGGAGGAGAAGGAGAGATAACGGCGGCAGCAATGCACCATCAATAACTGATTCAAGAATACGGGCACCATTTTCAGCACGGTTAGCCCGTTGCAAAATGGCATCACAGACACTGTCATCGATAGTGACATCCGCGCCGAAGCGCTGAACCAGGCGGGCGGTCAGCTGACTCAGTTTGAAACGGATGATACGGATCAGCGTTTCATCATTAAGCGGCAGGAACGGGATCACTTCCATTCGTGCTAACAGTGCGGGTTTAAAGAATTCAGTCAGTTCCGGGTAAAGTGCATCAAGCAACTCATCCGGCCGGTTTTCATAAGCGACAATAGTGTTATCACCCAGATTTGAGGTCAGAAAAAACGCCACATTCTTACAGTCGATGACGCGGCCTTCACCGTCAGCCAGTTCCCCTTTATCAAACACCTGATAGAACAGATTCAGAACATCAGGATGCGCTTTTTCAACTTCATCCAGTAATACGACTGAATAAGGTTTGCGGCGGATAGCTTCTGTCAGTACACCGCCTTCGCCGTAACCCACATAGCCCGGAGGTGAACCAATCAGACGGGAAACGGTATGCTTTTCCTGAAACTCAGACATATTGACCGTCGTGAGATACTGTGTGCCGCCAAACATCAGCTGAGCTATCTGTAATACAGTCTCCGTTTTCCCCACACCACTCGGACCGACCAGCAAAAAGGCACCCAGAGGTCGTCCGGGGCGGCGCAAATCGGCACGGGCGGTTAATAAGTGTTTATGCAGATGAGCAATCGCCAGATCCTGTCCCTTAATAAATTCTTCCAGGTAGTGTGGCAGTTCGGTCACGATTGACAGGGCATCCTGAGATAACCGGTTCAGTGGCACACCGGTCCATTCCGCAATGACGGCGGCAATCTGTTTTTTACCGACGTGAGGGGAGACGAGGGAAGATAATTCCCGGCAATCCTCCAGCGCCTGATTCAGTGCCTGTAATTTTTCACGGATAGCGGCAACAGATTCAGATCCTGTTTCTGCAGAAGGCGCTGCGGTTGTTTCAGTATCTGCACTATCTGTTTCCGGCGTTTCTGCCGGTTCTTTTGATCCGGTGGTATCAAGTAACTGTGCCCGCAGTCTGATAATCTCCCGGACCAGTTCCTGTTGTGTTTTCCAGTCCTGTTGTAATTGTTCAAGAGACTGCAATAAGGTACTTTTTTCCAGGTATAGCGCGGCCAGGCGGTCGTCATGATTCACCAGGCCAAGCAGCGCTTCGCGCTCAAGAATGCTGCATTCCATCTCTGTCTGATGTAACTGTGTTTTGAGAGTGGAAACCTGTTTTGGTGGTGATGTCAGGTTAATCGCTGTTCGCGCGCAGGCCGTATCCAGTACATCAATGGCTTTATCAGGTAGCTGACGACCGGAAAGATAGCGGTCACTCAGTTCTGCGCAGGCACGCAGAGCGTCATCATCAATAAAGACGTTATGCGCTGATTCATACGCGGTCCGCAGTCCGCGCATAATGATGACCGCTTGCGCAGCTGTCGGCTCTTTAACCTGAACTAACTGGAAGCGTCTTGCTAATGCAGCATCTTTTTCAAAATATTTTTTGTATTCGCTCCAGGTTGTGGCGGCAATAGTACAGAGTTCCCCCCTTGCCAGGGCTGGTTTCAGCAGGTTAGCGACATCGGTTCCGCCTTGCTGGTTACCTGCGCCAATAAGTGTATGGGCTTCATCGATAAACAAAATCACCGGTGTGGATGAGCACATAATTTCCTGCATCAGTCCTTTGAACCGTTTTTCAAATTCACCTTTTACGGCAGCACCCGCCTGTATTGCACCTAAATCAAGGACATGCAATTCACTGCCCTGCAATTTTTCCGGTACGTCGCTGGCAAGGATACGCAGTGCCAGCCCTTCGATTAAGGCACTTTTCCCGACACCCGGTTCGCCGACCACGACAGGGTTATTTTTTCTGCGGCGGCACAGAATATCGATCATTAAATCAATTTCATTATCGCGGCACAGTACGGGATCTAATTTTCCCTGACGTGCCTGCTCTGACATATTCTGAGTAAAACGGGCAAGAAGGGTATCACCACGTTGTGCGGTATTGCTGCCGTCCGGTAATGATGTCATTTCACCCGACTGACTTTCCGCAGATCCTGCTGTCCACTCATCAAATTGCTGTTTTAACTGTTCACGATTAATTTTACTGAGTAATTCACATGCCTGATGTGGCAGATAACGCTGGGGCATCTGGAGTAATACCAGCAATAAAATACCTGACCGGAGCGTTGTATGATGATGTTCCGCGGATGCGACGAGCCAGCCATCTTTGAGGAGTTCGCTCAGCAGAGGGGAGAATCCCGGATATCCCTGAGTGAGTGCCTGATGTGGTGGGATCAGCGTATCTGCTGCTGACATCAGTTCACTGTGTTCAATTCCTGCACGCTGACAGATTATCCGGACATCGGTTAACGGCGTTTCAAGTAAGCTGCACAGAAATAATGATGCGGTAATCTCCGGCTGTTGTTCACTGACACAACGCGCTGCTGCCGTTTCCAGTGCATGTTTTGCGACCGGGTCCAGTCGGTTGACTAACGTTGAAAGATCGACATTTATCATTAATTTATACCCCGGCTCAGTAACGGTGTTAATTGATCTAAAATGTTCTGTGTCTGCTCATTAAGGTGTGACAGGTACAGACCATAAATACCGGCGGCACAAAGTAGTCCGCCGATAAAAATATATTTAAGCCGCAGGCGCTTACCTAAGTGGTAGCGGTGTGATTTTGACGATACATCGTCATATATCACCACAGAGCCCTGTTCAGGTCTTAGCTGACGGATCTGTTTCTGCAGGCGGCGCAGGAGCTTGTTAAATTCATCATTATTACCCTGAGTTACTTTGTAACGACCCCGGTAACCGAGACACAGACAGAGCCAGATAAATTCAATCAGATCCAGATAACGTTTTGGTTCACCCAGCAAGCGTTCAATCAGTACAAAGACTTTTTCTCCGCCCCAGGATTCATTATGAAAATGGACCAGTAATGATTTTTTCACCCACCCGTTATCGGTATTCCATCCCAGCCCCAGCGCTGTTTCATCGATGAATGTGCATAGTACGTAACGGAATGACACAATCGCACCCGGCTCATAGCTCTGAGACTGAAGTTGTTGCTCAATCGCCTGAATATCCGCGACAACCTGCGGGTACAACTGCTCCGGGAGCGGGGAGCCCGACATGGTACGCATACGCATCACCATTCCGAGCAACGGAGTAGCGGCATCGATCATCGGATTAATATTTTCGCCGCGCAGCGGGATCCGGTACTGCTTATTTTCTGCCGGTTGTTGTGTGTCATGCAGAGTTAGCTCTGGTTCGCCGGTCATGCATCACCTCCGTTACGGATGGCCCAGAACTGAATATCCAGCTCGGGGAAATTACCGGAGACGTGGAATGCAATCGACCCGCTCTGCTGAATTTCCTGCCATGCGCTCCCCTGGCGATCAAGGCGGAAATAGGTATAGCCTGCGTGATAGGGTAACTGGCGGGGAGCGGCAGAAAGTGAAATCAGTGGTACACCCGGCAACTGAACACTGACCAGATCACGGATGCGGTTAACGGATGTGATTTTCGTCTGCTGAGTAAACTGACGACGTAATTGTTCCTGCGGTATTTGTGCGCGGACAGCAACAATGAACTCGGCCTGCTGCAGTAATTGCTGATCCTGAATCGTCGCGACCCGAATTCCGTGCTCCTGTTCCTGCAGGTGTATTGCGATAGCCCGTGGCGTCAGTACCACACTCAATGCCTGGCGCAATGCCCGCATCAAAGGGGGATAACATTCACTCAGTGACTGATGATTGTATTTCGGTAACTGACCGGACAGGCGGGATTGGTCAGTAAAGGTATGTAACTCCCCGCAAAGTGAGAGTAACTCGCTGAATAACGGCTCCGGATGAAGGACATTCTGAGCGGCAAAATGTGAAAAACGCGGAGATGCGCGGTTAAGCAACTGCAACATCATAAATTCAGCAACATCGGCTATTCCCTGTTGCCCGGGGGACCCGATCCGCTCTGCCAGCTGACGGGCGCGTTCAGCCAGTGTTCCGCTGAGTTCGTCCAGGAAACCGGTTAATAAAGGTGACAGACGGATATTCAGACAAGACGGAATAAATGACTCATCAAGGATTAGTCCTCCGTCGGCAGTCTGTTCACTGATTCGACAGATTGGCACGCAAACGTAGGCATTAAGCTCAGTCGCACCCTGTTTAAGAACCGGGCTCAGTTTTGCAATATTGAGCATACTGACGTCACCGTTTTCGGTATGCAGATCCCGTACATCCTGACGACACTCTTTATAACGCGCGGTCAGCTGATTATTATCACTTGTCGCGATTTCATTGACCGTTGCACTGTGCAGTGGCAGAGCCAGATAAATAATGTTATTGCCGGTATCATTAAGACCCGAAATATCAATCGGCGGAGGAAGCTCATCCTGAGACGGCATTGAAAATAATGTACCGTCAGGCATGACGCCGGTTGCCTCAGAGATACCGACCCGGCCGAGCCGCAAAATATCGTCATTTATCACCAGAGAGGTCAGTCCGGCATAGTGACCTATAAAAGCCGAAAGCAGGCTTTGTGTCACATAATCCTGATGACGTTGCTGCTGCTGGAAGTGCTGCGGTTTGATAAACAATCCTTCACGCCAGATAACCCGGTTTTTCATCGACATACTATTCTTCTTCCTCTTTGCGCAGTTCCACTTCATTTGCACGAACATGAACCAGGATGTAATACTGACGTCCGATCCCGCTTAATTTAATAATTTTCTTCCATTGTGTGGCGTTAGGATCAGAGTAGTGAACGATCACACCCAGATAACGGTTCTCATCGCCTGTCTTCAGTAATGCCAGTGGTTTGTACTGATCCGGCGTCAGCGTATAATCCTGATGGTCGATATAGTTTTTACCCAAAATGTCGGGCAGGGGTTTTTCATCCAGTTGATCAAAATCCATTGATTCAAAACGGGAGTCCTCACTGAGGTACACCAACTGCATCTCCACCGGTGACGGTTCACCATCCGGATTCGGATTCATATCCGGTTCAGCAAGGAGTGTGATGGCGATTTCAGACGGACGCTGGCTGGCTTTCCCTACCGGAACATCCGGATCCCACAGCACTTTCCCCACTTTTTTTGTCGCCTCCCAGGACTTACTGCATCCGGTTAAAACCAGTACCAGTAACAACAATCCGTATCGCAATTTCACACTCATGATGTGCGTCCTTTATATACTTTTCCGTAATGCCCGGTCGTATGCGTGGGTGTAAACGTCATAGAAGAGTTTTTCAAATCCCTGTTGGCGGCCGGATTTCAGTTCACGGTAATAACTGACATACATTTTCCATGCCCAGTCAGGATCCGGCTCATGCTGCTCTCCCGCCCGCTGATATTGGGCAAAGCGCGCCAGCAGTCGTTCGGGGGAAAAAGCATCCAGCATAGTATCCAGTGCCACGGAGATGGCTTCCTGGTTTGCCTGGTTGTGAAGCTGAAGGTTATTCAGGCTCTCACTGACAGCAGCGGTCGGTGAAAGATGTACAGGGCTGCGCTCTTCGCCGAACAGAAGGCGTAACGCTTCCTGATAATCCACGTTGAGCCGTAACGGATTATCTTCAATAGGGCGTAACTGTTTGTCTCTCAGGTTATCCTGGCTTTTTTGCAAAATGAGCAACCCTTCGATTGCCGCTTTCAATGTCCGGCCGACTTCGGTCAGGAAATCATTTGCCTGGCGTGAGTTTCTCAGCGGAAGATGCGCTTCCAGCCCGTGCATCAGGGGGTTAACGGCAATATGTTCGGAGTCAGACGCCGGGATATCATCCGTGGCGGAGAGTTTGGGGAGATCCATATATTCCTGCACAATGGTGTTTCCGTGGTTATCGGACAGCGGCGATGCGTAGCGGGTGGCTGAATGAAGGTTATCAGCCAGCAAGCCGTCGGTATCATTTTCCTGAGTGCCTGTATCTGTGGTAAGGCTCTCATTATCCAGCGCTTTCAGCGGATCATTGGTATAACCGCTGCGGACTGTTGCGGTCTGAGTATCGGTTATCTGCGCATCTGCTGGTGGAATTGCCCGGCTGTCCATCAGACTATCCAGCGGATTACTATCCGCGGAAATAATATCCTGCGGGGCAACAGACATAGGGTCATGATAAAGTTCCCCGGCCATCGTAATGTGTGCTTTAAACCGGAGTTCGCCAATATCAATGATATCGCCCCCGGACAAACGTACTGCACCTGCATGACGTGGAATCGCCGTCTGATTAACGCGGACAGGCTCTGTCAGTGTTTTCAGGCAAAAAGTCTGATCCTGCCAGACAATACGGCACTGAATCCCGGATACTTTCCCGAGACTGTCCTGGAGTGACCAGGTGCAGTCGGTATTACTGCCGATAGTACCGCCCTGAACTGAAAATTGAGCCGTCGCAGCCCGCCCGCTCTCCAGTCGGTTACTGTTTACTAAATGAAAATTAAGTTGTGGTTTATCCATCATGTTATTCCAATACAGAAATCGTCACGAAAGGCTTCAGTTCGGGTTTACCCAGAAAACTCCGCCAGCCCAGTTGGTTGTTATCCTTTTCGCCGAGCACCATTCCGCCAACCTGTTTCTCCGCCATGCACAGCCGCAGATCCCAGGCAAGTTGCTCATGCATGATGTAAGAAACAAAAGTAACAAGCGGTAAAAAATCCTGTCCATTGGGCAGAAACCGCATATAACGGGAAAGCGGTAATTCACTGATTTCAATGGTGTACTTCCCGTTACAATCTTCTATTTTTGCCCCCAGACTGAAGTTTTCACCCAGCAGCGTGCGTGGTTTTGCCGTCTGTCCGGTACTGTATAAAATAGTTCCCAGCCGGTTTTGCTGATCATCAGGAATAGTGACCCGGCGGGTTTCCCAACCGATCAGGTTTACATCGTCAAGGTCAAAACAGTGTGAAATCAGACTGCATATCACATCAGCCGATCGCCCGGGGCTTGCCAGCAATCCGGCGTATGCCAGCATTTTGTTATGGTTTATGGGGATCCGGTTGCGGATGTTCTCACTACCCAACCCGAGTAACGCAAACATATAACGGGAAAAGGCATCATGTCCGTCAGGCTCAAAAGAGATGTAGTACCGGTATTTGCGCCAGATCCGGTGTAACAACGAAACGAAGCGGTGATTAAACAGATTAAGAAAATCTGTCACACTTTCAGTCTGTTGCGCGTCTTCCCATGCGAAATTGTCGAGATAATACCCGGGCAGCGGTGACTGACTACCGTGCAGCCCTAAAAAGGCAACTTTGACGTCATAAGTGCCGTCAGCATGGCGGGTGACATCCGTAACATCCCGGGTAGGGAACGCTATACCGGCATCTGACGTAAAACGGACAGCATTTTCCCCGGATTTTCCTGCCGCTATCACTGACTTTCGGAGTAATTCAGCCAACTGATAGAAGTCATATTCCGTCATGCCGGTTGTACTGTCAGTGGCGTTGATGCTTATATCAGTGCTGACTGATTGATATTCGCCGGCCATAAATACGTTTCCCGGTTGTCCATGTTGATAACTTCCAGTTCATGGAAGGTATTTACGCTGGTATAAAGTTCAAAAAAGTGTGCAATGACAGAGCAGAACAGATACAAATCACCTTCTGATGAAAATGCATTCTGATAAACCGACAGTGTTGATTTCAGACCGCGTACCGGTAATCCCCGGTACAGATATTCAACAGGTTTGCTTTCCATGCTGACCAGAGCATCGAGACATTTTTGTGTCTGACGGGCAGTCTGTTGATGAAATACGGACGTCAGATCATAAAGCTGTAACAGTTCCCTGAGTGAATCCAGGCTCAGTAATGACTGATAATTGAGTGAAAGGTTTGTCAGCATTGACCAGTGCAATGAATGATCCAGCAATGGCAGCAGTGTTTTCGTCGGTTTGATAATATTGGTCACCCCGGCGAGATCCGCCAGCGGTGTAATACACCGGTTAATCATCCCTGTTGACAGACAACCTGCGATATCCCGGTTTGTACAGTTAAGGGAGACAGAAATGATTTCATCGCATCCGGTCAGTTCGTGTTCATTACTCCGGACAAACGAAATCCGGTGACGAAATCCTTCGTTATCCGGCGCCGGCAGGGTTCGTAACCGGTAGTACAGATCTTCATTGCCGGTATTTATCTGATTCTGATGATGAAAGCTTTCAAACTGAGTGTAGTGCGTACGTTGCGCCGGAAGATGCCCACAACGACGCAGTCCGTCGACACGGCGGACTGAAAAAATATCGTAACATTGTGCATGGGCAAAGCACGGGCTGAGAGGGTATTCACTTTGTTTTCCGTCAAGCTCTATGGCTTCACTGTCCATCACGAACAAATTGGCTGCGGGCACGCAGTTGATCCGTATGGTTTCTGGTGTGATGGCAACTGACAGTGGCAGCGGACGGGAAAAACGGATAGTCAGAGAACACTGATTGCCGGTCATAACCGGCGGAATATCATCCAGCCCTGCAATATCCAGGAATAAAAAGGCCTGCGGGAAACTAAAATATTCCTGTAGCAGGCGATGTCCCTCATAGCTGTTTTTCGGGTAAGGCAGCAGGGCATCTTCCCGGCAGAATCCGACCGGTGTGACTGAAAATTTTTCCGGCGTAAAGGTGTGCTTTTCCGTTGCCAGCGTAGCACCGGCTATTGCATGGTTCAGCCGGTAATAGAGTTCGCGGGCAGAATAATCATCACCATCCAGATAAATCCGCAGACGGGTCAATCCTGCCTCAGATAATTTTACTGTTCCGGTAAATGTAAAATGCAGCGTTATTGACTGAGTATCACTGTCTGTTCCTGATACTGTAAATGGCATCACCCAGGCATCACGACACTGTGTGAAATGACATACGGGATGATGAATCTTATCCTCTTCAGAATCACTTTCGGCAAACGTAATTTCGCGGCTCTCAAAAAGAGTACCGGCAGGGATCAGACAAGGCTGATTAACCTGTGCGTCCGGTGTTAACTGCATAATAGTCATCGACGGGAATGGCCGCGGGTAGCAGGGCCAGAGCATCGTAACAAGGCTGTTAGTCAGTTCAGGAAACTGACGTTCAACCTGTCCCCGCAATGAAGCCGATAAATAAGCAAAACCTTCCAGCAGGCGCAGTACATCAGGATCGGTACTCTTTTCTGCTAAAAAATTAACCAGATGAGGTTTATACCGCGCAACCGTACTTTCCAGTAATTGCAGATATTCCAGTTCATCAGAAAAATAGGGATTACGGGGCATACATTCAAGCCTGTTTCAGTCTGTAGTGCCGGTGACTGTCCATCTGCATATTAAATTCAATTACCTGTGACTGACTTTCCAGCAGTACTAAAGCAGTAATCCGAAACTCGAGGAGCAGGGGATTGCTTTCATCAATAAGCCCCTCCACAGTGACGTCACTTATCCGTGGCTCATAGTGCAAAATACAGTTCCTGATAGCCGCCTCCAGACTGACTCTGAAATCCACTGCAGTTGCAGTGGCATCATTCAGGTCAATAACGCCCAGTTCCCGGCTGCTTTGGCAGGTTTCAGGATGAGTATTGAGCACCAGTGTCAGGTGTTTTTTTACTGAAGCGGTCAGTGCTGTGATACGCGACTGGCGGGAAGCACCGGAGTGCTCCCCCCTGATCCGCTCAAAAAGACGGATCGGTTGCGCGGTCTGACGACGATAAAGCGCCCCCATTCCTGTTATTCCTTATCGAGGCGACCAACCAGTGACAATTCGAAACTCGCACCCATATATTTAAAATGCGGACGAACCTGAATGGCGACCTGATACCAGCCCGGATCGCCTTCCACATCCAGCACCTGAATTTGTGCGGAACGAAGCGGGCGTTTACTGCGGACATCAGACGGCGGGTTTTCCTGATCGGCAATATACTGTTTCAGCCAGATATTCAGTTCCCGTTCGAGATCCTGACGCTCTTTCCAGGCACCGATCTGCTCACGCTGTAATACTTTGATGTAGTGAGCCAGGCGGTTAATGATGAACATATAAGGCAGTTGAGTTCCCAGCTTATAGTTGGTTTCTGCCATTTTCCCTTCACGGGTGTTCGGATAATGTTTTGGTTTTTGTACAGAGTTTGCTGAGAAGAATGCGGCATTGTCACTGCCTTTGCGCATAGTCAGCGTAATAAAGCCCTCTTCAGCTAATTCAAATTCACGGCGGTCGGTAACCAAAATTTCTGTCGGGATCTTTGTCTGCAGTTCGCCCATTGCTTCAAAACAGTGAACCGGTAAATCACTGACTGCACCACCGCTCTGCGGGCCTATGATATTCGGGCACCAGCGATACTGTGCAAAACTATTATTAATTCCGGCGGCTAACAAAAATGCAGTATTACCCCACAGATAGTGGTCGTGGTTTTGTTTAACGCTTTCCCGGTAATTGAAGTTTTTAATCGGATTTTCAATCATATCGTAAGGGAGACGCAGTAAAAAACGCGGCGCGGTCAGCCCCAGATAACGGGAATCCTCTGACTCGCGCAGAGAGCGCCATTTAGTATGAGCAGGACCTTCAAATACCGATTTCAGATCTTTAATTGCCGGTAATTCGGTGTAGCTGCTCACACCAAAGAAATCAGGTGCAACAGAAGAAATGAACGGTGCATGAGCCATGGCACCTACAGTACTGACATACTGCAGTAATTTCATATCCGGCGTGGTATTACTGAATGCATAGTTGCCAATAACACCGGCAACAGGTTCACCACCAAACTGACCATAACCTGCTGAATAAACGTGTTTATAAAACCCGGATTGTACAATTTCAGGCGAAAATTCAAAATCTTCCAGCAATTCTGATTTCGTTGCGTGGATGATATTAACTTTGATGTTTTCACGAAAATCAGTACGGTCTACCAGCAGCTTCAGTGAGCGCCATGAAGACTCAATTTCCTGAAGCTGATTGTTATGCAGGATCTCATCCATCTGCACGCTGAGTTTCTTGTCCAGTTCAACGAGCATTTTATCAATCAGCAGCTTATTGACCGGCTCTTCTTTTGAGTCCCCGGCAAGAATATTACTGATAAATGCAGCAACCCCTTGCTTTGCAATATCATAAGCTTCCGTTTCCGGTGTCATCCGGGATTGAGACATAATTTCATCAAGCAGCGATGTTCCGGTATTAACCTGACCGGCTTCCTGTTTTGCACTTACTGTTGCTGTAGACATAACACCATTCCCACCAATTATTTATTACTGACGATATCCAGTTCTTTTAACAGTTGCTCACGGGTCACTTCATTATCCAGCAGAGCCTGAAGTTGTTTCCGGAAAGCAGGAATATTACCGAGCGGACCTTTTAACGCGACCAACGCTTCCCGTAACTCAAGCAGTTTATTTAATTCAGGGATTTTCTTAGCAATATTGTCCGGGGAGAAATCACGGAGAGATTTAATATCCAGATTAACCGGAATTTCCGAATCACTTTCTTCTTCGAGGTGATTTTTGACGGCAAATGTCAGATTAATACCGGCATTTTCCATAACCGAATTAAAGTTATTCTGATCAATGGAAACCGTTTTACGCTCTTCAATTGGTGTATCTTCTTCTTTGTTCTTAAAATCACCAATAACCAGAAGATTATGAGGAAGTTCAATTTCAGCCTGACTTCCTCCGTCATGAGGGGTGTATTTGATATTAATTCTTTCTTTTGGTGCAACGCTGCCAAGCCCGTTCTTACTCATTGGATATCCTTAAGATTACACTTCCACAAAAAACAGCCATGCGCATGCAAGATAATAGTGTTCAACATATGTCTTTTTTTTATTAATGTGTCAATTCATGCATTTAACTTAGTTAAAGAATGAATGTATGAATAAATTATTCTATTTTTATGTGCATTTTATTTATTCTGTATTAATAGAATGTCACCTTCGTTTTTCATGATGTAATTTAATTGTAATGATTTGAATTTATGAGGTAAAATAAAATAAGTGCCAGGTTGGCGTGATAATGTGTTAGGGCTGATTAATTAACGTTAAGAATACGTAAGGGGAAGTGATATAATATGCATGTATCAAATGCTTGTATGCTAAAAAAATAAATACTATCTTTTATTTTTTCAAATCATGTAAATTGATTGGTGATGTCTATAAATAAAGCAAGGTATTGTGCCGCGTAATATTTATTTGTATTCGATATGTATAATTGCAAAAAAAACATTTTGATAAAAAAATTGTTATGATGTATTTTTATATCCGGAATTTTTGTATGATCCCTTGGGTTTCTGCTTAAATGAAATAATATAAATGGTATTTGATAGCGCCGATTAATAATACACGTTATTAATAATAAAATGGCGATATGAGAGGGGGAAATAAATCAGCAGAAATTCATCATCAAAAATGATAGTACCAATACAAATGGAACCGTATTAAGCGGACATTTAATTGCCAAACAGAAAGAAGAAATAGCCTATTTGGGGGATGCCGTTTATTGCCCGCGATGTGATTCAACCGGTGTTATTACAGAAGCCAGTCCTATGATGAAAATACAAGGGGTTCCCGTAGCACTGGAAGGGTATCAGGTTGACTGTGATTGTTCCGGAGGATGCATACTGGTAGCAAAGAATTAAGAATTTAGCTTGGTGTAAACATAAATTTAAATACGTATGCAGCCAGAATAACCAGCTTACTGCGCTGTTCGTTATTCTCTCAAATACTATTAATTTTTTAAAAATCATGAAATTATCAGTGCAGATAATATGATCGTGAGGGAAATTGTTTTCTTTCTTTGCGTTGCAGAAAAAAAATGGGAGATGATGAGAAAATAGTCACTGACAAAAGGTAATATAACTATGTTTCCGGAATATCGTGATTTGATCTCCCATCTGCGCCAGAATAATCTTAACTTTCGTGCACTTTTTGATAAGCACAACCAACTCGACCATGAAATAGCCCGGTTAGAGCACTCTGACAGGAGAGGTTATGGTGATGAAGTTGTGGAATTAAAGAAACAGAAGTTACGATTGAAAGAGGAAATTCATCAGCTCCTCAAAAATCCGCCTGAAGATGAATAAATTCTTTTTGTAGCCATCGGTTAAACCGGTGGTTTTTTTTTATGCATCAGTATAAATCGCAGTGAGATGAATTTCCGTTCTGTATTGCCGCCTTCCTGCATCCGGAATGACGTTGGGTATAGTAAAAGGTACAAAATAGCCACCAAAACGGAGAAGATATGATCCTCTATCGCCTGATGACAAAAGAAGATTGCGCGCAGGTCACCCTATTATTACAGGCTAATGCACAGTCCCGGCAGGGTGGTTTACTCGGGGAATATCCCCCGGGAAAAGTGGAAAGCATGTTTACGCATTCTCTTCATACGGTTGTTGCAGAAACCGGAAATACCCTTGTCGGTGTGCTGTTTAGTTTTTCGCCTCTGGCAGCATCCGTTTCGCCTGTTACACAACAAATATCACAACAGTTTAATGAGTTGCTGGAAAATAACTGGTTTTACGGCCCGGTATGTATTGATGCAGATTATCGCGGGCAAGGCGTGCTTCAGTCGCTTTATAAAACAATGTGTGAGTTAAATAACGGGAAGCCGGTAGCATTTATTAATCAGGATAACGTGCGGTCTGTTCAGGCACATCTGAAGTCAGGAATGAGAGAGGCTGGCCGGTTTACCTGTGATGGCGTACCGTATTTATTGATGATTGGCAGCAAATAAGTGCATTTCTTTATTGATCTCATATCAATTATCCTGCGGAAACGGTTCGTTTTTTGTAAAAAAGAACCATTTATCTTTTTTTAGTTATCTGTTTCTCTTTTTTACGTAGTATTAACTATACTGTTGGAGAAATAACGAATGTCCGCTTTAACATGATTTTCAATTCAAGGAGCTTGTTATGGGGTATTACGAATTAAAGAAATCCACGAAAGATACACCACAGCCGTACTATTTTGTTCTGAAAGCCGGAAACCATGAAATTATTGCAACCAGCGAAATGTATGCCTCAAAGCAGGGTGCATTAAACGGGATTGCCTCAATACAGAAAAATGGACCATCTGAAGTTATTAAAGACCTTATCTGATAAGGCTTTACCTTAAATATATAAGGCTCACTGCGGGGTGTTATTAACTGTGGTGAGCTTTATTTTTTGTATCTTCTGTCTGTAGTCATGTATCCGGAATGATAATAATCAGGCGATATTTGTCCGGCTATAATATAAGCGCGGTATTCTCTGGCTGAAATACAATGATGGTTGTCTTATATGCAAAAGATTATTGCAGAACCGTCGTTTATAGTGTGGTTACAGTTATGATTTCCGGGTTGAATACAATGATTTTACTGTTATTAATATGCGGATGTATTGTCGGGTCGACAACGGTATTATTTGGTTTCGGCGGTGGTTTTTTTTATTGTCCCGTTGCTGTATGCACTGTTAACCACGGGCACAGACAGCAGGCAGGAGATGCGGCAATGCATATTGCTGTGGCGACATCCACCTGCGTTATGATATTCAGTGCATCAATGGCAACTGCCCGTCAGCATCGCGCAGGAATGATAGACTGGTCCCTGGTTCGTCCTCTGACCGGCTATATTGCATCGGGCGCTGTTTTGGGGGCTATATTAGCCATATCGTTGCAAGGTATATGGGTAAAGTGGATTTTTATCAGTTACTTGGTGATAACGTTGTGGGATAGTCTTTTTCGTCCGGGCTTTATGACACAGGCGGCGGATTCTGTCCGCCCGATGTCGGGCGGAGTGACGGCAATTACCGGCACAACAATCGGTATTGTCGCTGCATTTCTGGGGGTTGGCGGTAGTGTGATGACCGTTCCGCTGATGCGCAGGCGTGGTGCGAAGATGGCGCAGGCAACAGCAATGGCGAATCCGTTATCCCTGCCGATGGCGCTGGCGGGAACCATAACTTATATTGTGATGGCATGGAATGATACTGCGGAGTTTGGCAGTGGTTTTGCCGGTTATGTGGATATTCAGGCATGTATTTTACTGGTTGCCGGTTCCTGGCTGGGGCAGAAATTAAGTGCACCGCTGATTGGTCGTATTCCTGACAGATTCTATGCTAAATGTTATCTCGGGCTGCTGACTTTTGTTCTTTTGGTGATGGTTATTATTTAGAACAATATCAGTAAAATCGGCGAACTGTTACTAAAATACGGTAAAGTAGCTTTTTTGCTTTATTATCTGGTTTTGTGATCCATAAGCTTTATTTATATCTTCTGTTGTCTTTAAATAGTCAGTGAGCCTTTTTTTGAGACTCGGTCTATAAAATACTAAGCAAGGTTTACAGGAGATCTGATCATGATGCCAATCACGAAAAGTACAATGGTATACCCTATTAGTTTCTTCACCTGCATGGCAGTCGTTATCTTTATTATTGCGTTAGTGATGAAATAACAAGGTAATACGGATGAAAAACCTCCCGTTTTCAGGGAGGTTTTTATATCGCCTTATCAGGCGTTTGAATAACCCATGGATAACAGTTTAATAATGATCAGATTGCGCTCTGTTTGTCCTCTTTAGTTTTTGTACTTTTTTTCCCTTTCTCACTTTTTGCTTTAGCGTCATGCTTAATAATCTTTGTGTGATTTTCCGCTTTAGAGGCGGAAATACCGGAGTGTGCTGCTGAAACAGCCGGTGCAGATGTGGATGCCATTGCGCCATAAGAAAGTAAGCTGGCCAGTGTTGCGACAATAATAACAGAACGTTTCATTTTGATATCCTCAGAACTGGGTTGATACCGGCGTTTGCGGGTATGGATGAAACATATTCCTGTTTTTTTTTGCCGCACAACAGAATGTACATAAACAATGATAATATTTTCAATTCTAAATAAAACTGACAAATACTGATAGTTTAATATAAGGAAAATTAATTAAATAACTATAATAAACAAGTGGTTAATTTGTTTTTTTTGTAAAATATTAAATGGTTTGTAAATCGCTAATTTTATTTCGTAATACAGCTTCTTTCATTATTAATGACTTAACTCACTTACTGTCATATACAGCATATCATCTTAAGTTAACTTTAATTTAACTCAAAATATCCGGATTTATAGTAAAAGGTTTTATCTCTGATAGCAGAACAGCAGCAGTGTATTTCTGCTGTTCTCTGTATTAATCATTGCGGATGTTATCTTCTTTTTCCCCTTTAAAACGACCTGATAATACGTCCGATACAAATTGATCAGGTTGTATATCCGGATGATCACACACCCAGGCTTTGACGGACTGTTTGCGGGCAGAAATAAAGCCGGCTAATTCACGGAAAATACGCTTTTCAACATTACACAGCCCGCCTTCTCTCATCTCCATAGGATGGATAAGCACAGCATAACTTTGCGGTAAGAGTTTTTTCCATAACGGGCGGGGAGGATCCAGCTGTAAAACGGCTTTTTGCAGTGTCTTTACTGCAGAGAGCATATCCCCCACAAGCAGGCGACTGGTCGTAAATGGTATTTCAGCTATTTCTGTCACTTCCCGGTGTGCAGAAACATCGCGGATAATCATCTTATTTGGGTAAAGCCGGATATAGAGATAAGTTGTATTCATTTTTGGCTTTTTGTGCGCAAATATTCGTAGGTATTATTTTAAATTAGCTGATAAAACAATCAATTGATTTTTCCTGATTCTGTGTCATCGGGATCATTTTTGATCTTATGATTGACGGCTTTCTGCGCATTGACTACGATATTAGTTCATTCAAATGAATTAATTTGTGGAGTCGATAATGAAAACATTACGTTCTGCTATACCGGATAGTTTTTCTTTACAGGAGCGGGATCGCCGCTGGGAGCTGGCACGTGACATCATGCGTCAACGTGATTTAGATGTTTTGATTGTTTATGGTGACCGGGAATCAGCGGCACCTGCACCTTTCTGTGTGGATCACTATTTTACCAATGATCGTCTGGGGTCGGTGGTGATTTTTTATCAGGATAACGACCCGATCGTGGTGACATTTGCACCGATGATGATAGCTGACCATATGCAGGCCGCCATGCGGGGTGATTGCCAGTGGTTATCGCCGGAGCAGATCATGGTCGGAAAAACCGGGCGCAATATCGGCGCATTACTGAAAGAGATTAATGTCCCGGCGACAGCGCAAATCGGGGTGATCGGGCTTGAGCCATATCCGCCGTTTTATTTTGATGGTGCGATGCCGTTCAATACCTTAACCGGGATTAAAGAAGCGTATCCACAGGCGTCGATTGTGCCGGTTTACCGGGACTTTTTTGTCCGCGCATCAGTAAAAAGTGAGGAAGAACTGGTACATATCCGTCATGCGGCAGCCATTGGCGAGGCAATGAGTGACATCATGCGGGTGACGGCAGTACCGGGCAACAGCGAGGCCGATATTGCTGCGGCAGTAACGGCAACATGTCTTTCTGCCGGCGGGTTCACGGCTGAAATTCTGCTTGGATCAGGACCTGAATATATCGGTTGGGGACAACCGGCCTGGCAGTATCGCTCTCAGCGCCCACGTGAAATTGAGCGTGGTGATATTGTATTGTCAGAGATTTTCGCACTGTATGGGATGTATGAAACACAGCACCAGGCGGCTGTTGCCGTCGGTAAAATTCATCCGGAACTGGAAAAAGCGGCACTGGTTGCGCGGGAATGTTATGAAATAGGCGTAAACTATCTCAAAGAGGGCGTGACGTTCGGGGAAGTGGTTGATGAGATGGAAAAACCATTACTCGCTTCCGGTGGCTGGCATGTGCATCCACTCATTCACAGCATCAATCCTTACGGACCAATCGGTTTCGGGACAGCACCGGGCATTGAATCTCTGCCGCTGGTGAGTCGTTACCGCAAAGTTGAGCGTTTACCAAACCCCGGCCGTGAACTGGTTCTGCAGGCAGGAATGAGCTTTGCGTTTGAACCAAACTGCGCCTTTGGCTATCATCTGTGTAACTTGGGCGGCACAGTGATTGTCGGGAAAAACGCCGGGATTGAACTCAACGATAACTCGACCAGACTGATGCGCGCTGATATCTGACATTCTGATGGGTAACCGCAGTATATGCAAAAAACGAATAAGCACACCGTATCATCGGAACAAACCAGAGAGAAGCTGATACAGACAGGGATCCGCCTGTTTGCGCTCTACGGGATGAATGGTGTCCGTACCCGGCAGTTGGCGGAGGAAGCCGGTGTTAATCAATCGGCTATTCCGTATCATCTGGACGGAAAGCAGGGCGTGTATGCCGCGGTTATCCGGAAAATTACAGATGATTTGGCAGAGATGACAAATGCAGCGCAGGCTGATGCCGCATTGCAGCAGCTTGCGCTAGAGCCGGAACCGGATAAAGAGTCACTCAGGCGCGTGTTAGTCAGTCTGATGAAGGGGTTGGGACAGGCGCTGTTGTCGCCGGATCATGCACTGTATGCACAATTGATTCTGCGCGAGCAACTGGAGCAGACTGAGCACTATGATGTTATCTATCATACGTTTATCCTGCCGGTTCACGAACGGCTGACATCCCTTATCCGTCTGGTTGAGCCTGAAACCGATATGCAGACTGCCATTATTGCCGCACACGCACTGATCGGGCAGGTTCTGGGATTTGTGGTGGCAAAAAAAGCCTATCTGCGCCGCAGCGGGCTTGAAATGATCAGCGATAATGAATTGCCGCTTATTCTGCACCAGATAACCGGCTTATCCTGTCGTGCGCTGGGACTTTGATGGTAGCTGACTGTCGTGCCGGTTTACGGCACGACAGGTTTGTTTATCACCAACCCGGTACAGCCCCGCCGTTAAATAATGTTTCGGCGGCTTTGGCAACTTCCGGAGACTGATAAGATTTAATAAATTTCTGCACATTTTCAGCGTCTTTATTATCTTCACGGGTCACAATAATATTGACGTACGGAGACTCTTTATCCTCAATAAAAATACTGTCTTTTACCGGGGATAATCCGGTTTGCTGAAGATAGGTTGTACTGATAATGGCGACGGTCACTTTCGGGTCTTTTATTACCCGAGGTAATTGTGCGCCTTCCAGCTCCATAATATTCAGTTTCAGCGGGTTATCGGTGATATCAAGCGCGGTCGGCAGTAATCCGGTACCGGATTTTAATTTTATTAATTTCTCTTTTTCCATTAATAACAATGCGCGACCCAGGTTTGTCGGGTCATTTGGCATAGCGACGGTATCTCCGGTTTTTAATTCACTGATGTTTTTAATCTTATCGGAATAGCCCGCCATCGGAAAAACAAAGGTATTCGCGACCGCCACAAGATTATAACCACGGGTATTATTATCCTGAGCTAAAAACGGACGGTGCTGGAAGACATTAGCATCGAGATCACCATTAGCGGTCGGGTCATTCGGCAGCAGTGAACCGCTGAAGCCGACAAGCTCGACATCCAGTCCGTATTGTTCTTTTGCTACCTTTTTTGCAACTTCGGCGACATCCTGTTCGGCACCGTTAATCACGCCAACTTTAATTTTCGACATGTCCGCATCGTTATTATCACATCCGGATAATAAAATGCTCAACGCAATAATAATGCCGGGAAAAAACCTGAAAAGTCGTTGTTTCATTATGATCACCGTTATGTTTTCTGAATGTATTTATCAGTAAATAGCGGTAAAAAAGGGAAAAGGTCAACGGGGAGGATGATGCAAAAATTTCATCTTGACAGAATAAAAAAAAAGCCCGCAATCCTGCGGGCATAATCACAACATTTCTTCAGGGGTACTCTCTACTTGGATGCGATAACTATACCGTACCGGATGTGTAGTAGTGTCCGGCCTCTTAAAGCTTGTTTAATGTATTATCGTTTTTTTGTCAGCAAGGTATGACGAAATGTGACAAAGACCTCATTCCTGTATGAAAAAAGAATAAGAAGGAGAAAAAAAGGAATAAAAAAAATGAAACAAAATAACCGGAGCTTTAATATTTCATTACAAAATACACGATTATTGACCTGTTCATAAAAGTGCATTCAGATATACTCACTTCATAAGCAGCTATAATATATATTATTCTGATAAATGTCTTTTTTCCCATATTTACCAGTGAAAGATGGAGTAAACATATGCCGGGTAAAATTTTTTCACCAAAACATAATCCTGTTGAGCGCGTTGCTTTTGATATGGCGCTGGCATTGGCATCAAAAATTGAATCAATCAGAACACCAGAGCAATTAATGGCAGAGATAGCCGCATTGTATCCGGAGTGCTATGACGCCGCAGAAAGCCACCGTAAGATGGAATACCTCGGCTCTCATGTAAAACTGCATTCAGTCGGATAATACGGTTTAACTAAGTATTAATATCTATAAAACGTCTCTTTACAGAGACGTTTTATTTTCAGCCTGTGCTGATGTAATTTATACTTATTATAATTATAAATACGCAGTCATTCTCTGTTATTTAAATAGCTGACAGGGAAATATATCCTGTCATGCAGAAACAGCACATAATTTTTATCTTTGATAGTGTGGGATATTACCGTAACAACCCGGTGAAAGAGCGGTCTTATCTGCCTGAACGGCATGCCCACCTTCTATGGCCCGAATCTTAAGCCGACAGAACAGAACGTGAAACCCATCTATTTTACCAACACTTGACCCGAAACAAAAATATCACAGGCTATTACTCCTATAATTCTCGGCTAACTTCCTTATTGATACGAATGTGATTGTATGGCTGACAAATTGAATCTTAACTGGCCTGAATTTTTAGAAAAATACTGGCAAAAAAAACCGGTTGTATTGAAAAATGCATTTCCTGACTTTGTTGATCCTATCACTCCGGATGAGCTGGCAGGTTTGGCAATGGAGCCTGAAGTTGACAGCCGGCTTGTCAGCCTTGACGATGGCAAATGGCAGGCAAGCCATGGTCCCTTTGAGGACTATAGCGGGTTAGGCGAAACGGGTTGGTCATTACTGGTTCAGGCGGTTAACCATTGGCATATGCCATCTGCTGAATTGGTCCGTCCATTTCGGGTGTTGCCTGAGTGGCGTCTTGATGACCTGATGATTTCGTATTCGGTTCCGGGAGGTGGCGTCGGGCCGCATATTGATAACTATGACGTTTTTATTATTCAGGGAATGGGTCGCCGTCGCTGGCGTGTGGGCGATGCAATACCGATGCGCCAGTTCTGTCCGCATCCGGCATTGCTGCATGTCGACCCGTTTGAGCCAATCATTGATGTCGAAATGTCACCGGGTGATATTCTGTATATTCCGCCCGGATTCCCGCACGACGGGTTTACGTTCGAAGACACAATGAACTACTCCGTTGGTTTTCGCGGACCGAACGGGCGTGATTTGCTGAGTAGTTTCGCGGACTATGCGCTGGAAAAAGATTTAGGTGGCGTACATTACAGTGATCCTGACCTGACGGTGCGTGACAGTGCGGGAATTGTGGAAACGCATGAAATTGAGCGACTGCGCGCCATGATGGTTGAGATGATAAATCAGCCGGGTGATTTTGAGCAGTGGTTTGGTCGCTTTGCAACCACCGCCCGCCATGAATTGGATATTGCACCTGCCGAGCCTGTGTATCTGCAGGACGAAGTATTGAGTGCGTTGAATGCCGGTGAACATCTGACCCGCCTGAGCGGCCTGCGTGTAATGTGCATCGGCGATAGCTTCTTTATTAATACAGAAGCCTGGGCTACCGCAGATGCTAAGGGCGCAGACGCACTGTGCCAATTCACCGAACTTGGAATAAACGAATTAGGTGATGCATTACAAAATCCGGCCTTTGTTGCCGAATTAACTGAATTTATCAATCAGGGTTATTGGTACTTCGGCGAATAAAGCGTTTTTTGTCATTGCTACTGTAGTAAAGGTGATCGCTCAGGCGATCACCGAACTCCATAATAAAACGGCTCATGGTCGGTTGCCGGTCTGAAATACTTTATATTTTTTATTGCCTGTCGTTATTGCCTGTCGTTATTGCCTGCCTTCATGGCCGGAGTGAACACATCAAAACAGGCAATCATATAATTTAAATTACAGGATCAATTTTTGCTGAACAATGAGTCAATAAAATGACCCACCGGTTTTGGTAATAAATCCTGCGGATGATCACCACCGAAAGTTGCCAGACCGCTTTTGCCGTCAATCGTGACAGAAGAAACCGGTTGTCCGCTGACTGCTGAAATCACTGCGATTTTTACGGTGATTCTGTCCGGTCTGGCTGACCATTCAGTTGCTCTATCTTCCCAGTGAAGGATGGAAGAATAAAACACATAATCAGCTTTATTTTGTCTGGCTGACGTCAGTGCCGCATCATAATCTTCGGGTGTTGCAGCAACTTCAACTTTTATAGTGTGTTTCAGTAATGCCGCTTTTATAATCGTTGCCACCTGGTGGCCTGAGTTCGTATATATTATGTCGCCGTAAGATCCATTTCCAGGTAGTGAAACATAAATATCACTCTTTTTTTGGAATTATAACAGTACTATATGAGGCGCCGGGTGTTATTTTTGTGCTATCCGCGCAGCCATAAAGAAATATTGTGCTGAGAATAATGGCAATAATTTTTTTTCATGTCATCTTCCGCTTATCTAACAGATGAAAAATATAATAGATTCAGATTAGTTATCGGATCTTATCCGGATAACATTATTATTTTTATTAAAATAGTTGTCCTGCATACATATATTGCTATATCTGAACAAAAAAACACACAATGCATAAGTTCAGCGATCAGGATAGAAATCCTGACTGGCGGTGTAATTACTTCCCATCTGGCTCAATGTCAGCCAACAATCCAGAATATCAAAGAACAAAAAAATGAATATTATACAAACATATCCGGAACCATTAGGACTTCTTGTTTTCTTTTGCGGCGTCGCGGGTTGGATAAATAACCAAAAGTCTCGGTAACAATTGTGCAGTGGTTGGATTCATCCCGATGTTGTTGAATATGATAGTGTCAATTTACGTTGGTATGGGTCGCAGGCTGATTAAAGTTGTTGTTATGAAAGGTTTATTATTACTTATGCTGAATTTGTATCAGGTACTGGTGTATCGTAATTATTGTCCTTACAGGAATAGAATTTAATTAATGGTTTTTTTTATGATTTTTATTTTGATGCCTTTATTTGTACCTGCCTTTATGCCCATTAACTAAATTATTAATTAATTTAAATATTAATACCTAGGTGGGTGGTGAGCGCTGCACTTTGAGGAAACCTCATAATAGCGCATGAAAAATAGGCACTATTATGAGTTTTTTAAGAAGCTAGTTTATTTCCCGTAATCTCCATTTCTTCGATCCAAGATCTCCATAAATAGTCATTAGTCAAAGGGTCAACCCAGAACATTGTATCTGATGGATGTCTAAATTTTGTATTAGAATATCTTACTTGAGCATTTTTCACATCATTTATTGTGAATGCCGTGATGTGAGCATTTGCATTTCTAAATTTTTGTAAATCTAAAAGTAGGGTGATTCCACCTAAACCAGATAATATGTCGTTGACATTGGTTGGGTTGAATGCAGATATTATTGGGTTAAGTTTTACAGCATCACCCCAAGTTAATTCAAAGTGTGCTGGAGCCGATCTTATGGTTATTCCATTTACATTTGTCACGCCTTGTGAAAATCTACCAGCTAAATATATTATTTCGCGTTCAGTATGGGCAAAATAAGAGGATGAAACATTAATTCCCCTTGTAGTTACTCCCCCTTTAATTGAACCAATTAGTATTTCACGACAAAAATAACACCATGTTTGCCATAAGGAAGATATTAATCCTTCTTGTAATGAGTATCTATCAATACATTTATACTTTTCATCCGATAGTAAGTATCTCTCGAATGATTTATCGAGTTTTTGAAGCCTGTTATTCATTTTTGTTAAAGTTTCTTCAAAAAATATTGTCATACTGTGGTTCTCCAACGACACAACCTAAAGCAGCTAATATAGTTAAAACCCTCGCCTCTCTACGTAACGTTTTATTTGTACTAGACTCCGTGCCCCAGACATACTTACTATAGTGCCCATCATTTTCTTTACTTTCATGTGCTTGGGCTAAAGTAAGTAATCTTTGAAGTGATAGATTGTCATTGGTGGAAAAAACATTTATCGGTGCAATATTATAGTGTTGAACTATTTCTGGAATACCAAATTTTGCATGTATTAAAGCTGTAACCAGTGAATGTAATGCATAAGATTTCATCAAGAAACTTTTTCTCAAAGGTTCAAGAATTGTACTAATGTAGCGGAATGTTTCATCAAGCATTGCATAATACTCATCGCGCTTAGGGAAAATACCTTCATACTGGTTGTAAAGTCTACCTAATTCGGCTGGACTAGCACTAACGATACCTTTTTCAATTGAAATTATGCAATCTGATATAAACTCTGCATCTCCCATTCTAATTATTTGACGGTCTGTGAAAACTCCAAATTCAGTGAAGAATTCATTTAAATTATCGGACATCTCATTAATAAACCATTTGAATTCGCCAGTGTAAGAAGAATGTCTTTTTTTCTGCGTTATTCAGTGGTAGGGTATATGCATTCATTCTGCGAAACATTTGCAAAATTTCTGCTCTAGTTGCATTTCTGATTACGTCAGCTGAAACTGTATATGATAAAAAATTATCCTGAGCCTCTGTATCTAGTTCGCGAAAAAATAAACCAGAGTGATTATTATCACCTTTAACCTTGAACTCATTATTGACGTATCTTCTGATGGTTGTTATTCGTTGTTGCCCATCAACAATTTCTTTTTTTTATTCGTCGGTCAGTTCTGTTAATAAACTCATACATGTAAATTTTAGGGAAGGGAAAACCCTCGAGTATTGTATCAATGAAATAGCTGCAAGGTCCTTCAGGCCATAATCCTGCAGCTCTTTGATAGTTTTTATTAACAAGTAAATCCTTGCGTTCCAGCATGTCTAGTAATTCGCCAATACTGTAATTATTTGTATTTATTAACATGAATTCCACCTTATGTAGAAGTTTTAACAATAATACATTTTTATACCTGAATGCTACAAGCGCACAATGCTATCCCCGCCCGCCAGCCTGGGAGATGAGATTATTTTTTTGCGGTATGTGCAGAGGATCGATCCCCAGAGACTAACCCTTCAAAAGTTCGTCATGCACTTTTCTTGCTTCAGTCAGAGACATGAGTGGGGTGCACGCTTAAAGTTCGCGTGGTGTCCTTACCGTTAATGGTCGTCTGAAACGCCAGTATCTTGAACCATTATAATGCACAAGGAGACATAATTCATTGTAATAGCTGAGTTTATAATGTTCCTCTTTTGGCTTGGTACTTTTGATACCAGTGTCAGTTAATGACATCA
Organism: Morganella psychrotolerans; assembly: GCF_001676155.1. Lineage (GTDB taxonomy): Bacteria > Pseudomonadota > Gammaproteobacteria > Enterobacterales > Enterobacteriaceae > Morganella > Morganella psychrotolerans. Next base: position 1,354,326 of record NZ_LZEW01000001.1, on the reverse strand, counting down.
TTTTTCCTTAGTTCGACGGGTACAAATTGCATCGAAACGATTATACCCATTTTTATACCCGATAAAAATGGCCTGTAGTGGGTTTTTAGGGAACTAATTGAGACGTTATTCTTGTTTTACTTGATTATTTATATTGGGGTTTTGTACTTGGTAGGATGTGCTGGAAAGTCGTGATAGTGTCCCCTGCAGGAATCGTAAATAAATGATAATATATTGATACTTAATATTAATAATCGCAACTGTTTATTATTCTATACATATTCTTATACACATGCTTTTCTGCTTGGCTATAAGAACCCGCCGCTTACATTGACCAAGTATCTTTAGTGCTACGTTTCGTGATAGCTGTTTATCAGGATCAGGTGCTACATATTTTTAGCGTTATAAATACTCCTCTCAATACCCTCACTTATCCACATCATCATTTCCTTGCAATTGTAAGTTTACAATAATTTACAAAACGGAAATTGATAAGGTGATCTAATGTATTCGTGAGGGCTAAAAAACGAGGAGTGATAAATAAGAACAAATAAGAATAAATATACCCATAGCAAATTTTTAAGTAGAACATACTCTTATCTAAACAAGCTATTTGATAATGACCTGTATTTTTACCATCACCGGGTAGCCTTTACCAATTAATTAAACCATGCAAATATAATCACATCTACAGAGATACAAGTAAGTCTAAATTTAAAGATAAAAAGGAATAGCCATGAGCTTATTACCTGACGGTCTCGTTCACTCTGAAAAAAGCAGATTATTACGGCTCCCGGATGTGATAGCCATAACAGGTGTACCCCGTTCTACCATTTATTTAAAAATAAAAAACAAAGAATTTCCGCCTCAGGTTCAGATTGGCTCACGTTCTGTGGCATGGCTTGAGTCAGAAGTATATGAATGGATTAATAATAACTTAAGGAATAGAAAGTAATGAACAATATTACACTGTACAAAGATAAAACACTCTCAACCATATTTAACTATCATCCAATTTCGTTTCCAAAAAATGGCAGCGATAACGGTTTTATTATCCGCGTGATTGAATTATATAAATTCAGTCAAATGAGATCACAGTTGAATCAATTAACGAACCTGACTGGTTTCATCTTTGATAATATCGAGCCGTCACCGGAAGAATTTGTTTATCTGGTTAATAAAGGTAAAGAACTGACAGAGGCGCAGGCGAAAGTATTGCATGATGCAAAAGCCGGGTTGGAAAAAGCATCCGGGGTACAAGCCGCCATTGAACAGGGTTCTGTCAGCAAGCCTCTGAACTATCGCGGTACCATGCGCTCATGGGTGGAAGATATCCATAATAAAGTTCACCATGCTGAAAACCATGTCGTACATGAAACCGAGCTGCTACAGCATATCAGCGGGCTGTTCTCTCTGCTAAAAAAAAGTTGCTGGGTCGATGGATAAAACAAAACTGAAAGAGATCAATAAAAAATCTCTGTCAGAAATACCTGACACAGTATTTAATTTTTTCCGGATAAAAACTATCAATGCATGGGTATATAAATTGCCCTATGAATTTATTACGGAAGAAATTAATGACCTTACAATCTGTATTAATAAAATAATTAAAAACTGTATGCCATCAAATGATAAATATGAAATTAATTCAGGTGTAAATCAAAAAAATATTGCACTACAAAAACTATTACTCTGAGAATGAAAAAGAACTGCATTCTTTATTTACTGCTGATGAATATTCTCAGGGTATGGCAGAAATAGAAAACAGGATCGCATCTAAAACGCGCTACATGGCATAACAGCCGCTCAAATTATTTAAGGAATCATTATGCATACTACTATAGCGCCGGGAATGGCACGGACTTTTCACGCCAATTTTACCCGTGGGGCACATTACTTATCAGAATCAAGTGAGTCATTTACTATTTCTGAGCCATCCGAAAATTTATTGCGGGTGGCATTACTGGAATCAGACTGGCTGGTTAATAAACTGTCACTTATTGATGTCAATACAGAGCGGGGTGACAGCATTAACCTGGGTGATAATACATTACACACAGGTCGGGCAATTGCCGGACGTTTTAATAAAACCGTCGATATGCAGGGAACGCCTTATATTCTGGAAGAAACCGATACCTGTTGTTCACTGACTTACGATCAGATGTCATTAATCATGAACAGCGGCAGTGGTGATGATGAACATTTCACAAAAACAATGTCTGAATTATTTTCCCGTTCTGTCTCACTGGATATGCTCAGAGTCGGATTTAATGGCCAGTTTTTCGGCTACCCGACTAATCCCGCAAAATTCCCGAAAGGACAGGACGTAAACACCGGCTGGCACACTATCGCCAAAACCTTTAATAACGGCTCACAGGTGATTACCGACCCTATAAAACTGGGTGAAAACGGTGATTTCCCAAATCTGGACTCACTCGTCAATTATTTAATCATCAAAAAAATTCCGGAAGAGTACCGGGAAGATCCCCGCCTTGTTGTGCTGGTTGGTGCAGAGCTGGCGGCACTGTACCGTACCCGGCTGTTCACCGGCTCAAATAACGCCACAGATATTCAGGCAAACCAGAATTTCCTGAGTACCGTTGCCGGTCATTTTGCCATGATCCCGCCGTTTATGCCGGGGCGGCGTATCACCGTTACCACGCTGGATAATCTGCATATTTATACCCAAAAAGGAAGCCGCCGGTTCCGGGCTGAATTTGTCGATGACCGCAAGATGTATGAGCACAGCTATCTGCGCCATGAGGGTTACGGACTGGGTGACGGGCATCTGTATGCCGCAGTGGATGAAGCCGCTATTCAGATTGATGAGGGAGTCTTTTCGCTATGAGTGAATCCCATTTAACCACCGGTTGGATCTGCGTAGCCACAGAAGGTGAAAGTATTGACCAGCGGACTATTGAAGCGGAATGGCTGACTGAAATGGCTGAGACCTACGACCCCGGCTATTACACTGCGCTGATATGGGAAGAGCATAACCGGAAACTGGAAAACTTAGGTGAAGTTGTGGCGGCACGGGCTGACATTGTGGACGGACTGACCCGGCTGTATCTGCGCCTGAGACCCAATTTAAAGCTGATCGAATACAACATAAAGGGACAGAAATTATTTTGCTCTATTGAGGTTGAAGACGATTTTCAGGGTAAAGGCGTGTTTTATCTGGGTGGTCTGGCGGTGACTGACAGCCCTGCCAGTGTGGGAACGGACAGGCTGCAATTCAGTATCAACCGTTCACACTTTGCCAAACGTAACAGCCGGTTATCACTGAGTTCACCGACCCGTTTCAACTTATCAGACGGCATAAGCAGTAATAAAAACCGCTGGTTTGCGGCTGTCTCCGCAGGCTGATATCAGGCCCGGTACAGACCGGGCCTATATCTGATGATAGTTATTTACCTGTTCAGACCGGAACAATGGATGAATATAAAATATGTTGCATATTTCTGAACGGATGGGCTATATTCTTGGGGCACCGGCAAAATCCGGTGTCAGGATTTGCACCCTGAATAACATCTTGGCGACACATGACGCGCCTTGCGTCTTTTTTTTGTGTCTGTGCCTGCATACACCTGAAAAATACGGTATTATTCCGCTCAGATTCTATGGTGATGCTGGCAGGGCAACCGAAAGGTTGGCTGGTTTCCTTGATGTCCAGTAGTGCAAACCCTGTCAGTGTCACCACCCCTATAGAGATTTGCACCTCTGGTGGTGACTCCTTAAATAATATCAAGGAGATCATCATTATGATGGCCATTCCTGCCCATACTCAATTCAAATTTCTGTTTCTGTGCGTTAAACGTGCAGACATCACCGCCAGACCGTGCCGTCTGGAAGCTACCGCAGCAGATGAACACAGTGCCCGCTTACTGTTGTCGCGTGATTTTGTCCTGTTTTTTGCCGGGCGCCTGCCTGTGCTGACTACCGGGGGGCATCAGTCATGAAAAATACAGCACATCAAAATACAGTTATATCGCCAGCCGGTGAAAAACAGTTAATCCGAGCGGCACAAATAACGGCATTTATCTCTGAATTACTGGTCAGTAACGCAATGAGTGGCTCCCGTACCGTTTCCTGCGAGGGTATGGCTGCTGTAATGGAATGCCTTTCGGATCAGATGGAGCTGATTATCGGAGAGAGCAGCCTGATGAATAAGGAAATAAAAAATGAACAATCCTGATTTCACTGCCGGGTCTGCCGGTCATACTGCAATGCCCACCGTCACCGATATTATGAATGCGTCGAAAGGACGCTGGTTTCATATTCTGCATAATATGGGTATTACCGTGCCGGAAAATAATAAGCACGGAGCTTGTCCGAAATGTGGGGGAAAAGACCGTTTCAGATTTGACGATAAGAACGGGAAAGGAACGTGGTTCTGTAATCACTGCGGTAATGGCGACGGTCTGGATTTGATCTCATTGGTGACAGGGAAAGATATTAAATCATCCTGTTATGAAATTAATAAAATTATTCAGTTACCGGAATTTAAAAAAAATAACGCCGGCCAGAATAAAAAAGGTCAGCGCGGAAAAAGGTGTCGGAACCTATGAAAAATTAAAATCCGGAAGTGTGTCAGGCGAAAGCCAGTACCTGACAAATAAAGGGTTAATGAATAATCAATATAACATTACCGGTCAGCCATATACACAGGCAAATATTTCTTTCCCTGCGGGTTCCTTATTACTGCCGCTGGTAAATTGTCAGCAGGCAGTCACCGGCGGGCAACTGATAAGCCCGGCGGGAGAGAAAAGCCTGTTATCCGGCTCTGTACTATCCGGCTCATTTATTATTGTGTCTCAGCAGGCAGCAGCAAAGCCGGAACAAATCATCATTACGGAAGGCTTTTCCACCGGGCTGAGTGTGGCAAAAGTCGCGGATGCTCTTATTGTCGCGGCAGTCGCCGCAACTAACCTGGTTAAAGCGGCGCAACAGCTGCGGGGCGTATGGCCGGATGCCCGAATTATTATCGCCGGTGATAACGATTTTACTGACGGCAGTGATAACACCGGCAAGATGTGGGCGGAACGGGCAGCAAGGGCGGTTGACGGCTGGGTAACATTGCCGCCGACACATTACAAAGCAGACTGGGATGATTACCGGCAGGAAAATAACCCGGAGAAACTCAAAGAGGCATTCTTTGAAGAAATGATGTATTTCGGGAAAGACAAAACCCGCCTGCCGCAGGGGTTCCGGCTGACTCAGGAATATCTGTGGTTTGATAAACAGATTAATAAATCAGACGGTGATACCGAAATCCGGAATATCAAAATCAGTAGCCCGATAAAAGTCACAGCGATCACCTGTGATGCGGACGGCAGCAACTACGGGCGTTTGCTGGAATGGGAAGACACATACGGCAACAGCCGCAAATGGGCGATGCCGATGGAAATGTTAAGCGGCAGCGGTGAAGAGCTGCGGCGTGTACTTCTGGTGAACGGACTTTCTTACATCAATATTTCAGGTCAGGCACGGGCGCACCTGATGGAATACATCTCACTGTGCAGACCGGAACGGAAAGTCACCTGTGTGAATAAAACCGGCTGGCACGGCAATGTGTACGTTCTTCAGGATGAAGTCGTCGGTGCGGGGGCTGATTCGGTGATCCTCCAGACATCCAGTGTGCAGGGAAAAGACTTCCGGGTTTCCGGCACCAGCGCGGAATGGCGGGAGCATATCGGCAAATACTGCACCGGTAATGCCCGGCTGGCATTTTCTGTCAGTCTGGCTTTTGCATCCTCTTTGCTGCGGCTGGTCGGTGTCGGCGGGGGCGGTTATCACCTGAAAGGGGAATCGACGGACGGTAAAACCACCACGATGAAAGTCGCTGCATCTGTTTGTGGCGGTACCGATTACTGGTACACATGGCGGGCAACCGGTAACGCGCTGGAAGGGACAGCCTGCCGCCGCAATGATGCCACGCTGATGCTGGATGAAATCCGCGAGGTTGACGGCAGAGAGGCGGGAAATATCGCCTATATGCTGGCTAACGGTCAGGGAAAAGCCAGGGCAAAAACAGACGGCAGCGTCCGGGAAACCAACCGCTGGAATCTGCTTTTTCTGTCTACCGGTGAACTGTCACTGGTTGAACATGCTGCCAACGCCGGTGAACGCACATATGCCGGTGTTGAAGTCAGGATGATCCAGATCCCGAGTGACTCCGGAAAGCACGGGGTATTTGAAGAATTACACGAGTTTGCCAGCGGTAAAGCACTGGCGGAATACCTTGAACAGGCGGTCACAAAATACCACGGTTCGCCGTTCCGCGACTGGCTCAAATACCTGACCGGAAATCTGACGGACGTTTCAGGCACAGCCAAAGCCTTACTGAAAGAATATACCGCCCGGATGATGCCGGAAAATGCAGGGAATCAGGTTGGTCGTGCAATAACCCGTTTCGCACTGGTCGCTATGGCCGGAGAGATAGCCACACAGGCTGGCGTGACCGGCTGGAAGCCCGGAGAGGCATTTACTGCGGCTGAAAGCTGTATGGCGGCATGGATGAAAGATCGTGGTCATACTGCAAATCAGGAAGATATCACCGCACTGGAACAGGTGAATGATTTTATTTCCCGTAATCAGTTCAGCCGCTTTGCAGACTGGTACGACGAGCACAGTCGTCCGGTCAGCATGATGGGGTTCCGCCGGGTTGAGAAAGTAGCTCAGGGAGATGATCCCTCAATCGCGTTCTATGTTCTGCCGACAGCATGGAAAGAAATCTGTAAAGGGTATGACTCCCGTAAAGTTGCCCGGCTGTGTGTGGAAAAAGGATGGCTGGAAGCAGGTAAAGACGGCAGGACTCAGACAAGCATACGCCTGCCAGAAATAGGGCTTAAACGGGTTTATCTGTTTAACAGCCAGGTGCTCGGCAGCGCCGGAGAGGAATAATAAAACTGACTATCTTATTTTTTATGTGTAACAGAGGTAACAAAGGTAACAATCAGTAATGACGGGGCGTTGCGGTGTTACCAGTTAATTTTTATGACTGGTAACACGAGGTAACAGCAGCAGGGTGTTACCACCCGTTACACGTTGATTTTGATAAGTGGTAACAGATTAACTTCTTATAAATCAGGTCTGTAACCAGTGTTACCACTGTTACCAGTGAAAATGGATAGGCAGGTATTCAAAAGGCTTTATTCTGGCAGGCATCTGTTAAAAGGATCACAGGAAATGAGAACACTCAAATTATATTGTCCGCAATGTTCATCAGCATCCACAATACGTAAAATTGAAACAGAGGGACTCATTATCCCTGAGCTGTATTGCAGCTGTAATGATCCGGAATGCGGATACACCTATGTTGTGACAATTACATATTCACATACCATTCGTCAGAGCAAACTGGATGTGCCGTTACCTCACCGGGGACTTTGTATAAAGGTTCTGAACAGACAGAATGCCCGATAAATTTTTATCACCGGTATGCCGGAAAATACGCCGGGTATCATTTATTGTTTTCAGGTGATTTCAGTTTTTCATTTCCCGCAAACCCGCATGAATACTGGCTTTTGTAATTTTGTGCGGGTTCCAGTCCCGGCGTAAAATCTCACGTAAAACAGAAAAATCATTTAATTTCAATTAGTTGAATTTTCATTCTGGTTAATGCCATCGACCTGAAACTGAAATTTACTGAAAAACGTTTCACACATTTCAGTTTGGAAAAATCGCGGGAAACCCAGCAGCCACGCACTCCGGCGGTATGGTTTGAACAAAATGAAAACTGAAATAAATTCCAGACCCAAAAGCCGCAGGCGGGTGCGGTGTAGTGCGTTTTACGTGATTTTTTGTTTTACGTTGTGAAAACGTAGTAATTTTGCTAGAAAGAGACATGAGCCGTAATATCTAATTTTTTTTTATTGCATCTGGTTATCAATTGGCTACCATATACTTAGATGTTTATTAGGCTTTGTATCAAAGTCATGTAGTGTGGAATGGTTACTAATGCAACATAATGATGATTTAAATACTTTTTACGCAAAGATCTTTAGAAGAAGTTTTTTTTTCTTCATTAGCTAAGGGAAAGAGCTTAGAAGATGCTTTTGTTGGTTTTGAAAATATTCTTTCAGAATACCCAAATATGACATTGAGAGATGTTTTTATTTCATATTTTGATAAGTTAAAGAATAATTATCGAAATGAGTATGTGTATAAATCAGCTATTGTTAATAAAATTATTTTTGGTAGACATAGCCCAAGAACAAGCTCAACGTCAATAGAGTTACCAGTTAACAATTCTATTGTTGATGTTGCAATATTTAATGGGTGTTCAACAGCGTATGAAATAAAATCAGAATATGACACTCCTAAGCGACTATCTACACAATCAATTGATTATTTAGATGTTTTTGAAAAAGTTTATATTGTTACACATCCCAAATTTGCTGAGAAATATTGTGATTTAAATATTCCTTATATAGGTGTTATTTCATTAACAATGAAAGATACATTAAAAGTAGAAAAAGAAGCTATATCAAACTTTGACAATATAAAGCATGATAAGATATTTAATATTATGAGAAAAAATGAGTTCATTTCAATAATAGAGCACTATACAGATGAAAAGATCCATTTGCCTAATGGATTAGTTTATAAATATTGTAGAGAAGTATTTAACACAATGCCTTTGAAATTAGCTAATGATTATTTTTTACAAGCTATGAAAAAAAGGGCTAATAATAAAGATTTTATTGATTATATTTATTCTTTGCCTGCATGTTTACGTGCTTTGGGCTATGCAACACCACTGTCTAAAAAACAAAAAGATTATGTTGTTAATCTTATGGACTCTAAAATTAAATCTTATTAATTTTTGAAAAGGAGTAGTTGTATGTATAGCCCGTATTTATTTGCAAGAAGCTCTGAATTATTAAGTTTGAGAGATCTGGCTTCGAATAATATAAATTTAACTGGATTGTTGCCAATCTTGGAGCCAGTTAATTTTAATACCTCTGATTTATTAAGGTGTTTGAATATTTGGAATAGTGACATAATTGTTATCATGAATCCATATCAAAAAGATTTTTCGAGTCATAATAATGTTAACTTATTAAACCAAAGTTTACAGCCGATACTCGCATCAAAAACTAATATAATAGTTGGTGTATTAATACAACCAGGTATAAACTATCAGGCTTTAATTCAATATATTACTAGTCATGGGAATAGAAGGGTTGCATTGCTGTATGATAACTCTACTCTGAGTGATGCTGAAATGATTCAATTGTCAGGTTTACCGATGGTTCATTATCACATCCCATTGAATAATAGCGTAAGAGTTAGCCAAGTGGCATTACTACCTCCCCATAAACTCATTGATGTCAGTGACAATTTCAGAAAGCTTGCAAGAAATGCTGATTATAGTGGACCTGAACCTTTTACAGATAAGCATTTGTATGTAGGGCAGCATTTTATTGGATTTGGTGATTACACTATTACAGGAAAGGTATTTGAGACAGGTGGCGGGCAACCTTCAGCGATAGCAGCTCATTTAATATATAAAGAATTGGCTACACAGCTTATTTGGGTCAGACATTTTGTTTCCAGTAATACTCAGAGAGGTGGTGCAGATATGTCGACTATGTTCCTTGATGTATCTGATCAAATAACAAACGTAACTCAAGCTAGTGTTAACCAATATAGTGTTAATATTGGGCTTAACCATTATTATGACTGTAGTGCTCGTCGTCATTTTCCGGGTTTACCTAAAAATAAGCAATTTCAGATGACACATCATATTTGTTTAATGTTAGATGTTATTAACGGAAGAATATAGCTTTTCTGAATACCATTTCATCATAATTATTCTGTTATTAAAATATAAAGCATGATTATAAATTCCACGGATGGAGTTTTTATCAACATGAGCAAGCTGTAATTCAATCCATGCACTATCAAAGCCTTTTTCATGCAGAATAGTGCTCATCATGTGTCTGAACCCGTGCCCGGTGAGTCGTCCTTTATAACCAATTTTCTCGATCACCTTGTTGATAGTCGCTTCACTGATAGGTTTTCTTGCGTCATTTCTGCCGGGGAAAAGTAACGGATAATTGCCAGTGATTATTTTCAGTTCATTCAGGATTGCTATAACCTGTGGTGATAAAGGCACCAGGTGAGGACGGCGTTTCTTCATGCGCTCTTTCGGAATCTCCCACAGAGCATTTTCAAAATCAAATTCATCCCATTGAGCAAAGCGTAGCTCTACAGTTCTGACACCAGTCAACATAAGTAACTGTGTCGCGTATTTTGTTACTTTACTACCCTGATAGTTAATCAGTGCTTTAACAAAATCGGGTATTTCATTTTCACGCAGGAAAGGAAAATGCTTCACTTCCGGTTTATTCATTGCACCAGATAAATCAGGTGCTGGGTTATATTTTGCTCTGCCGGTGATCACTGCATAACGGTATACTTCCCCGCACCGCCTGCGGATCTTGCTGGCCTGCTCTAATGCTCCGCGCTTTTCAATTTTCTGCAGAACGGCTAATAACTCTAACGGCGCTATTTGGTCGATAGGGCGGTTACCAATATACGGAAATACGTCATTTTCAAAACACCGCAAAATTTCCTCTGCATAACCCTCAGACCAGGCTGCACGCTTTGATATATGCCATTCCATAGCAACAGCCTGAAATGTGTTTTCGGTGGCGAATTTGAGCGTTATTTTGTCGGCTTTGCGGGCATCACTCGGATTGATATTTTCTGTCAGCTGTGTTTTAGCTTCATCCCGTTTTTTACGGGCACCTGCCAGTGTCACGGTATCGTACACACCCAAAGAGATCATTTTAGGTTTACCAGCGAACCGGTACCGGAAACGCCAGCCCTTTGAGCCGTTAGGTTCAATTAACAGGGATAGCCCGTTGCCATCATTCAGGGTATACGCTTTATCTTTGGGCTTTGCTTTGCGGATTTGGATGTCTGTAAGCAACATAATGTGTATAGTTTTTCCATTGAACCTAGATCTATACGCAATAGTATACGCATTAGTGTCTGGATTCCAGTAAACTGAGTGGGATGTCACTAGACGTGTATTTGAATTAATCTATTGTTTTTAATAAATTATTAGACTTGGCAGGATGGTTTGAGATGTATGGCTGGTGTCCCCTGCAGGAATCGAACCTGCAACTAGCCCTTAGGAGGGGCTTGTTATATCCATTTAACTAAGAGGACTCTGTTTGTATCATCATAAAAAAGCGCGTTTATCTTACTCAGTCAGCATGAAATAATCAAATTTTTAGCGTTTACTTGTTCATTTTCAGTACAATAAAAAATATTGAAACGACACCGGTGCGAAATTACGGGGTGTCGTTCCGTTATATACCGGCTATTTCCGGCTCATTTCCTGTGATTTTTCAATTGCGCTGCGCACTCCTGCAATCACTGACCGGCGAAGTCCGGTTTCTTCCAGTTTTGCGACCGCTTCAATCGTGGTGCCGCCCGGGGAGCAGACCATATCTTTCAGGTCGCCCGGGTGTTTGCCGGTTTCCAGTACCATTTTGGCGGCGCCCATCACTGTTTGCGCTGCAAATTCATAAGCTTGCTTGCGAGGCATTCCGCCTGCGACGGCTGCGTCAGCCATGGCTTCAATAAACATAAAAACGTAAGCGGGGGCGGAGCCACTGACGCCAATTACGGCATCAATTAATGATTCCGGTACTATTTCTGCACGTCCGAAGCTACGGCACAGCGACATGACAAGCTCGGTATCTGCTTGCGTCAAAAATTTGTTGGGTGTAACGGATGTCATACCCGCATTAACCAGTGCCGGGGTATTCGGCATCAGGCGAACGACTTTACAGGATGCCGGGAGTGCGGCTTCGAGTGTGCTGAGAGTGACACCGGCAGCGATGGAAATAATAATGCTCTCTGCTTTCAGTGAGGGGGCAATTTCCTGTAAAATTCCGGTAACAGAATAGGGTTTTACACCAATAAATATAATATCAGATTGTTCTGCGACAGTGGTGGTGTTCGCTGTTCCGTGAACACCGAACTCAGCAGCAACCAGGGCGGTACTGGCCGGGCTGTAATTATGGACGAAAACGGCGTCAGGTGTGAGGATCTGCCCTGAAATTAGTCCGTTCAATATCGCCTTTCCCATATTTCCGCAACCAATAAATCCGACTTTCTTATTCATCACAACCCCTTTATTACCGATGATAACTGACCGGAAAGGCAGGATACCACTCTCTGTCGGCAGGGTAACGCAATAATTTCGGCATCATTTACATACACAAATGTGCTAATACCGGATAATATTGAGTTTATAGATACGTGAAACTGTAAAAAATAACTCACGTTTTGGCATGGAGAAACTTATGAAGTATCAAGTAAGTGGCCTGACACTTGCTACGGTGCTGCTGATTGGCGGATGTGCAAGTTCGGATCAGTCACCGGGAACGCGCAGTGATCCGCTGGAAGGGTTTAACCGCACGATGTTTGATTTCAACTATAATGTGCTGGATCCTTACCTGCTCAGACCGGTTGCAGTTGCCTGGCGTGATTATGTACCGACTCCGGCACGGAACGGTACCATTAATTTCCTCGGAAACCTTGAAGAACCGGCAAGCATGGTTAACAGCTTTCTTCGTGGTGATGTTTATCAGGGATTTAAGCATTTTAACCGCTTTTTCCTGAATACGGTCTTTGGTCTGGGCGGTCTTATCGATGTCGCATCGATGGCGAACCCGAAACTGGCCAAAGCGGAGCCGGTTCGATTCGGTAATACGTTAGGAAACTATGGTGTCGGTTATGGTCCGTATGTGGTCATTCCGGGCTATGGTGGCTGGACACCGCGCGTAGACGGCGGGGATTGGCTGGATACCACGTATCCGATGCTGAGTTATCTGACTATCTGGATGGGTGTGGGTAAGTGGGCGATTGAAGGGATTGATAATCGTGCTCAGTTACTGGATTCAGAAGGCGTTTTACATAACTCCAGTGATCCGTATCTGATGATGCGTGAAGCCTATTTCCAGCGTAATGACTTCCTGGCATCCGGCGGGGAATTAAAAGCGCAGGTAAACCCGAATGCGGCTGCAATTGCCGGTGATTTGGATTCTATCGACGGCGAATAATTACTTTTACAATTAATCGCAATAAAATAATCGCAATAAAAAAGTTCTGGTTGTTGACCAGAACTTTTTTTATGCATAAAAACCGGAAAATCAGAACGTATAGTTGAGGTTAATACCGTATAACCAGGCTTTACCGGATGAGCTGAACTCATAATTAGGCATTTGCATGTTCGGATTACCCAGCTTGGTGCCGATAGTCTGAAGTTGGTCTTTAGTCAGCAGCGGCTCGGAAATATCGACTTTACGACCATGCATATAGGCAACACCAACATCCACAGACATATCTTTATTAAAGGCATAGGTTGAACCCAGGCTAAACCAGATACGATCCTGATCAGGAATTGAGATAGAGCGGTTATTAGCTGGTACAGGGCTGTCATCAAATGCCACACCGCCACGGAATGTCCAGTTATCATCATGATAATAGGTTGTTCCCAGCGCTACGCGGTATGCATTGCTGAAGCCTTCATGTTTTTCAAACAGAACGTCACCGCTGCCGTTGTCTGTTGCTTTCAGCTCTTTAAATGTATCCCAGCCCGTGTAGGCAAAGGTATAGTGAACCGCCCATTTTGGTGCGACTTTGTGATAGGCGGAAAATTCCCAGATATCCGGAAGATGAAGATCCAGGCTGCCTTTGGTTGAACGATCAAGCAGACCCGGGATATTTTGAGTAAAATCACCGTCTTTAAATTTTACGGTTACTTTTGAACGGTAAGTTAAGCTGAAACGGTTATCTTTATCCAGTTCATATAACATACCGGCATTCCAGCCATAGCCCCAGCCATCGCCTTTGAGTTTGGCAAGATTAGAGTTTGCCGGAATTTTCCCCAGCTCAGGTTTGCCGGTAAGATGCGCGGCAACAGATCCTAATTCACCGGTATGGCGTGAAATTTCCGCATCCGCATAAACGGCATTCAGTCCCAGACCGAAACTGAAATTGTCATTCAGACGATAAGCGCCGGCAAGGTTAAAATTGGCGGTCATCAGGTCAGTTTTACCGCCGATGGCACCTGCAGAGTAGTTATCATTAAACTCAGTTGCCAGGCCAAAGTTTGATGTGGCGGATGCTCCGACAGACCATTTATCATCAATCGGCATAACAAAATGCAGATTCGGCACCACTGCACTCGGAGCGATATCACTGGCATCAGTACTGTTGCCTGTGAGAGGGGATTTACCTTTAATATCCACGCCCGGGTTAATGTAAATCGCCCCTGCGGAAAATGAAGGGCGGTCAAATAATGTCATTGCTGCAGGATTACGACTGCCGACGCTGGCATCATCTGCCACGGCGCCTTCCCCTGAAAAAGCACGTCCGAGTGCAGAAGTTGAATACTCATTTAATTGAAAACCCGCTGCAAAGGCATTCGATGCTACTAAAGAAACTGCCACTGCCAGTGCTGAACGAGTGAACAGGTTTTTCTGGTTCATGACCAAAACCCTCTTGTTTATTTTGTTTATGTACTACTTTGATAGTCAGAAGTAGCGCTGGATTGTATGTTTGCTTGTGGATATGACAAATCAGACCAGTTGAGAGAGTATAGGATCAGTACATCTGAATGTTATTTTTTTTGTACTAAAATAAGCGAATTAAGATGTTAAAATGAGATTTGCTTAACATTAAATTAACAAGCGAGGGCGTTTTCAGGGCAAAAAATGGCTTTAGCCCGAGTAGATCAAACAATAGATTGAAATTTTATGATTTACTTTGATAAATGGTATGATTCAGCATTGAGATAGTAAGCTATTTTTAACTAACGGGAGATTGAAATGGCTGACGCAAAAAAACTGTGTAGCGCAGAAGAAACCGCCGCATGTTGCTGTGTGGACGTGGGTACTATTATTGATAACGAAAGTTGCACGTCCTCTTTCGAGCGTGTTTTTGCATCAAAAGCAGAAGCCGAAAAAATGCTGGAAATGCTGACTGCCAAAGCTAACGCAGCGGCCTCAGATCCTTGCAAAATGCACAGTGAGTTCAAAGATACAGCCGAAGGTGTTGAACTTAAAGCTGATTTCACATTCTGCTGCCAGGCGGAAACGCTGATTTTTGAACTGGGTTTACGTTAATTCATCTGAAGAATACGTAATCTGAATTCAGGCCTCCGTTGAATACGGGGGCTTTTTTTTATGTCTGAAATTTAATTGCAGCCTTTAAAAAAAATCATTTCTCTGCGTCGCCTCGCATTTTTTTATTAATTTGCATTGCGCAGATGCAACATGGTGTTAACAATAATAGCAGGTCAGACCACCGCATGTCGGGATAACCTTTCATAACGTAAGGATAAACGGATGAAACTTGCGCAGGCAGAACGAATTGCAATTATTGACGGATTACGAACGCCGTTTGTAAAACAATCAACGGTTTATCGTGATGTTCCGGCGATTGAACTGGGTCGCGCTGTTGTGCAGGAATTACTTTTCAGGCAATCATTTCCCCCGGAACTCGTTGATCTTGTCGTTTTCGGGCAGGTGATACAAATGCCCGCTGCACCCAATATTGCCAGGGAGATTGTCCCAGGAGCGGGACTTGCGGTAACAACAGATGCTTATTCGGTTACCCGTGCCTGCGCCACCAGTTTTCAGGCGATTGCCAGTGCGGCACAGGCTATTCAGTGTGGTCAGAATCATATTGCGGTGGCTGGCGGGGCGGATTCCTCGTCTGTTTTACCTATTGGTGTATCCCGTAAACTCGCCGGGACGTTACTGGATCTCAGCAAAGCCCGCTCACTTTCACAAAAGCTCAGGTTACTGGCATCGCTGCGCCCGCGCGATCTCCTGCCTGTTGCCCCGGCAGTGGCAGAGTACTCCACTGGCCTGCGCATGGGCGATACCGCAGAACAGATGGCGAAACGCTACCATATTACCCGCGAAGCCCAGGATGCCTTTGCTCACCGCTCACATCAGTTCGCCACACAGGCATGGGCTTCCGGTGTGCTGCGTGATGAGGTTATGACGGCACGGTTTGCGCCGTTCACACACGTCTGTGAAGAAGATAATACGCTGCGGAAAAATTCACTGGCAGGCAGCTATGCACAACTGAAACCGGCATTTGATAAACGCCACGGTACAGTTACAGCCGCGAACAGTACGCCTCTGACTGATGGTGCAGCTGCGGTACTGATGATGTCTGAGTCCCGCGCACGCGAACTGGGACTGGTTCCGCTGGGCTTTCTGCGCAGTTATGCGTTCACCGCTGAGAGTATGCGGGAAGATATGCTGCTGGGACCGTCTTACGCCGCACCTGCCGCATTGGCGCGGGCGGGACTGTCGTTATCTGATCTGACACTGATTGATATGCATGAAGCATTTTCCGCTCAGGTGCTGGCAAACCTGCAATGTTTTGCCAGCGATACTTTTGCCCGTGAAAAACTCAATCGCTCAAAAGCGGTCGGTGAAGTGGATCCGGATAAATTTAATGTACTCGGCGGCTCTATTGCATACGGGCATCCGTTTGCGGCAACCGGTGCGCGGATGGTCACTCAGACCCTGCGGGAACTGCAACGGCGCGGTGGTGGTTTTGCCATGACAACCGCGTGTGCCGCAGGTGGTCTTGGGGTAGCGATGATCTGGGAAACAGAATAGGACGGAGGAAATAATAATGACTGATTATAATAAAACACGTTCTGATGAAATATCCTCTGCTTTTTATCTGACCGTTCGTCCGGATAATGTCGCGGTGATCACCATGAATGTACCGGGTGAAAAGGTAAATACCCTGAAAGCAGAGTTTGCCGCTCAGTTTGAAGCCATTTTACGTGAAGCACGGCAAATCTCAGGGCTGCGCGGAATGGTCATTATCTCCGGAAAGCCAGGCAATTTTATTGCCGGAGCGGACATTAACATGATTGCCTCGTGTCAGGATGCGGCGCAGGCACAGGCGCTGTCTGCTGCAGGTCAGCAATTATTTAATCTGATAGAAAATTATCCTCTGCCGATTATTGCGGCTATTCACGGTAGCTGTCTCGGTGGCGGGCTGGAGCTGGCGATGGCCTGCCACAGCCGGATTGTGACGGACAGTGATAAAACCCGGCTTGGTTTGCCGGAGGTGCAGTTAGGGCTGTTGCCGGGCTCCGGCGGAACACAACGGCTGCCGGGGCTGACCGGGCTGATAACGGCACTGGACATGATGCTGACCGGGCGGCAGTTACGTGCAAAACAGGCATTTAAACTGCGGCTTGCGGATGACATCGTCCCTGAAGATATTTTACTGGAAACGGCGGCAGCAAGGGCACTGTCTGCTCATCCTGCACGACGGGCTCCGGAATCGTTGTGGCAGAAAACTCAGCGGATGAAGGGAGTCCGTCATATTATTCTGCGCATAACCCGTAAAAAAACGCAGCGCCTGACTCATGGACATTATCCGGCAGCGGAACAGATTATCAATGTTGTGCAGTGTGGTCTGGATAAAGGGCGGAGAGCAGGATTTCAGGCGGAATCAGCCGCATTCGGCAAACTGGCGGTAACGGCTGCGTCCGGCGCGCTGCGACATATTTTCTTTGCGGCATCAAAACTGAAAAAAGACGGAGCAGGTGATGTGAAACCGGCAGAGTTACATCATGTGGCTGTTTTGGGCGGCGGACTGATGGGCGCCGGAATCGCGGCAGTCACCCGTCAGCGTGCCGGGTTACCGGTCAGGATAAAAGATATTTCGCAGGATGGTGTCAGTAAAGCGCTGGCTTTTTTCTGGCAGCACCTGAGTAAACAGGTAAAGCAACGGCGGCTCTCTCCGCGTGAGCGGACACAATTGATGGGCGGCATGACCGGCACAACGGATTACCGGGGTTTTCACCGCATTGATTTTGTCACTGAGGCTGTTTTTGAATCTCTGGCGCTGAAACAGCAGATGGTTGCTGAAATTCAGTCCGTCACGCAGCCGGAAACTATTTTTGCCACGAACACATCATCATTACCTGTCTGCGATATTGCTGAAAACGCATTACGCCCGGAGAAAATTATCGGGCTGCACTATTTTAGTCCTGTGGAAAAAATGCCGCTGGCAGAAATTATTCCGCATGCGGGAACGGATGCTGTCACGCTGGCAACAACACTGCAACTGGCGCGCAGACAGGGGAAAACAACCATTGTTGTTGGTGATAAACCCGGGTTTTATGTTAACCGTATCCTTGCCCCCTATATCACAGAGGCGCTGCGTTGCCTTATTGAGGGGGAACCGGTGGAGAAAATTGATAATGCACTGACAGATTTCGGTTTTCCGTTGGGGCCGGTCGCGTTACTGGATGAAGTCGGTATTGATGTCGGGACAAAAATTATGCCAGTGCTGGAAGCGGAGTTCGGTGAACGTTTTGCCTTACCGGTGCAATTACAGGCAATTTTCCAGGATAACCGGCTGGGTAAGAAAAATGGCCGTGGATTTTATGATTATTCACCACTCCCGTTATGGCGCCGGTTCGGGCGAAAAGCACCCCGTAAAGCAGATAAACAGATTTACGATTTACTGGGATCGGCTGCACAAGGGCAGCTCACTGCACAGGCAATCGCAGAGCGCTGTGTGATGATGATGCTGAATGAAGCGGTCAGAGTGCTGGATGAACAGGTTATCCGCTCACCTGCGGACGGGGATATCGGTGCGGTATTCGGTATCGGGTTCCCGCCGTTTTTGGGGGGACCGTTTTATTATATGGACACATTATCACCACAGGTTGTGGCGGAAAGACTGACGGCGCTGGCAGCCCTTTATGGTGACCGCTTTACACCTTGTGAGGCATTGATGCGGCGGGCAGAAGAGAACCTGCGTTTTTTCTGATGAAAATATTACGTTATTTTCCGGTTTGTGTTATGTGGCGTAATGCGTGGAAAACAGACAGAAATACCGGATATTGATTTTATTTTACTGAGCAGGATCCGCGCAGAATTCGGGTTTATCTCTGTGCTGAATCATTTTAATTACAGCTGATTTAAGGCAGAATGCGTTTGTACCCGAAAACGGGGCAGCAGTAATAATGACGATAACGATAATGTTAAGCAGTTCATTCTTTGACGTGATGCGGTCCGTGAACTCAGAAACGATCGTATCCGTCCTGTTCAGACGGTGACGTATGCAAGTTTTGATTATGCGACATGGCGATGCGGCTTTAGCAGCAGCCAGTGATTCAGTCCGGCCCTTAACTGAAAAGGGAATTACAGAGTCCCGCAATATGGCGCAGTGGCTTGCCACGCAACATTTGCAAACCGATACTGTGCTGGTCAGCCCTTATCTGAGGGCAGAACAGACACTGACCGAAATCCGCCGTGATCTTAGTTTACCACCAACAGACGAGGTAATGCCGGGTCTGACGCCATCGGGTGATGCGCAGATGGTCGCGTCCTATATACAGGTATTGGCGGAGGAAGGGCACTGCGGCGTATTGGTTGTTTCTCATCTGCCGCTGGTGGGGTATCTGGTGGCTGCATTGTGCCCGCAGGAAACCGCACCGATGTTCGCGACATCCTCTGTTGCCTGTATTGAACTGACGGACGGTTGCGGTACATTGTGCTGGCACCGCGCTCCGGGTCAGTTAGCCTGATTATTCACGCCGGGCGGTTTCGTCAATTTCGATAAGCAGCAGTAATGCAGCGGTGCCGCCCCATTCTTTTGGTGCCTGGTAAAATGCAATGACATCCGGGTGTTGTGCCAGCCACAGCGGTGTCTGTTGTTTCAGAACATGTTTACCGTGCCCGTGCATGATACAGACACAATAGGTATTTTCGCGGCGGGCAGCCGCGACCAGCGCGCCTATTTCCTGCTTGGCCTGAAGCTGCGTTAAACCGTGTAAATCAAGAAACAGTTCCGGTACATAATCACCCCTGCGCAGTTTTTTCAGTTCATACGGACTGGCGTTTTCGCGCAGATAGCGGGTCGGGCCGTCCATATCCAGATTCGGGCGGTATTCATCCGAAAAATAAAAACTGGCATCAATCTGATCCTGCAACAGCCGCTCCGGAGCAATTTTGGTTACATTGGCCCGGGGTTTCGGATGCACCACATTATCCTGCCTGATTTTACGCGTACCGCTGATAGCTTCTTTAAACAGCAGCAGGTCGTCATCGGTTAAAGGTGGCTTCTTTTTCATAACATCTCATCAGAAATAATTTTCGATAGTGTAACCGATTTCTTTAGTGATGTTGACGTCATCCTTGCAGCTCATGTAATGACGGAGGATCAGGGAGAAAAATTCGTGTGTATTGCGCAAGATATGCTGATTTAGCGGCGACTTCGTGGCAAACTATGTCATCAGATATCTTATTTTGGTTTACCCCGCCGGAGGCACTTTTGGATAAAATTTACGTTGATGAAGCCGTTGCCGAGCTTCACACGCTACAGGACATGCTGCGCTGGGCGATGAGCCGCTTTAATGCTGCTAATATCTGGTATGGACACGGAACGGATAATGCCTGGGATGAAGCTCTCCAACTGGCGCTGCCGACACTATTTCTGCCCCTTGACCTGCCTGCGGAACTTTATCAGTCCCGGCTGACATCATCTGAGCGCCAACGCATTGTTGAACGGGTGCTGCGCCGTATTACGGAGCGTGTTCCGGTACCGTATCTGACCAACCGTTCGTGGTTTTGCGGGCATGAATTTTATGTGGATGAGCGGGTGCTTATTCCCCGTTCACCGATTGGTGAGCTGATTAACAATCATTTTTCCGGTCTGCTTGATGCCGAGCCGGACACAATTTTGGATCTCTGTACCGGCAGCGGTTGTATCGCTATTGCCTGTGCGTATGAATTCCCGGATGCAGAAGTGGATGCCGCAGACATTTCAGCCGATGTGCTGGATGTCACAGAAATGAACATTGAAAATCACGGGTTATCCCATCGCGTGGTGCCGATACGATCAGATCTGTTTAATAATCTGCCGGCAGTGAAATATGACCTTATTGTGACTAATCCGCCGTATGTGGATGCGGAAGATATGAGCGACCTGCCGGATGAATTCCGGGTAGAACCAGAGTTGGCGCTGGCTGCGGGCAGTGACGGGCTGAAACTGGTACGCCGGATACTTGCGAATGCCCCGGATTTTATGTCTGAAGACGCGGTGCTGATTTGTGAAGTAGGTAACAGTCAGGTACATCTGATTGATGAGTTTCCGCAGGTGCCGTTCATCTGGCTCTCTTTCGATAACGGCGGCGATGGCGTATTTATGTTAACTCGTGATCAATTAACAGAACATCATGATGCATTTAAGCTTTTCAAATAGACAATCCTCATGTAGGAATAGACACATAAAAATAGGTTAAAACCATTCACTTGCACACATTCAGAGACAGGAAAACAGGATGGCCGGAAACAGCATCGGAGAACTTTTTCGCGTAACGACCTTTGGTGAATCACATGGCCCTGCGCTGGGCTGCATTGTTGACGGCGTTCCGCCGGGGCTGGCACTGACTGAGGCAGATTTACAGACTGACCTCGATCGCCGCCGTCCGGGAACCTCGCGCTATACCACACAGCGCCGTGAGCCGGATCAGGTCAGAATTCTTTCGGGTGTATTTGAAGGAAAGACGACCGGCACCAGTATCGGGCTGCTGATTGAAAATACCGATCAGCGCTCGCAGGATTACGGAGAAATCAAAGATCTTTTCCGTCCCGGGCACGCCGATTACACGTATGAGCAAAAGTATGGCTTTCGCGACTATCGCGGCGGCGGACGCTCATCAGCCCGTGAAACGGCAATGCGTGTGGCGGCAGGGGCGATTGCCAAAAAATACCTGAATGAGAAATTCGGTGTGATTGTCCGTGGCTGCCTGACTCAGATGGGGCATATTAAATGTGATATCCGCGACTGGTCACTGGCAGAGCAAAACCCGTTTTTCTGTCCGGATGAACGTCAGTTAGATGCGCTGGATGAATTACTGCGCGGCCTGAAAAAAGAAGGGGATTCTGTCGGGGCGAAAGTGACCGTTGTGGCAGAGCATGTTCCCGCAGGTCTTGGTGAGCCGGTCTTTGATCGCCTGGATGCAGATTTGGCGCATGCGCTGATGAGTATCAATGCGGTGAAAGGTGTCGAAATCGGAGATGGTTTCGGTGTGGTTAACCTTAAAGGCAGTGAAAACCGGGATGAAATTTATCAGTCCGGATTTACCAGCAATCATGCAGGCGGTATTCTCGGCGGCATCAGCAGTGGCCAGCCAATCATCGCACATATTGCCCTGAAACCGACATCATCGATTACTGTTCCCGGTAATACGCTGAACCGGCAGGGTGAAGAGGTGACTATGATCACCAAAGGGCGTCATGACCCTTGTGTCGGGATACGTGCGGTGCCGATTGCGGAAGCGATGACAGCGATTGTGCTGCTTGATCACCTTTTGCGTCATCGCGGACAATGTGCGGATGTAACCCCGCCGTTACCGGCCTGGTCATGATATAACATGTTGTTATCCCGGATACTCACCCGGGATTTTTATTGGCAGGTATAAAATGGAATGGTTTCAGTTCGGGGTTGAAATCTATGTATTACTGTTTTTTGTTGCAGTGATAGCCGGGTTTATTGATGCGATTGCCGGGGGCGGCGGGTTACTGACCATACCGGCTTTGCTGGCTGTCGGTATTCCGCCGGTGCAGGCACTGGCGACCAACAAACTTCAGGCAGTTGGCGGCTCATTTTCTGCCAGTTTTTACTTTATCCGCCGCAAGGCGGTGGATCTCGTCGGGCAGCGGATACCGATAATCATGACACTGATTGGTGCGGTGATTGGCTCCGGGCTGGTTCAGTTTGTTAATCCGGAATATCTGCGCCAGTTATTGCCGCTGTTGGTTATTGCTATCGGTCTCTATTTCCTGCTGACGCCCGCAATTGGTGCTGAAGATCGCAAACAGCGCCTGATGCCGCTGGCCTTCGGCTGTACGGCAGGGGTCGGACTGGGTTTTTATGACGGTGTATTTGGTCCCGGAGCCGGGTCATTTTATGCGCTGGCATATGTCACACTGGCGGGATTTAACCTCGCAAAAGCCACGGCGCACGCCAAAGTCCTTAATTTTGCGTCAAATGTCGGTTCGCTCTCATTCTTTATTTTCAGTGGTCATGTTATCTGGCTGCTGGGCTTTATTATGCTGGGCGGGCAGCTTATTGGTGCGCGTCTCGGTGCGCGTATGGTATTGAGCCGCGGACAAAAACTGATCCGTCCGATGCTGGTAACTGTCTCTTTTCTGATGAGCATCAAACTGCTTTATGACAATCACGGCGATACTATCAGTACGTGGCTGTCTCAGCTTTTTCATTAATTTTTAGTGGTTCATATAATCAATGAGTAAACATCATTTTCAGCAATTAATTGACGTCTTTGACGGTGAGTTTTCAGCTGATTTCAATACCCGCCTGGTTAAAGGCGACGAGGAACCTATCTACCTGCCGGCTGACGATGACGTGCCGTATAACCGGATAGTGTTTGCACACGGTTTTTATGCCAGCGGAATTCATGAAATTTCCCACTGGTGCATTGCCGGTAAGGAACGCAGAACACAGGTGGATTTCGGATATTGGTACTGTCCGGACGGGCGCGATGCAAAAACACAATCAGAATTTGAGGTCGTGGAAATAAAACCGCAGGCGCTGGACTGGCTGTTTTGTCAGGCGGCGGATTATCCGTTTAACGTCAGCTGTGACAATCTTGACGGCAATTTCGAGCCTGATCGCGTCAAGTTCAAGCGAATTGTTCACGGGCAGGTGATGGAATATCTTTCACAGAATTCATTACCCCCACGAGCCGCACGGTTTATTAATGCCCTGCAATCGTTTTACAATACGCCACCGCTGACTGCGGACCAATTTCCATGGCCGGAAGATCCGTTTGCCTGACAAACTGATGTTGCGGACGACTGAACTCTAAGGAATAAACATGCTTGCGGATTATGAAACACGTATCCTCGCTCAGATTGATGACATGGTTGAACATGCCACTGATGATGAGTTGTTTGCAGGAGGTTATTTACAGGGGCATCTGACCCTGGCGGTAGCGGAACTGGAACAAAGCGGGGAGCACACTGTTGAGGCGCTGCACGATAAAGTAGAGATGAGCATCCGTCAGGCGATTAAAGCCGGTGAACTGACACCGCCGGATCAGGTGCTGGTACTTGAAACCTGGCAGCGTTTGCTGAAAAACGCACAGGCGCAAAAATGACAGAGATAACACAATACACTATCCGTCAGGCCCGTCCCGCTGATGTTGCGGCAATGTCTGCGGCGGAGTCCTCTGCGGGACAACTGTTCAGTAGTGTTGCGGGCTACGAATGGATGGCGCAGAGTGAAGGTCACTCTGAATCGGCATTCGGTAAATTTATCATGAATGGTAATGCCTGGGTGGTGACAGACCGGGAAAATAATCCGGCCGGGTTTATCCTTGTATCTAATCTCGGTGCCGGGTTGCATATCGATGAACTTTCTGTCGCCGGCGCACATCAGGGGCAGGGGTTAGGACGGCAACTGATTGAGCGGGTGAAGAATGTGGCGCTGGCACGTGGTTGTTCAGCGCTGACGCTGACCACGTTCCGTGAGGTGGCCTGGAACCGCCCGTATTATGAGCGTCTCGGTTTTGAGTTGTGTGATGTCTCCCAGTTACCTGCATTGAAAGCCATTTTACAAAAAGAGGTAGATTACGGGTTACAGCTCAGCGACCGCTGCGCGATGGTGTATCGTTTCTTCTGATCGCAGAAAATAAATAAACTATAGATGTCATCAATCTGAAGAGTGCTTTGCACTCTTTTTTTTTGGCTTATTTTTTTGTGATCCGGATACGTATATTTCTGAGATTGACGTCTTTTTTTGTTGCAAAAAAAGTCAACAACTTTGCGCGGTCTTGATAAAATATCATTAAATATTAACTTGTCATTAACATTTATTCTGTCAGAATGAGCCTGTCCCCACAAAAACAGGTATTAAATTATGTTTGAATTACAACCGAAAAATACAGCACAACAGGCTGTGACTATTTACACGAAGATAGCGGTTGCTGCCGTAGTTCTGCTGGCACTGTTATTTTCTTTCTGGTTTAAAATTGACGGAATGAGTGTAATTGAAAGAGCAGTCCCTTCAATCGGCATGATTTTATTCAGCGGCTTAATTATTTTCAATGCCAAACGGGAATTAGATTCGCTGTACCGTTCAGAGGAAAAACAGACTGAAAAAGTCATTGCTCTGAATGCCTGATAGTCCGGAACAGTCGCATTACGCGAATAATAAAATATAAAGAAGATACGATACCCAACGTCATTCAAGATGCAGGCAGGCGGCAAGGGAAGACAGACTGGGAGCATGCATAAGTATGTGACCCGGCTGGCTGACCGCGGCCAACGAACGTGCAGTTTGAATGAATAAGGGTATACATGGGTCATCGGCAGGAATGTGGATGACCCATTTTACGTTATAGATTACTGATATAAATCAGCACCGGTTTCCTGTGCAATAAAACCAATCGCGGCCTGTGCTCTGACACTGTTACCGGCTTTATCCAGTGGCGGGGAATACACTGCTACGGCATATTTTCCCGGAACGACAGCCAGAATGCCGCCGCCAACACCACTTTTCGCCGGGATCCCGACCTGATATAACCATTCACCTGAGCCGTCATATAACCCGGCTATTGCCATTTCTGCCAGCACTTTTCCGGTATTTTCAGCACTCAGAAGCTGTTTTCCGCTATACGGTGATTTTCCGTGATTGGCAAATACCGCGCCCATCTTAGCAAGATCAACGGTGGTGGCATCGACAGAGCACTGGCGGGTATAGAGATCAACCGCCACATCCGGGTCACCATACAACATGCCGTAAGAAAGCATCAACCGCGCCAGCGCCTGGTTGTGCTGATTAGTTTCTGATTCCGAGCGATAGACTTCATCATTTATCGCCAGGGTATTATCGGCATAGGCTTCCATGTTTTGCATAATCTGCTGCCAGCGGTCATCCGGGTTTTGCGCATTAATCAGACTGACCGCACTGATAGCACCTGCATTAACCAGCGGATTTTGCGGACGATCAGGTCGCAATTCAATCGCCAGTCCGGAATTAAACGGCAGCCCCGTGGCATTTGCGCCTAATTTAGTCAGTACCATCTGTGGTCCCTGCTGATTTAATACGAGGGCGAGTGTGAATATTTTAGACAGGGATTCGAGTGGAAAAAGTGCATCTTTATCACCCGCACTGTAGATTTTCCCGTCGACAGTGGCGATAACGATGGCGTAATTATCCGGGCTGTATTTTGCCAGCGCCGGAATATAATCAGCGACAGTACCGGTTTTTTCCGTTTTAAATTTCTGATATGCCTGCTCAACAATAGTGTCATAGCGGATATTCTCCGGGACAGGATTATTTTTTGCAAAGGCTGAACTGATACAGATCAGTGAGAATGTAAAGGCAACAACTATTTTATTCTTCATATTATTCTCCGGTTATTATTTCCGGATGAAGCGTAAGGGAATATTAAGTTTTCTGTAAATTGATCATTGAGCAAAAGGATGTGCGGATTGCCCGGGAAATGAGCTGTTTTTTGTGGTGCAGAACACAAAACAGGTATGATTTGTGGCGTTGATCAACCGGTTAGCTGCGTTAAAAACCAGTTTTTCAGCAGAAAAAATAATCAATACTGTGATGATAACCAGAAAAACAGATATTTACATTGCCTTCTCGGTTATCAACTCAGAATCTGTTTTTCTGTTACAGTGCACCTTTGAGCAATTTACGGATATGAAAGCGGTTCGGGTGCAATTCTGCCAGTGTTTCATCATCCAGCGGCAGGGCTTCATCAAAAATCTGTGCCGCGAGCAATTCAGCTGCCAGGGGTGCGGTACATAATCCCCGCGACCCCAGCGCCCCGATGATAAACAATTGCGGGACATCCGCAGCGCTGCTGACGGAGTCCGGCCTGTGCTTCATTCTTTCGAGTTTTGCATATTGCACCGTGAGTTGTGCAAAGTCCGGCACGTTACCGACAACAGGAAGATGATCGCGCACTGTGCAGCGGATGCCTGTATGTGCTTCTTTTCCGCTGACATCCACTTCATCAGACCAGTTCACATCCGGCAGGGAAGTGCGCAGACGCTCTTTATTGGCAATCTGTTCTTCTTCACTGTATGCGGTTGTTATGTCATTGCGCTGGTGACTGGCACCGAGACTGTGTTGCCCGTCTGCCGGGTTCACCGGGGTCAGATAACCTTCATAACACAGCACGGCTTTCAGTTTGGTAATTTCCGGAGTAGTCGGCACATGGCTCACCTGACCACGTACCGGGGTTACCGGCAGTGCGGCGGTCTGCGGATATTGTGTGATGTGGTGACCATTTGCCAGCACAACCACATCTGACTGTGCGGTGGTGTTATCTGCAAAACGGATCTGCCAGCCCTGTGCGGTCGGCTCCAGACGCTCTGCATTATGGTTCAGATACAGATGCAGACCTTTTTTTTGTGCAAGTGCGGCGGCACCACGGACTAATTCCTGCGGGCAGAGCCAGCCGCCGGCAGGATAATATAGGCCACCGGAATTCACATCCTGACCTGCCAGTTCACTGAGTTGTTGGCGTGACAGTGTCTTAAACAGCGTTTCAGGGCGGGGAACAGCCGCAATGGCATTAATTTTTTTTCTGTTTTTTTCGTTATACATCAGTTGGATAACACCGCACCAGTCATGGCTGTATTTTACGCCCTGAGCAGACAGTGAATCATAGGCGCGCCGTGCAAACGTAAAGGCGACGGTGAAGAAACGTTCAAGAGGATCGTCCAGACCGGTCAGCAGAGGATAAAGCGCGCCCTGCCGGTTGCCGGATGCATTGGTGGCTAATGAGTCATCAGCGCAATATAACGAAACCTCTGCACCTCTTTGCAGCAGCGCGAGGGCGCTGAGTACACCGGCTATTCCGCCGCCGATAACCGCAATGCGCCTGCGGGCAGCAGCGGGGTGGCGATCGTGCCAGGGAGTGAGAGAGGTGGCGGGTGCGCGGGTATTGATACCGGCAAGACATTCGCGTTTGTGTGCGAAGCCTGTCCTGCGCTCAACATCAAACCCCGCCTGTTGTAAACCACGGCGGACAAAGCCTGCGGCGGTAAAGGTGGCAAATGTACCGCCCTGACGGGTAAACCGGGCGATCAGCTCAAACAGTGTCTGCTGCCACATATCCGGATTTTTTGATGGTGCAAAGCCATCCAGAAACCAGGCATCGATTTTGTTATCCAGCGCATGGGTGAGAGACGGCAGCAGTGTGCTGATATCACCCAGCCATAAATCAAGCGTAATTTCACCGTTATCTAAAAAAATCCGGTGACAACCGGGAGCCGCGTGCGGCCATTGAGCGTACAGTTGTAAGGAGAAATCTGCGAATTCCGGCCAGCGGTCATGTGCGGTCTGTAAATCGTCAGGCGTCAGCGGGTATTTTTCAAAACTGATAAAATGCAACCGTTGCAGCGGGCTGTCCGGGTGTGTGTTACGGAAATTACGAAAGCTCCGGCAGAGGGTCAGAAAATTCAGTCCGGTACCGAACCCGGTTTCTGCCACGGTACAGGTTTGTGTGGTAATCCGGCTGAACCGTGCAGGAAAATCGTTGCCGCTGAGGAACACATAACGGGTTTCCGCCTGTTCACCCTCGTTTGAAAAATAGACGTCATCAAAATGTTGCGAAACAGGTGTACCCTGTTCGTTCAGGGTTAAATGAGCCGTTTCAATTACGTTTTTTTTTCACATTCCAGCCTGTGTTTTTTGTTCACTTTCCCTGATTTTACTCTGCTTTACGCGGGGTCGCTATGCCGGATGTGACACAGGGCAGGTTCAGTATGTAAAGATGCGAAAAAAACATCTGATCGGACTTGTTCAGCGTACAGGTGTAAGCTAAAGTATCGCTAAAATCCCGTAATACATAAATGACAGAGGTAATGAATGAAGCGTGCAGTAATCACTGGTCTGGGGATTATTTCAAGTATTGGTAATAACCAGGAAGAAGTACTGGCTTCTTTGAGAGAAGGTCGTTCCGGGATCACGTTCTCAGAAGAGTTTAAAGAAATGGGAATGCGCAGCCATGTCTGGGGTAACGTCAAACTGGATACTGCCGGTCTCATTGATCGTAAACCTGCCCGTTTCATGAGTGATGCGTCTGTTTACGCCTATCTTTCCATGGAGCAGGCTATTGCGGACGCCGGTCTGACCCCTGAGCAGGTAGGCAGTATCCGTACCGGGGTTGTTGCCGGTTCCGGCGGCGGTTCTCCGCGCAATCAGGTTGCCGGTTCTGACGGTATGCGCGCCAAAGGGCTGCGTGGTGTCGGACCTTATATGGTGCCGCGCGCCATGGCATCCGGTGTGTCTGCAAACCTTGCAACACCGTTTAAAGTTAAAGGTGTTAACTACTCTATCAGCTCCGCCTGTTCAACCTCCGCGCACTGTATTGGTCACGCGGTAGAGCTTATCCAGCTGGGTAAACAGGATGTGGTGTTTGCCGGCGGCGGTGAAGAACTGTGCTGGGAAATGAGCTGCGAATTTGACGCAATGGGCGCACTGTCAACCAAATACAACGAGACGCCGGAAAAAGCGTCCCGTACTTACGACCAGGATCGCGATGGTTTCGTTATCGCCGGTGGCGGTGGTATGGTCGTGGTGGAAGAGCTGGAACATGCTCTGGCACGCGGCGCACACATTTATGGTGAGGTTGTCGGTTACGGCGCAACATCGGATGGCGCGGACATGGTTGCACCATCAGGTGAAGGCGCTGCCCGTTGTATGCAGATGGCGATGCAGGGCTTGGATGCACCGATTGACTACATCAATACACACGGCACATCAACGCCGGTAGGTGATACCAAAGAGCTGGAAGCGATTCATGAAGTGTTCGGTGATCATACCCCGGCACTGTCAGCGACCAAAGCGATGACCGGTCACTCTCTGGGTGCCGCGGGTGTTCATGAAGCGATTTACAGCCTGCTGATGCTGGAGCATGGTTTTATCGCGCCGAGCATTAACGTGGAAAATCTTGATGAGAAAGCGGTGGGGATGGATATCATCACCAAACCGACTGAGCGCAAGCTGACTACCGTTATGTCGAACAGTTTTGGTTTCGGCGGAACGAACGCAACCTTAGTCATGCGTAAATATCAGGGCTAATCTATACCCTTATTTATTCAAACCGCAGGTTCGTTGGCTGCAACCTGAATGACGTTGGATATTTACCCCCGATAATTAAAAAATGCCCCGGTTTATTCACCGGGGCATTCTCTTTTGGGGTAAACTCTGTCAGGGTATAGATTGTTATCACGCTGCTACAGAGGTTCTGAATGAAAAAACTGACGCTCGGAGAAATGACTGACGCACAACAAATGCGGGTGAGAACCCGGTTGGGTCAGGAACAAAAAATGCTGGGGCGCCCGTTGACTAACGGGGAACTGAATAAAATTAAAGATCAGATTATCACTGAGATCTCAAAAGAAGTAGAAGCCGCAGCCGCAAAAGTCAGAGCACAGAAACGTAAAGAAAAAATCAAACCCGGCGGCGGGGATGAAACCTACAGCTGGTCGGCTAAAACCCATTCGCGCGGACTGCGCTGAACAGTAATATCCGTGCGGTTCTGAAATCTTTCTGACCGCCGGTTCCTGCTTTTATTACTATACCCAACGTCATTCAAGATGCAGCCAACGAACCTGCGGTTTGAATGAATAAGGGTATATAACCGCCTCTCCGGCGGCTTTTGTTGTCAATTTCCCCGTTTTATTATATTCCGCCAGCGCTGTGGCAATAACACCACTCAAATCAGTCTTTATGCTTTATCCAATGTGATACAAACCTGCTCAATTTTAGTTTTGATAACAAAATTCTCCGGGATTACAGTGCAAAACCCGGGCAAGAGCTGATTTTTGTCCGTTATTTATTTGGATAAAAGGAATAGGTTATGGCTTACCGATATGAAGACACCACACCGTTTGAAAGAGATGTAATGGCCTCCATGGGTTATCACTGGAAAGGCGAAGGTTGGCAGAAAGCAACAGATAATGGTGATACTATGGTTGTTACCGGATGGGTCGGCGATAGCCCGACAGAACCCGGCCAGTACACTCATACCTGGGATAGGGATCTTGCAGATATAAATACATCTCCGAACCCTGTGTGGGATGATGCAGATGACGGCTGGATGCATCCGGTGGATGAAGACATCAGAAAGGAACGCCGGGATGACTCAGCAAAAAAATTAGATTACTTAACAAAACTGGAAGCAGAAATAAGAAAGGATATTACTGAGATAATAAGCAATATAAATAAAACAAAGGAACAAAATGAAAATACAAACGATGTTTTAGAAAATGCGACATTAACATTAATTATAAAAAAAATTGCAGTTACAGAAAGAGCGAATAATCAACTTGCTGAATGAGGCAAGAAAAAGAACATCTGATACAGAACGGAAAAGATTAAGTGATGAATCCTGGTTTTATAACAGTGAATTAAACAGAAGAATGCAGGATAAAACACAAGGTGAAATAAAAAAAGAATGGGAAAAAGGAAAAGCGATAACAAGAGAAATTGATTCTCAGGCGCAGACGATAAAAACTGCTGAAAACGACGCAAAAAAAGCAGAAGATGAATTTAGTCAGGTTAAAACCGCTGTGAAGTTTACTGCTGATTTTTACAAAGAAATATTTAAAGTGCATGGTGAAAAAGCAGAGCAGCTGGCTAAGGCGCTGGCGGATCAGGCTAAAGGGAAGAAAATCCGCAATGCGGATGATGCATTAAAGGCTTATGAAAAACACAAAGCTAATATCAATAAAAAAAATCAACGCCCAAGACCGTAAGGCGATTGCAACAGCATTAGAATCAATCCAATTAGCTGATATCGGAAATAATTTTAAGCAATTTAGCCGGGGAATGGGCGTTTTGGGTCACACTATCAATGCTTTTGATTGGATAGGTGAATTAATAAAAGCCGTAAAAACAGATAATTGGCGCCCATTCTTTGTCAAGACTGAAGTAATAGCAGCCGGAAATGCGGCTACTATAGTGGTCGCATTTGTATTCAGCGTACTTTTAGGAAATCCCGTCGGACTTCTTGGCTATGGATTGATAATGGCTGGTGCCGGGGCATTGATTAATGATGAATTGGTAGAAAATGCGAATCAGTTTTGGGGGATTTAAGGCATAAAAAATTAAAGGCTGCTTATTTTGTTAGCAGCCTTTTTGTAACCAAGGCAATAATAACGACTGTTACTACTGGGATTGATAATAAAAATACAGAGCAACCATACATTGCCAGTAAGCCCATTTTTCCGGGAGTATCCATGAAAAAACCACTATTCCAAAATTCGCGGGTGGTAAATTTTAAAAAAAAAATATTCAACGGCCCATTTAGCTACAGGATACAAAAAAATACCCAAAATACTTATAAATAAAAAAGACTCTCTATATTTAAAGTTATCATTCCAACAAAAATAAAAAAACATACATGCATAAAACCATCCCCAACACATATTTTGAATATAATATTTTTTAGTCATTAAATATGATCCTGCGCTCCTGATTGGCGGGTATGTTAACACAGTATCAAATGATAATAGGAATCAATATCGTTACTGATTTGTTACTTTGTGACCGAAACGTAAAAAAAATAAAAAAAACAGGCGCGTCCCGGGCAGACGCGCTTGTGCTTACAGAGTGGTATTTACAGAGGCCGTTTTTTTAGTCTTGCGGCGCAAAACCTGTGTCAGTGGTGTGCGCAGGCGCTGGGCGAGGATCACGCCAATCAGTACCACGCCGCCGCCGATAATATGATAACTGTGCAGTTCTTCTTTCAGGAAGACGGCTGCGATAATTGCCGTCAATATCGGTGCCAGGTTCATAAATATGGATGCTGCATTTGCCCCTAACCGGGTCACACCGAGGATCCACAACAGCGGTGCAAAAATCGAGGCGGCAATCCCTGCATACAGCACCAGCCCGATATTATCAGACGTCAGTGACACATTACCGGCACTCAGGAAAACCGGGATAAGCAGGATCACACCAAACACAATCTGCATATACAGTGAATGAATACTGGAAAGCGGAATTGCCCAGCGCTTGGTCAGTACACCATAAAAGGCATACGCCAGCCCCGCGATAAACATCAGCATTTCACCCTGTCCCAGCCCCTGCGTCAGAAGAACCGCCGGGTTCCCTTTACTGATAAGCCAGGTCAGACCGCTCAGGGAAAGGATTGTCCCGAGTACAATACCGACTGTCGGTGCGATACGCAGTACCGGAATGCTTAAAATTACCGTCAGCAGCGGGATAAGTGATGTAATAATTCCCATAAAGGTGGCGCTGACCGTATACGCGGCGTAATAGGCAAGACTCTGATAGAGCCCCATTCCCAGAAATCCGAGGATAAATAATTTCCATGCGTGCTGTTTCACTACTGCACGCTGTCGCCAGACAGGGATTAGCAGGAAGGGCGTCATCAGCGCCAGTGCCAGCGCCCAGCGGTAAAAGGAGATGGCTCCCGGGGCAATTGCGCCTGCGGCGAGTTTATTCACCACCGCATTGACGGACCAGATTAATACAGCCCCCAGGGGGAAAAGCAGGTTTTTCATCAGTAAACTCATTTTATTTATCAGGCAGGTGCGTTAGTGTAATCTGTCTTAATTATTATATATAACGATATCCCGCCAATTTATAGAGAGAATCTGACAAGATGAGCCGTAAGTCGGATGTTGCCTCATTGGGGCTGAAAGATCCCGTAACATTAATCTTCCGTAATGAACTTTTTTTTGCGGATACTGAATTTGAAACCCACCGTCATCCTTTCGGG
Organism: Morganella psychrotolerans; assembly: GCF_001676155.1. Classification (GTDB taxonomy): domain Bacteria; phylum Pseudomonadota; class Gammaproteobacteria; order Enterobacterales; family Enterobacteriaceae; genus Morganella; species Morganella psychrotolerans. The sequence continues at coordinate 1,320,515 of NZ_LZEW01000001.1, read as the reverse complement.
CAACTGCTGTATGTCACCGGAGGAGTGATGGAGGTGGTTGTTGAAGGGCCGCGCTATCTGGCACCGACCGGGTTCTGTATCTGGATCCCGCAGGGGACGGAGCATGCCAGTTATAATAAAAGTTGTGTTTCATTTAAAATTATCGATATCTCCCCGCAATGGGTGCCGGTACTGCCGGATACTGCGTGCGTGATAGAAATGACGCCGGTATTCAGTGCTGTAATGCAGGATTTTTTCAGACGGGCAATCCGCGAGCCGCAAACTGATGAAGACAAGCGCCTGGCGCAGGTACTGACAGATCAGCTGATGATCTCCCGCTGTCAGCCGACTTATCTGCCGGGTACGGATGATAAGCTGCTTGCGCCGGTTCTCAGTGCGCTGGAGCGTGATCCTGCGGATAATTCCTCTCTGGCACAATGGGCGGTGCGCAGCTTTACCTCTGAGCGCACCTTATCCCGGCGCTGTCAGCAGAAACTGGGCATGTCATTCAGTGAATGGCGCCAGCGTCTGCGTTTTCTGCGGGCGGTTGCACTGTTGCAGGAAGGGCGGAGCGTGCAGAATGTGGCGCTGGATGTCGGTTACAGTTCCTCTTCGGCTTTTATTGCCATGTTCTCTCAATTAGCCGGGGTCACACCGGAACGTTTTCGCCACCAGTGAGTGTTGCAGGATTAATTGCTCTCTTTAGCAACAATCAGTGCGCGGGGCGTAGGTTTTATCACGCAGAAGTGGCAAAATAGCGGCCATCCGTTTTAATTTCGGTTGTGCCGCCGTGCTGAACACGTTTTGCCGGCCGCCGACAGTATAAAGGTGAAGCCCGTGAAAATCGTTACAGATGAAAATATGCCTTACGCCGACGCCCTTTTTTCCCGTCTGGGAGAGGTGATTGCAGTACCCGGACGTCCGTTACCGGATGGTGCTCTGGATGACGCCGATGCGCTGATGGTTCGCTCAATCACAAAGGTCAATGCAGAATTGCTGCAAAACTCGCCGGTAAAATTTGTCGGCACGGCGACTGCCGGTTTTGACCATGTGGATAAAGCCTGGCTGGAGCAAAACAATATTGGATTTTCTTCAGCTCCCGGCTGTAATGCGATTGCGGTAGTTGAGTATGTTTTTTCTGCACTGATGCTGCTGGCGGAGCGTGATGGTTTTCAGCTGACGGATAAAACCGTCGGGATTGTCGGCGCCGGAAATGTCGGCGGTCGCCTGGCAAAACGTCTGGAAGTGCTCGGGATTAAAACATTGTTATGTGACCCACCGCGTGCGGATAACGGCGATGCCGGTGAGTTTTATGATATCGACACTCTGGTGGCACAGGCGGATATTCTCACATTCCATACCCCGCTGAATAAATCAGGTGATTACACTACATTGCACCTGATGAACGAAGCCCGCCTGAAGGCGATGAAAGATAACGGTATTCTGATCAATGCCAGCCGTGGTCCGGTAGTGGATAACAGCGCATTGCTGGCAGTGCTTGCAGGCGGTAAACCGCTGAGTGTCATCCTGGATGTCTGGGAGCCGGAACCGGCACTGTCTGCTGAACTGCTCTCCCTGGTTGATATCGGCACGCCGCACATTGCCGGTTATACCCTTGAGGGCAAAGCGCGCGGTACGACTCAGGTGTTTGAAGCCTGGTCTGCGTTTATCGGGCAGCCGCAAAAAGTATCACTGACAGAGCTGTTACCTGCGCCGGAATTCGGCTCCATAACGCTCTCAGGTAAAGTAACGCAAAGTATTCTCAAACGTTTAATGCATCTGGTTTATGATGTACGCCGTGATGATGCACCATTGCGCGCAGTTGCCACCATTGAGGGTGAGTTTGATAAACTGCGTAAATTCTATCCGGATCGTCGCGAATGGTCATCACTGACGATTATCTGTGATGATGCACAGAGCGCCGCACTGTTATCCGGCCTTGGTTTTACCGCGCAATACTGCGGATAATTTACTGATTATTAAGAATATATATCATTAATTTTTGACTGTACGGCGGCTTCGCCGTGCAGTATTTGTTTTGGAGACGACTATGTCAGAAGGCTGGAATATTGCTGTATTAGGTGCGACCGGTGCTGTCGGCAGCGCCCTTGTTACTCTGCTGGAAGAGCGTGAATTTCCTGTCGGTGAGCTTTTCTTATTAGCCGGTGAGCGCAGTGCGGGCGAAACTGTCCGCATGAACAGCAAAAGTTATCTGGTGACCGATGCCCGTGATTTTGACTGGTCACAGGTGCAACTGGCGTTCTTTGTGGCGGGACAGGATGCAACCACTGCATATTATGAAGCGGCGACTGACAACGGCTGTATTGTGATAGACAGCAGCGGTCTGTTTGCGCTGGAACCGGATGTGCCGTTAGTGGTGCCGTCGGTGAACCCGCAGGCATTAAGCGAATACCGTAACCGCAATCTGATTGCGCTGGCAGACAGCAGTGTCAGTCAGCTGCTTACCGCTATCCGTCCGCTGGTGGCGAGCGCCGGACTGTCGCGCATTAATCTGACTAACTTATTATCTGTTTCCCGCTTTGGTAAAAGTGCGGTGCAGGAACTGGCCGGGGAAAGTGCGAAATTACTTAACGGTATTCCGCCGGAAGGCGGACGTTTCGGCAAACAGCTTGCATTTAATATGCTGCCGTTACTGACAGATGAACAGGGCAGTGTGGCAGAAGAGCGCCGCATTGTGGAAGAAACCCGCAAAGTATTACAGGATGCAGGGCTGCCAATCAGCGTGACCTGTGTGCAGTCGCCGGTGTTCTACGGCAACGGGCAGGTGGTTCAGCTGGAAACATTGCGCCCGCTCGGCAGTGATGAAGCGCGGGACGAATTGGAGCGCGCGGGAGATATTCAGTTATCGGATGAGCAGGATTATCCTACTCAGGTAACAGATGCTTCCGGTAATCATTTCCTGAATATCGGTTGCCTGCGTAATGATTATGGTATCCCGGAAATTCTGCATTTCTGGTCTGTTGCGGATAACGTGCAGTTCGGTGGCGCACTGATGGCAATTGAAATTGCCGAGTGTCTCATGCAGGAGCAGTTTTACTGATGACTGACGCAATTTCACCGCCGGACGCGGTAAAAATGACCATTGCGCTGGGCATTGAATATGACGGCAGCCGGTATTTCGGCTGGCAGCGGCAAATAGACGTAGTCAGTGTTCAGGTGCGGCTGGAGCAGGCAATATCAAAGATAGCAAATGAACCGATCGCCGTAATTTGTGCGGGCAGGACGGATACCGCGGTGCATTCCACCGGTCAGGTGGTGCATTTTCATACCACATCTGTGCGTAACGATGCCGCCTGGACAATGGGTGTTAATACCCATTTACCGTCAGACATTGCAGTGCGCTGGGTAAAAACGGTACCGGAGCACTTCCATGCCCGTTTCAGTGCAACGGCGCGGCGCTACCGGTATATTATATATAATCACCGCTGTCGTCCGGCTGTCCTCGGAAACGGCATTACACACATTCATTATCCGCTGGATGAAACCCGGATGCATGCGGCGGCACAGAGCCTGCTGGGGGAGCATGATTTCACTTCCTTCCGCGCAGTGCAGTGCCAGTCAAAAAGTCCGTGGCGTACGATGATCCATGCGAATGTCTCCCGCGTGGGGCAGTATGTGATTGTGGATATTAAAGCCAATGCGTTTTTGCATCACATGGTGCGCAATATTGTCGGCACCCTGCTGGAGATCGGCCGGGGCAATCAGGACATTACCCGTGTATCAGAACTGCTGGCGCTCAAAGATCGCGCCAAAGCCGCAGCAACAGCGCCGGCGAACGGGTTGTATCTGGTCCGTGTTGACTATCCTGCGGAATTTGAATTGCCGTCACCGGTTATGGGACCGCTGTTTTTAGCTGATTAATTTTAGGTTTGTATCACCGGGTGATAACGAACGGGGAAAATGATGGAATTTTTTAACCACATTGTGGATATTGCAAAGTTCTTAATTGATTTTATTCTGAATATTGATTTGCACATGCAGGAGCTGGTGGCGCAGTACGGGATCTGGGTCTATGCTATTTTATTCCTTATCCTGTTCTGTGAAACCGGTCTTGTGGTCACGCCGTTTCTGCCGGGCGATTCGCTGTTATTTGTGGCGGGAACACTGGCGGCACTGCCGTCAAACGACCTCAATATCCATATCATGGTGCTGCTGATGATCACCGCGGCTATTATTGGTGATGCGGTGAATTACACCATCGGGCACTTTTTCGGTGAACGGTTGTTCCGCAATCCGGACTCGAAAATTTTCCGCCGCAGTTACCTGAACAAAACCCATGCTTTCTTTGAGACGCATGGCGGTAAAGCTATCGTTCTTGCGCGATTTGTACCGATCGTGCGGACATTTGCCCCGTTTGTTGCAGGAATGAGTAAAATGTCATATCGCCACTTTGCTATGTTTAACGTGATTGGTGCGGTGGTGTGGGTTGTTTTATTTGCGTATGCCGGTTATATCTTCGGGGAAACCGAGATTGTGCAGAAGAACTTGAAATTACTCATCGTGGCGATTATTTTTATCTCCATATTACCCGGTATCATCGAGGTCTGGCGTCACCGCCGGGCGGCGAAAAAAGCACAGAAACGTGATGATGCCTGAGTGGTCTGAGCACTTTTTTATCCACAGTGCGTAAGCAATGTGGTTTAATGGCAAACAATAATTACACTGGCTGAGCCAGATTTCAGACGGAAAGGTCATTAATGAGCTGGATTGAAAAAATTCTGAATAAGACCCCAATTAACCAGAACCGTAAGGCGAGCATTCCTGAAGGTGTCTGGACTAAATGTGACAGTTGTGGTCAGGTGCTCTACCGGCAGGAAGTAGAGCGCAATCTCGGGGTGTGCCCTAAGTGTGATCATCACATGCGGATTTCGGCACGCAATCGCCTGGAAACGTTCCTGGATGAAGGCAGCACAACGGAACTCGGAACGGATCTTGAACCGAAAGATATTCTGAAATTCCGTGATTCCAAAAAATATAAAGATCGTTTAGTGTCCGCGCAAAAAACCACCGGCGAAAAAGAAGCGCTGATTGTGATGAAAGGGACACTGAAAACCATGCCGATCGTGGCAACTGCATTTGAGTTTGCGTTTATCGGCGGCTCTATGTCTTCTGTTGTCGGTGCACGCTTTGTCCGTGCAGTTGAACAGGCGCTTGAAGATAACTGCCCGCTGGTCTGTTTCTCCGCGAGCGGCGGTGCCCGTATGCAGGAAGCACTGATGTCACTGATGCAGATGGCGAAAACCAGTGCGGCACTGGCGAAATTGCAGGAACGCGGCCTTGCGTATATCTCAGTTCTGACAGACCCGACCATGGGTGGCGTTTCCGCCAGTCTGGCGATGCTGGGTGATATCAATATCGGTGAACCGAAAGCCCTGATTGGCTTTGCCGGTCCGCGTGTTATTGAGCAGACAGTGCGTGAGAAATTACCACCGGGATTCCAGCGCAGCGAATTTCTGCTGGAAAAAGGCGCGATTGATATGATTGTCCGTCGTCCGGACATGCGCGATACCATTGCTGAAATTTTGTCAAAACTGACAAACTATCAGTTCCCCTGTGAAGAGGGTGAAATTGAGATCCTGACCGCAGACGAACCTGATACTGTTTTATTTTCTGAAACAACAGCTGACGTTAAAAAACGAGATGTCAAAAAACGCGATGTCTGATAAGCAAGAGAAACTGACAGCCGCGTCATCATTGATGGCGTGGCTTTCTTATCTGGGTGACCTGCATTCGCAGGTTATTGATATGGGACTGGAACGCGTCGGTGCGGTGGCAGATATCATGAATCTGCGCTATCCCGCCCCGAAAGTTATTACCGTCTCCGGAACCAACGGCAAAGGCACCACCTGCCATACGCTTGAGTCTGTCTTTCTCGCGGCCGGGTTGCGGGTCGGGGTGTACAGTTCCCCGCATCTGATCAATTACACTGAACGCGTCCGTATTCAGGGGGAAAACCCTTCTGAAGCTGATTTCTGCCGTGTTTTCGCTGATATTGACGCGCAGCGCGGCGATATCACGCTGACCTATTTTGAAGCGGGCACGCTGGCGGCATTGCAGTTATTCCGCGAAGCCAATCTTGATGTCGTTATCCTCGAAGTCGGTCTTGGCGGGCGTCTGGATGCCACCAATATTGTGGATTCGCATATTACCGCGATCACCAGTATCGCGCTGGATCATACCGACTGGCTGGGTGCTGACCGTGAACATATCGCCCGTGAAAAAGCCGGTATTTTTCGTCCGCACTGTGTGGCGGTGATTGGCGAGCCTGATGCACCGTACACTATTGCCGATGTGGCAAACAAGCTGGAAACATCACTGTTCTGCCGTGTGGATGACTGGTCGTATAAAGAACAGGGCGACCACTGGACATGGCAGTGTGAGGATGAAACCCTGACAAATCTGCCGTTGCCGAATGTCCCTCTGGCAAATGCCGCAACCGCACTGGCGGTTATTCATAACCTGCGTCTGGTGAAAGATAAAACCGGGCGGGCAATTAATCGTGAAGCGATTGATGCCGGTCTGCGTCAGGCACAACTGCCCGGGCGCTTCCAGATTGTGTCGCAGCACCCGCTGACGGTGCTGGATGTGGCGCACAATCCGCATGCGGCAGGATATCTGGTTTCAAAACTGGCACAATTACCACGCACCGCAGACTCGCGTGTCCGTGCGGTGGTGGGGATGCTGGGAGATAAAGATATTAAAGGCACCCTGGCGGTGCTGAGTGAGCAGGTGACAGACTGGTATTTTGCCCCGCTGACAGAGTTACGCGGCGCACCGGCAGAACAGCTTGCTGAGCATATTCCGGGCGCACAATTGTTTGCTGATGTGGAAAGCGCATGGGCACAGGCGTGCCTGGATGCGGATGCCGGTGACATCATTGTTGTGTGCGGATCATTCCATACTGTCGCGCATGTTATGGACGTTTTATCATCAGAGGAAGGTGCGGGTGGCCAGTAAATTTCAGAATCGCTTAGTCGGAACGATTATCCTGGTTGCGGTGGGCGTGATTGTCCTGCCGGTGCTGCTGGATGGCGATAAGAAATATAACGAAGACCAGTTCGCCTCCATCCCGCTTATCCCGAAAGAGGGTGAGCAGGATGAGATTGATGCGGTAAACCCGATTAATCAGACCATGCCGTCAATGCCGTCGGAAGGCGCATCGAGTGCAATGATAACGGAAGCGGCACAGACCGGCAGCAGTACACCGGCTGATGTGACAAGCTCCGGTACCACGTCGAATGTTCCGCCGGGCGTTGAGCCCCTGCCGCCGGTTGTGGTGCAGGAAAAACCACCGGAACCACAGCCTCAGCCAAAACCTGAGCCTAAACCGGAACCAAAACCTGAACCAAAACCTGAACCAAAACCTGAACCAAAACCTGAACCAAAACCTGAACCTAAGCCGGAAAAAACACCGCAGGGACAGGCCTGGGTGGTTCAGCTCGGTGCATTATCCAATGCCCGCCGGGTGGAAGAGATTGTCGCCACACTGCGGCTGTCGGGTTATCAGGTATATACTGTACCGCGCGGGAAAGTTACCCTGATTATGGTCGGACCGTCGGCATCCAAAGCACAGTTAGAGTCCTCATTAGGTGAACTGAAACAACTCAGTGAACTCAATGGCGAGGTCAGGGCATATAAACCTTAGTAAATTTAATGGATTAGCGGTATCCGTTAATAAAAACAGTTAACTCTTTGCGGCGATTATAATTTTTTATTTCGCCGCAATTTATTTTCTGATAGTGCAAAAATCCGTTACGCAAACGTTTTCGTTTTCTGTTAGAATGCGCCCGTCACTGATGCTGGGCCATCAATTTGGATAGTGATATGGTTTGGATTGATTACGCAATTATTGCAGTTATTGCATTCTCGGCATTAGTCAGCCTGGTTCGTGGTTTCGTTCGTGAAGCCTTATCGTTAGTGACCTGGGTCTGCGCGTTTTATGTGGCCAGCGAGTTTTTCCCGTTGCTGGCGGACTATTTCACGCGTTTTGATGACCCGCTGGTCCGCAACGGTATCGCGATTGCGATTTTGTTTGTCGCGACACTTATTGTCGGCTCGGTGATTAACCATGTTATTGGTTCACTGGTCCGCACGACAGGCTTATCAGGCACAGATCGTGTTCTCGGGGTCTGTTTTGGTGCTCTGCGCGGGGTGCTGATCGTGGCGGCAATATTATTCTTCCTCGACAGCTTCACGCAGATGAGTCAGAGCAGCGACTGGCAGCAGTCACAACTCATTCCCCAATTCAGTCATGTTATCAGGTGGTTCTTTGACTACCTTCAGAATGCGTCCAGTTTCCTGCCGGAGAACTTTCCTTCTCCGCCCGGCTGATGAGGAAAAACTACATGTGTGGTATTGTTGGGATCGTTGGTTTTACACAGGTCAATCAATCAATCTATGATGCGCTCACGGTGTTACAGCACCGTGGTCAGGACGCAGCCGGTATCGCAACCATTGACAGTAACAATGGTTTCCGGCTCCGTAAAGCCAACGGACTGGTGAAAGATGTTTTCGAAACCCGCCACATGCTGCGTTTACAGGGAACACTCGGGATAGGGCATGTCCGCTACCCGACAGCCGGCAGCTCCAGCGCATCAGAAGCGCAGCCTTTCTATGTAAACTCGCCTTTCGGCATCACCCTGGCGCATAACGGGAATCTGACTAACGCACACACGCTGAAACGTCAGTTATTTGAAACTGCCCGCCGTCATGTGAATACCACCTCAGACTCTGAAATCCTGCTCAATGTACTGGCGTATGAACTGGATCGCTTTGACGGGCATCCGTTAGAGCCGGATAACATTTTTGCCGCTGTTGGTGCCATGCACAGCAAAATCCGTGGTGCTTACGCCTGTGTTGCGCTGATTATCGGGCATGGACTTCTGGCTTTCCGTGACCCTAACGGAATACGCCCGCTGGTACTCGGAAAACGCGCGCTGAGTGACGGGCGCGAAGAGTATATGGTTGCCTCTGAGAGTGTCGCGCTTGATACCCTCGGTTTTGAATTCCTGCGCGATGTGGCGCCGGGTGAAGCCGTGTATATCACAGAAACCGGGCAGCTCTATACCCGCCAGTGTGCGGCAAATCCGTCACTGACGCCGTGCCTGTTTGAATTTGTTTATTTTGCCCGTCCGGATTCCGTTATTGATAAAGTGTCCGTCTATAACGCCCGCCTGCGCATGGGGCAGAAACTCGGGGAAAAAATCGCCCGCGAGTGGGATGACCTTGATATTGACGTGGTGATCCCCATCCCTGAAACCTCCATCGACAGCGCGCTGGAAATCGCCCATATCCTGAAAAAACCGTACCGTCAGGGGTTTGTGAAAAACCGCTATGTGGGGCGGACATTTATCATGCCGGGTCAGCAGGAGCGGAAAAAATCGGTACGCCGTAAGCTCAATGCCAACCGGACAGAGTTCCGTGGTAAAAACGTCCTGCTGGTGGATGACTCAATTGTACGCGGCACCACATCAGAGCAGATTGTGGAGTTAGCCCGTGAAGCAGGTGCGAAGAAGGTCTATTTTGCTTCTGCGGCACCGGAAGTGCGCTTCCCGAATGTCTACGGTATCGATATGCCTAACGCCAACGAGTTAATTGCGCATGGTCGTGAAACGGAAGAGATCCGCAAACTGATTGGTGCGGATGCGCTGATTTTCCAGGATCTGGAAGACCTTGTGGCGGCTGTCCGCGAAGAGAACCCGGATATCCGTGTCCTTGAGGCATCGGTGTTTGACGGTATCTATGTCACAAAAGATATAGACCAGGATTATCTCGATTATGTGGAAAACCTGCGTAAGGATGATGAATTAAAGTTGCGTGATCATACCGACATTGAGAACCTTGAGATATATAATGAGGGTTAATCTCTTTTTTGGCAGGTGATGTGATGAAAAAACTGATTGTGGGACTGACGGGCGCAAGTGGTGCTGTCTATGGCGTGCGTTTATTGCAGATCCTGCAGGATGTACCGGACATTGAAACACACCTGATTATCAGTCAGGCGGCGCGGCAGACACTGGCGCTGGAAACCACATACAGCCTGCGTGATGTGCAGGCGCTGGCTGATGTGGTACATGATGAGCGTGATATTGCCGCAAGTATTTCATCCGGCTCGGTCAGAACTAAAGGTATGGTGATTTTGCCGTGCTCGGTGAAAACCTTATCAGGCATTGTGCACAGTTACACGGACACCCTGGTGACCCGTGCGGCGGATGTGGTGCTCAAAGAGGGGCGCAAACTGGTGCTGTGTGTACGGGAGACGCCGTTGCATCTCGGGCATCTGCGGTTATTGACGCAGGCGGCTGAAATGGGCGCGGTCATTATGCCGCCGATGCCGGCGTTTTATCACCAGCCACAGACGGTTCAGGATATTATCGACCAGACTGTCAACCGCGTACTTGATCAGTTTGATATTGACTTGCCACAGGACTTATTCACCCGCTGGAGCGGGGCAAAACCCCCGCGTGGCACACTGTAAATCGTCAGATTACCCCGGCTGTCAGCCGTCAGCCGGGCGTTCAAGTAAATCCCGCAGTGCATCTTCGAGATTAATAAACTGACAGGTAAATCCTGCCGTTTCCAGCCGCTCAGGCAGGGCATTTTGTCCGCCCAGAACCAGCACGGCGGCCTCACCCAATATGGCTTTAATCACAAACGCAGGCACCCGCAGCAGGTGCGGGCGGTGAAGAACCTGCGCCAGTACGGCGGAAAACTGTTCATTGTGGCACGGATATGGCGCAGTCATATTAAAGGTGCCGCTCATCGCATCATTATCCAGCAGGAACAGGATGGCGCTGACCATATCACTGATGTGGATCCACGGCATATATTGACGTCCGTTACCCACAGGTCCACCAAGACCTGCACGGTATAGCGGCAGCATTTTTGCCAGCGCACCGCCTTCGGGAGAGAGCACAATACCGGTGCGCATCAGACAAACGCGGGTTTTATCACTTTGCGCCCAGAGCGCCAGGGCTTCCCAGCGGGCGCAGAGTGTATGGGTAAATTCCGGATGCGGCTCTTCCGCTTCCGTCACCACCGCCTGTCCCTGATCGCCGTACCAACCGACAGCTGAGCCTGAAAGAAACACCGCAGGCGGCGTATCACTGGCATTAATCAGCGTGGTGAGTTGCTCTGTTATCTTCCAGCGACTCTCGCACAGCCGTTCTTTCTGTTCTTTGCTCCAGCGTTTATCCGCTATAGGTTCACCGGCAAGATTAATAACAGCATCAATATCATTAAGATGCGTTAATCCGGCAAGAGAGTTTAGGTGCTGTGCAGCAGAACAAAAACGGGAATAGACTTTCTGTGGAGAACGGCTGAGCACCACCACGTGATGTTTACGGGCGATAAGCGCCTGTACCAGCGGTGTACCTATAAGTCCTGTACCACCTGTTATCAGGATACGCATAGTCACTCCTTATGCCCGGGTCTCCTCAGACTATAGCAGCAATTGCGGGCGGGATATGTGATCGGGGAGGAATAAGAGTATAAGACTCCGGAATTACGTTTGCGGTTAAATCAATCATAGAACCGCTATCAATTCTTGATATACTGCTGCAATGACCATAATGGCACACTATCATTACCTGTTTGGTATACAAATGCAGTATAAACCCAACGTCATTCAGGATGCAGCCAACAAACCTGCAGTTTGAATGAATAAGGGTATAAGATTAGCGCCGATAATACATCAGTCAGGGCATGTCACTGATAAAACAGAAGCAGCGGCTGTGACAATCACATATTGCTGATAAAAAAAGATAAGGTTAGGGGATGGGACAAGTCGGTAATAGCGATATTGAGTGGGTGGATGTGGTTGATGAAAACAATGATGTCATCGGCCAGTCAACCCGCGATCAGATGCGGGCAGAAAATCTGCGTCACCGGGCAACCTACATTGTTGTGCATGATGGCATGGGCAAAATTCTGGTTCAGCGCCGGACGCAGAGTAAAGATTTTTATCCCGGATTGCTGGATGCCACCGCAGGCGGCGTGGTTCAGCAGGGTGAAAATATGCTGGATTCAGCCCGCCGCGAAGCAGAAGAGGAACTGGGCATTGCCGGTGTTCCGTTTGCAGAGCACGGTGTATTTTATTACGAAGAGCCGGTTTGCCGTGTCTGGGGCGGATTATTCAGTTGTGTGACTCACGGGCCGTTTGCGTTGCAGGAGTGTGAAGTCGCTCAGGTTATCTGGCTGACACCGGCTGAAATCACCGCCCGGTGTGATGAATTCACACCCGATTCACTGAAAGCGCTGTCGCTCTGGCTGACCCGTAACAATCAGGTGAGCTATATTGCCGGTGATCGGGTAAAACCGGTTACACCTGAGCCGGAAGCCACCCGGGACGTTGTACCGGAAATACCGGTGGAAACGCCTGCTGCTGAAATGAGCAGTGAAAACGAATAAAAAAGAATAAAAGTTGGATAAGCCTGCAATATGCAGGCTTTTTTATATTTAAAATGATTAAAACAAAATGTCGCCAGTTTATATATCCGGAAACAGAATGAAAAAAAATCTCATTAATATAAATTATATGTTTTCCATTTCTGACTTTTGTTTTTTTCCTGTAGAATGCCGCGCTGAATATCATCAAAAAAATATATCAACACATTATGTGTTTTACTTACTAATCGCGTTATTTGTCTGGCATCAGGATTAGCGCTTGACTGAATATAAATTAATTGTAATACCTGTGTATTGATGGTTGCTAAGTAGTTTCTTCTGCTATTTTATTCATCTGCGGAAAATATTATCGGTAGCTGAAAATATAATGTAACAGACGATAAGAATTATCTCATAATTAATGTTCGTTCCATGACGGGATATAACGTAAACGAGAGTAACATGAAAAATAAATTATTAAGCTGGTTGTTGTTATTACCTCTGGTGCTTACGGCGTACGGTGCATTCCAATATTGGCGGATGAGTGAGGAATACCAGGCATATCAATATGTGCTGGAAGAGAAAGAAGACCTGCAACGTCTGATTGCCGACGATCCGGATACACAGATAACATTTGAGGACGGCGAAACGGCGTCTGCCGGTGAACAATTAGGAATGCTGAATCGCGAGCTGAATAAATACAGCAGCGAAATTATGCTGATAGTGGCGCGTGTCGACGTCAGTAAAGCAACCATGATAACAGGTGTTCTCTCTCTGATATTCGGCGGGATGGCGATTTATCTGTGTATCAGCAGCGGGCGCAGAGCCCGGCGCTCCCGCGATGAATTATTAATTGTTTTTGCCCGTTGCCGCAAACAGTTACCGTTTATTCTGACCGGGCAGATGACGCTGATCGGTCTGAGTATTCTTTGTGCGCTGGTTTATGAGGGCATGTGGTTTGCCGGTAATTTTGAGATGAGCGGTGGCGGGGTGAAGATGATGATCTTTATCCTGATCAGTATTTTGCTTATCGCAAGTTACATCATCAAAGGGTTGTTCAAGCTGCGTAAAAGCTTTGCCATGTTCCGCAGTGAGCCATCTTCTGTTATCGGGCATGCTGTCAGCCGTGATGAAGCACCGGGTCTTTGGCAGTGGGTGGATGAAACAGCCGGGAAGGTCGGTACGGCGTCACCGGATCATATCATTGTGGGTATGACTGAATGTTTTTACGTGACATCACATGCTATCTGCCTGAATGACGCGCAGCAGATTGAAGGAAAAACCCTGTATTTTCCGCTGCTCTATTCCGCGCTGCTTAACCGGGAAGAAGCAACGGCGGTTATTGGTCATGAACTGGGGCATTTCACCGGGGAAGATACCACATACAGCCTGAACTTTGCGCCGATTTACGCGGGGATGAGTCAGAGTATTTCTCTGGTGGCTGATGAGGTGCAGGATGTATACAGTCAGGTGATTATGAGCCCGTCAGTGTATCTGGGGCTGTTTTTCCTGGAGCAATTTGATTTTGCTGTCAGCCACTGGAGCCGTATCCGTGAGCTGGAAGCAGACAAAGCGGGGGCTGCTGTCAGCTCACCGGCGGCGGTATCCGGCTCATTGCTGCGTATTTCGGCGGTCAGCGAGGTTATTTATGAAACACTGGCTGAGTTATATGACGGTACATTACAGACTGATGACCTGCTGCCGGTTGTAATGAACCGCCTGCGTGAGCGCGGCGTTCCGGCGGCTGAGGCCTTTCTGGATGACGCAACGACTCACCCGAGCGATACTCACCCGCAGACCCGTGCCCGCATTGAAGCGCTGTCTCAGGAGATTGATACTGAACTGCTGGCGGCGGCCTCCCGTGAAGTGCAGGCGCAGGATTATGAGAATATTTCTGATCTCTTTACGGATGCCAAAGCGATTTCCATGATGCTGACCGCGTCGCTGTCAAATGAGGCAACGGAGCATAATACGCAACGCACTGAAGTTCTGGAAACGCTGCTGAATGAGTCAACTGCCGCTGATGAAGTCGTGCTCGGCGAGCGGCGTAAAACCTTCCGGACAATGTTTATCCTCGGGGCGCTGACCGCGGCAGGAATGGGGATAGCAGCGGTGAACATGGGGATCAGCAACCTGCTTGACTCCCCTGCGGTTTATGCCGGCTGGCTGTTGTTATTGTTCTGGGGCGTGGCTTTTATGTACCGCAACCGGGGCAAAACACCGCTGTTTTCCTTTCGTCACGGGCAACTTGTCAGTGACAACCTGGCACAAGCGTATCCGCTGCACTACATCGTTGATTATGATCTCAGTGAAACATCAGGAATGGTGACCGTCACACTGCATGTGGCTGATGGCGCACCGGCACCTGCTATGGCAGGGAAAAATCGCTTCTTTAAATTTGATGCGAAAAAACAGAAGTTGCTGATCATGATGGGGGGCGTCCGGCTCTGGGAGGGAAAAACGTTATCGTTACAGGAACTCTCTGAGCTCATCCACGGACAGTTACAAACAGCCCATGCGCGGCATGAGTTACATAGATAATTATATATTAGAAAAATATTTTTATATTAAAAACCTCCGTAAGGAGGTTTTTTTTAGTTAAAACACTTTTGTTTATTTATTGCTAAATTAATTAAGTTTTAAGTATGTCGTGACAATTAATAACAATTACAACCTCCGTCTGACTAAGTAGACTTTGTGTCGGAGGTAAGAAATGCAAAAAATTGATATTGCTAAATTAAATACGATCAGAGAACTTAAAATAAGTACATCCACCCTTGTTGATATCATGGATGGATTTAAAACCGGCAGTACATTAAGTTATAAATTAACATCATTTAATTGCCGTGATTATTATATGGCGGCACAAGCTTATACCGTTCAATGGAAAATTGTCCGTAAAGGAAGCAGTATTCTGGCTCCGTCAGAATCGACCTGGGAGCAGGTGCGTGATTTTCTGGTGCCGGAATTATATGACGCAAAGAATATGGTGTATGTCGCGGGCAGCGGAGAGTGCATTCGTGATGCGGCATTAGCAGGCGGCATGAGCTGTACCTATTTCGAAAAACTTGGATTTGAAGGTGTGATATTAGGCGGGGCGGTCAGGGACGGGCAGGATCTTAATGCGCTCACCATTCCTGTCATCGCCACAAATTTAACACCGACAGATACCCAGGGCGCTTATTATATATCTGAGACAGGTGGTTCATGCCAGATAGAACAAACAACTGTTCATACCGGTGATTTAATTGTCGCAGATATTAACGGGGTGGTTATTGTTCCTTATGAATTTATTGATCCGGTGTTAAATAAAGCACTTGAAATTACCGATATTGAAAATGACATGTTACTGAAAATACAGCATGGCGAACGGCTTCCTGATTTAATCAGTAAAACCGGAAGAATATAATTATCTGAAGGAGTATTTATCGTGTTAACCATTCATACACTCGGTCCTAACGGAACGAATTGTGAGAAAGCAGCGCATTACTGGTTAAGTGAAAATAATATAAAAGGCAATGTGAAATTATATCAGACACTGGAAAAAGCCGTTGAAGCGGTAAAGTGTGATAACGACGGCGTATTGCTTGGCTGCATTGTTTATCCGGATTTACATAATATTGTTTTTCAGAATCTGTTATCACTGGAATTAAAGGCCTGCTTTGTGCTGGATACACATAATATGTTACTTGCCAGCCGTCACACTGATTATAACGATATCCGCCATGTCGGTTCTCATCCGGCTCCGCAGGATCTGTTTAATGAATTACCGCTGTTGAATAAAGATGTCAGAAAGTCACTGTTTACCTCAAACAGTGAGGCCGGTGTGCAATGTGCGCATGGTGTTATTGATGCCTGTATTACCACACTCAGTACGGCACAAAAATACCATCTGCATATTTTGCATGATTTCGGACCGGTTCCGATGGGCTTTTCTATTCATGCCCCTAAATAGCATTTCTTTTATTTAATTTCATTTTATTGAATTTAATTTACTACTTCAGCAGGAGCACATTATGGGCTTAATACCGGGAAATGAACTGATTTCGTATGATATGGACTTAACCCGCAAAGAGGGGGAAGAGAGTAAAGCGCTGGCTAAGTTTATTCATGGTACGGCGTTCACCGTGACGTTCTGGACTTTTAAAACCGGCGCGATTATTCCGGAACACCGGCATGAACATGAAACGCTGACGACTGTTTTATCGGGTTCGCTGCGCCTGGTTGTTGATGGCGAAACCCTGATCCTGCATGCCGGTGATTCAGGTCTTGTTCCTTCATGGGCAACGCATGAAGCCGAGGTACTTGAAGCCTCTGAAGTGATCGATGTGTATACCCCGGTGCGTGAGGATTATGTCGCGCGTCAGACAGGTAAATTTGAAACTTACCTGGCCACATCACAAGATCGTACATAACTATTTCAGGAGTTGTCAGGTGATAAAAAAACAGGACGGGCTGCAGGAATGGACGCCTTCCTCATGGATGCAATTTCCGGCTCAGCAGCAGCCGGATTATCCGGAGCCGGAGTCAGTCCGGTATGTTCAGCAACAGCTACAGGCAGCACCACCGCTGGTATCTGTCTCTGAGATACAATCACTGACCCTGGCATTAAAGCAGGTCAGTGATGGTCAGGGGTTTATTCTGCAATGCGGGGACTGCGCCGAAGCATTTTCGCAATGCCGTGAGGATGTACTCAATGACTGGACTGACACGGTATCACAAATGACCACGCTTTTGTGCGGCGGATTATCGCAGCCGGTATTGAAAATCGGGCGTATTGCCGGTCAGTACGCCAAACCACGCAGCAGTCCGGATGAGGCGCGCAATGGTATTTCACTGCCGAGCTATCGCGGGGATATTATTAATGGCCACGAATTTTCTGTGGCACAGCGGATACCTGATCCGCAAAGGATGCTGGGTGCTTACCACCGTGCGGCGGTCACTCTGAATGCTCTGCATAATAACAGTCTCCGTCAGCCAGGCAGATCAGATACGGTATTTGATCCGTTCTATGTCAGTCATGAGGCACTGCTATTGCCTTATGACAGCGCACTGACCCGTCTGAATCAGGCGGATAAGTTATGGTATAACGGCGCGGCGCATACTGTCTGGCTGGGGGATCGCACCAGCGGGCCATCTGAGGCGCATGTGGAATATCTGCGGGGAATAGCGAACCCTGTGGGTATAAAATGCGGACCGTCGATGACGGCGGAAAAGCTGGGCGCATTATTACAACGGCTTAATCCGCAGAATAAACCCGGCAAAATTATGCTGATTGTCAGGCTGGGTGTGGCACATATCCGGGAAAAACTACCTCTGTTATTACAGGCGGTGGCAAAACTGAAAAGTCCGGTTATCTGGCTGACAGATCCGATGCACGGCAACACCCGCAGTACAATGTCCGGTCTGAAAACCCGTGATTTTGCTACTGTGTGTGAAGAGGTTCGTCTCTTTATGCAGATTTTACGCGGGCAGGGCGTGCATCCGGGCGGTCTGCATCTGGAAATGACAGGGCGCGATGTGACAGAGTGTACAGGCGGCTTGCAGCGGATTGCCGATGATGATGTCGGCGGGCGGTATGAATCACTGTGTGACCCGAGACTGAACCGTTCTCAGTCGGCAGAGATTGCCGGGCTGACAGGTCAGTTCTGATGGCTGTATAAGTCATAATTAAATATGACAGATAAAAAAATCCCGGCCGGATTTCTCCGGCCGGGATTTTCAGTAGCGACTAAAACTTATTTTTTAGCGTCGTTCTGTGCTGCCTGAATAGCAGTCAGTGCGATGGTATAAGCAATATCATCAACTAACGCACCGCGTGACAGGTCATTAACCGGTTTACGCATGCCTTGCAGCATCGGTCCGATAGACACCAGGTCTGCTGAACGCTGAACCGCTTTATACGTGGTGTTACCGGTGTTCAGGTCAGGGAAGATGAAGACGTTTGCTCTGCCTGCAACCGGTGAGTCTGGTGCTTTGGTTTTAGCAACGTCAGCCATCACAGCGGCGTCATACTGTAACGGACCATCGATGCACAGATCAGGACGTTTTTCCTTGGCAATGCGGGTCGCTTCGCGGACTTTCTCAACATCATCACCCTGACCGGATGTGCCGGTAGAGTAAGAGATCATCGCAACGCGCGGGTCGATACCGAACAGTTTTACAGAATCAGCGGACTGAATGGCAATCTCAGCAAGCTGTTCAGGATTCGGATCCGGGTTAATCGCACAGTCACCATAGACCAGCACTTCTTCCGGCATCAGCATGAAGAACACAGATGAAACCAGTGAGCTGCCCGGTGCTGTTTTGATTAACTGTAACGGTGGACGAATAGTATTCGCTGTGGTGTGAACCGCACCGGATACCAGACCGTCTACTTTATCCTGCTCCAG
The DNA here is from genome assembly GCF_001676155.1 of Morganella psychrotolerans. GTDB lineage: Bacteria > Pseudomonadota > Gammaproteobacteria > Enterobacterales > Enterobacteriaceae > Morganella > Morganella psychrotolerans. Next base: position 1,301,739 of record NZ_LZEW01000001.1, on the reverse strand, counting down.
CATCAGTGTGCCGAGAACCACGTTATCCTGTAACTGCTCGCGGGCAACGACTTCTGTCATGCCTTTGCTCTTACGCAGCTCAACCAGACGCGGAACATACAGCTCGCGGATGTCTTTCGGATCAACCAGCTCGATACCTGTACCCAGTTCAACGCCCTGTGCTGCTGCAACACGGCGGATTTCTTCCGGGTCACCTAACAGTACGCAGGTCGCCAGACCGCGTTCAGCGCAGATTGCAGCGGCTTTAACGGTACGTGGCTCATCACCTTCAGGCAGAACAACACGTTTTTTCGCTTTACGTGCCAGTTCAGTTAACAGGTAACGGAATGCCGGAGGCGACAGACGGTTCGGACGCTCTGAGTCTGCAACCAGGGAATCGATCCATTTGGTATCGATGTGACCGGCAACATAGTTCTGAACCAGTTCAATACGCTCACGGTCGTCAGCAGGGACTTCCAGGCTGAAACTTTGCAGGTTCAGCGAGGTCTGCCAGGTGTTGCTGTTGACAGTGAAGATTGGCAGGCCGGTTTCAAAAGCGCGCTCGCACAGTTTCGCGATGCTGTCGTCGATTTTATAACCGCCGGTCAGCAGGATAGCACCGATTTCCACGCCGTTCATCGCTGCCAGGCAGGCAGAAACCAGCACGTCAGGACGATCAGCAGACGTCACCAGCAGGGAACCCGGACGGAAGTGCTCCAGCATATGAGGAATGCTGCGCGCACAGAAAGTCACAGATTTAACGCGGCGGGTTTTGATATCGCCTTCGTTAACAATTTTTGCGCCTAAGTGATTCGCCATATCGATTGCACGGGTGGCAATCAGGTCGAAATTCCATGGCACACAGCCGACAACCGGCAGTGGCAGGGATTTCAGGTCGTCCGCGCTCAGGTGCGCGATAACCGCTTTGGACGAGTCATCAAAGATTTCTGACAGGTCAGGGCGGGTACGGCCTTGTTCATCAACAGGTGCATTTACTTTATTGACGATCACACCGGCAATGCTGGTGTTCTTATGACCACCAAATTCATTGCGGATAAGTTCCAGACGCTCTTTCACTTCTGCCGCGGTATCATTGCCCGGTGCAGTTACGAATACGATTTCCGCGCCCAGGGTCTGAGCGATATCGTAGTTCAGTGATTGTGCGTGCGGATAGTTGCGGGTCGGAACCAGACCTTCGATCAGGATAACTTCTGCACCCTGAGTGTGGTCGTGGTAACGGGCAACAATTTCTTCCATCAGGATATCTTTTTTGTCGCTGGTCAGCATGGATTCAACATAATCCATATCCAGCGGCTCGGCCATTTTCAGGGAAGAGTGGGCACGTAAGATATTGGTGGTCTGATCTTCAGTACCGGCATGGCGTGGTTGCGCGATAGGTTTGAAAAAGCTCAGGCTGACGCCTTTTTGTTCCATTGAGCGGACAACCCCGAGGCTGACGCTGCTTAAACCAACACTGGTGCCGGTAGGAATGAGGATAATAGTACGGGACACATGAACCTCTTATTTTTTCACAATTCGGTGTTCAAAATAAATCCGCCGGCGGGCGCCGGCGGAGAGCAAAGATTATGCAGTCAGACGCGCGGCGTCTTGTGCAATGACTAATTCTTCGTTAGTCGGGATAACCAGTGCGATGCTGCTGTCATCTGTTGTGATCTTACCTGCATTACCGAAACGGGCAGCCAGGTTACGTTCGTGATCCAGTTTAAAGCCGAGCAGAGCCAGTTTATTTAACGTGTGCTCGCGGACCATCGCAGCATTCTCACCGATACCGCCGGTGAAGATGATAGCATCCAGACGACCTTCCATCAGCGTTGCATAGCCGCCCACGTATTTTGCCAGACGGTGACAGAATACATTCATTGCGCGGGTTGCATCAGCTTTTTCACCGTAGTTTTCTTCAACATAACGGCAGTCGCTGGTGACTTCAGTCAGACCCTGCAGACCTGATTCTTTAGTCAGCATAGTATTGATAGCATCAACGCTCATACCCATTGAATCATGCAGATGGAAAATGATAGCCGGGTCGATATCGCCTGAGCGCGTACCCATTACCAGACCTTCCAGCGGAGTCAGACCCATAGAAGTATCAACACATTCACCGTTAACGATAGCAGCAACAGAACCACCGTTACCTAAGTGACAGGTAATGACGTTCAGTTCTTCAACCGGTTTGTTCAGCATTTTAGCGGCTTCACGGCTCACGAAATAGTGGCTTGTACCGTGGAAACCATAGCGGCGGATACCGTGCTCTTTGTACAGGCTGTACGGCAGGGCATACAGATACGCTTCTTCAGGCATAGTCTGATGGAAAGCAGTATCGAAAACGCCGACGTTTTTATCAGCCAGGTGCGGGAACGCTTGAAGCGCTTCTTCAACGCCTAACAGGTTAGCCGGGTTGTGCAACGGAGCAAAAGCAGAACACTCTTCCATTGCTTTGATAACTTCATCAGTGACGATAACAGAGTGAGCAAATTTCTCACCACCGTGAACCAGACGGTGACCGATAGCGCCGATCTGTGCAGACAGCTCAGGTTTGGCACCCATGATATCTTTCACGATGAAACGCAGCGCTTCACTGTGTGCAGCACCTGCGCCCAGTTGTGCTTCGTGTTTAGCACCATCCATTTTCCACTTGATACGTGCTTCCGGCAGGTTAAAACACTCCGCCAGACCCGTCAGATATTCATCACCGGATGTAGGGTCAATGATTGCAAATTTCAGTGAAGAACTACCGCAGTTAAGTACGAGTACCAGCTTACTTGACATGGAATTACCTATAATCGTGTTGTGGATAAGTCTTATGTATTAAGACAGTGGTTAAAACGTAATCTATCTAAGCGTAGCGCATTATTTCAGCGCTGTTCATGATTAACATCATGCAAATTTTATATCAGACGGCAAACATTGTTATAATACGTTGTCTTACATGTTAAAGCGCAAAAAAAAACACATTTTGCCCTTGAAAAAGACGACATCAGACAAAATAATTACTACAGGATTATTTCACCGTGATTAAACGGGCGTAGCATACCCGCAGATGACAGCAAATTCAAAATATACTTAATCCTACAAAAATATTTTGACTGTTTGTAGCCATATTTTAATTATTATGTTTTTTATTGATTGAGGTCATAATGCCTATGAACGCACCGGAAAAGCAGGGCTTATTCCGTTCTCTGCGCCTTGGTCAGCGCTATGCCACACTCTGGCCTGTGGTAAAGCAGCTTGCACCGGTTTTCCCGGAGAACCGTGTCATTAAAGCGACCCGTTTTGGTATCCGTTTTATGCCGCCTGTTGCCGTATTTACCCTGACCTGGCAGATAGCCCTCGGGGGAGCCTTAGGTCCCGCTATTGCAACCGCTCTTTTTGCCTGTTCTCTGCCGCTACAGGGATTATGGTGGTTAGGACGGCGCGCCGCCACTCCGTTGCCTGCCGGTCTGCTGAACTGGTTTCATGAGATCCGCGCTAAATTCAGTGAAGCCGGTATTGCGATTGCCCCTGTGGAAGGAACACCGGACTATATGGCGCTGGCAGAATTACTCAAACGCGCCTTTAAGCAATTGGATAACTCATTTCTGGATGATTTATAAAAATCCGTCATTTCCCGGTCTTTCATTTATTAATCGATTCAGCTATGTGTTTTCAGGCATTTACTGACCGGGGATAAATACCTGTTTAAAATTCCCCGCCGGGATCAAAAAAGGGGTGCATTTCACTATCTTATAGAATTGAGTAATGCGATGATTCCGACATACACCGGATTACCTTTTCAGGAGATACACCATGGAAATGAATAACGCCCAACGCCTTATCCTCTCTAACCAATATAAAATGATGGCAATGATGGATCCGGATAATGCCGAGCGTTACCGCCGCCAGCAGACTATTATTGAACGTGGCTTCGGGTTACAGATGCGCGAATTGGATCGCGATTTCGGTGAATTACCGGAAGATATCTGCCGCCGCGTGATTGATATGATGGAAATGTACCATGCACTGCGTATCTCCTTTGATAACCTGAAAAATGCGGCTGATATTGATGCACGCCGTATCCACTTCTTAGGTTTCGATGCGGCGACTGAAGCCCGCTATTTAAGTTATGTCCGCTTCCTGGTTAATACCGAAGGGCGTTATACGCACTTTGACAGCGGCAGCCACGGTTTTAACTCCCAGACACCAATGTGGGATAAATATGTCCGTATGCTGGGTGCATGGCATGGCTGCCCGCGTCAGTATCACCTGAGCGAAGTGGAAATTAATCAGGTTCTTAACGCCTGATTTTAGCTGACCCCTTACTTTATCCGCATTCTGAGAGGCACAAATGGCATTGACTGCAAAAGGCTTTCTGTTTGATCTGGACGGTACACTGGCAGATTCCCTGCATGTCGTTGAGCGCGCCTGGCTGGCATTTGCCCGCCGGATCGGGGCGGATGAAGAAGACGTGAAGCAGTTTATCCACGGAAAACCGGCGGTGGAGTCTATCCGCCATTTCCTGCCGGATGCGGATAATGCAGAAATTGCCGCACAACTGGCGTGGGTAACAGAGATGGAAATCCGCGAAAGCGGCGAAGTGACAGATTTACCCGGGGCAAAAGCGTTGTTGCTGCGCCTGCAATCTCTTGGTATTCCCTGGGCGATAGTCACTTCCGGTACTGTGGCGATTGCGCGTCCCCGCCATACCGCCGCAGGTCTTGCGGAGCCGGACGCCTGGGTGACCGCAGACAATATCACCCGGGGTAAACCGCATCCGGAGCCTTATCTGCTCGGGGCGGAAAAACTGGGGCTGGCACCGCAGGACTGTTTTGTTTTTGAAGATGCCACCGCCGGGCTGTTATCCGGTCTTGATGCCGGATGTAAAGTCATTGCTGTGCATGTACCACCCGGAACACCGCGTACAGATGAACTGGCGCTGCGGGTGAATTCACTGACGCAATTACAGGTGGATAAAGCAGCGGACGGCTCTGTTACGCTGACCTGCCTGCCGGGCTGAACAATACCCGGCATCAACTCCCGCACGGATGTGTGTGAAAATGCGGGATTGGTACGTTGACAAAAAAACTGTGAGACAGGATGTTGGCTGTCCGGGCATTGACGAAAGAGGTCGTTGGTGAATACGGAACTTGCGTGGGTATTAACCCTGCTTTTTATTGCCATTGTTTTATTTACCACCAACAAAGTCCGGATGGATGTTGTGGCGCTGTTGGTGATCATCGCATTCGTACTCAGTGGTACGCTTACCTTAACTGAAGCCGTTGCCGGCTTTAGTGATCCCAATATTCTGCTGATTGCCGCCCTGTTTGTCATCGGGGAGGGATTAGTGCGCACCGGTGTTGCCTACCAGATGGGCGACTGGCTGGTGCGCGTTGCAGGCTCCGGTGAAACAAAACTGCTGGTTTTCCTGATGGTGAGTGTGGCGGGGCTGGGCGCGTTTATGAGCTCAACCGGTGTGGTCGCTATTTTTATCCCTGTGGTACTGAGTGTTTCTGCCCGCATGAAGATCTCTCCCTCCCGGCTGATGATGCCGCTCGGCTTTGCCGGGCTTATCAGCGGAATGATGACGCTGGTTGCCACGCCACCGAATATGGTCGTGAACAGTCTTCTGGAAACGGAAGGGATCAAAGGTTTTAATTTCTTCTCAATTACCCCGATCGGCATACTGGTTTTACTCGCGGGTGTCGCTTATATGCTGGTTGCCCGGCACTGGCTGGGCAGTAACCAGCCGGAAAAAGCAGGTGATGGCGTGCAGCGCACATTCCGCGACCTTATCCGTGATTACAAACTGAGCGGACGCGCCCGGCGTCTGGCTGTCCGCAACGGCTCACCGCTTATCGGTAAAACACTCGATGAACTTCATCTGCGCACCCGCTACGGTGCCAATATTGTGGGGATCGAGCGTTGGCGGCATTTTCGCCGCGTGATGGTCGGTGCAACCGGAGGTATGGAACTGCGTGACCGCGATGTTCTGCTGATTGATATGTCCGCCGGTGATACAGATTTGCGTGAGTTCTGTGCTGAGCAAATGCTGGAGCCGATGATCCTGCGCGGCGAATATTTCTCGGAGCAGGCACGTAATGTGGGAATGGCGGAAGTCTCCCTGAATCCGGAAAGTGAATTAATCGGAAAAGGTCTGCGCGATATCGGGTTTCGTACCCGTTACGGGCTGAATGTGCTCGGGGTGCGCCGCGAAGGAAAAGCCCTCAGCGGCAATATTGTGGATGAGCCTCTGCAACTGGGGGATATCCTGCTGGTGGTCGGTGACTGGAAACTTATCCGCATACTTGCCACCAAGCGCCGCCACTTTATTGTCCTCAACCTTGCCGCAGAGGTTGAAACAGTGGTTCCGGCAGCGTCACAGGCACCGCATGCCCTGTTTTGTCTTGCTCTGATGGTGGCGATGATGGTGACAAATGAGATCCCGAATTTCATTGCGGCGCTGATAGCCTGCCTGCTGATGGGGAAATTCCGCTGTATTGATATGGAGAGCGCATACCGCAGCATACACTGGCCGAGTATTATTTTGATCGTCGGGATGATGCCGTTTGCCCTGGCATTACAAAAAACCGGCGGGATCACGCTGATAGTTAAAGGGCTGATGGATGTGGCGGGGAACATGGGACCGCATGTGATGCTGACAGCCCTGTTTATATTGTGTGCCACCATCGGGTTGTTTATTTCGAATACGGCGACAGCCGTACTGATGGCACCGATTGCTATTCAGGCGGCGTATGAAATGCAGGTTTCACCGCTGCCGTTTGCGATGGTGGTGGGCGTCGCGGCTTCAGCCGCCTTTATGACACCGGTTTCTTCACCGGTAAATACGCTGATACTCGGTCCCGGGCATTATACATTCAGCGATTTTGTCAAAATCGGGGTGCCGTTTACCTTTGTGGTGATGCTTATCAGTATTGCGGTTATCCCGTTACTGTTCCCGTTCTGACGGAGTTCCCTGATGAAAACGCAACTGCCAATGATCCGGGGTGGTTTCAAACCACAGGGAAGCGCGGTTAGTTGCTTTGATGCATTTTTCTCCGGCAAACTGAAAACTGCGGTAAGTCATCAGTACGCTGTTACTGCTGATCCGCGCACAGTGATAATTTTCTGAATAGATTTGCTGCGCACAGGTGACAGGATTATTCAGTCCGCCTACAGTATCTTTTTTATCTGTTGACACACCCGACTGGCAAAATTCAAAAAAAATCGGTATGTAACAGCGTATTCAGAACAGATTTATCATTGCGGTATAACGGGCGGTGCAATATTTTTTCCTGACGGATAAGCAACCTGAATAAATCTGTTTCATTCATTTCGGGAACTCCGGGTTACTGACTTATCTCATCCAGTGACAGGCTGAATCCCGGGATAAATACCTCGCGAAAATAGTCCATTTCCGGGCTGCTGCGCTCTTCGAGTGTCTTTTCCAGCCGGGCTTTCGCCAGATTGAATTCGGTATTACCGGCACCTATCTCTTCCAGACATTTCAGGTACGCACATAGGGCATCTGCCTGTTTGACAATCGCTGCATCGTCTTCTGAATGTGCATCTTCATCGAGGATCGGGGCAAAATCTGCCTGTAATTCTTCCGGGATCATGGCCAGCAATTTTTTCTGCGCCATGCGCTCAATTTTTTTTGTATTCATGTGCAATCTGCGGATTGTAATACTTAATCGGTGTCGGCAGGTCGCCGGTGATCACTTCACTGGCATCATGATACATCGCCAGCATGGCAATTTTTTCCGGGTTAAGCGAGCCACCGAATTTTCGGTTCTTAATCACAGCAAGTGCGTGCGCGACAAACGCAACCTGAAGGCTGTGCTCTGACACATTTTCCGCGATTACGTTGCGCATCAGCGGCCAGCGGGTGATTAGTTTCAGACGTGAAAGGTGGGCAAAAAAGTAACTCATAAACAGCATTCCTGACAGCAGCATGATAAAAGTGATATTAGTTATTTTGCGATGTTCTTAACCGGATGTATACCCTTATCCATTCAAACTGCAGGTTCGTTGGCCGCACTCAGCCTGCCTGCATCCTGAATGACGTTGGGTATGAATAAAAACGGCCTCCTGTGCGGAAGCCGTTGTACACAAACCTGTAAACAGATTACTGACGGTAGTGGGAGAGAAAACGCCCGAATTTGCTGATAGCCTGCTCCAGCTCATCTTCACGCGGCAGTGTCACAATACGGAAGTGGTTCGGCTCCGGCCAGTTAAAGGCAGTTCCCTGAACCAGCAATACTTTTTCCTGTAACAGCAGGTCGAGGATCATTTTCTGGTCATCGTGGATATTAAAGCGTTTGGCATCAAATTTAGGGAACATATAAAGTGCGCCCATCGGTTTTACGCAGGAGCAGCCCGGGATCTGGTTAATCAGTTCCCATGCTTTGTTACGCTGTTCATACAGACGACCGCCCGGCTGGATAAATTCGTTGATGCTCTGATAGCCGCCGATTGCGGTCTGAATGGCATGCTGCATCGGGACGTTAGCGCACAGACGCATGGATGCAAGCATTTCCAGACCTTCAATATAGCCTTTTGCGTGTTTTTTCGGTCCGTTCAGTACCATCCAGCCCTGACGGAAACCGGCGACACGGTAGGTTTTTGACAGCCCGTTAAAGGTCACAGTCAGTAAATCCGGAGCCATTGCTGCAATAGAATGGTGAACGGCATCGTCATACAGAATTTTGTCGTAAATTTCATCAGCAAAGATAATCAGGTCATTTTGCCGCGCAATTTCGACAATCTCCTGTAACAAATCTTTACTGTAGACAGCCCCGGTCGGGTTATTCGGGTTAATCACCACAATGCCGCGGGTACGCGGGGTGATTTTCTTTTTGATATCGTCGATATCCGGCATCCAGCCCTGTTCTTCGTCACACATATAGTGAACAGCATTACCGCCGGAAAGTGCTACCGCCCCCGTCCACAGCGGGTAATCCGGAGCAGGGACCAGCATTTCGTCGCCGTTGTTCAGCAGCGCCTGCATGGATTGCACAATAAGTTCTGAGACGCCATTGCCGATGTAAACATCTTCAACGGTCATGTCGCGCATGTCGCGTTCCTGATAGAACTGAACAATGGCTTTACGGGCGGAGTACAGACCTTTGGAATCACTGTAGCCCTGTGAGCTCGGCAGGTTGCGGATCACGTCAACCAGAATTTCATCCGGCGCATCAAAACCAAATGGCGCAGGATTTCCGATATTCAGCTTGAGAACTTTCTGGCCTTCCTCTTCGAGACGTTTAGCCTCCTTGAGCACAGGCCCGCGAATGTCATAACAGACATTATCGAGTTTGTCGGATTTTCTTATTATATTCATCTGTTCAGGACCTTAGCGCGTAAATGTTCCCTTATTCATTCAAACTGCAGGTTCGTTAGCGGAACGACGCCTGCCTGCATCTTGAATGACCTTGGGTATAATAGGTGTTTTATCAGGAAAAACCTGTGATAAACCACTGTACTCCTCCCGTCCGGCCTTTTGAAGACGGTAAACAGCTTTTGGTTAAAAACAACAGGTTTCGTTTGGGAAAGGATTAGAAGTAGTTGTTAGTATCGGGTATGTCGGAGTTGTATGTTGGTGTTTGTGATAAATTCAGAGTGTTTCACTATTGGGGGTGGGTCATTCTGGCTTTGTAAAGTTATCTATAGGAAGATCATAATTAGTAAAGTAATACAGTGTTTTTACTAAATGGCCAGCAGTTGTTGAAATTGTATAATCTTTTCTTATATATTAAATACTGATGTAGCTAATGATTAGTAGTATAACTGACATGGTTTGTCTGCATTAGTGGCTTTTCAGAGTATTTGACCTTAAATTTGCCTAAATAAAAGGTTTATATTGCATGTATACTCATAGACAGCATGGGTTTTTAACACTTACAAATTGTTTCATTTCGTAATATTAAGAAAATAATGTTGTAATATACGGAAACATTGTGTGTTTGTATACCGGCAGAGATGGCTTAGTAAACAGTAATCCGGAGGAGGGTTACTCACAGTTACGTAGTTTTGTTAGTGTTAGTTATGTTTTACTCCACCCTGAGGTATAGGGTAATGTCTTCGTTGGCGATGCTTTTTTTCACGCCAATAAACACCAGGTAGTATTAAAAATCAAAATTAGTGAAGAAAAAAAAAATGATAAATTCAAACCGTCCAGTGTTAAATCTTGACCTCGACCTGCTGCGGACCTTTGTTGCAGTGGCCGATCTGAACACATTCGCGGCAGCGGCGGCGGCAGTATGCCGTACCCAGTCAGCTGTCAGTCAGCAAATGCAGCGTCTGGAGCAACTTGTCGGACGCGAACTGTTTGCCCGCCACGGTCGTAATAAACTACTGACCGATCACGGGTTACAACTTTTGGGTTATGCCCGGCAAATTCTGCGGGCAAATGATGATGCAACCGCATCACTGGCCTACAATGATGCAGAAGGGGAGTTACGCATCGGTGCATCCGATGATTCCGTTGACTCACTGCTGCCTTTTTTACTCAACCGGATTGCCTCGGTTTATCCGCGTATGGCGGTTGATGTCCGCATTAAACGCAGCCAGTATATTGAAGGTATGCTGGATAACCATGAAATCGACCTCGCACTGACGACGGCGCGGATTGCTCATCACCCGCGTACCGCATTGCGTACCGCGCCGGTGCTCTGGCACTGTGCGCCTGATTTTCAGTTGCAGGCTAATGAACCTATCCCGTTAGTGGTTATGGATGAAACCAACCCGTTCCGTCACCTGGCAGCAGAAACGCTGGATGAGGCGGGTGTACCATGGCGCGTGGCGTATGAAGCCGCGTCTCTGTCTGCTGTACGTGCAGCGGTCAATGCGGAAGTCGGAATAACGGCACGTCCGCTTGAAATGCAGAATGCGGATCTGCGTATCCTGAGTGTCAGCGAAGGTCTGCCGCGCTTACCGGAGATTCAGTACTGGTTATACCGCAATAGTGATGAACAGAGTGAGTCTGTGCTCACAGTTTACCAGGCGATTGAAAACAAAAAAAACACCGTATGCTGTTACACCGGCTGAAGATGATAAGTCCTCTGCGGAGTAATCATCATCTGACGTGAAACTGACATAATTTGTGACAGTCGGACACGCAGCCGGGGGATATTTTCCCCCGGCTTTTTTGTATGCTCTCTCTGTGGAACTCTTCGCGGAAAACCACATCATGCAAATGTTAACAGCATCACGGCATGTTCTGTTTTTTGATGTGATTTTAAGCGCGGCATCGCAGTTTTGTTTACTTGTTTGTTACAATGTTAACAAAACACACTTTCTGTAATTGCTAAAATTAACAGCTCTGATTACATAACAGAGAAACTTTGTTAAAAACCTGACTAATTTTGTCGGGTTTTACGAAATGAGTAAAAATTAAACATTTGTTAAATAATTTTCCATCAAAGTGTGATTGAGATCAAAAATATTGCCCCTGTTTGCCGATGGAAAGACAGGTTTTTCCTGAGATAATGGAATGGTAAAAGCGATGTATCAGTTAATATAATAAAGTTAATTTTCAATTTAGTTACTTACTGACACGTTTTAGCGATAAAGTCGCACGGCGTGTTAAGTTAATGTGATTTTAATGTGACTAAATTGGAAGGAGCGGGGAACAAAAAAAAACGGGTCAGCCGTTTTTTTTCATCACGATATGTGCTGTGTCCGTCCCGGTATTGTTCCTTTCGTGTGTCGCTGTGGTGCTGTATGCAGGTACGGCAGGCAACACCACCTTTTGATGAGTAAGCAATGAGTATGTCAACAGCCACTGAAGTCCTGGCCCATAACTGGGCATTTGCGGTCTATCTTTTAGGTGCTCTCGGGTTATGTGCATTTATGCTGCTGGGCGCCCGTTATCTCGGCGGCCGCGCCAAAGCCCGTGCAAAACATCTTCCTTACGAATCCGGTATTGATTCTGTCGGCAGTGCAAGACTGCGTATGTCGGCAAAATTTTACCTGGTCGCCATGTTTTTCGTCATCTTCGACGTTGAAGCCTTATATCTGTTCGCCTGGTCTGTTGCTGTCAGAGAAGCGGGCTGGATTGGCTTTATCGAAGCGGCAATCTTTATTTTGGTGTTGTTGGCAGGGCTTTTCTATCTGGCGCGTATTGGTGCGCTGGACTGGACTCCTGCACGCTCCCGCCGTGAGGTGAAACACCCGAGCGTCGTCAGCAAAATCAACAACAATCAACCGTAGTTAATAGTGAGGCACAAGATGGATTATACGCTCACCCGCATCGATCCAAACGGTGAGAATGACCGTTACCCCCTGCAAAAACAAGAGACTACAGGCGATCCGCTGGATCAGCATGTTCACCGCAGCGTGTACATGGGGAAACTCGATCATGCATTACACGACATGGTGAACTGGGGACGCAAAAATTCCCTGTGGCCGTTTAACTTCGGTCTGTCCTGTTGTTATGTCGAAATGGTGACATCCTTTACGGCTGTACATGATGTGGCGCGTTTTGGTGCGGAAGTACTGCGTGCGTCTCCGCGTCAGGCTGATTTTATGGTGGTTGCAGGAACGTGTTTCACCAAAATGGCCCCGGTTATCCAGCGTTTGTATGATCAGATGTTAGAACCGAAATGGGTTATTTCCATGGGCGCCTGTGCAAACTCCGGCGGTATGTATGACATTTATTCTGTCGTGCAGGGCGTTGATAAATTTATCCCGGTTGATGTGTATATCCCGGGCTGCCCGCCGCGTCCTGAAGCCTATATGCAGGCACTGATGCTGTTGCAGGAATCCATCGGAAAAGAGCGCCGCCCTCTGTCGTGGGTGGTGGGTGATCAGGGCGTTTACCGTGCCAATATGCAGTCAGAAAAAGAACGAAAACGCGGTGAACGGATTGCGGTGACAAACCTGCGCTCCCCGGACGAAATTTAAGGCTTTCGGGCCACCGGACACAATCTTGCAATGTGTTGTGTCCATTGAACCCTGAACAACTGTTGTGGTGAAGAATGATGACAGAAGATAATACGCAGACCGGACAGCGTCCCGCGTGGCACACTCATGATTACCTGGATGACCCGGTAGTAGAGGAACTGCGCCGCAAGTTCGGACCTGACGCCTTTACGGTGCAGCCGACACGAACCGGGATGCCGGTTGTCTGGGTGAAGCGTGAACAGCTCACGCAGGTGATGTTTTACCTGAAATCACTGCCGAAACCGTATGTAATGCTGTTCGATTTGCACGGCATGGATGAGCGCCAGCGCACACACCGCGAAGGCTTGCCGGCCGCGGATTATTCCGTTTTCTATCACCTGATCTCCATTGAGCGTAACCGCGACATCATGCTCAAAGTGGCGCTGAGTGAAAACGATTTACACATTCCGACCGTGATCCCCGCTTTCCCGAATGCCAACTGGTATGAGCGCGAAACCTGGGAAATGTTCGGTATTATTATCGATGGTCACCCGAACCTGCGCCGCATCATGATGCCGACGACCTGGGAAGGGCACCCGCTGCGTAAAGATTATCCGGCGCGTGCAACGGAATTTGATCCGTTTGTTCTGACCAAACAGAAAGAAGATCTGGAAATGGAGGCGCTGACCTTCAAACCGGAAGAGTGGGGAATGAAGCGCGGCAATGAGAACGAGGACTTTATGTTCCTGAACCTCGGCCCGAATCACCCGTCTTCTCATGGTGCGTTCCGGATTATCTTACAGCTCGACGGCGAAGAGATTGTCGACTGCGTTCCCGATATCGGCTACCACCACCGTGGTGCGGAAAAAATGGGCGAGCGCCAGTCATGGCACAGTTATATTCCGTACACTGACCGTATCGAGTACCTCGGTGGCTGCGTGAACGAAATGCCGTATGTACTGGCGGTGGAAAAACTTGCCGGTATTGAAGTCCCTGATCGCGTCAATGTTATCCGCGTGATGCTCTCTGAACTGTTCCGCATCAACAGCCATCTGCTGTACATCAGTACCTTTATTCAGGATACCGGGGCGATGACACCGGTCTTCTTTGCGTTTACCGATCGCCAGAAAATCTATGATGTGGTGGAAGCTATCACCGGTTTTCGTATGCATCCGGCGTGGTTCCGGATTGGCGGTGTGGCGCATGACCTGCCGAAAGGCTGGGAGCGTCTGCTGCGTGATTTCCTCGACTGGATGCCGAAACGCCTGGAATCCTATGTTACGGCGGCACTGAAAAACTCCATCCTGAAAGGGCGCTCCATCGGCGTTGCAGCCTATAACGCCAAAGAAGCGCTTGAGTGGGGTGTGACCGGTGCCGGTTTGCGTGCAACCGGTATTGAATTTGACGTGCGCAAGTGGCGTCCGTATTCAGGTTATGAAAACTTTGATTTTGACATCCCGGTGGCCGCCAACGGCGACAGCTATGACCGCGTGATGCTGAAGGTGGAAGAAGTCCGTCAGAGCCTGCGCATTCTGGAACAATGTTATAAAAATATGCCGGAAGGGCCGTTTAAAGCAGATCATCCGCTGACCACGCCGCCGCCGAAAGAGCGCACCCTGCAACACATTGAAACCATGATTAACCATTTCCTCCAGGTGTCATGGGGTCCGGTAATGCCGGCGAATGAATCCTTCCAGATGGTTGAAGCCACCAAAGGGATCAACAGCTATTACCTGACCAGTGACGGCAGCACCATGAGTTACCGTACCCGTATCCGTACACCAAGTTATGCCCATTTGCAGCAGATCCCGTCAGTGATCAGCGGCAGTCTGGTGTCTGACCTGATTGTGTACCTCGGGAGTATCGATTTCGTAATGTCGGATGTGGATCGCTGATTATGCAAGAACTGAACCCTGAAGCAAAAAAAAACACTGCAAGGTGCCGTGAATGCGGCACAACCTGCCGGAAAACAACCTGATTTTGTGCTCAGTGAAAAAGAGCGCACAGAAATTGAAGCGGAAAAGCATCACTACGAGGATCCGCGCGCAGCCTCTATCGAAGCCCTGAAAATAGTGCAGAAGCACAGAGGCTGGGTGGAAGACGGCGCTATTTACGCCATCAGTGATGTTCTCGGTATTCCGGCGAGTGATATTGAAGGTGTGGCGACATTCTACAGCCAGATTTTCCGCCAGCCGGTCGGGCGCCATGTGATCCGTTACTGTGACAGCGTGGTGTGCCACATCACCGGTTATCAGGGGATCAAGGCCGCCCTGGAGCGCAAATTAAATATTCAGCCGGGACAGACAACCACGGACGGCCGCTTCACATTGCTGCCGACCTGTTGCCTGGGGAACTGTGACAAGGGGCCGACCATGATGGTTGATGAAGATACCCACAGTCACGTCACCCCGGAGGCTATTGAAACGTTACTGGAGCAGTATCCATGACAGTGAAAACGGTTTGCCGTACGGCGGAAACGCACCCGCTTACCTGGCGGCTGCGTGATGATCACCAGCCGGTGTGGCTGGATGAATACCGCAGCAAAAATGGTTACGCGGGTGCTGAGCGCGCACTGAAAGGCATGGCACCGGATGAGATAGTCAATCTTGTCAAAGACGCGGGTCTGAAGGGTCGCGGCGGTGCGGGCTTCTCCACAGGTCTGAAGTGGAGTCTGATGCCGAAAGACGAAAGCATGAATATCCGCTATCTGCTGTGTAACGCCGACGAAATGGAGCCGGGGACTTACAAAGACCGGTTACTGATGGAAGAACTGCCGCACCTGCTGGTGGAAGGCATGCTGATCAGCGCCTTTGCCCTGAAAGCATACCGTGGCTATATCTTCCTGCGCGGTGAATACATTGAAGCGGCGAAGCATCTGCGCCATGCAATTGAAGAAGCGAAAGCCGCCGGGCTGCTGGGGAAAAATATCCTCGGCACCGGGTTTGATTTCGAATTATTTGTCCATACCGGCGCCGGGCGTTATATCTGCGGGGAAGAAACCGCACTGATTAACTCCCTCGAAGGCCGCCGCGCCAATCCGCGCTCCAAACCACCTTTCCCTGCAAGCTCCGGTGCCTGGGGTAAACCGACCTGTGTAAACAACGTCGAAACCCTGTGCAATGTCCCGGCAATCCTTGCCCACGGCAAAGAGTGGTACACCGGGCTGAGCGAAGGCAAAAGTGCGGATGCAGGCACCAAACTGATGGGCTTTTCCGGTCGCGTAAAAAATCCGGGTCTGTGGGAACTGCCGTTCGGCACAACCGCCCGTGAGATCCTGGAAGACTACGCCGGTGGCATGCGTGACGGGTTAACCCTGAAAGCCTGGCAGCCTGGCGGGGCAGGAACGGATTTCCTGACACAGGATCATCTTGATTTACCGATGGATTTTGAACATATCGGCAAAGCCGGCAGCCGTCTCGGGACAGCACTGGCAATGGCGGTGGATAATGAAATCAATATGGTGTCGCTGACCCGTAACCTCGAAGAATTTTTTGCCCGTGAATCCTGCGGCTGGTGTACACCGTGCCGTGACGGACTGCCATGGAGTGTGAAAATTTTGCGCGCAATAGAAAAAGGGGAAGGGCAGCCCGGAGACATTGAGACATTAGAGCAATTATGTCGTTTCCTAGGTCCCGGTAAAACCTTCTGCGCACACGCGCCGGGCGCGGTAGAGCCGTTACAGAGTGCAATCAAATATTTCCGTGATGAATTTGAAGCAGGGATTGTACAGCCGGTTTACGCCAATGTGCAGACCATCGCCGGGATCCAGCCGAACCTGCTGAAACAGCGTTGGTGATCCCTTACGGATTTTCGTTTAACGCCTGCAATGCAGGCCTTTTGGAAGCATGCTGACTATGGCTACAATATATGTAGACGGCAAAGAATATGAAGTCGACGGGGCAGATAACCTGTTACACGCCTGTCTCTCCCTCGGGCTTGATATTCCCTACTTTTGCTGGCATCCGGCGCTCGGAAGCGTCGGCGCTTGCCGCCAGTGCGCGGTAAAGCAGTATCAGAATGCCGATGACACCCGTGGTCGTCTGGTAATGTCGTGTATGACACCGGCGCAGGATGGTACTTTCATTTCTATTGATGATGAAGAAGCCAAACAGTTCCGGGCAAGCGTGGTGGAATGGCTGATGGTCAACCATCCTCATGATTGTCCTGTCTGTGAAGAGGGCGGTAACTGCCATCTTCAGGATATGACCGTTATGACCGGGCATTCCATGCGCAAATACCGGTTCACAAAACGCACCCATCAGAATCAGGATCTGGGTCCGTTTGTTGCACATGAAATGAACCGCTGTATCGCCTGTTACCGCTGTGTCCGCTACTACAAAGATTATGCGGACGGTACCGATCTCGGGGTTTACGGCGCGCACGATAACGTCTATTTCGGTCGTCCGGAAAGCGGGACGCTGGAAAGTGAATTCTCCGGAAATCTGGTCGAAGTATGTCCGACCGGTGTTTTCACGGATAAAACCCACTCTGAACGCTATAACCGTAAATGGGATATGCAGTTTGCGCCAAGCATCTGCCAGCAGTGCAGTGTCGGCTGTAATATCAGCCCGGGTGAGCGCTACGGTGAATTACGCCGCATCGAAAACCGCTATAACGGCACCATTAACCAGTATTTCCTCTGCGACAAAGGTCGTTTCGGCTACGGTTATGTGAACCGTAAAGACAGACCGCGTCAGCCGCAGCAGCGCCGTGGTGATTCATGGATTGCTATCAATGCAGAGCAGGCCGCTCATGGTGCAGCGGATATTCTGCGTCAGGCAAACCGGACTATCGGTATCGGCTCGCCGCGTGCCAGTGTGGAAAGTAACTTTGCGCTGCGTGAACTGGTCGGCACAGAAAATTTCTTCAGCGGACTGTCAGGTGCTGAGCAGCATCGTCTTGAAATGATGCTGGAAATTCTGCAACAGGGCGGCGTGTATACCCCGTCACTGCGTGAGATTGAAAGCTATGACGCGGTGCTTATCCTGGGCGAAGATTTAACCCAGACAGCGGCGCGTGTGGCACTTTCTGTCCGTCAGGCAGTAAAAGGCAAAGCGCGTGAAATGGCCGCCGCACAGAAAGTCGCGGACTGGCAGATTGCCGCTATCCAGAATATCGGGCAGCGTGCGAAACACCCGCTGTTTGTCACTAACGTTGATACCACCCGTCTGGACGATGTCGCTGCGCTGCATTACAACGCGCCGGTTGACGATCAGGCGCGGCTCGGTTTTGCTGTCGCTCACGCGATTGATAACACCGCACCTGTGGTAAATGATTTATCACCTGAGCTGAAAGCGCAGGCAGAGATGATTGCGCTGGCACTGAGCACTGCTAAAAAACCACTGATTATCAGCGGCAGCAATGCGGGCAGTGATGCGGTGATTCAGGCGGCTGCTAACGTGGCATGGGCGCTGAAAGACAAAGGCGTTCAGGTTGGTCTGACATTTGTCGGCGCAGAAGCAAACAGCTTCGGTGTGGCAATGCTTGAGGCTCAGCCGCTGGACAGCGCTCTTGCTCTGTTAGCGGACGGCAGCGCAGATACAGCTATAGTGATGGAGAACGATCTCTATCGCCACGGCGACAAAGCGCTGATTGATCACGCGCTGGATAAAGTCGCCAATCTGATTGTGCTGGATCATCAGCATACGGCGATTATGGCGAAAGCCTCTCTGGTTCTCTCTGCATCAAGTTTTGCGGAAAGTGACGGTACGCTTATCAACCATGAAGGTCGCGCACAGCGTTTCTATCAGGTGTATGAGCCGTCATTCTACGACAAACACATCATCATGCATGAAAGCTGGCGCTGGCTGGCAGATCTGCAAAGTGAAATGAATGAGCAGGGCTGTGACTGGTCGCAGCTTGATCATGTGATTGACGCCTGTATTGAGAAATTGCCGCAACTGGCGGGTATCAAAGATGCCGCGCCTGATGCCACTTTCCGTATCCGTGGTCAGAAACTGGCGCGTGAACCTCACCGTTACAGCGGACGCACATCCATGCTGGCAGATATCAGTGTGCATGAGCAGCGTCAGCCGCAGGACATTGACTCACCGTTTGCCTTCTCGATGGAAGGAAACAACAGTCCGCTTGCACCGCGTCAGCAAATTCCGTTTGCCTGGGCGCCGGGATGGAACTCACCGCAGGCATGGAATAAATTCCAGGCGGAAGTCGGTGGTCATCTGCGCTTCGGTGACCCCGGTGTGCGGTTGTTCAGTGAAAAAGACGGCGGTATGGATTACTTCGATACTGTTCCTGCGGCATTTGTGCCACAGCAGGGTGTATGGACAGTAGCGCCGTATTATCACCTGTTCGGCAGTGAAGAATTATCCCAGCGCGCGCCGGTCATTCAGGAACGAATGACAGATGCCTATGTGATGCTGAGTGCGCAGGATGCACAACAGCTGAATGTGGCAGAAGGGCAGTCACTGACTATCAGACTGACAGACAGCACACTCGCGCTGCCGGTCCGCATCAGCACGCAGCTTGGTGCGGGACAGATTGGTCTGCCGTTAGGCATGCCGGGAATTTCGCCGGCACTGGCGGGTGCGGTGGTTAATGTACAGGAGGTGGCACAATGAGCAGCTGGTTTACACCTGAATTAATTGATGTGCTGCTGAGCATCCTGAAAGCCGTGGTGATCCTGCTGGTGGTTGTCACCTGCGGGGCCTTTATGAGCTTCGGGGAGCGCCGCCTGCTGGGTCTGTTCCAGAACCGCTACGGACCAAACCGTGTGGGCTGGGGCGGCTCGCTGCAATTAGTGGCGGACATGATCAAAATGTTCTTTAAAGAGGACTGGACGCCGAAATTCGCTGACCGCTTTATCTTCACATTGGCACCGATGGTTGCGTTTACCGCGCTGTTGCTGGCCTTTGCGATTGTCCCGGTCAGTCCGTCATGGGTGGTGGCTGATCTCAATATCGGGATACTGTTCTTCCTGATGCTGGCAGGGCTGGCAGTTTATGCGGTGCTGTTTGCCGGATGGGCGAGTAACAACAAATACTCGCTGCTCGGGGCAATGCGTGCATCTGCACAGACGGTCAGCTATGAAGTGTTCCTCGGGTTATCTGTGCTGGGTGTTGTGGCGCAGGCGGGGTCATTTAATCTGCTGGATATTGTGAATTCCCAGGCATCTTTATGGAACGTGGTTCCGCAGATCCTCGGCTTTATCACCTTTGCGATAGCGGGTGTGGCGGTGTGTCACCGTCATCCGTTTGACCAGCCGGAAGCAGAGCAGGAACTGGCGGACGGGTATCACCTTGAATATTCCGGGATGAAATTCGGTCTGTTCTTTGTCGGGGAATATATCGGGATCGTAACGGTTTCCGCCCTGATTGTGACCCTGTTCTTCGGGGGCTGGCACGGACCGTTCCTGCCGCCGTTCATCTGGTTTGCACTGAAAACCGCCTTCTTTATGATGATGTTTATCCTGATCCGCGCTTCGCTGCCGCGTCCGCGTTATGACCAGGTAATGTCATTCGGCTGGAAAGTGTGTCTGCCGCTGACGCTGATTAACCTGCTGGTGACAGCAGCCGTTATCTTGATTGCTCAATAAGGGGAGCCGAACCATGACATTGAAAGAGTTAGTGGTTGGTTTCGCCACCCAGGTACGCAGTATTTGGATGATAGGCCTCCACGCCTTCCACAAACGCGAAACTCAGATGTACCCGGAAGAGCCGGTTTACCTGCCGCCCCGTTACCGCGGACGAATTGTGCTCACGCGCGATCCGGACGGAGAAGAGCGCTGTGTTGCCTGTAACTTATGTGCGGCGGTCTGCCCGGTGGGCTGTATCTCGCTGCAAAAAGCCGAGCACGAAGACGGTCGCTGGTATCCGGAATTTTTCCGTATTAACTTCTCCCGCTGCATTTTCTGCGGTCTGTGTGAAGAGGCGTGTCCGACAACCGCCATTCAGCTGACGCCGGATTTTGAAATGGGTGAATTTAAACGCCAGGATCTGGTGTATGAGAAAGATGATTTACTGATCTCAGGTCCCGGTAAATATCCGGAATATAACTTCTATCACAAAACCGGTATGGCGGTTGCAGGCAAAGCCAAAGGCGAAGCCGACAACGAAGCCAAACCGATTGATGTGAAAAGTCTGTTGCCATAAGAGGAGCGGAAAAATGGAAATAACCTTTTATGTCGCCGGGCTGATTGCCATTCTGGCAACACTGTGTGTTATCACGCAAACCAATCCGGTGCATGCCTTACTGTATCTGATAACTTCACTGCTGGCGCTGTCTGCCGTGTTCTTTGCCCTCGGCGCGTACTTTGCCGGTGCGCTGGAAATCATCGTCTACGCGGGTGCCATTATGGTGCTGTTCGTATTCGTGGTGATGATGCTCAATCTGGGGCGTGCGGTGGTGGATCAGGAACGCAAATGGCTGTCGCCGTCTGTCTGGATGGGACCGGGTCTGCTCTCTGCGGTGCTGCTGGGTGTGATGATTTATGGTATCCGCACACTGAAAGACAATGGTATTGCCGGTGAAGTTGTTACGGCGAAACAGGTCGGTATCAGTCTGTTCGGTCCGTACGTTCTGGTGGTTGAACTGGCGTCCTTCCTGCTGCTGGCGGGGCTGGTGGTCGCGTATCATATCGGGCGCGATGAAAAAGCGGGCGGCGATCTGGTCAGTCAGCGCAACACGGAGGAAAAAGTATGATCCCTCTTCATCATGGATTAATTCTCGCGGCGGTGCTCTTTATCCTCGGGTTTACCTGTTTGGTTATCCGCCGCAATCTGCTGTTTATGCTGATTGGTCTGGAAATAATGATTAACGCAGCTGCGCTGGCATTTGTCGTCGGCGGAAGCTACTGGAATCAGCCGGACGGGCAGGTGATGTATATCCTTGCCATCAGTCTGGCGGCGGCGGAAGCGAGTATCGGGCTGGCATTGTTGCTGCAATTGCATCGTCAGCGTCAGGATCTTGATATTGATAAAGTCAGTGAGATGCGCGGATGAACTTACTCTTTTTAACCATTTTGCTGCCGCTGATTGGCTTTCTGTTATTAGCCTTTTCACGCGGACGCTGGTCAGAAAATGTGTCAGCCATCATCGGCACCGGTTCTGTCGGGCTGGCAGCACTTACGGCTCTGTGGGCGGGGATGGATTTCCTTGCCAACGGTGGCGGTTTGTATGAACAAACACTCTGGACATGGATGAGCGCGGGTGATTTCGTCATTCCGGTCACCCTGGTTCTGGACGGATTATCACTCACTATGCTGGGTGTGGTCACAGGTGTTGGTTTTCTTATCCACATGTATGCCTCCTGGTATATGCGCGGTGAAGAGGGCTATTCACGCTTCTTTGCGTACACCAACCTGTTTATCGCCAGTATGGTGATACTGGTGCTGGCAGATAACATGCTGCTGATGTACCTGGGCTGGGAAGGGGTGGGGCTGTGCAGTTATCTGCTGATCGGCTTCTATTACACCAATCCGGCAAATGGCGCGGCGGCAATGAAAGCCTTTATCGTCACGCGTATCGGTGATGTGTTCCTGGCAATCGGCATGTTTATCCTGTGGGACAAACTCGGCACCCTGAGCTTCCGTGAACTGGCGGTGCTGGCTCCTCAGCACTTTGAAGCCGGTTCTCAGATTATCTTCTGGGCGACACTGATGATTCTGGGCGGTGCGGTCGGTAAATCGGCGCAATTGCCGTTACAAACCTGGCTTGCTGATGCGATGGCAGGTCCGACGCCGGTTTCAGCACTGATCCACGCCGCAACCATGGTAACTGCGGGTGTGTATCTGATTGCCCGCAGCCATGAATTGTTCCTGTTATCACCGGAAGTGCTGCATTTAGTCGGCGTTGTCGGTGCTGTCACATTAGTGATGGCGGGCTTTGCCGCACTGGTTCAGACGGATATCAAACGTGTCCTTGCGTATTCGACCATGAGCCAGATTGGCTATATGTTCCTGGCGCTCGGCGTACAGGCATGGGATGCGGCAATTTTCCATCTGATGACCCATGCATTCTTTAAAGCCCTGTTATTCCTGGCGTCCGGCTCGGTTATCCTCGCCTGCCACCATGAACAAAACATCTTTAAGATGGGCGGACTGCGGAAAAAAATTCCGTTTGTGTATATCTGTTTCCTGGTCGGTGGTGCCGCGCTTGCTGCTCTGCCAATTATTACCGCCGGTTTCTACAGTAAAGATGAAATTCTGTGGGGCGCGGTGGCGCAGGGTCAGAATCCGTTGTTTATCGCCGGACTGGTTGGTGCCTTTATGACATCGCTGTACACCTTCCGTATGATTTTCATCGTGTTCCACGGTAAAGAGCATACACAGGCACACGCAGTGAAAGGCTTTACCCATACCTTCCCGTTACTGGTACTGGTTATCTTATCCACGGCGGCAGGGGCGTTTATCCCGCAGCCGTTACACGGGGTCTTCCCGGCTGAAACCATTATCAATACCGCGGCGGACAAAACCACGACAGAAATCACCTCAGGTATTGTGGCTGTTGCCGGTATCTTATTGGCTGCTGCTCTCTGGCTGGGTCGTCGTACGCTGGTGACAGCGATTGCGAATTCGGCACCGGGGCGTTTCTTCTCCGCCTGGTGGTTCCGAGCATGGGGCTTTGACGCCCTGTATGATGTGATTTTTGTTAAGCCGTTTAAAGCGGTGGGCTGGTTGCTGCAAAGTGATCCGCTTAACAGCCTGATGAATCTTCCGGCTGTGTTTGCGCGCTGGAGTAACAAAGGACTGAGCCTGAGTGAAAACGGGCAGGTTCGCTGGTATATCGCCTCTATGGGGCTGGGTGCAGTGCTGGTTCTCGCTCTGCTGCTTTTGGTTTAAATAAGGGACACACTGCGCCATGCTATTACCCTGGCTGATTTTAATTCCCTTCATCGGCGGTCTGCTGTGCTGGCAGACCGAGCGCTTCGGCACAAAGTTGCCGCGTTGGATAGCGCTGCTGACGATGGGGATCACGTTACTTCTTGCTCTGTATCTGTGGATACAGGGGAATTACAGCTTAATTAACCCGAAAGGTATCCCGGACTGGCAGGCAGAATATTTCCTGTCATGGATACCCCGCTTCGGCATCAATATCCACCTGGCACTGGATGGTTTATCACTGCTGATGGTGGTGCTGACCGCACTTCTTGGTTTGCTGGCTATCCTCTGTTCGTGGGGTGAAAACCAGCCGTATCAGGGCTTCTTCCATCTGAACCTGCTGTGGATTTTAGGCGGTGTGATGGGCGTGTTCCTGGCAATGGATCTTTTCCTGTTCTTCTTCTTCTGGGAAATGATGCTGGTGCCGATGTACTTCCTGATAGCGCTCTGGGGACACAGCGGCTCTGACGGTAAAACCCGTATTGGTGCGGCAACGAAATTCTTCATCTATACCCAGTCCAGTGGTCTGGTGATGCTGATTTCCATTATGGCGCTGGCGATTGTGCACTTTAACGCGACGGGTCAGTGGAGCTTCGGTTATGAAGATCTGCTGAATACGCCGATGAGCTATGGTGTGCAGTATATGCTGATGCTGGGCTTTTTTATCGCCTTTGCGGTCAAAATGCCGGTAGTGCCGTTACACGGCTGGCTGCCGGATGCACACAGCCAGGCACCGACTGCCGGTTCTGTTGACCTCGCCGGTATTCTGCTGAAAACAGCGGCCTATGGTCTGCTGCGTTTTGCGCTGCCGCTGTTCCCTGAAGCCTCTGCGGATTTCACCCCGATTGCTATGTGGCTGGGTGTGATCGGCATCTTCTACGGTGCGTGGATGGCGTTTAAACAGACAGATATCAAACGGCTTATCGCGTACACCAGTGTGTCGCACATGGGCTTTGTCCTGATTGCAATTTACTCGGCAAGTATGCTGGCGTATCAGGGGGCGGTGGTGCAGATGATTGCTCACGGTCTTTCTGCTGCGGGTCTGTTTATCCTGTGTGGTCAGCTCTATGAGCGTCTGGGTACCCGTGATATGCGCCAGATGGGCGGGTTGTGGAAACGGATTAAATATCTGCCTGCACTCTCCCTGTTCTTTGCAGTGGCAACACTCGGGATGCCGGGCACCGGTAACTTCGTTGGTGAATTTATGATCCTGTTCGGCAGCTTCGGCAGCTACACACTGATCACGGTAATTTCATCGGCGGGACTGGTTTTTGCTTCCGTATACGCGCTGTGGATGATGCAGCAGGTGTATTACGGCACACCGAAATCGGATAAACCTATTGCAGGCATGAATCTGCGTGAAATCTCTATCGTGATGTTATTAGTGGTATTACTGGTTATTCTGGGTGTTTACCCGCAGCCGGTTCTGGATACCTCTTCGGCCGCGATGGCGAATATTCAGCAGTGGTATTCTGCTTCCATTTCAACTACAGGGTTGTAATTCGCCATGACAATAACTCCTCAACAACTGATCGCACTCTTACCACTGCTGATCGTCGGGTTGACAGTGGTGGTTGTGATGCTGTCCATTGCGTGGCGACGCGATCATTTTATCAATGCCACTCTGACTGTCGTTGGTCTGAACCTTGCGCTGGTGTCTTTGTATTTCACCGCACAACAACCGGCAATGGATGTTACGCCGCTGGTGCATATTGACGGCTACAGCATGTTCTACACCGGGCTTATCCTGATTTCGTCACTGGCGACCACGACGTTTGCGTATTCGTGGCTGAAAACGTATCCGGATAACAAAGAAGAGTTCTACCTGCTGGTGCTGATAGCCACGCTCGGCGGTATTTTGCTCGCGGGTGCGGATCATCTGGCGTCTTTCTTTATCGGGATTGAACTGCTGACACTGCCGCTGTTCGGGCTTATCGGCTACGCGCGGCAACAGAAGCGCTCGCTGGAAGCGGCAATCAAATACATGCTGATGTCAGCGGCGGCATCGTCTTTCCTGCTGTTCGGGATGGCGCTGTTGTACGCGGAGTCCGGTGACCTCTCTTTTGCCGGACTGGGACGCAGCCTGGCTGACAGTCAGCTTCATCAGCCGCTGATCCTTGTGGGTCTGGGCATGATGATTGTGGGTATCGGCTTTAAACTGTCACTGTTCCCGTTCCAGTTATGGACACCGGACGTTTACCAGGGCGCACCTGCCCCGGTTTCCACTTTCCTGGCAACTGCCGGTAAAATCGGGATTTTTGCCGCAGTTCTGCGCCTGCTGGCGCTGGCACCGATGGCGGATTCAGACACGCTGCGTATTGTCCTGACAGTGATTGCGATTGCGTCGATTCTGTTCGGTAACCTGATGGCTATCACGCAAAACAGTATCAAGCGGATGCTGGGTTACTCGTCTGTCGCGCATATGGGTTATCTGCTGGTGGCATTTATCGCGATTAATGACCCGAAACTGGCAGAAGAAACCGCAGGGATTTACCTGGCGGGTTATCTGTTTGCCAGCCTGGGCGCATTCGGTGTGGTCAGTCTGATGTCCAGCCCGTACAGCGGACCGGATGCTGATTCACTCCATGCGTATCGTGGTCTGTTCTGGCGCAAGCCGATACTGGCCGCCGTGATGACAGTTATGATGCTTTCCCTGGCAGGGATCCCGATGACCTTCGGGTTTATCGGTAAATTCTATGTTGTTGCAACGGCTGTGAATGCACAACTGTGGTGGCTGACCGCGGCTGTTGTTCTCGGCAGTGCAATAGGTCTGTATTATTATCTGCGCATGATGGTGAGCCTCTACATCCGTGGTTCACAAACACCGGCTCGTATTGCACCATCTGACTGGGCAATGAGTGCCGGCGGTATTGTGGTTCTGCTCTCTGCCATTGTGGTGGTGGCTTTCGGTCTTTGGCCGCAGCCATTTATTACCCTGGTGGGGCATGCGGTATTAGCGTACTGATCCCGGTCACCGGATAAAACAGTAAAAAAGCCCGGCGCTGTACAGACAGCACCGGGCTTTGTTTTATGCAATTCCGGTGAATGCGGAAAAATAGCGGCGGTGGGCAATGATAATAGTATCCAGTCCGGGCAGTGGTACTGATTTACTGACATACGGTTCATAGTGCTGAACACTCTGCAACCAGAACAGCAGCACAGCATTGACCCCGGTATCGAATTCACTCAGTTGCGGAAGCAGTACTAACGCATTACTGATTTCATGCGCCTGGTCTTTTATCTGTTGTAACTCATTTTTCAGTTTGCGGATAACCCCGTGGAGATCATAAATGCGCTGGCTGAGAATAGTGCGGGTTTCAACTAACTGAATATAACTCAGTCCTTCGGACAAGGTATTTATAATAGAGGAAATAACTCGGTACAACTCATTGAGAATAAGGCGTTCAGAAGAGGACAACTGTACATTTTTCAGCTGATCGGCTGTCGGTAATGTTGTCGGACCAAAGAGCGACTGAATTCCCCGCTGATGGATAATTTCCTCAGACTGAATAATGACGGCCAGTTTTTCCTCCCAGTAGGATTTATCGTTGATAAATTTATCAATATTCGGCAATGCATTTTCAATTGTCCGGTTAAGGTATGATTGGTAATGAAGTAAATTTCCTTGCAATAGCGGGATAGCAGATACGTCATATTCTGCATTAAATTTTTTATTAATACTGTTTACCGAGTGATTGACAGCATTAATTTGCCCGATTAAAAATTCATAGATTTGTTTTTCATGCGGGGCGGCATGAGGATTTGATCCCGCATCAGATGAAATGCTCTGAAATAAATTTTCCAGGTCAAAACTGTATAACTGAGAATAAATCGTGGTGGACTCAGCGGACACTGCATTCAGAATACGGGTCTGCCAGCGCTTTATTTTATGAACTTGCGCATGTAAATTAACGGTCGGCAGTGACAAGGTTTCAATTACACAATTAATATTATTAATAGTGTGTTTAATTCGTGCCAATGTGATTTTTTCAGGAATAAGGTCAGAGTTCATCATCATATTCTCCTGTTAAGCGGCTAATATTGCAGTATCAAAAATTGCGAGGAGTTCTTTTGAATATCCGCGTACACGCTGCCACGGCAGTGTGACTTTTTTTAGCTGTAATGAAAATTGCAGAAGGCTGTATGCATCATTTATCTGCATAAAGGTATTCATGGATTCGGTTACTTCTGTCAGCATGACCTGCCACATAAAATCGAGATGATCGACGGCAATATGTGCATCTGAGAAATAACCATCCAGCGTACTGAGTTCTTTATCCAGTTTAATGATCAGTTTTTGTATCGCCTGCTGGGCAATGACTTTTTCCTGTAGCTCAGCAACCTCGTCGATCAGTATGTTTTTACGCCGCCGCACCTGTTCTGCGCGGTAACCAAAAATGGTACCGGTGATAATCAGACCAATGATACCGCCGACCAGACCTGAGAATGACAGTTTTACAAACTGGCTGTATTCCCGTTTGAGGATCTCTATTTCCTCATTTTTCATCCGGATTTCAGACATAATTTCGTCAGTTTTTTCACTACTCTGACTTTTAAGTAATTTTTTCTGTTTACGTTTGACTTCATACATCAGTGACGGAATTTCATTATCAGTTTCATCCAGTCCGCCAATCAGTTCCAGGCGGAATCTGCCGATAATGTTTTTCACACGCTGTGTTTTTTTTTCTTTCATCAATAATATCTTCTTTCATTGCGGCTAATATTTTCACCAGTTCCCCGGAGATAATATGATCCTGTTTTTTGTACGTGATACTTTTTAATTTTTCAGATGATGCATCCTGTAAGGTTATTTTTGCCTGAGTGATAATCGGCATTTCATTTATGGCACTTAATATATAATTGCCGGTGGTGGTGATATTGAACCCGGCAATCTCCAGGTCAATAGCCTGCTGTTTGGTTGCTGATTCCACCAGCTCCCAGCTCAGCGCATGCTGATGAATATGCTTAAACAGGGTTTGTATATTATGTGGCTCGAAGCCGGCCAGTTCAGTTTCACGATAGCCGATAAAATCAATAACATCCTCTTCTTCACGCGGAAGTGTCAGCCCGTAATTGATATAGCGTTTAATCTGTACTAAATCATCATGGGTAAATATTCCGGCGGAACGGAATGTATTATCTTCCTCATTAAGAAGCAGCTTTAATGTTGCTGGTGCAACTTCATTTGAAAGAATAATCCTGTCAATAGCGATTGTTTGTGTGTGCATAAATATCCCCTTGTTATGAGATACATAAATCCGGGTGGATGTGGCCGAAATAACATCGGTTTCAGCATTAATTGCTTAAAAACGGGTAACATTACAACGATAAAAAAAAAGGGATGGTTTTAATAATTTTTATCTCACCGTATAATCACCGTGACCCGCGTGTCTGACATATCCGGAGTAAGCAGTGATTCTTTTTTCTGATTTTATTTCTCAGGTTTGTGCTGAAATAACCCATAACAAAAATGAAACTAATGGTATTTATCAGTATGCCGTGACGCTGCCCCCGTCTTTGCAGGCAGCGCTGCCGGTGACGGATTGGCCGGGCTGGCTGAACGGGCAGATATGTTATCCGCAATTTTACTGGCAGCACCGCGACGGAACGGATATTGCGGCGGTGTGCGGCGAATTATGCCGCTTTACCCATATCAATGAGGCGCAGGCGGTACTCGATACATTGCCGGAGCAGAGCAATATCCGGATCTGGGGGCTGAACAGTTGGCAGTTTGATGCTATTTCCCTGACACCGGAGCAGGGAACAGGCGGCAGTTATCTGTTTATTCCGCGTGCGGAACTGCGCTGTGTGCAGGGCAACATTCAGTTTCTGGTCAATATCGACAGCCGCCGTCCGGCGGAAGAAACCGTGACCTTTCTGCGTTCGCTGTGCGGTAATGTTATCCCGCCGGTTCTTGAAACAACGGTGCTCAGTGCAGAGCATCAGCCTGATAAAGCCGGATGGATGCAACTGGTCCGCACGGCAGTGACCGCCATTTCCGGCGGTCTGATGGAAAAAGTGGTTACCGCGCGCAAAACAGTGCTCAGACTATCCGCACCGGTGCGCCCGCTGGCATTTATGCAGGCAAGCCGCGACTGCAATCACCACTGCTATCACTATATGCTGGCGACCGCACCGGATAATGCCTTTATGGCATCCCCGCCGGAGCGGCTCTATCTCAGAACCGGCGCACAGCTTTGTACTGAAGCCCTGGCTGGTACTGTGGCAGGCTACCCGGATGATGCCCGCGCAGAAGCCGCCGCGCGATGGCTTCTGGCTGATAAAAAAAAATGTGCACGAAAATAGTGTGGTGGTTGATGATATTTGTCAGCGGCTGTCTGGTGCGGTAAATACACTGAAAGTGAGTGATGCCACCGTCATCCGTTTGCGCAAAGTTCAGCACCTTTACCGGACAATCTCTGCCACGTTATATACACCCCGTGACAACGATTGTTTACAGCGCCTTCAGCCGACGGCGGCGGTTGCCGGGCTTCCGCGTACAGCGGCACTGGCATTTTTGCGCAAAAATGAACCGTTTGAACGCAATTGGTATGCGGGCAGCGGCGGCTGGTGCAGTCCGTCACAAAGCGAATTTGCCGTATCACTGCGCTGCGCGCAAATTCACGGCAGTCAGATAGATTTGTATGCCGGAGCCGGTATTGTCGCGGGCTCTGATCCGCAGGCGGAATGGAACGAAATAGAAAATAAAGCGGCAGGGCTGCGGACATTGCTGGAGGGTGAGCCACACTGAGTGTGCCATATTCTGCTTATAGCCTGTCTGCATCCTGAATGACATCGGGTATAGCATGGCGTTGATTTTGAAATAATCATCCGGTTTATTGAACTGTATTAAAGTATTTTCTGAGTCAATCCGTACACTACAGGAATATAACTGATTTAGTGAATGAAGGTGAATGATGTCTGACAGTGCATTAAACCGCCGCTGGGCGGAGGTGATTTTAGAGGCGCTGAGCCGCCACGGGCTGCGTCATATCTGCATTGCACCGGGCTCCCGGTCAACACCGCTGACACTGGCTGCGGCGGCAAACGATAAATTTGTCTGCCATACCCATTTTGATGAACGCGGGCTCGGGCATCTTGCGCTGGGACTGGCGAAAAGTACGCGGATGCCGGTGGCAGTGATTGTTACCTCCGGTACAGCGGTGGCGAATCTTTATCCGGCGCTGATTGAAGCCGGACTGACCGGCGAACGGGTGATTTTTCTGACCGCTGATCGCCCGCCGGAACTGATTGACTGCGGCGCGAACCAGGCTATCCGCCAGACCACGATTTTTTCCTCTCATCCGTCAGCCACACTCGCACTGCCGCGCCCGACATTTGATATTACAGCCGCCTGGCTTGTCTCTTCGCTCGATGACATCATGAACCGCCTGCAACATGGTGCGGCGCATATAAACTGTCCGTTTGCCGAACCGCTGTATGATGATGACGGTATCACCGGTAAAGAGTGGCAGGCGCCGCTCGGTAACTGGTGGCAGAGTGATAAACCCTGGCTACAGCAAACCCGTTGTACTTCTGTTATCAGTGTCGATGACTGGTTTTTCTGGCGGCAGAAGAAAGGCGTGATTATTGCCGGGCGCATGCAGGCCGGTGAGGGAAAACAGTTGCGTCAGTGGGCGGACAGCCTTGGCTGGCCGCTGATAAGCGACGTGCTTTCCCAGACCGGGCAATCGCTGCCGCATGCTGACCTCTGGCTGGCATCTGCGCATTACCGTGAAGTGCTCGCGCAGGCGGATGTGATTATTCAGTTCGGCTCAAGTCTGACCGGTAAACGCCTGTTACAGTGGCAGGCTGCCTGCTCGCCGCCTGAGTTCTGGATAATTGACACTATTCCAGGACGCCTGGACCCGGCAAATCACCGCGGACGTAAATTTGACTGTTCTGTGGGGGAATGGCTGGACGACCATCCGGCGCAGAGCCGCACACCGTGGGCGCCGCAACTGACAGAGTGGACGCAGGCGCTGAGCGCACATGTCACTGAAACACTGAGCGACGGTTGGGGTGAGGCACAGATAGCCCGCCGTCTGGATGAGTTGTTACCGCCGCAGGGTATTTTATTTGCCGGAAACAGCCTGATTGTGCGGCTGATTGATGCCTTTGCACAGTTACCGTGCGGCTATCCTGTTTACAGTAACCGGGGGGCGAGCGGCATTGACGGTCTGATTTCCACAGCCGCCGGTGTTCAGCGGGGCAGTGCAAAACCGACACTTGCGGTCATCGGGGATATCTCCGCGCTTTATGATTTAAACAGTCTGGCGCTGCTGCGTCATACCAACGGACCGTTTGTTCTGTTGATCGTCAATAATAACGGCGGGCAGATTTTTTCTATGCTGCCGACACCGGAGCAGGAACGGCAAAAATTTTACTGTATGCCGCAATCGGTCAGTTTTGCCGCCGCCGCACAGATGTTCGGTCTTAATTACAGTGCGCCGGCAGATTGGACATCGCTGACGGATGCACTGAAAAAAGCCTGGTCGCAACATGGCGCAACCGTGATTGAAGTGGTGACCAACGGAGACACCGGCGCGCGCTGTCTTCAGCAACTCGTCAGTGAGACAGCGCAATGACGGTGCTTGCCTCGCGCAAATTTGCTGCACAAAAGGGTACACAAAAGACGGGTCCCTGGTTAGTCTGGCTTCATGGACTGTGGGGATGCAAAGAAGAGTGGCAGCCGATCATTAATAACACAGGGAATTATCCGTCACTGGTGATTGACCTGCCCGGACACGGTGAGTCTGTCTCCCTGCGTGCGGAAAATTTTGAACAGGTAAACCAGCAGATTCACGTCACACTCTCTGCAAACGGTATTGATGATTACTGGTTGATCGGTTATTCCCTGGGCGGACGGCTGGCAATGTACCATGCTGCATTTGGCAAGCCTGCCGGATTGCGCGGGCTGATTATCGAAGCGGGAAACTCCGGGCTTACCACAGCGGATGAACGCAATGCCCGCCTCCGGCATGATAATCACCTGGCGCAGCAGTTACGTGAGCGCCCGCTGGCAGACTTCCTGTATGACTGGTATCGTCAGGGGGTATTTGCGGATCTCAGTGAGGCTCAGCGACAGCAGCGGGTAGCGCAGCATCTGCATTATAATGCATGTGCGGTTGCAGATATGCTGTCTGACACCTCGCTGGGGCACCAGCCGGATCTGGCTGATATTCTGAAACAGCTTACCGTCCCGCTGTTGTATATTTGCGGTGAACGGGATACAAAATTTTGCGCCATCGCGCACGCGCACCAATTTACGTTACGGACAATTCCGGATGCCGGGCATAATACCCATCAGGCAAACCCTGCGGCATTTGCACACGCAATCCGGACATTTTTATCATTACATTCTGTTTAAAGGAACTCACCGTTATGATGTACCCGAGCGAAGAGCAGCTCTGTGCCCCGGTTGAATGGGTTGATTGCACCGGCGATTATAAAGATATTCTTTTTCATAAATCGAAAGATGGTATCGCCAAAATTACCATTAACCGTCCTGAAGTCCGCAACGCCTTTCGTCCGTTAACGGTCAAAGAGATGATCAGTGCGCTGGCGAATGCCCGCTATGACGATGGTATCGGCACTATTATCTTTACCGGACAGGGTGAAAAAGCGTTCTGTGCGGGCGGTGACCAAAAAATCCGCGGCGATTACGGCGGCTATCAGGATGATACCGGTGTTCATCATCTGAACGTGCTGGACTTACAGCGCGATATCCGTACCTGTCCTAAACCGGTTGTTGCTATGGTGGCGGGTTATTCTATCGGCGGCGGACATGTGCTGCATATGATGTGTGACCTGACTATTGCTGCGGATAATGCGGTGTTTGGTCAGACCGGACCAAAAGTCGGATCATTTGACGGCGGCTGGGGTGCGGCGTATATGGCGCGGATTGTCGGGCAGAAAAAAGCCCGCGAGATCTGGTTCCTCTGCCGTCAGTACAGTGCGCAGGAAGCCCTGGATATGGGACTGGTCAACACAGTTGTTCCTTACGCAGATCTGGAAAAAGAAACTGTGCGCTGGTGTCGTGAAATGCTGGAAAACAGCCCGATGGCACTGCGTTGCCTGAAAGCGGCACTGAATGCGGACTGTGACGGACAGGCCGGATTACAAGAGCTGGCGGGTAATGCCACCATGCTGTTCTATATGACCGACGAAGGTCAGGAAGGACGTAACGCATTTAACGAAAAACGTGCGCCGGACTTCTCTAAATTTAAACGTAATCCGTAATGCGCAGCGCGACCTTATACCGGTTCA
This sequence comes from Morganella psychrotolerans, assembly GCF_001676155.1. GTDB lineage: Bacteria > Pseudomonadota > Gammaproteobacteria > Enterobacterales > Enterobacteriaceae > Morganella > Morganella psychrotolerans. The sequence continues at coordinate 1,267,781 of NZ_LZEW01000001.1, read as the reverse complement.
GCCTGCCGATGGAGGCAGGCGTTATTCTGCGCAATCAGCGCCTGAAAACCCGTGACGGACTGCTGGTCTGTCTGCGGGAAGCGGGGCGCGAAGGCCGGGGGGAAATCTCCCCGCTGCCGGAATTCAGTCATGAATCATTAGATGATGCGTTATCTGCCGCGCAGGCGTGGATAGCGGACTGGTGCAGCGGTTCAGACCCGGTTGAAAGCACACTGCCGAGTGTGGCTTTCGGCGTGAGTTGTGCGCTGGCAGAGCTGGACAACACATTGCCGGAGACGCTCAGCACCCGCAAAGCGCCACTGTGTACCGGCGACCCGGACGATCTGATCCTGGCGCTGGATGCGATGAGCGGTGATAAAATTGCCAAGGTCAAAGTCGGGCTGTATGAAGCAGTGCGGGACGGAATGGTGGTAAATCTGCTGCTGGAAGCGGTGCCTGATTTACGTCTGCGTCTGGATGCTAACCGCAGCTGGACCCGTGTGAAAGCAGATGGTTTTGCCAAATATGTGGCACCGGAACACCGCGCCCGGATTGATTTCCTCGAAGAGCCCTGTAAAACACCTGCCGAATCATTAGATTACGCACGGGATACCGGGATTGCGATTGCATGGGATGAATCTGTGCGGGAGCCGGGGTTTGTGGTTCAGGCACAACCGGGTGTGGCGGCGATTGTTATCAAACCGACACTGACCGGCAGCATCACGCGCTGCCGTGAACTGATTGATGCGGCACACAGTGCCGGTTTGCAGGCGGTAATCAGCTCTTCTGTTGAAAGCAGTTTCGGGCTGACACAACTTGCCCGTCTTGCCGGATGGCTGACACCGGACACCCTCCCGGGGCTGGATACACTGTCACTGATGCAGTCTCAGTTGGTTCGCTCCTGGCCGGACAGTCCGTTACCGCTTATTACTGAAGATGAACTAACCGTCACAGGACAATGGTAATGCCGACAGCAGAATGGCCGTGGGTTTCCCGCGCCTTGCAGGCACCGCAGAATATTGCGCTGCGCTGTGGCGGGATGTCTCTGACATGGGCTGAATTAGTCCTGCGCATTGATGCGCGGGCAGCGGGTTTTTATCAGCAGGGAGTGCGCGAAAGCAACTGTGTGGTGCTGCGCGGCAAAAACAGCCCGGAGCTGGTCATTGATTTTCTGGCACTACTGCGTTGTGGTGCGATAACGCTGACACTCAACCCGGCATTGCCCCACACACAACTGACGGCGCTTATCACCTCGCTCGGGGCGGATTTTATCTGTGACCGGCATCCTGATGCCGATACTGTCCCCGGAGTGAAATCACTGAACCCGACACTGACCGGCAGTGCGCCGCCGGATGTGATTGCGCATCCGAAACGCCTGGCAACCCTGACGCTGACCTCCGGCTCGACCGGATTGCCGAAAGCTATCGCACATCGTCCGGTCGCACACTTTGCCAGTGCGCAGAGTGTGGTTTCCCTGCTTAACTATCAGGCGGATGACAGTTGGTTGTTATCCCTGCCGCTTTACCATGTCTCCGGACAGGGTATTCTCTGGCGCTGGTTGTTGCAGGGCGGGCAGATGGTATTACGGGCAGAAGGCGAAACCCTGGCGCAGTCTCTGCGCGGGTGCAGCCATGCGTCGCTGGTACCGACTCAGCTCTGGCGATTGTTACAGTCACTGATGGCGTTGCCGCCGCTGCGTGATGTATTGCTTGGCGGCGCGGCTATTCCGGTTGCGCTGACTGACGCCGCACAAGCGCGCGGGATCCGCTGCTGGTGTGGTTATGGTATGACAGAGTTTGCGTCAACGGTCTGCGCAAAACAGGCAGATGGTAAACCGGGTGTCGGTGAGCCGCTTTCCGGCAAAGCCGTCCGTCTGGATGATGTACAGCAAATCTGGCTCAAAGGTGATAGTTTTGCCGCAGGGATCTGGCTGGATGGCGGGTTGCACACCTTGCCGTCAGAAGCGGGCTGGTATCCGACCCGCGATAAAGGGCATTGGCAGGATGGGGAACTGGTGATTGACGGGCGTCTGGATAATCTTTTCAGCTGCGGCGGCGAGAATGTTCAGCCGGAGATTATTGAAAAGCACCTGATGCAGCATCCGCTGATAGCCGAATGCTATGTTGTGCCGGTTGCCAGTGCGGAATTTGGAGCATCACCGGTTTTCCTGATCCGTGATTACGCGCAATGGACAGCAAATCAGAAGCAACAGTTATGTGACTGGTGCCGTACTGAACTGGCTCCTTTTATGCGCCCGGCCGCCTGTTATGATTTACCGCCGGCGGAGGCGGGCAGTGGTATAAAACGCGCGCGCGCGCCACTGATAGATTATGCATTACAGTTATTTCATCTGGTTTAATGGAGATAAACGGGGAAATTAATTTCCCCGAATAAATGCTAGTTTATTTTTTTTTTCGTATTCAGCTTTTCCACAGGTAGAATAAATTAATTCATCTTTGTAAGGCATAATTGGTTCATATAATTTGTGATATGCCCGACCTATCGCCCCTCTGAATTGTGTTAGTTTTGGCGGATTTTCGCCTGATTCCAAGATATGCTCTTTTGCTATCCCCGGATAAGGTCTATAAATACAATTTCTTTTATTCCTAACTGATAGGCTTTTTTAGCACATAGTTCACAAGGTGAAGCAGTAGTATATAAAGAACCATGCTGAACTCCGGTGCCACCATATTTTGATATTTGTAGAAAAGCATTTTCTTCAGCATGAAGAGATCGGGTATGAACTTGATTATTTTCTTTTTTTTTCTGATGAAATATTCTTAATGTCTTTAAAACAATAACTTTTATTCAATCCTTTCATAGCTCCATCATATTCTTCCGATGAAAATATTTCAAACAAATGCTTGGCTTTTTCTCTGAAGTCAGTATTATTTCTCTCAAATGGACTGTATTTTTTTTTTCTGAAAATCATTTTCCAATCCATCAAGTGAACGTAAGGAGCAAGGAAGTTGACCTTTTGGTACATCATTCCATCCAACAGATTTTATTGAATTTTCAGAATCAAGAACGACAGCACCTACTTGCCTGGATATACATCCTGAGTTGAGTTTTGCAGCATATGCAATCTGCATTGTTCTTTCCATCGTAGTTGGTGTTATTAATCCAGGATGTAACATTAATCCTATATACCATGCGATCTGTGACTTTAGAGCGTTATTATTATCTGGTTCATGCTTTGGATTGTAAAAATGAATATCTGATAGTTCAATACACTTTTTCACATTCTGTGATGTGAAATAATGATAGTCATCAGTAGTTGATTTTATTAACTTGCCACTTTCTTTTTTTATCAATATCATCAATTTCGCTATCAGAAAATTGTCTGTGCTTTCTCAGGTAGGCTTGCCTATCTTCATCATTAGTATTAATTGATATTAAGTGGAATGCAGAGTATCGATCTCTAAAAAACTTAACTTCATATGGGTTTCTTAGGGTATCAATAGCTATACGTGTAAGTTTGTTTTCGGCGTTATTATTTAATTTAATTATTTTAACTAATGTATTTATAAGCTCTGGAATTATAAATATATTTTCCGTATCCAATTCTTTATCTGCATAAGCACCGTCGATTTTCCCTATTTTTCGTATTGAGTTACCAATTTCTTGATAAACTTTGATATACAATCCATTGTTTATTTTATTAAGTGATTCTTTAAATTTAATAGAGTATTCTTTTAATATTTTGAAAAATTCATTATGCTCTATTTTTATAGTTCTATAGTTTTCTTGACAGTCTCTCTCCAGTAGTTTTAAAAAATCCTGTTTGAAATTAATATCATTCCTACAATCAGAGAATATTTGAGATATTTGTTCAAAATTTGAATTTTGTAGAGTTGGTTTTTTATCACTAGAAATAATTTGTTTGACAAAGCCAATGAAGTTATCCTTACCTGTCTTCAAAGCATATAGTGTCAATAGATTACTAATAGTTATAACATCAAAATCGATCCAGTGGTTTTTCGTATAATTCTTTATAATTTTGTATCGTATAGAGTTTAAACCTGAATATATATTTTCAACGAGATTAGATTCAGGGAATGTTAATATTTTTGTTCCTAGCAATTTTGCAGTAGTTGTGCAACCAGAACCTGTTCTCCCGGTTAGACCGATGAGAATGAATTCTGAGTTACTCATAAGTAAACTGCTAATTGCTGTTGATGTATCAGACATGACAACACCTATATTAAAGTAAGATTATTTACTCTATGAATATATTAACAATTATATTTTTTAGCAAATAAAGTATAAATATAGTAATGAATATACGTGATAACACTTATTGGTTAGGTAATTACATTATGGTGACAAAATTATCTGGCAGGGGTTTTGTGGGTTTTATTTATAGAAACTCTTTTTATTATGTTCTTGTAAATAACAAAAAACCGCAGAGGTGCACGACCTCTCCGGTTATATATTAACAGTAGTCTGTTATTTCTTCAGTTTTGCCATTGCGGCTTCCACACCGGCACCGTAGCCCGGATGAACCTGTTTAAACAGATCAATCTGACGTGCCTGTGTTTGCGGTGCAGCCTGAATAAGCTCCCCGGCGATACGGGCAAACATGCGCTGATGCTCGGCATCACTGAGTAATTCATACAGCGCACGCGGCTGGCTGAAATAATCAGTATCTTCGCGGTGGTTCCAGTGATCAGCAGCCCCTTCAATGGTTAATGGCGGCTCGCTGAAATCCGGCTGTTCCTGAAAAAGCCCGGCACTGTTCGGCTCATAAGTTTCACTGTTACCGCTGTTACCATCGATACGCATAGCGCCGTCACGGTGATAATTATGGAACGGGCAGCGTGGCTTATTGACAGGTATCTGGCTATGGTTCACACCTAAACGATAACGCTGTGTATCGCCGTAGGAGAACAAGCGCCCCTGCAACATTTTGTCCGGTGAGAAACCAATCCCCGGCACTACGTTGGCGGGATTGAATGCAGCCTGCTCCACATCAGAGAAATAATTCTCCGGGTTGCGGTTCAGTTCGTAATAACCGACATCCATCAGCGGATAATCCGCATGCGGCCAGACTTTGGTTAAATCAAACGGGTTATACGGGACTTTTGCGGCATCCGTTTCCGGCATTACCTGAATTTGCAGATTCCAGCGCGGATAATCCCCGTTTTCAATTGCATCATAAAGGTCGCGCTGTGAACTCTCGCGATCTTTACCGATTAATTGTTCGGCTTCATCATCCATCAGGTTGGCGATCCCCTGCTGGCAACGGAAGTGGAATTTCACCCAGAAACGTTCATTATCACTGTTGATAAAGCTGTAAGTATGGCTGCCGAAGCCGTGCATGTGGCGAAAACTCTGTGGCAGACCGCGATCACTGACATCAATGGTTAACTGGTGCAGTGATTCAGGCAGATGCGAGAAGAAATCCCATTTATACGCCATATTGCGCAGATTAGTACGCGGATCCCGTTTAACAACATGGTTCAGATCCGGGAATTTCAGCGGGTCACGCAGGTAGAATACCGGGGTATTATTACCCACCATATCCCAGTTACCTTCTTCCGTATAAAACTTCAGCGCAAATCCGCGGATATCGCGCTCTGCATCAGCGGCACCACGTTCACCGGCAACGGTTGAGTAGCGGGCAAACATGTCAGTTTTTTTGCCAACCTGAGAAAACAATTTAGCGCGGGTAAAGCGGCTGATATCGTGCGTGACGGTAAATGTACCAAATGCACCGGAGCCTTTGGCATGCATACGGCGCTCAGGGATCACTTCGCGGTCGAAATGCGCTAGTTTTTCAAGAAACCAGACATCCTGTAATAACATCGGTCCGCGTTTTCCGGCGGTTATCACATTATTATTATCAACAACGGGTGCGCCCGCCGCTGTGGTTAATCCTTTCTTTTTCATCACATATCTCCAGTCGGTAAAATAAACAAACAAGCTGAGATGCAGAAACTAGCGCGATGTACACAATCAGCAGTGTGGTTAGTCAGAAATTTTGCGCAGCATTATTGTTTTTATCTGAATTTTTGACTTGGTATAAAATATAGCACTGTAAGAAAAAGAATGTGTCGATTTGATAGATTGGTTAGACCTATTGATCGTGTGGATATCCTTATTCATTCAAACTGCAGGTTCGTTGGCTACATCCTGAATGACATTGGGTATAGATAACTTTACATAAATAGTAAATTATTAACTTTCAAATGGTTAGCATTTCAGAGAAAATGCTCAGAACCCTGTCTGATTTTAATGTGGTGGCATAATGAAAAAAATATATGGCGGCTGCGGCTGCATCACTGATGTTTGTTGCTGGTGCGGCAAATGCGGTATCAATGAGTATGCAGGCCGGTAAGAAATATACCGATATGAATGTTGGTTTCGGTAACCCGAATGCCGGTTTATCGTTTGATGGTAACTGGGCGCGCAGTGATCATGCGGGTCAGCTCGGCGGTGCCAGAGCTAAATTTGCCTTTCCGTTAGGTCCTGTCTCTGCCAGCATCGGCGGGAAAGCGCTGTATCTGGACCCGGATTCCGGCAAAAAAGGACTGGCAGTTGCACCCGGCGTGGGTGTGGCGTGGAGTATTATGCCGTCACTGAGTGTTTACGGTGAATATTATGGTGCGCCGTCAGCACTGGTATCCGGTAACGATTCATATAAAGAAGCGAATGTGGGTGCTAACTGGACAGTTTTTGCGCCGCTTAGTGTGAACGCCGGCTATCGCAAAATTGAAGTGGAATCAAACAACGGTCATGAAAACCGGATTGCCGATGGTGCATATCTGGGTGCCGGGCTGAGTTTCTGATTATTACCCTTATATACCCTTTTGAATGACGTTGGGTATATGTTGGGCAGAATAAATAAAAACCCGTTCACTGAGTAGTGAACGGGTTTTTTAATACGGATAATTCAGGGTTATTACGCGTGGCGTTCGCCAATCGGTAAAATGGTCCGGCCGTATTGTTCGTTCAGAACTTCAGCCATGGCCAGATAGAATGCGACGGCACCACACAGGATCCCTTCATAACCGGCAAATTTCAGTATTGTTGCATTACCGGTAGCATTTCCGATAACGAGTAAAGCAAACAAAATAACCAGTAAGAAGAATACTGCGCTCAGCGCAATGTTCGCCTTCAGTGTGGCAATAAACATAAAGAAAGAGAAAATACCCCACAACGCCAGATAAACAGCCAGGAATTCATGGCTGGTTTCAACGCCGAATCCCATTGACGGCATAACCATGATGCCGACAAGACTTATCCAGAAAAAACCGTAAGAGGTAAATGCAGTCGCGCCGAATGTATTTCCTTTCTTAAACTCAAAAATACCTGCAATTATCTGTGCTATTCCGCCGTAGAAAATTCCCATGCTCAGGATAACGGATGCCATCGGGAAAAATCCTGCGTTGTGAACATTCAGCAAGATAGTTGTCATACCAAATCCCAGTAAGCCTAACGGGCCGGGATTCGCAATACGAGTAGAGCTCATATAACCTCAATCAGATAAATAAAAGAGAGACACACTATTCAAAGGCGCGAATCATAATGGGAAATCCGGGGGAATACAACTATAAAAAACTGGTATCGGCAGCGATAATGTTAATTATTAATATTTTGTAAAACAAGATGTCTTGTTTACGACAGATTTGTTTAAAAATGTGGCAGATCCTGTCTGGTCCGGACCTTTTCAGGGGAATGTAAGATATTAACCCGCACGATGAGTATTCTAAATAAGATTAAGCAAAGTTGCGGGGTGTTTATTTATTATATAACGCGGGTAAATAATAAAAGAATGAAGATAATGAAATAATATCGTAAGTGAAATTATGCAATCAATAAATTCCCGGGTTGAAGAATAAAGTAAATGATACGTATATTTCTTTTATTGATTACTGGTTAATGCTTATGACTATCGTAGTGTGTAAATACTGAAAACCCACACTAAATGTTAAGTAATAAAGAGAATCTCTGCTTGTTGAAGAAGTATTGATATTTTATATGATTAATATAATCAATAAGTGAGTACGGCACAGGGGCCGGCATTCATTAAGATAATCATAATATAGTCTGTTATTGAGTCGCAGAAATTTTTTATAAATTTATGTATATTGGTGGCGAAAAAAGTATATATCGCATGATATAGTATTTATCGAAATGTAACTCAGAAGTAACAATAACAGTCAGGGATAACACCTAAATAGTGTAAAATATTGAAAATAAATGAGCATTTTATGTTTTTTGAAAAGTGCTACCTGAATATTATGTTTTTCTTTGAACATTAATCGCAATGTGACGATAATTAATTATTGAGAGTTTTTTTTTTGGATTATTCTTACTGACGCATTAGTGAACAGCAATCCCTTTCCTTCGGTACAGGACGGACAGGGGAGTAGTTATATTATAAGACAAATAGGCACAATTATGATTTCAGAACGAGTAAGCGACGCATATGTCTATGGAGAAATTTGCCAGGTAATTGGCAGGGCGGCAGTCCTTTTATGCAAAAGTGGCGAGCCTGTTACCAAAGAAGCCATTCAGGTTATGTTGGAAATATATTCAGAACAACAGAATGATGATTTCATGAATGTAATTTATGAAAAAGCTATCAATGCGATGGATTGATTTTCTGCGTTATTATTTCTGAATGGTGTTACTGTTTTTACTTTTTTCTACAACAGCAGACTAATTACCTTAGTAAAGGAGAACACCGCCACAGTCTTTATTCCTCTTGTGGTTGCTGTTCTCCTTTATTGCTCCTTTCATGAGTATTTTTACTTGCTTCCCCCGCCGTGATATCTGACGTTGGATCTGTCAGTTCAATAGGCGTGATCAGAACAATGAAAACAGAATAACCACCGGTAATGACATCGGCCAGGTCAGGGCTATCAGCAGACAACTGAGCAGGCGAAAAAGCGGGTTCGGATCTTTTGTCAGAAAAAAGGTCAGAATAAATGAAAAAAAGACCCACTGTGGCATAGATAGTCAGTACGAGTTGCAGAGAGGACATAACGGTTACATTAGTTAAACTGATGCAGATAGTTTACATCACACAAAAGACCCGTAACAGAATAAATTATGATAAATTTGTTGCCGCAGCGTGATTGTTTACCGGTGATAATAATATAAATTTCAGGTAAAAAAAATTGCCGGTCAGCTGACCGGCAAAAATATATATTAAGAGCAATGCATACAATCCGATATATAACAGATTATATAGCGATAGGTTAGCGTAAAGTTGCCTGTACGGGAAGTGTTTTTTACCGGGTTTGTGTCTGAATGCAATGTTTACCTCCTTCTTTGGGTAAAACCGGGTTTTCTGTGTTTTCAGAGAACCGACAGGAGAGTGATCTATTATACGGTATCACCTGATATAATAGCTTGAAAATATATCCGGACTCACACCCATTAATATATCAGTAAAAATTAAACATAAATACATAATAGCTATTCCCTATTGGTTTATTTAAATAATTATACAGCCGTTAGAGATGCCCCCGGTTATCTGTAATGATTTACCTGGGTTAATGGTTATGTTTAAATCATAAGTAACATAGGAAAGTAAAATAAAAATAGCAGAAGTAATATACGATTAAATTAAACATATGTTTTAGATAAAGTAGCGCGATGATTAAGGCTATAAATTGAAAGTGATACCAGTGTAATTTAACCGCCACCGACGCGCCCTCATTAAGTCATTGTTTTTTATTTTGATTTTTAATTATAATTTTTTTCATTTTTTATGTGCGATTTTTTGTTTTTTACGTGCGGTCTGATTTACATTAAACAGTAACGTGTATAAATAGAAAACAAAAAAAAATGAATAAAAAAAATATACAGGAAAATAACTCTTATGGTAAAGTCTGGTTGATTTTTAATAAGAGGGTGTCTTTTTTTTTAAACAATAATAATAGTTCAGAGATGACAACACCTATATTACCTGTCATTCGTTAAGGCGATTGTTTGCCGAAAACCTGCCATAGCAATATAAAGAGGTATAACTTTGACCGACATAATTAATACGTTAAACGGACTGCTCTGGAACCACCTGCTTATCTATTTATTACTTGGCGTCGGATTGTATTTTACTGTCCGTACCGGATTTATCCAATTCCGTCACTTCGGACATATGTTCAGTGTGTTAAAGCACAGTAAGAAATCGGATAAATCCGGCATCTCGCCATTTCAGGCACTCTGCACCAGCCTGGCAGCACGGGTCGGCACCGGAAATCTGACCGGTGTTGCAATCGCGCTGACAGCCGGCGGACCGGGCGCTATTTTCTGGATGTGGGTGGTCGCATTAATCGGTATGGCGACCTCTTTTATTGAAAGTACACTGGCGCAACTTTATAAAACCCGTGACGATCAGGGAAATTACCGGGGCGGACCTGCTTATTATATGGAGCGGGGTTTGAAAGCCCGCTGGATGGGTGTGATTTTCTCTGTTCTGCTGATTATTGCATTCGGGCTGGTGTTTAATGCTGTGCAGGCTAACTCTATTGCACAGGCATCAAAAATGGCATTTGGCGCAGATGAGGGGTACGTCGGTATCGGGCTGGTGGTGCTTTGCGGGATCATTATTTTCGGTGGTGTGCGCTCTATTGCCCGGGTGGCTGAGTTAGTTGTACCCGTCATGGCGGTTGCTTATCTGATCCTCGCGTTCTGGGTGATGGGGCATTATGCCGAGCGCCTGCCGGAGATATTCCTGCTTATCATAAAAAGTGCGTTTGGCTTGCAGGAAGCGGTATCCGGTGCGGTGGGTTATGGTGTGGCACAGGCGATGATTAATGGTGTGCAGCGCGGATTGTTCTCTAATGAAGCCGGTATGGGTTCGGCACCGAATGCGGCAGCATCCGCGGCTCCGTTTCCGCCACATCCGGTGTCTCAGGGCTATGTCCAGATGCTGGGTGTCTTTATGGATACCATTGTGATTTGCAGCGCAACAGCGATTATTATTTTGTCGTCAGGCGTGCTGGATAATCCGCCGGATCAGGTGAACGGAATTGAGATCACACAGTTGGCACTCAGTTCAGTGATTGGTGACTGGGGCGCTATTTTTGTCGCGGTAGCTATCTTCTTTTTTGCTTTTACCTCGATTATTGCGAACTATGCTTATGCAGAAAGCAATATGGTCTTCCTGGAGCATAAACACACCAAAGGGCTGTTTGTCCTGCGGTTGGCGTCTCTGGGAATGGTTATGTTTGGTGCTTTATCGGAAATGCCGTTAGTCTGGAAAATGGCAGATTTCTCGATGGGTCTGATGGCGGTGACTAATCTGATCGCGATTCTGCTGTTGTCCGGCGTTGCATTTAAGCTGGCAAAAGATTATAACCAACAGCGCAAAGCGGGAAAATTACCGCACTTTGACATCAACCTTTATCCTGAAATCCAAAAGCAGGTTGAGGACGGTATCTGGGAAGATGCGCCCGAGCCGCTGGTTGAACAGAAAGCAAATTAGTTAAGATAGTAAGAAACCTTTCTTTTGCACCCGCTCCGGCGGGTGTTTTTATAAACGGGAGACAGTGATGGAAAACCCGCGTCTGAAACGGGCGATTATTGCCCGGAGTGATGTATTTTTGAACGCGAATACATCACCATAGAACAGCGTTCTGTGGTAATCATTTTATAAAATTGAGATTTACCATGAAACAGAAACATTGGTCCGTCTGTGAGCGGTTACATGAAACCGTGACTAACCCGAATATCTATATTAAAGGCACCCACAGTTATTACAGCGATTGCTGGGACAAGGGCTTTGAGAGCTCGGTCGTCCGCTATTTACAGGGCGATGAGGTCAGTCGTGACTGGCAGCTCAGCTGGGATGTCGATAAATTATATATCGGTGATTATGTCTGTATCGGAGCGGAAGCGGTGATCCTGATGGGCGGTAATCATACACACCGCCATGACTGGTTCAGTCTTTATCCGTTTGAGGATGTCATTGATGCCGCGTATATCGGTAAAGGTGATACGCATATCGGAGATGGTGCCTGGATTGGCATGCGGGCGATGGTAATGCCCGGCGTGACGATTGGTGAGGGCGCGGTTATTGCGGCAAACAGTGTGGTTGTCCGTGATGTGCCGCCTTATACTATTGTCGGCGGTAATCCGGCAACCTATATCCGTTCCCGGTTTGATGATGACACCATCCGTGAGCTGCGGGCGCTGGCACTGTATGACTGGCCGGAAGCGAAATTTACCGCACTCAGACCGCTGATTTGTGCCTCTGATATTGCCGTTTTGAAAGCCGCATCACAGCAGTATGACCTTACGGAAAATCCGGACAGGCAGTAAATACGAATATAAGTAAAGACACCCGCAGCTGCGGGTGTTTTTGATTAGCCTGCGGTATTTGCCGCGGCTTCTTCCCGCAGACGGGCGCGGTGCAATGCCGGACGCGTCTCAAGTGCGGCAACATACTGTGTCAGTGTTTCGGATATCGGCAGGCCCAGTGTCGTTGCCCAGCGCGATATGTGAAACAAAAAGATATCTGCCACAGAAAACGTATTATTACATAACCCTGTTTTTCCGCTGATCTCTTGCTCAATCAGGACAATTGCCCGCAGGAAATCAGCTTTAGCCGGCTCAATCAGCGCCGGATTGCGTAGGGTTTCAGGCCAGACAACCGCATGTTTGAGAATAGTCCAGAGCGGGGCTTCCAGCTCTGAAATAATATAGGCCAGCCACTGATTGACGACTGCCTGTTCGCGCAGATCCTGCGGATAAAGTTGCCCGTTACCATAGGCTTGTGCCAGATAAATACAAATAGCGGATGATTCGAAGATAACCATATCCCCGTCAACCAGAGCCGGGACTTTTTGATTTTTCCCGGGCGTGTGTTTTGTAGCAGACATCACATTGACAAAGTGGCACTGATAATCAAGTCCAAGCTCTTCGGCCACCCATGTTGCGCGGATGGAGCGTGATTTCGGGTAGGTATAAATATCCATTTTAATCTCCGTATGAACAAAAACAGCGGCAAAAACATCAGTTGATCCTGCCTTCAGGGCATAGCGCCCGGGCCGTGAAGTCGTCATAATACACCGCACTGATACTTTCCTTGTTATTATAATATGTGCGTTATACCAACGGGACAGATCCGCAGTACCGGTAACCATACCGGATAAGATAACATGTTGTTTCACAGGATAAAAAAGATGTGGCGTTGCGTGTGTTTAGTGTGTGCGCTGGTATTAACAGGATGCAGTAATCAGAGTCATTTTATTGATCGCGGTGATTTTATTGTCGATCCGCGGAATATCAAAGAGCCGTGGCTGTCAAAACCCAATGATTATCTTGTTTTTCATTATACCGCGCTCAATGATGAGGCATCATTACGGGTGCTGACTGCCGGAGGGGTGAGTGTGCAGTATCTGGTACCGACAATCCCGGCGCGGCGTGACGGTAAACCGGTGGTGATACAGCTGATCCCCGAAGGCAGCGAGGCGTGGCATGCCGGGAAAAGTTACTGGCGGGGAGACACCAGTCTGAATAAAAACTCCATTGGTGTTGAGATTGTAAACCTCGGTGTGGAAAAATTATCTGTCGGTCAGCGCTGGCTGCCGTATCAGACCGGGCAAATCGACCTGATTGTGAAGCTGGCTCAGGATGTTATTGAGCGTCATAATATCCGCCCTGAAAATGTCGTGGGACACAGTGATATTGCGCCGCAGCGTAAACTGGATCCCGGACCGATGTTTCCGTGGGAATACCTGGCGAAGCGCGGGATAGGCGCCTGGCCTGAAACACGCGATGTACAGCGCTTTCTTGCCGGACGTCATCCGTCAGATAAGATAAATGTCCGTGAGTTACAGCAGGCGCTGAAACAGTATGGTTATGATATTGCGGTTACCGGCAAAATGGACGGAAAAACCCGTAATGTTATCAAAGCGTTCCAGATGCATTTCCGATCAGATAAAGTGAATGGTGCAGCAGATGCCGACACACTGGCGAGAGTGAAGGCATTGGTTTACCGTTATGGCTCTAAATAATATTACCCTTATTCATTCAAACTGCAGGTTCGTTGGCGGCATGAAGCCTGCCTGGTCACATACTGATGTATGCTCCCCGTCAGTCTTCCCTTGCCGCCTGCCTGCATCTTGAATGACGTTGGGTATATACCCTTATTCATTCAAACTGCAGGTTCGTTGGCGGCATGAAGCCTGCAGGGTAATGATTTATCTGAATACATTTAATTCCGGTTATACAAATTTTTGGATTGCGACAGCCACGCCATCTTCATCATTTGTCGTGGTTACAAACCCGGATTTTTGCTTAATATGCTCTGCGGCATTGCCCATCGCAACGCCGACACCGGCATATTCCAGCATGGAAATATCATTATTCTGATCGCCGATACACATCACTTTGTCCGGTGTCAGTCCCAGTTTTTCAGTGATAAGCGCGACTGCTTTCCCTTTGGTGGCATTTATTGCGGAAATTTCCACAAAATGCGGGGCGGTCCGCAAGATATTGTAGCTGTCGAAAGAAACCTGCGGAATAAAACCGGCCGCTTCATTCAGCCGGACAGGATTATCTATCATCATAAATTTACTGAACATCATTTCGCTGTCCATCTCTGCCAGCGGGCAGTAATTCAGCTGAGTCTGCGTCAGATAAGCATCCATCAGCGTGTAATAACTGATATCCCGGTTGGCGGTGTACATTTCATTGCTGCTCAGCACATGGAAATGGACATTTATTTCCCGCGCCAGCGACTCAAAATAGCGGTAATCCTCAAAATCCATCGGGGTTTCCATCACCGGTTCGCCATTTTCAGCCTCATGGATAACCGCGCCGTTATTACTGATGCAATAACAGTTCTCTTTATTCAGTCCCAGTTCAGTGAGATACGGCAGGATCCCGTTAAACGGGCGTCCGGAGGTCAGAATGATATGCAGCCCTTTCTCTTTTGCACGACTGACAGCGGCACTGACGGCAGGGGTTATCTGGTGATAAGAATTAAGCAGAGTGCCATCCAGATCAATGGCAATAAGTTTTACGGACATGCAAACTCCTGAAAACAGTGACAACAATATACCCGTCATACTTCAGGATGCCGGGTCGTTGACTACGCTCAGCCCGCATCCTGAATTATTCAGAGTATAAATCATTAAAATGTTATGCCGCCATTTAGCTGATATGTCAATAAAACAGCCCGGTTGCCGGAGGATATCGCCATTTGCCTTTAAAAACAGAGAGGAACATGGTGATAGCGCAGATGGACGGCCTTTTATCCTTTAAATACGGACACTAAATACGGATTCCAAAATCATATAACTAAATATAATTCTGTTATTAATTGTTTAAGTTGCCTTAGTTACAGTCGTGAGTGAAATGCCAGGGCTCTTTGATATCCAGCTCAATCTCAGGATTCTGGCGGTAGTCGTAGGGGGTGATGTTATATTCTTTGCGGAACATATAGGTGAAGTGAGATTGCGACCCGAAACCGAAATCCAGTGCGATATCAAAGATAGTCTGTTCACTGCGGCGCAAAGCAGTGACCGCACCGGCAAGACGGCGCTGACGAATATATTTGCCGAGAGAAATGCCGGCAACTTCTTTGAAGATTTTCTGCATGTGCCAGAGGGAGTACCCAGAATAGGCAGCGAGCTCTTCAAGATGGATAACGCGACCCGGATGGTTTTCTATCCACTTACTAAGGGCGCACACCAGTGCTATATGATTATCTTGCAGCATTACGATTTCGACTCAGTTTCAGGGTTTTTCAAGTATACAAGTTTATTTCATTATGACAAAACAGGGCGTTATCTGTTTATGCACTTTCTGCGGACTGACATGATTTTTTGTGAAATGGCACATTCAATCAGCCGGTACGTGCATCTGGCAGGGAACATAACTAAATCTTTTTAACGGGTATAATTCAGATGAAAATAGGTGAAAAATGAAGAAAGCCGTGATTATCTTGCTGCTTATTATTGTCGGTGTGCTTTTTTTATATCGCAGCGCTGGACAAGTACTGTGACCAGCGTGAGGATTTTATGTTGGGGATCTGCGAAATTACAAAATTTATTCCGTCTGAGAAGGGGTGATGTCGGTCTTTTCCCTCTGATTATCTTGTTGTTAACGGTATTCAAGTCAGTGAAATGATGTTTTAATAACGGGCTTAAACTTTTGCGCCGTCCAACGGCGCGCCGGACGCATCGTTCAGCATAATAATATGGCCGTTACAGAGGATAAAATGTCAGAGGTACAGCAAGAGCAGACGCTCAAGCGTGGTTTAAAAAACAGACATATACAGCTTATTGCATTGGGTGGTGCTGTTGGTACAGGGTTGTTCCTGGGAACCGCAGAAACGATTCAGATGGCGGGGCCTTCTGTCCTGCTCGGCTATGCAGTAGCCGGGTTTATTGCATTTCTTATCATGCGCCAGCTTGGTGAAATGGTGGCGGAAGAGCCGGTTGCCGGTTCATTTAGTCACTTTGCCCATAAATACTGGTGCGGATTTGCCGGGTTTTTATCCGGCTGGAACTACTGGGCGATGTTTGTGCTGGTGGGCATGGCTGAGCTGACAGCCGTCGGTAAATACATCAATTTCTGGTGGGATGTACCGACCTGGGTGTCTGCGGCGGTGTTCTTTGTACTGATAAACCTGATAAATCTCGTGAACGTCAAAGTTTACGGGGAAACTGAATTCTGGTTTGCCATGATAAAAGTCGTGGCGATCCTCGGTATGATCCTGTTTGGTGCCTGGCTGTTACTCAGCGACACCGGCGGGCCGCAGGCGTCTGTGACCAATCTCTGGGAACTGGGCGGATTTATGCCTAATGGCTGGAAAGGGCTGATTTTTGCCATGGCCATTATTATGTTCTCCTTCGGCGGGCTGGAGCTGGTCGGGCTGGCGGCGGCAGAAGCGGAAAATCCCCGCTACAGCATTCCTAAAGCGATAAACCAGGTTGTTTACCGTATCCTTATTTTCTATATCGGATCGATTGCCGTCATTTTGTCACTTTATCCGTGGACTAAAATTGTCGAGGATGTCAGCCCGTTTGTGCTTATTTTCCGTGAGATAGGTCATGCATTCGGGGCGGCTGATTCGTCGCAGGGAAATGTTAATTTCTGGATAGCGCACGCACTGAATGTCGTGGTACTGACGGCGGCACTCTCTGTGTATAACAGCGGTGTGTACAGCAACAGCCGGATGCTTTACAGCCTGGCGCGTCAGGGCAATGCACCTTCATTTCTGAAAAATATCACTCCGCGCGGCGTGCCGGTGAACTCGATTATGCTCTCCGGGCTTGTCACTTCAGCCGGGATACTGATTAACTACCTGTTACCGAAAGAGGCATTTTCTCTGCTGATGTCGCTGGTGGTGACGACGCTGGTGATTAACTGGATTATGATCTGCATCTCCAACCTGAAATTCCGTCAGGCGAAGATAAAAGAGGGTGTGGAGCCGTTCTTCAAAGCACTGTGGTATCCGTGGGGAAACTATATCTGTCTGGCGTTCCTGGCCTTTATCCTGGTATTGATTGCGCTGATGGATGGCTCGCGGATCTCAGTTATTCTGTTACCGCTCTGGATTGCCTTCCTCTGGCTGGCTTACCGTTATTATGAGCGCCGCCGGGCAAGCAAAATATAACTTGAATGACGTTGGGTATAAGCAATAAAAAAAACCGGGGAATTCCCCGGTTTTTTATTTATGTTGATGGTCAGAATATACGGATGGTCAGAACTGCCAGCGCGCCCACATAAACAATACGTTACCGTTATTGTATGTGCCCGGAATATACGTAGCCTGAATAGCAAGGCGGTTATATTCAATGGATGCCAGCGGCAAAGGCACCGGGATAGGAATGTAGTGATAATCATCCCGCGCAGTCACTGCCAGGGTAAAACCGGCACCGGCTTTAAATCCCCCGAGACCGTTTGGTGTCCACATCTTCTGAAACCCGTAACCGACAATCGGCTCCCACTTATTGTGTGAATCTTTAAATGCCATGGCATATAACGCATGCCAGTCATTATCATCATCATAATAGGATTTACCGAATCCGGCGCCCCAGGGCTTTTCATTATACGTATCTGTTTTTTCTTTGTCGTAGGTCAGTCTGTTGTGCCATGTCCAGAACGGCACATACACATCATATTGATCCGAATCCCAGGTCCTGGATACGTTACGTTTAAAGGTATCCCACAGCCCTTCAGAAGCAGGCGCTTCGCTTGTGACGTTGTCACTTTTTGATGTAACCTGTTCCTGAGCCATCGCGGGGAGGACAGGGAGCAGCAGCGAAGAGAGTGTCAGCGCGCTGATGGCAGATAAAGCAAGCTTCATGAATGACTCCTGGTGTAACAATAATCCATTCTTTCAAAACGGCTATATTCATCATACTTCCGGATGCCCGGCTGAGTTCGTCGCCTGCCTGCATCCTGAATTGAGCATATCTTGCTGATAACAAGAAATGTTAATTTATAGACTACAATGATAATAACATAAACGTCATATCATTTTCACACAGTCAAACTGATTTAAAGCCAAATAAAATAGCCATACGCTAAGATAACAGCCCGATTCTTAGTGTGGAAATGATGAACCAGAGAACCTTACCTGTCTTTTAAAAAAGGCACAAAACTGAAAAATCGTTATGTGTTAAAACACAAGAGGTTATGAAATTTGTGCATAATATTACCGGAATCGGTTATTAATATTTCTAAATATGTGCACCAGATCTTCCCCCGGAAAAAACAACTTGATTTCCGGACTATCCTATGTGATAACTCAAATGGGTAAACGAGGTACGCTTCTGTTTTTTAAGCAGTAACGACTAGTTTGTATTCGCCATAATATTGGCAATTTGTAGGATAGGAATTTTATCAATGGCTAAACTTAAAGGCACGGTTAAGTGGTTTAACGAATCAAAAGGTTTTGGTTTCATCACTCCAGCTGATGGCAGCAAAGATGTATTCGTACATTTCTCTGCAATCATGACCGACGGATTTAAAACACTTGCTGAAGGCCAACAAGTTGAATTCGAAGTGCAGGATGGTCCTAAAGGTCCTGCTGCGGCTAACGTCACCGGCGCATAATCATCACCGGCAGATTATCTGCCTCTGATATATGTTCTGTTAACGTAATGAATGCGACAGCCTTATAGCCGTTATCATGACGAGTGTATATCACTGACGCAAATTCAGACCCCGTGCCCTTACCGGCGCGGGGTTTTTTTTATGCTCATTTTTCAGGTAATTTCATATATACCCAACGTCATTCAAGATGCAGGAAGGCGGCAAGCTCCGATTGCCGGGGAGCATACACAAGTATGTGACCCGGCGGGCTTCATGCTGCCAACGAACCTGCAGTTTGAATGAATAAGGGTATAAACAGCTAAAGAATGACCGTCATGGGCGGTGGTTTCCCGCAGGCATATGCGTATAATTAATTATGCGGTTTCCGGGCGGAATAAACAGGAGCACAGGTGAGAATTAATGCATTAACGATTGCCGGAACTGACCCGAGTGGTGGCGCGGGTATTCAGGCCGATTTAAAAACGTTTTCGGCATTAGGTGTTTACGGCACAACAGTAATGACCGCGCTGGTGGCACAAAATACCTGTGGTGTGAATTCTGTTTATCCGGTTGATCCTGATTTCATTGCCGCTCAGATGGATGCGGTGTTAACGGATGTGCGCATCGACAGCAGCAAGATAGGCATGCTATCCAATGCGGCGGTGATTGAGGTTGTGGCGGATAAATTGCGGCAATATGCATTACCCTGTGTGGTGCTGGACACCGTGATGTTGGCGAAAAGCGGCGATCCGCTGTTAAACGCCGATGCCGTTGATTCATTGATGTCAGTATTACTTCCTCATGTATCCATTATCACGCCGAATCTGCCGGAAGCCGCAGCACTGCTGAAAACTGACCCTGCCACCAATGAAAAAATGATGCAGGAGCAGGGCGGGGCCTTACTGGCGGCGGGTGCAAAAGCGGTATTACTGAAAGGCGGGCATCTTGACAGCGCGGAAAGCCCTGACTGGCTATTTTTACCGGAAGGCAGTTGCCGCTTTACCTCCCCGCGGATTGCGACCAAAAATAGTCACGGTACCGGATGTACCTTGTCTGCGGCACTGGCGGCATTGCGCCCGCAGTGTGCGGATTGGTATGACACGGTTGCGGCGGCAAAACAGTATTTACACGGTGCGCTGGCAGCGGCAGACAGCCTGGATGTCGGGCGCGGACAGGGGCCGGTTCACCATTTTTATCAGTGGTGGTGATATAACGCGGTAATTCGTGTATATTGCGCGCTTTTCAGGGGGAAGATATGGAAACTGATTCGTCTGTACGTCTTAACAAATATATCAGCGAAAGCGGCATCTGCTCCCGCCGTGATGCAGACCGCTATATTGAGCAGGGGCTGGTGATTATCAACGGCAAACGTGCGGCTATCGGCTCGCAGGTGATGCCTGGTGACGTAGTGAAAGTTAACGGACAGCTTATTGAAGCGCGGGAGCAGGATAACCTGGTCTTAATCGCGCTGAATAAACCGGTCGGCATTGTCAGTACGACAGAGGCGGGCGAGAAAAATAATATTGTCGATTTTGTCAATCACAGCGAGCGTGTTTTCCCGATAGGTCGCCTGGATAAAGACTCTCAGGGATTGATTTTTCTGACAAACCACGGTGACCTGGTGAATAAAATCCTGCGTGCGGGTAATGATCATCAGAAAGAGTATGTGGTAACGGTCAACAAGCCGGTGACGGATGAGTTTATCAGCGGCATGAGCGCCGGTGTGCCGATTCTGGGCACCGTGACTAAAAAATGTAAGGTGAAGCAGGAAGCGCCTTTTGCTTTTCGTATCACGCTGGTTCAGGGGCTTAACCGCCAGATCCGCCGGATGTGTGAACATTTTGGTTATGAAGTCACTAAACTTGAGCGCGTGCGTATCATGAATATCAGCCTGACCGGGTTACCGGTGGGCGAATGGCGTGATTTAACGGATGATGAGTTGATGGAACTCTTTGATGCGATTGAAAAATCATCATCAGAAGATAAAAAAGTCAAAAAACCGGCGGCTAAACCGCAGAAGCGGGATATCAAAGTGAATGTTGCACCGCCTGTTTATCCGGGATCTGATAAACAGAAGAAAAAAAGAGAGCAGCACAGAGAACAACCGGCAGCGCTTTAATCAGGCAGGCAGAAAGAAGAAGAAAAGATAACACTGCGTTTGTTATAAAATTATCTGCCGCTGATGTAATAATGCGGATAACGGGCAGCAGAACGAAAAGCATGCGCGTCATGGATGACGCGCCTGAGCGTACAGGGAAGTATTTACAGCGTCTTTTCGTTTTGCCCGTTATCCGCAGGTTCACCGGACTGACAGAAAACAGCCCGTGTTTTCAGGATTACGCAATCGTCACATTCTTATCGAGATACACATCCTGCACCGCATTGATTAATGCAACCCCGTCTTTCATCGATTTCTTAAAGGCTTTGCGCCCCAGAATCAGCCCCATTCCGCCCGCACGCTTGTTAATCACCGCAGTACGCACAGCATCAGCCATATCATTGGTGCCGGATGCACCACCTGAGTTGATAAGCCCCGCACGCCCCATATAGCAGTTCGCCAGCTGATAACGCACAAGATCAATCGGATTCTCCGTGGTCAGTTTGCTGTAGACCCGCTCATCAGTGTGACCGAAACCGATGGCGTTAAAGCCGCCGTTGTTTTCCGCCATTTTCTGTTTAACGATATCGGCACCAATCGTTGCTGCAAGGTGGTTAGCCTGCCCGGTTAAGTCAGCACTGGCATGGTAATCAACGCCATCTTTTTTGAACTCAGGATTGCGCAGATACGCCCACAGCACTGTCACCATACCCAACTCGTGGGCGCGTTCAAAGGCGGCGGAAATTTCTTCAATCTGACGGCGGGATTCAGGTGAGCCGAAGTAAATTGTTGCACCCACGGCAACGGCACCCATTTCAAACGCCTGATCTACACTGGCATACAGAGTCTGGTCATATTGTGCCGGTAAGCTCAGGGTTTCGTTGTGGTTGATTTTAACCAGGAACGGAATACGGTGTGCGTAGCGGCGGGCGACAGATGCCAGTACGCCGTAAGTTGACGCGACACAGTTACAGCCGGCTTCGATGGCGAGTTCCACAATATTTTTCGGATCAAAATAGAGCGGGTTTGCTGCAAATGACGCACCGGCTGAGTGTTCAACACCCTGATCGACCGGCAAAATAGACAGATAACCGGTGCCCGCCAGCCGTCCGTGACTAAACAGTGACTGCATAGAGCGCAGGACTGTATTCGGGCGGTTGTTGTCCATCATCACGCGGGTGACGAAATCATCGCCCGGCAGATAAAGATTTTCTTTTGCAATGGTAGTGCAGGTATGTCCGAGAAGGGAAGAAGCATCATTGCCTAACAATTTAACGATATCAGTCATGGTATGTAAACTCCGGTTTCTGTAACGTGTAATACCCTTATTCATTCAAGCCGCCGGTTCGTTGGTGGTGTGAATGACGTTGGGTAATAGCCTTATTCATTCAAACCGCAGGTTCGTTGGTGCAGGGAAGCCTGCATTCTGAATGACGTTGGTTATAAAATTGTCACGGATTGTCATAGATTATGTTGAAGATAACAACCCGCAGTGTGGCGGCAACCGGCACTGGATCGCTTCAGGCAGCAGCTGAAAGTCAAATTGCTGTCCTGTCAGCGGCTCTCCGTCCAGGTTAAACACCATATCGTGCTTTGAGGTGATCGTGATATGTGCGCTGTATTTCATGATTACGCCGTCTGCGCTACCCTCGTTAAACAGAGTATTCCACAGTGATCGCGGCCAGTTTCGCTCCGGCAGAATGGATAGATTAAGCAGACCGTCATTGATTCGGGCATCCGGACAGATCCGGTGTCCGCCCCCGGCCTGACAGCCATTTCCCACACCAATCACCAGCGCATCATCCTGCCAGTGAAAATCGTCACAACTGATGGTGCAGTGATCGGCTTTCAGCAGATCCTGACGGGTTAAGCCGTGGAGAAAATAGGCAGCTCCGCCGAGGCTCTTTTTCAGAGGCTCCGGGGTATCGGTGGTGATTTTCGGACCAAACCCGCCTGTTGCCATATTGATGAAATAACGTGATTCATTGACGCAGCCAATATCAATGGCGGTGACATTACCTTTTACCGCCAGCATCAGCGCATCAGTCAGGTCAGCCGGAATACCGGCAGCAGTAGCGAAGTCGTTGGCAGTGCCAAGCGGCAGGATGCCGAGAACAGGGCGTTTCTCTGAGGGGCGCTGCATTAATGCATTACATACCGCATTGATTGTTCCGTCGCCACCGGCGGCAATGACGGTGGCGGCATTGAGGGAGACCGCTTCCTGAACAAAACGGGGAATATCATCAGACTCCCACGTTACACGTACCTGAATGTTTTCACCGGTGTCCCGCAGGTGTTGTACTGCCTGACGGATACGTTCATCTGAGGCGCGTTTTCCGTTAAGAACTAATAGATGGGGAGTGGTCATTTAGTGACTCCGTATTATACCCTTATTCATTCAAACTGCAGGTGCGTTGGCTACGCTCAGCCAGCCGGGTCACATACTGATGTATGCTCCCCCTCAGTCTTCCCTTGCCGCCTGCCTGCATCCTGAATGACGTTGGGTATAGTTTAATTATTTAAAAATAGCTAACGAAATACAGATATGCCAGTGATTTGTCGGAAAAAGAGGGGGATCGCACAAAAAGAAAAGGTTGGCTCAAGGGAGATTGAGCCAACTAAGGAGGTGGTTCCTGAATTATAATAAACGTTTTAGTTCTTCATTTTCTCGTCCGATACTACGAAATAACCGGAGTGATTGTTGTGATCGGTTTCGAAAATTCAGAACATTTACCTATTTTGTTGCCGCAGCGGCATCAATGGCGTCAGGAACATGCGGGTTACGTGTGCTTGTACCCGGTAAGTTACGGATAAGCAAAGCAAATTCCAGGTCAACATCATCAGGAACCGGCAGATATACAATATGTCCGTTACCCGGTGCCACATCAGTGGATTCACCTTTACGGGTGGTTATTGAATCCAGAGTGAAGCTGATATTGCCGTCCGGCGTCATCAGTTCCAGCTGTCGCCGACAAGAAATTTATTTTTCACATCGACTTCGGCAAGACCATCCACACGTTTACCGGTAAATTCACCGACAAACTGCTGCGAATCGGAAACAGAGTAACCGTACTCATAGGTCTGATAAGACTCATGGGTATGACGGCGCAGGAAGCCTTCTGTGTAACCACGATGTGCCAGACCTTCGAGCGTAGTCAGCAGGGATGCATCAAACGGTTTTCCGGCAACGGCGTCATCAATGGCGCGGCGGTAAACCTGTGCGGTGCGGGCGCAGTAATAGAAGGATTTTGTGCGTCCTTCAATTTTCAGGGAATGCACACCCATCTGTGTCAGCTTCTCTACGTGCTCGATTGCCCGCAGATCTTTGGAGTTCATAATATAAGTGCCGTGCTCATCTTCGAACGCGGTCATATATTCACCCGGACGCTGTGCTTCTTCAATCATGAACACTTTGTCAGTCGGTGCACCGGCACCGAGGGTTGGTTCAATATTTTTTACCCGGATAGGCTCCTGCTTGTGGACAATATTACCGACCACATCTTCTTTGCCTTCTTCCACTTTATATTCCCAGCGGCAGGCATTGGTGCAGGTACCCTGGTTCGGGTCGCGCTTATTGATATATCCGGAGAGCAGGCAGCGGCCGGAGTAAGCCATACACAGCGCGCCGTGGACAAAGACTTCCAGCTCGATTTCCGGCACATTTTTGCGGATATCGGCTATCTCTTCAAGAGACAGTTCGCGGGAGAGGATCACACGGGTCAGTCCCATCTGATGCCAGAATTTCACTGTCGCCCAGTTAACGGCATTCGCCTGGACAGATAAATGGATGTCCATCTGCGGGAAGTGCTCGCGCACCATCATGATAAGGCCGGGATCAGACATAATCAGTGCATCCGGCTCCATCGCAATGACCGGTTCCAGATCACGGATAAAGGTTTTCAGTTTGGCATTATGAGGCGCGATATTCACCACGACATAGAATCGTTTGCCCTGTTCGTGGGCTTCTTTAATGCCTATTGCGAGGTTTTCGTGATTGAATTCGTTGTTACGCACGCGCAGGCTGTAGCGGGGTTGTCCCGCATAAACGGCATCGGCACCATAAGCAAACGCATAGCGCATATTCTTCAGCGATCCCGCCGGAGAGAGTAATTCAGGTGTAAACATGTTGTATTCCGTCTGAGTTCAAGTCAGCACCCTGCCGGTAAGGCAGGGCGTAATTAAGGCTCGGGATTCTAGCGCGACCGGGAGCCGGTATCAAATAAATTACTGAAAATGGCATGAACATCCGATGCTGATTTGCTATAGTTTCGCCAAATTATTGATATGGCGTTAACATTCGCCGTATATATATCATTCACTATTGCCTGTTACAGCGTGGATACATGGAAAAACGACATATTGCAGTGTGGGTCGGTCTGGCTCTGAACCTGATTTTCTGGGGAATTATTTCCTGGATCCCATCCGCTCTTGAGCCGTACCGCGACGAGCTGGATTATCAGATGCAGCAACTGCTGGAAGTTATACCGGCAGTGAAAATGCTGATGGGCGGCGGGCTTGTGGCGCAGTTAGCCAGTCTTGCGTTTTTACGCAGCCAGCCGAAGCTGTCCATGATCCTGGCGATGATCGGCGGTATTATCTTTGTTCCGCTGGGATTTGTGTTTATTGCCGGCAGCTTATACGACTATAACCGCGCCGTGTATCAGTCACTGAAACCGGTACCGAAACTGGCACAATTACCGTTTGAGGTGCTGCTGAAATTTAATAAACAGCGCCAGATGAATATGGCGCTGATATTGGCGGCTGTCGGTGTGGGTATTTTGTTTGTCGGTATGGATATCGGCGGGCTGATGGTTGCCGTGGGCATTGTGCTGTTTATTAACGGACGGCGCATTCAGTATTACCCGATGCTGGCCATTGTGGGTGATAACCTGCTGTTTACCCCGAGTCAGTACGCTATCTGCTATGAAGCGCCGCTGAGTGCGTTTTCACTTGTCAGTGAAAGCCGTGCAATGATTAAATTACACATCAAAACCGCAGAGTTGGATCGCACATTCCGTATCGCGAAAGCCGATTTATTACAGGATGCCGACAATACGCTTGAGAAGATTGTATCGCGGATCAAATCGCCTTCTCTGATTAACTGAGTGTCAGACGGCGGGTTTTGCCCGCCGTTTATACCCTTATTCATTATTCATTCAAACCGCAGGTTCGTTGGCTACGCTCAGCCAGCCAGGTCACATAGTTTATCTATGCTCCCCGGCGGTCAGAGCTTGCCACCTGCCTGCACCTTGAATGACGTTGGGTATAACTATATAATATTGGCAGTAATAATTTCTGTATTACCACCTTCCCAGCGATACCCCAGTCCATACACCGAATGTATAAAATCCCGTCCGTTATCTAACTGTTCCAGCTTCCGGCGCAGGTTTTTAATGTGGCTGTCAATGGTGCGGTCTGTAACAACGCGGTAATCATCATACAGATTATCCAACAATTGATTGCGCGTAAGCACGGTGCCCGGTTGTGACACCATAGTGCGCAGCAGGCGAAATTCCACCTGAGTCAGATCCAAGCTATGCTCTCCGCTGCGCACCTGATAATTTACTTCATCAATAATCAGTACATCAGATTTATCCTCTGATGGCTCCTGATTGCGCTGACAGCGGCGCAAAATCGTCTTGATGCGGGCAACCACTTCACGCGGGCTGTAGGGCTTGCAGACATAATCATCTGCGCCGATTTCGAGCCCCAGCAGGCGGTCGATCTCTTCTGTTTTTGCCGTCACCATCATAATGGGGACGTCACTGAACCGGCGGATTTCACGACAGAGTGTCAGACCATCTTTCTCCGGCAGCATTA
The DNA here is from genome assembly GCF_001676155.1 of Morganella psychrotolerans. Classification (GTDB taxonomy): domain Bacteria; phylum Pseudomonadota; class Gammaproteobacteria; order Enterobacterales; family Enterobacteriaceae; genus Morganella; species Morganella psychrotolerans. The sequence goes on along the minus strand of NZ_LZEW01000001.1, from coordinate 1,240,876 downwards.
AATCCAGCAGGATAAGATCAGGCCGGTTCTCCTGCACCCAGGCAGTCACTTCACCGCCGCGCGCCAGCCAGTGCGTGCGGTAGTGAGCGGCGTGCAGATAATCCATCAGTAACTGAGCCAGTTTCGGCTCATCTTCCACTATCAGGATACGTTCAGCATTCTCTTCCATGCAGGTTACTCCCGGGTGTCAGAACGGGGCAGCACCAGGGTGATGGTGACGCCGCCGAGGGGGGATGCAGATGCACTGATCTGCCCGTGATGCGCTTCGGTTATTTTATCACAAATCGCAAGACCCAGCCCAGACCCGCCACTGGCGCGGTTGCGTGAGGACTCACTGCGGTAGAAACGCTCGAAAATCTGTGTAAATTGCTCATCATTCAGACCCGGTGCGCTGTCTGACCAATCGACGCAGATCTGTTTATCATCCTGTTGTGCGGTCACGGCTATTTCACCGCCGCTGTCGGTATAGCGCAGGCTGTTTTCCAGCAGATTATGAAACAATTGCCCGAGGCGCGCGTCATCGCCGAATACCATAAGTGTTTCCGGCAGCGAGACGGATACGCTGAGATTTTTTTCCTGTAAACGATGGCGGAACACGCCCAGCGAGCGGCTTATCACATCGGACAGGTTACACGGCTCTTTGCGGTAAGAGAGCGAGCCGCGATCAGACAATGAGAGCTGATGCAGGTCACTGACCAGTTTTGTCAGAGTCTGCACTTCCGCCAGCAGGGAAGCGAGTGTTTCCGGGGTGGATTGGCGGATCCCGTCCTGTAAGGCTTCCAGCTCCCCCTGCAATACTGCCAGCGGGGTGCGCAGCTCGTGGGAAACATCCGCCATATAATCGCGGCGCATCCGTTCATTTTTTTCCAGCGTGGAGGCGAGCTGGTTAAAATCATCTGCCAGCCGGGCTATTTCATCGTTTCCGCGAACCGGCACACGGCTGCTGAAATTACCGGCGGCTAACTGGTGAGTACTTTCCGCCAGTCGTTTGACCGGGCGCAGAAAGCCCCGGGCGAGCAGCCAGGTGACGATCACGGTGACCAGCAATACCAGCGCGGAGACTATCCAGCTGGTGCGCGCCTGCTGGTGGGCAAAGCTCTGATCCGCCGCCAGATTGATTTTGTCATCGGCGGGCATCACGACCCAGCCGACAATATTGTCTTCATATTTCACCGGTTTCCGGTAAAGTTCGCCGGACGGCACCGGACCGTGTCCGAACAAACGTTTATTGTTGGTATCCAGCAGCCAGAAACGCATACGCCAGCCGCGCTCCATATGCTGCATGTGTCTGTCAGTATCGAGCGCGCGCAAGGCCTGCATAAATCCGCGCTGGTTGTTGCGCAGAAAATACCAGCTGCCGTAATCGGCATATTGTTCGGCAACCACATCGGCGATAGTTTCTGTTCTGTCTTCCGCTGAGCGTTGCAGGTAGCCGATAAATCCCTGTTCAAAACTGAAGCGGATAGCCAGATGCATTGTCAGCACCACCAGCATGCAGGTGGCAAAAATCGCGAGAAATAATTTCTGACCAATACCAATTTTCATGGATTTTCCTCCGTACTCAGAACGGATCGCCCCTGGTGTTGTTCTGCTTTTTTACGGCTCAGCCGGTCAAAGAACAGATAAATCACCGGGGTGGTGTAAAGTGTCAGGATCTGGCTGACCAGCAACCCGCCGACTACGGCTATTCCCAGCGGCTGACGCTGCTCATGCGCCGTCACCGCTGCCGAGCGCAAGCGGCAGAGCGCCGAACAGCGCGGCAAGTGTGGTCATCAGAATAGGGCGGAAACGCAGGAGACACGCCTGAAAAATAGCATCCCGGGCGCTTTGTCCGCCACGCTGTGCCGCAATCGCGAAATCCACCATAATAATGGCATTTTTCTTCACAATACCAATCAGCAGCATGATCCCGATAAGGGCGATCAGGCTGAACGGAATATTAAAGAAATGCAGTGCCAGCAGCGCGCCGACACCGGCTGACGGCAGTGTGGATAAAATCGTCAGCGGATGAATAAAACTCTCGTACAACATGCCGAGCACCAGATAGACAGTCACAATGGCGGCAATAATCAGCAATATCTGTGATTTCAGTGTTTCCTGAAACAGCTGCGCTGTTCCGGCAAAGGTGCCGCGCACGGAGGACGGCACACTCAGTTCTACCATGGTGCGCTCGACAGCCGCAACGGCATCAGACAGTGACGAGCCTTCTGCCACATTAAAACCGATGGTGGATGATGCCGAGAGCCCCTGATGATTGACACTCAAAGGTGCATTGGCGGGCTGCCATTGTGCAAAATAGCTCAGCGGAACCGGCTGCCCGTCTTTGTTTATCACAAACATTTTATCCAGGGCGCTGACATCCTGTGTGAACTGCGGCGCGACTTCCATCACCACTTTGTATTGATTCAGTGGCTCATAAATGGTGGAAATCTGCCGTTGCCCGAAGGCGTTATTAAGCAGATTATTGGCATCATTCACGCTGATCCCGAGTTTCGCCATGACATCGCGATCATAGGTCAGCGCCATTTCCGCACCTTTATCTTCTTTATCCGAGTTTACATCCGTCAGTTGCGGCAGGTCAGCCAGGGCTTTGCGGATTTTCGGCTCCCATTCGCGCAGAGCGGATAAATCGTCCGCCAGCAGGGAATACTGATAGCTGGAGTTGGATTCGCGTCCGCCTGCGCGGACATCCTGTACGGGGATCAGAAACAGGTTTGCGCCCGGTTCATCAGCGAGTGTCACCCGCAGGCGGTTGATAACAGCCTGCGCGCTGTCTGTCCGCTCATCCAGAGAATTGAGGGAGATAAACATAAAGCCGCTGTTCACCCGCCCGCCACCGGTAAACCCGGTCACATTGGCAACATCTTTATCACTGTTAATGCGCTGCATAAAGGTGCGCATTTTCTGCTCCATAGACTGAAACGAAATGCTTTGATCCGCGCGGACAAACCCGAGCAGCCGCCCGGTATCCTGGTCGGGAAAAAAGGTTTTCGGGATCGAAATATAGAGCCAGACAGAGAGCGCGATAGTACCGGCAAAAATCAGCATCACCCAGCGGCTGTGCGCCAGCACTACGGTGAGGCTGCGCCCGTACCCTTGCTGAATACGGAATAAAATCCGTCCCGCGCCCCGTTTGCGCTCCCGCACGGGGGCGGCGCGACCTTTGAGAAGATAAGCACACAGCATCGGCGTCAGGGTCAGTGAGATAAGCAGTGAGATGGCAATTGAGGTCGTCAGCGTGATAGCAAATTCGCGGAACAACCGCCCGACCAGTCCGTCCATCAGCAGCAGCGGGATAAACACCGCCACAAGGGAAATGCTCATGGAAAGCACGGTAAACCCGACTTCACTGACACCTTTCAGTGCTGCCTCTTTGGGTTTCAGTCCGTTTTCAATATGGCGGGCGATATTTTCCAGCACGACAATCGCATCATCCACCACAAAACCGGTGGCAACGGTCAGCGCCATCAGTGACAGATTATTGAGACTGAATCCGCACAGATACATGGCGCTGAAAGTGCCGATCAGCGACACCGGCACGGCGAGTGCCGGGATTAAGGTTGCGCGGGCGGAGCGAAGAAAGAGAAAAACCACCAAAATAACCAGCGCGACAGCAATGGTCAGTGCGCGCTCAACTTCCGTCAGGGAGGCACGGATAGTCGGGGTGCGATCTTGCGCCACCTGCATATCCACACTGGCGGGGATAGCGTCCTGTAAAACCGGCAGTTGTTCGCGGATACGTTCGACAGTCGCAATGATATTGGCACCGGCTTCCCGGCGGATCACCAGCAGAATGGCGGGTTTGCCATTGGTCATCCCGGCGGCACGGACATTCTGTACAGAATCTTTGACGGCGGCGACATCAGACAGGCGCACCGCCGCGCCGTTATTATAATGGACAATCAGCGGACGGTAATCAGCGGCTGTTTTCAGTTCGCTGTTGCTGTTAATCTGCCAGCGGCGTCCGTCATCCGATAATGATCCCTGCGGACGCAGCACGTTGGCGTCCGTTATTGCTTTGCGCACACTGTCCAGTGACACACCCTGGTTAAACAACTGCGACGGGTTCAGCTCCACACGCACGGCAGGCAGGGAGCCGCCGCCGACAGACACTTCACTCACACCTTCAATCTGAGACAACCGCTGCGCCAGTCGGGTGGAGGCGATGTCATACAATTTTCCGGCGTCAAGGGTGTCAGATGTCAGCGTCAGGATCATGATCGGCGCATCCGACGGGTTGGATTTATAGTAGCGCGGGCGGCTTGGCATACCTGATGGAAGCAGATTTTGCGCGGCATTCAGTGCCGCCTGAACATCCCTGGCGGCACCATTAATATCGCGGTTTAAATCAAATTCCAGTGTGATACTGGTGCTGCCCAGTGAACTGGACGATGTCATTTCAGAGACACCGGCAATCTGCCCGAGGGAGCGCTCAAGTGGCGTGGCAATGGAGGATGCCATGGTTTCCGGTGATGCGCCCGGCAGGGATGCAGAGACATAAATCACCGGATAGTCCACCTGCGGCAGCGGGGCGACGGGCAGGAACAGAAAGCTTATGGCTCCGCACAGGGTGATCGCGAGGCTTATCAGTGTGGTTGCCACCGGACGGGCGATAAACAGGGCGAACAGTTTCATGATGATACGCCTGCGTTATCACGCCAATGAGAAATACGGTCAAACATCAGATAAATCACCGGTGTGGTAAACAGTGTCAGGATCTGGCTCATAATCAGCCCGCCGACCATACAGACGCCAAGCGGCTGGCGCAGCTCAGCGCCCACCCCGGTACTGAGCATCAGCGGGAGTGCGCCAAAGAGTGCTGCCATGGTGGTCATCAGGATAGGGCGGAAACGCAGGAGACAGGCCTGATAGATGGCATCATACGGCGACATCCCCTGATCCCGCTCTGCCGCGAGGGCGAAATCAATCATCATTATTGCATTTTTCTTCACGATGCCGATAAGCAGGATAATCCCGATTATCGCAATCATATCCAGCTCATTGCCCGCCATGTTCAGAGCCAGAAGTGCGCCGACACCTGCGGTAGGCAGTGTGGAAAGAATGGTTATCGGGTGAATAAAGCTTTCATACAGAATGCCGAGCACAATGTACATTGCCACTACTGCTGCGAGGATCAGCCACAGTGTGCCGGAGAGGGCATTTTCAAAGGCGAGGGTCGCACCCTGGAATTGTGTGGTGATATCTTTCGGCAGTCCGATACGTTGTTCCGCAGATTTTACTGCATTTATGGCGGCTTCCAGCGAACTGTCCTGCGGAACATTAAAGGAGAAGGTCGCTGACGGGAACTGTGACAGATGGTTAATCGCCAGCGGTCCGAAGCGCTGTGAAACGGTGGCAAACGCCGATAACGGAATAGAGTTGCCGTCTTTATTGATCATGCGGATAGTATTGAGTGCATCAGCACCCGGGTTTTGTGCCGTGTTATTTTCCAGCACAACGCGATACTGACTCGCCTGGGTATAAATGGTGGAGATCAGGCGCTGACCAAAGGCATTATACAGGGCATTATCAATATCCGTCATAGTCAGACCAAGGCGTGACGCGGTATCCCGGTTGATATCAATGTACGCAACCAGCCCTTTGTTCTGCCAGTCATTGCCGGTATCTTTCAGTGCCTTATCAGCCTGTAATTCCGCCATCAGGCGCGGCACCCACAGATCCAGTTCCTCAAGAGAATTGGCCTGTAATGTGAACTGATATTGTGTCCTGGATGTCCGGGTATCAATCGTCAGATCCTGCGAGGGTTGCAGCCAGAGCGTCATACCCGGCAGATTGCCGGCCTTTTCCTGTAGCCGCGCAATAATCGCTTCCACGCGATCGTCGCGCTGAGACAGCGGTTTGAGGGTGATTTGCAGGCGTCCGGTGTTCAGTGTGGCATTGCTGCCGTCGATACCGGCAAATGCGGCGACATTCTCAACCGCCGGGTCATCCAGCAGCAGACGGCTGATGGTCTGTTGTTTCTCACTCATTGCCTGAAAAGAGACAGACTGTGGTGCTTCTAACGTTCCCTGAATTAATCCGTTATCCTGAACAGGGAAAAAGCCTTTCGGAATAAACAGCCAGAGTATAACCGTCAGCACCATGGTGCTGAATGCCACGCTGAGTGTCAGCCACTGATGATGCAGCACCCACGTCAGCCAGCGACCATAACCGGCAATAACGCGCTCAAAAAAACGTTCGGTGGCACGGGAAAAACGGTTTGAACGGTGTGCGGATTCTGTTTTCAGCAGGCGGGCGCACATCATCGGCGTCAGCGTCAGGGAGACAATCCCGGAGATAAGGATAGCCACTGCCAGCGTGATGGCGAATTCCCGGAACAACCGTCCGACAATATCCCCCATAAACAGCAGCGGGATCAGTACCGCGATCAGGGAGAAAGTCAGTGAAATAATGGTAAAGCCAATCTCACCGGCACCTTTGAGGGCGGCGACAATGGGTTTCTCCCCTTTTTCCAGGTAGCGGGCGATATTTTCCACCACCACAATTGCATCATCCACCACAAAGCCGGTGGCAATGGTCAGCGCCATCAATGTCAGGTTATTGACGGAAAAACCACAGAAATGCATGACAGCAAATGTCCCGATGAGTGAGAGCGGTACTGCCACGCCCGGGATAAGTGTTGCCGCTAGATTGCGCAGGAACAGATACATCACCATGATAACCAGGGCGATAGCCAGAAACAGCTCAAACTGTACATCTTTGACTGAGGCGCGGATAGCGTCTGTCCGGTCAGTCAAAATGGTGACGGTGACAGAGTCCGGCAGGGTTTCCACTAATTCCGGGATAAGATCACGGATAGTGTCAGTGGTTGCAATCACGTTTGCGCCGGGCTGGCGCTGAATATTAATCACAATCGCCTGCTGAGCATCTGCCCAGGCACCCAGTTGTGTATTTTCCGGGCCTTCCTCAACAGTGGCAATATCACGCAGGCGGACAGGCGCACCATTTTTATAGCTGACAATCAGATCCAGGTAATCTTCAGGTGATTTCATCTGATCGTTTGCCGACAGTGTTACTGAGCGCGCCGGGCCATCCAGGCTCCCTTTGGCGGAGTTCACATTGGCGCTGTTAACCGCACTGCGGATGATTTCGCTGTCCAGCCCGTAAGCGGCGACCGCATTAGCATTCAGTTGGATGCGCACCGCCGGGCGTTGTCCGCCCGCCAGTGTTACCAGACCGACACCGGTGACCTGTGATATTTTCTGTGCGATCCGGTTTTCCACCATGTCCTGCAACCGGGTCATCGGCATCGCATCGGAGGTGACCGCGAGTGTTAATACCGGCGGATCAGCGGGGTTGACCTTGCTGTAAACCGGCGGGTAGGGCAGGTCATTCGGCAGCAGATTGGTTGCGGCATTGATGGATGCCTGGACTTCCTGCACCGCGACATCCGGTGACAGAGAAAGCTGAAACATTAAGGTGATAACAGATGCACCGCCGGAGCTTTGCGATGACATCTGTTTCAGTCCGGACATCTGCCCGAACTGGCGCTCCAGTGGTGCGGTAACAGCAGATGTCATCACATCCGGACTCGCGCCCGGGTAGAGTGTGACCACCTGAATTGTCGGGTAATCCACTTCCGGCAGCGAAGACACCGGCAGCATCCGGTAGCCGATAATCCCCGCCAGCAAAATAGCCAGCATAAACAGGGTAGTGGCGACAGGGCGCAGAATAAAAATACGGGAAGGTCCGCCACCGCTGATGATATTGTTATCACCGGACATCAGGTGTTATCTCCGGCAGCGGTTTTTTTCGGTTTTGCTGTTTTTTCCGGCGATATAACGTCAACCTGTGCGCCGTCTGTCAGACGATCAGTGCCGTCAGTGACCAGTGTATCCCCGACTGCCACACCACTACTGATGACCACGCGCTCCGGGGTCTGTAATGCGACCTCCACAATCTGTTTGCGGACGGTATTGTCTGCGCCGAGCAGCCAGACATAATGACCTTCTGTACCCATCTGCAACGCGGCATCCGGGATAACTACCGCATCCTGCAATTGCCCGACCTGCAATAACACATTAACAAACTGATTCGGGAAAAGCAGATCGTCTTCGTTAGCAAAGCGCGCTTTGGCTTTAATTGTGCCGGTGGCAGGATCTATCTGGTTATCCAGTGTCAGTAATGTGCCCTGCGCCAGTTTGATGCTGTTATCTTTATTGCGGGCGACAACGGCCAGTTGCGGTATGGTGCGCTGAGCCATGCGGATCAGGGCGATATCATTTTCCGGTACGGTAAACAGGACATCGGCGGGCGTGGTCTGGTTTATCACCACCAGCGGCATCGCTGTACCGGCGGTGATAAAGTTTCCGGTATCAACCTGGCGAAGACCCGCTTTTCCGCTGACGGGGGCGGTTATCCGGCTGTAAGTCAGTTGCAGTTTTGCATTATCAACAGCCGCCTGATCAACCTGAATACCAGCTTCCTCTGATTTAACCAGCGCCTGCTGGGTATCCAGTTCCTGCTGTGAAATCACATGAGTGGCTGCCAGTTTCTGATAGCGGCTCAGGTCACGGCGGGCATTGGCGAGAGTGGCTTTATCTTTTGCGAGCTGTGCCTGAGCTTGTGCCAGTTGGATCTCAAACGGGCGCGGGTCAATGGTAAAGAGTAAATCGCCCGCATTCACTTTCTGACCTTCCTCAAAATGAATTTTCATCAGCTGACCTTCCACACGACTGGTGATGGTCACTGAATTGGCGGCCTGCACAGTCCCCAGTGCGGAAAGTGTACGCGGAATGGTTTCTGATGTGGCTTTTGCCACCTGGACCGGGGCTAACGGCGGACGTCCCGGGCGGTTACTGTTACCGGATGCAGCTCCCCGCTTTCCCTCCGACGCTGGTGCGGCGGGCGGTTGTGGCTGAAAATAGCGGTAGGTGCTGTAAGCGGCGGTTCCGAGGAGAATGACCGCAATCATGATGCCAACGCGTTTCTTTCTTTTTTGTACATTATTCATTATTGAGTTACTCGTCATTCCATTTTTGTCCGGTACTTAGTCCGGCGCTCAGTTCGACAATACGCGTAAAGGCACAAAACAGCCTGAATTATGATGGGGATAGTGTACCGGTAAATCTGACATTAAAAATGGAAGAAATGTGAAAAAAAGGTTGTTCTGAGTAAATGTCTCTGTAGCAGATGGCTACAGCGGGCGGATCTGCGTGGAATATTAATACCGTTGTTATATCCTTATTCATTCAAACTGCAGGTTCGTTGGCTGCGCTCAAATAGCCGGGTCACATAGTTTATCTATGCTCCCCGTCTATTCTCCCTTGCCGCCTTCCTGAAACTTGAATGACGTTGGGTATATAGCTTAGGATTAGATTATCTTCCGGATTTACTCCTAATATGATGCCGTGTAGAATACGTATTTCCTTAAACGACTGATAATACATACTATAATTATGAGATTCTCACCTGTTTTTTTTATTTATTTTACTTATTTCGGGATGTTCATCTGTCTGGGTCCCTGTTCCGGGCGTTGATTTATATACGCAGGCAGAAGCGGAAACCTATTGTTTACGGGATGCGCATAAACAATATCCTGAAAAAAAATGAAGTTGCGCAGCGCAGTGTCATGGCGGATGTTGAGAAACAATGCAAAAAAGATGATGACTGCGGGAAAAACAAAACCTATAAAGAACAAACACCGGTGACAGAAAGCTATGTAATGGATGTCAATGAAGGCAGCCGGAACCGCTATTTTTATACCTGTATGAAGACAAAAGGCTGGGACAGGCAGGATAAATACCTGTGGGAATAACAGCAGGAAACAGGGGCTGATTTATATCTGCCCCTGAGTAACATTGGATATAAGAGGTTATTTCTGAGATTGCTTCGCAAATTCCTGTTTGGCTTTTTCTAATTGTGCCTGAAATGCCGGGTTGGAGTGCAATGTGGCAACGGCTGCTGAACCGACAATCCGCGCTGCATCAACATCACTTTGCCAGTGATAGCCACAGATAACGCGGCTTTGCCCGAGCTGATAGCCTCTTTCCAGGATAGCATCCTGATTTTGCGGATTAATTTCGGATAATACCAATGCCGTTGCCCAGCCGATTGAGGTATGACCGGATGGATATGATCCGTTAGAAGACAGTTTTTTCTGATCTTTGGTATTGCAGGTTTCCGTATTATAAAAAGCAAACGGGCGGATGCGCATATAATGTTCTTTGGCTGAACGGGTGGCGAGATCACCGGCATCTTCAATCATATTGGTCAGCAATTTATAAAGTTCTGGTGACTCTTTTTCCGTTATCGGCGAGCCAAATGCCCCGGAAAATGCGGTTGATACACCACCGGCTGCTAAATCTGCATCAGCCTGCGCCTGTTTTCCCCGCTCTGTACCGCGCAGCAGGCGACCTTTTTCATACATTGCCTGGTCATTTAAAAAGAGAATACTGCCCGCCTCCGGCGGAGGTGGTAACAATTTCAGGCTGTCTATCGCCTGCTCATTTTTTTAAATAATATAAGTCTGGCTTGGTGGTGACATCATTACCCGCCGGAACAGCGGCAAAAGCGTGAGCTGAAAATAATGAAAACAGGCACAGTGCGATAATATTTTTTTTTCATGGACTATCCTCAACGACAAACGAAAAAAAGGGTGCTGCGTGTATGGCATACAGACACCAGTATATTCCCTGTGGGCAGCGTCTGTTGTTAAGTAACTCAAAAAACGCGTTATAATACTCATTATGTGATGCGTGACGTGGAATATATAATATATTTAATCAGGAGTAATACGCATTGACTGTGGTACTTGTTTATATAAGCTTAATGAATAAGTAATGGACGCAGGGTGTTAATAATATGGATCTTTCTATGTTTATGTCTGATGAGAACTTTTCATTAGACCATCAGTATTTTGATAAGGTTATTTATATTAATCTTAAATCGCGGGATGACCGCAATGAACATATTTTAAGCGTATTAAAAAAAGCAGAAATACCGGATGCTAAAATAATCCGGTTTGATGCGATTGAAGATAACCCGGGGTTTATCGGCTGTGCCCGTTCACATGCGGCCGTGATGGATATGGTTATCAAACAAAATCTGGGAACAGTATTAGTTCTTGAAGATGATGCCGATTTTTATATGGATTTAACGCATATCCGTCAGGCGAATAAATTTTTAGCCTGCCTGAATGAAAGGTCATGGGATGTGGCATTATTAGGCGGGAATTATTATCTTGCCTATACACAGGAGCCTGATAATTATCTGTTGAAACTCATGTTATCTTTTTGTGCTCATGCTTATATAGTAAACCAGCATTATGCAGAAACAGTTCTGAGAATATTCAATGAATCAATTGCTCTGATGAATGAAACAAGCGTACCCAATGAATCAAAGGGTATAGATGCGCACTGGTGTAATTATATGGAAAAAGATAACTGGTACGGATTATATCCTTGTATTGCACGGCAGCGTGATGACTACAGTAATATACGTGGCGGGTATATTCATTACGGGGATCTGTTTAATAAATCACCGGATGATATGTGTATAGAGACGATATTTCTGCCGGAAGGGAATAAGGCGAGTATTTTTGATGATGAAGTTCAGATAAATTGATTGAAATGAAGGTTTTTATGTTAATGGAAAGATAAAACAGGGATATTTTAAAAAACGAATAAGGTAATGTTCCGTTATCCAACTGTAATATAAGACATAACTTAATTGTTTCGGTAATGTTGATTTTTAACAAATCAGCCGGATAAATCATCCCGGAAAATGATCACTTGTCTGCCTGGTCAGATTCTCTGTTACGCTAAACACTCTGTGCTACGTTATAATACGGGTGAGTACTATTCTCATTCAACAGGGGTATACCATGACAGGGTTAATAAACAGGTTGCTATCACACGAGGATGCCGGAAAATTATTATTGCGGCTCTCCGTAGGCGGGTTAATGTTATTTCACGGTATCGGTAAATTGCTGACCGGTGCTGCCGGTATTAAAGGGCTGCTGGCCTCTTTCGGTTTACCTGAGTTTATTGCATACGGCACATTTCTGGGTGAGATTGTCGCACCGGTATTTATTATTCTTGGTATTTTAACGCGTCCGTCAGCCTTGCTGGTGGCGTTTACCATGGTTGTGGCCTGGCTGATGATCGGGATAAATAAAACATTTGTGCTTGATGCGACAGGGGCGTGGGCTATCGAAAGTCTGGTGTATTTCTTTATCAGTGCGCTGGCGCTTGCATTAATGGGCGCAGGAAAATATTCCGTTATGAAAAACGCCTGCTGGCGGTAACGTTATTTATAAAATATATCTGTAAAAAAGGGCCGGCAATTATTGCCGGCCCTTTTTATGTTCTGCGGATCTTATGGTTGCTGTGCTGCAACCGTATTCAGATTGCGTTCTTTACGGGCAGTCCAGCCAAAATGTGCCAGTGGTATAAAGCCGACAATAATGGCGAGTATTGATACCCCTGCTACATAATACGCCGGAGCCATTGTACTTTTCTGTAACCATGCTGCGGTCAGCATCGGGGTTAATCCACCGAATACCGCGTACGCCATGTTGTAGGCGAAAGATAACCCGGAAAAACGTATCGCCGGCGGAAATGCACGGGTGCTGATAATCGGTGTGGTGGCAATCGCACCGACAAAAAAGCCCATGATCGCATAGTTGATAACCAGGGACGCCGCCGTGATATCCGGTGACAGCGCACTGTAAAAGTGGAATGCGCTGATGGCTAATCCGCCCCAGGACAGTGCCAAGGTCACACGGCTGCCGGTTTTATCGTCCAGCCAGCCCCAGAAAATACAGCCGAGGGTTAAGGTCAGTGTCGCCACACAGTTAGCCTGCAATGACAGTGTGCGATCAATACCATACATCTTTTCAACTACCACAGACGGTGTCATCAGGATAATGACAACAATCGCGGTGGATAATGACCAGGTCAGTGCTGCGGTAACAAAACACGCCATTTTGTGGTTTTTCAGAACCGTTTTGACCGGCATTTCTGCGGATAATGTCCGGCTGGCGGCCATTTCTTTAAAGATAGGTGTTTCTTGTAAAAAACGGCGCAGATACACGGAGATCAGACCAAACACCCCGCCTAATACAAACGGAATTCGCCATGCCCAGGCAGATACTTCTTCCGCGCTGTAAGTTGCCTGAACCGCAATTGCCACCAGTGAGCCGAGCAGGATCCCGCCGGTAATGCCGGAGGTTAATGTTCCGACGCCCAGCCCGTAGCGCTGCTGCGGAGTATGCTCCGCGATAAAGACCCAGGCACCGGGCATTTCCCCGCCGATTGCCGCACCTTGTAAAATCCGCATCAGCAGCAGTAAAACAGGTGCAGCCACTCCGATGCTTTCATATGTCGGCAGCAGGCCGATGATTAATGTCGGCACCGCCATCAGAAAGATACTGAGGGTAAACATGCGTTTACGCCCGATTATATCCCCGAAGTGCGCCATAATAATCCCGCCGAGCGGGCGCGCCAGGTAACCGGCGGCAAAAATACCCAGCGTTTTCATCTGAGCGATAACTTCATTGTCGCCCGGGAAAAAGAGGTGGGTTAGCGTGCCGGTGAAAAACACAAATATGACAAAATCATAGAATTCAAGCGTGCCGCCGAGAGATGATAAACCCAGAGTTTTATAATCGTTTTTATTTAACGGTCTTGCCTGAGGCTGACTTAATGGTGATGCAGTTGCTGTCATAATTGTGTCCTTTAATTCATTTACTGATTCAATGACGGGGTCGTGTCATATTTTTTTCTCATTGGATTGTCCCAAAAGAGATAATGGCGATAACTGTTTTCCGGGTCTTACAGGGAGATCCGGAAACGAAATCATATGGATAACATGTTACTGAAGTGTACGCTTTGTTATAGCAAAAAACACCATGTAGTGTAAATAGTACCGGCAAAAACAAGCCATAGATTCTTTTTATATGAGATTGAATAGGTTTAAAATCCAAATACGACGTGCGTCACGGATGATAACGTTAATGAGCCTGGAAAGTCAGGATATTATGAAATACAAAATTGAACAGGGATAAAATAAAGATAAGAGATTATTGATGATATTAACAAACACACATAGTGTGGGTAATATAAATAATATTTATATTCTTTTGTTATCCTTTCATCAATATTACGGGATATATAACCGGGTCAGTAATAACAAATAAACCGGGGAAGCAGGGTGAATATCCGGTAATAAAACTGGGATTATGATCATTCTGACTATGTATGGCTGCGCCTGCATGATAATCCACTGGTATATACCCTTATTCATTCAAACCGCAGGTTCGTTGGCTACGAAAAGCCCGCCGGGTCACATAGTTTACCTATGCTCCCCGGCGGTCGGAGCTTGCCGCCTTCCTGCATCCTGAATGACGTTGGGTACAAGGGTAATAAAAATGGTCACGTAAAGCAGAAGCAGAGCCTCTCTTTGCGTGACCATTATTTTTTGCGGGCATTGCTGCCTGAATAGTCAGACCAGGAACAGGGTGGCAAGACCTAAGAAGATGAAAAAGCCGCCGGTATCCGTAATGGCAGTGATCATCACACTTGCACCGAGCGCGGGGTCCCGCCCGAGTTTTACCATGGTCAGCGGGATAAGCACGCCCATAATGGCTGCCATCAGCAGATTCAGTACCATCGCCAGTGTCATCACCGCACCCATTGCCATATCGCCGTAGAGCAGATAGGTCACAACGCCCATTATTCCGCCCCAGACAACGCCGTTGATAAAGGCGACCCCGAGTTCACGCAGCAGCAGGAAAGAAAAACTGCCTTTCTGGATCTGATGAAGTGCCAGTGCGCGGACAATCATGGTAATTGTCTGGTTGCCGGTATTACCGCCGATACCTGCGACAATCGGCATCAGAGCAGCCAGTGCGACCAACTGAGAGATGGTATCTTCAAACACGCCGATAACGCGCGAGGCGACAAACGCGGTACACAGATTGATAGCCAGCCATGCCCAGCGGTTTCTGACTGCCTGACCGACCGGTGCGAACACATCCTCTTCCGGGCTTAATCCCCCCATACGGCGGATATTTTCTTCGCTTTCTTCGTTGAGGTTATCAACGATATCCTCAACCGTCAGCCGCCCGAGCAGGCGCCCGTTGTTATCAACAACTGCCGCAGAAATTAAGTCATAACGTTCGAACGCCCCGGCGGCATCTTCCCCTTTTTCATCGGGGAGAAAGGTCACCGGTTCAGTTTTCATTACCTCAGACACCAGTTTGTCCGGGGATTGCGTCAAAATGGTGGTGAGCGGCAGCTCACCCTGCAAAATATTGCTGCTGTCGATAACAAATATTTTATCCGTTGCTTCCGGAATATTACTGCGGTAGCGCAGAAAGCGCTGTACTGTTTTCAATGATACATTGCTGCGCACAGTGACGAATTCGAAGTCCATCATCTGCCCGATACTGTCGCCCGGATATTGCAGTACAGTGCGGATGCGGTTACGCAGGCTCGGCTCAAGATAGGTCAGCAGGCGGCGCATGGTATCGCGCGGCAGATGCTCCGCGATATAGGCCTGCTCATCCACATGCAGGGAGGCAACTGCGCGCAGCAACTCTTTGTCTGACATATCTTTGATCAGACTGTCCCAGACAGAGACTGAGGCTTCAACCAGCACTTCACCGCGCTGATGGTTATCAATCAGGTGCCAGAGTGCCAGACGTTCATCATAAGGCAAGGCTTCCAGCATATCCGCGAGGTCAGCGGCGTGAAGACCGGTCAGCAGATCTTTGACTGTTTTTATCTTTGCATGCAGCGCTTCATCACTGAGCCTGGCATGTTCATCAGCCGTACCCAGTATGGTCTCAACAAACTCACTGTCATTAAGAAACAAAGGCAGGATTTGCTGGCGGACATGTGCCAGCCGCTGGGAATGCCGGTTGACCGGAGATGCGCTGTCAATGGTGAAACTGTGTTCAGACATGATTTTCCTTTATACCCTTATTCATTCAAACTGCATCCTGAATGACGTTGGGTATACAAATAAAACTTTAAATAATAAGACTGAGCGGCGTTCTCTCTGTTATACGTCTTCTTCTTTTATATCGAGGTGCCAGCCGGGCACATCATCCCAGTATGCCTGCTCTTTTTCCAGATCAAGTTGCATCAGCGTGTTTACCGTTAAGTAATAACGCGGAAAAAAGAGTGTCCAGTGTCCGTCATTAGTTACCAGACGCAATGTTGCCCGTTTGGTGGTTGACTGGCGCTGATTATTGAGCAGAGCGGACAGACGCAGGATCTGTATCAGGGGGATGACCTGCTTACGTTTAAACAGTATAAATTTCGGGATATCGTCACTTTTGATAGCTTTCCGGTGGTAGCGTACCAGCGTGGAGAGCAGCAGTTGCTGCTCCTGAGTGAATCCCGGTAAATTGGTATTTTGCAGAATGTAGGCCGAATGGCGGTGTAAACCCGACAGATTGATACTTAATCCGACCTCATGGAGCCAGACCGCCCAGACAAGAATCGCTTCCTGCTGCGGATCGACAAGATCCGGGTTTTGCTCCGACCACTGGCGGTAAAGATTTTTCATGGTGGTCAGAACGCGTAACACCTGCGCTTTATCCACATTATAGTGCTCCACCAGGCTTTGTGCGGTGCGCTGGCGGATATCCTGATGGCGGAAACGACCTTCCATTTCATATAGCACACCCTCGCGGAGCGCACCGCCGGACAGCCGCAGTTCTTTAATTTCGAGGGCATCAAATAAACCGCACAGGATAGCAAGCCCGGGCACAAACACCTTTTTGCGATCCTCTGACAGACCGGGTAAGTCCAGTGAGGCGAAATTTTTGTAACGCAGAACTAATTTAACCAGCAATGCCAGGCGGACAGGGGTAATTATTCCGTCCCGTTCGCCCAGTTCCCGCAAAATTTCACAGGCGGCTTTGATTGTGCCGGATGCCCCGAGACACACATCCCAGCCCTGAACGCGGAAGGCGATAGCGATATTTTCCAGTTTGGACGCCGCCATAAGTCTGGCGCGGGTAAAGCTGGCTTCAGTAATGTTGCCATCCGGAAAAAACTGGCGGCTGAAACTGACGCAACCCATGCTGCGGCTTTCAATCAGGATGGGCTCAAAGCGCTCGCCGATCACCAGCTCAGTTGAGCCGCCGCCGATATCCAGCACCAGTTTGCGGCCTTTTTCCGGCTGTGTGTGCTCCACACCCATAAAAATCAGGCGCGCCTCTTCATGTCCGGAGATTATTTCTATCGGGTAGGGGATAACAGCAGCGGCGCGCTCCACAAATTCATACGCATTGACCGCTTCACGCAGACTGTGTGTGCCGACGATAGTGACCTGTGCTGCCGGAAAGCCCTGAAGACGTTCTGCAAACAGCGCCAGACAGGCCAGCCCGCGCGCGATGGCTTCTTCACTCAGTTCATTGTGTTCATTCAACCCTTCAGCCAGATAAACCCGCTGCTTCAGGCGACCGAGAACCTGTAATGCGCCGTTAACAATACGGGCAATGACCATATGAAAGCTGTTAGAGCCTAAGTCGATAGCCGCAATTTCCAGCGGGCGATCTTTTTCCGTGATCAGTGATAATGGCATGAACAGAGCCCTTTAATTATCCGGTTGTTCCAGGGAACGAATATAGTCATAAACCGCCATCTGTGAGCGGATTTTTCGTTTATTACCGCGCGGCACATAGTGGTTGGTCATTTCTTTATCGATAAAACGGGCTTTTTCATTATCACTGAACTGAATATCAAGTATGTCAATGACCCGGCGGCGCAGCGCCGGATCCAGCAGACGAACCGCCACTTCTATCCGGTAATCGATATTGCGGGTCATCCAGTCTGCGGAGGAGAGGTAGACTTTCTCGTCCCCTTTGTTTGTAAAGACATAGACCCTGTCATGTTCAAGAAAACGGTCAACGATACTGGTAACCTGAATATTTTCACTGTATGGCACCTGTCCCGGCACCAGTGAGCACATTCCCCGTACCAGCAGTCGTATTTTCACCCCGGCTTCGGAGGCATCATACAGGCGGTCAGTCAGTTGTTTATCAACCAGATTATTAATTTTGAGGGTGATCCCGGACTCATAACCGGCAAGGGCATTGGCAATTTCGTCATCAATCAGCTGATTAAGCATTGCCCGTGAATTCTGCGGGGAAACCATCAGGTTATCAAAACTGACCGGGCGGTACGGGTTTTCAATAAAGTTAAATACCCGGCGCACTTCATTGGTTATCTCTTCATTGGCGGTCAGCAGAGAGTAGTCGGTATAAAGACGCGCTGTTTTCTCATTAAAGTTACCGGTGCCGATGTGGGCATAGCGGCGGATAATATCCCCCTCTTCCAGCCGGGAGATGATAAACAGCTTGGCGTGAATTTTAAGTCCGGGCGCGGAGAAAATGACATGCACACCGGCGGCGGTCAGGTGCTTCGCCCAGTGAATATTCGCTTCTTCATCAAACCGTGCCTGTAATTCCACCACCACAGTCACTTTTTTACCGTTGTGTGCCGCGTGGATCATGGATTCAATAATGCGCGAATCTTTGGCAACGCGGTAAATATTCATTTTGATGGAGATAACACCCGGGTCAAAAGAGGCCTGGCGCAGCAGCTCCATCACATGCTCAAAGGTGTGATAAGGGTAATAAAGCAGGACATCCTGTTCAAGGATCGCATCAAAGCCGTTGCGGTGATGATCAAATAAGGCATGGCGCAGACGCGGCAATGGTTTGTTTAATAAATTCTTATTGCCTTCATTCGGGAAGCGGATGAAATCCTTGAAATTATGGTAGCGTCCGCCTGCTATGACGGAGTCATCATTGGTCAGCCCCAGTTTTTCCCGCAGGAGGGTGACCATTTCATCAGGCATATCCCGCTGATAAACAAAGCGTACCGGCTCTGCGGTCAGGCGCTGCTTGAGTGTGGATGACATCAGTTCCATCATCCCGGACTCCATTTCGGTCACCAGGTCATATTCTGCATCGCGGGTCATTTTCATGGAGTACGCATTCAGCGCGTCGAAATCGAAAAAGCCTTTGAATACCTCATCCAGACAGTAACGCAGAATATTATCAATCAGGATCATTGACTGGCGGCGGCGGTTATTTTCGGTCGGCAGATACACAAAACGCGGCACTTTATCAGACGGAATTTCCAGCAGCGAATAGCGGGTCTGCCGTCCGGCTTTGACAATTTCCACCGCAAGATAGGTGTAATCGTCTTTCAGAAATTCCACCAGATCCGTGCTGGTCTGGATCATGATAGGCGTGATGTACTGGCGCAGATGCTGGCGGAAATACTGGCGCAGCCAGATTTGCTGCTTTGGTGAAATCTGGCGTTCGTTGATCAGGAAAATCTGGTTACGGGCCATTTCCAGCAGCAGGTCGTTATACAGGGAATCAAATTCCTGATCCTGCTTGGCGACTTTGGTTTCAATTTTGCGCAGCAGATGGCGCGCACTGGCGCCGGAGCCACGTTGTTCCTCATTAATCAGGATGCGGCGTTTGACATCCGCATAACGGACTTTATAAAACTCATCCAGATTATTGGAGTAAATGCCCAGAAAACGCATGCGTTCAATCAGCGGATTGCGGTTGTCGGCAGCCTCCTGAAGAACCCGTTCGTTGAACGATAGCCAACTGAGTTCTTTTTCCATATAGAGTCTATCTTGGGACATTATTACTCCGCAATGGCAATGAGTTGCTCTGTTTAATAAGGTTAAACGCGGCGTACAGTTTACTAAAAAAAAAACTACAGGTTCTGCTTTACGCGGGCATTTTTTTCGATAAATCTTTCCGGGTTCACGGTGTTATTTTTATAGACCAGATATTCAGGCTGAAAAATACACATGCGGATAGCGGTCCGGTATTCACCGTTGACGAAAAATTCATCAATTAACTGACCTTCTGTGTGAAAACCGAGCTTTTTATAAATATGAATCGCTTTTTCGTTTTCGATATCCACAATCAGATAAAGTTTGTACAGATTCAGAACTGAGAATGCGTAATCTGTTGCCAGACCGGCTGCGCGGGAGGCAAAACCGTGTCCCTGATGTGCCGGAGCAATAATAATCTGAAACTCGGCACGCCGGTGTATATGGTTAATTTCAACCAGCTCGACTAATCCCACTTTGGTACCGTCACTTTCAACAATAAAGCGGCGTTCGGATTGGTCGTGAATATGCTTGTCGTATAAATCGCTTAATTCAATAAATGCTTCGTAAGGTTCCTCAAACCAATAACGCATGATGCTGGCGTTATTATCCATCTGATGAACAAATGCTAAATCTTCGCGCTCAAGCGGACGCAGTTTTACAGGCGGAACAACCTGACCACCAGTCATATATCACTCCGGTATTGTGTTTATACCCTTATTCATTCAAACCGCAGGTTCGTTGCCCGAATCTTGAATGACGTTGGGTAAATCTTAACGACAAGTGTAACACATAACAGAAACGGAATTATCTGAGGATGGAAATTTAGCGCCCCGGGGACCTGGTAGCGTGTTATCCGGGCCGGTTTTCATTATTAGTCTCATTAATCATGCATTAATCACAATAAGAGTATAAATCTGTGTGCCGCCAGAAGATAAATTATGTGATAATACGCGTATTATTAATACACACCGGATATCCCCATGAACCCGACCAAAGCTGACCGGACAAATCTGAAGACATTTACTGATTTACCTAACGTCGGGAAAGCGGCGGCAGATGATCTGCGCCTGCTGGGGTATGAAAAACCGGAAGAGATAACCGGCTCTGACCCGGTCATTATGTACGAAATGCTGTGTGCTATCACCGGCGTCCGCCAGGACCCCTGTGTGATGGATGTGTTCTGGTCAGTCACTGATTTTCTGGGGGGACAACCGGCACAGTCCTGGTGGAACTACACAGAGCGGCGTAAAGATCACCTGAAAAAAATGATGTCGATGCGCTGATTATGACGATTACCCGGGGTGGTCAGTCAGACTAATTCCGTCCAGGCTCATTCCGTCCAGATAAGCGCCGTCATCACGCAGTGTGAGTCTGTCCTGCACAAACCAGTTTATGACCTGCGGATAAATCCGGTACTCTTCCTGCTGTACCCGCGCCGTCACGTTTTCTTCGGTATCGCCCGCAAACAACGGGATACGCGCCTGAAGAATAACCGGGCCGCCGTCTAATTCCTCAGTCACAAAGTGAACAGATGTACCGTGTTCGGCATCGTTATTGTCCAGTGCTTTGCGGTGGGTATGCAAACCCGGATATTTCGGCAGCAGAGAAGGGTGGATATTGAGCATGCGCCCGTAATAATGGCGGACAAACCCGGGACTCAGAATTCGCATATAACCGGCAAGAATAATCAGATCAGGCTGATAGTCATCAATATGCGTTTGTAACGCCGCATCAAATGTATCCCGCGAGCTGAACTGTGCCGGGCTGAGTGACAGCGCCGGTATCCCCGCAAGGCGCGCACGGGTTAATCCGTATGCGTCTTCTTTATTACTGAAAACAGCCACAATTACAGCATTGATTGCGTCAGGGCGCTGCGGGTTGCAGGCGTCAATTAACGCCTGCAAATTACTGCCGCTGCCGGAAACCAGAACGACAAGACGCTTTTTCATCAGCGGATAACAACCTGCGGCTCATCTTCACGGCAGACGGCGATATCGCCAATCTGCCATGCGGTTTCACCGGCTTCGGTCAGCAATGCAAGTGCGGCAGGTACAGACGCGACCGGCAGTGCGATTATCATACCGACACCGCAGTTAAAGGTGCGGTACATTTCATACTCATCCACATTGCCGGCGGTTTTCAGCCAGTTAAACACAGACGGCCATTGCCAGGATGCACCATCAATGCGCGCTTGTGTGCAGTCAGGTAATACACGCGGGATATTTTCCCAAAAACCGCCGCCGGTCAGATGCGCAATAGCATGTACATCGGTATTTGCGATAAGTTTCAGGATGGATTTCACATAAATCTTCGTCGGGGTCAGCAGGTGGTCTGCCAGTGATTTTCCGTCAAGCTCCGTTGTGGCAGGGTCTGTTTTGCTCACTTCCAGAATTTTACGGACCAGCGAATAGCCGTTAGAGTGTGGTCCGCTGGATGCAAGGGCAATCAGCGCGTCACCGGCGCGGACTTTGCTGCCGTCAATAATCTCTGATTTTTCAACCACGCCGACGCAGAACCCGGCAACATCATAATCATTACCGTGATACATGCCCGGCATTTCAGCGGTTTCACCGCCGACCAGTGCGCAGCCGGACTGTTTACAGCCTTCGGCGATACCGGTCACCACACGGGCGGCCGTATCCACATCCAGTTTTCCGGTTGCGTAGTAATCTAAGAAGAAGAGGGGCTCTGCTCCGCAAACGATCAGGTCATTCACACACATGGCAACCAAATCAATACCGATAGTATCGTGACGTGCCAGATCCATCGCCAGACGCAGTTTGGTTCCCACGCCGTCAGTGCCGGAGACTAACACCGGCTCCCGGTATTTTTGCGGTACTGCGCAAAGCGCACCGAAACCACCCAGTCCGCCCATCACTTCAGGACGGCGTGTTTCTTTGACAACATGCTTAATACGGGAAACTAAGGCATTACCGGCATCAATATCAACACCGGCATCTTTGTAACTCAGAGAAGTTTTGTCAGTCACTGCGGCCCCCAACGGCGATTGCAAGTAAGTGGGTGAATCGAAAACGTGATCATTCTAGCAGTCCGCGCAAACGATTGCGAGACTATTTGCGCCGGAATTTATGATATTGCGTCATGTCACATTTATTTATGTAACGAACATGAAACGCGTGATAGTTGACTAAAATCAACAAATGCAGGGTGGCGCTGCGGAAGAAAAGCGGTATAATCTCGCGATTTTTTTGTCCGCCAGGGCTTACACAGTAGGAGATCCCATGAAAGTCACCGAGGTTAAACACCCGCTCGTTAAACACAAACTTGGCCTGATGCGAGATCATGATATAAGCACAAAGCGCTTTCGTGAACTGGCCTCAGAAGTCGGTAGCCTGCTGACCTATGAAGCAACTTCAGACTTAGAAACTGAGACAGTGACCATTGAGGGCTGGTGTGGTCCGGTCGAAATCGAACAAATTAAGGGTAAAAAAAATTACCGTTGTGCCAATCCTGCGCGCAGGTATTGGTATGATGAATGGTGTGCTGGAAAGTATTCCGAGCGCACGCATCAGTGTTGTCGGTGTTTATCGTGATGAAGTCACGTTAGAAGCTGTGCCGTACTTCCAGAAATTAGCCTCTAATATTGAAGAGCGCATGGCGCTGGTGGTTGACCCGATGCTGGCAACCGGCGGTTCTATGATTGCCACGATTGACCTGCTGAAAAAAGCCGGCTGTACCGCAATTAAAATTCTGGTGTTGGTTGCGGCACCGGAAGGGCTGAAAGCGCTGGAAAAAGCACACCCGGATGTTGAGCTGTACACTGCCTCTGTTGACGATCACCTTAATGAGCACGGATACATTGTTCCGGGGCTGGGTGATGCAGGCGATAAGATATTTGGTACGAAATAATATAATGAGCCGACTTGATAGTCGGCTTTTTTTTGACATATCCCTGAGTAATCAATAAGAGGTTTAAGATGACGCGCCGCGTTATTGAAGTCGATGAACGTCCGCCACTGCTGGTCACAATCCCGTTAAGCCTGCAACACCTGTTTGCCATGTTTGGTGCCACTGTTCTGGTACCTATCCTCTTTCAGGTAAATCCGTCCACTATTTTATTGTTTAACGGTATCGGCACGCTGCTGTATCTGTTCATCTGTAAAGGAAAAATCCCTGCGTATCTGGGGTCAAGCTTTGCCTTTATTTCACCGGTACTGATTTTACTGCCTCTCGGCTATGAACTGGCGCTCGGCGGCTTTATTGTCTGTGGTCTGCTGTTTATGCTGGTAGCGGGGATTATCAAAATTGCGGGGCGCGGCTGGATAAACGTCCTGTTTCCGCCTGCGGCAATGGGCGCGATTGTTGCGGTTATCGGTCTTGAGCTTGCCGGAACCGCTGCCGGTATGGCCGGGCTGAAAGTCGCGGATGGTGCGTCACCGGACAGCACGACGCTGATTATCTCCCTGACCACCCTGGGCGTCACTATTATGGGCTCGGTGGTCTTCCGCGGTTTCCTGGCGATTATCCCGATCCTCATCGGTGTTCTGACCGGCTACATACTGTCTTTCTTTATGGGGGTGGTGGATTTAACCCCGATCAGTAACGCGCCATGGTTTGCATTACCGACATTTTATACGCCGCGTTTTGAATGGTTTGCCATTTTAACTATTTTACCGGCAGCACTGGTGGTGATCGCCGAGCACGTCGGGCATCTGGTGGTGACGGCAAATATTGTCAAACGTGACCTGATGAAAGACCCCGGTCTGCACCGCTCGATGTTTGCCAATGGGTTATCCACGGTCATATCCGGCTTTTTCGGCTCCACACCGAACACGACTTACGGCGAAAATATTGGTGTGATGGCAATTACCAAGGTGTACAGCTCCTGGGTTATCGGCGGGGCAGCTGTACTGGCGGTGCTTTTATCCTGTGTGGGTAAACTGGCAGCGGCGATTGCCGCCGTTCCTGTACCTGTGATGGGCGGCGTTTCTCTGCTGCTTTACGGGGTGATTGGTGCGTCCGGTATCCGTGTGCTGATTGATTCCAAAGTGGATTACAATAAGCCGCAAAACCTGATCCTGACTGCTGTTATCCTGATTATCGGGGTGAGCGGGGCGACCATCCACATTGGCGCAGCTGAACTGAAAGGCATGGCGCTGGCGACGGTTGTGGGTATCGGGCTGGCATTGATATTCCGTATTGTGAACATTCTGCGTCCGGAAGAGCGGGTGGTGGATGTGAATCTGGATGAAGTGAAGAAAGACTGATAATACTATCACCGGAGGATAAATTGTTTCCTCCGGTGATATCAACAGTACATTACTGATATATAATTAAAGGCTACCGTCCTTAAATATGACTTTTCCATTTCTGGTAATTCCCCGGTTATCGGAAAACTGTAAAGACAATTTTTCACCGGATATTTTACCGTCGTTATTAAAGTTGGATGAAATAACCATCCCGCGAATATTTCCTTTTATTACGCCATCATTATGAATATCAGTTTCGATAACATTAAAACTGATATTACCTGCCCGTATTTTAGTATTTTCATCAATAGATGTTTTATTTTTTTGACGGGATGCCATGCAGGTAGTTATAAACATTGGTCAGAGTCAGATGATTAGTTTGGATATTACTATTACTGACATCAATATTTTTACTGTTTAGTATTAATCGTTCAGCTATTTTTTTTGTAGTGTCTTTGATAACCAATGCGGATGTGCTGTCAGCATAACGACCAATAACCGCTTTTGAAGGAAGAACTGCCTGGCCAACAATAAGATTTGCAAGTGTTATATTTCTGAAACGACATGATGAAGAACAGACGATACCGTTCGGATTCACCAGTACAAATTTCGCCATTCAATTCAGACGCTGACCGGGAAACAACTTCATTTATGATGGTGTCCGCACCAATTTTGTTATTAAAAATAATGCCTTCATTACCAACATTAAATTCGTTATAGGTAATATGTGAAATGTGTGAGTTATCTTTCTGTAAAATGGTGATGATTTTTTTTATTATTATCATTGCTCAGTTTAGCCATATTATTAGCAATATTTATATTTGTACCAACGGCATTTGCGGATGATAACGGTGGCAGTATTAATAATGAAATTAACAGTCCTGGTTTGTTTATATAATATCCTTATGTTTATTTGAAATGAACGGAAAGATAGTTTATTTGAATAAATTTGTTGTTATGATCTCGTTCACTTTACTGTTAATTTTAAGTTGAAAACAAAAGGCAAAAACAGGTAGTCAGCCGGGCCATAAAGTATATGGTCCGGCTATGCATTGTTTTAATTTATTACTGTTTTCCCACCAGACCAGAAGATGTTGTTTTTATTCCCATCAATAACTTCATGTTTTTCAAAGTTAATAGATTTACTTCCCTGAATATATATATCACCGAAAAGGTAGGTTTGTGCGAATTTTCCGTTAACATGACCATTGTTTTTCAGTGATATATTGTTAAGGCTGCTATATGCATTTCCTGTCAGATGCCCATTGTTGATTATTGTCCCATTGTATGCATCAACCCGGATTTCATTAGCAATGATAATTGATTTGTTATCAATGTTAATTGAACTGGCATGTTTATAACCATCACCGTATGATGATCTTATGGTTTTTAAATTAATGTTTTTTGATTTTATATTGCTATTTTTTATTTCAATGTTACGCGAGATTAATGATAATTCTTCGGCTGAGTTTTGTTTCATGTTTCTGATGGATATTTTTTTTCCCTTTGCTTTCATATTCACTTATTTCAGGGTCTGTGAGATCATCATATTTTCCCGCTTTTCCTGCAATGAGATGGGTGTGGGACGTGTTGGTAAAACTACATGAAGAGCAGGTGATACCATTCGGATTAACTATAAGTAATTCAGCTTGCTGACCTCGGACAGTTATGTTTCCTGAAAGCCGTGTAAGTGAATCAGAAACGACTTCGTTGATAATAATATTAGCATTTATTTTATTATCAAATAGCAACCCTTTTTTTCCGACATTAAATTCATCATATTTAATGTGAGCACTACCTGAATTATCTTTTTCATTTACATTGATTGTTGGTATCTTATTTTTTGTTGATAACTCAGCATGGTTATTATTTATTTTTATTTTCATTCCATTTTTATATGTGTATTCACTACCTGTGGCGTAACTGGCTGAAGTAATAGATAATATTATTACGGCAAGCAAATTTATGTTTTTTTTTCATAAAATGTCCAAGTCAAAAATAAATAATCACTTTACGGAAGTGACGGGTGTTTAAGATAAAAAATTCATCATCAGTATTATAAAAACACTTCAGGTAAATTCTTTCATAAAAAACAGTATCTAATGAGTTAATTAATTTATCAGGTAAAAATTAAATAAAGTTTAAATAAAAAACCGTGTGATTTATTGATGGGCGATTCTTGCAACTCGTTATAAAAATAATCATCCGGAGTTTAAACTATTCAGAATGTCACTTAAAACGATCACCGGGAGAGACATTGCTGCGGCTTTTTGTATCACTGTGCAGGTGAATTGCGTTGTTGTGGTTCATTTATACGGTGAATTTATGGTAAACTACCTGCGTTTGTTCACCCGTTGGCAGAGGTCATTCTGAACACGCCGTCTCAGCTTTCACTACCACTCTCTCTCCCTGATGATGAAACGTTCACCAGTTTCTATGCAGGAGAAAATGCGTCGCTGTTATCTGCGATTCAGACGGCTATCGATCAGCCGCATGGCAGCTACCTTTATTTCTGGTCACGGGATGGCGGGGGAAAAAGTCATTTACTGCACGCAGCCTGTGCCCACGCGTCTTCCAAAAACAGTGCGGTCGGTTATGTCCCTTTAGATAAACGCGCCTGGTTTGTGCCTGAAGTGCTGGATGGCATGGAGCATCTGTCACTGGTCTGTATTGATAATATTGAGTGCATTGCGGGTGATGAAGAGTGGGAAATGGCGGTATTTAATCTCTATAACCGTATTCTTGAAACCGGCAAAACCTGTTTGCTTATCACCGGTGACCGCCCGCCGCGCCAGATCCCGTTACAACTGCCTGATCTTGCCTCGCGCCTTGACTGGGGACAGATTTACAAGCTCCACCCGCTGAGCGATGATGAAAAAATTCAGGCATTACAGTTGCGGGCAAAGCTGCGCGGATTTGAATTACCGGAAGATGTCGGCCGCTTTATTTTAAAACGCCTTGATCGCCAGATGCGCACCTTGTTTGACATGCTCGACCGGCTCGATCATGCCTCGATTGTGGCACAGCGCAAGCTGACTATTCCCTTTGTGAAAGATACCCTGCGCCTGTAGTTATATACCCTTATTCATTCAAACTGCAGGTGCGTTGGCGGAACGAGGATAGCCGGGTCACATACTTATGTATGCTCCCCGGCAATCGGAGCTTGCCGCCTTCCTGCATCCTGAATGACGTTGGGTATATACGCTGTCTGATCTCAGTTCATCAGCGTAATAACAGCGACTCCCCACTGAATCACCATACACAACGCACCCTGCTGAAACAGGCGCTTTGTGCCGGTCAGACGCTGTGCGTAGGATGTATGTTGCGCTCTGCCGGGGAACAGGGTTGTCAGTGTGTCGTCAAAGGCACTGTTTTCTTTTGTTTTTGCAAGGTGGCGGAACAAGTTGTGATCCAGCCACAGCCGGAAGATAAAATAGTTGGCGCACAGAAAAAACACAATTCCTGCCGCCATCTGATATTCACCGGAAAACCCGGAGATATACAGCATAAACTGGAAGAGAAACGCCAGACATGAAAGCCCCGCCAGATAACGCCAGCCCGCCGTAAAAATAACAATTACCTGATTATCATACGTTATATTATTCATTTTTATTTCCGTAACGGGCTGCCCAGCGGGTTAGTGCGGCAAGGGTTGGTTCCCGCAGTACAATCTGCGGGCGTGCTTGTCTGACTAACGCCAGCGCCTGTTGCAGGCTCTCCGCCATTCCCTGTCTCATCAGCCACGCAACCACCACTGTACTGCTGCGGGTGTAACCCAGCTTACAGTGAACATAAACCTGACCGGACTGCGCAAGCCTGGTCAGATGATACACTGCGGATTCAATCTCTTCTTCTGTCAGCGGGAAAAGATCCAACTGCGGCTGGCAATGATAAGCCAGATCTTTAGCATAACGGCTGCGGGGAAATTCACCGGTCATATCCAGAACGGCGGCAGCGGACAACGGTGCTTGCGGGTATCCTCCCAGCGCGATATGCGCATTTACCACACTGGTATGGCGGCACTGATGCGCATACCAATAATAGCTGATTAGCGCCAGAAGGCGATAAGGCAGTAACAGCACGGCGGCAGACGGGGAAATCTGCCCGTTTCTATCTTTCTGAAAGACAGAGGTTCCGGCACCGCAATAGCCTGCTGCCACACATAAAAAGGCCAGTGCGGGCCATAACAGCCACCAGCCCTGACCACCAATAACAGCGGCGGCAGTGGCAAGCAGCAGTCCGCCTGTCCCGTATCGCGCTGCTAACTGATAACCCCGGCGAATACGGTGGGTGCGCCATTGCCACTGTGTATTAACCGGCAGCAGATAACTGATCAGTACACCGACTGCACCGCCGGTAATAACATCAATAAAATGATGCTGCCAGGTGGTCAGGACAGAGATCAGGATAAGTGCGGACCACAGATGCAGAAACCACTGCCATTTTTGCGGTACATGCGCACGGAAACGCAGCCAAAGCAGCCACAGCAAAATAATGTGCAAAGATGGGGCCTGGTTAAACGGCAGGTCAAACATCTCCAGCTGATCAAACATCCAGCCGGCAGAGCCGTCTGTTTGTGGGCGGGGAAAACTGAATTTCAGCGGAAACAGCAGAAAACCGGCGCAGGCCGCCAGAGAGGCAGCTATCAGCCGCAGTCCGTGAATAAACTGCTCGCGCAGCGTGGTGCAGATAAACAGTGACAGCCCGTAAAAGAGATCAATGCTCCAGTACGGAATAATGGTCCACGGCAGGAAAGGGATATGGTGCTCCCAGCCGAAAGCAAGAGAGGGCACATCCGGCAGTGTTGCTGTATAACTGTTAACCTGTCCGTATGTCAGGAAAAAAAACGGTGCCAGAAACAGCAGCCAGAGCAGGGCCGCTCCCCACCGTTTCCGGCGGGAAGTAAACACCGGAGCAGGTATATCCGCTACATCAGCCATAGTATGTCAGTCCGTGAAAATATAGTATGTCAGTCCGCGAAAAATAAGCGGTGCGCACTGATGCGCACCTTAATTATTATTACTGTCAGCGGCGTTTTGCCACAGAGACACTGAATATTCCCCAGTTATCAATAAGCTGATCCAGTTTCTCAAATCCTGCTTTATCAACCAGTTCATCCATCTCACCCTGACTGCGGCAGCGCATCACCCATGCTTTACCGCCCTGATGGCTCGGCAGTACGCGGGCAATCATTTCAACCTGCGGATGCCATGGCTGGCAGGTATAAACCAGATAGCCGCCACTCTCAATTGCCTGTGCCAGCCCGGCAAGAGAATCACGTAACAAATTGTTATCAGGGAATAATTCATACAGTCCGCTCACCACGCCGAGCGTTGGTTTTGGTGTGACAGCGGCGAGATCGGCGGTATCAAAGGCATTGCCTTCCTCAAAACGGATTTTGTCTTCCAGGAATCGCTCTTTAATCTGAAGCCGTCCCTGTTCGACATTCACGGTGCTGTAATCACGCAGCAAAACAGACTCTATCTTACTGTAATCATTGATAGCATCAAAAATATAGCGACCCTGACCTGCGGCGATATCCATTATCCGTACCGGTGTTCCGCTTTCCTGTAATGCCCGGATCGTGCGGCGCAGAATTTTTTCAATATTCACTTTGCGCTGACGAATTCCCTGCCAGCCGATACTGTTCAGATATTGCCGGTCAACAATGCGCCCGAAAATACCTTTTCCCTGCGCCTGGTTGCGATAGACATAATCCAGTGTCGAGCCGGAATCAAATCCTTTGTCATAACCGATACTGACACCTTCTGAGGCCTTGCCGAGCGTGGACATCGCTTTGCTCAGTAATTTATAGCCCAGATTCTTCGGACAATAATCCGGCAGCGGTGCCTGTAATTCCCGGTAGGCATCAGCCCCGGCACTGCAGACATCTTCATGAGAATAATCATGCTGATAACGCGGCTCTGCAAACAGAGTGGTGATAAAACGGCGGATCTCCGCAATCGGGATATGGCGATCTTTTTCACCCAGGGTATCGTGATAAAACCCCGGCAAAATGTGTTTCTCTTTGATTGGCGTATTGAGCCGCTCATAAAACTGATATTGCGGTTTGTGATGCACAACATGGTCACTGCCGGAGATAAACAGTTGGGTTGGTACGGTAATCGCGGCGGCATCAGCGACCAGGCGGTCAGCGGTTTTATACAGCTCCAGCAGAATATTAACGGCAATAGGGCGGGTGATCAGCGGGTCGCGCTCAAAAGAGGCGATGCGCTGCGGGTCATGAGTCAGAAATTTGGCTTTTACATAAGAATTGACATAAAACAGCCCGCGAATTTTCTGCATCAATGCCAGCCCGCTGCGGGCAAACGGCACATACAGTTTTACTTTAAACGCCGGGGACGCCAGTACCAGCCCGCGAATTTTCGGCGCAAAATCATGCACCCAGCCGGTCAGGGTAACCGCGCCGACGCTTTGCCCGAGCACAATCATATTTTCGACAGGAATGGCATATTCCGCTGAAATAAATTTAATAAACTCATTGATATCATTTATGGACGTACCCATTGACGGGCTGTAGCCTCTGGGACCGTCGTTACGTCCGTGCCCGCGGGCGTCCGGGGCGAAGACGGCAAAATCCGGTAAATCCAGTTCATCAGCCAGATGCGCGACACGCCCGGAATGCTCATGTCCGCGGTGAAACAGCACAATTGCTTTATTTTCACCGGTGGCAGATGGCCAGTAACGGAAAAATAAACGCTGTTGATCACTGGTACTGAATTGAGATTCAATGCTTTCGCGCTGAGTTGGATAATCAGAAGATAAACTCATAATCAGTCCTTTTGAGATACGTCTTGTTGCGTACATTCCTGCAACGCACGGCGGATACGGTTATAACAGGTATAAAATAACAGTGCGGACAGTATGGCAAACAGCACCGGAAATACTGCCGCTGAGAGAGATAACGGAAAAATAGCCGCCCACAGCCCGAGCGCACCAAATACAAATGCGCGGTCACTTTTACCTGCGGGACCGTCATAGCGGCGGGATGCGCCGATAGTCTGTGCCAGCACACCTATAAACTCTGTCAGCAGGGATAAAAAGAGGATTAGCAATATCCAGCCTGTGCAGGCGGGAAACAGCAGAACAAACGGGAAATACAGCGCGGTATCAGAAATCACATCACCAAGCTCATTGAGTATCGCCCCGAAACGGCTTTTTTGATTATGTTCACGCGCCAGCATACCGTCGATGGCATTCAGCGCCATGCGGATAAACAGAACAACAGGCAGCAGCAGAAAAAGTGGCGGGACAGGAAAGAGAAACAGGACAATGCCGGTCAGAACGCAAAGGCATAATGCCGAGAGCGTAATCTGATTTGCCGTTACCCCGGCATCATAAAGCCGGACAACAAGGGGGCGTAACAGACTCTGAAATTTCGGCTTTAAGTCATAGATGGTCATTCTTTATCCCTGATGACGCGTATAATTTTGAATTAATTATGTATATATCAATACGTGATTCCGGCATCGTCACAATAAGAGTTTTCTTAAGTTATTGCGCTGCGGCGTAATCATCTGTTCATTGTGATGATAAAAAGTATGACAGTATGATGAAGGGAAAGTTTCCGGCGGAAAACGGATGTGATGGGGAAATAAACAGATAAGGGAAGCATTGCTGCGGTATAACCCGCAGCAGGATAGTGGTTATTACGGTGCTGAGAATGAAATATTATGGCGGATATCTGTGAGTCTGTCTGATGCTTTCGCCGGTATCACACCACGGAATATTGTCTTTTTATTCAATGAATTGACCAGGACAGGCAGCGTTTTACGGTGAGTATAAATTGTTGTACCGGTTGAGGTGCAACCGTGGCAGTTTACGCCGTTCGGATTGACAATCAGCAAGCTGGCTTTGCCTCCTGCGATGTGGGTATTTCCCCATAAATTGGTGACTTTATTGCCGATAACTTCATTGATAATGGTGGCCGCATTTTCATTATTAATGATGGTTAAACCTTTACGTCCAACATTATATTCTTCAAATATATTATGAGATATGCCACGGTTATTTGGTGAGTTAATCTCTAAGACGGGCTTTCCGGACGTATCTTCAAACAGTGAAGTCTGTGCATCCGGGCTTACCACACGTATTTTTTCGCCATTCCGGTAGGTATATTCCATTTCTCCCGGACCTGCTACAGAGTGAGCAGAAAATGCAGCAACTGAGATGAATGATAATGCAGCTAATGTCTTTTTCATGATTGATTCCTTTAATCATTTTGTTGAGCAGTGTTAACTGAGCAAAATGTATCATCAGAAATAAATAACGATTTCATAAAAAGAACATTATTGATTTTGTGAGAATGCGGCGCATCAGAAAATATCCCCCGGGATAATTGCCGGGGGATGGACAACCGTTTAGTTAATAATTTCCAGCACCTGCTCCGGTGGGCGACCCAAACGGGCAAGCTTCCCGTTAACGACAACAGGGCGCTCAATGAGTTTCGGATTGTCATGCATTGCCTGAATTAATGCATCCTGGCTCGTGACGTCTGCCAGACCCAATTCGCTGTAAATTGCTTCTTTGGTACGCATCAGCAGGCGGGCATCATCAAATGTCAGCTTTTTAAGCAGGTTTTTAATCTCTGCAACAGAGGGGGCGGTGTCCAGATAGAGAATCACCGCAGGTGTTACTCCGTGCGCTTCCAGCAATGCGAGGGTTTCGCGGCTCTTGGAGCAGCGCGGGTTATGCCAGATGGTGACTGTGTCTGTCATGGTTTTCCTCATTGATTATTTAAATTGTTTGAATTGCATCTGTAACTGGCGGATTTGGTCAATCCGCGCATCATAACGCGCCTGGTCATAACTGTTGAGCTTTGTCTGGCGGCTGGCTTCGGTCAGGCTGCGGACAGAGCCGTCAAAATCACCCATTAAGTTCTGGTATTCCGCGCGGGCGGCGAGTTCATCAGCGCGATGCCCGGCTTTACCGCCTGCTTCTGCCAGTAAATCCCAGCCGCTCGGGTCAGACGGATAATCAAAGGTATAATTGCGCAGGATTTTTGTTGCCTTATCATACTGTTTATTCTGAATATAGGCATTGCCGAGGTTAATCCGGTAAACCGGATTTCCCGGGTCCCGCTTTATGGCATTTTCCAGCCGGGTGACGGCGGATTGTGTTTTATTCAGTCCGATATCGACATCCGTCATGACATCAATAAACCAGACATTATTGGGCTCTGCCGCCAGAAGTTTTGTCAGAATTTGCGAGGCCGCATCATATTTATTGTCGCGGTACAGCAAAATTGCCCGCGCGTAATCCGCGGCCATCTGTTCTTTACTGTTGCCCTTGCTGTAATTGTCTATCATTTGATCGGTGGCATTACGCAGGGGCTGTCCGCCGTACATACTCATTGCCCGGGCGCGGGCGAGCAGAAAATCAAGTGATTGCGGCGGATTTTTACGGGTCATCTGGTTGGCACGGTTACGCGCATCAGCAAGCCTGCTGTCCGGCAGGGGGTGAGTTAACAGCATTTCCGGTGGTTTGGAGCTGTAGCGGGACATATCCACCATAATGGTCATGAAATCCGGCATCCCCTGCGGGTCAAATCCGGAACGGCTCAGCGTTCCCATGCCGATACGGTCAGCTTCCTGCTCATTTGACTGAGTAAAACTGATCATATTTTGCTGAATTCCTGCCATTGTTGATGTCATCGCTGCCGCCCCGACGGGCGTTCCGGTCATCAGCAGCAGAATTGAACCAAGTGTTGCCGCCCAGGCCAGCGGGGCTTTATTTTTTTGATCTTCCATCATGCGGGCAAGGTGGCGCTGGGTTACGTGAGCAATTTCGTGCGCCATTACTGAGGCGAGCTCGCTTTCCGTCAGACTGTAGCGGAACAGTGAGGTGTGCAGCACCACATTGCCGCCGAAGAAGGCAAAGGCGTTGATATTCGGATTGGCTATCAGAAAGAAATTAAACGGGGTTTTTACCGCATCGGCGTTGGAGACTAATTTTTGCCCGAGGGTGTTAACATATTGCAGTAAAACAGGATCATAGACCATTGGTGAGCTACTGCGTATCATCCGCAGATAAAAATCGCCCATCAGGTTTTCCTGCCCGATACTGAGTGTGCCTCCGGCGGTTGTGCCGATTTCCGGTAGTGCATCCTCAATGGCGGCATGCGCAACAGGCAGCGTCGGTAATGTCAGGATGACAGCCAATAAGGCTGCTAACGGTTTTTTCAGAAACGAATTCATAGGATGACGTCTTCCCCGTTAATTATCACTGGTAATAATTCGTGTATCATAGCAAACACTCAAGTAAAATCCTCACACAGACTGCCCGGGTGGCAGGAATTGTCAGATTTACGCCACTAAGCCAAGGAGCAGTACAGTGCTGGATTTAATCATACAATGGTACCGACGGCGGTTTGCCGATCCCCAGGCAGTAGCTTTGACCGTCATTTTGCTGGCAGGTTTCGGAATTATTTATTTTTTCAGCGGTATCTTAGCGCCGCTGCTGATAGCCATTGTGCTTGCCTATCTGCTGGAGTGGCCGATTCATCAGCTGGAAAAACGGGGATGCCCGCGCAAAATGGGGATTGGCCTGATCCTGAGCCTGTTTATCGGGATCAGTGTGCTGGTTATCTTTATTCTTGCGCCAACCGTCTGGAGCCAGGGACGTAACCTGTTGCTGGATATGCCGAATATGTTCAGCCGGTTCAACGAATTTGCCCGCGGACTGCCGGATCGCTTCCCTGCATTAATGGATGTGGGTTTGATGGATATGATCCTCGACAATGCACGCAGTAAGCTGCTCTCAGTCGGGGATTCAGTGGTGAAAATGTCGCTGGCGTCGCTGGTGGGATTACTGGCACTGACAATTTATCTGATTTTAGTGCCGCTGATGATTTTCTTTTTACTGAAAGACAAAGAGCAGATGCTGCGCGGATTTCAGCGTATTCTGCCACGTAACCGTTCCCTTGCCGGTCAGGTCTGGCAGGAGATGAATCAGCAGATCTCCAACTATATCCGCGGCAAAGTCACAGAGATGATTATTGTTGGTGTCTGTACTTACATTGTGTTTGCAGTGGTCGGTCTGAATTATGCGCTGTTGCTGGCGGTGCTGGTCGGGGTTTCGGTTCTTATTCCGTATGTGGGCGCGGTCATTGTCACGGTTCCGGTGGTGTTGGTCGGGTTATTTCAGTGGGGGCTAACATCTGATTTCTGGACAATGTTTATTGCTTACCTTGTGGTTCAGGGGCTGGATAGTAATATTCTGGTGCCGATTTTATTCTCAGAGGCCGTTAATCTGCATCCGCTGGTGATCATTCTCTCAATTATTATTTTTGGCGGCTTGTGGGGATTCTGGGGAATATTCTTTGCTATCCCGCTGGCAACACTGATTAAAGCGGTTATTCATGCCTGGCCGGAAGAAGTGACTCCTGACGATATACAGTCCATTCCCAAAAAATAACCAAAAAAATAAAAGTGATGTTTTTAGAAAACATCACTTTTGGTTATTCACAAAAAAAATTACATATTTAAAATCTTGTTGGAAACTAAAATCTTGTTATCTCCAAAGGTATAAAATCCGTTAATGCTATCGACATCTAATTCAGAACGAACTTCAAAAGTATTATTGTTGATCATTCTGACTGTACTGGCCTTTATATCAATCTTATCCGACAATATAGTGCCTTCGTTTGAAATTAGTACATTATCGTATTGATTTCCTGTAACACTTAATCGGAAAATTGAAAATAGCCCATTGTTATTTATAATTAATGAGTTGTCGCGTAAGGAATAAGTATATTCATCGGGGCCACGTTGTATATTTTGTTTTACATTCAGGCTGTTGATTAATATATTGTCGATTGAAAGAGAATCAGAGTCAGATTCGTTGTGGTTATTAATTTTGAAGTCACCCATGTAATTGACATTCAGCCTATTTGCATGGAATTTTTTTATTGTTACTTATAGTGGCGTCTTTCGCGTTAATATCAATTTCTGATGATTTTAAATAACCATTATTAGATAGCTCAGAATTCATCAAATTAAGTCGAGTGTTAGTGGAAATAATACTGCCATTATTTATCAGAGCGGCGTTGTCTGCATTAATAACCAACTTCCCACGTATTTCAGTATTGTCACCAATAGATAATAATGGACGGGTGTATACGGTGTAATCTTTTTTTTTCTTTGGTTAAGTTTACATCAGTAATCTGATATTTTAATTTATCTGAAAAATCAATAACATCCATGCCAATGTTAATCTTTGTTTCAGGCGAATTAATATAAGAGTTGTTTAATTCTATATTCTTTCCGGTTAACGTAAGTTTATTTTTTATCGTATCTTTTTTGACATTATTGACGATAACATCGTTTGTTATATTTTTAAAACCAGTTAGTTTTCCGGTAGTAACATCAGGCACCGTATTTCCGGCTAAAAGTGTCAAATGACTAACATTGGATACCGCACAATTGTTGCAGTTAATACCATTTGGATTAGCGATGACCAGGCTGGCTTGTTTACCAATAATCGCTGTTTTACCTTTAAGCTGGCTGATATTCGTTCCGGTCACCTCGTTGATGATCACACGGGCGGACGGTGCGTTATCAATATTCAGTCCACGTTTTCCTACATTAAATTCAGAAAAATAGTTATGCGAAATACCATTTGAATTTGGTGCGGTGATGGATTGTGTTGGTTTATTATTTTTTATTTGAATATTGACATCAGGTGAGACTTGATCAACTGTAATTTTATAACCATTGCGGTAGGTAAAATCCTGGGTTGCTGCAGATAAATAAGCGGGTGCTAAAAATAATAATGCAGTGGCGATTTTTGTTAATTCCATTAAATATCCCTTTTAACATAATGACATCATTGTCAGCAGGGAGACAATACCATATCATTTCTTCACAAAGTATTAATATTATATTTAGGTTCATTTTTTATAAGTAAAGAACTTAAATATAAAAAACACTACCGGGGATAGTATTTTTATAATTCTGGTGAATAAATTAACTGTGTGATTTCAGGTGATCGGGCACAACCTGTTCGTGATCACTGGTTTTAAATTTATCAAATACATGTTCTATTTTTCCGTCAGTACCAATTAAGAAGCTGATACGGTGGATACCATCATAGGTTTTCCCCATAAACTGCTTCTCGCCCCAGACGCCGAACGCTTGTGCGACTTCGTGATCTTCATCTGACAGCAAAGTGAAATTCAGCAGCTCTTTTTCAGCAAACAGGAACAACTTCTCAGTTTCCAGCAGAGCGGACGTGCTGTTATCATCCTGGCGGGTTTTTGACACCCGCCCGGCCAGGGTGTAATCCAGTTTCATCAATAAATTGGTAAACTATTCGACCAGCCCTGCCGCATCTCTTGTCGGGGTATTTCAGTGGGGGTTAACCTCAGATTTCTGGACGATGTTTATTGCCTACCTTGTGGTTCAGGGACTGGACAGTAATATTCTGGTGCCGATTTTATTCTCAGAGGCGGTCAATTTACATCCGCTGGTGATTATTCTCTCGATTATTATTTTTGGCGGTCTGTGGGGATTCTGGGGGATATTCTTTGCTATCCCGCTGGCAACATTAATTAAAGCGGTTATTCATGCTTGGCCGGAAGAAGTGATCCCCGATAATATAAAAAATGATACCGGAAAATAATTAAATTATATTTAAAAGGTGATGTTTTTATTAAAACATCACCTTTTATTTAATCAGATTTACATATTAAAATCATGAGTGGTCGCGGTAATATTCTCATGATTAATGCCGTTGCCAAAGGTGCCAAGAATACCATGAACAGTTGAACCGGCCTTAACCGCTAATAGATCTTCATTATGGAGTCTGACAGAACCGCCGTTTATATTAACAAGGCCAGCCCCCATTATTTTTTTGTTTTTAATATTAATGGTATCGTGACTTCCATTGATATTGAATGAACTAACATAGAAAGAAGATTCATTATCAATTGTGAGTGTATTATCACGATAAACGCCCTGGTACTCACTATTATTAAGGTCAATCAGGTTGTTAATATTATTACTTGTCAGTGTCAGAGTACCGACACTGAACGTACTTTTACCAGCCATAGCAACGTTGTTGGATAAAGAAAAATCACCATTGTATGTTCCGGATAATTGTTTCGCAAACAATGTATTGCTATTGGAAATACTACCACCTTTAGCATTTACATTAATTGTGCTTGCTTTTATATATCCATCATTCATAAATTCAGAGTGTAATAAATTTAAGTTCACTGTATTGCCGGTGATCACCCCATCATTAGAAAAAGACGAATTTGTTGCATTAACAGTAAGATTGCCTTTTATTTTTGTATCTTCATCAATTCCGGATGCTGAATAGGTTTTTGCTTCATTAATCAGATGTCCCCGGTCGAGTTTTTGTTCGGCAATTTGCGATGTGATTTTATCAGAAAAATCAATTTTTTTCGGCACCAATATTAAGTGTTGTCATTGGCGCATCAATATAAGCGTTTCTGATGTCAGCACTGACGGCTGTAATGGTTAAATTACTTTGGATGTCTTTACTTTTTACATTATTAACTAAAACATCACCTGATATATTTTTAAAACCGGTTAATTTCCCGGTCGCAACATCAGGCGCCGTATTTCCGGCTAAAAGTGTCAGGTGGCTGACATTGGATACACCACAATTGTTGCAGTTAATACCATTAGGGTTAGCGATAATCAGGCTGGCTTGTTTACCCATAACGGCCATTTTGCCGTCAAGGTGACTGATATTTGATCCGGTTACTTCGTTGATAATCACCCGGGCAGATGGTGCGTTATCAATGTTCAGTCCGCGTTTTCCCACATTGAATTCAGAAAAATAGTTATGCGAAATACCATTTGAATTTGGTGTGCTGATTGATTGTGTCGGTTTATTATTTTTTTATTTGAATACTGACGTCAGGTGAGGTCTGATCAACTGTGATTTTATAACCATTACGGTAGGTAAAATCCTGGGTTGCCGCAGATAAATAAGCGGGCGCTAAAAATAATAATGCAGTGGCAATTTTGGTTAACTTCATTAAATATCCCTTTTAACATAATGACATCATTGTCAGCCGGGAGACAATACCATATTATTTTTTTTCACAAAATAGTAATGTGATACGTAGGTTCATTTATTATAAATAAATGGCTTAAATATAAAAAACACTATCCGGGGATAGTGTTTTTATAATTCTGGCGAATAAATTAACTGCGTGATTTCAGGTAATCGAGTACAACCTGTTCGTGATCACTGGTTTTAAATTTATCAAACACATGTTCTATTTTTCCGTCAGTACCAATTAGGAAGCTGATACGGTGGATACCATCATAGGTTTTCCCCATAAACTGCTTCTCGCCCCAGACGCCGAATGCTTGTGCGACTTCGTGGTTTTCATCTGACAGCAAAGTGAAATTCAGCAGCTCTTTTTCAGCAAACCGGGACAACTTCTCAGGTTTGTCTGTACTGATCCCCAGTACTTCAACGTTGAACTGTTTCAGGTCATCCATGTTATCGCGCAGACCACACGCCTGGACGGTACAGCCCGGTGTCATGGCTTTAGGATAAAAATAAACCAGTACACGCTGACCGTGATAATCAGCAAGACTGATTGACTCACCATCTTGGTCAGGAAGGCTGAATTGTGGCGCCTTATCACCGGCGTTCAATGGGCTCATTACATACTCTCCGTAAACGTAATTATAAATATAAGAATTAATGACTTATCAGGGTAACATTGCCTTCGGCCTGTAATTCAGCACAAAGACAGGTAAATTGATGTTGCAATATATCCGTGTTTTCACCCGTAGGGTGATGGGCAGTAATCTGAATTTCCAGCAGGGCGGACGTGCTGTTATCATCCGGCCGGGTTTTTGACACCAGCTCGGCCAGGGTGTAATCCAGTTTCATAAATAAATTGGTAAACCGTTCGACCAGTCCTGCCGCATCCGCCACTGTTATCCGGGCGCTGACGCCGGTGGTTGCTGTCGGCTGGTGTCCGCGCTGAGTCCGCTTCATCACTGTCAGCAGATCTAACTCTGCTGCCAGCACAGGAAGGGTGGACTCCAGCATGGCTACGGCATTCCAACTGCCGGACAGCATCATGATAAAGGTAAATTCCTCACCAAAAATCGCCAGGCGGCTGTCTTCGATATTACAGTCACACTGTCCGGCATGGCGGGTAATTGCATTAACAATCCCCGCGCGATCCCGTCCCAGAGCTGTGATAACCAGATATTGCTGATCGTGTTGCGGCAAACCCACATTCCTCTTCTGACATCATGAATGTGTTAAACATAAAGAAAGATAAGGCCGATGGCAATAACCTGTTTGGTGCTCTGTGGTAATAATCAAATGATTGCGTCATATCAAGCATACCCGATACAGACACGCTATCATGTGTTCCGCTGATTTACCGGTTAAAAAAGCGGACATTATTACTTCTTTTTAAGGTCTGGCGCCGGGTATTAACAAAATTCATTAAAAACGTACAGTTAGGGAGTTTTTTTTCTGTGCAACTAAGAAGTACCATTAAATTGATGCCACATATACCCAACGTCATTCAAGATGCAGGCAGGCGGCAAGCTCCGACCACCGGGGAGCATACATTGGTATGTGACCCGGCTGGATGAGCGCAGCTAACGAACCTGCAGTTTGAATGAATAAGGGTATATTTATCCGATTGATGAGGGTTTTGTACATGTCACACGTAAATGAAGTTTTAAAAGGCAGTATTGTTGCGATGGTTACACCACTGGATACACAGGGTCGTGTTGACAAGGCGGGTCTCAAAAAGTTAGTGGATTATCATGTTGCAGCAGGAACCTCTGCGATTGTGGCAGTCGGAACCACCGGCGAGTCTGCCACGCTGTCCCATCAGGAGCACGTTGATGTGGTGTTGGCGACGCTTGAGTTTGCGGCAGGGCGCATTCCGGTGATTGCCGGAACAGGGGCAAATGCCACAAATGAAGCCGTCTGGTTTACGGAACAATTTGAAAATACTGGAATTGCTGCTTGTCTGACGGTTACACCTTATTATAATAGACCCTCTCAGGAAGGGCTGTACCAGCACTTTAAAATGATTGCGGAGAATACCGCATTACCGCAAATTCTGTATAATGTGCCAACGCGTACCGGCTGTGATATGTTACCTGCAACTGTTGCCCGCCTGGCAAAACTGGACAATATTGTTGCAATTAAAGAAGCAACCGGGAACTTAAGCCGTGTCAGTGAAATCAAAACCCTGGTAAATGATGAAAATTTCATTCTGCTTAGTGGTGATGATGCCTCTGCGCTGGATTTCACGTTGCTGGGCGGAAGAGGCGTGATTTCTGTGACAGCCAATGTGGCGGCAGCAGAAATGGCAAAAATGTTTGATCTCGCTCTGCGCGGTGAATTCAGCCAGGCGCGTGTGATTAACAATCAACTGATGGACCTGCATCACAATTTATTCTGTGAACCAAGCCCGTCACCGGTGAAATGGGCCTGTCATCAGCTGGGTCTGATCGCGGAGCAGACATTGCGTCTGCCGCTGTTACCTCTCACACAAGCGGGGCAGAAGACGATCGGGCAAGCCATGAAGACGGCCGGCATACGATAATACTTTAGGGAATCTGAATGGCAACACTACTGCAAAAATCAAAGGTTATGAAGGTCGCTGGCCTCTCCGTGGTTTTTTTACTGGCAGCCTGCTCCGGCGATCAGCGCTATAAGCGCCAGGTCAGCGGTGATACCTCGTATCTGGATGCGCCGCAGTTGCAGACGCTGAATGTCCCTCAGGGGATGATCCTGCCGTTACAAAGCGGGCAGTATGATATTCCTCAGGTTAAGCATGAAGGTGCGACCGGTCTGGCGCTGGATATTCGTCCGCCGGTACAGACCGTCAGCCTGTTAGCAGGTTCCCGTACTGAAACCGCAGCAGATTCCAGCCGTCTTCTGCTGGAAAATTCGGCGGAAAACAAAACATTATGGGCGCAGATTAACCGCGTTCTGGCAGACCGCTCCGTGCCGGTCAGTCAGCGCAATGAAGCCACCGGTGAAATTGTGACTGACTGGATTGTCTGGCAGCGTGCAGATGAAGATCTGCCGTTGCAGTCCCGCCAGCGCATCAAAATCGAACCGGCAGGCTCACAGCTTGCGGTTGTTGTGACCAGTGAAGGCCTGAAGCAGGGTGAAAACGCGGTAACGGATAAAGTAGAAATTACCCGTTACAACAATCTGACACTCAATGAAGTGGTTGATGGTCTGGATCGCCTGCGCAATGCTGCCCGTCAGGACAGCAATGCCGGTCAGTTTGCTGTTCTGGAAGTTCAGAGCGGCAGCGATAAAACCGGTCTGCCGCAGATTGTTGTGCGCGCACCATTTGATGTGGTCTGGTCACGCCTTCCGGGCGCACTGGAAAGTGTCGGGATGAAAGTGGGCGACCGTACCCGCTCCACAGGTAATGTTGAAGTCACTTATAAAGGACTCAGCTCTGCGGAATGGAGCAGCATGGGAATGGACGATCCTTCTGTTACAGAAGGGGATTACACCCTGCAGGTCGGTGACCTGAATAACCGCAGCAGCCTGCAATTCATCAGTGCCAAAGGGAAACCTCTGACACAGAAAGAAAATGATGAAATGGTTAAAGCGCTGGAAGCGGCTTTCAGTAAAGCTGCAATGAAGCAATAATTATCACCGGTATCGATATACCCTTATTCATTCAAACCGCAGGTTCATTGGCGGCATCCTGAATGAGGTTGGATATATACCGGGTGAATATAATTAAAAATACCGGTCATTATAATTAATGACCGGTATTTTTTTTGCGTAAATTATTTTATAGCAAACAGGTACAACAGCCGACTCCTTTAAAGCGTGATACTCCGGCTTATCATAATGTTATGGCATCATTAGCTACGTTTATAAATACCACAGCCGTTATAGTGATTAATCACAATTATTTTATCACTATTTAAGCTGAGTCAGCTTCAGCATGAATCCGGAATTGACGGGACTGATATGCATTTATCTGTGGCTCCATCACAACCCTTACTGAGCATTGTTGCCGCCGTTTATAACGGAGAAAAATTTCTCCCTCAGTTTTTTGATTGCCTGCAAAAACAGACCTTACCTGCCTGGGAACTGATTCTGGTTGATGACGGCTCCAAAGATAACACTGCCGCGGTGCTGGATGAATGGAAAGATAAATTTCCCGCCGTTACTATTATTCATCAGGAAAATCAGGGCGTTTCAGTTGCCCGCAATACCGGATTTGCTGCCGCGAAAGGAGTTTATGTCACGTTTCCGGATATTGATGATGTGATCCATCCGTCGATGTACGGGCGGTTACTGGATATTTCATTGCAGGGTCAGCTTGATGTGGCGACCTGTAACGGCACGTATGTGTATGAGGACGGACGGGAGCCGAATGCTATTTTTCCGTCGGATCGTCTGCGTTCAACAGGGGTTATCTCCGGTCCGCAATGGCTGAAGCGGGCGCTGGATTCCCGTAAATTTTTGCATGTCACCTGGCTTAACCTGTATCGCAGCGCATTTTTGCGCGGACATAACTACCGTTTTGAACCCGGACTGCATCACCAGGACATTCCCTGGACTACGGAGGTTCTGCTGACGGCTGGGCGGGTTGAATATATTGATGAACGTTATTACGATTATCTGATCCATTCCGAATCAGTCTCCCATACGCCGCAGGATGACAGGATCCGGGTGCGGACCATTCATAATTATATGAAAATCCTTGAAATGCTGGATGCGATTAATCACCGTCATGCCGATATTGTAAAACAGGTATCCGCGTGTCACTGGCAGATATCCAAAGAGGGTCTGGGGATCCTGCATACTATCAGCGACATTGAATCACCGGCGATACAACAGGCGATGATACAGGAACTGTTTGACCGCGGGATCTGGGCACTGATTTGGGATAATGCCAATGATTTACGCCTGCGCTGGCGGCTTGCCCGACGCTATCCGCGCCTGAAAGCGATACTGAAAGTCTCCGCAGAACCTGTGGTCTGAATGAATAAGGTTTCGTACA
Organism: Morganella psychrotolerans; assembly: GCF_001676155.1. Lineage (GTDB taxonomy): Bacteria > Pseudomonadota > Gammaproteobacteria > Enterobacterales > Enterobacteriaceae > Morganella > Morganella psychrotolerans. Next base: position 1,196,008 of record NZ_LZEW01000001.1, on the reverse strand, counting down.
CCGGTGTGATAACCGGTGTACGATGTTGTCTCACCGCATACTGACTTTGCGCGACAGCAGTGCTACTACCAGTAATAAACCGACCACCACCATCAGTGCGGCGGGCAGCGTAAAACGGTATGCGATAAGCCCGACAGACGCGGGGCCAGCCAGAATACCCAGGTAACCGAGAGTCGTGACCGCAGGAACGGCAACCGCCTGTGGCATACTGGTCTGCCGCCCGATCGCTGAAAACATCACCGGCACCACATTGGCGCAACCCAGCCCGATAAGCCCGTAACCGGTGAGCGCAATCAGCCAGTTATCTGTCAGAACACTCAGCAGCAGCCCGCCTGCCGCAAGCAGTGCACCCCACAGCACAACCCGGGGACGTCCGAGAACCGCGACAATTTTATCACCGGTCAACCGCCCGAGAGACATCAGCACGGCAAAACAGGCAAAACCCAGCCCGCCAAGGCTGTCCGGCACATTGTGATACTCCGTCAGAAATACCGCACTCCAGTCCAGTACGCTGCCTTCTGCCAGGAAAGTGGCAAAACAGACAATCCCGATAAGCAGCACGGCACCACGCGGCACGGCAAAGGCCGGTCCTTCAGCGGGATACGCATAATCCAGAATCCCTTTATACCCGGCAGTCAGCAGCAGCAGGCAGATTATCATCACGACAGATGCCGCCTGAACCGCGCCCATACCTGCCAGCATAAAACCACTCATTGCCCCGGCACCGGCTATTCCGCCGACACTGTAAAACCCGTGAAAGCCCGACATCATGGGTTTGGGTGCGGCTTTCTCGACAATAATCGCCTGAATATTCATGGCACAGTCAGTAATTCCGATCCCCATACCAAAAATAACCAATGCAAGCGCCAGTAACCCGGTATGGTTAATCATCGCGAGTAGCGGCAGGGTCAGACTGAGCAGGATAACGGAGGTTGTCATCACCCGGCGGCAGCCGAAGCGGGTTGTCAGAATGCCGGTGAGCGGCATTGCGACCAGCGCACCGCCACCCAGGCACAATAATAACAGCCCGAGAACACCATCATTGACCCCGGTATTCAGTTTGGCAAATGGCACCAGTGCAGCCCAGGCGGCAGAGGCAAATCCGGCAACAAAAAAGAGTGCGCGGGTTGCCATTTGTTCCCGCCGTGCCGGAGCCCGGGCGGGGATAACAGAAAGAATATCACTCATAACTTAAAACCTTATCAGTACAAATTATATAAATCAGATAGTCATATTAAGGCTAATCATTACCATTCAGAATGGCAAGAGCCTGTTGATGAAGACGGGAACAGCCACTGGCCAGAATCGCACCACCTTTTTCAGGACGTCCGCCGTCAAGGGTGGTCACACAGCCGCCCGCCTGCTCGATTATCGGGATGAATGCCGCTATATCATAGGGTTGTAATGCGTAATCAAAGCACAAATCAATACGTCCTGCTGCAACCATCGCCATCGCGTAACACTCTCCCCCGAAACGGGTCATCAGAACCCGGTCCATCAGCGCCGTCAGTTTTATCGAAGGGAAGCGGGATATCGGCTCCGGTGAATTAGTATGCAGGATAGCATTTTCCAACGTGATGTTTTTGCGGGTTTCCATCAGAAATGTGCCGTGAGGGCTGCTGTGCCAGCTGCGCTCACCATCAGCCCAGAACCGCTCACTGGTATAAGGCTGGCTCATCATGCCCATAATTGCCTGTTCACGGTAAGTCAACCCCATAAGCGTACCCCAGACCGGTAAACCGAGCAGGAAAGGGCGGGTTCCGTCGACCGGGTCGAGTATCCACTGATAATCACTTTCTCCCTTTTCACCACTTTCATCGCTAAGTCCAAACTCCTCGCCCAGCACACTGTGAGAGGGATACACCGTGTTTATCAGCGCCCGCATAGCTATTTCAGCCTGACGATCGGCGTCTGTCACCGGGTCAAAGCTGACACCCTCTTTGACCTTGGTATCAACACTAAGATGGTGTGACGGCAAAAAGCGGGGCAATGTTTCCTGTGCCGCGCGGTTAGCCAGTTGGTGAAAAAATGCAATATCAGGATGGCGTGTGTTCATCAGTTACCTCTTGAATGACATCGGGTATAAAGGGTTGATTGACATTTTAAGATGCTCGGTTATGATTCTTTGTGCAACCTAAAGGAGATTAATGTGCTCGATTATGCAGCTTTTCCGGAACAACGGCAATCCCTGATCCGACAATTATTACAGACAGAAGGACGGGTTCAGTGCAGTGCGCTGGTCACGCAACTGGGTGTGTCAGAGCATACAATACGGCGTGATTTGCAGGTTTTGGCGGAAGAAGGGCTCTGTAAACGGGTCTATGGCGGCGCGGTCAGTGTGCTTGGTGAAGTGGCAGATTTTCAGCAACGGATCGGGCAGAATAGTGCAGAAAAAGAAAATATCGCGCTCGGTTGTGCAGGGTTAATTAAAAACAATACCACTGTTTTTCTGGATTCCGGCAGCCTGAATTTACTGCTGGCACAGCAGATGCCCGCTGATTTCTCACTGACGGTTGTGACGCATACACCGCTGATTGCCGCAGAACTCACTAAATATCCGCAGTTTGAACTGATTGTACTGGGTGGAAAACTGCATCAGCCGTCAGGTGCCTGTCTGGGTATTGAGGCTCTGCAACAGTTGTCCAATCTGTATATTGATCTCTGTTTTCTCGGCGGTTGTGCGATGGATACAGACGGCGGGGTCACCGTTTCCGGGTTTGAAGAAGCGGCATTTAAACGTGCGCTGGTGCAGCAGAGTAATCAGGTTGTCACCGGAATAACCGCCGGTAAGCTGGGACGGATCTCCCGTCATCGTGTGGCAGGGTGTCAGGATTTGAGCCATATCGTGCTTGATAAAAGTATTCCGCAATCAGCCCGTGACCTGCTTATACAGCAGGGACTATCCCTTGTGATGGTTTAAACTGAGCCGGGTTGGGGGGCGCACCGTATCTGCCGTACACACTTTCCTCCGCTGTTGTTTTTTCTAACGCAAACGATTGCTTCTCTGTGCATTCTGAGGGAGAATAAACACATCAGGCGATATGCCTATTATTAATCCTGTCTGGAGAGTGCAAGATGCAAAAGAAAGCTGAACTGTATCGTGGTAAAGCCAAAACCGTCTATACCACGGATAATCCTGATTTGCTGATTCTGGAATTTCGCAATGATACATCAGCACTGGATGGTGAGCGCATCGAGCAGTTTGACCGTAAGGGCATGGTTAATAACAAATTCAATCACTTTATCATGAGCAGGCTGGAAGCGGCGGGGATCCCTACTCAGATGGAGAAACTGCTGTCTGATACCGATGTTCTGGTGAAAAAGCTGGATATGGTGCCGGTCGAGTGTGTGATCCGCAACCGCGCTGCCGGTTCACTGGTTAAACGTCTCGGTACAGAAGAAGGGCTGGTGCTGAATCCGCCAATCTTTGACCTTTTCCTTAAAAATGACGCGAAACATGACCCGATGATCAACGAGTCTTACTGTGAAACGTTTGGCTGGGTCAGTCAGGAAAATCTCGCCGAAATGAAGCGTCTGAGCTATCTCGCCAATGATGTGTTATCCCGCCTGTTTGATGACGCCGGTCTTATCCTGGTGGATTTCAAACTGGAATTCGGTCTGTATAAAGGACAGGTTGTGCTGGGGGATGAATTTTCGCCGGACGGCAGCCGTTTATGGGATAAAGAAACTCTCAATAAAATGGATAAAGACCGTTTCCGTCAGAGTCTGGGCGGTCTTATCGAAGCCTATGAAGAAGTGGCGCGCCGCTTGGGTGTTGAGCTGGACTAATACTCTGTATAAAGCAGCTCCGGCTGCTTTTTAACAGCATACTGAAAGAAAGAAGCGTTTTTCCTCACCAGGTTTTCTCTGTACTATATACTTAATACTTATCCTATACCCAACGTCATTCAGGATGCAGGCAGGCTTCCCTGCGCCAACGAACCTGCGGTTTGAATGAATAAGGGTATATCTATCAGAACAGAGAGCTATCATGCGTTGGCAAGGGCGTCGTCAGAGCGACAATATAGAAGATCGCCGGGGTTCCGGCAGCAGAATGCCGGGTGGATCGTCCGGCGGACCGCGTATTCCGTTACCGCGTGGTAAAGCCGGTCTGGTGGTGATAGTGATCGTTGTCGTTGCCGGGTTTTACGGCCTTGACCTGACGGGCTTTATTTCCGGTGACCCGATGCCCGGCGGGCAAACTTCTGCGCAACAGCGTCCTGTGCAAAACGGTGCACAGGAGCAGAAACAGGCTGAATTCACCGGGGTGATGCTGGCAGAAACAGAAGCGGTCTGGGCACGGAAATTTTCACAGATGAACCGTCAGTACCGCGAGCCGAAATTGGTACTGTACCGTGGAGCCACGCCTACGGGATGTGGCGCGGGGCAGTCAGTTATGGGACCATTTTATTGTCCGGCTGACCAGAAAGTGTATATCGATCTCTCTTTTTATGATGATATGCGCACCAAACTGGCGGCAGGCGGGGATTTTGCTCAGGGCTATGTGGTTGCCCATGAAGTGGGGCACCATGTTCAGCATCTGCTGGGCATTGACAGCCAGGTGCGTGAGCGCCAACAGCGCAGCAGTCAGAAGGAAGCAAACCGGTTATCCGTTAAAATGGAATTACAGGCGGACTGCTTTGCCGGTATCTGGGGGCATGAAATGAAAAATGCCGGGATACTCGAACAGGGTGATTTACAGAACGCACTGGATGCGGCGCAGGCTATCGGTGATGACCGCCTGCAAAAACAGAGTCAGGGACGGGTTATCCCCGACAGCTTTACACACGGTACATCCGCACAGCGCCATGAATGGTTTAAACGCGGTTTTGACACCGGTGATATCGCGCAATGTGATACATTTTCCGCACTGAAATAATAATATCTGCCCGGTTTATTCCTGTACCGGCCGGGCAGGTTTGATTATCCGTCTGCAAGCGCATACTATCTGTGGTTTTCATTCTCCTGATGCAGGATCTCACATGAGCAATATTGACCCGACCCTGATTATTCTGTTGGTTTTAGCCGGACTCGGGCTTATCAGTAACAATATGACGGTAACTCTCGCCCTTCTTTTTTTGCTGGCAGTGCGTATTACGCCACTGAACAGCTATTTTCCGTTTGTTGAAAAATACGGACTGAAATTAGGGATACTCATTCTGACTATCGGGGTGATGGCGCCTATTGCCAGCGGAAAAATCAGCGCCGGTGATGTACTCGGCTCCTTTCTGAACTGGAAATCCCTGCTGGCGATAGCTATCGGGATTCTGGTTTCATGGCTCGGCAGTCGCGGGGTCACACTGATGAGTAACCAGCCATCGACGGTTGCCGGCTTGCTGGTCGGAACCATTATCGGCGTGGCAATGTTTAAAGGTGTGCCGGTCGGACCACTGATTGCGGCAGGGATACTCTCAATGCTGATCGGCAAAGCGTAGCGGATACCTATGCTGCCCGCGATATTTCCGCTTTGCACAGAACAACTCCGCATACAAGGCGCACGCCGGTTGTGGGTATTAAGCGGAAGCGATAGCTGGTGTGAGGAAACACTGCGCGATATTATGGCGGCAGTGTCCGGCGACTGGCCGGTGATTTCTTCACAGTTGCAGGGAGCGGTTCTCCCCCCGCAGGCGCGGTTATTGTTGGGACGGGAATTTTGTCACGGCGTATTTGACGCCCGCCGGGGGCTTCACACTGAAGCGCTGGCAATGCTGACCGGCACTTTACAGGCAGGCAGCTGGCTGATTTTGTTATTGCCCGCTGAATCAGAGTGGCTGACGCGACCCGACGAAGACAGCCTGCGCTGGAACGATCGCGGGCAGTTGATCCCCGCACCCCGATTTATGCGTCATCTGGCACAGACTCTGGATGATGAGGCGGTTGTCCGCTGGCATGAAGGGCAATCCTGTCAATTATCTCTTTTACCACAGCGGGCGCGCTGGCTGCCGCCGGATGGCGCTCCCACACCTGACCAGATGCTTGTATTGTCGCAATTGCGTCAGGCGGAAAAGGGCATTTTTGGTCTTCCTGCTGCCCGCGGACGGGGAAAATCGGCTCTCGCCGGTCTGTTTCTGGCACAGACGCCGGGTCATCATCTGTTATGCGCACCGGCAAAAGTATCTGTTTCTGTTATTCAGCACTATCTCAGTCAGTCTGATAATGTGGAATTTATCCCGCCGGACAATCTGCTCATTTTAAGTGAAACCGCCGATCTCAGCGGATATGGCTGGCTGGTTATCGATGAAGCCGCAATGATCCCGTTACCGCAGCTCTCGCGGATTGTGGCAGCATTCCCCCGCGTTCTGCTGTTATCCACTGTTCAGGGCTATGAAGGCACCGGTCGCGGCTTTTTACTCAAATTTTGTCATGCATTGCCGGGCTTTACACTGCTTTCGCTGACCCGTCCGGTTCGCTGGGCGGACAATGACCCGTTGGAAAACTGGCTGAATAAGGCTCTGTTACTGGAAGAACCGGCAGAAATACCGGTGTTACCGGGGACGTGTGAGTATCAGTCATTATCGCAACAGGCGTTGTGTGATAACCCTGCATTGCTTGCCGGGTTTTACGGCTTGCTCACCGCCGCACATTACCGGACATCTCCGCTTGATTTACGGCGGCTGACGGATGCCTGCGGGCAGCATTTTTCGTTGTTCCGCCAATACGGGCAAGTCGCTGCGGCGCTCTGGATGGTTGATGAGGGCGGATTATCCGCAGCGCTGTCACAGGCTGTCTGGGCAGGAGTTCGACGACCTCCGGGTAATCTGCTGGCACAATCACTGGCGGCACACAGTTATTTCCCGCAGGCGGCACAGCTCGTTTCGCGGCGCATCAGCCGGATAGCCGTTCACGCCGCATACCGGCGCAAGGCGCTGGGGCGGGAACTGTTACAGCGGGCGGCACAAGACGCAAAAGCCTGCGGGCTGGATTATTTATCCGTCAGCTTTGGCTATACACCTGAACTGGCGGCATTCTGGACCGCCTGCGGATTTCGTTTTACCAGAATGGGTACACATCCTGAAGCGGGCAGTGGTTGCTATACAGCCATGTTGCTGTTGCCGCTTTCACCGGCAGGCGAAGCGCTGGCAGAGAGCGCGCTACAGCAGTTTGCCCGTGATTGCAGCGTGCTTTCCCGCACATGGGGATATTCACCGGTAACCCCTGTCAGGGCAACGGCACTGAATGAACGTGAGTGGATGATGCTTGCCGGTTTTGCGTTTGCCGCCAAACCGCAGGCAGTAGCAGACCCTGCACTGACATTGTTACAGACCTGCTACCCGGCACAAACCGCGCGGTTATCGGCTCTGTTATCAGGGAATATAACGGATGACAGCGCACTGAAACAGCCGCAGATAAACGGGAAGAAAGCATTACTGAATGCATTACGGCAGGAAACAGCAGAGGTGCTGCATTCGCTGCGCCCGGAATGGGCACAGCAGACGGCATCAATAATTACGGCTTTTTAGCTGAATTATCCGGATGGTCATCGTCTTCATCATCCCATTGGGCATTATTATCACGATGTGGTGGCAGTTCGCGGCGGTTCAGCAGATATTTAGTATGATCCACCCGCTTTAAATCCTTAATTGCATTCAGAATAATACCAAAAAACAGCACCAGGATGATCCACCAGTAGTCTGCTAACCATTGCTGCATGTGATTACCTTTCTTTTTGTCCGTACCGTGAAGACCGACAGATTATCACATTTGTGATGTTGCTGAGCATCTGTTTACCGGCAGGATTAAAATCCGATACCTGTACCGATCCCGACAGACGCACCATCGGAGCCACCGGACGCGCCGACACCCACCCCGGCACAGCCGGACAGCATGATAACGGCAATCAAACTGATAATCTTCAACATGTATACCCTTATTCATTCAAACTGCTGGTTCGTTGGCGGAACGACGCCAGCCGTGTCACATGATACAGAAAAGAGTATACCGAAATCAAAAAAAAAAGCTCTCTGCATCCGCGGAGAGCTTAAAAAAAGAAAATAACCAATTGGTACCACGCGGAAAACAATAACAGCACTAAGTTAAACAGTGATGTAACGAATTAACCGACAGACAGTGTTTTATCGCTTTTTTCACTCTGAATAAGACTCTGCAGGTATATTTTGCTGACCTTTTTTGAGTAAGATATGTGGTCTTACCTCTATCATTTTGCTTTATATCATAAATAAATGTTATTCATTGTTTCATTCTGAAATATTCAGGTTATTTCCGGCATTCCGGTTATTTGATCTTTATTTTATCCTGTAATACATTCAGGAATATCCGGTTTTTCTCATATCCATTATTTCATTGTTTATCTGTTTGTTATTGTTTTTCAATAAAAAAAATCCCCGGAGATATAAACCAATATCTGTTTGTTTTTAATAATCCGGAATACAGCGTGTAAACAACATACTAACTTTTATAGCGCAATATAATGATTATACGGGAGCATCAGGATGGACAAAACAATCCGGCAAGTGACATTTGAATTGCTGCGACAACTGAATATAACCACGGTATTTGGTAACCCGGGGTCGACGGAAGAAACGTTTCTGAAAAACTTTCCGTCAGATTTTCGCTATATCCAGACATTACATGAATCTTCCGCTGTGGCGGCAGCAGATGGTTATGCGCAATCCACACGCAATGTGGCACTGGTGAATGTGCATACCTCTGCCGGGCTGAGCAATGCGATGAGTAATATTCTGACCGCATTTATGAACCGTACGCCGCTGATTATTACTGCCGGTAACCAAACCCGCGACATGCTGCTGATGGAGCCGTGGCTGACTAATATTGAACCGGAAACACTGCCGAAACCCTGGGTGAAATGGAGTTATCAGCCGGTCAGGGCAGAAGATGTTCCGGCGGCATTTATGCGCGCGTATGCGATGGCGCTGCAACCTCCGGCAGGTCCGGTCTTTTTATCCATTCCGCTGGATGACTGGGATCAACCTGCGGGTGCGGCACCTGCGGTTGTCCGCTCGGTGACTCAACGTATCGGGCCTGACCCTGTGCGGATCAGGGAATTTGCGCAGGCACTGTCTGCGGCGAAAAATCCGGTACTTATTTATGGCTCTGCGATTGCGCGGGGAGAGGGCTGGGACGCGGGGATCCGGCTGGCAGAAAAGCTGAATATCCCGGTACATGCAGCACCGGCCTCGGAGCGCCCGCCATTTCCGGAATCCCACCCGTTGTATGCCGGTGGTCTGCCGTTTGCGATCAAACCGTTGTCAGACAAGCTCGCCGGGCATGACGTAGCTATTGTGATCGGTGCGCCGGTATTCCGTTATTATCCGTATGTCGCCGGTGAATATATCCCGCAGGGATTGCGCCTGCTGCATGTAACAGACGATCCGTCTGAAGCCGGTCGTGCGCCGGTGGGTGACAGTTTGTTGTGTGATGCGGTACTGGCGGTTGAACAGTTAACCGAACTGGTTGCTGCGCGTCCCGCACGGGCTGCTGCCGTCTGTAAACAGCCGCATGGCATGGCTGCGCACCCTGCGGCACCGGAGCCTGTTGCAGGCAGTGTGCTGAGTGCGGCACAACTATTCCGCGCGGTAAGAAGTGTGGTGCCTGAAAATGCCATCCTGGTGGAAGAATCGCCGTCTAATCTCGGCGAACTGCATACCGCCTGGCCTATTGATAAACCGGACTCCTTCTATACTTTTGCCAGCGGATCGCTGGGCTGGAATCTGCCGGCGAGTGCCGGGATAGCACTCGGTGAACGGGACAGCGGGCGAAACCGCCCGGTGGTGGCGATAATCGGTGACGGCTCAATGCAATATTCTGTTCAGGGGCTATGGACGGCGGCACAGCATCAATTGCCGGTGCTGTTTATTATTCCGGAAAACCGTCAGTACGGCATTCTGAAATCGTTTGCCGTACTGGAAGAGACGCCGGGTGTGCCGGGGCTTGACATTCCGGGGCTGGATATTGTCGCACTGGCAACGGGTTATGGCTGTACAGCAGTCAGGGCAGAGACGGAAGATGAAGTAACTGCTGCCTGTAAAGCGGCACTGGCGCGTAAAGGTCCGACTGTGCTGGTTGTGCCGATCCAGCCGTCAATACCGCCGCTGATATAAAGCAGGTGACCAAAATTAAATTATCAATCATTTGATTTTAAAGTTTATTTTTTATTTTAATACTCTGAGCCGCGTCCCGGTTAAAACGGGACGCGGCTTTGTCGTCCTACCTCAGAAGCCGGTTGAATATAGTGTTATACTCATCATCCTGAATTATTTAGAGTATATACCCAACGTCATTCGAATTGCAGGCAGGCGGCAAGGGAAGCCAGACGGGGAGCATACATTAGTATGTGACCCGGCTGGATGAGCACAGCCAACGAACCTGCAGTTTGAATGAATAAGGGTATACATAACGATAACATCGTGCAGAACTATAATCGTGCAGAGCTATCATCGGGAGAGAGATAAAAGGATGCCATTTACACGCTTGCTGCTGTTGTTATGCGGCTGGATTGCCGTTGTACTGGCAACACTGGGTGTTGTTTTGCCTTTGTTGCCGACAACGCCGTTTCTGCTGCTGGCGGCATGGTGCTTCTCCCGTTCATCCCCGCGTTTTCATCACTGGCTGCTGTACCGTTCCTGGTTCGGCGGTTATATCCGTCACTGGCAGGAACACAAAGGTTTACCGCGTAAGGCAAAGCGCCGTGCCGTGATGGTTATTTTAGTGACCTTTGCTGTTTCTCTCTGGCTGGTGAAGCTGATTTATATCCGGCTGTTATTACTGGTGATTTTAGCCTGCCTGCTGATTTTTATGCTGCGTTTGCCGGAGACTGAAGAAATGCCGCCACAGAACCCGGCGGCATCAGAGGAAAAACCGGGGAAACCGGAAGATTAACTATTTTCCGGCAGACGAACCCGGCAGGCGGACATAGTGCTGATAAATACTGTCCAGGTTTGCCAGAAGCCAGGTTTTCCCTGCAATCTCCTGCGTGTTCAGCACCTGTTCCAGTGTATCTACAGTATAAAGTTGCTCCGCTTCATATGAGAGCGGCCAGTAGCTGATATGCCAGGGCTCATACGCCACGCCACCTGTTTTTTTCTGTGTGAACGGCAGATAAAAATCAAACTGCGCCATATTCTCTGTTAACCAGGCAGACAGTGTCGCAAAATAGCCGCCTTCCTCGTATTCCCAAGGCTCAAGTTGCAGCGATGTGTCAGCAGGCAGGCGGAACGGATCGTAATAATCCACCTCCGTTCCCCAGTGATGGCGGCTGGCGCCCGGCAGGGCAGACCAGCGCAGAATTGCCTGACAGCGCTGCGCTTCTGACAGCACAGATACATCCAGCGGGCGGTTATCCGCATCATTTACAGTGCGGGTTCCGGCAAATTTCTCATTCCAGATACTCTGCTGGCGCGCAAAATCACGGAACGAACTGGCAGGCATCAGTTTAAATCCCGCTCCGGCGGCGGCTTTCTGCATTGCCAGAAACGCTTTGGTGGCATTGAATTGCAGGTGATGATTACCGGCAAAATTAATCACATGGTCACGCGTCTGCCCGGTCAGCATCTCAAAGGTCATCATAGTAAAATCTGCTCCATAATGCGCTGATAGATACGGCTGAGTTGCTGCAAATCAGCGGCACTTACACATTCATCTACTTTATGGATTGTGGCATTCAGCGGTCCCAGCTCGACAACCTGTGTACCCATCTGCGCGATAAAACGTCCGTCAGAGGTTCCGCCGCTGGTCGACAATTCCGGTGTCAGGTGACAATACTGCCCGACAGCGTGGCAAACTGCCTCTGTCAGTGGTCCTTCAGGCGTCAGGAACGGATGCCCGGAGAGTGACCAGCTGATACTGTGCGGTAACTGATGCTTCTCCAGCAGTGCCGCAACAAGGGCTTCCAGTTGCGTACTGGTGGATTCACTGCTGAAACGGAAATTAAACTGCACGAACAAATCACCCGGGATAATATTATTGCTGCCGGTTCCGGCGTGAATATTGGCTATCTGCATACTGGTCGGCGGGAAGAATTCGTTGCCGCTGTCCCAGTGCGTGTTTATCAGCTCTTGTATAAAGGGTATAGCGCGGTGAACCGGGTTATCCGCCAGATGCGGATACGCAACGTGCCCCTGAATACCGTGAATGGTCAGATTAGCTGTAATTGAGCCACGGCGGCCATTTTTGATGGTATCCCCCAGTTGTGTCTGGCTTGATGGTTCGCCGACCAGGCAATATTCCACCTTTTCATTGCGCTTCATCAGCGCTTGCACAACTTTCACTGTGCCGTCGGTCGCGGCAGCCTCTTCATCGGAGGTAATCAGAAATGCCAGGCGACCCGGATATTGCGGATAACGCGAGACAAAGCGCTCGGCGGCAACCATCATGGCGGCGAGAGAGCCTTTCATATCTGCGGCACCGCGTCCGTACAGCATGCCATCTATCAGGGCGGGTTCAAAAGGCGGGGTGCGCCAGCGGGCGGTGTCTCCCGGCGGCACAACATCTGTATGTCCGGCAAAGGCGAGTGTTTTTCCGTTGCCGCCCCGGTGCGCCCAGAAATTTTGAGTATCGCCGGAGGGCATTTGTTCAACGGTAAAGCCGATGGCCGCCAGGCGTTCAGTCATCAGTGCCTGGCAGCCGTTATCGTCCGGGCTGACAGATTCGCGGCTGATAAGTTGTTTTGCCAGTTCAATTACAGGACAATGCATTGTGCTTCCTTACTTAATTTATATACCCAACGTCATTCAAGATGCAGGCAGGCGGCAAGGGAAGATAGACGGGGAGCATACATCAGTATGTGACCCGGCTGGCTTCATGCCGCCAACGAACCTGCAGTTTGAATGAATAAGGGTATGGCGATATTCAGCGGCAGAACTGCTGATAGTCATCAGCTTTAAAACCAAGGTGGTAGCGACCGTCCGGGGAAACCAGCACCGGGCGTTTAATTAAGGCCGGTTTTTCCGTCATCAGACGGATAGCAGCAGCGGTATCAGTCGCGGCATCCTGCTCTGTTTTATCCAGCTGGCGCCAGGTGGTGCCGCGTTTATTGAGCAGTTGTGTCAGGTCAATATGACGGATAAATTCTGTCAGCAGCGCGGCATCAATGCCATCCTGCCGGTAGTCGTGGAATTCATATGCGATCCCGTTTGTATCCAGCCATGCGCGGGCTTTTTTCATCGTGTCGCAATTTTTGATACCAAAAATCCGGTAGACGGAGGGTGTATTTTTCATCTTTAATCCTTTGTCGTGAACACGAAAAATAGCATAATGCGGTAATTTGGCGTAGTTATCCAGAGCGTTACGCGCAGAGAATATTCGATAAATGGAAAAAAGTGAGTTAGCATTACACCAAAACCGGATAAATACATCCGGAAGATGTTGAGACGGGATAGATGAGAGAGTACTTAGCCATAAGCACGCTGTTGTTTGCCGGGTTTACCTTTGCGGGACAAACAGATTTTTATCTGACTGAGCTCCAGCACAAGTTTGTGGAAAACAGTGAATTGTGCCTTGATGAGCACAAATGGCCGCAACTGAGTTCAAGCCAGTCCGAACCCTGGATGATTTCGCGCCTCAATGCTCTGGCAACGGTGGGGTTAATCACTGCAACCATTAAACCTGAAGGTGTGGAGTACACACTGACAGAAAAAGGGCGTGATGCCTGGCAGGCTCGTGAAGATTTCTGTTACGGAGCTCTGCGCATCAGTAAAGTCACTGCCATTGAATTTCAGGAAAACGGTATTAATACCGTTTATTTTTACTATGGTGTGACAGATATGCCGGACTGGGCGCGGGATAAAAGTATCCGCTACGCGTACAGTGAGGTGGATACCGTTATCCGCGGAATGAACAAAGAAGTTATCCAGGTGGATGTCCGCGAAAACCCGGACGGTACCCTGGAGCTGCTTAATTATCCGACACCTGCCAGTATTGACAGTGAAAACGAATAATCCCCAAGACGCGCCCGGGGATATCCGCTCAGCGGGGGAGCCGGTGTTTGAGATACAACAGGCTGGCTGCCAGCCGCGTGGAGACATTCAGTTTTTTCAGGATATTACGGATGTGTACTTTTACCGTTTCTTCTGAAATATACAGCGCCCTTGCTATCTCTTTATTTTTCATCCCGCAGGCCAGTTCTTTCAGAACATCTGACTCCCGCCGGGTAAGATAGGTTATCGGGTCATGAAAATGCTCCCGCTCCTGTAATATTTTACAGACAGATTCGCTGAATATTTTTTTTCCCCTGAAATGCATTCTTTATCTGATCTGCTAAATAATCAACATCGCAATTCTTCAATATATAACCATCAGCCCCAGCATCAATAGCCGCGTATATATCATTTCGCTCTTGTGACTGTGAAAATACCAGAATATAACTGGGCACTCTTTTATGGCGGAGTTTCTTAATGAAATCAATTCCTGAAAAAGCGTGAATATTAATATCTAATATAATCATGCGGGGAACATGCTGATGAATATAGGCAAAAAGCCCCGCGTTATCCGTTGGCTCAGGCATGATGGTCAGCGCGTAATCCGGCTGTAAAAGCATTTGAAAACCATAGCGTAACAACGGGTGGTCATCAATAACCATAATAGTGTGATGAGGCATAGAATTCTCCCTTGCCGGGTGTACGGTATGAAGCCATATTAATTATGGCGATTTAATTGATATGCTTATTATTAAAAACATAAAAATATCATTATCGCGGCTGACAATTGATTTTTACGCAAAACGGTTATATGTGCAAATAACAAACCATTTAAAAATAATAACGACTCTAATAACGTAAAGTATATTGTGCGGATAAATTAACCGGTTTCTGATACGGGGAAACAATACGCGGAATAACGGTATTTGGTCAGATATATCAGGCAGGCACATAATGAAATGTCGTTTTTTTCAACACTCTGTAAACATTAAACACATGAATATTACAGTATTTTCACTATTCGGTTATTTATTAGTATACTGTTATTGTATCTTTAAATAATTTGCCGGCGGCATACTGATGCTGTGGCTGACCGGCTCAGACTCTGTCATCTTGCCCTGTAAAGGATGTGTTATGGACGAACAATTAAAACAAAGCGCCCTTGATTTTCATCAGTTTCCGTCGCCCGGCAAAATTACCGTTACGCCGACAAAACCACTTGCCACACAGCGTGATCTTGCACTGGCGTATTCACCGGGTGTTGCTGCTCCGTGCCTGGAAATCGCAAAAAATCCGCTGGCGGCCTATAAATATACGGCAAAGGGGAATCTTGTCGCGGTTATCTCTAACGGTAGTGCGGTTCTTGGTCTGGGGAATATCGGAGCATTAGCCGGAAAGCCGGTAATGGAAGGTAAAGGCGTTTTATTTAAAAAGTTCTCCGGTGTGGATGTCTTTGATATTGAAGTCGATGAATCAGATCCGGATAAATTAGTTGATATCATCGCATCGCTGGAGCCAACATTCGGCGGCATTAACCTGGAAGATATCAAAGCGCCGGAATGTTTTTATATCGAGCAAAAACTGCGTGAGCGCATGAATATCCCGGTATTCCATGATGACCAGCACGGTACCGCGATTATCAGTACCGCCGCCGTACTGAACGGGCTGCGTATTGTTAATAAAAAAATCAGTGATGTGCGCCTGGTCGTCTCCGGCGCGGGTGCGGCGTCTATCGCCTGTATGAACCTGCTGGTGCAACTGGGGTTAAAACGGGAAAATATCACTGTTTGTGACTCGAAAGGTGTGATTTACAAAGATCGTGAAGCCAATATGGCGCAAACCAAAGCCGCCTATGCGATTGATGATAACGGCATGCGCTCACTGGCGGATGCTATGCCCGGTGCCGATATTTTCCTCGGCTGCTCAGGACCCGGCGTGCTGACACAGGCGATGGTTAAAGATATGGCGCCGGATCCGTTGATCCTCGCGCTGGCAAATCCGGAGCCGGAAATTCTGCCGCCGCTGGCGCTGGAAGTGCGTCCGGATGCCATTATCTGTACCGGGCGCTCGGATTATCCGAATCAGGTTAACAATGTGCTTTGCTTCCCGTTTATCTTCCGTGGTGCGCTTGATGTAGGTGCAACCGCCATAAATGAAGAGATGAAACTGGCGTGTGTAAAAGCCATTGCTGATTTGGCGCTGGCAGAGCAGAGCGAGCAGGTTGCTTCTGCCTACGGCGGACAGGAACTCTCTTTCGGGCGTGAATATATTATTCCAAAACCATTTGATCCGCGCCTGATCCTGAAAATTGCACCGGCAGTGGCAAAAGCGGCGATGGAAACGGGTGTTGCCACCCGTCCGATTGAAGATTTCAGTGCGTATCTTGAGCATCTGAATGAATTTGTCTATAAAACCACGCTGTTTATGAAACCGATTTTTTCTATGGCGCGCAAAGACCGCAAACGGATTGTGCTGGCAGAAGGTGAAGAGCCGCGCATGTTACATGCGACTCAGGAGCTGGTCAGTATGGGGCTGGCATTCCCTGTTCTGATTGGTCGCCCGGATGTGATTGAGATGCGGATCAAAAAACTGGGATTACAGATTGTCCCGGGGACTGATTTTGAAATTGTAAATAATGAAAGTGATCCGCGCTTTGCTGAATACTGGCAGGAATATTATCAGCTGATGAAACGCAAAGGGGTGACACAGGAGCAGGCGCGCCGCGCCATCATTACCAACCCGACCAGCATTGGCGCAATAATGGTTCACCGTGGTGAGGCTGACGGTATGATCTGCGGAATCGTCGGGGATTATCATGAGCATTACAATATTGTGGAAAATGTATTTGGTTTCCATGAGGGCGTCCATACTGCCGGGGCGATGAATGCGCTGATCCTGCCGACAGGCAATACCTTTATTACAGACACCTATGTGCATGATGACCCGACCGCTGAACAGCTTGCGGAGATTACGCTGATGGCGGCAAATGCTGTACGCCGTTTCGGGATCGAGCCAAAAGTGGCGCTGTTATCCCGTTCAAGCTTCGGCTCCTGCCGGTCGCCGTCTGCCGATAAAATGCGCGACACCCTGGCGCTGGTCCGCGCACAGGACCCGTCTCTGGAAATTGATGGCGAAATGCACGGTGATGCAGCGCTGGTGGAAGCCATCCGTCGTGATCTGATGCCGGACAGCCCGCTGAAAGGCGCGGCTAACCTGCTGATTATGCCAAACGGTGAAGCCGCCCGTATCAGTTATAACCTGCTGCGCGTCACCAGTTCAGAAGGGGTGACAGTAGGTCCGGTACTGATGGGGATTAATAAACCGGTACACATTCTGACGTCGATTTCCTCGGTACGCCGTATTGTGAACATGGTCGCGCTGGCTGCGGTGGAAGCACAGACTCAGCCACTGTAATCTGACGTCGGTAAACGCCCCGGAAACGGGGCGTTATAAAGGAATAGCATGCTGAAGATTGAGAAAATTGATCATATTGCAGTGATTGCATCAGACAAAGCGGCCAGCCTGGCGTTTTATTGTGATGTGCTTGGTTTTACGGTGATCAGTGAGCATTATCGTGAAGCGCGGAATTCGTGGAAAATCGATCTGGCGCTGAACGGAGAGTATTTACTTGAGCTGTTTACTTTCCCGGCAAGTCCGGCGCGTCTCAGTCAGCCGGAAGCCTGCGGTTTGCGCCATCTGGCCTTTGCTGTGAATGACCTTGCGGCGTGGAAAGCCTTTCTGGACGCACAGGCAATTCACTGTGACGGGATCCGGACGGATGAATTCACCGGAAAACATTTTTTATTCTGTTTTGATCCGGATAATCTTCCGGTGGAGTTGTATGAGCGCTGACAGTAAATGCGGGATAAAAAAAAAGCCAGCGCGAAGGCTGGCTGAGAAACTTCTAAATTACTGGAAGCAATGTGAGCAATGTCGTTTGCCAATACCTTAGTAATTTACTCAGGTACCGACAACGAGAATGATAATTTTTCCCATTTAAAAAGTAAAGTGTTTTTTACTAAAAAGCGGTGATTATTTCTGCAACCGGATATTGCGCACAAAGTAGTAAAAAAGAGACCTTATTAAGATTAAGTGTAAAGTTGTTTAATAATTAATGTCATCAGGTAAAAAAACCTTGAAATTTAGCAGAGTGGCGCCATTTTTAAGACAACTGACGGGCAATATATTTAAAGGAACCTACTGATATGATGCGAATTGCATTGTTTTTACTCACTAACCTGGCCGTAATGGCTGTGTTCGGCATTATTCTGAGTCTGACCGGTATTCAGGGGCAGAGTGTGACCGGGCTTATGATCATGGCGGGGCTGTTTGGTTTCGGTGGTGCATTTGTTTCACTGCTGATGTCAAAATGGATGGCGCTGCGTTCTGTGGGCGGACAGGTGATCACCAATCCGTCAAACCAGACAGAGCGCTGGCTGCTTGATACCGTGAGCCGCCAGGCACAACAAGCGGGCATTGGTATGCCGCAGGTAGCTGTTTATCATGCACCGGACATTAACGCCTTTGCAACCGGCGCACGTCGTGATGCGTCGCTGGTGGCGGTCAGTACCGGTTTACTGGAAAGTATGAGCCGTGACGAAGCAGAAGCCGTTATCGCTCATGAAATCAGTCATATTGCGAACGGCGATATGGTAACGATGACGCTGCTTCAGGGCGTGGTGAATACGTTTGTTATCTTTATTTCCCGTATCCTGGCGCAGTTAGCCGCGGGCTTTATGTCTAATAATAACAATGACAGTAATTCCGGCAGTCAGGGTAACCCGATGATTTACTTTGCGGTATCTATGGTTCTGGAGATTGTATTCGGTATTCTTGCCAGTATCATTACCATGTGGTTCTCCCGCCACCGTGAGTTTTATGCGGATGCGGGATCAGCAAAACTGGTGGGACGTGAGAAGATGATTGCCGCACTGCAACGTCTGAAAACCAGTTACGAGCCACAGGAAGCGGGCAGTATGATGGCGCTTTGCATCAACGGGCGTAATAAAGCATTCAGTGAACTGTTTTTATCACACCCGCCGCTGGATAAGCGGATTGCCGCATTGCGCAGCGGTGAGTATCTGAATTAATCACTGATATGATGGCAAAAAGGCTGTAACGCAGGGCGTTACGGCCTTTTTTTGTACTTGTCTGCGGAGTGCGTCAGCGATAATACCGAAAGCGACAGAGGATTTCAGGCGGCTGGTATAATAAAGATAATATTCCGGGTAGGTGATACAAAATTCATTCAGTACGCTCAGTAATTCCCCGGCGGCAATATGCGGAGTGACCAGTTGCTGCGGCAGATAAGCAAATCCGTAACCTGCAAGGCAGGCACTGAGTGCCTGGTTAATGCTGCTGATCACCAGTTGTCCGCTGACCCGCAGTTTTTGTTCCCGGTTATTTCGGACAAAGACCCAGGCAAAATTTTCCCCGTGAGTCGGTAAACGCAGGTTGATACAGGGCAGAGAAAGCAAATCTTCCGGTATTACCGGTGCGGTATGTGCGGCAAAGCATCCCGGTGAAACCACCAGTGCCATCGGGTTTTCTGCGCTGATCGGGACAGCTATCATATTTCCGGCAATCAGTCCGCCCCGGCGCACGCCGGCATCAAAGCGTTCTCCGGCGATATCCACCAGACTGTAATCCGTGATCAGCTCCAGACGGATTTCCGGATATTTTTTCAGTACCGGCATCAGTGCAGGCCACAAGACCTGTTGTACGGCAAACTCATCGGCAGAAATCCGTACTGTCCCGGCAGGTTTTTCCCTCAGTTCCGCCAGTTGTGCCAGCCCGTCTGTGATTTCAGCCATTGCCGGTGCAACCCGATCAATCAGTCGTTCACCCGCCTCTGTCAAAGTCAGGCTGCGGGTGGTCCTGTTCAGCAGTTTCAGTTGCAGGCGCTGTTCCAGGTTATTGATGGTCTGACTTACTGCAGATTGCGATGTACCCGCCTGAACCGCAGCCCGGGTAAAGCTGCCTTCACGGACAACCATCAGGAATGTCTGCAAATCATTGAGGTTCTCTTTCATACTTATAAGCCTCACTTATAACCGAAATTAGATTATAGCCTCTAATCAAGGTAATTGTCCGGCGCTATGATGTTTTGCACTTACTTTTTGTTATCAGAGGATACTACAATGACACCAGTCAGATTTATGAATGCCAATATTGAGATGGCCGGAAATCTGTATTTCCCGGCAGATTTTGATGCGTCACGTCGTTATCCGGCGATTATCATGATTCACCCCAGCGGCGGGGTAAAAGAGCAGACCGCCGGTCTGTATGCGGAAAAGCTGGCGGAACACGGTTTTGTCACCCTGGCTTTTGACGCATCATACCAGGGGGAAAGCGGTGGTGAGCCGCGCCACCTTGAAAATCCGTATGCCCGTGTTGAGGATATCAGTGCGGCGGTGGATTACCTGGTGACCCGGCCATTCGTTGATGAAAACCGCATCGGTGTGACGGGAGTTTGCGCCGGAGGTGGTTATGCGGTTCATGCTGCAATAATTGATCACAGGATTAAGGCAGCAGGAACTATCAGTGCGGTTAACTACGGCGATATGTATCGTTACGGATGGCGGGGCGATCAGACACCGGAACAGACCGCCGGACTTCTGCAACTGGCTGCTGAACATCGGAATGAGGAAGCAAAAGGCGCGGCAACGGGGTATCTGTCGACCATTCCGGCCCCGGCTCCGGAACCGCAGGAGTCGGATCTGGCAGAAGCACATGATTACTATCATACCGCGCGGGCAATACATCCCAATGCGCCGGGCAAAATCACCACGCGCAGCCTGGCGCAACTGGTAACGTATGATGCATTTAATCATGCGGATATTTTTCTGACACAGCCTCTGCTGGTGATTGCGGGAAGTGAAGCGGGAACGCGCTGGTTATCAGAAAAAAATTTATCAGAAGGCGGCATCAGAGAATAAAACGTTATATGTGATTGACGGTGCAACCCATATAGCCATGTACGACCAGCCGGACTATGTGGCGCTGGCGGTTAGTAAGTTGGTATCGTTTATGCACAACACATTGTAATATAAAGCAGAAAGCCCATATTCATATCCTGAATACGGGCTTTCTGTTATCTGACGACAATCAGCACGGGATATTATCCTTGCTGCAAATCATCATCTTTATCATTGTTGAACACGGTCTTGTCAGTCAGTCCCAGCACCTGGCCGGTGACGGTTCCGGCGGTCATTGAACCGCTGACATTCAGTGCGGTACGTCCCATGTCAATTAATGGCTCAACAGAGATAAGCAGCGCAACCAGGGTTACCGGTAAGCCCATTGCAGGCAACACAATCAGCGCGGCAAAGGTTGCACCGCCGCCCACACCGGCAACACCGGCAGAACTGATGGTCACGATACCTATCAGAGTGGCAATCCACAGCGGATCAAGCGGATTAATCCCGACTGTCGGCGCAACCATGACGGCGAGCATAGCAGGGTAAATACCGGCACAACCATTCTGACCGATAGTGGTACCAAAGGAGGCGGCAAACCCGGCGATAGAGTCCGGAATACCGAGACGGCGGGTTTGTGCTTCCACACTCAGCGGAATACTGGCGGCACTTGAACGGCTGGTAAATGCAAACGTCAGTACCGGTGCAATCTTACGGAAGAAGCGCAGCGGATTAATCCCGGCAACCCCGACAATCAACCCGTGAACAACAAACATCAGCAGAATGGCAATATAAGAGGCAACAACAAATGTGCCTAATTTAATGATGTCCTGAATGTTTGAACCGGCAACCACTTTGGTCATCAATGCAAATACACCATAAGGCGTAAAACGCATCACCAGACGAACCAGCTTCATTACCCATGCCTGAAGAATATCAATTGCGCTCAGCACTTTCGCGCCGCGCTCTTCATTATCTTTAATCAGCTGGAGGGCAGCAACACCCATAAAGGCGGCAAAGATCACCACGCTGATAATAGAGGTCGGGTTTGCGCCGGTCAGGTCAGCAAACGGATTTTTAGGGATGAAGGAGAGGATCAGCTGCGGCAGCGTCAGGTCAGACACTTTGCCCGCGTACTGTGACTCCAGCTGCGCGATGCGTGCTGTTTCTTTGACACCCTGAACCAGTCCGTCAGCGGTTAAACCGAAGGCGAGGGTAACCAGGATAGCAATTAAGGCGGCGATCGCGGTGGTAATCAACAGTGTGCCGATTGTCAGCACACTGATTTTTCCCAGAGAAGACGCCTGATGCAGGCGGGCAACCGCACTGAGGATAGAGGCGAAGACCAGAGGCATAATGACCATCTGTAACAGTTTCACATAGCCGTTACCGACTATATCAAACCACGGCAATGCCTGTTGTATCGGTGCGGTACCCGCACCATAGAATGCATTCAGCCCGAGGCCGAACAGCACACCGATAACCAGACCGGTAAGTACTTTTTTGGAGAGACTCCAGTCCTTATTGCTGCACAGCTTCATAAGCACCAGCAGAAGGACAACGAATATGACAAGATTGCTGATTAGTGGAAAATTCATCCCGGACTCCGATACCTGAGGGTATTGTTGTTATAGTTTGTTAGCTGAATCGTATACAGTTATACAAATGCTAAAACTGTAAATGATGCGTTATAGATTAACAGGAGTTTTTCAGTCGTACTTATAATTAATCTGAATTATTTATATCTTTATTGTAGATCAAAGGGATTGATTTAGTTGAAACAGTCACTTAACGGATCATTTTTATATCAATATTTTATATTAATTAATTTTATTATAACTATATAGGTAATTGGGTAAGGATAAGATCCCACAACTGCCCCCACCAGCTTTCCCAGTGAGCAGGAAGATAAAACGCGGCCAGCAATACAAAAAAAGGCAACACTGCGTTCAGCCCGCTTGTTACCTTTACTGCCCAGAACCGGAATACAAAAACGCCAGCGGATGGGCCATAACAGCGGAATACCTGCGGTTGTCAGCATATCCGCCACCAGGTGACTGAGATAACCGACAATCACCGCCTGGTAAAAATCGGCAGGAACAGCCCATCCGGCAGGCAGCCGGGTATGGAATAAAAAAAATGCCGGTCAGGATAGCCAGCAGACTGTGCGTAAAGCCACGGTGACCGCATAAGCGGGACACGGGTACTGAAATAAACCGTACCCATTGACCGAGCATCGATTTAGGGTGGTCGATATCCGGCAGTAATGCACCGGCAAGCGCGCCGGGGATCAGATGCAGCCAGTCCCCCTGAGTAATTTCAGGCGAAATCTGGAGCTGATGAACCATCACTATAGAGGCGACAGAAAAAAAACAGGTGACCTTCAGCCGTCATGACGCAATCAATACCGGGTAAATACTCAGGTGTTTATTTATACAGTGGCGCAGTATAAAGTTTTTTGATGCGTTCGACCAGAGGGTAAAAAAGAAAATGCTTATTTATTAATGGATAAGTATGGAATATTCGACTATACCCTTATTCATTCAAACGGCAGGGGATCCCTGCCGCCGGGAGGTTTAACGGATCATGTCCGCTGTCAGCTCATTCAGGGAAGCAAGCTTATAATCTGCCAGTGACCAGCGCGGATCGGCTGCATTTTCTTTTGCCGGTATGACAACAGAGCGCATACGCGCGGCTTTGCAGGAAATCATGCCATTGACGGAATCTTCCAGTGAAACACATTGTACCGGTTTCACACCGAGTGCCTGCGCGGCATTCAGATAAACCTGCGGGTGTGGCTTGCTGTAAGGTAAATCACCGGCAGAGACGACCGCATCAAAATAGTCACGGATGTTAAACATGTCCAGCACAGATTCCAGCATGTAGAGCGGGGAAGCAGACGCCAGCGCAATTTTCAGACCGGCAGACCGGCACAGTGTCAGTGCGTGCTCCACACCCGGCAGCAGCGGGCGCTCTTTTTCCACCATAGCAATAGTGGTATCAATAATTCGCTGTGTGACTTCCTGTTTGTCCGGACCCTGCCACGGGGATGCGTGATACCATAATTCCACGACCTGATCGATACGCAGCCCCAGTAAGTCAGGTAGTTTATCCCGCAGGGACATATCCAGCCCCAGACTGCTGAAAACCTGCTCTTCACCTTGTAACCAAAAAGGTTCGGAATCAATCAGTAAGCCATCCATATCAAAAATAGCGGCCTGAATTGGTAACCTGTAGGACATAGCGTATGCTCCTGATAATTATCAATGAATTAAAACGCACAGTGATTGTAACAAGTGGATCAGCAGAATTCATTAAATGAGTTAATAATTTACGCTATACCCAACGTCATTCAGGATGCAGCCAACGAGCCTGCAGTTTGAATGAATAAGGGTATATTATAAAAGGTCGGAATATTGCTAATGATTTTCACCCGTTTTCTGCGTTATCATTAGCGTTAAAAGATAAAATGAGGAAAACGAATGACGTTGCAACAGGCTCGCTGGCTCGCAGTGTTTAAACGTGTGGCAGGGTGGGTGGTGTTTATTCCTGCGCTGATTTCAACCATAGTCTCTTTACTGAAGCTGGCGCATCAGCAAAGCACTGCCAGTGACAAGATTAATGCCGTTATCGGGGATTTTATTAACGTTGTCACTGAAATGATCCGGGTTAATACGCCGTTCCTGAATGTATTCTGGCGCAACTCACCTACGCCGGACAAATTACTGGGAACTGAGAGTTATAATTTAAGCTTTTTACTGATCTATATTCTGATGTTTGTTGGTCTGGCGCTGAGTGCATCCGGGATCCGCATGTCAAGACAGGTGAAGTTTATCCGGGAAAATATTGAAGATCAGAGCATTATTGAAAATGCCAGAGAGAGCGGAAAAACACTTGAGGACTTAAAAGCCAAAATTCGTATTCCGAACCACACTATTTTCCGTCAGATTTTTGTGTTGTATGTACTCCCTGTATTTATAGGCGTGATTGCATGGTTTTTAATTAAGTTTCTTAACTGGTAATTCCGGCGGGTTATCTGAAAGCATCCAACGAACCTGCAGTTTGAATGAATAAGGGTATAAAAAGAAAAACGCCCCGGCATTAGTATGTCCGGGGCGTTTTTTTGTTCACTACATTCTGTCCACTACAATATGCGCTGTAATATCCGTCATGTAACGGATGGACAATATTTCAGCGGGCCAGAATATCATCAATAATATCCTGTGCGCTCTGGTAATAACGGTCGCCGAATAAGTGGCTGCGGTGAAGCTGATAATAGAGCTGATAGAGGGGCTGCCGGTCTAAAAAGCCACTGTCGAGTGGCCACACCTGCTGATACCCGTCGAGGATTTGCATAGGCAGTTCAGGGAAAAAAGTGAGCATTGCCAAATCACATTCACGATCACCCCAGTAACAGGCGGGGTCAAACGCAACCGTTCTTCCGTCAGTGACGGCGGCACAGTTTGCCGGCCATAAATCGCCGTGAAGCAGGGAGGGTTGTGGCTGATGGTTAGTCAGGCGCTCTTGTACCCGGTCAACAATCGTATCAATATCGCCATATACAATGCCTTTTTCTTTGGCGAGCTGTAATTGCCAGCCGATACGCTTTTCAGCAAAGAAAGAGGCCCATTTTTTATCCCAGGCATTCGGCTGCGGGTTAGTCCCGAGCAGATTGTCTTCATCAAAACCGTAGCGGGGTTGTTCATGCCATTGATGCAGACGCGCCAGTTGTTGTCCGAAGACATAAGCGGTGTGTGAATCAAAAGGCTTCAGCGGCAGGTATTCCATAATCAGAAAACTGTGTTCTTTTGTTGAACCGACACCATAAACGGCAGGTGTGCTCAGTGTGTGGCTGCGACTCAGCGCATCCAGTTGTTCTGCTTCTGTTTTAAAGACCTGTAACATGTCGCGCCGGTTGTATTTGATAAAAACCGGCTGATCGCCATAACAGGCATACCAGGAACGATGGATTTCACCACCATTGAGTTGCTTTTTATCAGAGAACGAATGTTCACCGAAGTGTTCACTGAGTATACGTCCCACTGCTTGCCACATGAGCCACCTCACTAAGCCGTTAATCAGTTCATTTATTCTACAGCCGGAATATAAAAGAAAAAAAGCGGATGTCTCACACAAATTGCACACCAATCACAGGGAAGTAGCGAAAAAAGAGACTTACGCGGGAAGTTTCAGAAGAGCCCTGAACAGAAATGATGAAGCGGGAAGCCCGGACAACAGTGGTTATTCCATCCGTGGAACAGCCACTGTACAGGGTTATCAGGCTATCTGTTTGTGATGTTTGAGTGCGGATAACCGGAGCTGGTTATAAATCAGGGCAATAACAAAATAGAGCGCCTGAACCAGAACGATACAGGCACCGGTTGCACCATCGATATGAAAGCTGACAACTGTTCCGATGTAACTTGAGCTGACTGATACAGCAATGGCGACTATGATCATTTTGCCGAAACTGCGGCACAACAGGAAAGCAATGATGCCGGGCGAGATAAGCATGGCGATCACAAGGATTATTCCGACTGCCTGCAGTGCGGCAACAATGGTCAGTGCCAGCAGTGACAGCAGCCCGTAATGCAGCAGGCGGACAGGTAAGCCGATAACACGCGCCTGGTTCGGATCGAAACAGTAGAGCATGAAATCTTTGTATTTTATCATCAGCACAACCATGGTCAGCCCGGCAATTATCATTGTCTGGTACAGCTCTGCCTGTGTGATCCCGAGAATATTGCCGAACAGGATGTGCGTCAGATGCTGATCGGTATCTATCCGGGTAAACAGAACCAGGCCGAGCGCAAACATGCCGGAAAAAACAATCCCCATAACCGTATCTTCTTTGATCCGGCTGTGTTCTTTCAGGTATCCGGTGGCAAAGGCACAGAATAAACCCGAAACAAAGGCACCGATAATAATCGGGATGCCCATAACAAAGGCGAGGACAATTCCCGGTAACACGGCATGAGAGATAGCATCCCCCATCAGCGACCAGCCTTTGAGCACCAGAAAGCAGGAGAGCACGGCACAGACAGCGCCCGTGATGATCGCCGCAAACATGGCCCGCTGCATAAACGGAAATGCAAAAGGGTCAATAAACAGTGAGGTCAGAAAATCACTCATAATTTTGCCTCCCGGCGTAACGCGGCGGATTCACGACGGGCGCGGCGGCGGGTTGATAACATGCCGTGTTTTGGTGCGAAGAAAAAGGCGAGCAGGAATACGATTGTTTGTAACGTGACTATCATGCCACCGGTGGCACCATTGAGAAAATAGCTCAGGTAAGCACCAACGCTGCTGGTGACCGCACCTAAAATGACCGCGGTTATCAGTAATTTTTTAAACTGATCAGTTAACAGGTACGCAGTTGCACCCGGCGTGATGACCATGGCGATAACCAGTATTGCGCCGACAGTTTGCAGGGCGGCAACCGTACAGGCACTGAGCAGGGTAAAAAAGATAATTTTCAGTGCTGATGGATTAAGTCCGATAGAACGGGCATGGGTTTCATCAAAAAAGACCACCAGTAAATCTTTCCAGATAAACATCAGTACCAGGAATGACACCGCAATAATAATTTCCACCTGCAACATATCGGTATCGGCGATCCCGAGGATATTGCCCATAATAATCGTCTGCACATTCACGGAGGTCGGGTTCAGCGAGACAATCAGCAGACCGGCGGCAAAGAAGGTGGAAAAAATAAATCCGATCACCGCATCTTCCCGCAGCCGGGTCAGGTGGCGGACAAATGTCATAGAAAGAGCCGCCAGCATACCGGTGAAAAATGCACCAACTGAATAAGGAAAGCCGAGCGCATAAGCCCCCGCAACACCGGGAACGACCGAGTGAGAGAGAGCATCACCCATCAGCGACCAGCCTTTCAGCATCAGGTAAGCAGAGAGAAAAGCACAGACGGCTCCCACAATTGCGCTGACCCAGATGGCTTTCACCATATAGTTGTATTCAAACGGCTGAAGTAACAGCTCAATCATGGCTGTTCATCCTTAGTGCCGGTCTGCACAGTCAGATTATCCTGATGACCGTAGAAGACGGCGGCGCGTTCATCATCGGTGATAACAGTGAGTGAGCGTGGGTCATCATCGTCATGAAGATCTGATCCTGAAAGATTGATATGGCGCAGAACGCCGCCAAAGGTTTTTTCCAGGTTTTTTTGTGTAAAGGTGGTGGCAGTAGGACCGCTGTCCAGCACTGTCCGGTTAATCAGGATCACATGATCGCAAAACTCCGGCACACTCCCGAGGTTATGGGTGGATACCAGCACCAGATGCCCCTCTTCACGCAGTGCGCGCAGCAGGTCAACAATGGCATTTTCAGTTTTTACATCCACCCCGGTAAAGGGTTCATCCAGCAGAAGAACTTTTCCCTCCTGCGCCAGTGCGCGGGCAAGGAATACCCGTTTTTTCTGTCCGCCGGAAAGCTCACCAATCTGGCGGTGACTTAAACCGGTTAAACCAACGCGTTCAATAGCATCGGCAACCGCTTTTTTATCTGCTTTGCCGGGAATGCGCAGAAAGCCCATTTTGCCGTAACGCCCCATCATAACCACATCTGAAACCAGCACCGGAAAATTCCAGTCCACTTCTTCTGTTTGCGGAACGTAGGCGATAATATTTTTTTTCAGAGCGGCGCGTACCGGCTCATCATTGAGTGTTACCCGCCCTTGTGTCGGCGTAACCAGGCCCATAATCGTTTTGAACAGAGTGGATTTACCACTGCCGTTGATGCCGACAAGGGCGCAGATAGAGCCGCCATCAATAGTAAAACTGGCATCATAAATAGCGGTGTGACCATTGTTGTAAGTGACGGTTGCATTATCGACAACTAATCGTGGTTTACCGGCAAGTTCACTCATTGGTTAAATCCTTTGGCAATCGTATCTACGGTCACATTAAGTAAATCTATATAAGTCGGTACAGGACCCTCTGCGGTTGACAGTGAATCCACATACAGCACACCGCCGTATTTTGCACCCGTCTCTTTGGCAACCTGTTTTGCCGGTTTGTCAGAAATAGTACTTTCGCTGAAGACCACCGGAATTGAATATTTTTTTATAGTATCAATGATATGGCGCACCTGTTGTGGCGTGCCTTGTTCTTCGGCATTAATCGGCCACAAATACACTTCCTGAAATCCGTAATCATTGGCGAGGTAACTGAAAGCACCTTCACTGGTTGCCAGCCAACGCTGATTTTCAGGGATGTTTGCCAGCCGGGCGCGCAGAGGCGCATCCATTGCTTTGATTTTTTCGGAATATGCGGCGGCATTTTTATTATAGGTGTCTGCATTTGCAGGATCGTGTTTCACCAGGGCTGCCCGGATATTATCAACGTAGATAAGGGCGTTAGCGGGGGACATCCAGGCATGCGGGTTAGGGTTGCCGTTATAGGTGCCGCCACGAATCGAATTAGGTTTGATGCCATCCGTGATTGTCACCGCCGGAACATCCTGTAAATTCTCAAAAAAACGCTCGAACCAGCGCTCCAGGTTTAACCCGTTCCACAAAATTAAATCTGCATCCTGTGCGCGCATAATATCTTTCGGGGTCGGCTGATAGTCATGGATCTCTGCACCCACCTTTGTGATGGACTCCACAATGGCAGCATCGCCGGCAACATTCTGAGCCATATCCTGAATAATCGTAAAGGTGGTGACGACTTTAAACTTTTTATCCGCCGCAGTGGCATACCAGCTAACGGCACTCAGTGTGAGCAGCAGGACAGAATGGCGCAATATGCGCGCCAGGGAAGCGGGAAAGGGGGTCTTTTGTTTTTTGTTCATGGTATCAGCCTGCCTGGTTAAAGTGTGACAAAAACTAAGGATATCTTTATTGATAATGATTATCAATATCATTTGATGCTGTCAGGCACTTTTGTAATATCTTTATAACATTCAAGGGAATTGCTTCACACTATGCTATGAATCACAGGGAAAGTAAAAGTTAAGTAAACTTCTTTTTGTTTCTGTGCATTTTCAGTATTCTTTACGCCAGAAGAACGCCGGATAAAGGGTAGCACAGTGAAAAAAAACCGTTAGTGTGATTGCAATAGCATTATTGATAGCGGGTTGCTCAGGAAGTAATAAACAGACCCGTACCGGCGGCTGGATAAATAAGACACCGTCCGCTGATTATGACGCTTCGTTGTTTCCTGCACAGGGAGACGGAAATAGTGTTTATCCGGCGACACCTTTTGATCAGTTTATCCGCCAGGCATCCAATAGTTATGAAATCGATGAAACACTGATCCGCGCTATTATTGAAGTGGAATCCTCTTACCGGCCTGATGTTATCAGTAAATCGAATGCTGTCGGTCTGATGCAGATTAAAGCCTCTACTGCCGGGCGTGATGCTTACCGCATGAAAGGGCGTAATGGCGAGCCATCAACCCGTGACCTGCTTGATCCGCAAACCAACATTGATATCGGCACAACGTATATCCGTATTATCCGTGATCAGCACCTTGCCGGTATTACCAATCCGCAAACACTCAATTACGCCACCATTGTCTCTTATGTGAACGGCGCCGGTGCATTATTGCGCACATTTGATAATAACCGCGCACTGGCAATTACAAAAATCAATGCATTGTCACCGGATGAGTTTTATGAGCATGTCCGGCGCAAACATCCGGCACCGCAGGCTCCGCGCTATTTGTGGAAAGTCAAAAACGCATACAGTGCTCTGGCAATGTCAGACTGACGGTCAGTAATGACATGTTGGGTACAGAGCGTAGCGAAAAACATAAAAAAAAGCCCTGATTCAGGATCAGGGCAAGAGTAATACCAAAAGTTCACTTATCTCTACTACGGGCTGAATAATAGCGGAAAGCGTTTTACAGGTGGTGAATGAATAATGATAAATTGTATCAATTCTTAACATAATAATTCTGTTACACCACAATGAGATGCAGGGGGGATTCATTACCGGCTGCAAAAGCTGTCGTATCCTGTTATCAGTCCCGCTATAATGCTGACCTCATTTTTAGTTACGAATATGAATTATTTCAAATGACAATAAAAAGCACGCTAAAAAGTCTGATTGCAACGGCCGGGTTATTTCTCTTTTTGTCTCTTCTTCATCTGTGCTTCGGCTATGAATATAAATTTATTTATGTTTTGAGTGCGGCTGCATTATTTGTCTTTTGTTTATCGTTAAGTAAAACATTATACATAGCGCTGATTGTGATTTATTGGCTGGTCGGGCTTATCTACGGGGCAGTGGGTCTTAACTACGGCTATCCGGATGTGAATGCTATCGGTTCACTGATGTATACGGATAATAATGAATCCCTTGAATATATTGCCGGGCTTCCGGTAAAAACCTATTTATATCTGGCGGTGATGACGGTTTCTGCGGTTGTGGCGTGCTTACTGAGTACCCCGAAAAAACGCAGTTGGCGACTGGCACTGTTCATTGTCTTTTTTATCAGTGCATTCTGGTCTTCATCAAAAGATTATATTCAGGGAAAATCAGAAGGTATTACCTCTGTTTTTAAATCAGGTCTGCCGGAAATCCGGTTTTTCCGTGACAGCTATAATAGCTATGCTCAAATCCGTAAAGATAATCTGCGCTACGCCAAAGTGATTGAAACCAGTGACCACTGGGATCCGGTTGTGCGTGATACCGGCTATGACACCTATATTCTGGTGATTGGTGAAAGTGTCCGTAAAGATTTTATGCAGGCATTTGGTTTTACTCATCACCCTAATACCCCTTGGATGAGCAGCCGGAACGGTGTGTTTTTTGATAATTATATTTCGGCTTCCGGCTCTACAACGCTGTCACTGACAAATGCGCTGGCGGTCCGTGAAGGGAAAGTGATTAACCTGAATGATAATTTAGTGGCGCTGGCAAATAAAGCCGGCTTTCATACTTACTGGATTTCGAATCAGCATCTGAAAGGTATTTATGACTCCCCTGTGGGGATCATGGGTAAAAAAGCGGGATTTGCGCATTTTGTTGCACCGAACCGTTCTGATAAAGGCGGCCCTGATGAGATGCTGCTGCCGTTTGTCCGTGATGCACTGGCAGAAAGCACCGGAAAACAGCTGATAGTTGTGCATCTGAATGGGTCACACCCGCAGCCGTGTGGTCGACTGACGGAGAATTTTGATAAATTTATCGGTTCACGCAATATTTCGTGTTATGTGAAAAGCATTGAAAATACAGATAAATTACTCTCAGATATTGCACAGATGGCGGGCAAAGACAACCGCCGCTGGACGATGGCGTACTTTTCTGACCACGGGCTGATGTTTGTGGATAAAGGAACAGAAAACACCAATGTGACACATGGTGACAGTGTAAAACCTAACTTTCAGGTACCGTTTTTTATCACCGCGTATGATGCTCAGTCACAAACCCGTATCAACCATTT
The DNA here is from genome assembly GCF_001676155.1 of Morganella psychrotolerans. Classification (GTDB taxonomy): domain Bacteria; phylum Pseudomonadota; class Gammaproteobacteria; order Enterobacterales; family Enterobacteriaceae; genus Morganella; species Morganella psychrotolerans. The sequence continues at coordinate 1,163,791 of NZ_LZEW01000001.1, read as the reverse complement.
CCGCAGCGGATTATCTATGCTGCCGTTACTGAGTCAGTGGCTGGGTATTGACGATAAAAAGTTGGATAAATCTTGTGACTGGCTGAAGGATACAGAGTGTGCCGGGCAGGATAAAGTCGTCAATTTTAAAAATGAACTGAAAAATTTCAGTGAGTTGCCGGATGATGACCTGGTTCTTCCTGCCACAAAATAACCGATTTCCTGTATATCCGGTATAAATGAAACCCGCTCCGGCGGGTTTTGTCGTTAGCCGGTTGTTTCGCCATGAAATGTTCATAAATACAGCTCAGTTTGTGACGCCATCCACCTTTTCAGTGACATAGCCAGATAAATCTATTAATCCGTAATTGCTGTGATAGTATCAATATTGAGTTCCGGCAAGGGCGCCCGGTAAATGGATATTTACCGATGTGACCCAGCTTGCAATGTACGCAAGAAATTTCCGGTAACGTACTGAAAGTTAAATCAAATAAATGAGATTTCTATATGTGATCTTACGTATGGGTCACCACTGTAGATAAGGATTTAAAATGCCTGTAATTACTCTTCCTGACGGCAGTCAGCGCCAATTTAATCACTCTGTTTCTGTCCTTGATGTTGCTAACGATATCGGTGCCGGTCTGGCGAAAGCCTGTATCGCGGGTCGTGTTAACGGCACACTGGTTGATGCCTGTGACCTGATTGAACACGATGCCAGCTTAGCCATTATTACCGCCAAAGACGATGACGGTCTGGACATTATCCGACATTCCTGCGCGCACCTGTTAGGTCACGCCATCAAACAATTGTGGCCGGATACCCGGATGGCAATTGGTCCGGTAATCGACAACGGTTTCTATTATGACGTTGATCTCGAACACTCCCTGACTCAGGAAGATTTAGAGAAACTCGAACAACGGATGGCGGAGCTCGCCAAAAAAGAGTATGACGTGGTCAAAAAGCGCGTCAGCTGGCGTGAAGCCCGCGATATATTTGTTTCCCGCGGCGAAGATTACAAAGTTGAAATCCTGGATGAAAATATTCCTCAGGATCAGCAACCTGCATTATATCATCATGAAGAATATATCGATATGTGCCGTGGTCCGCACGTACCGAACATGCGCTTTTGCCATCACTTCAAATTACAGAAAGTGGCGGGTGCTTACTGGCGCGGCAACAGTGACAATAAAATGCTGCAACGTATTTACGGGACAGCATGGGGCGATAAAAAACAGTTAGCGGCCTATTTGCAACGTCTGGAAGAAGCAGCAAAACGCGACCACCGCAAAATCGGTAAACAGCTTGACCTGTATCATATGCAGGAAGAAGCGCCGGGTATGGCGTTCTGGCATAACGATGGCTGGACGATTTTCCGTGAGCTGGAAGTGTTTGTCCGTGTGAAACTCAAAGAATATGATTACCAGGAAGTGAAAGGTCCGTTTATGATGGATCGCGTTCTGTGGGAAAAAACAGGACACTGGGAAAACTATAAAGAGCACATGTTCACTACTTCTTCTGAAAATCGTGAATATTGCATTAAGCCGATGAACTGCCCGGGTCATATCCAGATCTTTAATCAGGGTCTGCGTTCATACCGTGATCTGCCGCTGCGTATGGCTGAGTTCGGTAGCTGCCACCGTAATGAATCATCCGGTGCGTTACATGGTCTGATGCGCGTCCGCGGCTTTACGCAGGATGATGCACATATCTTCTGTACCGAAGAGCAGGTAATGGATGAAGTCCGCTCCTGTATCCGTATGGTGTATGACATATACTCCACTTTCGGTTTCAAAAAGATTGTGGTGAAACTGTCCACCCGTCCTGAAAAACGTATCGGTACAGATGTTCAGTGGGATAAAGCTGAGGCAGATCTTGCCAGCGCGCTGGAGAAAAATGGTATTGAATTTGAATACCTGCCGGGCGAAGGTGCGTTTTACGGTCCGAAAATTGAATTTACTTTGTATGATTGTTTGGATCGTGCATGGCAATGTGGTACAGTGCAGCTCGATTTTTCACTACCGGCTCGTTTAGGTGCAACGTATGTTGCTGAAAACAATGAACGCCTTACCCCGGTAATGATTCACCGCGCAATTTTAGGTTCAATGGAACGTTTCATTGGTATCCTGACTGAAGAAACAGCGGGTTTCTTCCCGACATGGTTAGCGCCGAATCAGGTTGTAGTGATGAATATCACTGATTCACAAGCGGATTATGTTCAAAAATTAGTCAAAGAGTTGCAAGATGCCGGTATCCGTGCAAAAGCAGACTTGAGAAATGAGAAGATTGGCTTTAAAATTCGTGAACACACATTACGTCGTGTTCCTTACATGCTGGTCTGCGGTGATAAAGAAGTTGAATCAGGCAAAGTGTCTGTTCGTACGCGCCGCGGTAACGACCTTGGCAGCTTCGATGTAAAAGAATTTAAAGAAAAACTGCTTGAAGAAATTCGCAGTCGCAGTCTTGATCAACTGGAGGAATAAAGTATTAAAGGCGGAAAAAGAATCCAAACGGCACGTCCGAACCGTATCAACTCGGAGATTCGTGTCACTGAATTACGTTTGACTGGCTTGGAAGGCGAACAACTTGGTATTGTCAGCCTTAAAGAAGCTCTTGAGAAAGCCGAGGAAGCAGGGGTTGATTTAGTTGAAATCAGTCCTAATGCCGAGCCGCCGGTTTGTCGGATTATGGATTACGGCAAATTCCTCTACGAAAAGAGCAAATCGACAAAAGAACAGAAAAAGAAACAAAAAGTTATTCAGGTCAAGGAAATTAAATTCCGTCCTGGTACAGATGAAGGCGACTATCAGGTCAAACTACGCAACCTGATTCGTTTTCTTGAAGATGGTGACAAAGCCAAAATCACACTGCGGTTCCGTGGTCGTGAAATGGCGCACCAGCAGATCGGTCTTGAAGTACTTAACCGTGTTAAAGACGATCTGAGTGAAATCGCGTCCGTCGAATCGTTTCCATCACGAATCGAAGGTCGTCAGATGATCATGGTGCTTGCGCCTAAGAAGAAATAGTCGGGCAATAACAAGTAATAAGCGCCGGGGGCAACCCCGGTACTTATTCGCCAGGCTAATTCGTTTTTTAACAATGCGAAGTGGATATTAAAATGCCAAAGATTAAAACTGTACGTGGTGCAGCGAAGCGCTTCAAAAAAACCGCCAAAGGTGGTTTTAAGCGTAAGCATGCTAACCTCCGTCATATTCTGACTAAAAAATCAACTAAGCGTAAACGCCATTTGCGTGCAAAGGGTATGGTCTCCAAAGGGGATCTGGGTTTAGTTATTGCTTGCCTGCCATACGCATAAGCAAGTTTTTAGAATAGTTTAAGACTTAGGAGATTAGTATGGCTCGCGTAAAACGTGGTGTTGTTGCCCGCGCACGGCACAAAAAAAATTCTGAAACAAGCGAAAGGTTACTACGGTGCCCGTTCGCGCGTTTATCGTGTTGCATTCCAGGCTGTAATCAAAGCCGGACAGTATGCTTACCGTGACCGTCGTCAGCGTAAGCGTCAGTTCCGTCAGCTGTGGATCGCACGTATCAACGCAGCAGCTCGTCAGAATGGTCTGTCTTACAGCCGTTTCATTAACGGTCTGAAAAAGGCATCCATCGAAATCGATCGTAAGATTTTAGCCGATATCGCTGTATTCGATAAAGTGGCATTCGCTGCACTGGTCGAAAAAGCAAAAGGCGCTCTGGCGTAATTGTTCAGACAAAAGAGGGAGCTTGCTCCCTCTTTTGCTGTCTGGCAAAAAAATCTTCAAAATGAATAATTTGTCGTTGTATCTCTGCTGAATTTTCGCGTAGTATTACAGGATATAACTCATTAACCCAAAATGGTTGAAAAAATGAACACACTCGTTTCTTTCCGTTTCTTTTTTTTACTTTAGCGCCTGAATTTCGGGGGTTTTACGCGTAGAAAAGAAACGAAAAGTAACGCCGTAAGCCTCCAGTTTGGAGGCTTTTTTGTTTTATGGTCCTGCCAATGTGAAATGTTATAAAAAATACCGGCAGCGACTATCGTCACAATTTAAGACCACAGGGTCAGAGGAATAGGAAAACATGCCACATCTCGCTGAACTGGTTGCTCAGGCAAAAGCAGCCGTCGAAGAGGCAAAAGATGTTGCAGCGCTGGAATCGGTGCGTGTTGAATACCTGGGTAAGAAAGGGCATTTAACACTACAGATGCAATCGCTGCGGGATCTGCCGCCGGAAGATCGTCCTGCTGCGGGTGCTGTGATTAACGAGGCTAAACTGGAAGTCCAGACAGCCTTGAACACCCGTAAAGATTCTCTGGAATCAGCAGCACTGAATGCACGTCTTTCTGCTGAACGGATTGATGTCTCTTTACCGGGACGTCGTATGGAAAACGGCGGATTACATCCGGTAACCCGTACCATCGAACGTATTGAAGCCTTTTTCGGCGAACTGGGCTTTTCTGTGGAGTCCGGTCCTGAAATTGAAGATGACTATCATAACTTTGATGCACTGAATATTCCGGCGCACCATCCGGCGCGTGCTGATCACGATACCTTCTGGTTTGATGCCAAACGTCTGTTACGCACCCAGACCTCCGGCGTGCAAATCCGTACCATGAAAGATAAACAGCCGCCAATCCGCATTATTGCGCCGGGCCGCGTTTACCGTAATGACTACGACCAGACACATACCCCGATGTTCCATCAGACCGAAGGCCTGATTATTGATACCAATATCAGCTTCACCAATCTGAAAGGTACACTGCATGATTTTCTGAATCATTTCTTTGAAGAAGAAATGCAGGTTCGTTTCCGTCCGTCTTACTTCCCGTTCACCGAGCCATCGGCGGAAGTGGATGTTATGGGTAAAAACGGCAAATGGCTGGAAGTTCTGGGCTGCGGGATGGTGCATCCTAACGTTTTACGCAATGTCGGTATTGATCCTGATATTTACTCCGGTTTCGCCTTTGGTATGGGAATGGAGCGCTTAACCATGCTGCGCTACGGCGTGAGTGATTTACGTGCGTTCTTCGAAAATGACCTTCGTTTCCTCAAGCAATTCAAATAAGGCGGGACTTTCTCATGAAATTCAGTGAACTCTGGTTACGCGAATGGGTAAATCCGGCGATCAGCAGTGATGCATTATCCGATCAGATTACCATGGCAGGCCTGGAAGTTGACGGTGTTGAAACCGTTGCCGGTCAGTTTCACGGCGTTGTCGTCGGTGAAGTGGTTGAATGTGGTCAGCATCCGAATGCAGACAAACTGCGTGTCACAAAAGTGAATACCGGGGGCGACCGCCTGCTGGATATCGTTTGTGGTGCGCCAAATTGCCGTAAAGGACTGCGTGTGGCGGTAGCAACCGTCGGCGCGGTGTTACCGGGTGACTTTAAAATTAAAGCCGCCAAATTACGCGGTGAGCCGTCAGAAGGCATGCTCTGCTCATTTTCTGAGCTGGGGATCAGTACTGACCACGACGGTATTATTGAGTTACCGGCAGATGCTCCTGTGGGAACAGATCTGCGCGCGTACATGAAACTTGATGATACGGCGATTGACATCAGCATTACGCCAAACCGTGCGGATTGCCTGAGCATTCGTGGTGTGGCGCGCGATGTCGCGGTTATTAATAAAATGGATTATCAGGCACCGGATATGACACCGGTTGCGGCTGTCCATAAAGATTCCTTCCCGATCCGTGTTGATGCGCCAAAGGCGTGCCCGCGTTTTCTGGGTCGTGTTATCAAAAATGTGGATGTCACAGCAAAAACGCCGCTGTGGATGGCGGAAAAATTGCGCCGTGGCGGCGTACGCTCTATTGATCCTGTCGTGGATATCACCAACTATGTTCTGCTGGAGCTCGGTCAGCCGCAACATGCGTACGACCTGGATACGCTGGATGGCGAAATGATCGTCCGTATGGCAGAGCAGGGCGAGAAACTGACCCTGCTGGACGGCAACGAAATTACACTGACAGATAATATCCTGGTCATTGCGGACAACCGTGGTGCATTAGGCATGGCGGGTATTTTTGGCGGTGAGCACTCAGGTGTGTCTGCACAGACAAAAAATATTCTGCTGGAAACGGCATTTTTTAATCCGCTGGCGATAACCGGCCGTGCCCGTCAGTATGGTTTGCATACGGATGCCTCACACCGCTTTGAACGCGGCGTTGACCCGCAATTGCAGCATATGGCGGCAGAGCGTACCACCCGCTTGATCCTTGAGATTTGCGGTGGTGAGCCGGGTGAAATCATTGAAGTGGTATCAAAAGCTGATTTACCGGAAGTGGCGACTATCATACTGACCCGTCATAAACTGGATCAGCTGATTGGTCATCATGTGGATGATGCACAGGTCACAGACATTCTGACGCGCTTAGGGTGTGATGTGGATGCCGGACAGGATCAGTGGAAGGTGGTTGCTCCGGGTTGGCGTTTCGATATGGAAATCGAAGAAGATCTGGTTGAAGAAATTGCCCGTATTTACGGCTATAACAATATTCCGGATGTTCCGTTACGTGCAGATCTCATCATGACATCACGTCATGAAGCGCATCTTCCGCTGAAACGGGTAAGAACACTGTTAGTTGACCGGGGTTTTCAGGAAGCGATTACGTATAGTTTCGTGGATCCTAAAATCCAGGCACTGCTGCATCCCGGCCAGGACGCCATTATTCTGCCTAATCCGATTTCTGTGGATATGTCAGCGATGCGCCTGTCATTATTACCGGGTCTGCTGAGCACCGTTGTTTACAACCAGAACCGTCAGCAAAATCGTGTACGCCTTTTTGAATCAGGGTTGCGCTTCGTTCCTGATACGCAGGCAGACCTCGGGATCCGTCAGGAAACCATGCTGGGCGGGGTTGTTGCGGGTAACCGGAATGATGAACACTGGTCATTGGAAAAACAGGTCGTTGATTTTTATGATTTAAAAGGTGATCTGGAAACCATTTTAGAATTGACTGGCAAATTAGATCGTGTATCGTTTAAAGCAACGACGAATCCGGCCCTCCATCCGGGACAAGGTGCTGAGATTTATCTGGAAGGTGAGCATATCGGCTACATTGGTGTGGTTCATCCTGAACTGGAGAAAAAACTGGATCTCAACGGCCGTACGGTTGTCTTTGAAATCCGCTGGGACGCACTGTCAGACCGTATTATTCCAGAGGCTGAAGCAATTTCACGCTTCCCTGCAAACCGCCGGGATATCGCCATCGTTGTGCCGGAAAGTGTCGCCGCAGAAGACATTCTGAATGAATGTAAAAAAGTTGGCGTAAATCAGTTAGTTGGCATAAACTTATTTGACGTGTACTACGGTAAGGGCGTTGCCGAAGGCTACAAGAGCCTGGCGATAAGCCTGACGTTACAGGATACTGAACGTACACTTGAAGAAGATGAAATTGCAGCAACCGTAAACAAATGTGTTGCCGCGTTGCAACAGCGATTTAAAGCATCCTTGAGGGACTAAACCTATGGCGCTTACTAAAGCTGAAATGTCAGAAAATTTGTCGGAAACGCTGGATCTCAGCAAACGCGATGCGAAGGATCTGGTAGAACTGTTTTTTGAAGAAGTACGTCGTTCTCTTGAGAATGGCGAGCAGGTAAAATTATCCGGTTTCGGAAACTTTGATCTGCGGGACAAAAATCAGCGTCCGGGCCGCAACCCTAAGACGGGTGAAGATATTCCTATCACGGCACGCAGAGTTGTCACTTTCCGTCCGGGGCAGAAATTGAAGGCCAAGGTCGAGAAATCGACACCGAAAGAGTAAGACCTGAAACGACCTCTTATGAGGTCGTTTTCTTTTCTGTGGTTTGTCAGACAGTAACGTTACATCAGTACAGGTATACTATTTCCCGTCTTACATAATGACAGGGACCTCATGAGTACTCACAACCCCATCACACAGTTAGTGCAATCCGGGCAAAAGCGGGATATGCACCGTATTATTTTCCTCTCTGCTGCATTACTCATCATGACTGCCGTTTCATTATGCGCAGGTGAAATGTGGATCCTGCCGGACGAGTGGCTGACGGAAACCGCACAGTTATTTGTCTGGGAACTGCGTTTTCCCCGGGTGCTGGCGGTGATTGCTGTGGGTGCAAGCCTGGCGATGGCGGGGGCCGTTATGCAGGCGATTTTTGAAAACCCGCTGGCGGAACCGGGTCTGCTGGGCGTCAGTAATGGTGCCGGGGTCTTTGTTGTTTTCATCGTATTGTTTTTCAAAGGAATGCCGCCGTTGTGGGTACTGGGTACCGGCGCGGTCATCGGTGCAACATTATTGACACTGATTTTATTGTATTTCGCCCATTTCCGCCGTCTGACTAACAGCCAGTTGCTGCTGGTGGGGGTAGCGCTCGGCGTTATCTGCGGGGCATTTATGACCTGGATGGTGTATTTCAGCACCAGCCTGGATTTGCGCCAACTGATGTACTGGATGATGGGCAGTTTTTCCGGGGCTGACTGGCGGCTCAGTCCGTTACTGGCAGCGCTTGCGGTTGTGGCGCTCTGGTTGCTGTGGCAGGCGCCGGTTCTCAATTATCTGGCACTCGGCGAGGTCAGCGCCCTGCAACTCGGCGTGTCCGCCCATCGCTGGCGTAATGTGTTTATTATCGCCGTCGGGTTATTAATCGGGCTGAGTGTGGCGATAGCCGGCGCGATAAGCTTTATCGGGCTTATTATTCCGCACATGCTGCGTCTGACGGGTATTACTGATCACAGAACACTGCTTCCGGCTTGCGGGCTGTTTGGTGCGCTCAGTATGCTGCTGGCTGATTTGTGCTCACGTCTTATTTTAGCTAACGCGGAAATTCCTATCGGAGTGGTGACCGCCACTATCGGTGCACCGGCCTTTATTTATCTGCTTACGCGGCATCACGGAGGGCGGCGCTGATGGATGCACCTTTGTTATCAGTCAGTCAGCTGCGGATGGGGCAGCGCCTTTCGTGTGATCATCTGGAATTTTTTGCCGGACAGCAGGTGCATCTGCTGGGACCGAACGGCTCCGGGAAAAGCACCTTACTGGCAGCACTTGCCGGTATCGCGCGTTATCAGGGAGAGGTGTGTTATTACGGTAAAAATTTACAGACAATCCCCAAACGGCAGCAGGCCAATTTTCGCGGGTATCTGACTCAGCTTACAGACAGCATCCCGGTAATGACGGTGTTTCAGTATTTACAGCTTTATATGCCACCGCAGCAGGAAAATACCGCTATTATTTATCCGCTTTGTGATGATTTTCAGTTAGCACCGTTATTGTCCCGCGTATTAACCCGGTTATCCGGTGGTGAATGGCAGCGGGTTAAAATTGCCGCGTCATTTCTGCAATTATGGAGCGGTGATAATCTGAACGGTAAATATCTGTTATTGGATGAACCCCGCAATCACCTGGATATTACCCAGCAGGCGATACTGGATAAATGGATAGCCCGGTTTTGTCAGCTACAGGGCACTATTATTACCAGCGGTCATGATTTAAACCACAGTTATATCAATGCGGATGCGGTGGTATTACTGAAAGCGGGTCAGCTACTGGCGGCAGGTGAAACGAAAAAGGTGATGACTGAAGATATTTTGAGCGACCTTTTTCAATCTGACATAAAAAGTATCAGACCTACACAAGAAACCCATTGGCAAATAACGGATTGGCATCAACATTAGCGCAATTTTTTTGTTATGCTGTCTGCCTTATTTGCTATTCTTAATTTGCCATAAAGATTAAGGATTGTTTAAACACAGAGTTGATGTTGAACGTCAATTGAATCAATTCAGGATATAATCACCAATTCTGTTTCTTATTAGGGCGCACTTATGCTTGAATTTCTTCCGTTTTCCCGGCCTGCTATCGGGGAGTCAGAAATAGCTGCTGTTGAAAAGGTGCTGCGCTCCGGCTGGATAACCACCGGCCCGCAAAATCATCAGTTGGAAACCGATTTCTGTCAGCGCTTTGGATGTAAACACGCCATTGCACTGGCGTCGGCAACAGCGGGTATGCATGTTGCACTGATGGCGCTGGGTGTGGGTCCGGGTGATGAAGTGATTACGCCTTCACAGACCTGGGTGTCCACTCTCAATATGATTGAGCTGCTGGGTGCGGTGCCGGTCATGATTGATGTCGACCGTGACACACTGATGATTTCGCCGGATGCTGTCCGGGCGGCAATCACCCCGAAAACCAAAGTGATTATTCCTGTCCATTACGCCGGTGCTCCGTGTGACCTGGACGCGCTGCGCGCTATCGCCTCAGAACACAACATCTTCCTGCTGGAAGATGCGGCACATGCTGTCGGCACCCGTTATAAAGACGAGTGGATTGGTGAGAAAGGCACGGCCATTTTCTCCTTTCATGCCATCAAAAACGTCACTTGCGCAGAAGGCGGATTAATTGCAACAGATAACGATGAACTTGCACAGCGTATCCGTTGTCTTAAATTCCACGGCTTAGGTGTGGATGCTTTTGACCGTCAGATGCAGGGGCGTAAACCGCAGGCGGAAGTTGTTGAGCCGGGGTTCAAATATAATCTGTCCGATATTCATGCAGCCATCGCGGTGGTGCAGCTGAGCCGGATGGATGAACTGAACGCGCGCCGTGCACAGTTAGCGAAACTGTACCATGAAGCCCTGAAAGGGCTGCCGGTTGCATTGCTGGCTGTACCGGATTACCCGCATCTGCATGCGAATCATCTTTTGATGATCCGTGTGGATAAAACGGTATGCGGCATCGACCGTGATACCTTTATGGAGCAGTTAAAGGCGGTCAATATCGGGACCGGGCTTCATTTTCGTGCCGCTCATACCCAGAAATATTACCGGGAACGGTATCCGTCATTATCGTTGCCCCATTCGGAGTGGAATACAGCGACATTATGTTCGCTGCCGTTCTTCCCGGATATGCAGGACAGTGATGTTACCCGTGTGACAGACGCAATCAGAGAAATTCTTGCGGAGCAGAAATAAGTGTCTTTTAACGAAATTAAAAAAGTGTCAGTGGTCATTCCGGTTTATAACGAGGAAGAAAGCCTGCCTCAGTTACTGGAGCGCACCATCAGGGCGTGTCAGTCACTGACACAGTCGTATGAAATTGTGCTGGTGGATGACGGCAGCCGTGACCGTTCAGCCGAAATGCTGACGCAGGCGGCTGAAATCCCTGAAAATCATGTGGTTGCCGTGTTACTGAACCGGAACTACGGGCAGCATTCCGCGATTATGGCGGGGTTTAATCAGGCAGATGGCGATCTGGTGATCACCATGGATGCGGATTTACAGAACCCGCCGGAAGAGATCCCGCGCCTGGTCGAAAAGGCGGAAGAGGGTTATGACGTGGTCGGTACACGCCGGGCTAACCGTCAGGACTCCTGGTTTCGCAAAACAGCATCCAAAATGATCAATAAAATGATTATTTCTGCGACCGGCAGCTCTATGGGCGACTACGGCTGTATGCTGCGTGCTTACCGCCGCCATATTATTGATGCCATGTTGCAGTGCCATGAGCGCAGCACCTTTATCCCTATTCTTGCAAACACCTTTGCCCGCAAAACGATTGAAATTGATGTCACCCACGCCGAGCGCGAATTTGGTGATTCAAAATACAGTTTTCTGAAACTGATCAATCTGATGTACGACCTGCTGACCTGTCTGACCACCGCACCGCTGCGCTTATTAAGTATTGCGGGCAGTATTATTGCCGCCTCCGGTTTTCTGCTGGCGCTGTTACTGATTATCCTGCGGGTGGCTTTCGGCTCATTGTGGGCGGCAGAAGGGGTCTTTACCCTGTTTGCTATCTTATTTATGTTTATCGGCGCGCAGTTTGTCGCGATGGGAATGCTCGGTGAATACATCGGGCGGATCTATAACGATGTCCGCGCACGTCCCCGGTATTTTATTCAAAAAGTGGTCGGCGCTGCGGCGAAAGAGACCCGTGAAACTGAAACTCAGGAAAAAAACTAATGAAAGCAATCGTATTTGCCTACCATGATATTGGTTGTGCCGGATTGAAAGCCCTGAAAAAAGCAGGCTATGATATTCAGGCCGTCTTCACTCATACCGACGATCCGGGTGAAAACCATTTCTTTTCATCGGTTGCCCGCGTCAGCGCAGACATGGAATTGCCGGTTTATGCCCCTGAAAATGTTAATCATCCGCTGTGGGTTGAGCGTATCCGTGAACTGAAACCGGATGTGATTTTCTCTTTCTATTACCGTGATATGCTGAGTGAAGATATTCTGAACCTGGCACCGAAAGGCGCATTTAACCTGCATGGTTCACTGTTACCGAAATATCGCGGTCGCGCGCCTATCAACTGGGCGGTACTGAACGGCGAAACCGAAACAGGCGTGACACTGCACAAAATGGTCACAAAAGCCGATGCCGGTGATATCGTGGCGCAGGAAAAAGTCACTATCGGTGAAAACGATACGTCTCTGATTATTCACGGTAAAGTCCGCGAAGCCGCTGAAATTCTGCTGAATAAAACATTACCGCTGATTGAAGCCGGTTCTTATAAAGCAACCGCTCAGGATGAATCTCAGGCAAGCTATTTCGGACGCCGTTGTGCGGACGATGGTCTGATTGAATGGGAAAAGCCGGCTGCACAAATCCATAACCTGGTCCGTGCTGTTACTGAGCCGTACCCGGGTGCATTCACCTTCCTGGGTGAGCGTAAGATGATTATCTGGCGCAGCCGTGTACTGGCTGACAACAAAGGCAAGCGTCCCGGTACGGTTATTGCGACCGAACCACTGACTATCGCCTGTGGCGAAGGTGCGCTGGAAATTGTCAGCGGACAGGGTGAGTCAGGTCTGTATGTTCAGGGCTCCCGTCTGGCGCTTGAAATGGGTATCGTGACTGATGTCCGCGTCGGTCCGAAAGCCACTGCACAGGTTTCCCGCCGTAAACGTGTCCTGATCCTGGGGGTTAACGGGTTTATCGGTAACCACCTGACAGAGCGTCTGCTGGAAGACGGTAACTATGATATCTATGGTATGGATATCAGCGCCTCCGCTATTGACCGTTTTATCGGCGATCCGCGTTTCCACTTTATTGAAGGTGATGTCAGCATCCACACTGAGTGGATTGAGTATCACATCAAAAAATGTGACGTGATCCTGCCGCTGGTGGCGATTGCCACACCAATCGAATATACCCGCAACCCGCTGCGTGTATTCGAACTGGATTTCGAAGAAAACCTGAAAGTTGTCCGTTACTGTGCGAAATACAACAAACGGATTATTTTCCCGTCCACGTCTGAAGTGTACGGCATGTGTGACGACAAAGAGTTTGATGAAGATAACTCCCGTCTGATCGTCGGCCCTATCAACAAACAGCGCTGGATTTATTCTGTTTCCAAACAGTTGCTTGACCGTGTTATCTGGGCATACGGCGCAAAAGAAGGGCTGAAATTCACCCTGTTCCGTCCGTTTAACTGGATGGGCCCGCGTCTTGACAGCCTGAACTCTGCGCGTATCGGCAGCTCGCGTGCTATCACCCAGCTTATCCTGAACCTGGTCGAAGGTTCGCCGATCAAACTGGTTGACGGTGGTGAGCAGAAACGTTGCTTTACCGATATCCATGACGGTATCGAAGCACTGTTCCGCATTATCGAAAACCGTGACGGCAAGTGTGATGGCCAGATTATCAATATCGGTAACCCGGTTAATGAAGCAAGTATCCGTGAATTAGCAGAAATGCTGCTGGATTGCTTTGAAAAACATCCGTTGCGCGGCAATTTCCCGCCGTTTGCCGGCTTCAAAAAAATCGAGAGCAGCACTTACTACGGTAAAGGCTATCAGGATGTTGAGCACCGTAAACCAAGCATTAAAAACGCTGAGCGTTTACTGAACTGGACACCGACTATCGATACCCGCCAGACAGTGGAAGAGACACTTGATTTCTTCCTGCGCGGTGCATTTGAAGAACTGGAGAACGATGAGTAATGAAGAACACCGGCCTGCGGGTTGATGTTGATACTTACCGCGGCACACAAGAAGGTGTGCCGCAGTTACTGAAAGTATTTGCACAGCACGATATTAAAGCCAGTTTTTTCTTCAGCGTCGGGCCGGATAATATGGGGCGCCACTTGTGGCGCCTTTTGCGTCCCAAATTTCTGTGGAAAATGCTGCGTTCCAATGCCGCTTCACTTTACGGTCTTGATATTTTACTGGCAGGCACTGCGTGGCCGGGTAAAAAAATCGCCCGTGATCTCGGCGACCTGATGAAACAAACGCTGGACGCCGGACATGAAGTCGGGCTGCACGCCTGGGATCATCAGGGCTGGCAGGCTAAAATCGGTCGTTGGTCACCGGAGCAGATAACAGAGCAAATCCGCCTCGGAACCGATGCGCTGTCGCAGGCGACCGGGCAACCGGTACTGTGCTCGGCAGTGGCGGGCTGGCGTGCAGATGAGCGGGTTATTGAGGCCAAACAAGCGTTCGGATTTGCGTATAACAGTGATTGCCGCGGGACACATCCGTTTCGTCCGCTTCTCGCAGACGGGACTACCGGAACAGTGCAAATTCCTGTTACACTGCCCACCTATGATGAAGTCGTCGGCACACAGGTTGCAGATGCTGATTTTAATGACTTTATTCTTAATGCTATCAGACAGGATCAGGGCGTTCCGGTTTATACCATCCACACAGAAGTGGAAGGTATGTCCAAAGCCGCGCAGTTTGAAGCGCTGCTGACACGGATAACAGCGGAAAATATCCGGTTTTGTCCGCTGAGTGAACTACTGCCGTCTGATTTATCAACATTACCGACAGGTAAAGTGGTACGGGGCAATTTTCCCGGCCGCGAAGGCTGGCTGGGCTGCCAACAAGAGGGATAGCATGACATGCTGAATAACCGGGCGAGTAAAATCGGAGCCTTTTTACTGGCTCTTTTTTTTCGTGTTGACCTACCTTCTGCCGATCAATGATCGTTTGCTCTGGCATCCGGATGAAACCCGCTATGCGGAAATCAGCCGTGAAATGCTGGCTCAGGGTGACTGGGTCGTCCCTAATTTACTCGATCTGCGTTATTTTGAAAAACCGGTGGCGGGTTACTGGGTGAACAATATCAGCCAGATGATTTTTGGTCATACCAATTTTGCTGTCCGTGCCGGTTCCGTATTCAGCATTCTTATCAGCACCCTGCTGGTGTATCTGATGACCCTGCGGATGTGGCGCAACCGCCATACTGCATTTGTCGCCTCGCTTGTGTTTATCTCCATGTTCCTTGTCTTCAGTGTCGGCACCTACAGTGTGCTGGACCCTATGTTTGCCATGTGGGTAATCGCCTCGATGGCGTTCAGTTTCCGTGCGCTGAAAGCCGAAAATCTGAGGATGCAGATAACCTCCTGGCTTCTGGTGGGTGTGGCCTGTGGCATGGGTTTCATGACCAAAGGTTTTCTCGCACTGGCGATACCTGTGGTTGCCATGCTGCCGGTGATGCTGTATCAGCGGCGCTTTCTTGAATTACTGAAATTCGGACCGCTGGCCGTTATTGCTGCGGTGCTGATAAGCCTGCCGTGGGCATTAGCGATTCATCAGCAGGAGCCGGATTACTGGCGCTATTTTATTGTTGTTGAGCATTTTCAGCGCTTCTCCGGAGAAGATGCCCAGCACGCATCGCCTGTCTGGTACTATCTGCCGGTGATCCTCGCTGGTTGTCTGCCGTGGCTGGCTCTGCTGCCCGGTGCATTATCCAAGGGCTGGAAAGAGCGGCGTAATAATCCGCCGATGTTTTTCCTGTTCTGCTGGTTTGTCGCGCCTTTTCTGTTGTTCAGTATTGCAAAAGGCAAATTGCCGACGTACATGCTGCCGCTGATGGCACCGCTGGCAGTCATGATCGCTAAATACGGCGTGGATTGCGTACGCAAACACCGGATGAAAGCCTTACAGGCTAACGGATTACTGAACATTACTGTTGGTGCGGTCGCTGTTATCGGGCTGATAATTGCCAGTTATCTGGTCAAAAAACCGATTTATCAGCCGGAAGAATGGTCAAAGGTGGTTCTCGGCATTGTCGCGTTCACCATCTGGGGCATTATCGGCTATCTCTGTTATCTGCTCAAAGCAAAGCACTGGCTGTGGGCGGCTTCCTGCTCTCTGGTTATCAGCCTGACGTTCGGCAGTGCAATTCCGAATCATTCCGTAGAATCAAAACTGCCGCAGTCCTTTATCCGCCAGCATATGACAGAACTGGAACAAAGCCCGTTTATTGTGAGTAACAGTGTCGGGATTGGTGCCGGTCTTGCCTGGGAACTGAAGCGTGGTGATATTTATCTGCTGAATAACTCAGGTGAACTGACCTATGGTCTGCAATACCCGGATAGTCAGCATCGTTTGCTGAACAGTGATACCTTTGCGCAATGGCTTGCGCAAACACGCAAAAAAGGGCAGGTCGCACTGCTGGTGACGGATAAAAATAATACCTATGATGCCAAACTGCCGCCTGCTGACAAGCGGGTGGAGAACAGTCGTCTGACACTCTATATCTATGATAAACAAAAATAAGGTGTGACAGTGACCGGGCAAATCATCTTGTTAATCATTGTCAGTTTCCTTACCTGCGGCGGGCAGATTTGCCAGAAGCAGGCGGTAGATATCTGGCAGTCTGCGCAGGAAAATGCAAAGCGTAAAGGTCTGTACTGGCTGATATTTGCTGTTTTCCTGCTCGGGCTGGGTATGTTGCTGTGGCTGAAATTATTGCAGGTAATGCCGCTGAATATTGCCTATCCGATGCTGAGTATTAACTTTGTGGTGGTCACACTGGTTGCACAATTTTTGTATGGTGAGCGCGTTACCCGTAAGCACTGGTGCGGTGTGGCAGCGATTGTCACCGGTGTTATTCTGATGGGAGCGGGGCATTGATGCGGGGCTATCTCTGGGTTATCGGCAGTGTGCTGTTTGTCACAGCAGCGCAACTGCTGCTCAAACTGGGTGTGATGCAACTGCCTGATATTGCGCTGAGCGCGCAGTGGCTGGAATTCCGCTGGCTGTTATCCCAATGGCAGCCGTTTGCCATCGTATTTGCCGGGTTGACGGGGTATGTGCTGTCGATGGCATGCTGGCTGTTTGCCCTGCGGGATCTGCCCCTGAATAAAGCGTATCCGCTCATCAGCCTGAGTTATGTTTTTGTCTATCTTCTGGCGGCATTTCTTCCCTGGTTCAATGAAGGTATTTCCCTGATAAAAAGCACCGGGATTATTTTTATCCTTTCCGGTGTCTGGCTTATCCATAGTAAAGATAGAATAACAGAAGATAAGCTTCTGTAATTATACTCTTATTCATTCAAACTGCAGGTTCGTTGGCTTCGCTCAGCCTGCCGGGTCGCATGCTAATGTATGCTCCCCATCTATCTTCACTTGCCGCCTGCCTGCATCTTGAATGACGTTGAGTATAAACAAAATGTTATTTTAACTCCCTCATACTTTTATGTTAGCAGACAGCCCCGCCGTTTTATTAAGATATCGTTACCGTTAAGTCAGAATTAATTTTCCTCCGGTCTTTTTTTCGTTATAACAAAAATACTTTGCTGCACTGTGAATTATTATTCCCGGTGCCGGTCTTATTTGTGCGTTACCGGAACGTTATGCCTGTGTAACGCCATTAATCAGTTTGTCTGCCGGAGGTTGTTGTGGATGTGAATTACCGTAAACCAGCGTCGTCAGTCGGTTATCCTTCGGCCGTAATGTGGACAGGGTTGTTTTTATTATTTGTTATTATTACCTATTTTTTGCCTTTGGAATTCCGGTTTTTATGGCAGCCGGATGAAACCCGTTATGCGGAAATCAGCCGGGAAATGCTGAGCAGCGGTAATTGGGTTGTACCGCATTTGCTGGATGTCCGTTATTTTGAAAAACCGGTTGCCGGTTATTGGGTTAATAACCTCAGTCAGATGCTGTTTGGTCATACTCAGTTTGCTGTGCGTTTCGGTGTTCTGTTTTCAACTATGGTCAGCACACTGCTGGTTTACCGGCTGGCGGTAAAAATGTGGGACGATAAGGCTATCGCCCGCACCGGTGCACTGCTTTATGTCAGTATGCTGCTGGTATTTTCGCTGGGAACATACAGTACGCTGGACCCTATCCTGACGATGTGGGTTACGCTGGTGATATATCTGAGTTACTGTCTGATTGTTGCACAATCACGCAGGGCGCTGTCAGGCTACTGGATAACATTCGGGCTGGCATGTGGTATGGCGCTGATGACCAAAGGGTTTCTGGCACTTGTTCTGCCGGTAATTGCACTGATCCCTATCCATATTTTTTACCGGCGCTTTACCATTATGCTTCGTTACGGCTGGATGGGAATTACAGCGGCGTTGCTGATTACATTACCGTGGGCGCTGGCAGTGTACCGGGCAGAGCCGGATTTTTGGCGTTACTTTGTCGTTGTTGAGCATATCCAGCGTTTTATGAGTGAAAATGCGCAAAATTTGTCTCCATTCTGGTTTTTTGTACCCATTTTATTTGCCGGCGTTTTACCCTGGAGCGGATTTTTATTCGGGGCATTAAAGCAGGGCTGGCAACAACGCCATGAAAATAAGCCCCTGTTTTTCCTGCTTTGCTGGACAGCATTGCCGTTTTTATTTTTCAGTATCGCGAAAGGAAAGCTACTGACCTATATTTTGCCGGTGATAGCTCCCCTGACATTACTGATGGCGGCCTATATTCATACACTGATAGAAAAACAGTCGGTAGCCGTATTTAAAATTAATGCGTGGGTGAATATTATTTTCGGCTGCTGCGCCATTATCAGTTTACTGGTGATCAATAACCTGGAAAATACCCTGGTCTATTCTGCGGACGAACGCGGAAAATTTATTATCGCGATTGGTGTTTTTATTTTCTGGGTAGCCGTTTCTGCTCTGACACTGATAAAAGGATGCCGCTACTGGATGCTGGCGGCATTTTGTACCATTGCCATCAGTTTGTGTGCGGGTTCAATATTACCAAACCGGACAGAGCGGGCGAATCTGCCGCAAATATTTATTCAGAATAATATAGATATCCTGAAATCGTCCCGTTATATCCTGGTTAACAGCGTCGGTATCGGAACGGCGGTGGCCTGGGAATTACAACGCAGTGATATTTATCAGTTTGACCGGACCGGCGAACTGAGATACGGGTTGAGTGACCGCTATCCGGATGCAAAAACAAAATTTATTTCCCATAAAGATTTTCAATCCTGGTTGGCAACGGCACGGAAAACAGGTGATGTATCGCTGATATTACGCGATCGCCACGGGCTTGATGAGAACGATGTTGTGCCTGCGGATAAAATGATTACGGACGATAACCTGATGTTGCTTTACTATCGTAAAATGCCTTAATTACTGCAGGTTAGTTGGTGGCATCCTGAATGACGTTGGGTATAAAATAGATGAAAGATTGACTTTCACCCGCAGATATCAATACAGTAATGCGGGTTGAAAGTCAGTTTACATACGGGAATGAAAATATGAAAATGCTGTGCCGTTGTCTGCTTTTTATCTGTGTATTAGTGGTCGTCGGCTGCTCATCATCCCCGCGTAAATATCACGCACCGCCGGTTAAAACTGAATTATCTGACCCGATAATGGTTATTGCCCAATTGCGTGAGCAATTATCACAATGGCATGGTACACCTTATCATTATGGCGGAATGGATTTAAATGGTGTCGATTGCTCGGGTTTTGTTTACCGGACTTTCTTTGATCGCTTCGCTATTTCATTACCCCGGACAACAAAAGCACAAACATCATACGGTACCCGGATTGATGTTGATGATCTTCAGCCCGGCGACCTGGTTTTCTTTAAGACCGGTAGTGGTGAAAATGGATTGCATGTGGGTATTTACGATTCAGATCGTGCATTTATTCATGCATCCACCAGTAAAGGTGTAATGCGTTCGAGTCTTGATAATGTTTACTGGCAAAAAGTATTCTGGCAGGCGCGCAGGCTGTAATTTATCTCACTTCATACTCCACGTAATGCCAAAATCACCGGGGTAAATATGCTATCGTAATGGCAGCTTATTTTTCCGGGAGACAACATGACGTCGCTTCGTCTTTTTATTTCTGATTCTTATGATCCGTGGTTTAACCTTGCTGTTGAAGAGTGTATTTTCCGGCAAATGCCTGCGGATCAGCGCGTTCTTTTTCTGTGGCGCAATAATGACACCGTGGTTATCGGGCGGGCGCAAAACCCGTGGAAAGAGTGCAATACCCGTAAAATGGATGCCGATAATATTAAATTAGCCCGGCGCAGCAGTGGCGGTGGTGCGGTATTTCATGATCTCGGTAATACAAATTTTACCTTTATGGCGGGAAAACCGGAATATGATAAAACGGTTTCCACCAATATTATTCTGGACGGATTATCCGGGCTGGGTATTTCAGTCTCTGCGTCCGGACGTAATGATTTAGTGGTTGAAACCGCTGACGGGGAACGAAAAATTTCCGGTTCAGCGTATCGCGAGACAAAAGATCGCGGTTTTCATCATGGCACGGTATTAATTAATGCCGATCTGAGCAGACTGGCTGACTATCTGAATCCGGATCCGAAAAAATTACAGGCAAAAGGTATTACATCAGTTCGTTCGCGTGTGACCAATCTGGCTGAAATATTACCCGGTATTGACCATGACCAGGTATGCGATGCAATTAAAGCGGCATTTTTTGATTATTACGGTGAAAAAGCGGAGGCCGAGCTAATTTCTCCGCAGTCTCTGCCGGACTTACCCGGTTTCGCGGAAACATTTGCAAAACAAAGCAGCTGGGAATGGAATTTCGGTAATGCCCCGGCGTTCAGTC
Source organism: Morganella psychrotolerans (assembly GCF_001676155.1). Taxonomy (GTDB): domain Bacteria; phylum Pseudomonadota; class Gammaproteobacteria; order Enterobacterales; family Enterobacteriaceae; genus Morganella; species Morganella psychrotolerans. The sequence goes on along the minus strand of NZ_LZEW01000001.1, from coordinate 1,143,054 downwards.
ACTTACTGGATACCCGCTTTAAGTGGGGCGGAATTGAGCTGCACTTTGATGTGGAGCGCGGCATTATTACGCGTGCACAGATTTTTACGGACAGTCTTGACCCCGCACCATTAGAGGCGTTCGCGGCATTACTGACCGGGGTGCGGTACAGCTCAGATGCTGTAAGTCATATTCTGGCAGGGCTTGAAACCCGTTATCCGGACAGAGCTGATGAATTACAGCAGTTAAATAATTGGCTGAAAACAGAACTGCAATAAAAATATCCCCGTTTGTCGCTCAGTGGCGGACGGGGATATTTTCGGTCTTTCAGAATGCGCGGCAATCCATAAAACGTTTTGTTTCCGGGAGCTGACCATTATCGCGGAATTTTGCCGGGGTAGTATTGAAATGCTTTTTAAAGATCCGGGTAAATGTTGCCTGTGAGCTGAAACCATACTGTAACGCGATGTCCAGAATTGACATGTTGTTGTCACGCAGGGACTTCGCGGCTTCCAGCAAGCGGCGTTTGCGGACGTACTCGCCTAACGTACATCCCTTAATATCTTTAAAAATACGCTGAAGATGCCATTTTGAATAACCACTTTTATCCGCAATAGTATCGATTTTAATCCCTTCATTACGCTGTAACTGGGTTTCCAGCCATTTGATGATGTCGTTCACTACGCTCTCTGACATGTTTGCCTCCCAAAGCGGGCTTACAAAATAAATTTTGGTTATCGATATATCTTATTTAATCCTATTTTATGAATTTTCCAAGAAATGTGTAGGCAAATCGTGCCTTTCATGACTGATTCTCATTATCAGAGCAATAGGCAAAACCAATCACTGAATTCCCAGCCGATAGCACCAAATGTTACCAAAATAAATTCTGAAATCGATAGAATCTGCCGATTAAAAATAAAATTCAGGATAGTTATGTCACAACAATTTAGTTTCCTTTTTAGCGCGATGGGGCGCTTTTTTTTTATTGGCACTGATCATGGCAGCCAGTACCAGTTTACTTTTTATCGATATCCTTGTTCTGAAGAACGATTTAGGGGAAGACTCAGTGACGGAGATAGTTGCTGAGATAATGTTACTGGTGGTTGTTGTCTTGTTTGCCCGCAAAGGTATCCGTGAGCCGGAGTACCGCGCCGGTTTTTTCCTGGTGGCAGGATTCTTTACCTGTATGCTAATCAGAGAGTTGGATCAGCTGTTTGATTACATCGCTCACGGCGCATGGTTCTGGTTTGCGGTACCGGTGGCTGTTGCGGCAGTATTGTATGCCTTGCTGCATCCCCGCGCAGCAACCGGCGGGTTATACCGGTTTGTTTCTCACCGCAGCTACGGCATGATGGTTACCGGTTTGCTTATTGTCCTGGTTTTTTCCCGGTTGTTTGGTATGGGGATACTATGGCGCGGCATTATGGGTGATGATTTTAACCGGCTGGCAAAAAATCTGGCAGAAGAAGGGTGTGAATTGCTCGGATATACTCTCTGCCTGCTTTCTGCCGTTATTTTTTACCGGATGCCGGACGTCACGGTAAAAAATAACGGGGCGGAATAAAATCTAAGGATTCAGGAATACCCTCGGTTTGCCGGTAACCGGATGCCTGTCAGTCACCAGTGCCGCTTGATAAACCGCAGTCAGCAATGGTGTGTTCAGTACTTCCTCCGCCTTACCCTGTGCGGCAATAGTGCCGTTATGCAGCAAAATGATACGGTCTGCATAGAGGGATGCCAGGTTCAGATCATGCAGAATGCAGCAGACAGCCAGCGGGCTGTTTGTTGTCTGCTGTTTCAGCATCCGCAGCAGCGATTGCTGGTGATAGAGATCCAATGCTGCGGTGGGTTCATCCAGGAAAAGCAGACAGGCGCTGTGTGATGTATCACCTAATTGCATCAGTGCCCGCGCCAGATGAACCCGCTGTTGTTCGCCACCGGAAAGTGTATGCCAGCACCGGGCCAGTAAAGGCTCACAGGCAGTTAGTTTGATTACGTTCTGTAATACATGCGGTTTCTGCGATAAACACCCCAGGGTAATGATATCCCTTACCGGATATGGGACAGAAATCCGGGTATGCTGTGTCATGACGGCACGGATACGCGCCAGAGCGTCAGCTGACCATGCCTGTAATGGTTTATTCCGGATAGTAATCTGCCCGGTATCAGCGGCATGATAGCCGCTGAGTAACCGCAGCAGTGTCGATTTTCCGGCACCATTCGGTCCGATAATTGCGGTCATTTCTCCGCAGTTCAGTGTTAATGAAATATCCCTGATAAGATAGCGTTTCCCGCAGGTAAAACTGATATTGCGTGCCGTGAGCAGCGGGGCAGGCACGTTATCCGTTTTCTCACTCATATTATTCTTTCACCGAAAAAATCAGCCACAGAAAGTAAGGCGCACCCAGCAACCCGGTTAATAACCCGACAGGGATTTCAGCCGGCATCACCAGTGTCCGCGCAAGGGTGTCTGACAACAGAAGCAGCAGTGCACCGCCAATCGCCGAGGTGAGCAGCAGCAGATAGTGATGATAACCAAACATCATCCGCATCAGGTGAGGGATAACCAGTCCGATAAAACCGATTACGCCGCACAGGGCAACCGCAGTACCTGCCAGGAAAGCACTGAGCAGCAATACCCGCCGCTGTGTCTGGCGGATATTAATACCGGCGTAATGTGCCTCTTCTTCACCAAGCTGGATAAGATCCAGTGAACGCGACAACCGCAGGGCGATATAAAAGACGGGTATTGACATTATTAGTGCGGGCAACAGTAATGACCAACTGATATGTCCGGTGGCTCCCGTCATCCAGAGAGAAAACTGGCGCAGTTGCTGATCATCACTTATGTAATTAAGCATCCCGACGAATGACATTCCGATAGCATTGATGGCAATACCGCACAGCAGCAGCCTGAGCAGGGGCTGGCGTTGCCGGTTGAGCATAAAGATAAAGCCGGTAACACAGAGCGCTCCGGCGAAAGCCATAAAAACCGGCAGATACATAGCGGCATAACCGGACAGATGTGGTGCAATAAAAACAATACCGAGAGCCACCATTACTGCGGCACCACTGCTTATGCCTAACAAACCGGGGTCAGCCAGCGGGTTGCGGAACAGTCCTTGCAGCAGAACTCCTGCGGTTGCCAGTGCCGCACCGGTTAATATTGCCAGCACAACGCGTGGCAGGCGGACAGAAAGCCAGATTTGCCAGAGCTGCGGGGTTATCTCGCCCCGTAAAAAAGTACCTAATGAAACCGGTAATCCGCCGGTATTCATGGCAGTAAAGGTCATGGACAGCAGCAAAAATAACAGAAAAGTGCTGCGCAGCCGGTGGCGGGATTGCCGGTTCATAGTGAGGCTGTCCCCTCCATCGCCCGGCGCAACTGATGCAATGTCGCGGGTGTCTGTAATCCGAAACCAAGAAAGCCCATGTCATCAACGACCAGCACCCGCTTACGCTGTCCGGCAGGTGTCTGAGCCAGCCCCGGCAGTTGCCACAATGCCTCTGTGTTATCCGCTGAAAGTAATCCGTTGCGGGTGATCACAATAAGATCCGGCTGTGTGGCTATCATGCCTTCAGCAGACAGCGGGCGGTAGCGCTGAAATGTGGTGACAGCATTTTGTCCGCCGGCTGCGCGGATAATACTGTCTGCGGCAGTGTTCTGACCCGCAGCCAGCGGAGCGGTTCCGCTGTGATTAAGCAGGAACAGTACTTTTACCGGTAACGGGGTTTGTTTAACGGCATCAAGTTGATTACGGATCTCCGCAATGAGTGGTTCAGCCTCGGTTTGCAGTGCCAGTGCATCGGCAATCTGACTGATTTTTGTGGTGATCGCACTCAGACCTGGTGTGGCACTGATTGTTATCACGGATACGCCGGCAGCACTTACCTGTTTCAGAACGGCGGAGGGATAAGCCAGTTCGCTGGCGAGGATCAGGGATGGCTGTAATGCAAGCAGCCCCTCGGCATTAAGCAGGCGAAAATAACCGACATCCGGCAGTTGTTTCACTTCCGGCGGGTGTTCGCTGGTCGTATCGCGGGCGATAACCCGGTCTCCGGCACCGAGTGCGAAAACAATCTCTGTCACATCACCGCCGAGCGTGATTATGCGGCGATGTTCGCTTAACGCGGAAGAACAGGTAAATAACAGAATAAGCAGAAGGAGAGATCTCATGCGGCGGCCTCATCATCCGGTGTGTCTGACAGTTCAGCCGGCAGTGCGTTTATCTGTGTCCGCCACACGTCCTGTTCAGGCTCACCTTCAGTGCGTTGTCCGAACAACTGAGCAATTTGCTGACCATCTGCATCAAACAGTTCCAGGCTGGTGACAATACCGTCTTTTGTGGGTTTACGGGTTATCCATGATTCCGTAATGGCAGACTCGACCAGATGAAGGGTAAATTCAGGATTGAAAATATTGATCCAGCGTTGTTCGTTCTGAGGGCTGAGGTAAGGTTCCGTGCGGGCAACGGCACCGGTAAAAATCTGCACACAGCCCCGGTTGGCGACAAATATCATAATATCATTCTGCTGTGCCGTACAAAGAGCCAGTATGCGGGATAATGCATTGTTATCCACGCGCTGAGCCAACGGGTTGCCGACATACCGGAATGCCTGCAACCGGCTGATATTGAATTTTTTCAGCAAAATAAAAAACTGATGAACATCCGTCATTTTCTGCCAGGCGCGGGTAAATTCAGCCTGCTGTACGGATGTCAGTGTTGAGTGAGCGGGAACCGGCAGTGGTGCCGGAGAGAGAGACGGGTTATCTGTGGTAAGGAATTGTTCAGTTATCTGATGCCAGACATTCATATTTGTGGCGGGCGTAGTATAAATTTTATGAACGGCATCACCATAACTATCAAAAAACTGGATGCTGTGGCGCAGACCGCGTGCTGTTTTTTCCTCAAAAGCAAACACCGTTTTCCACTGTGACAGGAAAAAACGTAAATCCAGCCCGTATGGTTTAAGCAACAGGCAGGCATGCTCACCAAACTGAGCATCTTCATAGGTGCCGAGATGTTCATGAACGGCATAGTTGTTGCGCGTCAGCCCCTTTAATTCTCCGGCGGCGGCAAGTGCCGGAAAGATTGCCGGGATATCAGGTGTCAGCCGGTGCGTGTCAAAACCGGTGCGGCAATGTGCCAGTTCCGCTTCTGATATACCCATGAGTGCGGCAATGTCACGGGCGTGGATAACGGTTCCCTGTTCTTTCAGGGCAAGATAGCGGGTGAGCTGTTCACTGTGCATGGTGGAAGAACCTTACTGTTTTTATATCAACATGGATTGATATATACCCTTATTCATTCAAACCGCAGGTTCGTTGGCTGCGTGAAGCCAGCCGGGTCACATACTGATGTATGTTCCCCGTCTATCTTCCCTTGCCGCCTGCCTGCAATTTGAATGATGTTGGGTATATGTTGTTTCGGAGTGAACATCATGATGCAAAAAGCGGCAGCAGCAGATGCAAACCCTGTGTATGAGTGTTACACAATAAAGTCAGCTGGCTGCCCGGAAGGAGTGGGTGGCTTGCAGGGGTATTACTTGGTCAGGATCAGTTTTCCGTTTTTTGTCTGACGGAGATGATATTCCTCGTTCTGATGCTGAATAATAATGCGTTTTTGCGGGCCCAGGAGTATCCGGCTGCTGATTACCGCAATGCTGTTTTTCCGTGGTGCCGGATGGTCGTGCCCTGTAACGCTTAATTCCTTAGCGTCAGAATTACTTTCTGCCATAATTATTCTATTTGATATCGGTTATCATTCGCAAATAGTATTAACAGGGAAGAGGGTGAGTTCAAGGGATTTTTATCTGTGGTGCGGAGTTTGGTAAAAAAAGTGAGCGGGATCTCAACTTTATTACGGCTGAATGATAACTGCGGATGATGAATAAAAAACAGGATGCCCGGGGCATCCTATTTTTTTTGTAGCAGTCTGAAACGGATCAGACAAAACGGGCATCAGCGGCATCCGCCAGGATATCCAGCAGTGTCACGGTATCAGCCCAACTGAGGCATGGGTCCGTTATTGATTGTCCGTAAACAGGTGCTTTGTTGTTGATTAGCTTCTGTGTGCCTTCCTGAATAAAACTCTCTGCCATCACACCGGCAATTGCGCGGGAGCCATCTTTAATCTGCTGTGATACATCACGGGCGACATCTAACTGACGGCGGTGAATTTTCTGGCAGTTACCGTGGCTGAAATCAATGATCAGATGTTCCGGCAAATCAAACTGGCGGAGCTGGTCACAGGCATACGCGATATCGCCTGCGGCATAGTTCGGGGTTTTACCGCCGCGCATAATAATGTGGCCGAACGGATTTCCCTGAGTCTGGTAAATCGTCATTTGTCCTTCTTTATCCGGCGATAAAAACATGTGTCCGGCCTGTGCGGCGCGGATAGCATCAATGGCAATTTTAATATTGCCGTCGGTGCCGTTTTTAAAGCCGACCGGGCAGGAGAGCGCGGAGGCCATTTCCCGGTGGATCTGGCTTTCTGTCGTGCGCGCGCCGATAGCGCCCCAGCTGATAAGTCTGCGATATATTGCCCGGTGACCATGTCGAGAAACTCGGTGGCAGTCGGGACATTCAGTGCATTAACATCAATCAGCAGTTTGCGGGCCAGGCGGATACCATCGTTGACCCGGCAGGAGTTATCCAGGTGCGGATCAGAGATTAAGCCTTTCCAGCCGATAACGGTGCGGGGTTTTTCAAAATAGGTGCGCATGACAATTTCCAGCCGGGACTGGTATTTTGGCAGCAATTCACTCAGGCGCTGTGCATAATCCAGCGCGGCGATGGTGTCATGAACGGAACAGGGGCCGATAATAACCAGTAAACGTGGGTCATCACCGGTCAGAATACGTTCAATTCGTGTGCGTGACGTTGTCACATTTTTATTTATTGTGTCGGTGACCGGGAACTCTCCGGCCAGCGCTGACGGGGTGATCAGTTTATCTACCGCCCGTGTGCGCAATTCATCCGTTTTTTCCATAAGTAAATACTGTCTCTGAAATCGGTCTGTTGCTGTGTGTAACCACAGTGATACTGATCACAATAAACGAAATCAGGATGATTACAAGACAGAATTTCACAAAGTGGATCACACTGTGTTGTGATCCACTTAACCGTTTCCGCCAGCCTGTTTCTCTGACACGCTGCATCTGAAATCATGACATTAAAACATGCGGCGGTTTAAGCCTAATGAGTCAATAATTTTGGTGGAAATTTCCTCAACAGAGTAATTGGTGGTATTGAGGTAGCTGATTTTATGTTTGCGGTACAGCGCTTCCACTTCGGCAAGTTCCATACGGCACTGGCGGATAGACGCATAACGGCTGTTTTCGCGGCGTTCTTCACGGATAGCAGAAAGGCGTTCAGGATCGATAGTTAACCCGAATAATTTATGGTTATGTGGTTTGAGTGCCGCCGGTAACTGAAGGTTATCCATATCATCAGCGGTAAACGGATAGTTCGCCGCCTGGATACCAAACTGCATCGCGAGATAGAGGCTGGTCGGTGTTTTGCCGCAGCGGGAAACGCCGAGCAGAATCACCTGCGCCTGATCCATATTACGCAAAGAGACGCCGTCATCATGCGCCAGCGCAAAATCAATGGCGGCGATGCGGGCATCGTACTGGCTCAGATTGCGTTTGGATAACCCGTGCGTCCGGTTAAAAATTGGCTGCGGCTCCATCTGAATCTCTTGTTGTATCGGTGCGACCAGTGTTTGCACTATATCCTGGCAGCAGCCTTTACTGGCGGTGATCGCTTCGCGAACCTCCTGACAAATGATGGAGTAGAACACCAGCGGGCGTAACCCGGTCGTTTCATAAATGGTATCAATTTTTTGTCTGATTTCCAGCGCCCGGTCGACGGTTGCCACGAAAGGTAACGTATACGCAATGATATCAATAGGGAACTGTGACAGCACGGCATGACCTAATACTTCTGCCGTAATGGCTGTTCCGTCAGAAATAAAGAAAACACTCCGTGTCTCTTTATTTTGTGTATCAGAAGATGAGCCGGTTGTGATAGACATGTTATTTATTTTCCTATGTTTTTTGCTGAATCGATAATCCGGAGCAACGGCACAAATAAATTCAAACCTGATTATAAAGGATAAAAAAAATATTGTAATCGGGTTGATCGATTCACCTGTCTATATTCACCCGAACATTGTGATAATCTGTTTCTGATGCTCAACAGAGCGCTGTATTTTCTATGTTACCTTCTTTTGAATGTTAAAAGGATTGCCTGCAATGTCCAACAATGGTCAGACTCCGTGTAATGTACTTTGGTATAACCAGTTAGGTATGAATGACGTACCCCGTGTCGGTGGTAAAAATGCGTCTTTAGGGGAAATGATAACCAATCTTTCCGGGTTAGGTGTGTCTGTTCCCAATGGTTTTGCCACCACAGCACAGGCCTTTAATGACTTTCTTGAGCAAAGTGGCGTTAACCAGCGTATCTATGAATTGCTGGATAAAACGGATGTTGATGATGTGAATCAACTGGCGAAAGCGGGTGCCCGAATCCGCGGATGGGTGATTGATACCCCGTTCTCCGCCGCGTTTGAAGATGACATTCGTCAGGCTTATGAGCAACTGTCTGAAGGGGAAAAAGGGGCGACATTTGCGGTGCGTTCATCTGCCACCGCCGAAGATATGCCGGATGCCTCATTTGCCGGACAGCAGGAAACCTTTTTAAACGTGCAGGGTATGGATGCCATTATGGTGGCCATCAAGCACGTTTTTGCCTCACTGTTTAATGACCGCGCGATTTCATATCGTGTTCACCAGGGCTATGATCACCGTGGTGTTGCATTGTCTGCGGGTATTCAGCGCATGGTGCGTTCAGACCTTGCGTCATCGGGTGTGATGTTTACTATCGATACTGAATCCGGTTTTGATCAGGTTGTCTTTATTACCTCTGCTTACGGGCTGGGTGAAATGGTGGTTCAGGGTGCGGTTAACCCGGATGAGTTTTATGTCCATAAACCAACCCTGGAAAAAGGTCGTCCCGCTATTGTGCGCCGCACAATGGGATCGAAAAAGATTCAGATGGTGTATGCCGATGATAAAAGTCACGGCAAACAGGTCCGTATCGAAGATGTTGCGGCTGAAAAATGCGGGCGCTTCTCACTGACAGACAGTGAAACCGAAGAGCTGGCAAGACAGGCAGTAACTATCGAAAAGCACTACGGCCGTCCGATGGATATCGAATGGGCGAAAGACGGGCACAACGGTAAGCTGTATATCGTTCAGGCGCGTCCGGAAACGGTGCGTTCCAACCAGCAGGTAATGGAACGTTACCAGTTGAACGGACAGAGTGATGTGCTGGTGGAAGGCCGTGCTATCGGTCATCGTATCGGTGCCGGTAAGGTTAAAGTTATTCATGACCTCAGCCAGATGGACAGAATTCAGCCCGGTGATGTGTTAGTGACTGACATGACGGACCCTGACTGGGAACCTATCATGAAAAAAGCGGCAGCGATTGTGACTAATCGTGGCGGACGTACCTGTCATGCGGCGATTATTGCGCGTGAGCTGGGTATTCCGGCTGTTGTCGGTTGTGGTGATGCCACCGAACTGCTGAAAGAAGGTCAGGCTGTTACGGTTTCCTGCGCTGAAGGGGATACCGGTTATGTCTACAGCGGAGAGCTGGATTTTGCTATCCATGCGTCTGAAATAGATAAAATGCCGGAAGTGGGCACGAAGATCATGATGAACGTCGGTAACCCTGACCGCGCATTTGATTTTGCCTGCCTGCCGAATGAAGGTGTGGGTCTTGCCCGCCTGGAGTTTATTATCAACCGCATGATTGGCGTGCATCCGCGCGCACTGCTGGAGTTTGATAAACAAACCCCTGAGTTACAGGCAGAAATCCGCAGTATGATGGCAGGATATGACGATCCGGTTGAGTTTTATATCGGTCGTCTGACTGAAGGGATCGCGACACTGGCTGCGGCATTCTATCCGAAGAAAGTGATTGTGCGTCTGTCTGACTTTAAATCCAATGAATATGCAAACCTGGTTGGCGGGGATATCTACGAACCGGATGAAGAGAACCCGATGCTGGGCTTCCGTGGTGCCGGTCGTTATGTTCATGACAGCTTCCGTGACTGTTTTGCGCTGGAGTGCGAAGCGGTAAAACGTGTGCGTAATGAGATGGATCTGACTAACGTGGAAGTGATGATCCCGTTTGTCCGTACTGTTGCTCAGGCAGACGCGGTCGTGAAGGAATTGGAAGCACGTGGTCTGAAACGCGGCGAAAACGGTCTGCGCCTGATTATGATGTGCGAAATTCCGTCGAATGCTCTGCTGGCGGACCAGTTCCTTGAGTTCTTTGATGGTTTCTCCATCGGCTCAAACGATATGACTCAGCTGACGCTGGGACTGGATCGTGACTCCGGCGTGGTGTCTGAACTCTTTGATGAGCGCAATGACGCTGTGAAAGCGCTGTTATCGATGGCTATAAAGGCAGCAAAATCACATAACAAATATGTGGGTATCTGTGGGCAGGGCCCGTCAGATCATCAGGATTTTGCGCAATGGTTGCTGGAAGAGGGGATCGACAGTGTATCGCTTAATCCGGATACTGTTGTGAAAACCTGGGTTGCATTAGCAGAAAATAATTAATAGCATCATTTAGTATGCTCAGAAGCCCGGATTAATTCGGGCTTTTTTTTTATAATCAAATACGGCAACGAATGTGTTTTTTTTACATGAATCAAACTGAAACCAAACTAAAACCAAATAAGAATACCGGAATTACAGGCAAAAAAAAAGCCTATCATGGGCTGACAGGCAAAGACTACACACAGCAATATTTTGTATTCAGAAGATACCGTTTTAATGAATAACGGAACCTTTTAATTCGTTACTTGATGACGGATATATTAAAATAATTAAGATATCCCTGCATTAAGAATTGTCTCAATATATAATTTACTAATTGTAAGATAAGTGAAATATATTCACAACGTCTGTCTTTATTTAGAATAAGTACTGACCCTGTATCTCAATGTATATTAATATTTCAAATTATTAATGTTAGTTATGAAACTTAATTGAATAATTAATTAAATATAACAAAGGTGCATTTCTGCACCTTTGATTAAAAACTTATTTTTTTTTCTGAGAGTTGTTCTTCCATATACGCTCTGACCTCGGTTAAATCATCGGACGGACGTGGCACATCATTCATCCAGGCCTTCAGTAAGGTATAGGAAACTGCCAGTACCACCGGGCCGATAAAGAGTCCGATCATCCCGAGGGATAACATCCCGCCGATAACACCGGTCAGGATCAGTACCATCGGCAGGTCAGCGCCCATTTTTATCAGGAACGGGCGCAGCACGCCATCCATTGTGGCAACCGCACCGGCCCAGATAATCATAATAATTGCCCATGTGGTATCACCGGTCCAGAACAGGAATATAATGGACGGAACCATGATAAGCAACGGTCCGAGTTGCGCCACGCAGCAGATAAAAATCAGCACAGTCAGGATAGCGGCAAAAGGCACACCGGCAAGTCCCAGCCCGATACCGCCGATAATAGCCTGAGTCAGTGCGGTAACCACGACGCCGAGTGCGACAGCGCGGACAGACATTGCTGCCAGCAGTACCGCCGCATCACCGCGCATCCCGGCAAGACGGATGGCAAAATGGCGGAACCCGCGCACGGCCTCTTCTCCCTGAAGATATAACAGGCCGCTGAACATCAGCATAATCACCAGATGGAACAGAAATTTACCGGCACTCAGCAATTGTGTCAGGAACCAGGCGGCACCCTGACCAAGGTAAGGCTGCACTTTTGCCATCATGGCATTGCCGCCGCTGGCAACAAGAGAGGACCAGTTGGCAAACAGCTTAGGTCCGATAACCGGGACAGAGTCCAGCCAGTACAATTCCGGCAGGGTCAGTTGTCCCGGTGATTTCACCCAGCGCATCAGTGGCTCACTGTTTTCAACAATGCTGTTAATCAGTAACGCCAGCGGGAAGACGAATAAAAGAATAATCAGGATAACCATAATGCAGGCGGCAATCCAGCGGCTGTTGCGGACGCGGCGCTGGATCCGCTTAAAGACCGGCCAGGTTGCAATGACAATCATACCTGCCCAGACGAAGCCTAAAATAAACGGGCTTAATACCCAGAAACTAATAATAATGAGAATTGATATCGCGCCAATGGCGAATATTAATTTAGGTAAGTCATAACCAGGCTGCGATTTTTCCACAGATAAGTTTCCCTTTGTAAATGAAAAAACTGTATGTTCCTAATAAAGTAGCGCGAATATTGCGTTATTTCAGGGAGCGCACAAAATGAATACATTGTGTGTTAAGGTGAATATTCACGCCTGAATTATGCATCAGAATGGCGTGTTAACAACATAATTATACTGTCGAATTCGCAATGTGACCATTTATGATAAAGAGCCGCAGATAATGATCCCACGATTAACGCAATCTCCTCAGGTAAGCCCGGAAACCGGACGGTATATTATCGCCCTGAACGAAAGCGGATTTACCGGTGATACCACAACCCGTTATGGTGAGCGCCTGACGCTTGCCACGGACAACAGTATTTATCAGCTTCTGCCGCAGGCGATTGTGTTTCCGCGCTCGGTGGCGGATGTGATTTTAATCATGCGTATTGCATCGCAGGATGAATTCCGCTCTGTTCAGTTTACCCCGCGCGGCGGCGGAACCGGCACCAATGGTCAGTCGCTGAACAGCGGTGTGGTGATTGATTTATCCCGTTATATGAACCGTATCCTTGAAATTAACCCGGAACAGGGTTGGGTGCGGGTTGAAGCCGGGGTGATTAAAGATCAGCTGAATGCGTATCTGAAGCCGTACGGTTACTTTTTTGCCCCGGAACTTTCCACATCAAACCGCGCCACACTGGGCGGCATGATTAATACGGATGCGTCCGGGCAGGGCTCGCTGGTGTACGGGAAAACGTCCAATCATGTGCTGGGCCTGCGTTCGGTACTGATCAACGGCGAATTGCTGGATACGCAACCTGTCCCGGTCAGTGTGGCGCGGGCATATGCAGAAGAGGACAGTGTGACCGGACAGTTGTACCGCACCACACTGAACAGTTGCGAAGCAAACCGGCAGTTAATCCTGGACAGCTTCCCGAAACTGAACCGTTTTCTTACCGGGTATGATCTGCGCCATGTCTTCAGTGATGATTTACAGACATTTGATTTAACCCGCATTCTGACAGGCTCTGAAGGAACGCTGGCGGTCATAACTCAGGCAAAACTGAATATCACGCCATTGCCGGCAGTACGCCGTCTGGTGAATGTCAAATATGATGCCTTTGATTCCGCTCTGCGCAATGCCCCGTTTATGGTGGCAGCGCAGGCGCTTTCTGTGGAAACCGTGGACTCAAAAGTACTGAACCTGGCGCGGGAAGATATTGTCTGGCATTCCGTCAGTGAATTAGTCACGGATGTTGCGGATAAAACCCTGCTCGGGCTGAATATTGTTGAATTTTGCGGCGATGACCAGGCGCTTATTGACGGGCAGGTTACCTCCCTTTGTGCGCGCCTTGACGGATTGATGGCAAATAATGAAGCCGGGGTAATCGGCTATCAGGTCTGTCAGGATCTGACCGGCATTGAGCGTATTTATGCAATGCGTAAAAAAGCGGTGGGATTACTGGGTAACAGTAAAGGGGCGGCAAAGCCGATCCCGTTTGCGGAAGATACCTGTGTGCCGCCGGAGCATCTTGCTGACTATATTACCGAATTCCGCGCCTTGCTCGACAGCCATCATCTGGAATACGGCATGTTCGGGCATGTGGATGCAGGCGTGTTGCACGTCCGCCCGGCACTGGATATGTGCTCGCCGGAGCAGGAAGTGCTGATGAAACAGATTTCCGATGAGATTGTGGGGCTGACGGCAAAATATGGCGGATTGCTGTGGGGTGAGCACGGCAGGGGATTTCGTGCGCAATATGGTGAGGCGTTTTTCGGCGACACACTTTATCGCGAGCTGCGCCGGATAAAAGGCGCGTTTGACCCGGAAAACCGGCTCAATCCCGGCAAAATTTGTACGCCATCAGACAGTGATGCACCGTTGGTGCAGGTGGATGCGGTAAAACGCGGCACCTATGACAGAACTATACCAATAGATGTACGAAATGCATTTGCCGGGGCAATAAATTGCAACGGCAACGGATTATGTTTTAATTTTGATGTGAAAAGCCCGATGTGTCCGTCCATGAAAGTGACGCAATCCCGCTTTCATTCCCCGAAAGGGCGCGCCGCACTGGTAAGAGAGTGGCTGCGTCTGCTGGCAGAGCAGGGAACCGACCCGGCGCTGTTAACGGAATCTGTTCCGCGCACCCGGCTCTCTCTGCGCGGGATGATTGAGAAAACCCGGCATACATGGCGCGCGGCGCGGGGAGAATATGATTTCTCCCATGAAGTGAAAGAGTCCATGTCCGGCTGTCTGGCGTGTAAAGCCTGTTCAACTCAATGCCCGGTAAAAATAGATGTGCCGGAATTCCGCGCCCGTTTCCTGGCGCTGTATCACGGGCGCTATCTGCGCCCGCTGCGTGACCATCTGGTTGCCAATGTGGAAAGCGGTGCGCCGCTGATGGCGAAAGCACCCCGCGTATTTAATTTTTTCCTGAAACAAGCCTGGGTGCAGACGCTCAGTGAAAAAACAGTCGGCATGACAGACCTGCCGCTGCTGTCTGCGCCGTCACTGAAGCAGCAGCTTGCGGGCAGCAAAGCTACATCCGTCACTCTCGAAATGCTGGAAGGCATGAGTGAAAGTGAACGGCAGGCGGGGCGTTATCTCTTTATTGTACAAGACCCTTTCACCAGTTATTTTGATGCCAAAGTGGTGGCTGACTTTGCCGCACTGGCGGAGAAACTCGGCTTTCATCCGGTACTGCTGCCGTTCAGCCCGAACGGCAAAGCGCAGCATATTAAAGGATTTCTCGCCCGTTTTGCCCGTACCGCAACCCGGACGGCTGATTTTCTCAATCGTGTGGCGCGTCTCGGCTGCCCGATGGTGGGCGTTGATCCTGCGCTGGTGCTGTGTTACCGCGATGAATATAAAACGGTGTTACCGCCGGAGAAACAGTTATTCCGCGTGATGCTGGTGCATGAATGGCTGACTGAATATGCAGAGCAGCTTCCTGAAACAGCAGCAACAACAGATACCCGTCCCTGGTATTTATTCAGTCACTGTACTGAATCGACAGCATTGCCGGACAGTGTCAACGTCTGGAAGGCGATTTTCAGCCGTTTCGGCGCGTCACTGCAACCGGTCAGTGTTGGCTGTTGCGGTATGGCGGGAACGTACGGACATGAAATGCCGAACCTGGAACGTTCAAAAGGGATTTATCAGCTCTCCTGGGCGCAGCCATATCAGACACTGGTATCAGAGCGCTGCCTGACCACCGGGTACTCCTGCCGCAGTCAGGTAAAGCGGATGGAAGGAAAAGTGATGCTGCATCCGTTGCAGGCGCTGCTGACACTGGTGCCCTGAAACTGGTATCCTGAAACCGGACAAACACGATAACCGGGAGAGTTTTATGATATGGAAACGCGCCACCACACTGGCAGAGCTGAATCACATTGCGCAGGGGAATATGCTCAGTCATCTGGGGATTGAATTTACCGCGCTGGAGCCGGAACAGCTGACAGGCACAATGCCGGTCGACGAACGGACAAAGCAGCCGCATGGATTATTGCACGGCGGTGCATCTGTGGTGCTGGCAGAAAGTCTCGGCTCAGTGGCCGGTTATCTGTGCAGTGAAGGAGATGAAACTGTGGTGGGCGTGGAGATTAATGCCAACCATGTGCGGGCGGTTCGCGGAGGACGGGTCACAGGTCACTGCAAAGCGATACATCTCGGGCGTAACCAGCAGGTCTGGTCGATAGAAATCTATGATGAACAGCAAAAGTTGTGCTGTATATCCCGTCTGACCACGGCTGTTTTGCATGGATCAAAAAAATAACAATACCCTTATTCATTCAAACTGCAGGTTCGTTGGCCGCACTCAGCCAGCCGGGTCACATACTTGTGTATGCTCCCCGTCTGTCTTCCCTTGCCGCCTGCCTGCATCCTGAATGACGTTGGGTATATACCCTTATTTATTCAAACCGCAGGTTCGTTGGCTACGCTCAGCCAGCCGCCTTCCTGCATCCTGAATGACGTTGGGTATATACATCCGATATTCTGCCGGTATTTCTCATTTTATCTCAGAAATGATGAAATACCGGTTCCCGTCTGTAAAGTCGTATTTATAATGATCCTTTTGTGCGATAGATACTGTACTCTTCGGTACTATAAAATACACAGACAATAAAAATATTTTTAATCTTTATAACAACAGCTTAATCCGCTTTCCACACGAAAATGATACGCGTATTCCCGCTGTTTTGTCTATTATTTATACAGATATCGGAATGCCCTTTCAAAGCAAGTGGTTGAAGTGAGAAACATTATCGTTAACATAGTGTTTACGGAGAGCTACCGTCGGCGAAAGCCGTAAATTTTATGAGGTCAATGATGACAACAAATACTGCAAACCCGGTGGAAACATTTTCACTGAATGACAATGACTGGACAGGGGTCACACTGACGGCGGCCGCCGCAAAACAGATAGTGACACTGATGAATAACACACCGGACAGCATCGGGCTTTGCCTGGGTGTCAAACAATCCGGGTGTGCCGGGTTTGGTTATGTTTTTGACATGATTAATCAGGCAGATGCGGGTGATATGCTGTTTGAGCGCGATGGCGCCCGCCTGTATGTTCCGCGCAAAGCGATGCCGTTTATTGATGGCACAGAAGTGGATTTTGTCCGTGAAGGACTGAATCAGATATTTAAATTTAATAATCCGAAAGCACAACATGCCTGCGGGTGTGGTGAGAGCTTCGGGGTTTAAGAGCGAAGCCATATTATGTCTCAGAGCAATCCGGAAATGGGTGAAGAAGTTCAGACCTGGCTGAATGACGGGCGCTATAAAGAGGGCTTCTTCACCAACGTCGCCACCGATGAATTGGCGAAAGGAATAAACGAAAACGTAATCCGTGCGATTTCTGCCAAACGAAATGAACCTGAGTGGATGCTGAACTTCCGCCTGGAGGCATTTGAGCACTGGCTGGGCATGGAAGAGCCGCACTGGCTGAAAGCCAATTATCCTGATCTTGATTATCAGGATTACAGCTATTACTCCGCGCCGTCCTGCGGCGCCTGTGATGATACCTGCGGCTCTCAGCCGGGAGCGACACAAAGCCCGGCGGGCAGTTTCCTGACCAGCGAAGTGGAAGATGCATTTGAAAAGCTGGGTGTTCCGGTTCGTGAAGGGCAGGCGGTTGCAGTAGATGCGATTTTTGATTCTGTTTCAGTATCAACAACCTATCGTGATGAACTGAAACAGCACGGGGTGATTTTCTGCTCATTCGGTGAAGCGATTCATGACTATCCGGAGCTGGTGCAGAAATACCTCGGCAGTGTGGTATCAAGCCACGATAACTTTTTTGCCGCACTGAATGCCGCTGTTGCCTCTGACGGCACCTTTGTCTATATCCCGAAAGGCGTGCGCTGCCCGATGGAACTGTCCACCTATTTCCGCATTAACGCGGCGAAAACCGGTCAGTTTGAGCGGACGATTCTTATCGCGGATGAAGGCAGTTACGTCAGTTATATCGAAGGCTGTTCAGCACCGGTACGGGATACTTATCAGCTTCATGCGGCCGTCGTGGAAGTGATTATCCTTAAAGACGCGGAAGTGAAATATTCCACTGTACAGAACTGGTTCGCCGGTGGCGATACGCAGGGCGGGATCCTCAATTTTGTGACCAAACGGGCGCTGTGCGAGGGTGAAAACTCGCGTATGTCCTGGACACAATCAGAAACCGGCTCGGCGATCACCTGGAAGTACCCGAGCGTTATCCTCAAAGGGGATAACTCTGTCGGTGAATTTTTCTCTGTTGCCCTGACCAACGGGTCACAGCAGGCGGATACCGGGACAAAAATGATCCACATCGGGCGAAATACCAAATCCACCATAATTTCAAAAGGGATTTCTGCCGGGAAAAGCCAGAACAGTTACCGCGGGCTGGTGAAAATACTGCCGGGTGCGGAAAACGCCCGTAACTTTACCCAGTGTGATTCCATGCTGATCGGCACAGAGTGCGGCGCTCATACCTTCCCGTATGTGGAAGTGATGAATAACAGTGCGCATCTGGAGCATGAAGCGACCACCTCGCGCATTGGTGAAGATCAGCTGTTTTATTGTTTGCAGCGCGGGATCAGCGAAGATGATGCTATCTCTATGATTGTGAATGGTTTTTGTAAAGACGTATTCTCTGAATTACCACTGGAATTTGCCGTGGAAGCACAGAAGCTGCTGGCGATAAGCTTGAACACAGCGTGGGTTAATTACATCAGAATCAGCGCCCGCGGACTAACCGGCGGGACGGAGTAGTACATTATGTTAAGTGTAAAAGATTTGCATGTCAGCGTGGAAGGTAACGAGATCCTCAAAGGGCTATCCCTTGAGGTAAAACCGGGTGAAATTCACGCGATTATGGGACCGAACGGCTCCGGAAAAAGCACCTTATCTGCCACTCTGGCAGGGCGGGAAGATTACGAAGTTGATAGCGGTACCGTCAGTTTTAAAGGTAAAGACCTGCTGGAGCTGGCGCCGGAAGATCGCGCCGGTGAGGGGATTTTCCTGGCATTTCAGTATCCGGTGGAAATTCCCGGTGTCAGCAATCAGTTCTTCCTGCAAACCGCAGTGAATGCGGTGCGTAAATACCGCAGCCAATCAGAGCTGGATCGGTTTGATTTTGCTGATTTTATTGAAGATAAAATTGAGTTGCTCAATATGCCGCAGGATCTGCTGACGCGCGCGGTGAATGTCGGGTTCTCCGGCGGTGAGAAAAAACGTAACGATATCCTGCAAATGGCAGCGCTTGAGCCGTCACTGTGCATCCTGGATGAAACCGATTCCGGGCTGGATATTGATGCCCTGAAAACCGTGGCAAATGGGGTCAATCAACTGCGCAGCCCGGAGCGCGCCTTTATTATTGTCACGCACTATCAGCGGATCCTCGATTATGTAAAACCGGATTTTGTTCATGTGCTGTATCAGGGCAAAATTATCAAATCCGGTGATTTCTCACTGGCTAAAAAACTGGAGGAGCAGGGATATGGCTGGCTTATTGACCAACAGTGAACGCGCGCTGAAACGCAGTCAGGTCAGTGAGCGCAATGCGGCGGCGATGGCACAGATTGACGCGCTGATTGCACAACGCCAACGCCCGCTCTCTGACAA
The DNA here is from genome assembly GCF_001676155.1 of Morganella psychrotolerans. GTDB lineage: Bacteria > Pseudomonadota > Gammaproteobacteria > Enterobacterales > Enterobacteriaceae > Morganella > Morganella psychrotolerans. The sequence continues at coordinate 1,123,747 of NZ_LZEW01000001.1, read as the reverse complement.
TGCCCTGCATCACTGGCAACTGGCACAAAAAACCGGCTTTCCGGCGTTTCGCCAGGAAGACTGGCACTATACATCACTGGATAATCTGCTTGCGGCAGAGTATCAGCAACTGACGGGTGCGATTGATGCGCTGCCTGCGGACGTGATGACGACACTCAATGCTTACCGCGTGGTGCTGGTGGATGGTGTGTTTGCGCCACAGTGGAGTGATACGGATTTTGGTGCTTATGAACTGAGCATTGCCGATGATAAACGTGCGTTTCCGGCGGCGGTGAACGGAGAAATTTTCCTGTATCTGACGGAAAGCCTTGCGCAAAGCCCGCTGGTTATTCGTGTGAAACCGGGTGTGCAGGCGGATAAACCTTTATATATCGTGAATATTTCAGCGGCACATAATGACGGGCTGAATATGTGTCACAGCCGTTATCATCTTGAGATCGGGGCAAATGCAGCCGCCTCGGTGATTGAACATTTTATCAGTTCCGGCTCAGCATCCGCACATTTTACCGGCGCACGGCTGAGTGCCAACATTGGTGAAAACAGTGATTTCCGCCACCTGAAACTGGGTTTTGAAAATGCACAGGCTTATCATTTCGCTCACAATGATTTAGTGATTGATGCCAATGCCCGGGTGGAAAGCACCAGCTTCCTGCTTGGCGGCAAACTGACCCGGCACCACACCAGCACACAACTCAACGGCGAGGGTGTGATGCTTTCCATGAACAGTCTGGTACTGCCGAAGAATGGTGAAGTGGCAGACACGCGGACGTATCTGGAACATAACAAAGGTTATTGTGAAAGCCGTCAGCGGCATAAAGTTATCGTAATGGATAACAGCAAAGCGGTATTCAACGGCATGATTAAAGTGGCGCCGCACGCCCTGAAAACAGACGGGCAGATGACTAATAACAATCTGTTACTGGGCAAAAAAGCGGAAGTGGATACCAAACCACAGCTGGAAATCTATGCAGATGATGTGAAGTGCAGTCATGGCGCGACCATCGGGCGGATTGATGAAGAGCAGCTTTTCTATCTGCGCGCGCGCGGGATCTCAGAAAAAGAGGCAAAGCAGATGATTATCCTCGCGTTTGCCGCAGAACTGACGGACAGCATCAGTGACAGCGTACTTAATGATGTGGTCATGACACGCATTCGCGGAGCGCTTGACCAGGGTGATAAGGAGCGGGCATGAGTTATCCGGTACAGCAGTTGCGGGCAGATTTTCCGGTTTTGTCCGCTATTGTGAATGATAAACCGCTGGTCTATCTCGACAGCGCAGCCAGCGCACAAAAACCGCAGCAGGTTATTGATGCGGTCAGTGATTTTACAGCACACCACTATGCCGCGGTTCACCGCGGCATTCACACATTGAGTGCGCAGGCGACCGCTGCCACAGAAGCGGTGCGGCAAAAAGCAGCTGACTTTATTAATGCGCCGCAGACTGAAGAAATCATTTTCGTTAAGGGCACGACTGAGGCAATCAATCTGGTTGCAGACAGTTTCGGGCGGGCATTTTGTAACGATGGTGATAATATTATTATCACCGAAATGGAACATCACGCCAATATTGTCCCCTGGTATATGCTGGCAGAGAGCGCCGGGATTGAAATCCGCGTTATTCCGATGGCGGACGACGGCACACTGATACTCAGTAAATTACCGGAACTTATTGATAACCGGACGCGTCTGCTGAGTTTTACGCATCTGTCTAATGTGCTCGGTACAGTGAACCCGGTGCGGGAGATTATCGCACAAGCGCGTGAGCTGAGCGGAAAAGCGGGCGGAGAGATTGCGGTGCTGGTGGACGGCGCACAGGGCGCAATGCATCTGCCGGTGGATGTACAGGCGCTGGATTGCGATTTTTATGCCTTTTCCGGTCATAAACTGTACGGCCCGACAGGGGTAGGTGTGTTGTGGGGTCGAAAATCTCTGCTGGACAACATGCCGCCGCGTGAAGGCGGGGGCGCGATGATAGCCGACGTCAGTTTAACCAACGGCATTACCTATGCAGAGGTTCCCTGGCGTTTTGAAGCCGGAACACCGAATATCCAGGGGATTATCGGGTTGGGTGCCGCGCTGGATTATCTGGGACGTATCGGTATGAATGCGATTGCCGCACATGAGCACGCGCTGATGCAATATGCGGTTGCGCGGATGAGTGAAGTTCCGGGTATTATTCTGTATGGCAATGCACAGCGTGAAGGCGTGATTGCGTTTAACCTCGGTGTTCATCATGCGTTTGATACCGGTGCTTTTCTTGACCGCTACGGCGTGGCAATCCGCACCGGACACCACTGCGCACAGCCACTGCTGGCGCACTATGGTGTCAGCGCTATGTGCCGCGCCTCATTTGCGCTCTACACCACAGAGGCGGACATTGATATACTGATAAGCGCACTGCAACGAACCGCAAAACTGCTGGGTTAAGTAAGGATGGACATGAAGATTAATCTGCCGGATCAGGCAAAATTACTGCGCAATTTTGCCCGCTGTCATGACTGGGAAGAGCGTTACCTGTATCTGATTGAGCTGGGTGAAAAATTACCGGCACTGACGGAAACACAACGGATAGCGCAGCATAAAATATCGGGCTGTCAGAGTCAGGTCTGGATAGCCATGCAACAGGACGATGAAGGGCGGGTCTGGTTTGCCGGAGACAGTGATGCAGCTATCGTGAAAGGGCTGGTGGCGCTGGTTATCGCGTTATATCAGGGCAAATTTCCGGCAGAAATCCGGGCTCTGGATATTGCAGATATTTTTAATCAGCTGGCACTGTCTGTTCATCTGACACCCTCCCGTACTCAGGGTTTGAATGCAATGGTCAGAACAATCTTACAAAACACGCAGCAAATGAGATAAAACATAGTTCCCTTTTTCTTACTCCGCCAATAATATATATACTTGTTGTCGTGGTGGCTGAAAAGTCGTCACGTATTTTATAACGTCAGCTGAGGATCTGGTATGAAACGAATGCTCTCGTTGATGGGCGGGCTTTTATTAACCATTACTGCGTTAACCGCTCAGGCAACAGAATATGAACTCCCTGCGAATAAGGGACGGGTCATCGGTGAGAACACAACCTATATCGTGCCGGATGACGGACGTTCACTGGAAGCGATTGCTGCGGAGTATGGCATCGGGTTATTAGCGATGCTGGAAGCGAATCCCGGAACTGACCCGTATCTGCCGCAGGCCGGCAGTAAACTTATTATCCCGTCACAGCTTATCCTGCCGGATACGCTGCATCAGGGAATTGTGATTAACCTGGCAGAACTGCGTCTGTACTATTATCCGCAGGGAACAAATACAGTGAAGGTCTATCCGATAGGGATTGGTCAGTTAGGGCGTGATACGCCGGTTATGACCACATCCGTATCGCAATTGATTAAAGACCCGACCTGGACACCGACTGCCAATATCCGCAAAGCGTATGCCGCTCAGGGAATTACGTTGCCGGGCGTTGTTCCTGCCGGACCGGAAAACCCGATGGGGCTGTTTGCGCTGCGTCTGGCGCAAGGGCGCGGTGAATATCTTATCCACGGAACCAATGCGGATTTCGGGATAGGTATGCGGGTCAGCTCCGGCTGTATCCGTCTGCGGCCTGATGATATCAAAGCCCTGTTTAACACCATTCCGAAAGGCACCCGTGTGCAGATCCTCAATGAGCCGGTAAAATATGCTGTTGAACCGGACGGTAAGCGCTACGTGGAAGTTCATCAGCCGTTATCGAAAAATAAAAATGACGATCCGCAAACTATGCCGATTGCCCGTTCAGCCGGGCTGATAAGCTTTATTCAGTCACCGGATACCAACAGTGACATTGTTGAACAGGCGATTATCCGCCGCTCAGGAATGCCTGTGGATGTGAGCCGTGATGCGCAATATCAGCAGGAAGAGGCAACATCGGGCAGTAACACTAATTTTGCCCCGGTAGAAATGGATGAAGAAGCTGAAGTTAAAGCATTGAATCTGAAACCGGCGGATTTCGCGCCCGGACAGTTAACTCAGCCGGGTCCGATTATCAGTGAGGACAGCGGCGAAGAGTAATAAGCCGGAGACGTGCCGATAATATAAAAGCCACATCATTATTTACCGGATGTGGCTTTTTTGTTGCCATGATGACGGATTGCAGACATAAAAAATGGCGTAACATATTTCATGTTACGCCATCTGCTCTTAAGCTCGTGGTTACAAATTATTTTTTGTAAGAACGAACCTGGTTATCTAAGCGCTGGTTAGCGCGTGCTGCTTCGTCTTTAGCCTGCTGAACATCAGAACGGATTGCGTTAACGTCGTTGCTCAGTTGATCAACTTTGGCATTCAGCGTTTTAACGTCGTTGTCCAGTTGGTCAAATTTAGCGTTAGAAGAACAACCTGCTAATAAGGTAGAAGCTAAAATTACAGCACCTAAAACAATTTTAGAACGACTCATTTTTATACCCTCTAGATTAAAGTTAATCGCCAAGTAGCACTTATGATATTACACATTTCAATACAGAAAGAGAATAGAAATTCAGCGTTTACAACGATAATCTTACCAAAACCGCAAAGAAAATCAAAAAAAAACCATAATCGGCACGATTTTCAATCAAATATCCCGATAGTAAAACAAACAGGACGATTTACAGTCATCTCATATTCAGAAAGTGATAATTATCCTGTGCAGATGCAAGGTCCTGTTACGTTCTCTTACAGTCTAGAATAAAAAAACGCACCCGTAAAGAGGGTGCGCTGATTATTCAGATAATCCTGAAAAACTACAGTAACTGGACCGATGAGGTATTGGTGGTGCCGCTCGGAACTAATGCACCTGAAACCATCACCACGATTTCGCCGTTAACAGCCAGACCACTTTCTAATGCAGCGTCACGTCCGATGCGATAGAAATCATCCGTTGATGAGATTTCACTGACCAGTTTTGTGGTCACACCTTTGACCAGCAGAAGCTGGCGGGCGGTGGTTGCATTGGTGGTCAGCGCCAGAATAGGGGCTTTCGGGAAGTATTTACGGACAGATTTTGCTGATTTTCCGCCGAAGGTGGCAACAACAATCAGTGGCGCATCCAGGTTTTCTGACATTTCAACCGCGCCACGGCAGACGGCTTCTGTTACACGCAGTTTATGACCAGGCTGTAACTCGCCAAGGCGGCTGTGCATCACGCGATCAGTACGCTCACAGATGGTCGCCATAATCGTCACGGCTTCAACCGGGTATTTCCCTTTCGCACTTTCACCGGACAGCATAACGGCATCAGTACCGTCCAGGATGGCGTTTGCAACGTCACCGGCTTCTGCGCGGGTAGGGCGTGGGTTTTTGATCATGGAGTCAAGCATTTGTGTGGCAGTAATAACGACTTTACGCGCGGTATTACATTTTTCGATCATCAGTTTTTGTGCAAAAATCACTTCTTCAACCGGAATTTCAACACCGAGGTCGCCACGGGCAACCATGATGCCGTCGGATGCTTCGAGGATTTCATCGAAGTTGTTCATCCCTTCCTGATTTTCGATTTTAGAAATAATCTGGATGTGCGAGCCGCCGTTGGCCAGCAGATGGGCGCGGATTTCATCAACGTCTGAACGTTTACGGATGAAAGAGGCTGCAACGAAATCAACATTTTGCTGACAGCCGAAAATAAGATCCTGTTTGTCTTTCTCAGCCAGTGCAGGCAGACCAATTGATACATTCGGCAGGTTTACACCTTTGTTTTCACCGAGGTCACCGCTGTTAAGCACATCACAAATGACGTCAGTCTCTGTGGTTTCTTTAACACGCATGCCGATAAGACCATCATCAACCAGTACGATATTGCCCGGTTTCAGATCACGCGCAAAGCCCGGATAGGTGACAGCAACACGCTCACTGTTACCGATGACGGATTTATCAGTGGTAAAGGTAAAGGTCTGACCCGCAACCAGGGCGAAATCATTACCGCCTTCCAGTTTAATGGTCCGGATTTCAGGGCCTTTGGTATCAAGTAAAATGGCTGCTTTCTTACCGGTACGTTCACAGACAGCACGCAGATTTTTGATGCGCTGGCCGTGTTCTTCATAATCGCCGTGGGAGAAGTTCAGTCGCATAACATTCATGCCGGCATCTAACAGTGCTTCCAGTTTCTCTTCTGATTCGGTTTTAGGTCCGATAGTACAAACAATTTTCGTCTTTTTCATGACAGCCCATCTACAGTTATGAGAGTAAATAGTGAACAACCGCTGGTATCTGACATGAGAGGTAACAAACGTCTCACATCATATCTGTAAGGATAGGCGATTGTCAGGGTTCCCGGGTTATTAAAATAAGTCGTTTTTGTAAAAGAACAGATTCAGTATACAGAGATCCGTTCAGGTTCTCTCTGTTTCATTGCCGATAAATCAACAAGCTGAATCCATTCAACAACCACGCGGGCATTATAGAGGGTTATTAGTGTGATTTGAATCATAAAATCAGAAATAAATTAACATCATTGAGTTAACGCAAGGAAAGGGGCTGAGTTTCAGATGGAAACACGTAATCCGACGGGTGAAATAAAAAGTAGCAGGATGAGAAAAGTAAATACTGAAGAGGGATAAAACCGGATACTGCGAGAAATGGTGCGTCCAAGTGGACTCGAACCACCGACCCCCACCATGTCAAGGTGGTGCTCTAACCAACTGAGCTATGGACGCATTATTTATAATTTCGCTGACAACGGAGACGGATATTAACGATCAGAACCCACTCTTGCAAGGGGAAAAACACATTTTCGTGTCCGACTGCTCGTATTTAACGCTATCGGACTGAAATATGTGCTTTCCCCGGTATTGCCGGGCGGAAAAAAGGATTAACGCCCCGCGCGTTGCAGAATAAAACTGTCCGGTTGTTTTTGTAACCACAGGATCCGGCAGGCCATTCCGATAGCCGCAGAGGTTAAACCGATGATAAAACCAACCCAGAAGCCCTGAGGTCCCATCGCCGGTACTATCCAATCCGTTAATCCTAAGATATAGCCGATTGGCAGCCCCAGAACCCAGTAAGCAACAAAGGTAATAAAGAAGATGGCGCGGGTATCTTTATAACCACGCAATACACCTGCGCCAATCACCTGAACAGAATCAGACAGCTGATAGACCCCCGCCAGCAGCATCAGACCTGATGCCATCAGTACCACTTCAGGGTTATCGTTATACAGCAGGGCGATAGGCTCACGGAGCAGCACGGTAAAGAGTGCCGTCATTGCCGCGATCATCAGACCGACGCCAAGCCCGGTATAGGAAGATACCTTTGCTTTCTCCGGGGAATCTTTCCCGAGATTAAAGCCTATCCGGATAGTGGTGGCGATGCCGAGTGAAATAGGGAACATAAACATCATGGAGCTGAAATTCAGGGCTATCTGATGCCCGGCGACTGCCGTGACACCCAAAGGTGCGACCAGCAGGGCGACAACCGCAAACAGCGTGACCTCAAAGAACAAGGCTAACGCGATAGGCAGACCCAGCAGGGTGATCCGTTTTATAATTGTCCAGTCCGGTGCGGCAAAACGCTGTTTCGGACGCACATCCCGCTGAGAGCGGGCGCGTTTGACATACCAGCGCATAAAAAAGAACATTGCCCAGAATACGGAGGCGGTTGCCACACCACACCCCACACCACCGAGTGCAGGCATGCCGAATTTCCCGTAAATAAAGATATAGTTAATCGGGATATTCACCAGCAGCCCCAGGAAACCAATCACCATTCCGGGCTTGGTTTTGGACAATCCCTCACACTGACTGCGCAGTACCTGATAATAAAGGTAACCGGGCGCGCCCCACATAATGGCATGGGTGAATCCGACGGCTTTTTCAGCCAGCAGAGGGTCAATATGCGGCATATTTTCAATAACAAACCGGCTGTTATAGAGCACGGCAATGACCAGAACGGATAAAAATGTTGCCAGCCACATTCCCTGCTGTATCTGATTTGCTATCAGGGGACGGCGGCCGGAGCCGTTCATCTGTGCCACAATCGGGGTCAGTGCCATTAACAGGCCATGACCAAATAATATCGCGGGCAGCCAGATAGAGGTACCGACGGCAACGGCGGACATATCTGTCGCACTGACTCTGCCGGCCATAATGGTATCAACCACGCCCATCGCAGTCTGAGAAAACTGCGCGATAATAACGGGAATACCAAGAGCGAGCAAAGTACGCGCTTCTTTTAAATACTTCTGCACGTAAATACACCTTTTATACAGATAGAAAAATAAGGAAAGAGATTCCGGGATACATTGATAATTTATCGGAGTATGCGATCAGGTATTCTAACGACTAAGCCAACACAAACCAATACAATTAAATGTGCGGGATGACGGGAGAAGGGCTGTTTAATTATGATTTGTAGGATAAACTGATTATACCCATCTCATTCAAACTGCAGGTTTGTTGGCGGAACGATGCCCGCCGGGTCACATAGTTTACCTATGCTCCCCGTCAGTCTTCCCTTGCCGCCTGCCTGCATCCTGAATGACATTAGGTATAAATTTATTTATTTACTGACTGGAGATCCGCATGTTTACCGGGATTGTACAAGGCAAAGGCCCCGTCGTCGCCATTGAAGAAAAAGAAAACTTTCGTGTTCACACTGTGAAATTTCCGCCGGAATTACTGGGCGGCATAGAAACGGGCGCCTCGGTTGCACACAACGGCTGCTGTCTGACAGTCACAAAAATAGACGGTGATTTAATCAGTTTTGATCTGGTTAAGGAAACGTTAAGACTGACAAACCTCGGCAGTCTGAAAACCGGTGACAATGTTAATCTGGAAAGAGCCGCTAAATATGGTGATGAAATCGGCGGACATATTATGTCCGGCCATATTGTTACCACGGCGGAAATTGCTAAAATTTTTGTATCAGAAAATAATTATCAGATTTGGCTGCGCATCGAAGATAAAATGCTGATGAAATATATTCTGCATAAAGGATTTGTCGGCATTGACGGTATCAGCCTGACTATCGGTGATGTGGTCAATAATCGCTTTTGTGTGCATCTGATCCCGGAAACCTGTACCCGCACGACGCTGGGCAAAAAGCGTCTGGGGGATAAAGTGAATATTGAGCTTGATCCGCAGACACAGGCGATTGTTGATACTGTTGAGCGTGTACTGCTGCAGAAAACACAGCAATCACAAGAGTCTCAGACACCGCCTGCGACAACAGAACCCGCATAGTCCTGACAGATTATATGTAAAAAAATCCGGCACTGGTTTGGTATCAGTCCGGATTTTTTTGTGTCTGAAATGTTCAGCGGGCAACGCGCAAACCACCTTCACAGCCCTGCGGGCTCCATAATATCTGCCATAACTGAATATCACGGGCACGAAAAGCCCCGGCACAAGCGTTCAGATAATAGGTAAACATCCGTTTGAAGCGGGGGGTGTAATTCTGCTCCAGCTCAGGCCAGGCATCCAGAAAACGGGCATACCACGCCATCAGTGTCCGGTCATAATCAGCACCGAAATTATGCCAGTCTTCCATGACTAATTTATTTTCACTGCTGTCACCGATATTCTGCACAGAGGGCAGGCAGCCATTCGGGAAAACATACTTATCAATCCACGCATCGACATTCACTTTATTCCGGTTTGAGCCGATAGTGTGCAATAAGAATAGACCATCCGGCTTCAGATTCCGTTTTACCACATCAAAATACGTGGCGTAATTTTTCGGTCCGACATGCTCAAACATCCCGACCGACACTATGCGGTCAAATTGTTCATTTAAATCGCGGTAATCTTCCAGGATAATACTGACATCCAGATCAGCACAGCGTGCCTGTGCGTATTTTTGCTGTTCGGCAGAAATAGTCACCCCGGTAACAGATGCAGCGAAATGTTTTGCCGCATAAGCTGCCAGCCCGCCCCATCCGCAGCCGATATCCAGAAGCCGCATACCCGGTTTGAGCTGTAATTTTTCACAGATAAGATGCAGTTTTTGTTCCTGCGCCAGAGGCAGGTTCGCCGGGTCATCACTCAGGTCTTTCCAGTAGCCGCAGGAATATTGCATATACGGGTCGAGCATGTGCTCAAACAGGTCATTACCCAGGTCATAATGCTCTTCACCCACAATCCGCGCACGCTTGCGGGTCTGAAGATTACGCAGACGCGCCATAGCAATTTTAACAACATCATTGATATTTTTAGGAAGTTTATCTTCCAGCCCGGCACGCAGCACACGTTGGAAAAAGATATCCAAACGCTCACAGTCCCACCAACCGTCCATATAACTCTCACCCAGTCCCATCGAACCCTGCTGCAATATCCGTTTAAAGAAATGGTTATTGTGCACCTGTATATCGAAAGGGCGGGTGCCGTTAATTTCAATCCCGGCTTCATTTAAAAGGTCGGAGGCGATCCGCTGCCAGGCATCAGCCGGCGTTTTTTTGATTTTCGATACAATCAGAACTCATATTATCTCCAATTTTTATCAAAGCGGGATTTTGAGGACTTTATTAATATCAGTTATGTTGCGCAGGAATAACAGAACAAAGCACGCTATCCGTCACCGGATGACGGTTGTCATATTAATGTTATCTTTAAGACAAAAATAAAGTTCAAAATCCGGATTTAAGACTAATTGTCTGAAAAGTATAGGAGCCTGAGAGTAAATTTCAATGACAAAAAAAAGCCGTAACAGAGTACGGCTTATAATTAGGAATATTCTTAATATAAAATACAATCTATTGATTTTGTTCTGCAATAGTCACAGTTGTCTGCGATGAGCGGTACTGCATAATATATCCGAGGGCCGCCAGGATCACTGTTGCCGCCATGACTGCGGTTGTTGAGAGCAGCGGATCATTCATCAGGGCAGAGACGAGGAAACTGATGGCAGAACATAATCCCAACTGAATTGCATTTTGTAACGCCGCCGCTTTACCACTGTGTGCCGGATAAACGGCCAGGGCATTTGATACCGCGATCGGATAGGACGCGCCGTTCATTGCCGCCATAAAACAGAACGGAATAAGGATCTCAACCAGAGACGGATTACCGAATTTGGCCATCGCATACAGGCTTATCATACTGACGGCATAACCGGCCAGCAGGAACGGCAGCAATGTTTTACCTTTCACATGGGACAGCAGGGCACGGCAGCCGTATCCGCCGACCATAAAGGCAATGGTCTGAGGAATATAACTTAATCCGATATCATTCGGGTTATACCCCATATCGCGCAGGATAAACGGTGATCCGGTCAGCCAGGCAAAGAACCCGGCACTGCACGCTGCATAAATCAGCACATTACCGCTGTATACCGGTGATTTCAGCAGGCGGAAGAATGAGATCGCCTGTTTTTCAGGTTTGATACTGTCCGGCGCGGCAAATGCGTGTTTTTCTTTCAAAAACAGTGTCGGGAGAAGGATCAGAACCGTAATACCGCCGAGTAACAGGAAAATCTCATGCCAGCCGCCATGATTGAGCAGCCAGGCACCGAGCAGAGGGGCGAGCGCCGGAGAGAGCGCAACCAGCGGCATAATCGCAGCGAAAACCCGCTGTGCGCGGTGACTGTCATAGCGGTCAATCACCAGTGCCTGCCAGGTAACAGCAGCAGAACAGACGCTGACAGCCTGCACAAAGCGCAGTAATAAAAGTTGTGCCGGGGTGGATACCCAGACCATCGCCAGACAGCTCAGGGCAAACAGCCCTAATCCCATCAGCAGGACCGGCTTGCGCCCGATTTTATCGGAAAGCGGTCCCCATAGCAGCTGACCGATAGCAAAACCGACCAGGAAGATACTCAGGCTGGCACTGATGGCGCTGGCACTCGAGTTTAAAGATACCTGCATCATACCGAAAGCAGGGAGATACATATCAATCGCGAGATAACCCAGCATGCTGAGTCCGGCGAGATAAAAAAGGAAGCCGCGGGAAGGCGATTTTTGAACAGTCACAAATGAATACCTGAATGTTAAATAAATGTTATTGAAAAGTGTAATTCGTAAGTTGTTATTTTAACCATTCGAAATTTTCTTTGTAAAACGTTATTATTTGCACATTGCTGTGAAAAAATTTGAAAGGAGGGATTATGTGGTCAGAATATACGCTGGATGTGGTTGATGCAGTGGCACGGACAGGCAGCTTCAGTGCGGCGGCAGAAGAACTTCACCGCGTACCTTCTGCGATAAGCTACAGTGTCCGCCAGCTTGAAGAGTGGCTGGCGGTGCCGCTGTTTGAACGACGCCACAGAGATGTGGAACTGACCCCTGCGGGGGTATTGTTCGTCAGGGAAGCCCGGACTGTTATCAAAAAAATGAAATCCACACGGCATCAATGTCAGATGATAGCCAACGGCTGGCGTGGTGAATTCAGCATTGCGGTTGACTGTATCGTGAAACCGGCACGAATAACGCGACTTCTGTTGGATTTTTACCATCATTTCCCGGACATTGAGTTGTTTATTTATCCTGAAGTCTTTAACGGGGTATGGGATGCGCTGGTGGACCGGCGGGTGGATGTGGCAATTGGCGCAACCAGGGCATCTCCCATCGGTGAGCGCTATAATTTCCGTGATATGGGATTTATGCCATGGCGGGCGGTGGTCAGCACAACGCATCCGCTGGCATCGGCAGATAGTCTTCTGACCAATGAAGAAATGGTGCTGTACCCGAGTTTGTGCCTGGAAGATACGTCCCGCTCGCTGCCCAAACGCGACACCTGGGCGCTGGATAACCAGCGCCGCCTGATAGTCCCGGACTGGGACAGCGGAATTGCGTGTGTGGAGGCGGGGCTTTGTGTGGCAATGATGCCGGCGCACCGTGCCGACCCGCTGATTGCGGCGGGCAGGCTGGCGGCACTGAAGATTGAACAACCGTTACCGGACAGCCCTTGCTGTATCACCTGGGTGGATAAAAACACCTCACCGGCACTGAGTTGGCTGCTCGATTACCTCGGCGACAGCGAAACCCTCAATGCCGAGTGGTTGCGCTGATATCAGCGGCGGTAATCGATAAACGGACCATCTGCCACGGAACGGCGCTCAACCAGACGCGGATGCACTTCAATTGTCTGTGCATCTTCGCGTTTATTGACGATACGATCGAGCAGCATGGTCAGCGCCATCTGTCCCAGTCGTTCTTTCGGCTGATGAACGGTTGTCAGTGCCGGGCTGAAATAGCGGGCATTACGGATATTATCGTACCCGATCACCGAAACATCCTGCGGCACGCGCAGTCCCATCTCGTCAGCGGCACAAATCGCGCCCATCGCCATCGAATCACCGCCACAGAAAACAGCCGTCGGACGCTGTTTTCCGTTAAGAATTTGAGTCATCGCCTGATAACCGGAGTCCGGTTCAAAATCACCCTGGACAATCCATTCATCACGCACTGTGATCCCGGCTTCTTTCATCGCTTTCTGAAAGCCTTCCAGACGGTTACCGCCGGTATTGCGCTCCAGCGGACCCGGGATTACCGCGATATCGCGGTGCCCGCGCTCAATCAGATAGCGTCCGGCGAGATAGCCGCCGTGCAGGGCATTATCAATAATAGCATCGGTAAAATCACCACGGGATTTGCCCCAGTCCATCACCACCATCGGGATGTTGCGGTAGCCTTCCAGCATGGAAATCAGCTGATCGGGATACTCAGAACACATCACCAGCAGACCATCTACCCTTTTCTGTGCCAGCATCGCCAGATAGGCTTTCTGTTTATCGGGGTTATTATGCGAGTTACACAGTACTAAGGTGTATCCTTTGCTGTAACAGCTGTTTTCAACAGCCTCAATCACTTCGGCAAAATAGGGCGCCTCACTGGAGGTTGCCAGTAATCCGATAGATTTTGTGTTATTCACCTTCAGACTGCGCGCCACAGCGCTGGGTGAATAATGTAATTCCTTGATGGCAGCCCAGACAGCCGCTTTCGTTTCTTCTGCAACGAAACGGGTATTATTAATGACATGGGAGACGGTTGTGGTGGAGACGCCCGAGCGCTTAGCCACATCTTTAATCGTTGCCATGATGAAAACAACTCCTGACCTGCTGGTCTGTATTTTATTATTAGGTTAATCGATTGCTATTATAGTGCCATTATGCGGTAACAATAGAAAAATTTCTGTAAAAACAGTCTTTATTGTCTGATCCGGGTCAAAAGTAAAAGATATAACCTGTGTTATGGTTATTGATATGGTCGGTTGTTTTTATTTTTTAGTCAGACCATCGGTTTTGTTTATTTTGATGATCAAGGCGTTCTGCCGGTCATCACGTCCTGATTAGCAGCTATTTTGGAGATAAGAATGGATACAGATCTGAAATATAGTTTGGCAATGACGTTTGCGGCACTGGCAATGATCGTTGCATTTGCTTTTATGCTTTTCTGATATATTGTCCTGCTGTAGGAAAGGGCGGAAAATCCGCCCTTTTTTAATATAATACATCTGTTATCTGAGTAACTTACGCCAGATTTTCTTCCGCAAATTTCCAGTTCACTAATGCCCAGAAATTTTCCAGGTATTTAGGACGTGCATTACGGTAATCAATGTAATACGCGTGCTCCCAGATATCGACGGTTAACAGTGGCTTGTCATTACCGCTGATTGGTGTGCCCGCATTTGAGGTATTGACGATAGCCAGGCTGCCGTCTGCTTTTTTCACCAGCCACGTCCAGCCGGCGCCGAAGTTTTTGATAGCGGAATCAGTAAACTGCTGTTTGAACTCAGCAAATGAACCGAATGCTTTAGTAATTGCTTCAGCAATTTTCCCGGTTGGTTCACCGCCTGCGTTTGGTGCCAGACAGTGCCAGTAAAACGTGTGGTTCCAGACCTGAGCGGCATTATTAAAGATCCCGGCGTCAGAGGTTTTGATTATCTCTTCCAGCGATTTCCCTTCAAAAGCAGTGCCTTTAATCAGGTTGTTCAGATTAACCACATAGGTGTTATGGTGCTTACCATAGTGGTATTCCAGTGTTTCTTCAGAAATATATGGCGCTAATGCATTTTTTTGCATAAGGCAGTGCAGGTAATTCAAACGACATTGCATTCTCCTTTTTTAAGGTTAAATCAGTAACCTCATCACGGATGGGTTACTGTTATTATTCTGCGAATTATCTTAACAAGTTTTGCCACAAAAAACAGTGACAGATGCGGAAAGGAGGGCGGTATTGGTATATTATTGCGGCATCTCTTAACATCATAAATACGTAACTATGCTGGCCCGGTACCTTTCTTCAGCTATAAACAGCAGTGCACAGTGCATTATGATTTCTGATAATAACTGCCATGACCCTTTATCAGAAGTGATCACCCGCACAAGAACATGGCAGTTTCATGATGGTGTCATTTTGATGTGTACCGAAGAAATTGAAACTGCTACTCATGACGGTGACAACCAGTGTCCGGAACAATGGATAGTCTGGAAAGTGGTTGAATTTAATAATAAAAATATATCTCCGCAGCGGAAAGAATTCTTCAGTGTCTGCCAGCAAAATTTCTGGCTGAAAATGCAGACAGGATGTGAATGATTGTTACCGCTTTGCAACGGAAAGTGGTATTCTGCATGAAAGTTAACACCGGCACTGACCGGTCAGATGTAAAGGATATTTTAAATGACGACTATTGAAAAAATTGAACGCCAGATCAAAGAAAACCCGATTCTGCTGTATATGAAAGGCTCACCGAAACTGCCTAGCTGTGGTTTTTCAGCGCAGGCTGTTCAGGCGCTGGCATCTTGTGAAGAGCGTTTTGCGTATGTAGATATCCTGCAAAACCCTGATATTCGTGCGGAATTACCAAAGTACGCAAACTGGCCGACATTTCCGCAACTGTGGATTGGCGGGGAATTAGTCGGTGGTTGTGACATCATTATGGAAATGATGCGCAGCGGCGAATTACAGACGCTGATTAAAGAAACAGCCGCCAAAAATCCGGCTGAAAACGAAGAATAATCATACAGTCAGAATGAACAAAAAAGCCCTGCCGGTGTTTCCGGCGGGGCTTTTATTTTTCTGATGGTGATGAAATGAAAGTTGTTATGCGTGTTATTTCTTAGAGTGTCTGCGTCAATAACACAAAAGGAAAAAAGATGCAGCCAAATACTGTTGGTCAGCCTGTTGTTTTAACCGGATATATTTCATTTCACGGACCGGGTGCCGCCATCGGCACGTTGACGGAAGATACGTCGCCACGGTGCCCCGGATTATCTGAAAAATTCAGTGATATTAAAAATAGCGCTACCGAATTTTTTGTATCAGTAAAGCATGCGGTGAACCATGCCGTTCATAAATTCGGGGATTGGATAAATAAGGTATCAGTTACACCGGCAGAGGCTGAAAAAGCATCTGTGGTTAATAATGCACCGGCCTCAGCCGCGCAAATTATGACTGAATGTGCTAAAGAATACCTGCCTGTTCATCTGAATAATCTCAGCATGGCGTTGGCGACTCAGGTTCCGCTGACCACAAATGAACTTACGGCCTTATCTTCAGGTCCGCTGAGAGGGCTGGTGACACAGTTGCAGTCTTTAACGATGATCGACATACCCGGGATGGAGGATATTAACCTGAAGGCAGCAGCGTTGTTGTCTGCGCAGATTGGGTTCGGCAGTCATGCGGCGGAAAAATTTTCACAGTTGGCAACCATCAGTTCTGCTGACCGGGTGTTGTTATATCGTGAGGATACAGGTTTTGATATGCAATTCAGGACGCGGGTAAACGCGGTGATTGAGCAGGTAACAAAAGAAATCATACCTGAGCTGATGAAAAAGTAAGCAAAACAAACATCCCCGGCACCCGTAAGGTGGCGGGGATGTTTTAAATCACTTATGCGTCTGCGGGCAGCGGCCAGCCGCCCAGTTTCTTCCAGCGATTAACAATTTCACAAAACAGCAGGGATGTGCGGTCTGTATCATACGCCGCGCCATGGGCTTTTTTGCTGTCAAATGGAATACCGGCGGTAATACAGGCTTTTGCCAGAATGGTCTGCCCGAGAGCCAGTCCGCTTAATGCAGCGGTATCAAAGGTGGCAAACGGATGAAACGGATTACGTTTCAGACCGCAGCGCTCTGCGGCTGTCGTCACAAAATTGTGATCAAAGTTCGCATTGTGTGCCACGATAATCGCGCGCTTGCAGTCAGCATTTTTCATGCCTTTACGCACCATTTTAAAAATTTCATGTAAGGCATCATACTCGCGGACTGCTTTGCGTTCCGGGTCGGCAGGGTTTATCCCGGTAAAGGCCAGCGCAGCAGGATCAAGATTCGCGCCCTCGAAAGGCTGTACATTGAACTCAAGCCGCTGATCGGGCATCAGCCAGCCATTATCATCCATTTTAACGGTGATGGCGGCAATTTCCAGCATAGCATCAGTTTTGGCATTAAATCCGCCTGTTTCAACATCAATAACAACAGGATAGTATCCGCGGAAACGTGCGTTCAGGGTATTGTGATTTTGATTATCAGACATGGGACTCTTTGGTTGTAACGAACAAAACGCATCATTCTAGCGCGGCGAGCCTGTGGGCGAAAGGACAGATTGCCTCAGACACTAAAAAGGAGGATCGTTCTGATCCTTCCTCACATACCGGTTAGTTGCCCAGGGCAGCACCGGCACTTTTATTTTCAATTAATTCAATCTTATAACCATCCGGGTCTTCAACAAAGGCAATAATGGTGGAACCGCCTTTTACAGGACCTGCTTCACGGCTGATTTTTCCGCCGGCCTGACGGATAGACTCACAGGTTGCGGCAACATCATCGACACCCAGTGCAATATGCCCGAAAGCGCTGCCCTGATCATAAGAATCAACACCCCAATTGTAGGTTAACTCAATGACCGAGCCTTCGCTCTCATCAGTGTAACCCACGAAGGCGAGTGAGTATTTATATTCCGGATTTTCGCTGGTGCGCAGTAAGCGCATACCAAGTACTTTTGTGTAAAAATCGACGGAACGTTGCATATCACCTACGCGGAGCATGGTATGGAGTACACGCATAAAGTAATCTCCCTGATTGACTTTCATTAGTTATACCCTTATTCATTCAAACTACAGGTTCGTTGGCTTCACACCGCCTGCCTGCATCCGGAATGACGTTGGGTATAGCAGTAATAACTCACACTATAACGTGAGAATTGACTACAATTCAAATTATCAGGATGCTGATGGTTACAGAATAACCGGAAGCCGCCCGCAGGGGCATCAGACGAAAGGACATTATCAGATGGCAGAACAACTCCACCTTTTCGATATTCCTTCACCCTGTGTGGGGATCTGTGAGCTAAGTGAGAAAGGTTACTGCAAAGGTTGCTACCGGAGCCGTGATGAGCGGTTTCAGTGGTTATCCCTGAATAATACCCAAAAAGAGAATGTACTGCGTTTATGCCGCCAGCGTCGTTACAGGGCACAAAAAGGTGACATATTGCCGGATGAACCTTCATCTCAGATAGATTTATTTTAAATTAATAGTTCATATCCTATATATTACCAATGAATTAATTAACAGGTGTTATTTAGTGTGGCTTATTTATATATTATATAAATAATCTAATTTAGTGTATTTGTGTTTATTATTAGGAAGGTAATTATATAAATATAATGTAATAAATATCACTATTCATAAGCAGGAAAAACCATCCGTATCTCATTGTAATTAAATCAAATTTAAGCCATTAAATTCTTTTTTTGTTAAAAATAAGAACATGGTTATGTAAAAAAATATAGATCCCATTCGTGATGATCGCTATTCTTACTGCGAAACAACTTCACTCGCTTAATCAATTAAATTTGTATAAAAAGCTAACTATTTCACTGCTATCTAAATGGCAGGGTGTGAGATAAATGTGAACTGTTTTTTATTACGCCGCAATATTGCGTCTGATATTAATGAGCACAATAGCGCAGCGTTTCTTTTTATTGGGTGATTGAAAGACATTATGGCGTTCACATGCGTCTGTACAGTATTCACATAAGGAGAAATTTGTGGAGTTAACTTTGGGATCAGATTTAGCGAGATTAGTACGGATATGGCGGTCACTTATCGACCACCGGCTCAAGCCGTTAAAATTAACGCAGACACACTGGATAACACTCTACAACATCAGTTTGTTACCCCCCGACCAATCCCAGATCCAGTTAGCAAAAGCGATTGGTATTGAACAACCTTCACTGGTTCGTACGCTGGATCAGTTGGAAGAGAAAAAGTTAATTACGCGCCATATCTGTATTAACGACCGCAGAGCAAAACGGATAAAGCTCACGGAAGAATCTGAACCTTTTATCCGTGAGGTGGATGCTGTAATTGAAAAGACACGTCAGGAGATTCTGGGGGGAATAACACAGGATGAGTTATACGCGCTGGCTGATATTGTCCGCAAACTAGAAAACAATATTGTTCAGTTACACAGCCGCAACTAACCCGGACAAACAAAAAAGGCGAAACAGAGTTGTTTCGCCTTTTGCCGGATAAAGCGGCTGTCAGGAACGCGGAGATACGGTATACGTTGAGCCTGATTTTGCGATACGGACGCGCTGACCTACAGAGAAAGGTGTTTTACCTTGTTTCTGTACAACAACAATGATCTCGCCATTGTCTTGTTTGAGTTCCAGTTCAACACCGGATGTGTTGTTCATTGCACCCTGTACGTTCTGGCCTGCAACACCACCGGCGATAGCACCTGCTGCGGTTGCCAGAGTCTGGCCTGTCCCGCCACCGATAGTGCTGCCTAAGATACCACCCAGAACTGCACCACCCACAGCGCCGAGAACATTTTCCTTACCTCCGGCCTGGATTGTGACAGGGCGGGCACTCATAATAGTAGCATAAGTGACTGTTTGAACACTTTTCGCCTGTTCTGCACTATAAGTGTCACCACTCAGTGTATCCATATTCACACAGCCGGATAATGCGACAACGGCGAATGCACCGGCGAGAAAACGCTTATACATACTTAACTCCTGATTATTATGTTCACAGACTCGGATATGTTCATTATCTGTGGTGTCGTGTTGTATCTTACCCATTATCGCAGAATAATTTTGCATTAAAAATGTTTTATTTCCGCGGAGATTAGGAACAGCTTAAAGTGAAATGGTTATCAGGCAAGGTAAATCCTCTTATTTCACAATTGTGAGGCACGCATCAGATTCAGGATTAAGTGATGCTACGCGACAAAAAGGGATGGATCTGTTGATGAGCCTAATTATAGTAGTTACATCTGAATATGAATATACCCTTATCCATTCAAACAGCAGGTTCGTTGGCGGAACGATGCCAGCCAGGTCACATAGTCTACCTATGCTCCCCGCCTATCTTCCCTTGCCGCCTGCCTGCATTTTGAATGGCGTTGGGTATATACTATTTTTATCAAACGGTTATTGATTAAAAGGAATTGGCTATGCGCCCGGGACGTTATATCGGAGTGATGTCAGGAACCAGCATGGATGGCGTTGATGTCGTTCTGGCTGCGATTAATGATGCAGTGGTGGCGCAACAGGTGAGTTATTCGCATCCGTTTCCCCATGCACTGAAAACCCGCATACTGGCAGTATGTCAGGGGCAACAGACGACGTTGTCGGAAATCGGCAGGCTGGATTATGACCTGGGCACATTATTTGCGCAGGCGGTAAACGGGCTGTTGGTGAAAGCACGGCTGACACCGCAGGATATTACCGGCATCGGCTGCCACGGGCAGACGGTCTGGCATGAACCGGACAGCGACACGCCTTTCACTATGCAGATCGGGGACAACAACCGGGTCGCCGCACTGACCAATATCACGACAGCCGGGGATTTCCGCCGCCGTGATATGGCGTATGGCGGGCAGGGCGCGCCACTGGTGCCGGCATTTCATCAGGCTGTTCTCGGCGTACCGGGTGAGAAACGCATTATTCTGAATATCGGCGGGATAGCGAATATCACCACCCTTATCCCCGGCGCGCCGGTCAGAGGATATGATACCGGGCCGGGTAATATGCTGATGGACAGCTGGACATGGCGGCACAGGGCACAGCCTTATGATAAAGACGGCGCCTGGGCAAAAAGCGGACAGGTACACAAAAAAACTGCTGGCTCAGATGCTTCGCGACCCGTATTTCAGCCGTTCAGCACCGAAAAGTACCGGACGTGAATATTTTAATATGCAGTGGCTGACCACGCACCTGACGGCATTCCCTGATGTATTACCGGAGGATGTACAGGCCACATTGCTGGAACTGACGACAGTCAGTATCAGTGACCAGGTGGCTCTTTGCGGCGGATGTGAGCGGCTTCTGGTGTGCGGTGGCGGAGCGCAGAATCCGCAGATAATGTCCCGTTTGTCTGCGTTGTTGCCGGGTACAGAAGTCAGCCCGACTGACACCTTTGGTCTGAGCGGGGATGACCTGGAAGCACTGGCATTTGCCTGGCTGGCGGCACGCACTCTGGCAGGTGAGTCCGGCAATCTGCCGTCTGTCACCGGCGCAGACAGAGAAACCGTATTGGGCGCGGTTTATCCGGTTATCCGCCATGAATAAATATACCCTTATTCATTCAAACTGCAGGTTCGTTGGCGGAACGAGGATAGCCGGGTCACATACTAATGTATGCTCCCCGTCTATCTTCCTTTGCCGCCTGCCTGCATCCTGAATGACGTTGGGTATAGGCACAAATACACAGCAAGTAATAGTGATTAAAAGAAAAATCAAGAGGAAAAAAGCATGTCAGATGAATCTCCGGATGTTGCTTCACTGCGGCGTGAATATACCAAGGGCGGATTACGCCGCCATGATCTCAGTGATGAGCCGCTGGAAATGTTTGAGCGCTGGCTGAAACAGGCGTGTGAAGCTAAATTATCAGACCCGACCGCCATGAGTGTGGCGACGGTGGATGAAACCGGTCAGCCGTATCAGCGCATTGTGTTACTCAAGCATTTTGATAAAAACGGACTGATTTTTTATACCAATACAGGCAGCCGTAAGGCGCAGCATCTGGCAAAAAATCCGAAGATCAGCCTCCATTTTCCGTGGCATACGCTCGACAGACAGGTCTGTTTTCTGGGCGAGGTTGAGCGTTTATCCACACTTGATGTGGTGAAGTACTTTAACAGCCGCCCGAAAGACAGCCAGATTGCCGCATGGGCGTCACAGCAATCTTCCCGTATCTCGGCAAGAGGGATTCTGGAAGGTAAGTTTCTTGAACTGAAACAAAAATTTAAGCAGGGTGAAGTTCCGCTGCCAAGCTTCTGGGGCGGATATCGCGTGAAGTTTAACTCGGTGGAATTCTGGCAGGGTGGTGAACACCGTCTGCACGACCGCTTCCTTTATACCCGCACAGCGGATGGCTGGGAAATAGACCGCCTCGCACCATAAGCTGACAGAAAACGAATTTCTGCACTAAAACGACTTTATTGCTGGCACTTCACGGAGTGCCGCTTTATGCTGTAACCTCATTTTATCATCCGCAATTTTTGCATAGACAAAACAGAACTGATGGAGTCATTGATGTCTGGTACGAACCTGATTAAACAACTGCAAGAGCGGGGCCTTATTGCCCAGGTAACGGACGAAAAAGCGTTAGCAGAGAGACTGGCGCAAGGCCCGGTTTCCCTCTATTGTGGTTTCGATCCGACCGCCGACAGCTTGCATTTGGGCCATCTGGTTCCGTTGCTGTGCTTAAAGCGTTTCCAGTTAGCCGGGCATCGTCCGGTTGCGCTGGTTGGTGGTGCAACGGGGCTGATTGGCGACCCGAGCTTTAAAGCGACGGAGCGCAAACTCAATACACAGGACACGGTTCATGACTGGGTGGAAAAAATCCGTCAGCAGGCGTCACCGTTCCTCGATTTCGACTGCGGTGACAACAGTGCGGTCGCTGCAAATAACTACGACTGGTTCGGCTCTATGGATGTGCTGACCTTCCTGCGCGATATCGGCAAACACTTCTCTGTTAATCAGATGATCAACAAAGAAGCCGTAAAACAGCGCCTGAACCGGGATGATGTCGG
Organism: Morganella psychrotolerans; assembly: GCF_001676155.1. Classification (GTDB taxonomy): domain Bacteria; phylum Pseudomonadota; class Gammaproteobacteria; order Enterobacterales; family Enterobacteriaceae; genus Morganella; species Morganella psychrotolerans. The sequence goes on along the minus strand of NZ_LZEW01000001.1, from coordinate 1,100,823 downwards.
TATTTCATTTACTGAATTCTCTTATAACCTGTTACAGGGTTATGACTTTGTCCGTCTGAATAAAGATTATGGTGTGGAGCTGCAAATCGGTGGTTCTGACCAGTGGGGTAATATTACCTCAGGTATCGATTTAACCCGCCGCATGAACCAGCAGCAAACCTGGGGCATGACTGTCCCGCTTATCACCAAATCTGACGGCACAAAATTCGGGAAAACCGAAGGCGGCGCAGTATGGCTGGATCCGAAGAAAACCAGTCCGTACAAATTCTATCAGTTCTGGATTAATACAGCCGATGCCGATGTCTACCGCTTCCTGAAATTCTTCACCTTTATGAGCCTTGATGAGATTGATGCACTCGAAGCTGAAGACAAAGCCAGCGGTAAAGCACCGCGCGCCCAGTATGTTCTGGCAGAGCTGGTTACAAAACTGGTTCACGGCGAAGCGGGTCTGATTGCCGCACAGCGTATTACTGACAGCCTGTTTAACGGCGATATCAGCAACCTGACGGAAGATGATTTTGCACAGTTAGCACAGGATGGTATGCCGCACATTGAGCCGGAAAGCGATGCTGATTTACAGCAGGCGCTGGTACTGGCTGAACTGGTACCGTCACGCGGTCAGGCGCGTACTATGATCGGCTCCAACGCCGTTTCACTTAACGGTGAAAAACAGTCTGATGCAGAATACCGCTTTACGGACAGTGATAAATTATTTGGCCGCTACACATTACTGCGTCGCGGGAAAAAACATTACTGCCTGATCTGCTGGAAATAAAAGTTTACGCTGAATAAGGGCAACGAAAGTTGCCCTTTTTGATCTGCCAGCAAGATCTTTTTCGTTTCACAGAATATGATATATACGGTAATAATAAAAATCAGGTTGTATCAATGAAAAATATTCTCTCTATCCAGTCACATGTTGTCTATGGTCACGCCGGTAACAGCGCTGCCGAATTTCCGATGCGCCGCATGGGAGTCAACGTCTGGCCACTGAACACTGTTCAGTTTTCGAATCACACACAGTATGCACAAGGCTGGACCGGCTGCGTGATGAGCGCAGAGCACATCACTGACATCGTGGACGGCATCGATAAGATTGATCAACTGACCCGCTGTGATGCGGTGCTCAGCGGTTATCTCGGCTCGGCAGAGCAGGGACAGCGCATTGTGGATGTGGTGAAGAAGGTCAAAGCCCGTAATCCGCAGGCGTGGTATTTTTGTGATCCGGTAATGGGTCATCCGGAGAAAGGCTGTATTGTTGCACCCGGCGTGGCGGATTTCCTGTGTCAGGAAGCTCTGGCGGTCAGTGATATGGTCGCACCAAACCTGCTGGAGCTGGAAACACTCAGCGGACAAACTATTCACAATGTGGATGAAGCGGTTGCCGCTGCCCGCAGCCTGTGCAAAAAAGGTCCGCGCCTGGTGCTGGTTAAGCATCTTTCCCGTGCCGGTTACCGTGCTGATCGCTTTGAGATGATTTTGGTCACCGCAGAGCACGCCTGGCATATCAGCCGTCCGCTGGTGGATTTTGGCGAACGTCAACCGGTGGGTGTGGGGGATTTAACCAGTGGTCTGATGCTGGTTAACCTGCTCAAAGGTGAAGAATTACCGAAAGCACTGGAGCACGTTGCGGCTGCTGTGTATGAAGTGATGCTGAAAACCAAAACCATGAATGAGTATGAATTACAGTTGGTGGCAGCACAGGATGAAATGGTTGTCCCGACACATAAATTCTGCGCGGAACAGATAGACTGATTACAGCCTGTTATCTGTAATCTCAAACGCCGGTAAATACCGGCGTTTTTATGTTTTTACTTTAAATAAGACCTTCCGCTTCCATAGCATCCTGCACATGCGGGCGATGGGCAATTTTTGCCAGATAGGCCTGTAAATGCGGATAAGGCTCCAGTGACAGATTCAAATGCGGCACCCAGCCGGAGACAGTAAACAGATAGGCATCTGCCACCGTAAAACTGTTGCCGGTGATATACGGGCTTTTTGCCAGCACACTGTCAACATATGCAAATTTGCTCATCAGATTGCGGATGGCAATCGGACGGTAATCCTCCGGCGTCTCTTTTGAAAAGAGCGGGCTGAAACTTTTGTGTACTTCACTGGCGATATAATTAAGCCACTCAATCTGATGGTAGCGTTCCAGCGTCCCCGCCGGGGCAATAAGTTTGCGATCCGGTTTCTGATCGGCAAGATACTGTACAATCGCCACGCCTTCCGTTAACAGTTGGTTATCACCGATACACAGTGCGGGCACCTGTCCTTTCGGATTGATTTTCAGATAATCATCACCATTTTCTGTTTTTTTTAGCTTTCAGATCGACACGGACCAGTGAAAAATCCAGCCCTGTTTCACGCAAAATAATATGCGGAGATAACGCACAACTTCCCGGGGTATAAAATAGTTGCATTGAGTGCTCCTCAGTCAAAATGAAAGAACGGATATGGCGGTATGTAAGAAGTATAGACCGGTATTCACGGGTTGAATGAGTATCGCAGGCAAATTTCTTACCGGTCAGAACTATCTTTCCATATAATCACTACAGATTCAATATCCGGCAATATTTTATAATTCATTGTTACAAAACGATAAAAGGTAAAATGCACATGAAGAAACTCCGTATCGGGATAGCCGGATTGGGTGGGATAGCACAAAAAGCATATTTGCCGGTGTTAACCAAAACGGATGGCTGGGTACTGTCCGGCGGTTTTTCGCCAAATCAGGAAAAAGCCCGCCGGGTGTGTGATGCTTACCGGTTTGCCTTGTTTCCGACACTGCATGCCCTGGCAGAACAATGTGATGCGGTATTTGTTCACAGCAGCACCGCGAGTCACTTTGCTGTCGTCAGTGAGTTACTCAATGCAGGTTGTCATGTGTATGTTGATAAACCACTTGCCGCAACCTATGAGCAGTCAGAAGCCCTGGTCAGTCTGGCAGCGAAAAAACAACGGGCGCTGATGGTGGGGTTCAACCGGCGATTTTCGCCTTTTTATCTGCAACTCAGAGACTGTATTGCCGGAAAAACAGCCTCTGTCCGCATGGATAAACACCGGAGCAACAGTGTCGGTCCGCATGATGTCAATTTTACGGTGACAGATGATTATCTGCATATTGCCGATACACTGCTCTGGCTTGGGCGCGACGGACAGGCGCGCCTGAAAAGCGGGAGCATGCAGGTTAATGAACAAAATCAGTTGCTGTATGCGGAACATCATTTGCAGACCGCAGAAGGGGCCTGGCTGACGGCATCAATGCACAGGTGCGCCGCAAGTCAGCGGGAGCAGGTGAGTGTGACCGGGCGTGATGGCTGCTATCAGGTGACAGACATGAACCACTTTCGCAGTGAAACAGCGGCAGGCATTCAGGATCAGTACCCGGTGGCATGGGAGCCGGTACTGGTTCAGCGCGGTTTTGATGGTGCGGTGCGCCATTTTATTGATTCAGTGGCTAATCAGACAATGCCGTCAGTGTGCGGCGAAGAAGCGCTTTATGCTCAGAGGCTGACAGAGAAGTTATTGGCAGAATCGAACTTTGAAGGCTGAAACACAGTAATTTTTAAGGCAGATGATACTGATACCAGCAGGCGTCAGCGGGAAGCAGGCAAATGAACGAAAAGCATGCGCGTCATGGATGACGCGCCTGAGCGTACACGGATGTATTTACAGCGTCTTTTCGTTTTGCCTGTGACCGCTGTGGCACGGAACGCTCAGAAAACACAGCCTCTGCATTGCAGAGGCCGGTTATCTTATTTCAGTTCCAGCTCATTCATTGCAGCGATACTGAAACCGCCGTCAACGTGCAGAATTTCACCGGTGATCCCGCCTGCCAGATCAGAGCACAGGAATGCCGCGGCATTACCCACATCTTCAGTGGTTACAGTGCGGCGCAGTGGTGTCACGGCTTCGCAATGGGACAGCATTTTGCGGAAATCTTTGATACCGGATGCAGCCAGTGTACGGATAGGACCGGCAGACACGGCGTTAACACGGATAGTTTCGCGACCCATCGCATTCGCCATATAACGGACGTTCGCTTCCAGAGACGCTTTTGCCAGACCCATGGTGTTGTAGTTAGGAATGGCGCGCTCAGCACCCAGGTAAGAGAGGGTCAGCAGAGCAGAATGCGGATTCAGCATGCTGCGGCAGGCTTTTGCCATTGCCACAAAGCTGTAGGCGCTGATGTCGTGTGCAATACGGAAACCTTCACGGGTGACCGCATTCACATAGTCGCCGTCTAACTGGTCAGCAGGCGCGAAACCAATAGAGTGAACAAAACCATCAAATTTCGGCCAGACTTTAGCTAACTCAGTGAACAGGCTGTCAATGCTTTCATCTTCAGCAACATCACAAGGCAGGATGATGGAGGAATCCAGGGATTGAGCGAACTCTTCAACACGGTTTTTCAGCTTGTCATTCTGGTAGGTGAACGCAAGCTCTGCGCCCTGGTCGTGCATCGCTTTGGCAATACCGTAAGCAATTGATAATTTGCTCGCAACACCTGTGATCAGGATGCGTTTACCGGTCATAAAACCCATAGCAGTTTCCTTGTTTTTTTCATGTCACCCACTGTCTCCGGAAACCGGGCAGGTGATGAGGTTGTTAAAAATCCGGGTGATTCTATCACGTAACCGGAAATTGTGGTGTATTTTGCCTGACTCATCAGAGCAGTGGTGATTACTCCACATCCTGACGCCAGGCTTCGGCGGACAGCGCCTCACCGAAATGGCTGGTAATCAGTTTACGGGTCACATCATGCAGCGGCGAGGCAAGTACTTCTGCGGTATTGCCGCGCTCAACCACTTCCCCGTTATGCATCACCATGATCTGGTCGCTGATGTGTTTCGCCATGCCCAGATGTTGTGTTACATAAATATAGGCAATTTTTTGTGTTTCCTGAAGTTCCAGGATCAGATTGATTATCTGCGAGCGCAGTGACATATCCAGAGACGCCAGTGCTTCATCGGCAACAATCACCTCCGGTTGCAGGATAAGTGCGCGGGCGAGTGCCACGCGCTGCTTTTGTCCGGATGCCAGCATATGCGGATAATAATCAGCATGATCAGGCAACAGACCCACCTGGCGCAGTGTGGCGTGAATGCGCAGACGGCGCTGAGATGCATCGAGATCTGTATTGAGGATCAGCGGCAGTTCCAGTATCTTCCCTGTGCGCTGACGCGGGTTCAGTGACGTGTTAGAATCCTGAAAAATCATACGGATACGCTGACTGCGGTAGCTGTAATCGCCGTAAGTCAGTTTGTGTTTGTCTATCAGGATCTCCCCGCCGCTCGGTTCGATCATGCCGGACAACATCCGCGCAAGTGTTGATTTTCCCGAACCATTGGCACCGGTGATGGCAAGTGTCTGACCGGGTTGCAGGGTGAAACTGACGGGTTTGACCGCCTGCCGGTAATGACGGCGGAAAAGTCCGTCGCGGTAATGAAAGGTTTTACTCAGATTTTTGACTTCCAGCAGAGGACCCGGCATTACACATCCTCCATATTCAGCGGGAAGTGGCAGGCAAAGCTGCGGTTTTTTATGGTGCGCAGACGCGGCGCATCAATACATATCTTTTGTGCATACGGGCAGCGCGGTCCCAGACGGCAGCCGACCGGCAGGTGTTCCAGTGAAGGAATAGCTCCCGGTAATGTATTCAGCCGGCACTTGTGCGCGAGGGCTTTTTCAAAATCAGGTATCGCCCGCATCAGCGCCTGGGTGTACGGATGGTGAGGCTTGAGCAGCAAATCTTTCGGCTCGGCACTCTCCACGGTTTGCCCGCAATAGAGCACATGGATGCGGTCTACCAGTTGGCTCATCATCTGCAAATCATGACTGATAAGCAAAATAGTCATATTATTATTCTGATTCAGACGGGTGAGCAGGCGGAAAATCTGCGCCTGGGTATCCGGCTCCATGGCGTTGGTCGGCTCATCGGCGATCAGCAGGCGCGGCTGATTTGCCAGCGCGATGGCAATCATCACCTTCTGACATTCACCTTCGGTCAGTTCATAGGGATAATTACCCATCACATCTTTATGATCTTTGATACCGACGCGGTGCAGCAACTCAATAGCACGGCGCTTACGCCAGTTAAACCGCTGCCACCAGCGGCCTTTATAAGTCCAGCCCGGAATTGCCTGAATCAGCTGTTTGCCGATATTTTCTGACGGATCAAGACAGGATTGCGGCTCCTGAAAAATCATCGACACATTGTGCCCGATCACCTTGCGGCGCTGGCGGGGCGATAATTTCAGCAGGTCAATATCATTAAAACGGAAACGGTCTGCCGTGACGCGCAAATTATCCTTGGTGACACCGGAAATCGCTTTGGCAATCAGGCTTTTACCCGATCCTGATTCACCCGCCAGCCCGCGAAACTCACCCTCGGTAAGGGATAATGTCACGCGATCCACCGCTTTTACCGGACCGGCGGCAGTCATAAATTCGATGGTTAAATTGCGGATATCCAGTAACGGCATTATTCCACCCCCGCATTAATTGCGCGCTGTAACCCGGTGCCGAGCAGATTGACCAGCAACACACTGATGAGGATTGCTGTTCCCGGCAGGATCACCGACCAGGGCGCAACATAGATAAGCTCCAGCGAATCCCCGAGCATGGCTCCCCATTCCGGCGACGGCAGTTGTGCGCCCAGCTCCAGGAAACCGAGTGCGGCAATATCCAGGATAGCAATAGAAAGGGCGCGCGTCAGTTCTGTTACTGTGACTGCACTGATATTCGGCAGGACAGTCCGGATAAAAATATTCAGGCTGGATGCGCCATCCAGGCGTGCGGCAATCACATACTCTTTATCCAGTTCATCATGCACCGCGATATAAATCATGCGCACAATACGCGGCAGCAGCGCCAGCGCTACGGCAATCATGGCGTTGCCCAGACTGGCACCAAAAAACGCCACCACAATAATAGCCAGCAGCAGTGACGGGAGTGCCAGCAGAGTATCAAACATGTGATTAAATATAGCGGAGCGCAGACCGTGTGTCATACCCGCCAGACAGCCGATAACAATGCCGGATACCGCGACCGTCACTGTCACAAGCAGTGCACCGCCAAAAGTGGATTGTGTCCCGATTAGTATACGGCTTAAAATATCGCGCCCGAGGTCGTCTGTTCCCAGGAAAAAGGCGACATTACCATAGTGTGACCAGGATGGCGGCAGCAACTGATAGCCGATAAACTGCTGGTCAAGCGCATACGGCGCGATATAGGGTCCGCTGATGGTCAGCGCCAGCAGAAACAGCACGCCGTAAAACCCGATCATGGCCGGAATATCCGCCGTAAATTTTTGCCAGATAACCCGTCCCGGCGACGGCATCTGATCTTCGCGGTAGAGTTTATCTGAATGCATACCATTCCTTATGTTTCAGCGGGTTGGATATGGCGCCCAGGATATCGGATAACATATTGACAATAATCACCATTGACCCCACCAGCATCACCCCGGCTGAAATCGCGGAAAAATCCTGCTGGCGGATAGCCGTTATCAGCCAACGCCCGATACCCGGCCAGTTAAACACCACTTCGGTCACCATCGCCAGTGTCAGCATAGTGGAGAATTGCAGCCCGAGTTTCGGGATTACCGGAGGCAGCGCATTGTGTAACAGATGGCGGCGGATAATGGTCAGGCGGGATAATCCCCGGATAGCAGCGGCTTTAATATAGTTTTCATTGATAACATCCTCGGTACTGGTGCGCATCAGGCGGATAACTTCGGTCATCGGCGCAATAGAAAGCGTGAGCACCGGCAGCACCATGTGGGATAAGACATTGACAATCATCTCCTGACGGTAAGGCGAATCAGACAGCCAGGCATCAACAATAGCGAAACCGGTAACCGGTGTTAAATCATACAATAAATCAATCCGCCCGGAGACCGGCAGCCAGTCCAGCCGCAGAGAGAACAGCAGCGTGAGCAGCAGCGCCAGTCCGAATACCGGGATTGAAAACCCGACCAGCGCAAATGTGCTGATGATGACATCAGCCGCTTTATTGCGCCAGACACCGGCAATAATACCGGCAGGAATACCGATAACCAGCGCGAACAGAAAAGCCAGACCGCACAATTCAAGGGTCGGCGGCAGGGCGGACCATAACTGCTGACTGACCGGCTCACCGTTAATCACCGAACTGCCGAAATCCCAGGATACTAATCCGTTGTAATAAAACACCAGTGCATCAGTCAGTGTGGCACCGCTCAGGGGCGCATTCGCCGGAAAATAGCTCAGACTGAAACTGAGCAGTGACAGAAAGAAAAGGGTAATAAGCATCAGCAACAGGCGGCGCAGAATAAAGATGATCATGGTGTTTCCTTCTGCGTCACAGGTTTGTTTTCGGTCACCGGCTTTTCAGCCTCTTCCCGGTAGACACCCGCAAACGAGGTATTTCCGAAGGTACTGAGCACCAGCCCTTTGATATCATAGCGGAATGCCTGTAAGCGCAGTGAATACGCCAGCGGCAGCACCGGCAGGTCTTGTGCCAGTATCTGCTGCGCCTGATGATAATATTCAATCCGGCTGCCTAACTGCTGTGCCAGCAGCGCCTGATGGATAACATCATCAAATTCCGGGGAGCACCAGTGACTCAGATTAGTTTGAGAGCTGATTGCGGCGCAACTGAGTAACGGGCGGAAAAAACTGTCTGGGTCATTACTGTCTGTCGACCAGCCTGCGAGCGTAATATCATGGCTGCGATCCATCAGGGTATTCTCCTGAAAGCGCCCCTCGACCGGGCGGATATTCATCGTAATACCGACCTGCGCCAGATCCGCCTGGATAAGCTCCGCCATCTTCAGCGGGCTGGGGTTATAAGACTGCGAGGCGGTCGGCACCCACAAATTCAGTGTAATACCACTCAGTCCGAGCTGCTCCAGCATGGCTTTTGATTTTTCCGGATTGTACTCCGTTACCCGCGCCTGATTATCATAAGCCCAGGAAACACGGGGCAGAATAGACGCCGCTGTTTCTGCCGTGCCGTAATAAATAGATTTCATCAGCCGTTCATTATTGATGGCGTAGGCAATTGCCTGGCGCGCCTCCAGGTTATTAAACGGCGGCTTACTGGTATTAAACGCCAGATACGCGATATTCATGCCAGGGCGCAGCATCAGACGCAGGCGCGGATCATCACGCAGTACCTGTAACTGGCTGGCGGCAGGATACGCCAGCACATCACACTCGCCGGTGATCAGTTTTGACATCCGCCCGGCACCGCCCGCACCGACATCCACCACCACTTCCTGCATACGCGGCTTACCTTTCCAGTAGTTTTCATGGCGCTGCATCCGGACAAATTGTCCGCTCTGATAATCATCCAGATAGTATGGCCCGGAGCCGACCGGTTTCCAGTCAATTTGCTCCTGGCGCCGCGCTTTTTGCAGATTATCAGCATACTCTTTTGAAAGCACAGGGGCGTAATGGGTGGCTAAATGCCACAGAAAAGAGGCATCCGGCGTGTTAAGTTTGATTTCCACCGTATGGTTATTAATTTTGCGGATGGACTTCACATTGGAGGCGAACCGGAGGCTGTCAAAATAGGGATAGCGCCCGCCGTTAACATAATGATACGGATTTTGTTTATCCACGATGCGGGAAAAACTGAACACCACATCATCGGCAGTTAATTTGCGTGTCGGGGTAAACCAGTCTGTGGTCTGAAATTCCACATCACGGCGCAGATAAAAGCGGTAAGTCGCGCCGTTATCCAGCACAGTCCAGCGGGCGGCGAGTTCGGGGATAAGCCGGTAAGTATAAGGGTCAACATCCAGCAGGCGGTCATATAACTGTGCCGCCAGCGGCTCGACAATCAGCCCGCTGCTGACCAGCTGCGGGTTAAACGTACTGATATTACCATTGACACAATAGACAAAGCCGGTATCCCGGACAGGTGTCAGTGGTGCGGCCTGCACCACTGCCGGTTCAGCCGGACGGGGTGTCTGTTGCGCAGGTGCGGCGGCAAAACCTGTTACGGGCAACAGCACCGCGCATGCCCGGATAATCCAATGGCGCATAAATAAATTACCGTTAATAATGAACGCCGTATTATATCGCAATTTGTGCGACTAACCAAAAACGGAAGCATTTAATCGGGCAAAAGGGCGTTTTCATTGCGATCCGCCCCGGTTAATGCGTGTTTTTTCAGCAATCCGCGGAACTGATGATAAGTCAGATCCAGCAGCCGGGCAGCCTCCCGCTGATTAAACTGAGTTTGATGCAGTGCGGCATTCAGCGCATCAGACTCCTGTGTATGTTGCCACTGTTTCAGGGAAAACGGCAGCGGCGGCAGAGAACTATCTGTGGCAGCCTGCCCGTTTTGCACGCCAATAGCGGTGACAAACGGATTAATAATAAGTGCTGCCAGCGGCACAGTGGTATCGCCCTGACGATAAAGTGAGCGTTCCACCACATTTTTCAGCTCGCGGATATTTCCCGGCCAGGCATAATCCTGCATCTGCTTTATAGCATGCGGTGAAAACCCGGCAAAAAACGACGTGCCCATTTCCTGGCACATTTGTACGGCAAAATGGTTTGCCAGTTCTGACAAATCACGCGGACGGCAGCGCAGCGGCGGAATAGTCACCACATCAAACGCCAGACGGTCGAGCAGATCTGCGCGAAAGTGTCCCTCTGCCGCGAGTGCCGGTAAATCGGCATTGGTTGCGCACACTATCCGCACATCCGCTTTCAGTGTCTGCTGCCCGCCGACCCGCTCATACTCGCCATATTCAATGACGCGCAATAATTTTTCCTGCACATTCAGCGGCGCGGTACCCAGTTCATCGAGAAACAGTGTGCCGCCGTCCGCGCGCTCAAAACGCCCCTGATGGCGGCGCTGAGCACCGGTAAACGCGCCGGACTCGTGCCCGAACAGCTCGGAATCGAGCAGATTATCGTTCAGTGCTGCACAATTTATAGTAATAAATGGCTCATCCCAGCGGGGTGAGAGATAATGCAGGCGATGCGCGAATAATTCTTTGCCGGTGCCGCGCTCGCCGCAAATCAGCACCGGGCGGGCAATTTTCGCCAGCCGAGAGACATTTTCCAGCGCATCTATAAAGGTATTATCAATACCAATCAGCGTATCAGGGGTATTATTCATTGTATTTTTTCATGGTTAATCTGACCACTTAGTGGTGAATAAGACCACTTTATCGCAAGTCGTGACAAAAGTGAAATTAATAAAATTCAGTAAAAACAGCAGATTAAAAAAAATTCTCAGGGTTGGCACGCATCTTGTAATACTCAGTTTGTCAATTCATCATGACAACAACATTCAGCCTGCGGGGCGGTCATTACGGATAAAAAAGGATACACATTATGGGAATTTTTTCACGTTTTGCCGATATCATTAATGCTAACGTCGCGTCACTGCTGGATAAAGCAGAAGATCCGCAGAAAATGATCCGCCTGATGATTCAGGAAATGGAAGATATGCTGGTGGAAATCCGCTCAACCTCTGCCCGTACCCTGGCGGAGCGTAAAAATCTGTCGCGTCAGATAGAAAACGGCGATCGCCAGGTCAGTGAATGGCAGGAAAAAGCAGAACTGGCGATAACCAAAGGCAAAGAAGATTTAGCACGCGCTGCACTGCTGGAAAAACAGCGCGTTGCAGGGCATGTGGATACATTACGTCACGAATTGATTATTCTTGATGAAACAATTGCACGGCTGAAAACTGAAATTAACGAGCTGGAGCAGAAACTGACTGAAACCCGCGCCAAACAGCAATCTATGGTGGTACGCCATGATGCGGCGAAATCGTCCCGCGCGGTGCGCCGACAGTTGGACAGCGGCAAGATGGACCAGGCAATGGCGCGTTTTGATCAATTTGAAGCCCGCATCGACCATATGGAAGGCGAAGCGGCAAGTTATGGTTTGGGGAAGGAAAAGTCCCTGGAGCAGCAGTTTGCCGAGCTGAAAGCGGAAGATGAGATAAGCGCGCAGATAGCCGCTATCAAAGCACGACTTGAAAAAGACGAAAAGGGCGAATAAGGTCAGTAAAAGGCTTTCCTGAATTAATACCATTAAGGACAACAACATGGCATTTGTATTTTTAGGTATACCACTGACTATCTTTGTATTGTTTGTGCTGCCGATCTGGTTATGGCTGCACTACAACAGTCAGCGGGGAAGCCGGCCCGACGCATTTGACACCCGGCGTCTCACGGCGCTGGCTGAAAATTCACAACAAATGGAAGCGCGGATTAAAACACTGGAAGCGATTCTGGATGCGGAAAATCCGGGCTGGAGGCAATCATAATGGAATTTCAGTCACGTAAACTGTACCGGTATCCGGATGAGGGTATGTTTCGGGGAGTCTGTGCCGGTATTGCTAACTATTTTGATGTACCGGTCTGGCTTATCCGCGTTATCGCGGTTGTCGCCACCTTTACCGGGTTTTTCTGGCTGACTATCACCATGTATATCCTGTTCGGCATGATATTACCGGTTGTCCCGCAGGACCATCACCGCGATGCAGGCGGACAAAGTGCCGCAGAGTTGCTTGAGCAGGTGGAGCGTAGCCAGGCGCGCACCGAAAAGCAGATCCGCGATATTGAGCGTTATGTGACGTCGGAGCGGTTTACGCTTAACCGCCGCTTTCGTGATCTTTAATTATACCCTTATTCATTCAAACTGCAGGTGCGTTGGCTACGCTCAGTTAGCCGGGTCACATACTGATGTATGCTCCCGGGCGGTCGGAGCTTGTCGCCTACATGCATCCCGAATTATTTAGAGTATATACTTGTCATACTTCAGGATGCCTGGGTGTTGAGTGCGCTGTTGCCTGCATGCATTCTGAGTTATTCAGGGTATATATCAAAGTGATAACGATATGAAATTAAAGAACAAACAGACTTTATTGCGTTTTGGTAAAACCGGGCTGCGCTTATTAACCTCTGCGGCACTGATGGCGGCACCTGCCGGTATTGCCGGGGTGGTGTTAAAATCAGTGGCCCGTCAGCCGTTGCGCGGGCTGGTATTACTGGCTCTTGAGCCTGCACTGCGCGCCGGAATGGAAAAACTGATCCGTCATTTGCCGTGGGAGAAACATGAAACGACTGCAAAATGAACTGAACGCCCTGGTAAACCGGGGGCTGGATCGCCATCTGCGTCTGGCGGTTACCGGGCTGAGCCGCAGCGGAAAAACCGCGTTTATTACCTCGTTTGTTAATCAGTTACTCAATGTTCAGAGCGGTGCGCGGCTGCCGCTGTTTTCTGCCGCCCGTGACGGACGTATTCACGGCGTGAAGCGGATACCACAACGGGATTTGGGTGTGCCGCGTTTTGCCTATGATGAAGGGCTGGCATCACTGTATGGTTCTCCGCCGGACTGGCCGGTGCCGACGCGTGGTGTCAGCGAAATCCGCCTGAAACTGCGCTACCGCACGCAAGACAGCCTGCTGCGCCATTTTAAAGAAACCTCTACGCTCTATCTGGAGATAGTGGATTACCCGGGTGAATGGTTGCTGGATTTACCTATGCTGGAGCAGGATTATCTGACCTGGTCTGCACAGATGCAAACGCTGCTCAAAGGGGAACGGGGACAGTGGGCAGAACCCTGGCTGGCGCTGTGCCGTCAGTTGGACCCATATGCACCGGCAGATGAACAGGCGCTTGCCGCGATAGCGCAGGCGTATACGGATTATCTGCACCGCTGCAAAGCGGCAGGGTTCCATTTTATCCAGCCCGGTCGCTTTGTGCTGCCCGGAGATATGGCGGGAGCCCCGGGTTTACAGTTTTTTCCGTTTATCACCGATCAGATGCCGGATCAGACCCGGCTGAATAAAGCGGCGAAAAACAGCGTGCTCGGCATGCTGCGTGATCGCTACCAGTACTATTGTGACCATGTGGTCAAAGGATTTTATAAGCACTATTTTCAGCATTTTGACCGCCAGATAGTGCTGGTGGATTGCCTGACCCCGCTGAACAGCGGGCCGCAGGCGTTTAATGATATGCGCCTTGCGCTGACACAACTGATGCAGAGCTTTCATTATGGCAAGCGCACGTTGTTGCGCCGCCTGTTTTCGCCCTGTATCGACAAACTGCTGTTTGCAGCAAGTAAAGCCGACCATATCACGGCAGATCAGCATGCCAATCTGGTTGCCCTGCTACAGCAACTGACGCAATCGGCATGGCAGCAGGCAGCATTTGAAGGGATCAAAATGGATTGTATCGGGCTGGCGTCTGTGCAGGCGACAGAAAACGGTATGGTAATGCATCAGGGGGAAAAAATACCTGCCCTGAAAGGCATGCGCCTGGCGGATAACACACCGCTGACATTCTATCCCGGTGAAGTGCCCAAACGCCTGCCGGATGCACAGTTCTGGCAGCAGCAGGGATTTCAGTTTGAATCGTTCCGCCCGCTGCCGATGCGGATGGACACACCATTGCCGCATATCCGTATGGACAGTGCGATGGAATTTTTACTGGGAGATAAATTGTCATGAATGAGCCGGTAAAATCACGGATAGACTTTGACGAAACGCCGTTGTCACCTGCACCACAGGAAGAACTTAAACCCGCCCGTCAGTTTACGGATGCGGCAGATATTGTCTTTGAGCAATCAATTGCTATCCAGTCAGAACAGGACGCGGAAGGGGATGCGGAAGCCCTGATGAACCAGGTTCTGAAACCGCGCCGCAGCCTCTGGCGTAAGCTGATTTTTGTTGCCGGCGGATTGCTGGGGATCAGTGCTGTCGCGCAACTTATTCAGTGGGTGAATGATGCGTGGACAGGTAATGACTGGACGGCTCTCGGCGGTATAGCGGCAACATTTTTAGTCCTGATTGCGGGAGTCGGTTCGGTGCTGACAGAATGGCGGCGCCTGTACCGTTTGCGCCAGCGTGCCAGCGAGCGGGAAGCCGCTTGCGCGTTGTTGCAAAGCCACCGCATCGGAGGCGGGCGCGCATTTTGTGAAAAGCTGGCTGAGCAGGCAAGTATTCCGGCGCATCATCCTGCATTACAGAAGTGGCAGAGCCTGTTACAGAGCAGTCATAACGATCGCGAAGTGGTGACATTGTACAGTCAGATTGTCCAGCCGGTGTTGGATGAACAGGCACGCCGGGCAATAAGCCGTTCTGCGGCAGAATCTGCGCTGATGATCGCGGTCAGCCCGCTGGCGCTGGTGGATATGGCGTTTATTGCCTGGCGTAATATCCGCCTGATAAACCGGGTCGCAGCGATTTACGGCATCGAGCTGGGCTATTACAGCCGCTTACGTTTGTTTAAACTGGTCTTACTGAATATTGCGTTTGCAGGTGCTTCAGAGCTTATCCGCGAAGTGGGCATGGACTGGCTATCCCAGGACATTACCGCACGGCTCTCTGCCCGCGCGGCACAAGGCATGGGTGCCGGATTACTGACTGCCCGCCTGGGCATCAAAGCGATGGAGTTGTGCCGTCCGCTTCCCTGGATTGAAAATGATAAACCAAAACTGACCGATTTTCGCAAACAGTTGTTACAACAACTTAAACAGGCAATTCCTAAAGGTAAAACACCGGAAAAATCCGCCTGACAGCCGATTTACAGACCGGATGTGCATTTTGTGATGCCATCCGGTCTTATCATGCAGAAATCCGTGTTCTGTCACTGTCTATTTTACCCTGATCCCGTTATGCTTCTGAACGGGTGCGTTATCACCCTTCCCGGGCGATTTATCGTCTGCCCTGTATTACATTTCCTGAGATATCCTCTTTTCGGCTTACTATATACAACGGAATATACGGAACTGCGATCACAGGGCGCATTAATTGTGTCAACTAATCGTGACAGTTTTCATTTTATACCGTAAAATCAGGTTCAATTAGCCGGAAAATAATAACTGTAAGTGTAAATAGGATCGTAATGATGCGATTGGAAGTAATTTGCCAGGACCGAATCGGACTGACGCGGGAGTTATTGGATCTGCTGGTATTGCAAAATATCGACCTGAAAGGCATTGAAATTGCCCCGAACGGTCGGATTTACCTTAATTTCATGCAGATTGATTTTTCTGTATTTCAGTCCCTTATGGCTGAGATCCGCCGTATTCAGGGCGTGGTGGATGTCAGAACCGTTCATTTTATGCCTTCAGAGCGCGAACAACGGGCGATGTGGGTATTACTCGAATCCCTGGAAGACCCGATTTTATCGTTGGATTTGCGCGGTAATATCGAGCTTGCCAACAGTGCGGCGCTGTCTCTGTTTGCCACCACAGAAGAGCGCATTCAGCAGCGCAATATCACCTATTACTTCAGCCAGTTTAATTTCAGCCGCTGGATTGAGCAGGATACCCCGTCTGCGCATAAAGAAACCCTGACACTCAAAGGGCACACTTACAGCCTGAACGTCACACCAATCAGCTTTGATGACAAAGACGATGCTTCTGCGGCTATCGGTGCGGTTGTTTTGTTGCGCGCAGAGAATAACAGCGTAACCGGGCAGAAACGCCGTATGCAGGTGGCCCACTCAGGCAGCTTTGATGATTTGGTGGCAAAAAGCGCCAAAATGCGCCATGTGGTTGAACAGGCGCAGCGCATGGCAAAAATGGACTCCCCGCTGTTACTGGTTGGTGAAACCGGTACCGGGAAAGACGTGTTTGCCAAAGCCTGCCACCTTTACAGTGTGCGCGGCAGCCAGCCGTTCCTGGGACTCAACTGCGCCTCCATGCCGGATGATGTGGTGGAAACCGAACTGTTTGGTTACGCCGCAGGGGCATACGCCAACAGCACCGAACCGAAAAAAGGCTTCTTTGAGCAAGCCAACGGCGGCACCGTCCTTCTGGATGAAATTGCCGAAATGTCATCACAGATGCAGATAAAACTGCTGCGGTTTCTCAATGACGGCACTTTTCGCCGTGTCGGGGAAGAGCATGAAGTAAAAGTGGATGTGCGGGTTATCTGTGCGACACAAAAAAATCTGCTGGAGCTGGTAAAAGAGGGGAAATTCCGCGAAGACCTTTATTACCGCCTCAATGTGCTGACGCTTACCATTCCGCCGCTGCGTGATCACCAGGAAGATATTCTTCCGCTGACCCGCGATTTGGTTAAGCGTTTTTCTGACGAGCAGGAGTGTGAAGAACCGCGCCTTGCCCCGGAGCTGGGGCCGTTTTTATCTGCCTATCACTGGCCGGGTAATGTCCGTCAGTTACGCAACGTGATTTATCAGGCACTTTCCTCACTGGAAGGTGCGCTGTTACGTCCGCAGGATATTGTTTTACCGGAGCTGGAAGCGGAAATTGGTTTCAGTGAGGACATTCTCAGCGGCTCGCTGGATGATATCACCAAGCGGTTTGAATGCTCGGTACTGACCCGTTTGTACCGCCACTATCCGAGTACCCGTAAGTTGGCGAAACGGCTTAATGTCTCCCATACCGCGATCGCAAATAAGTTGCGTGAATACGGGCTGAGCCGGGCGCGCGGCAGTGCAAAGAATAATGGCAGTGACGAAGACGAAGAAGCCTGAGTTATCTGTGGTGTAAAAAGTGCTGTAAAAAGAACCCCGCACCTTTTCCGGTAGCGGGGTTCTTTTTATACCCTTATTCATTCAAACTGCAGGTGCGTTGGCTACGCTCAGCCAGCCGGGTCACATACTGATGTATGCTCCCCGTCTGTCTTCCCTTGCCGCCTTCCTGCATCTTGAATGACGTTGGATATGTATATATAAAGCTAATTATTTCAGTGCATTCAGCGCGCTGTCATAATCCGGCTCTTCTGTGATTTCGCCGACGAGCTGGCTGTAAATCACATTATCTTTCTCATCCAGCACCACAACCGCACGGGCGCACAGACCGGCTAACGGGCCGCTGCCAATCCCGACGCCGTAATTTTCACGGAACTCCGGGTCGCGCAGGGTGGAAAGCATCACGACATTTTCAATGCCTTCCGCGCCGCAGAAACGCGCCTGAGCAAAAGGCAGATCAGCGGAGATACATAAAACAACGGCATTACTGAGTTTTGCGGCTGTTTCATTAAATTTGCGCACAGAGGTCGCACACACACCGGTATCCACACTCGGGAAAATATTGAGGATTTTACGTTTTCCGGCATACGTGGCGAGGGTGGCATCGGACAGTTCACCGGTCACTAAGCTGAAGGGTGCGGCTTTATCACCAACGTGCGGGAACGAACCATAAACCCGTACATCATTACCCTGAAGTTTTACAGTATTAGTCATATTTTTTATCCTTTTAATGAAGCCCATAATTGTTTATTTAAAAATAGCAGACAGGTGTTTTTACATCGAATATCGTCCATTAAAATGTAATATTCGATTGTTGTGTTTCGGTAATCATCGGATAATCTATCGGTTTACTATTTTTAATACAAGGCGTCCGTTATGCTCATGCCGGCAAATTTATCACGTACCGCATTTCTTGCTGGTGCGGTGTTCACCTTTTCTTCTCTGTTCTGTGCCATGGCGGCGGTGATCCCCGCCGGAACTGAGCTGGCAAAAGAGCAATCTGTTTATCGTCATCTTAAAGACGAACCTGCATCACTTGATCCGGTAAAAGCGGTCGGGCTGACCGAAGCGCAGCTCCTGCGTGATTTATTTGAAGGGCTGACCAGCCAGGATGCGGGCGGAAAGCCTGTTCCCGGAGTAGCTTCCTCCTGGGAAACAAATAACAATCTGGTCTGGACATTCCATCTGCGCAAAGATGCGCAGTGGTCAGACGGCACCCCTGTCACCGCACAGGACTTTGTTTACAGTTGGCGGCGTTTGGTTGATCCGAAAAGCCTTTCAACATTCGCCTGGTTCGCACCTCTTGCCGGTATTAATAATGCGCAGGCGATTATCGACGGCAAAATGGCACCCGCCACACTGGGGGCAGAAGCCATTGATCCGCACACATTGCGCATTACGCTGGACAGACCCGTCCCTTACTTCCCGAATTTAGCGGCGAATTTCAGCCTTTTCCCGGTAAATCGCGCGACAATAGAGAAATATGGCGATAACTGGGTCCGCGCCGGGCATCTGGTCGGAAACGGTGCATTTGTCCTGCATGAGCGGGTGGTAAATGAAAAAATTGTTCTGACACCGAACCCGCATTACTGGGATAACAAACACACAGTACTGACATCCGTTACCTTTGTGCCGATTAATCATGAATCACAGGCAACAAAGCGCTATCTTGCCGGTGATTTGGATATCACTGAATCCTTCCCGAAAAATCAGTATCAGAAGCTGAAAAAATCCATTCCGGATCAGATTTATATTCCGGATCAGCTCGGCACCTATTATTACGCCTTTAATACACAGCGCGCGCCGACCAATGATCCGCGTGTGCGCCAGGCGCTTTCCATGACTATCGACCGCGCGGTGATTGCCGAAAAAGTCCTTGGCACCGGCGAAAAACCGGCATGGCGCTTTACGCCTGATGTCACCGCCGGCTTTACCCCGGAACCGGGACGTTATCAGAAATTCAGTCAGAGCGAACTGGACAGCCAGGCAAAAACGCTGATGGCGGCCGCCGGTTATGGCCCGCATAACCCGATGAAACTTTCCCTGCTGTACAACAGCTCGGAAAATCATCAGAAAATTGCTATTGCGGTCGGATCGATGTGGAAGAAAAAGCTGGGCGTGGAAGTCAGGCTGGTGAACCAGGAGTGGAAAACCTACATTGACAGCCGTAATACCGGGAATTTTGATGTGATCCGCGCCTCCTGGGTGGGCGATTATAATGAGCCGTCGACCTTCCTGTCGCTGCTGAGCAGTATTCACACCGGTAATATTTCGAAGTATCACAGTAAAAAATATGATGAATTACTGAAAACAGCGGCACTGGAAACCGATGATGAAGCCCGCAATGCCGATTATAACGAAGCTGAAAAACTGCTGGCGGAAGATACCCCGATTGCACCTATCTATCAGTACACCAATGGCCGCCTGATCAAACCGTGGCTGAAAGGGTATCCGGTTAATAATCCGGAAGATGTGGCGTACAGCCATAATCTCTATATTATTAAGCACTAAACCTGCCTCCTGTCATTTCCCCGCAGGGAGCGGGGGAATGCGGCAGAACCTCGGAGGAGAAACACATGGGTGCATTGTACGGATCTGCTTTTCAGGGAACCGATCCTATTTACAGGGTTCAGCTTGACGGAGAAGGGGGCTGCGTTCCTGTTGATGTCAATGCGGTTGCCGGACAAAAGCAGCCGATGTGGGCGCATCTGGACTATCTCTCTGCCAATAATCAGCGCTGGCTGCGTGAAACTGACCTGCTGCCGGTTCTGGCGAAGGACGGGCTGACCAATGATGTGATCCGCCCGCGGATTGTCCGAATCGGAGAGGCGGCGCTTATCACGCTGCAAACTATTAATAATAACGAAGGTGACAGACCGGATCAGCTTGTGGCGTTCCGTATCTGGATAAGCAGCAACTATATTATCTCGACCCGCCACCGGAAAGTGCACTCTATCCAGACGATTCAGGATGATTTACTGAATGGCGAAGGCGCGAAAAATACCGGCGAATGGCTGGCAGAAGCCGCATTTTGTATTACAGATGAAGTCGCCGACTTTATCGAAGATCTGCATGACAAACTGATCGACATGGAAGATGCGATACTTGAACCGCGTATTCCGGCACGCGGGGAACTGGCGCTGCTGCGCAAGCAGTTAATTGTCCTGCGCCGTTATATGGCACCACAACGTGATGTGTTTGCCAGGTTGGCATCAGAGCGCTACGTCTGGCTCTCAGATGAGGATCGTCATCAACTGACAGATGTCAGCGACCGGCTCGGACGGATTATTGATGATATTGACTCCTGTATCGCGCGGACCTCGGTTATTTCAGATGAAATCACTAACATGATGGCAGATGCCATGAACCGGCGCACTTATACTATGTCATTGCTGGCAATGATTTTTTTACCGACAACGTTTCTGACTGGCTTGTTTGGTGTCAATCTCGGTGGTATTCCGGGCGGCGATTTTCCGTTTGCATTCAGTTTGTTCTGTGTGGGATTAGCCGGTGTGATAGGCTTTGTTGCCTGGTGGTTACGCAAGAGTAACTGGTTGTAAAAACGCGTAATTTTATGTGATTTACCGTACCGGACTTGAGCTATATCAAGAAACGGTGACGTCAGTTAGGGCACTATTAGTCCCGCAGGTGAATACAACGTTGAGCGATGAACGTTGTGCTCCATAATTGTAGTTTTTCTCATATTGAATTCTTATACAGAATATTGACCATTATCATGCCGGTGTATTTATACATCGGTTTTTTTTTGCCTGAATTTTGCATCCGTTCTGACCGGCAAAAAAAAACGCTCACAGGGAGCGCTTTAGCAGAATTGACCGTACAGGCTTACTTCACTTCCACCACATCCAGGCGGTGTTCTGTAAAGTCTGAGCTTTCATCGTCATCAACCGTCCAAACGGGTTGCGATGGCAGTGTTTCCCTGTCAAACGCCAAATCGCCGCCATCCACTACATCACCACCCTGATGAATTGATTTGAAATCAAATAGTCCGGTATCACATAAATGTGATGGTACGACATTCTGTGTGGCGGTGAACATGGTTTCAATGCGACCCGGATACCGTTTGTCCCAGTCACGCAGCAGATCTTTAATTATCTGGCGCTGTAAATTCGGCTGTGAACCACATAAATTACACGGAATAATCGGGAATCCTTTTGCCTCGGCGAAATGCTCAATATCTTTTTCGCGGCAATACGCCAGCGGACGGATAACAATGTGCTTGCCATCATCACTCATCAGTTTTGGTGGCATACCTTTGAGTTTGCCGCCAAAAAACATATTCAGGAACAGTGTCTGTAAAATATCGTCCCTGTGATGTCCGAGGGCAATTTTTGTCGCGCCAAGCTCGGTAGCAGTGCGGTATAAAATACCACGGCGCAGGCGTGAACAGAGAGAACAGGTCGTTTTACCTTCGGGGATTTTCTCTTTCACAATCCCGTACGTGTTCTCTTCCACGATTTTGTATTCAACACCGAGGTTTTCCAGATATTCCGGCAGAATATGACCGGGAAAGCCCGGTTGTTTCTGATCCAGGTTTACCGCGATCAGTGAAAAACTGATGGGTGCGCTCTGTTGCAGACTCTGCAAAACAGAAAGCAGGGTATAGCTGTCTTTGCCGCCGGAGAGACAAACCATAATGCGGTCGCCATCTTCAATCATATTAAAATCGGCAATGGCTTTACCGGTATGGCTGCGTAAGCGTTTCTGCAATTTATTAATATTGTGCTGATCTTTTGGTGTATTCATTTCTTACTGTTTCTTTACTGTTTTGTGTTGTTTTGCAGACTGACAGATAAAAATGACAGGCTATCTGCGGCAAAGTGTCTGGGAGAAAGATGCAATGATAGCAGATAGACGGGGTCTTCTGATACGCGCCGGTAAAAAAGACTCATTTTTACCGGCTGTCGGTGCGAGCAAAAATCCGGAGGTACGCTGTATTACAATAAGTGGTTTTACTAAATTAAATAATAAAACAGGTATTTTTAATTATTTCATTCATTAATATGAGTGAAAAAGATAAACACTCTAAAATATTGGTGTGGTATTGGTTTTTTAAATCAAATTAACACCATTTAGCCATGTGAAAATCTATAAAAATACTAAATTTCAGTTTAAGTGATTTTTGCGAGATTAGTAATTTCGGCGATAAGATTAAAATGATTCTTTAAATATTGGTGTCTTCTTAATGGCGGTATATAATATGATTATATTTATCTTAAACTAACAGATAAATATGCAGTGCAAGGAGAGGTATAATATTAAATTAAGGAGTGTCGCCATGAGAGAATTAAACGTAAATGAATTTGATGCTGTAAATGGTGGCTTCGGCTTATTAGCAATTCCTGCCGGGCTTGGTTTATTAGTCTCTATTCCTACAATTGTTGCCGGCGCAGTATTAGGTCCGGTAACCGGCGGACTTGGTTTTGGTCTTATGGCCGCAGGTATTGTCGGTACCGCACTCTCAGGTGCCGGAATGATCGCAAGCATAGTGTTCCCGATCCTTTAATTATTTCACCACCGCAGGGTTTTCCCTGCGGTGTTCATTTCTTTTTGTTTTCATTATTAACTAATTGAAAGCAGGCTAATATAATCAATCTCCCCGGATACAGAAAGATTGATTATTAATATTATAAAACGTTAACGGAAATTAATACCTCCGAGTGAAATGGTGCAGCAGGCGGTTGCATCAATTAATAAATTGTATCCGCCAATTCCGCTCGGTGATGTACTTGTTATGGTGATATTTGCAGTACCTGTCTCATCCGTTATAACCCGTTCATCAGATAATGTCATCGGAGAGGGTGTTTCGAACATTATTTCCTGTCCGGCTGCGGGAAGACCGTTATCAGAACGGGTTAAGGTAATACGGAATCTGTTTTTATCTACACCGTCAGCTTTAGCATTATTAGTTACCACTGAATAAGTCCGATTCAGTAAAATAAAATTCACCGGTGTATCTGCACTATTTCCGTTGGGCAACACTGCTATTATGGAATTAGAGAGTACTGATTTGGATACAACCGTTGTTTTTGCTTTACCATTGCTATCGGTGGTGACCTCCGGAGTAATTACCTGACTAAATCCGTTTCGTGCTCTGAATTTAACGTTGATACCTTTAATAGGTAATCCGCTGTTATCGGTTACCGTTGCTTCCACTTCATCGCTATCAATACCGTCTTTAATCGCATTATCTTTAGTCGTTTTCAGACTTATTAGTGCCCGGCTAAAATCCACCGCAAATGTTACATTGACTGATTTACTTGTTCCGTTGGAAAGGGAAGCAACGACCTGAGTGTTTCCTGCGGTCATATTTGTTAATATCGCCATAGCGAGGCCATCTGGCCCGGTTATTCCGGTGATGGTTGTTACCCGCGCACCATTATTTGCGGTGAATATGACTTTCTGTCCGGAGAGGGTATTTCCATTGCGGTCGGTTACTTTTGCGACGACTTCATTTACTGAATAACCATCAGCGGCAGCGCCATCTATAGTTACCTGTAAATCACCATCTGCAATAGTGGCAGTACTGTCATCAGCAATCAACAGAATGTCCTCTTGCAAATTACCTATTTTTTCAGTGTTTATATACGGTGTTATCGTATATAAATCCGGTAATGTTCCTTTAAGCTCGGCACTATAAATACCTGAGGTATTTTCAGTAATACGGCTGAGGCTGACTTTATTTATATTTGGTTCATTACCCCGGCTATCCTTAATGACAAAAGTAAGCTGAGTATTTAGCTGACTAATAGCATTGCCATTAGCATCTTTGGCTACAAAGGTTAATGTGCTATTTTCGATATTATCAGCTTTTATTATTAATGGGCTGGCTGTAAATGTTGAGTTATTTTCTGACGGCGTGACTTCTTTGATAAATACGCGGGCAGATATCAGGGATATATGTTGTGCTACAGGGGTAACTGTAATCGTTTCTGCCTGAGTACCGGCTGTAACGACAGCAGTATAATGACCGGCGCTTTTCCTGATAAAATCAGAAACAGTGGCAACATTCCGGTAACCGGATAATTGGTGATTTACCTTAACCATGATGTCAGATGCAGGAATATCAACAGGCTGGCCTTGCTTATCTCTGATTATTAATGTCAGCGGTTGTGTACTTTTGCCGTCAGCTGATAAATGACTCTCTTCCGGTGTCAGGGTGCTTTGGGCAATGCTGACCGTATTTTGAATAACACTGATTTGTGTCTGCGTTTGATTGGAGCGGTTTCCTTCTGTATCAACAGCAACGGCATTTACAGTGTAATTGTTTTGTTCTGATCCGGAAAATTATAGGCAGATGCAACGGTTTCTGATGCAGTTTTATGAGTGGGTAATATCCATTTTTTTATCAGATAAAGGTGTCACGGCATCAGTATTATTATTAATTAAATTAACAGTTCCTGATTGACGGGTATCCGGGGTAAAAGGTGGCGTCAAAGAATCACCTTGAAGGATGGTGGTATAACCGTTTGATATATTAGTTGTTTTAGTAGGCTCTCTGATAGCGGAAGTATTATTTGATTCAGCAATTGCAGATGTAATACAGGTTAAAAAAAACAAAAAAATAACTGAACAATTAAGTTTAACGATGTGGTGTGTTTAACAGTATTTATAATGGATGCTCTTTTCATATGAAGTGGTTTCACGATAAGTAACAAGCACACGCTCGTTTTGGACGAATTTCTATATATAAGGAAGTGAATTGCAATATTTATAAATTTTTAAGCGGTTTTTATAACTTATGGTGAGTATTAATACTACTTTAAATAAAATGAGTTATGTCAAAAAAATGAAACTTATTTCTGTCGGGAATACTCTTAAATTTTTGTTTTTAAACAAGTAACATGTGTTTTTTAATAAAAATTAAGACTAATCCTAAATTCATTTGTTGCTTGTTTGCTATCGCCGGAATCGGGTTGATGAGGGAAAAGGCTTTCGGGCGGGGGACAGTGATAAAATAATTAGTAATACATTGTATCCATCATAATCACCCGCGGAGCGGGTGTTTATAGTCCGAAAAATGAAACGGGTGGTTGGCAACTGTGCTTATTGTGTTTTTTGTCCGTCAACTGTGCTTTTGCATGATGGTACTGAACGTTTTAATGACTAAAAGATTACCGTTTTTGAGTGCGGTATAGTTTTCTTTTTGTTCCGTTCCGGCATATTTGCGGATCTCAGTATCCAGATATGCGATGAGGTCTGCTTTGCAATCTTTATTTGTTTTATCTAAAGCGACCAGACCAGAAGTGTGGTCTTTGTTATCATCAATAAATCGTTGAATAAGTGATTTATCTGTTGCCCAGTCAAAATACTGATTAATCGTGATGGTCCGTTTTAATCCACTTAATTTCATGACCATCAGGGTCAGTTTAGAACATGCGGAATACACGGATTTATTGCTGACAGACATAATTACCTCGTTACCAAAATCAGACTCATTTATGCAGAGAAGAAGATTTACAGCATTTATTCCTTTTTTGCAGGCGGAACATTCTGAATATTGCACAAAATGAATTAAATATACGAGTCAGGCAGGTATTACTACATACAGCAGTGTGTTTATTCATCATTGGCTTACAAAGTTCCGGCACTTTATGTCGGAACTTTTTGCCCGCTTTACACTCTGAATCGGATGTGGTCTGTTTATAAAGGAAAGCAAATGTATAAAATAATATTAAGCATTTTGGTACCGGTGGTAATCGCAGGATGTTCAGCATCAGAACACACAGACAGTGACGTCGGAAGTAAAAAAAATGATCCTTATGAAAACAGTACAGTAAATACAATCAGAGAAAACCAGGCTATTTATAAAGAACAACAGAGAATGAAAGGTATTTACTAATGTTTCTGAGGCTTATATACCCAACGTCATTCAAATTGCAGCCAACGAACCTGCAGTTTGAATGAATAAGGGTATAAATGATAATGATTACCGGGTTTTACAACCGGATGCTGTTTCAGGAGACGACTGATGGCAGAGCCGGAAAATAACGGTGAATATTTTGATACCTGTTTTGACAAGCAGGAACTGAGTTATCAACATTATTCAGATATAGTGTTTGAACGTTGTGAATTCATTAATTGTGATTTTACATCAGCGGTTTTCTCACAATGCAGATTTTTAAATTGTCAGTTTGATGCATGTAATTTAAGTCTGACGGACGTGCCCGGCAGCCGGTTTTCAGTGGTTGAATTTACGGGATGCAAACTTGTCGGAATTGACTGGACAAAAGGCTATTGGCCTGCGTTTGACTTTTATTCCCAACTGAGTTTTAAAGAGTGTATTTTAGACAGCTGCAATTTCTTTGACTTAAAATTACATGAATCTCATTTTGAAACATGCAGAATACATGATGCGGACTTCAGAAATGCAGAACTCTGTAAATCTTTTATACAAGATTGTGACTTATCAAACAGTTTGTTTATGCATACAAACCTGGAAAATACAGATTTAACCGGCAGTCATTCATTTAATATTGATATCCGGCAAAATAAAGTCACAAATGCAACATTTTCAAGAATTGAAGCATTAGACCTACTGAGAGGATTGGATATTCAGCTGGTTGACTGAATATTCATCACAGGCATTTCTGTGATGTTCATCTGGTTTACAGACCTGTATATTAGTATGAGTACGGCACAGTGACTTCATTAAGTCTGATTTTGCGCGGAAGTCAGTTGCCGGGCTTCAGGTCTGTTACCGGTCTTTGGTATGATCCGTATTAAGTGGCTCAATGTACATTAGGGTGAGGTATGCGAAAGTTTATTATATCAGGAATTATGGCCGTATTACTGTCAGGCTGTGCAGGCTCAGGAAGCAATACACCGGATGCACCTTACGGATTTAAATGGGGTCAGACACCGGAAGAATTAAGTGAACTGAATCTTAATGAGCTGGACTGTACCCGGACCAGTGACGGCGGGGAATTATGCAGTTCACTGGAATCACCGGACATTAAAAAACAATTTTTCATGACGGTATTTTCACCGGAAGGGAAAGGATTAAACGGGATATCCCGTTTCGGGATCTGGAGCCGTGACCAGGCGGTGCTTCTCAGTGAATATGATAAAATTAATGCTGAGATGGAAGCGCAATACGGTCAGCCGGACGGTATCAATGAAGAATATGACCGGAATACGCCTTTCCTTGAAAAAATAGCCAAGGGTAAAATTGGGCAGTTTAAGCGCAAATATGAAAAAGATGGCGTGGAAATTGTGGTTGGCGTGGTCAGTAATGCTAATCTGGTGCGGATCACCGATGAAAACGATCTGACATACACGGTGCTGACAATGTATACGCTGAAGTAAGCGGGTCGCAGATAAACAGGATACAAAGTACAGTAATATTGCGAAGTATCCTGTTTTTTATTTTGTCCTGAGTCCATTCTGATATTCGCCGTACTATTTTATTTCAGCATCCTGTTTTCTGCCGCAATGGTAGTTGGTTTGTCTGCCTGTTATTAATTATCAGAGTTCGGTCGCGGACAAAAGAGTGTGATCCATTTCGCTTAATGTTATTCGTTGCTGATTTTTGATACAGCAAAAAATGCCCCTGTGTTATCCCTTTTATCAGTATTTTCTTTTTAAAAGGGGTTTCCTGTGAAATTGATTAACCGTTATACCCTGATTGCTCTGGCAGTCAGCGCATTGACACTGAATATTACCGCTGCAAATTCCCAAACTGTTTCACTGAATACGTCAGCTACATCGCAGGTCGCTATAAAATCGCAGACATTACAGCTGGGACAATGGGACAGTGTTAATAAACAGCGCCTGGATGCGATGCTGGCAAAAGCCGGGAAATCGCCGGCTCATACGTATTATGCCGTATTTGATTTTGATAATACGACCGCATTTCTGGATATTGAAGAAGCGGCCATGATTTATCAGCTCGAAAACCTGTTATTTGCCATGACGCCACAAGAGCTGAAAACTGTTATTTTTAAAGATATTCCTGCGACTGATTTCGGGGCTGAATTTAATAATAAAAAAGGTCAGGCTGTTAATATTGAAAAAGTGGGTGCGGATATTATCGGAAGCTACCAGTGGCTGTATGAGAATGCGGACACACTCAATGGTAATAAACCGCTTTCTGAAATAAAAAAAATCCCCGCATTATCAAAACTTCATTACCAAAATGCGCTATTTATATGCGGCTATCGGCGGAACATTTCAGCATGACGTCTCTTATCCGTGGGTAACCTATTTATTTAAGAATATGACGCCTGAACAGGTCGCAGACATAACAGAAAAAACGATTACATGGCAACAAGCTCAGCCGGTAGAAAGCGTTACGTGGCAAAGCCCGGAATCGTTACAGGGTTTGGCTGGTGTAGTCGATATTTCCTGGCATAACGGCTTTCGTTTAGTGCCTGAAATGCAGGATCTCTATCAGGTATTACAAAAATCCGGTATTGATGTTTATGTTATTTCTGCCTCAAATCTTGAAGTGATCAAATCCGTTGTAATACAGCCGCCGTATCTGGTTCCTGACTCTCAGGTTTTCGCGATGCATTTATTTCGCACAAAAGAAAATAAGCTGACCGCGGATTTAGACCCTGCCTATCCGCAGACACAGGGAAAAGGAAAAACAGAGACTATCCGGCAGTTTATTCAGGCTAAATATGCAGGAAAAGGGCCTCTGTTAGTTGCCGGAGATAGTGAAGGCGATCAAAATATGATGTCTGATTTTCCGGATACCGAGGTTGTGCTGATTATTAACCGTCTTCGTTCACCTGACTCCATTATCGGGAAATTGTCACAACAGGCGGTCAGTGAATACGGACAAAAAGAGGCAAAAGTATTATTACAGGGACGCAATGATAACACCGGTGTATTCGTGCCGTCACAGTTGCATACGCCATTAGGTGATAAAGAAGGGCGGGCAGTAAATTAAGGAAATACTGATAACCGGAACCAAAAATAAGCATTAATATAAGCGTTTATGGATAAAGACAGGAATTCAAAAGGATATGGATAAGTATATTGTGTGTTATGAAGGTCTTGGTTTGACAGGATCCGTTTTATTACGTAGCCAGATTGCAATCAATACAGATATTAATAATACAGATGCAGAAAAGTTTCTGACAATGTTTAACACTGCTGCAATTAATGATGCAACAGCCAATGATGCCAATATTGCCCGTTTTGTTATTGTGAGTATCTGTAAGTTATAAACTATAAATGATATGATACGGCGGCAGTGCCGCCGTATATTGCTGTATTTGTTATAATATCAGGGTATGAGTCACAGCACAGTTTTCTACAAACGCATCATCATGACTGACTAATAATAATGCGCCCTTGTAACTGCGTAATACACCTTCAAGCAGTAATTTTGAATCCAGATCCAGATGGTTATCAGGTTCATCCAGCAATAAAATATCCGGCAGTGGCGCAGAGAGTGTTAATGCCAGCAATGTGACTTTCAGTTGTTCGCCGCCACTCAGTTGTGAGAGGGTAATCAGCCCCTTATCCCCCCGTATGCGTAATGCGCCCAGATGGGTGCGCCAGGTTTGTGCTGTAATGGACGGGTCAAATTCGCATAATGCATCAACAACCGGCAGCGATTTATTCAGCAGAGCCAGGTGCTGATCAAGATAGCGCCAGTGACCGTGCAGCGAATGTTGACCGGACGCGGCGGCTGACTGATGAGTCAGCACTTTCAGCAAAGTGGACTTTCCGCAGCCGTTGCGCCCTGCAATATGCCAGTGCTCCCCGCCGGAAATCGTCAGTGAAACCGGCTGTTGTGAGCCGAACGGCAAAACCAGGTCATGTGCATTCACCCTGATCCGTTTTTGATAATCCTGATAGTCAAATGCCAGCATTTGCGGTGTTATCCGCTGTATTTGTTCATTTACGGCACGCCGCTGGTCATCCAGTTGCCCCATCACCCGCTCATGGCGCTGTGTGATAGCAGACTGTTGTTTTTCCGACTTATTTTTTTTCATATCCAGTAAAAGTGCGGAAGACGAACCGGATGAACGCACTTGTTCTCCCTGGCGGCGGCGCTGTGCTTTTTTCTCCAGCGTGCGCTGTAACTCGTCTTTTTCTTTACGTGCATTGGTTTGCAACTGCTTTTCTTCACTTTGTAACGCATTAAGCTGAAAGGCTTTTTGCTCAGCAAAGTGACTGTAATTGCCGCCATATTCGTCCAGTGACGACGGGGTCAGTTCAAAAATACGGTGCATATCATCAAGTAACCGCCGGTCATGGCTGATAACCAATGCCCCGGCAGGATGCTGAAGAAGCTGCTCACTCAACCAGCGGCGACCGGCACTGTCCAGATGGTTTCCCGGTTCATCGAGCAATAAAAACGTATCTGGTTGCAAAAAAGCACAACAGAGCGCCAGCCGGGTTTGCTCACCGCCGCTGAGTTGTGCTGACGGCGTATCGGGCGAAAAATGACCCAGTTGCGCGCTTTCCAGTAATGATTGGAGGCGATGAGGGAAATCCCATTTATCGGACAGAAAATCATAGTCATCAGCGGTGGCGGTGCCGTTTTCGGTACGCCGGAAAGCCGCCTGAATATGGCTGTTCCCTAACGCATCAGCCAGTGTCACACCGGGCAGTCGTGTCAGTTGCGGAACATAATGAAAAGGTGTATGCCAGCTGACCGTACCGGTTGTCGGCAGGCGAAATTGTGCGAGCAGAGACATCAGCACGGATTTCCCCCGGCCGTTGTTGCCGGTCAGTCCCTGAACCTGATGTGTTAATGTGCCGCTGATATTCTCAAACAGCGGGGTGTCGTTAAAAATGACAGATAAGTGTGAAAAATGGCAATGAACAGGCATAAGTAAGCTCCTGAAATATTCAGGGCAGGCGATTATGCACAATTTAAATACGACAAAAAATGATGAGGATAGCAGCCTGCCCAATATCAACAAATCGCATCAATAAGATACGGACGATATTGTGGTTACGTACAGGCATTAAATCATGTCAGCTGACATCCTCAGGGGAAATGGAATCGCGGTTATCATGTCAAAGAAAACACAAAATGTATACCCTTATTCATTCAAACTGCAGGTGCGTTGGCTACGCTCAGCCAGCCGGGTCACATACTGATGTATGCTCCCCGGCGGTCGGAGCTTGCCGCCTGCCTGCATCTTGAATGATGTTGGGTATAAACTCGCGGGCAAAATTGCGCCACCGGATATTTTTATCCTTTTTTCTGCAACGCCTTTATACTGCGGATCTGATTTAATCATAAATACAGAATGACAGGTTTTCTATGAATGGTTTTTTATGGCTGATTCTGGCGGTGGGCTCTGAAGTGATCGCAACCTCCATGCTGCGGGCAGCGGACGGATTCACCCGGCTTATTCCGTCAGTGGTAGTGGTGATTGGCTATTGTGTGTCATTTTTTGCGCTCTCTCAGGTGGTTCGTGTAATGCCGCTGGGGATAGCTTATGCAATATGGTCAGGGTTGGGGATTGTTATTGTCTCTGTAGCCGCTTATTTTATTTATCAGCAGAAGCTGGATTTACCTGCAATTACCGGGATGGCTCTCATTATTGCGGGTGTGTTAGTGATAAATTTATTCTCCAAAAGCAGCGGTCATTAGTACCGGTGATGGGATGTGAGGCAAAAACAGAATGAAATCAGCAGATTTTTATCATGCCGGTCGGTGGGCTTTGCGCGCAATATTTATCAGCGCAGTCGGATTACTGGCGGCATGCAGTCAGTCAACGGAAACGGTGCAGCAAAAGCAGGTTCTGCGTTATCAGCAACCACTGACAGATTTAACGGAAGATGCCCGTGCATCATGCAGTTATGCAGGCGGAACACCGTCGCTTATTCATGAACTGAACGGCGCGCAGTCATCGGTTTGTCAGTTTGCCAACGGAAAACGCTGTAATGAACGGGCGCTGCTTTCCGGTAGTTGCGGTTCAGTGCTGTGATATCTGATGTATTACGGGCTAAATACCCGGGAGTCGTCGCCTGGCCGTTTGGTGATTCACCGGAACTGGCGGATGAACTGGCCGCGCTGGTTATTCACGGGCAAAAAAGAGCAAGCTGTTCCTCCCTGAATAGTTTTATACAGGAAGGGGTTAAACCGGAGATTGGCGGATACAGTATTATTCTTAATGGCAGCAATGTGCCGGTTTGTGTTATCCGCACCATATCAATGCAGCTTGTCCGCTTCTGTGATGTTACATCTGCCATCGCCGCAGCAGAGGGCGAGGGGGATTTAAGTCTCTCTTTCTGGCAGAGAGAGCATCAGGCATATTTTACGCGGGAAGGGTCTTTTTCGCCGGAGATGGAATTGATTTTCGAGGAATTCACGCTGATTGAAGTGCTGTGAAGCATATTTTTGCAAAAGGCATCCGCACCAATGGTGCGGATGCCTTTTGTTTATCACCCGTTAACTGAACAGGGTGCGGCGTTTTTTCTTATGGATAAACTGAGATAACAGCACCAGCGCGCTGATTATCAGATACACCACAAAAATCCCGATCAGCCACTGCGGCATATCCAGTTTCAGAAATACCCACTGCTGAACTGAACAATCACCTGACGCTTCGAAAACCGCCGGCAGCCACTCATTGAGCGGGAGCCATTCCGGGAAATTCACAAAGAAATCACAGGTATTAAAAGGTGACGGATAGAGCTGGATCATGGTGTGCTCCCATGCCAGTTGCAACCCGATTATCCCGCTGTAAATCCATAACGCGACAGCAATCCAGCGGATAAGTGCGGTACGCGGTGCCACCCAGCCCAGGAAGCCGGCAAACGCAATACCCAGCACGGCAATACGTTCATAAATACACATCACACACGGTTGTAATCCCATCCCGTGCTGAAAGAACAGGGCGATACCGTCGAGTGCCAGCGCGGAGATCATCAGTAAAAACCACGCACTGCGACCCCGGGAACACTCATAAAGGTAAGTCAGCATAATATTATCCGTATTATCCGGTAAATGAATGAATAGACTAACGTTACGAATGAATGTACGACAAAAAGTACAGCGACGCATCTCTTTTCCGCATCCGCCCGGTGCGGAAATGAAAAAACCGGAATAACAGCGTTATTCCGGTTAGTTTAGTGTAATACATCTGTTACGGCAGCGTAATGATACCCTGACCCGCCATCCATTCTGAAACCGGAACCAGCCACAGTTCGACACCAAAGAAACCGACAAGGGTCATCACAATGGTATAAGGCAGCGCCATCATCACCATTTTCCCGTAGGAAAGGCGGATAAGCGGTGCCAGTGCGGAGGTCAGCAGGAACAGGAATGCAGCCTGACCATTCGGGGTTGCCACTGACGGCAGATTTGTCCCGGTATTGATAGCAACGGCGAGGTATTCATACTGTGTATAGGAAACCAGCCCTTCCTTCATCGCGGTCATTGCTTCATTAATATAGACGGTTCCGACAAAGACATTATCGGAAACGGCTGAGAGCAGCCCGTTGAACAGGTAAAACAGTGAAAGCTGCGAGGAGGGGTCAGAACTGAGAACAAACTGAATAAACGGCGTAAACAGTTTCTGATCAACAATCACCGCAACAACAGAGAAAAAGACAGTCAGCAGCGCGGTAAACGGCAGCGCTTCCTCAAAGGCTTCACCCAGAGCATGCTCTTCCGTGATCCCGCAAAAAGCCGTTGCCAGGATGATAACCGACAACCCGATAAGCCCGACTTCCGCGAGATGAAATGCCAGTGCAAAAATCAGCCAGAGGCCGATAACCCCCTGAACAATCAGCTGCATTTTTTCTTGTTTGGTCCGGTGTGCGGCAGATTTTTGTGCATTATCTTCAAGTACGGCTCTGACCCGTTCCGGTAACTCTGCACCATAACCAAACAATCTGAAACGTTCGACCAGATAACAGACCAGTAAACCGCAAAAAAAGACCGGGATCGTCACCGGTGCCATACGCAGGAAGAAATTAATAAAATCCCATCCGGCATGTTTGGCGATAATCAGGTTCTGTGGTTCACCCACCATGGTCATCACTCCGCCCAGTGCTGTACCTATACCGGCATGCATCATCAGGCTGCGTAAAAACGCGCGGAACTGTTCCAGTGTCTGTTTTTTCTCTGCGCTGTCGATAAAATGATCATCACTGAGGGGTAATATCTCTTTTTGTGAAGAGGCATACTGATGAAAAATGGCATAAAAACCGACAGAAACGCTGATAACAACGGCTATCACTGTCAGTGCATCGAGAAAGGCAGATAAAAAGGCACTGGCAAGACAGAACGCCAGGGAAAGTGCCCGTTTTGAGCGGATAGTTAGCAACATTTTCGTGAACAGAAACAGCAGCAACTGCTTCATAAAGTAGATACCGGCGACCATAAAAATCAGCAATAAAATAACTTCAAGGTTATTCATTATTTCATGGCTGATTTGATCGGGAGACGTCATCCCGATGATAACCGCTTCTATCGCCAGCAGACCACCCGGTTGCAGGGGGTAGCACTTGAGCGCCATCGCGAGCGTAAAGATAAACTCAATAACTAATAACCAGCCCGCCGTAAACGGGTCGATAAGAAAGTAAACAATCGGATTTATTATTAAAAACGAAATAATAGCAAGCTTGTACCAGTCAGGTGAATGACCCATAAAGTTTTTCAGGAAGGCTTGCCGCATTGACATTTCCATTATTGCTGTGTGTCCTCCGTAGGGGTTGCAGGGAAAAGCAGCATGAAGATATGCAGTATTTTATACTACGCCGGTATTCTGAATTTATTAAGGATTTAAATCAACTGATCTGCGTGTGAACACACACTGTTGTTATTTATGATCTGATTCACTCTTTCGAATGGTCATTGCTATATCGCGGCACTACATTCTGTTATCATCCCCGCCATTGGAAAATTAATTATTTGCGTCGGATGAAGTCAGCTATGGTAATCAAAGCGCAGAGCCTGCGGGGTTTGCAGAAGAGTATATTATTGAAAGCATCTGGAATAATCGTTTTCCGCCCGGTTCCATTTTACCCGCAGAACGTGAGTTATCAGAACTTATCGGTGTGACCCGTACCACCTTGCGTGAAGTATTACAGCGCCTTGCCAGAGATGGCTGGTTGACTATTCAGCACGGAAAACCCACTAAAATTAACAATTTTTGGGAAACCTCCGGTCTTAATATTCTGGAAACTATCGCCCGTCTGGATCACGAAAGTGCGCCGGAACTGATTGAAAACCTGCTGGCAGCCCGGACAAATATTGCCTCTATTTTTATCCGCACCGCGTTTCGCCATAATCCTGAGAAATCACTGGAAGTCCTCGGGCAGGATTCTGTACCGGAGGATAACCCTGCGGCATTCAGTCAGTATGATTATGATGTATTCCGCGGTCTGGCATTTGCCTCCGGAAACCCGATTTACGGTTTGATTTTCAACGGATTAAAAGGGCTGTACACCAGAGTCGGACGGTTTTATTTTGCCAGTCCGCAAGCCCGCAGGCTGGCATTGAATTTCTATCAGCAACTCATTACGTTATGCCGTGAAAAAGCCTATGACAGCGTGCTTGACTGTGTCCGCCATTACGGCAAAGAGAGCGGGCTTATCTGGCAGACCATGCAGAGCGAAATCGCACAGGATCTGAATCCGCAGACACGCTGATTACCAGCATATAATCTGAAAAACCGGCTCAGGCCGGTTTTTTGCTGTCAGTGCCTGAAATGACTCCCGCGTTACATGACAGCCGGAAAATTCTGTGTATCTCTCTTACTCCACGGTAAAAAACATCCTCTGTTTCACTCTCTGTTGTATCAATCTCTGTTATTCCACATCCTGCTGCCTCCCGTATTGAGTAGCTCATGTCGGTAAAGTGAACCGGTAGTAACATATTGTTTTATAATAAAATAAAACTATTTTCGGATGAAAAAATAAATTAATTATTAATTACATTGATGAAAATATGCTCTGTTTTGTGACTGACTGCAAATAAACAAACATATTCCGCCCTGAGTGAATGCTGCTATGTTGGCAAAATGTTTCTGAAATATTATGCTGGTGATAACGTCAATTTAACAAAAAGGCGGCAATATGAACGTTGTCATCCTGGGAAGTGGTGTTATCGGAGTTACAACAGCCTGGTATCTCTCGCAAAAAGGCCACAATGTGACCGTGATTGACCGGCAGTCTGCCGCAGCAGAAGAGACAAGCTTCGGCAATGCCGGACAAATTTCACCCGGCTACGCGACACCATGGGGTGCGCCCGGCATTCCCCTGAAAGCGGTAAAGTGGATGTTTGAAAAACATGCGCCGCTGGCAATCCGTCCGGATGGTTCCTTGTTTCAGTTACGCTGGATGTGGCAGATGCTACGCAATTGCGGTGCTGATTATTATGTGATGAACAAAAGCCGCATGGTCCGCATTGCCGAATACAGCCGGGACTGTCTGCAAACCCTGCGGGCAGAAACCGGTATTCAGTATGAAGGGCGGTCGGGCGGCACATTGCAACTGTTCCGTACACAAAAACAGCTGGATAATGCCGCCAATGATATCGCCGTCCTGACGCAGGAGGGTGTGCC
Organism: Morganella psychrotolerans; assembly: GCF_001676155.1. Taxonomy (GTDB): domain Bacteria; phylum Pseudomonadota; class Gammaproteobacteria; order Enterobacterales; family Enterobacteriaceae; genus Morganella; species Morganella psychrotolerans. Next base: position 1,063,847 of record NZ_LZEW01000001.1, on the reverse strand, counting down.
TTACCGGTTACTGAGTGCCGGTGAAATTCATGAGGCAGAGCCTGCGCTGGCGCATGTGGAGCACAAGCTCAGTGGTGGTTTGCAATTACCGAATGATGAAACAGGCGATTGTAATTTATTCACCAAACGCCTGGCGGAAATGGCGCGGCAGGCAGGGGTGAAATTTCGTTTCGGCGTGAATATTCACCGGCTTCAGTATAGCGGTGATCGCGTCAGCGGTGTTATTTGTGATGAAGAAGTGATCACCGGCGACCAGTATGTGGTTGCACTCGGCTCTTACTCAACTCAGTTGTTACGCGGTCACATTTCAGTGCCGGTTTATCCGCTCAAAGGCTATTCACTGACCATGCCGATAGCCGATGTCAGCCGTGCGCCTGTCTCAACCGTGCTGGATGAAACATATAAAATTGCCGTAACGCGCTTTGATGAACGCATCCGTGTCGGGGGCATGGCGGAAGTCACCGGGTTTAATCTGGATATTGTGAAACGGCGCTGTGAAACACTGAAAATGGTGGTACAGGATCTTTATGGCGGCGGCGGGGACATAACAAAAGCGACATTCTGGACAGGATTGCGCCCGATGACACCGGACGGTACACCGATTGTCGGTCCGACAGCATATAAAAATCTGTTCCTTAATACCGGACACGGCACACTCGGCTGGACGATGGCCTGCGGCAGCGGGCAACTTCTGGCTGATATTATGACCGGACACCAGACCGCTATCCGCGCAGATGACCTGGCGGTTTCCCGCTACCTGAACGGGTTTAAAACAAAGCTGGTTATTCCGCAGCAGTTGCATACCGCATAACATAATATACCCGACGTCATTCAGGATGCCGCCAACGAACCTGTAGTTTGAATGAATAAGGTTATTAACAGAACAGGAGCCATCTATTTTATGCCGCGTCCGATACAGGCAGTTATTCATAATGATGCCATCCGCCATAATCTGGCGCAGGTAAGCCGTATTGTCAGCCCGTCCCTGGTGTGGGCGGTGGTTAAAGCAGATGCCTATGGTCATGGTATTGAACGGATCCTCCCGGCACTGGCTGAAGCCGATGGTATTGCGCTGCTGGATTTTACAGACGCGGTCACGCTGCGGGAGCGGGGCTGGCAGAAACCCATTCTGCTGCTGGAAGGCTTTTTTCAGCCAGAGGATCTGGCGCTGATTGACCGTTATCAGTTATCAACATCGGTACACAGTGACTGGCAGTTAAAGGCAATTGAAGATGCCTCACTTATTCATCCGTTAAATGTTTATCTCAAGCTGAACAGCGGCATGAACCGGCTGGGGTTTTCTCCCGCATCTTATCTGAATGCACTCCAGCGTCTGAAAATAGTGCCGCAGGTGCATAATATTACCCTGATGAGCCATTTTTCTGATGCAGATCTGACTGCCGGTATTCATCAGCAGATGTCACGCATTGCGCTATTCAGCTCCCTGAATCTGCCGCACTGTCTGGCTAATTCAGCGGCTGCACTGTGGGAGCCGGATTCGCGGGGTGATGAAGTCCGCTGCGGAATTATTCTTTACGGGGCATCGCCCTCCGGAAATTATGCAGATATTGCGGAATTTGCACTAAAGCCGGCGATGACACTACGCAGTGAAATTATTGCAGTTCATTATATTGCAGCCGGAGATACAGTCGGTTACGGCAGCCGGTTTACCGCAGATAAACCCATGCGCATTGCCACTATTGCCTGTGGCTACGCCGATGGTTATCCCCGCCATGCGCCGGACGGCACACCGGTATGGATTGAAGGACAGCGCTGTCCGCTGGCAGGGCGTATTTCCATGGATATGCTGACGGTTGATATCTCTGAGTGCCCGGCGGCGGATATCGGCACACCGGTGGAGCTGTGGGGGAAATCTCTGCCGGTGGATGAGGTTGCCATGCATGCGGGAACAATCGGCTATGAATTGCTGACGGCGCTGGCACGGCGGGTGTCGGTAGTGATAACTGACTGATTTCAGGCATACTCAACGTCATTCAGGATGCAGGCAGGCGGCAAGGGAAGATAGACGGGGAGCATACATTAGTATGTGACCCGGCTGGTTGAGTGCGGCCAACGAACCTGCAGTTTGAATGAAAGGGTATAAATTCCGCTTTTTTCTGATCTGGCTAAATAACCCGTACATCTGACCGCTGTACACTATGTTGATTGAAATCAGGGTATCGGTTGAAATCAGTCTGGAGCGTTTTATGATTGCGGGTGTGGCAATACGGGTTAAAGGTAAAGTTCAGGGCGTCGGGTTTCGTCCCGCAGTCTGGCAGATAGCGCACCAGATGGCGCTGTGCGGTGATGTCAGTAATGACAGCGAAGGGGTGCTTGTTCACCTGTTAAAAAGTGCCGATGTTGCCGGGTTTATTGCCCGGTTACAGGCTCAGTGTCCGCCACTCGCGCGGATAGATAGTATTGAGCAGCACGACTATACCTTTGCACAGCATCCGGCGGCCTTTGTTATTTGTGCCAGCGGGCATGGTGAGATGGACACGGAAATTATTCCGGATGCCGCCACCTGTGATGCCTGCCGCGCAGAATTATTTGACCCGCAAAACCGCCGCTACCGTTATCCGTTCATAAATTGCACCCATTGCGGACCGCGTTTCACTATTATCCGCAGCATGCCGTACGACCGCCCCAATACGGCGATGTCTGTTTTCCCGTTTTGTCCGGTATGTCAGAAAGAGTATGAAGACCCGGGCGACCGGCGCTTCCATGCGCAGCCGAATGCCTGTCCTGACTGCGGACCACAAATCTGGCTGACGGGTGTGAATCAGCAGGTGGTGGCGCGTCATAACGATGCAATCGCTGAGAGTGTCAGGCAACTGCACAATGGCAATATTCTGGCTATGCAGGGGCTTGGCGGCTTTCATCTTGCTGTTGATGCACAAAACAGTGATGCGGTCGCGAAATTACGGGTTCGCAAACACCGCCCGGCAAAACCGTTTGCTGTGATGATCCCCTCAGTCGACTGGCTGGCTGCCTGTCTGGGACACGAACCTGATGCGGCGCTGGTGACATTATTAAAAAGCCCGGCAGCGCCGATTGTGTTAATTGAAGAACCCCGGCTGTTCGCTGCATTATCACCGCTGATAGCACCGAATTTGTGTGAAATCGGCATTATGTTACCGTCTAACCCATTGCAGCATCTGCTGCTGCATGACAGTCAGCGCCCGTTGGTGATGACATCCGGTAATGCCTCCGGTCATACACCGGCGCTTGATAGCACCACCGCATTTGAACAACTTAATACGATTGCCGATGTCTTTTTGCTGCATAACCGCGAAATCATTCAGCGTGCAGATGATTCCCTTGTTCGTTATCAGAAAGACGGTAACCAGATGCTGCGCCGGGCGCGGGGCTATGTGCCGGATACGATCGATATCAGTGCAGTGACCGGCAGAGAAACGCCGTCAATACTGGCGTTGGGCGGGGATCTGAAAAATGCATTTTGTTTTTTGCATCATCACCAGCTGATTACCGGACCCCATCTTGGTGATCTTGATGACCTTTCCGTGCAGGCGCAACAGGAGGCATCACTGGCACTGTTTCAGCAGATTTATCAGGTGCACCCTCAGGCAGTCGCTGCGGATGCGCATCCCGGGTATGTCAGCCATAAAACCGCAATGGCGCTCGCCGCAGCCTGGCAGGTGCCGTTTATACCTGTGTATCATCATCATGCCCATATTGCTGCCTGTCTGGCAGAGCACGGCTGGCGGCAGGAGGATGGTGTGGTTGTCGGTATTGCGCTGGATGGCCTTGGGTTTGGTGCAGACAATCAGTTGTGGGGCGGCGAAGTACTGGCGGGGGATTACCGTAACATGATCCGCACCGGCGGCCTGCCCGCCGTGAGTTTGCCGGGCGGAGACAAAGCGGCAACACAGCCGTGGCGTAATTTGCTGGCGCACCTGCATCATGCCGGACTATCAGCGGACTCACCGTTGTCAGCCCGTTTGCCTGAACAGGGCTGTGAATTACTGATAAAAGCCATTGAACAGGGAATTAATTCGCCCCGCGTATCATCTTGCGGGCGATTGTTCGATGCGGTTGCCTGTGCGCTGGGATTGATCTCCGGTCCGGTAAGCTGGGAAGGTGAAGCCGCCTGTGCATTGGAATCACATGCGTTACAGTGTCACAACCAGGGTGGAATGAGAACAACGAAGTCACTACCGGTTAATCCGGATAATACGATTAATCTGCTTCCGCTCTGGATGATGCTGGCGGATGGTTCGCTGACATCAGCTGAAAAAGCCTTCCGCTTCCATGTCATGCTGACCAATACTTTTGCAAAAATGGCAGATAACGCCGCAGAACAGTATCAGACCAATACCGTTGTGCTCTCCGGCGGGGTATTTAATAACCGGTTATTACGTAGCTTTATTAAGGCAGGATTAACTCACCGCCACATTCTTGAACCCCGCCAGCTTCCGTGCGGGGATGGCGGGATCGCTGCCGGACAGGCAGTTATTGCCGCCCTGAGTGGTTTCGGAACATGTTAACGGCACGTTTTGATACAGTAAATATTTGTAATTTTAATCATTACTGAATTATCATTCACGGTAAAATATATCACTGTGCGAATACGTATCACTGTAATTTGCAGACGAATTTAACTCAGGAAATAATAATGCATAAGAAAATAATCGGTTTGCTGGCAACGGCAGTGCTGGCGTCATTGTCTGCCTCCGCATTGGCGGATGACGGCAAGTGGTCTGTCGGGGCCTCTGTTTTATACCAGGAACAGGCCTATCGCGGGACAAAAACGTCAGATAAATTCATGCCGGTTCCGATGGTTAACTATGATGGTAAAAACTTTTATTTCCATACGTTAGCGACGGGTTACTATCTGTGGAATGATAAGAAAGATCAGCTTTCTGTCGATCTTTATTACTATCCGCAGGCTTACCGCGCTAAAGATAATAAAGATTCCCGTATGCGCAAGCTTGATAACCGTCGTGATACAGCGATGGCGGGCATGAGCTATCGTCATCATGAAGAGTGGGGAACATTGCGCGCTAATTTCTCCGGTGATATCCTCGGGAAAAGTGACGGCATGCGCTTTGATGGCGCTTACCTCTACAACGTTAAAGGTGATAGCTGGTCACTTCAGCCGGGTGTCGGGGTTGTCTGGAAGAGTGAGCGCCAGAACCGCTATGAATACGGCATAACCGATACAGAATCCCGCCGCAGCGGTCTGGATGAATACCGTCCGGGCAGCAGTTTTATGCCGTATATTGAAGTGACAGGAAATTATAAGTTTGATGATAATTGGTCAGCGTTCGCAATGGGTCGTATTGACCTGTTACCGAATGAAGCCAAAGACAGCCCGATGGTGGATAAAAAAACCGCCTCAATTCTGTGGACCGGCGTAACTTATAGCTTCTGATAAAACAGACAGACTACTGAGCTGCACCTGACAGGCTGTCCGGTGCAGTTTTTTTATGGCATTTCACAGGAGACGACGCATGATAATATCAGTGCGCAACCTGTTATTACTCTTTTGTTTTTTCACCGCCCCCGTATTTGCCCTGCAACCGCAACAGGGCGATATTATTTTCCACACCTCGCGTTCATCCCAAAGTGCCGCCATTCAGAAAGCCACGCATTCGCCCTACAGTCATATGGGTATTATTCTGCTGCGTGACGGGAAACCTTATGTGTATGAAGCGGCAGATGTTGTGAAATTTACGCCGCTGAAACAGTGGGTTGCACGGGGCGTTTCCGGTCATTATGTGCTGAAACGGCTGCGCACACCGCTGACGGGATCGCAGAAAAAGGCACTGTATCAGGAAGCGCTCCGTTATCAGTCGCGGCCTTATGACCTGACATTTTCATGGGATGATGAGCGGATCTACTGCTCTGAGCTGGTCTGGAAGATATACAAAAATGCATCCGGCACAGAGATCGGGAAATTGCAGACATTGCGTGAGTTTGACCTGTCATCACCGGCGGTCAGAGCTAAAATGAAAGAGCGCTACGGTAACCGTATCCCGCTGAATGAAACGGTGATCTCCCCCAAATCAATGTTTGACTCACCGTTATTACTGACGGTGGATGAACGCCGGTAATTTGTTACCGGCTATTCGTCGCTGTAACTGCCGTCAGGCGATTTCAGGATTCAGGCTGACACGGACAGAGAGATGAGAGGGTTTATCGCCCTGAGGGGCCATAGGGTGATTAATCCGCGCGCTTTCGACACATACCATGGTTTTATAACCGTCATCCGTCATATCTTTCATATCAGCGGATAACGCAGCGCCGGGGTTCCAGCACACCACATCGCTGTGATGAAAATGCACGACTTCAATCGTCCGTTTCAGTTTTTTATCGCGGATATAACTGCACTGCTCCGGCTCGGTATAGATGCGGTCTGTACGTCCCTGAAAAATCAGCTTGTCATCATCGGTATAGGTTTCGCGCTGAGCCAGTTTATCCACCACATGCTGTCCCAGACCGGTAACACTAATCTGTGCGATATCCCCGACGGTAAAATAGCTGTGCAGCGCGGCGGTTGCCTGATACTGCCCGTAAGCCTCAAGTTCAACCTCGCAGGTTTCCCCCAGGCGGATACGGGCAATCAGTGTGAATTCGTGAGGCCATATTTTGCGGGTTTCTGCACTGTCACGCAGGGTGAAGGTCAGAAAAACACCGTCTTCATTTTCATTGTGTGCGGTAAAATCCCACTGCATTGTGCGGGCAAATCCGTGAGCCGGAGCCTGTACCGGACCGAACCACGGCCAGCAGATTGGGATCCCGCCGCGTACCGGCACGCCCGGGGTAAACGCGCTGTTTTCACTGAGCCATAATCCGGGATGTTCAGCCTCTGCCGGCTGCCACGCGAGTACGTGTGCGCCCTGATAACTGACTGCCGCGCGGACTTTCGGATGGTCGATCACAATAACGGGCAGTTCACCCATCTGGCGCTGTGACAGAGAGGGAGTGATCGGACTGACGACAGGTAATGCAAGAAGGCGCTCAATCATAATTTACCCTTTTGAAATGAAAAAAATAAAGTTCTCTTTGTACTTTACGTCTGTTCACTGAAAAACAAAAGAGCCGCATCAGCGGCTCTTTGTCAGGATAAAATGAATGCAGATTTATTTGGAGATGTGTGCAATCAGATCCAGTACTTTATGAGAATAGCCGGTTTCGTTGTCATACCATGAAACCAGTTTCACAAAGTTGTCGTTCAGCGCGATACCGGCTTTTGCATCAAATACAGATGTCAGCACTTCGCCGTTAAAGTCTGTGGAAACCACATCATCTTCAGTGTAACCCAGAACACCTTTCAGCTCGCCTGCGGCAGCTGCTTTGATGGTGTCACAGATCTGCGCATAAGTTGCTGATTTTTCCAGACGGACAGTCAGGTCAACAACAGAGACGTTAGGGGTAGGAACACGGAAAGACATCCCGGTCAGTTTCCCGTTCAGAGCAGGGATAACTTTACCTACGGCTTTAGCCGCACCGGTAGAAGAAGGGATGATGTTCTGAGATGCACCGCGGCCGCCGCGCCAGTCTTTATGTGACGGGCCATCAACTGTTTTCTGGGTTGCTGTGGTTGCATGAACAGTGGTCATCAGACCTTCAACGATACCGAAGTTGTCGTTGATAACTTTAGCCAGTGGTGCCAGGCAGTTAGTGGTACATGATGCGTTTGAGACGATTTCCTGACCTTTGTATTCTTTATGGTTAACGCCCATAACAAACATCGGAGTTTCGTCTTTGGAAGGTCCGGTCAGGACAACTTTCTTCGCGCCTGCCTGAATGTGTTTACGTGCAGTTTCGTCAGTCAGGAACAGACCGGTTGCTTCAGCAACAACATCAACGCCGGCTTCTTTCCACTTCAGATTAGCAGGATCACGCTCAGCCGTTACGCGGATAGTTTTACCATTAACAACCAGATGGCCATCTTTCACTTCAACAGTACCGTTAAAACGGCCGTGAGTTGAGTCGTACTTCAGCATGTATGCCATGTAATCAGCATCGAGCAGGTCGTTGATTGCAACGATTTCGATATCAGAACGCTCTTGTGCAGCACGGAATACGATACGGCCGATACGACCAAAACCATTAATACCTACTTTGATAGTCATAGTATTACCACCAGCTATTTATTAGTGAATTAAAGTTGCTACTAAAGTTACCAAAACCTTGCCAGCCGTCAAGCGGAATCGTGTCAAGTAATGTCATCTGACAGAAAAAATACTCAATTTCGCGTAACAAATCGCCACTTTCAGTAAATTTGTCGCCGCTATTATCGGGAGTTAGCGCAAGAAAGACAGCGGGCATGGCACATAAATGTGAATCACATCACAAATAAGCGGTGTCAATGCTGACAGGACACGTTTAGAATAACATCCGGCCACAGGTTGTTAATTTTTTGTTACCCTTATACTTTAGTTTGGGTTACAGAATAATGATAAGGATTCAGCAATGTCCGGGACTGAAAAAAAACCTGCACTGACAGATATTCAGCGCTACGTCACACAGGAGGCAGGAACAGAGCATCCGTTTACCGGCCGCCTGCTATATAATGAAGACCAGGGTGTATATCGTTGTATTTGCTGCGATTCCCCTGTTTTTTATTCTGATACTAAATTTGATGCAGGCTGCGGCTGGCCAAGTTTTTATGAACCTGTCAGCAAAAGTGCGATCCGGTATATTGACGACAGCTCTCATGGCATGCATCGTATTGAGACCCGCTGTGGGCATTGTGATGCGCATCTCGGGCACGTTTTTCCTGACGGACCTGCGCCGACAGGGCAGCGGTATTGCATTAACTCAGCATCACTGAGTTTTGAAGATAAAAAAACAAAAGAAATAACAAAAGGTTAGTCTGTTAAGTTTTCAATTTAACATTTAATCAACCAAAGAAAAAACGATTCAGCTTTTTGATGTAATCAAAAGGTAAAATCAGTCGTATTCGGGGAAGGAGTAAGAATGGAAATTGATGATTTGCTGTCCGCCATGACACCGGAAGTATACCGGCGCCTGGTGACCGCCGTCGAGTTAGGCAAATGGGCTGATGGCGTGCCGCTGACAGAATCACAGAAGAGCAGCAGCCTGCAACTGGTGATGATATGGCAGTCCCGTCATAACGAGGACCCGGAGCACATGACCATTGGTGTGAACGGGGAGATCAGCCTGAAATCCAAACAGGCGCTGAAAGCCCTGTTCAGTGATACACACCTGGCGACCATCCGGCCGCAGGACTGAGCACCAACCGGGACTGCGCAGAAATGCCGCTGTCCCGCGTCTGTCTTATCTGTTGTCAGAGCTGTTGTCAGATTTTTGTGCTGCAAAATTGCGCGCAGGTCTGTAACACCGCACCCTGTTTTTCCATTTCTTTCAGCGCGTTATTGCTGTCATTTTCCTGTAAATTGACGCCCCGGCAACCATCCGTTATCACTGTTACCGCAAAACCTTCCGCCAGCGCATCAAACACCGTAAATTTCACACAGTAATCGGTGGCTATCCCGAGGATAACCAGCCGGGTAATATTCTGTGCGGCAAGCAGGGAAAGAAGGGCTGTCGGGCGCTGGTGGTCGTTATCATAAAACGCACTGTAACTGTCAATCTGTGGGGTTTCACCTTTGAAAATAATGTGCCCGATACCCTGTTTGTTCAGGTCGGGATGCAAATCCGCACCCGGGCTGTGCTGCACACAATGAACCGGCCACCACACCTGTGGTTGTCCGTTAAGCTCACCGCATTCACCGACAACCGTTCCTGAGTTGACCGCAAAGCTCAGATGATTTGCCGGATGCCAATCCCGGCTGGCTACCACCGGTATTGCCTGCTGCTGACAATATTTTATCATCAGGTTAGCGGTGAGGATCACGCTGTCACTGTCCTGTACGGCGAGTGAGCCGCCCTGACAGAAATCATTTTGTAAATCCACCAGAAGAAGGGCTGTGTTCATCGTCTTGTATCCCCGGCCTTTGTTATAGCTCAGTTGTCGTTATAGCTGAGCTCACCGCGTAAATCCTGCTGCATAAGAATACGGATCTCATCACTGGTGTAATCCTGGCTGAGCAGATAATGCAGCTTGGTCAGGGCGGCTTCAAAGGTCATATCAAACCCGCTGAGCACACCGACATCCGCGAGAGCATGCCCGGTGGCATAGCCGTCCATATTGACGCGTCCGGAGATGCATTGTGTCAGGTTTATCACTATGATGCCGCGCTCAGTGGCGTCGCGCAGAGCACTGAGTAATTTAGGTTGCTGCGGGGCATTACCGACGCCGTAAGAGCGGATAATCAGTGCTTTGACCGGCTGTTGCAGAATATTGTTCACCACATCGACAGAAAGCCCGGGATATACAGTGACAACGCCAATCGGCTGCGGGGTAATATTATGCAGCGTGAAGGGCGCATCACTCTGCGGCAGCGGGTTGGTATTCAGGTTGCGGATATTAATACCGGCTTCCATCAGTGGCGGATAGTTCGGCGACGTAAACGCCGCAAAGCCGTCTGCGTGGGCTTTTACTGTCCGGTTACCACGGTACAGGCGGTTGTTGAAGAACAAACCGACTTCATTGACCGGATAATGAGCAGCCAGATAGAGCGCGTTGAGCAGGTTTATCTGACCATCTGAACGCAGGGCTTCCAGCGGGATTTGTGACCCTGTCACTATTACCGGCTTGGTCAGGTTTTCAAACATAAAAGAGAGCGCGGAGGCGGTAAACGCCATGGTGTCCGTACCATGCAGAATGACGAATCCGTCATAGTGATCATATTGAGCGTTGATATCATCGGCGATGCACTGCCAGTCATCGGGTGTCATATCGGATGAATCAATCAGCGGCTGATGCTCTGTGATAGTGAAATCCGGCATTTCAGGACGGAAAAATTCCGGCATCATCGCGACCTGGCGTTGCAGGTGTCCGGAAACAGGAACATAGCCCTGCGCCGAGTGCTGCATCCCGATAGTACCGCCGGTATAGACCACATAAATGGATTTCTTTTGCATGTTGCTGCTCTTAACTGAGTGACAGGGAAAGTTGCAGGAATTATAGGGTGTTCAGAAATAAAAAAAAAGCCTGTTCGTCACGAACAGGCTTCAGGTTATGGTTTTCGGTTGAAGAATAAACTTATTGAATATCAGTACAATTTAAGCAGAACGCGTAACGGTATTGCGGATCGGTCAGCATTTTGGAGAAAGTAGCCTGTTGCGTCAGTGTCGCGCCGACAGGTGCCGGGATAAGTCCCTGCAAGGTTGACGGCAGGGTGATACTTACATTCCCGACCGCTTCTGACAGCAGTTTATCCACAAAGGTCATCTCCGGCTGCATCCAGGTCAGTACCGGTTTTTCAACATTTGCCAGCTCAGCGGCTTTCGCGACGGCATCATCAAAATCACCCAGTTTATCAACCAGACCATTAGCTTTGGCATCAAGCCCTATCCAGACGCGCCCCTGAGCAATCTTATCCACTTCTTCCGTGGTTTTGTGCCGTGACTGCGCAACAATCGTCAGGAAAGAGCGGTAGCCGTTTTCGATATACATCTGCATCAGCTCTGAAAACTCCGGTGTCAGTGCTTTGGTAGCGGTTGCATCGGCGAGCGGTGAGGTGGATACGCCATCGGTGTGAACACCGATTTGGCTGAGGGTATCTTCAAAGGTGGTGACCACCCCGAAAATCCCGATAGAGCCGGTGATGGTACTCGGTGAGGCAACAATGTAGTCAGCCGGGGTGGAAACCCAGTAACCGCCTGATGCCGCAACACCGCCCATCGAAACCACAACCGGTTTTCCGGCTTGTTTCAGTGCGGCGACTTCGGCGCGGATCTGGTCAGAGGCGGTTACACTGCCGCCGGGGCTGTTTACCCGCAGAACCAGTGCTTTCACATCAGGGTTCAGACGTGCTTCGCGGATAAGCGCAGAAACAGCGTCACCGCCTGCCATGCCCGGTGCATCCGGTCCGTCAACAATCGCGCCCTGCACAACGACAACGGCAATATTCTGCGTCTCTTTTTCCGGCGCAACACCGACTCCCCTGAGTTTGGCATACTCGCTGAACTGAACGGCGTTAAAGGTTTTGTTTTGTTTATCCCAGCCAAACACTTTCACCATTTCGGCTTCAAAAACACTCGACGGCATGATTTCATCCACCAGTTTTTGTTGCATGGCATAACGGGCATTGTCACCTTGTGCCAGTTTCATCAGGGCGAGCATTTTTGTCGCACCCGGAAAAACGGTGGTTTTATCTGTTTTGCGGTTGGCGGCAAGGGTGGTGAGGTAGTTATCCCACAGGATATCGACAAACCGTTGGGTTGATTCGCGGGCTTCCGGTGACATATCATTACGCATCATTGGTTCAACAGCCGATTTATAGGTGCCGACGCGGAAGATGTGCGCTTTGACTTTCAGCATCTCCAGTAACTCGTTATAATACAAGGTATTCGTCGCGAACCCGTAGATACCGACGCCACCTTGTGGCGGCATCACGATTTTGTCAGCATAAGAGGCGAGATAATACTGTGACTGACTGTAGCTGCCGCTGATCGCATAAACGTGTTTGCCCTGTTTGCGGAACTCACTGATCGCTTTTCCGATATAATTGAGTGATGGCTGGTCAGCACCGGCAAAATCATCCAGTTTAAGAACCATCCCGGTAATGTCCGGGTCACCGGCGGCGGTGCGGATAGTGTCAACCACGTCAAAGAGTGAGTTCTCCTGCAACTGACCGGCAGACGCACCAAGCAGCTGGCGGCTGAGACCTTCAAGCGGACTGTTACGGGAAATCTGATCGACGACAACACCGGAGAGATTTACATATAATGCTCCGGGCTCTCTGCTGACCTGGGTATCAGATTCACTGAGGGTGACATACACGCCGGCCACAATCAGCAGTAAGACCAGAAAAAGAATGTTGGCGACAAGGTGACGCACAAAATTCAGTATTCGCCAGCTCCATTTAAAAAATCCGGTGATGATAGTCCATAAAATACGCATGACGGCTCCAAATACAAAGATGTCCTGCTATCGTAAAGAGGATGAACGGATTTGTCAGCCTGAAAACGACGGATCGCCTGAAATATAAGCATTTAAACAATCTAACCTTAAAAATAGCGAAAAAAGTGGTAGCTTATCAGCGACTAAAAAAAGGGGATAACTGATGGATGCACTGACTTTATTACTTAATCGCCGCTCAGCGTCACGTTTGACAACACCTGCACCGTCGGGTGACGCCTTAAATACTATTCTGAATGCCGGGATGCGTGCGCCGGATCATGGCGCGTTACAGCCCTGGCATTTTATTGTGATGCAAAACGAAGGTATTACTAAATTCAGTCAGTTGCTCGAAAAAGCAGCAAAGGAAGCCGGTCTTGGATCAGAGGTTGAAGAGAAAGCCCGCAATGCACCTTTACGAGCGCCGTTAATTATCACGGTTATCGCAAAGGTAAAAACCGCGCACAAGGTTCCTGAGTGGGAACAGGTGGTTGCTGCGGGCTGTACTGTACAGGCCATGCAGATGGCAGCAGTGGCTCAGGGCTTCGGCGGGATCTGGCGTACAGGTTCATGGACAAAAGATCCGGTGGTACGGGATGGTCTGGGATGTGAAGAGCATGATAAAATTGTCGGCTTTCTTTATCTCGGCACCCCGGCACTGAAAGCGCCGGCTACTGTGGCGCCTGTGGATCTCACCCCTTTTGTCAGCTGGTTCTGAGCAGATTGACGCTAACAAGGAGATTATCATGTCAGAAGCAGTGCGTTTAACGCAATACAGTCACGGCGCGGGTTGTGGTTGTAAAATTTCCCCTAAAGTACTCGAAACTATCCTGCACAGTGAGCAGGCTAAATTTATTGATCCTAATTTACTGGTCGGTAATGAATCCCGTGATGATGCCGCAGTGTATGACATCGGTAACGGCATCGGCATCATCAGTACCACGGATTTTTTCATGCCGATTGTGGATGATCCGTTTGATTTCGGTCGCATTGCCGCCACTAATGCGATCAGTGATATTTATGCCATGGGTGGCAAGCCGATTATGGCGATTGCTATCCTCGGCTGGCCGATTGCCAAACTGGCACCGGAAATTGCGCAGCAGGTTATTGAAGGCGGTCGCGCGGTCTGTCGTGAAGCCGGAATTTCGCTGGCGGGTGGTCACTCGATTGATGCCCCTGAACCGATTTTTGGTCTGGCAGTGACAGGTATTGTGCCGACAGACAAAATCAAACAAAACAATCTCGCTCAGGCCGGTTGTCAGTTACTGCTGACCAAACCGCTGGGTATCGGCGTGCTGACCACCGCTGAGAAAGAGAGCAAACTGCGCCCGGAACATAAAAACCTGGCGCGCGACACCATGTGTCAGCTCAACAAACCGGGTGCAGATTTCTCAGAAATTAGTGGTGTGAAAGCCATGACGGATGTGACCGGCTTCGGGCTGCTCGGGCACCTGAGCGAAATTTGCCGTGGCTCTGGTTTACAGGCAATTATTCACACTGATTCTATTCCGGTTTTACCGGGTGTTTATGATTATATCGCACTGGGCTGCACGCCGGGCGGTACGCAGCGTAACTTTGACAGTTACGGGCATCTTGTCGGCGAAATGACCGACGTTCAGCGCAAATTGCTGTGTGATCCGCAAACCTCCGGCGGTCTGTTACTGGCAGTTGATCCTGCCGCGCGTGAAGAAGTGGAAGCGGTTGCACGTAAATATGGTCTGACCCTCAGCCCGGTAGGCGAATTAGTTGCGCCGGATGCAGATCGTGCACTGATAGAAGTTACTGCATAAACATGCGTTTGTTTATTGCTGAAAAGCCAAGCCTCGCTCGTGCGATTGCGGACGTATTACCTAAACCGCACCAGCGGGGGGACGGCTTTATCCGTTGCGGTGAAAATGATTGCGTCACCTGGTGTATCGGGCATCTGCTCGAACAGGCAGAGCCGGATGCATACGATCCCCGCTATGCCCGCTGGAACCTCGCCGATCTACCGATTATCCCTGAAAAATGGATACTCAAACCGCGTGATTCGGTTGCGAAACAGTTGCGCACTATCGGCTCACTGCTCCGGTCCGCCACTGAAGTTATCCACGCCGGTGACCCCGATCGCGAAGGGCAGTTACTAGTGGATGAAGTGCTGGATTTTCTGGAGCTTGACCCGGCGCTCCGTCAGCAGGCGCTGCGCTGTCTGGTGAATGACCTTAACCCGCAGGCAGTGACGCGGGCGGTCGGAAAGATGCGATCCAACCGGGAATTTATTCCGTTGTGTGTTTCAGCACTGGCGCGATCGCGTGCGGATTGGCTCTACGGCATCAATATGACCCGCGCCTATACTATCCTCGGGCGCAATGCCGGTTATAACGGCGTGTTATCTGTCGGGCGCGTACAGACCCCGGTGCTCGGGCTGGTGGTGCGCCGCGATGAAGATATCGAAAATTTTGTGCCGCGTGATTTTTTTGAAGTACGGGCGCATATTGTCACACCGGCAGATGAGCATTTTACTGCTCTGTGGCAGCCGAGTGAAGCGTGCCAGGATCATCAGGATGAAGACGGACGTCTGATCAACCGCACACTGGCAGAACATGTTGTCAGCCGTATCAGCGGGCAGCCTGCGCTGGTCACGGATTTTCAGGACAAAACAGAAAACGAAGTGGCACCATTACCGTTTTCGTTGTCCGCATTACAGATTGAGGCCGCCAAACGCTACGGACTGAGTGCTCAGATAGTGCTGGATACCTGTCAGCGTCTGTATGAAACCCATAAATTAATTACCTATCCGCGTTCGGACAGCCGTTATCTGCCGGAAGAGCATTTTGCCGGACGGCATACCGTACTGAACGCGATTTCTGTGCATACGCCGGATTTGCTGCCACAGGATAATCTGGATGATTCCCTGCGAAACCGCTGCTGGGATGATAAAAAAGTCGATGCGCACCACGCCATTATTCCGACGGCAAAATCCTCCCGCGTGTCGCTCAGTGAAAATGAAGCGAATGTTTATGAGCTGGTTGCCCGCCAGTATCTGATGCAGTTTATGCCGGATGCACAATACCGTAAGTGTGTGATTGAGCTGGATATTGCCAACGGAAAATTTGTTGCGAAAGCCCGGTTTCTCTCACAGGCGGGATGGCGCACCCTGTTGGGTGCCAAAGAGCGGGATGAAGAAAACGAAGGCACACCGCTGCCGGTTCTGACCAAGGGTGATGAACTGTTGTGTGAGCGCGGGGAAGTGGTGGAGCGCCAGACTCAGCCGCCACGCCCGTTTACCGATGCCACGCTGCTTTCCGCCATGACCGGGATTGCCCGGTTTGTGAAAGATAAATCCCTGAAAAAAGTGCTGCGTGAAACCGATGGTTTAGGTACAGAAGCGACCCGTGCGGGGATTATTGAATTGCTGTTCCGCCGTGAATTTTTGTACAAAAAAGGGCGAAATATTCACTCATCGCCTGCGGGGCGCGCACTTATTCATGTCTTGCCGGAGATGGCGACACTGCCGGATATGACGGCGCACTGGGAATCAACCCTGACGCAAATCAGTGAGAAACAGTACCGTTATCAGGATTTTATGGTGCCACTGTCTGAAACATTGATGGGGCTGATAGGTCAGGCAAAGCAAAACCGTAATGTGCGGGCATTCCGTGATTTACCGCCGCCGCCACAGTCAAAAAAGAAGGCAGTAAAGCCGAAAAAAACAAAAAAAGCCCCGTAAGCCGGGGCAAAAATAACGCTACAATCACAAGGAAATAATAAAAAGCAACAGAGTACGGAAATGGGGGATTAAAAAATTAACTCTGTCTGCGGTGTTGTTCCGCAAGTAACTGATGCGGACCTGAGCGCCCGTTATTCATCATATCGCGGGAAACGGCGGCTCTTTCCTGCTGACTCATTTGTGAAAAGGGTGTCGCGGTACTGTTGTTTGCAGCAGTGTCTGTTTTATCACCGGCAAGCCGGCTATGTTTATTACTGATAACCTGATGTTGCCCGGCGCGTCCGTTATTCATCATGTCATGTGCGACAGCGGCCTGCTCATGTTGATTCATCTGTGAAAACCCGGTAGTGGTATTTTCAGCCGCTTTTTGTTCAGCAGGTACTTTATTTTTATGGTCACTGCTCATTACCTGGTGCGCACCGGAACGTCCGTTATTCATCATATCGTGCGCAACCACGGCTTTTTCATGCTCATTCATCTGACTGAAGCGGGTGGTATTTTGTGTGGCAGCAGTGGCTGCGCCGGAAAATATCATCATTAATGCAGCCGTGGTTATTACTTTTTTCATAATGCTTTTCATAATATATCTCCATGAAGGTTAGCGTTGTATGCTGTGTTCGATGGGATGATTATATAAAATGCGTTCTGTTGCAGGCGTGACGGAATAATGACATGTTTGTCATATACCCTTATTTATTCAAACTGCTGGTTCGTTGGCTGCATTCAGTCAGTAATAACAGGGAATGAAATAATAAACCGGGTGGAATCTTCATCAGATTCAGCCTGTATTTTGCCGTGATGAGCGGTAACAATGGATTTGACAATCGCCAGCCCGATGCCGCTGCCTTCACCATTGCGCCGCCTTGCAGGGTCAACCCGGTACAACCGGTCAAACAGGCGGGGAAGGTGCTCTGCTGCAATCGGCGTTCCGGGGTTTTTTACCATCAGTGTAATAAGATTATCTTCTTGTTTTATTGCAATAGTAATAGTGCCTTCCGGCGGGGTATAGCGGACGGCATTGGAGAGTAAATTATTAATAACCCTGCGGATCATCGCTGAATCACCATTAATATATGCAGGGTCGCCTGTCAGCATTAATGAAATTCCCTGCTCTTCGGCGACGATATCGTAATAATCAATTACCTTCATGGCTTCAGTGTGCAAATTCAGCCTGGATTGCTCCGGAATAAGCTGATTATTATCGGCCTGCGCCAGAAAAAGCATATCTGTCACCATTTTAGCCAGCCGGTGATATTCCTCCATACCGGAGTCCAGAATATCCTCCAGCTCTTTTGTGGTACGCGGCTGACTTAATGCAATTTCTGTTTGTGTCAGCAGGTTGGTAATAGGCGTGCGTATTTCATGCGCAATATCCGCAGAGAAATTAGCCTGGCGGGTAAAGACATCTTCTATCCTGCCGAGCATATGGTTAAACGAAATAACTAATTGTGCCAATTCAATCGGCACATTTTCCGGATCTAACCTGACAGTTAAATCTTCAGAGGTAATATTTTTAATTTTATCGCTGACACTGCGCAGCGGCTGATGCCCGGTATAAACCGCAAATAACACAATGATGATAATCAGCAGACTGATGGCGGATGCTGTCATCATTAAATTATGTTTCAGTTCATCAATGTAATGCAGATGGAAATTGATTGAGAGTGAAATTAATAAGGTATAGTGCGCACCCGCCGGGGTGATAAGGATGCGGTAGGCGGTTGGGTCATTCTCTTTTTCCCAACGGAATACCCGGTCACCATATGATTTCTGAGCGAATTCCGGAGAGTCAATAATGACATTAAAATCAGGACCTTTCTCTGATCGGAACAGAACATTATTGTTTTTATCAAGCAAGATCGCCGCAATGTTCGGGTAATTATTCAGGACTGAATTCAGTGTACCGAGCCGCTGAGATTCTGATTCACTGTTGTCCTGAAGAATACTGTTAATTGTTGCACTGATTTGCCGCAGGTCACTGTCATCCTGCTGGGCAAAATGTTTCTCCACGGAATGAAGCATTATCCAGGTGAATGCGACAAAGGCAGCCACTGTTGCCAGGCTGATAAAAAAGGTCAGCCGGGTGGCAAGGGAAAAGGGGCGGCAGGGCTTATTTTTTATCATCGGGGATCTCAAGGACATAACCGACACTGCGGATGGTATGGATCAGTTTCGGCTCAAAATCCTGATCAATTTTGGCGCGCAGGCGTTTGACTGCCACATCAATCACATTGGTATCACTGTCAAAATTCATATCCCAGACCTGTGAGGCGATAAGTGCACGCGGCAGCACTTCACCCTGGTGGCGCAGAAAAAATTCCAGCAGTGAAAATTCTTTACTCGTCAGCGTGATGCGTTCACCGCTGCGGGTCACTTTGCGTGACGCGCGATCCATCATCAGGTCAGCGATCCGGAATTCGCTTTCGGCAATAATCGCAGTTCCCCGGCGCAGCAGGGTTCTGACCCGCGCCAGTAACTCGGCAAATGCAAAGGGCTTGACCAGATAGTCATCCGCACCCAGCTCAAGACCTTTGACGCGGTGCTCAATAGTACCGAGTGCGGAGAGCAGTAACACCGGCATACCTTTATTTGCGGCTCTGAGCATACGGATAATTTCCCAGCCGTTGACATCCGGCAGCATAATATCCAGCACAATCAGGTCATAATCAGCCGTCAGCGCCAGATGATACCCGGTCAGACCATTATCGGTCAGATCGACAATAAAACCGGCCTCTGATAATCCTTTTTTCAGGTATTCGCCTGTTTTGCTTTCATCTTCAATGATTAAAATTTTCACACTTGTTCCTGTTCAGTGAAGTACATCAGCCATTTTAATGCGCAAAATCATGAGATCAATGCCCGTTACCTAAAATGACAATTTCGTCATTTTCCTGTCACTCAGTAAACAGAATCACCCCGGTACACTGCGGCTATTATGTTAATAACCGGCGGACCGGACAGTATGCGGATTTTAAAATATATCTCACTGAGCACCTTTTTTGTTCTGACCGGCTGCGTTTCGTTTGCGCCGGATTATCAGCGTCCGGCGCTCCCGGTTCCTCAGCAATTTTCCCTGGCGCAGAACGGGCTGGTCAGCACCGGTGATTACAGTGTTCCGGGCTGGCGTCAGTTTTTCGCCAATCCTGCCGCCACGGCACTGATTGAGCAGACACTGCGCACAAATGCCGATTTAAAAACAGCGATCCTCAATGTCCGTGAAGCCCGTGAGAAATACGGTGTGACGCGGGCAGACCAACTACCGCAGGTAAACGGCAATCTCAGTGCCACGTCACAAGGCAGATTTACCGGCGAAAAACGGACGGAAGACAGTTATGAAACCGGTTTTTCACTGAGCTTTGAGCCGGATTTCTGGGGACGGTTACAGAACCTGAGTGACGCCGATCAGCAAAATTTTCTTGCCACACAGGAAGCGCAGCGGACTGCGCAAATCCTGCTGATAAGTACAGCGATGCAGAGTTATTACCAGTATCACCTTGCCACAGAGCAGCTTGCTATCAGCCGTGAGAGCCTGAGCTACTATGTGCAATCTTACCGGTTTATTGAGCGCCGTCTGGTGACCGGGAACAGCAATGTGCTCTCGCTGGAGCAGGCGCGCGGACAAACGGAAAGCGCACAGGCAGATATTGCCGCGCGTGAGGGTGAACTGAAACAGGCCGCTAATGCGTTGCAGCGGGTATCCGGGGATTACCGCCCGTTATTACCGGTAAATCCGGCTGATGCACTGGTTTCCCCGGAAGTTAACTTACCGGCCAATCTCCGGTCAGATATTTTACTGCAACGCCCGGATATTACCGAAGCCGAACACCTTTTGCTGGCAGCAAATGCCAATATCGGCGCTGCCCGCGCGGCATTTTTCCCGTCTGTTTCGCTGACCGGCGATATCTCCGGCAGCAGCAGTAACCTGGCTTCTGTACTCGATGCCGCTACCGGTATCTGGCGCTTTATCCCGAAAATCACTATTCCGGTATTTAATGGCGGGCGCAACAGCGCGAACCTGGCGCTGGCGGAGATCCGACAGGAAAAAGCGGTGGTTATCTATGAGCAGCGCATTCAGAACGCCTTTAAAGACGTCGCGGATGCACTGGCGCTGCGGAACAGTCTTGCACAACAGGTAGCGGCACAGACGCGATACGCCGCCTCACTGGATATCACATTACAACGCGCACAATTTCTTTTTGCCCGCGGGCAGAGCAGTTATCTCGATGTGCTGGATGCACAGCGGGCATTGCTGACCACGCGCCAAACCCTCGCCACACTGAAATATAACCAGAAAATAAATGAAATCACCCTGTTTGCCGCATTGGGCGGCGGATGGAAAGCCTGATCATCAACATTATACCCAACGTCATTCAAGATGCAGGCAGGCGGCAAGCTCCGATTGCCGGGGAGCATACATCAGTATGTGACCCGGCTAGCTGAGTGCAGCCAACGAACCTGCAGTTTGAATGAATAAGGGTATATTAAAATAAGGATACTTATTATGCGTCTATCTCTCATCGTCACATTAGTGGCGGGCATGGCAGCATTCTCACTGCCTGCGTCCGCCAATGAAACACATCACAATGTATCTGCATCTGTGTCTGCATCTCCGGTATCGCAGCAGGTTACCGAAGCCGTCGGTACTGTCAGGGGAATTGATGCGGAGAATAAAAAAAATCACGATAGATCATGATGCTATCGCATCACTAGGCTGGCCCGCAATGCAGATGCGCTTTACCTATACAGAAGCTACACCGCAATTTACGGATCTGAAAGAAGGTGACAAAGTCAGCTTCACATTCATTCAGCAGGAAAATATTTCCCTTCTTCAGTCAATCTCAGTCCGGTAATTCACCGGCTATTTCCGGGGAACGGACATGGCATCTGCAACATTAAAATACAGCGCGGTGATCATCAGCAGCCTGATTATCGGCGGTGCGGTGGCAATCGGGATCTCACCGTATTTCGCTTCTGCACAGAATGATACCGCCGTTCAGGAACCGGAGCGGAAAGTCCTCTTTTGGTATGACCCGATGAAACCCGATACCAAATTTGATAAGCCGGGTAAATCCCCGTTTATGGATATGGATCTGGTGCCTAAATATGCGGATGAAGAGGGTGGCGGAACAGGCAACGGCGTACGGATAGACCCGGTTCAGCAGCAGAATCTCGGGTTGAAAACTGCACAGGTTCGTCGCGGAACGCTGGATTACATCCGCACATTTCCGGCAAATGTGATGTTTAATGATTATCAGTTTGTCATTGTCCAGGCGCGTGCCGGGGGATTTATTGAAAAAGTCTATCCGCTGACCACCGGTGACCGCGTGCGCAAAGGGATGCCGCTGATTGAGATCACCGTGCCGGAATGGGTGGAAGCGCAGAGTGAATATCTGCTGCTCAAAGAAACCGGCGGCACCGCTGTACAACAGCGCGGCGTGCTGGAACGCCTGCGCCTTGCAGGAATGCCGGAAAATCATATCCGGCAGTTGCAGCAAAAACGGGAAATTCAAACCCGGTTTACAATCACTGCCCCGATTGACGGTGTTCTGACTGCATTTGATCTGAAAACCGGGATGAATATCGGCAAAGAAAATATTGTTGCCAAAATTCAGGGGATCGATCCCATCTGGCTGACCGTCGCGGTACCGGAATCTCTCGCCTACCTGCTGGATAAACAGGCGGACTTGCGCCTTTCAGTACCGTCTCAGCCGGATAAAACCTTCAAAATCACCCGGCGCGACCTGCTGGCGGGGGCGGACCCGGTCAGTCGCACACTTCAGTTGCGTTTACAGGTTGAAAACCCGGAGGAATTGCTCAAACCCGGCATGAATGCGTATCTCACATTAACAGCAAAGAGCGGCGATATGCTGCTTATTCCGTCGCGGGCGGTGATTGATACCGGCAGTGAGCAACGGGTGATAACTCAGGATGAAAACGGGAAGTTTGTACCGAAAAAAATCACGGTGCTGCGCGATTCAGGGGGGGATACCGGGATTGGTAATGAACTGCGTGAAGGGGAAAAAGTAGTGGTGAACGGACTGTTCCTGATTGATTCCGAAGCCAATATTAATGGTGCGCTGGAGCGGATGCGCGATACTGACCCGCACTCAGCATATCAGGGAGGCGGTCATGATTGAATGGATTATCCGGCGCTCAGTCGCCAACCGCTTTCTGGTGATGTTCGGTGTGCTGTTTCTGACCTTATGGGGCGCCTGGACGATTGCCAAAACCCCGGTTGATGCACTGCCTGACTTGTCTGATGTGCAGGTTATTATCAAAACCACGTATCCCGGACAAGCGCCGCAACTGGTTGAAAACCAGGTAACTTATCCGCTGACAACCACCATGCTGTCTGTTCCCGGGGCGAAAACAGTCCGCGGGTTTTCACAGTTTGGTGCCTCTTATGTTTATGTTATTTTTGAAGACGGAACCGATCTCTATTGGGCGCGTTCCCGGGTGCTGGAATATCTTAATCAGATTCAGGGAAAATTGCCTGCCGGAGTCAGTGCGGAGATTGGTCCGGATGCCACCGGTATCGGCTGGATTTTTGAATATGCACTGGTTGACCGCAGCGGAAAACAGGATCTGGCGGATTTACGCGCATTGCAGGACTGGTTCCTGAAATATGAGCTGAAAACCATTCCCAATGTGGCAGAAGTCGCATCTGTCGGCGGTGTGGTAAAACAGTATCAGATTGTGGTGGAACCGCAGAAACTAGCGCAATACGGTATCAGCCTTGCAACGGTGAAGCAGCAGCTTTCCGCTTCAAACCAGGAGGCAGGGGGATCGTCCCTTGAACTGGCAGAAGCCGAATATATGGTGCGGGCAACCGGCTATCTGCAATCTGTGGATGATTTTAATCAGATAGTCCTGAAGACGGACGCGAATGGTGTACCGGTGTACCTGCGTGATGTGGCAACCGTGCAGATAGGGCCGGAAATGCGCCGTGGCATTGCCGAACTTGATGGTGAAGGTGAAGTCGCGGGCGGAATAGTGATTTTGCGCTCCGGCGAAAATGCCCGCGAGGTGATTTCAGCGGTCAAAGCTAAGCTTGAAGCACTGAAAAGCAGTCTGCCGGAAGGTGTTGAAATCGTCACGACCTATGATCGCAGCCAGTTGATTGACCGCGCCATTGAAAACCTGACCTTTAAACTGCTGGAAGAGTTTCTGGTGGTTGCTGTGGTATGTGCGCTGTTCCTGTGGCATCTGCGCTCTGCGCTGGTGGCGATTATTTCATTGCCGCTGGGATTATTTATCGCGTTTATCATCATGCATTTTCAGGGACTGAATGCCAATATTATGTCGCTGGGAGGGATAGCCATTGCCGTCGGCGCGATGGTAGATGCGGCGATTGTGATGATAGAAAATGCACACAAACGCCTGGAAGAGTGGGGACATCAGCATCCCGGTAAATTTCTTGATAATAAAACGCGCTGGCAGGTGATCACTGAAGCCTCTGTTGAAGTGGGTCCTGCATTATTTATCAGTCTGCTGATTATTACATTATCATTTATCCCGATTTTTACCCTTGAAGGTCAGGAAGGACGGCTGTTCGGACCCTTGGCATTTACCAAAACTTATGCCATGGCGGGGGCTGCCGCGCTGGCGATTTTTGTTATCCCTATCCTGATGGGCTATTGGATACGCGGTAACATTCCGGCTGAAAACAAGAATCCGCTGAACCGTTTTTTGATCCGCATTTATCACCCGTTATTACTGAAAGTGCTGAACCGTCCGAAACTGACACTGCTGGTGGCGGTATTCACACTCTTTTCTGTTATCTGGCCACTCAGCCGGATAGGCGGGGAGTTTTTACCGAAAATTAATGAGGGCGACCTGCTGTATATGCCTTCCACATTGCCGGGAGTCTCTCCTGCACAGGCAACCGCACTGTTACAGACCACGGATAAACTGATCCGCACTGTGCCTGAAGTGGCAACGGTATTCGGCAAAGCAGGGAAAGCAGAAACCGCAACGGACTCTGCGCCGCTGGAAATGATAGAAACAACCATTCAGCTGAAACCGCAGGAAGAGTGGCGCGAAGGCATGACGCTGGATAAAATCATTGAGGAGCTGGATGCAACCGTTCGTCTGCCGGGATTAGCCAACTTGTGGGTTCCGCCTATCCGCAACCGCATCGATATGTTATCCACCGGGATAAAAAGCCCGATTGGTATTAAGGTATCCGGTACGGTATTAGCCGACATTGATGCAACGGCGTCGGATATTGAAGTTGTCGCCAGAACCGTTCCCGGTGTTGTGTCGGCGCTTGCCGAGCGGCTTGAGGGCGGGCGTTATATCGATGTGGTGATAAACCGTGAAAAAGCAGCACGTTACGGTATGACCATCAGTGATGTTCAGTTGTTTGTATCATCCGCAACCGGCGGCGCGATGGTGGGGGAAACCGTGGAGGGTGTGGCGCGTTATCCGATAGGTCTGCGCTATCCGCAGGCGTTGCGCGACAGTCCGCAGGCGTTGCGCGAACTGCCGGTGCTGACACCACTGAATCAGCAGATAACGCTCGGCGACCTGGCAGACATCCGCGTGGCGTCCGGTCCGTCTATGCTGAAAACAGAAAATGCACGTCCGGCAAGCTGGATCTATATCGATGCCCGCGGGCGGGATATGGTTTCTGTAGTGAACGATTTGCGTCAGGCTATTGAGAAGGACGTGAAGCTGCGCCCGGGAACCAGTGTGTCATTCTCCGGTCAGTTTGAATTACTGGAGCGGGCAAATCAGAAACTAATGCTGATGGTGCCGATGACGCTGATGATTATTTTCATCCTGCTGTATCTCGCGTTCCGGCGTTTTGATGAGGCTCTGCTTATTCTGTTAAGTATGCCGTTTGCGCTGATCGGCGGTATCTGGTTCCTGTACTGGCAGGGATTCCATCTGTCCGTTGCCACCGGCACCGGGTTTATCGCGCTGGCGGGCGTTGCGGCAGAATTTGGCGTGGTCATGCTGATGTATCTGCGCCATGCCATAGAAGCAGACCCCAAACTGACTAACCCGGCGACATTTACCCGCGAAGGTCTGGATGATGCGCTTTACCACGGTGCGGTGCTGCGCGTCAGACCGAAAGCAATGACAGTGGCGGTGATTATTGCAGGTTTACTGCCGATATTATGGGGAACGGGGTCAGGCTCTGAAGTGATGAGCAGGATAGCAGCGCCGATGATTGGCGGCATGATAACTGCACCATTATTATCGATGTTTATTATTCCGGCGGCTTATAAACTCATCTGGCTGCGCCGCCATAAAACAATTTAGCCAAAAGAAAATCATAACCAAAAGAAAGTCATAACAATAAGAAAATCCCCGGCCTGACAGCCGGGGATCTACTTTTTGAATGCTATAAAGGTAAAACGTTATTTTTTACTGCGCTCGCTGTTATCCTGTTCGACATCCGCTTTCCATTCGCCGGTAATCGGTTTGGACTGTTGTTTGACTGAGACAGCTTTATTTACAGCTTCATAGGCTTTGTCATAGCCTTTTTCATCCTGTATATAACCGGTGGCATTCGAGCTTTTAATACCGATGTTACCGGCTTCTGAAATAGCATCAATATTGGCACCCAGGAAAATAAAGTCCCATTTATCTTCTTTTTCCGCAGACTTAATCATCGATTTAATTTTTGACTGACTGTATTTCTGACTGCTGTTTTCTTCGCCATCAGTAATAATGACAAATAATACGTTGTTATTTTTCGTGATTTTACGGGTTTCACGGATTTTTTTCGATTGTCTGACCAACGGCATCCAATAATGCGGTATTACCGCCGACAGAATAATCCCCGGGTGTCAGGTTTTTAACTTTACTGATAGGTTCCCGGTTATGTAATGTACTGCTCTCGTGATTAAATAACACGGTAGTGACATAAATATTCCCGCTTTTTTTCCGGTTTTCTGCCAGCACAGAGTTATAACCGCCGATAGTATCCTGTTCAAATCCGGACATTGACCCGCTTTTATCCAAAACAAAGACCAGGTCTAAATCTGCGGGCGCAGTTATTTCAGGCGGTGCCGGTTTGGTGTCAACCGCAGCGAATGTGGTGGCTGAAAATAAAAATAAAAGTGAGGCAAAAAGCGGACGGGTAAGTCTGAGCATAGGTATTCCTGTTATATTTTTCGTGTGAAGTAAGAGTGGGAGGAATACCCGTATTCTGGCGTGTACAAAAAATATTCAAAGCAGATTTATCTGATTACACTCAACAGTCGCTGCGTACAGAAGAAGAGGCCTGTGGATTAACTCTGACGTGCAGGCTGTGCCATTGCTGATAATCATCAATTTTATCCTGCCACCAATACGTTTTCATGATATGGTTTTGCCTCAATTTTTCTGTTACCGGCGCTGCCGGTTGCACTCTTATCCTATTTCACAGTGAATGATTATGTCTTACCAATGCCCGCTTTGCCAACACCCGCTGGATCGCCGTTCAAACAGTTATTGTTGCGATAATAACCATCAGTTTGATCTCGCGAAAGAGGGATATATCAATCTGTTACCTGTTCAGTTTAAGCGCTCAAAAGAGCCGGGAGACAGTAAAGAGATGATGCAGGCACGCAGAGCGTTTCTGGATAATCATCATTATCGCCCGATGCGTGATCAGGTTATTGCGGCGTTTGACCAGTTTTTACCGGAACAGGCGCAGGCAGTTCTGGATATCGGCTGTGGCGAGGGGTATTACACCGGCGCGCTGGCGGAAAGCCTTGCTGCGCGTGATGTCGTGGTTTACGGGCTGGATGTGGCGAAAGTTGCGGTACGTTTTGGTGCAAAGCGGTATCCGCAGGTGAATTTCAGCGTGGCGTCCAGTCAGCGGCTGCCGTTTGAAGATAACAGTCTGGAAGGCGTATTGCGCATTTATGCTCCCTGTAACCCGGATGAGCTAACCCGCGTGGTGAAGCCGGGCGGGATTATTGTGACCGTCACACCGGGTCCGCGTCATTTATACCAGCTGAAATCTCTGATTTATACTGATGTGCATCTTCATCCGCTGAAAGAGGAATGTTTCCCGGGATTCAGTCCGGTACAGGAGTATCAGGTAGCATATCCGATGCTATTGGCGGGGGCAGATGCAACCGCCTTGCTCTCGATGACGCCGTTTGCGTGGAAAGCAACAGAGGCGGTGAAAACCCAACTGGCAGCAGAAACGGAATTTTCCTGTGAAACTGATTTTCTGATCCGGGTTTACCGGCGTGATGCATAAATAAAATGACCCGCGACAGCGGGTCATTTTATTGCGAGCAAAGCAGAACGGATTAACCGCAGAACCGATTAACCAATGTGCTCATATAAGATGGTGAATCCAATCAGGATCAGGACAACCCCGCCAGCAATTTCCGCGCGTTTACCCAGCATAGGGCCGATATAGCGACCCAAAATCATCCCGGTGGTGGCCATTATCATGGTCATCAGCCCGATAGTCATGGCAGTGTGCACGATATTGACTTCCAGAAACGCCAGACCAACACCAATTGCCATGGCATCCAGGCTGGTGGCAACGGCGGTTGTGGCAAGGTGCATTGCACTGTGGCGCTGTGGTTTTTCGTGTTGGGCGCAGCAATCATCACCGGCAGTGATACTGTTGTAGATCATACGGGCGCCGAGAATAAATAACAGCGCAAACGCAATCCAGTGATCCCACTCGATAACATACTGGCTGGCAAAAATACCGATTGTCCAGCCGATAAGCGGTGTGATCGCTTCAATGACACCAAAGATTAAACCGGTGCGCAGAGCTTCGCGTAAAGGGGGTTTGTGCAAGGTAGCGCCTTTGCAGACAGCAACGGCGAAGGCATCCATAGAGAGGGCCAGGGCGAGGACGAGGGTGGCATAAAAACTCATAAACTCAGTCTCGGTCGGGTAGCTATCCATATACACACAAATCATCCCCGACCTCCGGTGAAATGTGTGTCTATGGTCTTGCCAACCGAAACGGCATCCGTACCACGCTGATATAATATCCAGCGAGCATGTTGACACGGATTTTCTGTTATTTACCTGAGAGGTGAATAATAGAACAGGCTACTCCCCAATGACGTGACCGGAAAGATATCACAGAAAATAAAAAAGGCAAGAATTGATATTCTGGTTTTAAAAGATGCTAATGAGAATGATTTTCATTGCGTGATTTTAAATAAGAAAATAAAGACTAATATTGATATTAGTCTTTATTTTTATAGGGGGATAAAAATAAAGGGTAATTATTTATTATTAACCATGAAATTGTAAATTTGTTGTAAATCATCAAGATGAGATACCTTAATGTAGATTTTTCGATTTTCCAAACCCACAAGAAGAATGCCGTCTTCAGATAAATTCATTGTTTTTATTCTATTATATTTAATAAAGGCATTCGCATAAAAGAATCCATCCTGCTTAAAATATAACTTGGGTGAACGAATAAAAGCCAGATAGATTGCAATGATAATACAGGCGGAAAGTAAATAGGTTGTTAATGCACTACCATGTCCGGTTATATTATTATAAATAACAATACCAATAAGAAAGATGAAAATAACGGCATCAGCACGGTGGTTACGTTTGAGTTTGACCCGTAACTGCGTTTTACCTTTCAGTGTATTGACGATAAATTCGTCATAGGCCGCAAACAGCAGCATCAGAATAATTACACACAGTAAAATGATATCGTTAATAGTCATGGTGGTTTCTTTTCCCCGGAAGCGGCAATAAAAAACGGGAGGTTTTCCTCCCGCTTAAACTAACATACTTTTTTACTGATTACGGTGCCAGGAAACCGAAAACGTAACCCAGAATACCGAGCACAAAGAAACCGATAATAATCAGCAGCGCATTTACTTTGCGGCGCAGCAGCCACATACACCCGAAGGTAAGCAACAGTGGCATCAGACCCGGCATCAACTGGTTAAGAATGGTCTGGACAGTGGTGACATCTATCTCGCCTGTGGTCGGGTTTTTAATCTCCGATACCACCAGCGGAATATTCACTTTTGTCCATTTGTTCACCAGCGCCCCCATGACAAAGAGGCCGAGAATAGAGGCGCCTTCTGTCAGTTTCTGGAGGAAGCCGCCGCCCATATCCTGAACGATATCCAATCCTTTTTTATAGCCGTACGTCACACCGTAGTAACGGGTGGCAAGGCGGACGATATTGAACAGGAAGAAGAACAGCAGTGGCCCGAGCAGGCTGCCGGTCATGGCAATACCGGCACCGAGTGCGGCAAATACCGGACGCACGGTTCCCCAGAAAATAGGGTCACCCACACCGGCTAACGGTCCCATCAGACCGACTTTGATACCATTGATGGCACCATCGTCGATATCAGCACCATTGGCGCGCTGCTCTTCCATCGCACAGGTTACCCCGAGGATAGGGGCTGCCATATACGGATGCGTGTTGAAGAATTCCATGTGGCGTTTGATAGCCTGACGGCGCTCGTCGTTATTTTCAGGATAAAGACGGCGGATAACCGGCACCATGGAGAAGGCGTAACCCATCGCCTGCATACGTTCAAAGTTCCACGACCCCTGAAACAGGTTTGAGCGGATGAACACACCACGGATATCGCTCTTTCTTAACTGTTTTTTTGCAGTTATGTTGCTTGTTGTATCAACCATGTTGTTCACCTTCTTAGTCTAACTCGTTATCGAGGTCGTTCTTGCCGGCAGCGACAACGACTTCCGATTTGTTGTATTTCGGACTGAGCTGGATATACAGCACAGCCATCACAGTCCCGATAACACCCAGGGCAACCAGGTTGAAATCTGTGAATGCGGCAGTCACGAAGCCTAAGTAGAAGAATGGCATCAGGTAACCGGCACGCATCATGTTAATCACCATGGCGTAACCGACAACAACGATCATGCCTCCGGCGATATTCAGACCGTGAGTGACCCAGTCAGGAATGGAATCCAGCATTTCACGGACAACATCTGTCCCGACTGATACTGCAACGATAACCGCCGGAATAGCGATACGCATTGCCTGAAGCAGCAGGGCGCCGACATGGATAAAGCCCAGCGCGGAGAGGTTCCCCTTATCTGCGGCACGGTCCCCCATGTGCTGGAAGGCGACAGTAATAGTACGGACGATAATCGTCAGTACCTGACCGGCTGCGGCCAGCGGAATAGCAAGTGCAATACCGGCACCGATATTTTGCCCGCCGGCAATAACCAGAATGGTGGAAATGATGGACGCCAGCGCCGCATCCGGTGCGACTGCCGCACCAATGTTCATCCAGCCCAGGGCGATCATTTCCAGCGTACCGCCGATCATTATCCCTGTTTTCATATCACCCAGTACAATCCCCATCAACGTACAGGCGACCAGAGGGCGGTGAAACTGGAATTCATCGAGGATTGACCCCATACCTGCGACACAGGCAACGATGAAGACCAGGACGATTTGTACAACGGAAAGTTCCATTGTCTTTCTCCTTTAACCAATCATGTTGTGAAAAACAAATTTTGCATTGAGTAATGGGTCAAATTAACTTTCAGCTTTGCTGATTAAATCCATCATTTTTATTTTTGAATCGGTAGACACTTTGCGGGCTTCCAGCTCAATGTTCCGTTCATTTAAGGCCTTGAATGCAACGATATCGTCACTATCGATAGAAATTGCATTATTAACCTGTTTCTTGCCTTCGTGGAATGCCATCCCGCCGATATTCACGGTCGTGATATTGACACCGCCCTCAACCAGACGCAGTACATCTGCCGGGTTAGTAAACAGCAGCATACAACGTTCATTGGCGTATTTCGGGTTATTCCAGACACGGATCATTTTATCGACATCAACGACGTGAGCAGTAACGCCCGGAGGTGCTACCTGCTTGAGTAATGTGGATCGGACAGTATCTTTTGCGACATCATCACTGACGACAATAATACGCTTCACATTCGTTTCTTTGGTCCAGCGTGTTGCAACCTGACCGTGAATAAGACGGTCATCGATACGCGCAAGTGAAATAATCATATGTCCGCCGGGACCGGCAGGTGCCGCAGGTTTTGCAGCCGGTTTTGGCGCTGGTGCCGCTTTTGGTGCTTCTGCTTCCTGTGTTTTCAGGGCGCGGATACCTTCACGGCCGGTTTCGAGTGCGACAGCGACCAGTTCCTGCAATGACGGGTTATCATCACGGCACATAAAAGTCTCTACCAGCATCGGAACATTCACCCCTGTGACTATCTCATAATTACTGGTGCCGCCTGCCGCCTGATCCTGCTCAGTGACGATACGGTTTGCTGCGTTGAACGGGCTGCCGCCCCAGGTATCGACAAGGAATAATACCCCGTCGGTAGTTGATAAACCGGGCAGCTTTTCATTGTACTTGGCATACAGTGTGTCGGCATTTTCCCCCGGAACGAAGTCGATGAAGGAAACGTTTTCCTGTTCACCAATCAACATTTCAGTCGTGCGCAGTAATTGCTCCGCGGCTTTACCGTGGGTGCCAATCATAATGGCTATACTCACCTTTCTCCCCCTTAACATCAGCCAGGATAGTGTTTGTGTATTACACAGAATCTTTTATGGGTCAGGAAAAAACCGCAAGACTCCGGTGTAAAGATAGTCTCAGGCCCGTGATACCGCTAATTATTTACGTTTAAGCAGCGGTAATTAATTTCGGGGCGCTAATTAATTGTAAGACTACCATTTTATGATTATAAAAAAAACTTGCTTTCCGTCAGAAAACAACAAAATCGAAACACGAAACATGTAAGTAAAGATGATAATTATGTTGAGTGAGTCATTTATCAGGTGAATGGCGGGATTATTTAGTATTTTATAGCGGGATGAACTAATGAATTTTACATATCATTAATATAATTACTTTAAATATTATAAATTTGAACAAAAAAACAGCAATGCTGATGCGCTTCAGGTAAAAAATATCCCTGCAATGTTGCAGGGATATTAATGTCTGAAAATTATGTTTTGCGGATCAGATCACAACATGGTCCGGTTCAGTCACACTGAACTTTAATCGCCAGGCCACCGCGCGATGTCTCGCGGTATTTGGCATTCATGTCTTTGCCTGTCTCATACATGGTTTCGATAACCTTATCGAGTGAGACACGCGGCGCACTTGTGCGGCGCAATGCCATCCGCGAGGCATTAATCGCTTTCACAGACGCAATCGCGTTACGCTCAATACACGGCACCTGAACTTGTCCGGCGACAGGGTCACAGGTTAATCCCAGGTTATGTTCCATGCCAATTTCAGCCGCGATACAAACCTGCTCCGGGCTGCCGCCGAGAATTTCAGTCAGTCCCGCAGCTGCCATTGAACAGGCAACGCCGACTTCTCCCTGACAACCGACTTCTGCGCCTGAAATCGATGCATTCATTTTATACAGAATGCCGACCGCACCGCTGGCGAGGAAGTAACGGAGATAGATATCCGGGGTAACTTTTTCAATGCAACTGTCGTAGTAAGCCAGTACTGCAGGCACGATCCCGCAGGCGCCGTTGGTTGGTGCCGTCACAACACGTCCGCCGGCGGCATTTTCTTCATTGACCGCCAGTGCAAACATATTGACCAGGTCAATAACCTGCATCGGGTCATTTGACAGTTTACCGGTGGAATTAATCAGTCGGTTCAGTGCTGCTGCACGGCGTGGTACACGCAACGGACCCGGCAGAATGCCTTCGGTTTCCAGACCATGCGCGATACAGTCGGTCATGGTTTTATAGATATCAGCAAAATACGCGTCAATGTCTGCTTTGGTGTGCAGATCCAGCTCATTTTTCATCATCAGAGAGGAGACAGACAGACCGGTCTCATGGCAGTGCTTCAGCAACTCTTCAGCACTGGCGTACGGATAGGATACCGGTGTTTCATTGGCGTTATCCTGACCGAAATGTTCCGCATCGACGATAAAACCACCGCCGACGGAGTAATAGGTTTTTGTGAACAGTTCGTCGTTACCGGCAAATGCAGTGATGCTCATGCCGTTTTCATGCAGGGGCAGGTTACCGGTATGGAAATTCATCCCGCCTTCAAGCGGAAAATCAACGGTTTGCTGACCATTTGCCAGTGCCAGTTTTTCTGTTTCACTGACATTTGCGATAAAGCCCTGAATAGCATCAATATCCACGGTTGCCGGTAAGTTACCCGCCAGACCCATGATGATAGCGATATCAGTATGATGACCTTTCCCTGTTAAGGAGAGTGAGCCGTAGACATCAACGGAGACGCGGGTTGCGCGTGAGATCAGTCCTTTTTCAACTAATTCATCAACAAACTGCTTCCCGGCTTTCATCGGCCCTACGGTGTGAGAGCTGGAAGGGCCAATGCCCACTTTAAACATGTCGAAAACGCTAATCACGTCAGACTCCTTAAAAAAACAATGTAATAGTGATTTATTGTAAAGCGCGTTACTTTACTGTTGTTTGCTCACGCTAACAAAGCAGTTTATCGCATTTTTTTACTGCGTAACAGTGTTTTCAGATAAAAAAATAGGCATGGTTGATGAAAAAAATACAGGGTAAAATAGTGTAAGAGTGTGAATTCGGTTACAAATTAATCATTTTTAACTTGCGTTGCCAGCCGATATAAAATGCCCGCAGTCAGTCCCCAAATCATTCTTCCTTCATACAGACAAAAATACAGGCGGCGCTCCACGGTATTGCGTTTCATATCAATATAGCGGTAACGGCTTACATCAAGAGCGGCATCCAGCGGCAGCTCAAAGATATCAGCGACTTCCTGCGGGTTACTCCGCAAGACCAGTGAAGAGGGAACTATCCCGACAACCGGGGTTACGCGAAAACCTGTCACACTGTCAACCGGCGCCATCTGCCCCAGCACCTGTACCGATTGCGGCGGGATGGCAATTTCTTCCTGAGCCTCGCGCAGGGCGGTGGCAACCGGGGAGGTATCACCCGGGTCCGCCGCGCCGCCGGGCAGTGAAATCTGACCCGGATGGGATCGCAGTGAGGCGGCGCGCAGGGTCAGTAATATACCCGGCCGGGGTTTGTCCGTGATCGGAAGCAAAACAGCCGCATGGCGATCACGCTGCCCTGTGATTTCTGCCTCTTCCGGGCGGATTAACTGAAAACGGGGGATAAACTGCGCCAGTGAATTCATGAGTTATTTCTCCGGCAGAACGGGTAAAATCCGCCCCAGTTTATCGAATGTTTCCTGATATTCATCTGCGGCGCGGCTGTCTGCCACAATACCGCCACCCGCTTTGCAGTAAAGCCGGTTGTCTTCGGCAATCAGGGTACGGATAGCAATATTGGTATCCATGGTTCCGCAGAAACTAATATAGCCGATTGACCCGCAATAGGAATGTCGGCGGTAAGGTTCCAGCTCTTCAATAATTTCCATCGCACGGATTTTCGGCGCGCCGGTAATTGATCCACCCGGAAAGCAGGCGCGCAGTAAATCAGCCGCATGGCATTGCGGCGGTAATTCGGCGGTAATGGTACTGACCAGATGATACACAGCCGGAAATGCCTCGACGGCAAACAGTGACGGCACACTGACAGAGCCCGGTCGTGCAACCCGTCCGATATCATTGCGCATCAGGTCAACAATCATCAGGTTCTCGGCGCGGTCTTTTTCGGATGCGGCAAGAGCCTGTTTTTCTTTCTCATCAGCCTGTGCATCTTCCGGGTGGCGCGGACGGGTACCTTTTATCGGACGTGTCTGCACTGTGCCGTTTTTCAGCGACAGGAAGCGCTCCGGTGAAACAGAGATAACCGCTGCATCCGCCAGGCGCAGAAATGCAGAGAACGGCGCTTTATTTTCTGCATTCAGCAAAAGAAACGCCTGCCATTCATCCCCTTCATAAGGGGCGGTGAAACGTTGTGCCAGATTCACCTGATAGCAGTCCCCGGCCTGCAGATACTCATGAATACGGGCGATTTTCTCATGATATTCCGCCTCACTCATGTCTGACTGCCAACCGCCGGTCAGTGCAAACGGAACAGCCTGCGCGGGGGCTGCGTCCCGCTGTATCTGTAACCACGCAAGACGCGCAGCAGGATCGTCATAAGTAATCAGTGTGGCACAGCGGCGATGGTTGTCCACAATGATAGCCCAGTCATACAAACCCACTGCCATATCCGGAATATTGAGTTCATTACGTGCCAGTGACGGCAGGGATTCTGTGCGGCGTCCGAGGTCATATCCCCACAGCCCGAGTGCGCCCCCCATAAACGGATAATCATCCTGCGGGCAGGGAGAAAACCCGCACTGCGCCAGGGCATCGTCAAGTAATCGGAACGGATCACTTTTCTGACAGACAGACTGACCCCGGTTATCTTCAGTAACGGTATCATCGCCCCGGGTCGTCAGGGTCATTACCGGGTCGGCTGTCAGAATATCAAAGCGGTTATGCTGATGCTGAGCATCACCCGAGTGCAGCAGCACAGCCTGTGGCAGATGAGCCAGCGGCGCGAACAGCGTGACGGCAAGTCCGGGATGGTAATCAAGCGGTGTCAGTACAGGTATTGAATGTTGTGTCATGATTTGGTCTGTCAGTAAACGAATTCTCAGGAAAACATCGCACTATCTTAACTGAAAACGGGCAGATGCGTGCGGCGGCCTTTGTGAGTATAATGCGTTTTTTGCCGATATGTTACAGAAGGTAATTATGTCCAGCGGTATTCCCGTATTAAATCACGAAGAACAACAGGCAGCAGTTGAACGTATCCATGCGCTGATGCAGGACGGCATGAGCAGTGGTGAGGCTATTGCACTGGTTGCGGCAGAATTACGCGAGCAGCATAAGGACGGAGAACAGGTCCGCGTGCTGTTTGATGAAGATGACGCTGACGATTATGCTACAGATGATAATGCAACAGATGGCTATTCAACAGATAACTACGACGCAGAATCTGATGACTATGATGATGACAGCGACGACAACGATCGGTAACAAATATCTAACAAATGTCACAATTTCCTGATAATAAATATGTTAATGTCACATGCATAAGATTTAAGTGAAATTTTATACCCAACGTCATTCAGGATGCAGCCAACGAACCTGCGGTTTGAATGAATAAGAGTATATAAGACAACATTTAATCTCAGACAGAGATAAAAACAGGAGGTTTTATGAACGTAATCAATCTGTGTACCCGCATCGGATTATCAGGTGCCGGTATACTGCTGGCGTTTACGGTAAGTGCGCAAACACCGGTAAAACCGGTTGTTGACAATCAGCGCATGGTGACATTTCCGACGTGTGATTCACTGACAAAAGATCAGGTTGCAGCACAGGTTAAGTATGACTTTGTGCAAAACCGCTATACCCGCTGGCAGGATGATAAAGCGCTGCTGGGCAGCAAACCGGTTGCGTGGGTGAATACCGCTGACGTAACTGAAAAAGACGGTAATTACAGTGTGCCGCTGACAGTGCGTGGCTCGAAAAAACAGCTCAGTTATATTGTCGATATTAATTGTGCCGCACAAACAATGACATACGGTCTGCCAAAGTAGCAATCCACTATGTGACCCGGCGGGCGTAGTGTAGCCAACGAACCTGCGGTTTAAATGAATAAGAGTATATACCCAACGTCATTCAGGATGCAGGAAGGCGGCAAGGGAAGACTGACGGGGAGCATACATCAGTATGTGACCCGGCTGGCTGAGCGTAGTCAACGAACCTGCAGTTTGAATGAATAAGGGTATAGAAGGGCGCGCTCAGGCGGGCCCTTATCGCTTACTATTCGGCTCGTACGGCAGGCGGGAGAAGTGCACACTCCGCGCACGGTAAAACGCCAGGCGTTCAGCAAAATACGGACGCAGTATTTCAGGTTGTGTCTGCTGTACCTGTTCTGCAATCACCGGCATATTATAGCGCTCTTTAAATGCCACGCCGGATGCCGCCAGATCCACATTAATTTTGTCCATTTCTTCATGGCTGAGTGTTGCCAGATTATAACCCACAATATGCTCCTGTTTTTGGTGAGGGTATAGCGGTGAGGGTATAACGTTAATCGAGTTGCACCGGATCTGCAAGAGCGGACGTTTTTGCCGGAAAATACCCTGAAATAATACGGCGGCTGAACCAGCAGAAAGAGAATGCGATTTATTCTGATTATCTTTACAAAATTATTTTGTTTTCAATATGTTGTGAATATATTAAATAGCGCTTTTCTTCCCTGCGGGAGTGTGCATAATGACCGCAGATGATGAAATAAACGACCGCACAGGAGTTTGCTATGTTAAAACCGGATATGATTAAACAACTGAATGCCCAGCTGAATCTGGAATTCTATTCTTCAAACTTATATTTACAGATGAGTGCATGGTGCGCGGATAAAGGTTACGAAGGCGCTGCAGCGTTCCTGAAAGCCCATGCTGCCGAAGAAATGGAGCATATGCACCGCCTGTTTAATTACCTCAGTGACACCGGCGCACTGCCGCTGCTGGGAACGGTTCAGGCACCGCCGTCAGAATTCAAATCTGTCAGTGAAATTTTTGAGCAGACCTTGGAGCATGAAAAATTAATCACACAGGAAATTAACAAACTGGCTCATGTTGCGCTGACGTCACAAGATTATTCCACCTTTAACTTCCTGCAATGGTATGTGTCTGAGCAGCATGAAGAAGAGAAATTATTCAAATCTGTTCTGGATAAATTCGCAATGGTGGGTGACAGCGGAAAATCACTGTTCCTGCTGGATAAAGATTTGGCGCGTATGGCCGTTGATCCATCAGCCTGCTGATTTGTTTATCATTCAGGATGCAGCCAACGAACCTGCAGGTTGAATGAATCAAGGATATAGCCACACAATTATCATAATTAACTGATAACTGTGTGGTTTTTATTTGTGGCGCTGATCACAAAAAAAACGCTTTTTGTTTTGATGATTTCCGCAAGCCTGCCGGTTACGCTAGTATGTTCCTCATAATTACATCACCTGCAAAAAAATGAGGCATACCATTATGTTAACCACCCTGACCGCGCAAT
Source organism: Morganella psychrotolerans (assembly GCF_001676155.1). Lineage (GTDB taxonomy): Bacteria > Pseudomonadota > Gammaproteobacteria > Enterobacterales > Enterobacteriaceae > Morganella > Morganella psychrotolerans. The sequence continues at coordinate 1,025,265 of NZ_LZEW01000001.1, read as the reverse complement.
GGCGCAAACTCTCTGCAATTGTTGTTCTGTTTGTCGGTTTATCCGGCCAGCAGGCGCTGGCTCATGCACATATTAAAGCACTCGAACCGGCAGCTGATACATCAGTTGCGAAAGCACCTGAGCATATTGCACTGGATTTCTCCGAAGGAATCGAACTGAAATTCAGTAAAATCAGTGTAAAAGATGCGCAAAATAACGCCGTTGCCACCGGTAAGCTGGCTCTGAACGAACACAATGACACTCAGCTCATTCTGCCGTTGCCGGAAACCCTGCCTGCGGGTCTGTACCATGTTGACTGGAAAGTGGTTTCCGTTGATGGTCATAAAACCAACGGTAACTATCAGTTTACTGTGAAATAACAGCGCAATGACTCTGACACCTGAAGCGTTGCTGGTCACCAGCCGCTTCATTCATTTTGTCTCTCTTATGTTGTCAGCCGGATGCGGTCTTTTTTCGGTACTACCGGCATCTGATCGCGTCGCCGTTCTGTTGCGTGCACGGTTACATAATACAGTGCACGCAGCGGTGGTTTTTACTGTACTGACAACCGTATTATGGCTGCTGTTACAGGGCGCACTTATGGGAGATGGCTGGGCTGATATGCGGGATCCGGATATTATCCTTGCGGTGCTTTCCACGGCATTCGGGGAGGTCTGGCGCTGGCAACTGGTGTTTGCTGCCATTCTGACAGCCGGATTATTTTTGCCGTCAGGGCGAAAACAGAGTTTTCTGTTTCTGCTGTGTGCCGCCGTGATGTTGTCACTGCATGCCTTCACAGGACACGGGGTACTCCACAGCGGCTGGATAGGGCGGCTTCATCAGATAGTACAGGTTATTCATCTGTTGAGCGCGGCATACTGGTTCGGTGGCTTGTGGCCGTTTCTGGTTTGCCTGCTGATACTTCTGCGCCGTGCTTCCCTTGCCGATGGTTTACCGAAAGAAGTGACGGCCACACTGATCCGGTTTTCAAATTGGGGGCATGTTGCGGTTTTTCTGGTGCTGACGACTGGGATTGTCAGTACGGTGTTGCTGCTGCCGGACTGGCCACATTTCAGCGGCAGTGATTATCAGGCACTGCTGTGGCTGAAAATCAGCCTGGTACTGACTATGATGGTACTGGCGGTGATTAACCGCTATATCATTGTCCCGAAAATAGCACAATCAGGGCGCTTTCGCCTGTTGATGATTAATTGCTGGGTTGAGATAATTCTCGGCACACTTGCCATTTTAATGGTGGCCATTTTTGCAACCTATCAGCCTGCGTGATAAGCGGGCTGCATACCGGCAGACAGATGAGACATAATATAATGAAAGCACTGGCGTTAATTCCTCTTTTACTTGTCGGTGCGGCGCAGGCTGCACCACTGAAGACCATCAGTAAATTTCAGTTTGGTGAAAACTGGCCCTTTACCCGGGAAGAGGTGATGATCAATTGCCGTGAAGGCAATGCGCTGTGGGTCATCAATCCGTCGACGCTGATGTCTTATCCGCTCAATGACGTGGCAGCAGAGCAGGCGAAGGCGCAAAAAATAAAGGTGACAGATCTCTCCGTTATTATATTAAAGCGATCGGATAATGCAGAAAAACAGATGGATATTACCCCTGTCATTGAAGCTGCTGAGGCGCTGTGCGGTGAGAAATAACCTGTATTAGTTATGAAATTTAACGATTGATATCAGGTTATTAATTAATTCACTGAAATATAAGCTATTTAAAATAGATACATGTTAATGATTTGATAAATAAATACATTGTATATGTAAATAAATCAGCTAATCTTAATTATGTAGGTTGTAAGATATTTTCAATGGCAATTTTAGCGCATGGCTCGCTGCGAGCCTTTTTCCCTGGACCGGATAGCGGACTTTATCCGGTCTCTTTTTTATACTCGTCATACTTCAGAATGCCTGGGTGTTGACTGCGCTCAGCCAGCCGGGTCACATACTGATGTATGCTCCCCGTCAGTCTTCGCTTGTCGCCTGCATGCATCCGGAATTATTTAGAGTATATATCCGTCCGTCATACTTCAGAATGCCCGGGTGTTGACCGCGCAAAGCCCGCCGGGTCACATAGTTTATCCGTATCTCCTGTCTGTCATCCCTTGTCGTCTGCCCGCATCCCGAATTATGTAGTGTATATAATGCACTTTTCCTGCTTTTTTCCTTAATTACGCAAGGATTTGTAATATTCCTATAGGGTCGCCCCGTAATTTGATATAAATTAACCATTATCTTAGCTGGTGTATTAATCCGTAATATAGTGTGGTACATGAATAAAATTGCGTTTTATCAGGATTTGACCCGCCGTTTAACCTCGCTTATCAGCGATGAAAAAGATGTGATAGCGACACTGTCTAATGTCAGTGCCGTGCTTTTTGACGAGCTGGATAACGTAAACTGGGCGGGATTTTATCTTTTACAGGGTGACACTCTGGTATTGGGTCCCTTTCAGGGAAAAGTGGCGTGTGTCCGTATTCCTGTCGGACGGGGAGTCTGCGGAACGGCGGTGTCTGAATACCGGGTAATCCGTGTACAGGATGTACACGATTTTGCCGGCCATATCGCGTGTGATTCAGCCAGTAAATCAGAAATTGTGTTACCTCTGTGTGTAAATAATCTGATTATTGGTGTATTGGATATCGACAGCCCGATTTTTAATCGTTTTGATAATAATGATGAAATCGGCCTTAAAGCCTTGAATGACGCGCTCTGCGCACATCTGGCAACGTGCGTTATGCCAAAATATCGTGAAATGATCGCAAGTTAGGCTCACAGGAGCATAGCATTTGTCTGCAACACTATTATAATGTCGCCTGTTCATGCCTACTGGTTGGCAAAGCCCCGTTGTAATCAGGAAACTTCATGGAAAATCAACCCAAGTTGAATAGTAGTAAAGAAATTATTTCATTTTTGGCTCAGCGTTTCCCGCTCTGCTTTATAGCAGAAGGGGAAGCCCGCCCACTGAAAATCGGCATCTTCCGCGATATTGTTAGTCGTATCACCGAAGAAGACGGCATCAGTAAAACACAGTTACGTACCGCACTGCGGATGTATACCTCCAGTTGGCGTTACCTTTATGGCGTCAAAGAGGGAGCAAAACGTGTTGATCTGGATGGTAACGATTGCGGCGAACTGGAAGCGGAACATGTTGAACATGCCCGTATTCAGTTAACAGAAGCCAAAGCGCGGGTTCAGGCTCAGCGTGCACAAAAACGTGAGCAGAACGGTGAGAAAAAACCGCGTACGGCTGATAAAGCCGCCGGTAGCGCCCGCCGTCATAACCCGGATCAGCCTAAAGCGCCGAATGCCGGAACTGCTCAGCCGCCACAGACCCGGAGTGCGCCGCGTAATAAACCACGCGTGCCCCGTGCCGAACCTCAGCCTGCACTGATTCCGATTACGGATATTCAGGCACTGACTGTAGGGCAGAAGCTGAAGGTGACGGTAGGATCCGGCGTTATGGATGCGCAGGTCCTCGAAATCACCAAAGATGGTGTACGTGTTCAGCTACCTTCAGGGTTGGCAATGATCGTACGTGCGGAACACTTAAAATTCTGATACGGAGTCAACCAAGGCATGAACAAATTTTTACCCCTGGCGTTGCTCATCGGAGTTAGTTTAACCGGCAACACGATAGCCAAAACCGGCACAACTGCATTGCCGGATGTGAAACTGAGTCAGCTACCGGATACACAGCAGGCTCCGGAGCACTCGACGGTCAGTGAGCGCGTAACCTCCCGGTTTCTGCATTCCCATTACCGTCAGTTTCAGTTAGATGCTGAGTTTTCAGCAAAAATTCTTGAACGTTACCTGAATTTACTGGATTACAGCCATAATGTGTTTTTAGCCTCTGATGTGGCTGCATTCAGTAAAAATAAATCGCAGGTCGGCAGTTACCTTCAGAAAGGGGAATTACAGCCGTTATATGAGCTGTTTAACCTGTCGCAGAAGCGCCGCTTTGAGCGGTTTGAATATGCGCTGGCCCGTCTGAAGCAGCCGATGAATTTTGATGGTGACGATGTTATTGCTACGGACAGAGGCAAATCGCCGTGGCCGCAGACAGAAGCTGAGCTGAATAATCTGTGGGATGCCAAAGTCAAATATGACTGGCTGGCCCTGAAATTATCCGGCAAAGATGACAAAGAAATTAAAGAAACACTCACAAAGCGCTATACCTATGCGCTTAAACGTCTGACACAGACGAAAAGTGAAGATATATTCCAGTTGATCATGACGGCGTTTGCGCGTGAAATCGACCCGCATACCAGTTACCTCTCTCCGCGTAATACAGAGCAGTTTAACTCAGAAATGAGCCTTTCCCTTGAAGGGATCGGTGCGGTATTGCGTATGGATGACGATTATACCGTGATCAACTCACTGGTTGCAGGTGGTCCTGCGCTCAAGAGTAAAGAACTTGCCGTCGGGGATAAAATCCTCGCGGTAGGTCAGACCGGTAAAGCAATGGTGGATGTGGTCGGCTGGCGGCTGGATGATGTTGTTTCACAAATCAAAGGTGCGAAGGGCAGTAAAGTCCGCCTTGAAGTACTGGGTGACACCAAAGGTGCGAAGCCACGTATTGTGACGCTGACCCGCGAACAGATCCGCCTGGAAGACCGCGCTGCTAAAATGACCATTAAACAGGTCGGTTCTCAGAAAGTAGCCGTTCTCAATATTCCGGGCTTTTATGTCGGTCTGACCAATGACACCAAAACGCAGTTGCAGAAGCTGGCAAAAGAGAAAGTGGATGCGGTGATTATCGACCTGCGCGGTAACGGCGGCGGTGCACTGACAGAAGCGGTGGATTTATCCGGTCTGTTTATTACCAGTGGTCCGGTGGTTCAGGTACGTGATAACAATGGTCGTGTCCGTGAGGATGCGGATACCGATGATGTTATTTACTATAAAGGTCCGCTGGTGGTCATGGTCGACAGACTGAGTGCCTCGGCCTCTGAAATTTTTGCCGCTGCTATGCAGGATTACGGACGTGCGCTGATTGTCGGTGAACCGACCTTCGGTAAAGGCACTGTGCAGCAGCACCGGCCGATCAGCCGGATTTACGACCAGATGCTGCGTCCGGAATGGCCGGATTTAGGCTCTGTTCAGTACACTATCCAGAAATTTTACCGTATCAACGGCGGTAGTACGCAGCGTAAAGGCGTTACACCGGATATTATTATGCCGACCGGCTTTGATAATGATGATATCGGCGAAAGCTTTGAAGATAACGCGTTGCCGTGGGACAGTATTACGCCTGCGGAATACAAGTCTGTCGATGTGGTCAGTAAAGCCGTACCTGAGCTTGCACTGAAATATCAGGAGCGGACGAAAACAGATCCTGAATTTGGTTATATCCATGAAGATCTGCAACGCTATAAAGCCAATAAAGCAACGCAGGATGTTATTTCGCTCAATTTTGCCAAGCGTGATAAAGAAGATAAAGAGCTGGAAGCGACCCGGCTCAAGCGTATTAACGAACGTTATGCGCGTGAAGGTAAAAAACCTATTCTGAATCTGGAGGCATTGCCGAAAGATTATGAAGGACCTGATGCCTATCTTGATGAAACCGTTAAAATTGCTGCGGACTTAGCAAAAGTACCGGATATTACGAAGAGCGCACAATAATCTGTTTTTTTATCTGACTAAGTTATAAAAAAAATCGACAGCTTACAGGCTGTCGATTTTTTTTTGTACTGCATACACACATATATACCCAACGTCATTCAAGATGCAGGAAGGCGGCTAGCTGAGTGTAACCAACGCACCTGCGGTTTGAATGAATAAGGGTATAATTGCGTATCAGGCAGCACCGGCAATAGTATCGCTAATTAAAAGAAGTGCGGTACAGAAATTGTCATAACAGCATCAGTAATACGATCGAAAGTTGTTTTTGTAGATTTGATTAATTTAGCCATAACAATTCCTCCATTATTTTAAAAAATAATGTTTAATATTCAGGTGAGTGATATTTATTTCATTATACAAACTGATACAGTTAAGTGGACAGTCCACGTTGTATCGTTGAGATGCACTTTACTCATTAGTGTGAGTTCAATCAAGTTTTTGCTCAAAAGAAGTTGAACACAATCAAATCAATTTTAGCTTAAAAATTGTCCATTTTTGTAAAGAAAACAGTACACCTACCAGGTCATGCTTGTGAATATGGGGAGCCATGATGATAATTCGTTCAAAATTCAATACGCTATTGGGCGATATGTCTGCGGCTGCCACTGAGCACGGCATTTGTTTTCTGGAGTTTTTTGAGGACAACCGTCGGGAAGATACCCTCGCACTGGTCGCCCGGCGTCTGAACCTGGCGGTTACCGACGGGAGCAATACGCATCTCATTCTGCTGGAAACACAATTACAGAACTATTTTTCCGGTAAATTACAGTGTTTTACGGTGCCGCTGGTGTTACCCGGCACGCCCTTTCAGCAGCAGGTCTGGACACAATTACAATGTATTCCCTTCGGCAGTACACAGACGTACAGCGGGCTGGCGGAGATATTATCCTGTCCGCAGGCTGTCAGGGCGGTGGGGCGGGCAAATGGAATGAATCCGGTATCAATACTGGTGCCGTGTCACCGTATCACAGGTAAAAATGGCGAACTGACCGGCTATGCGGGAGGTACTGCGCGTAAAGCCTGGTTGCTGGCACATGAAAAACAGTACAAAGGAGTGGCGGCATGATTTTCTGTAAACGGGTTTATGATGAGGTCACTGAGAGTGATGGTTACCGGGTTCTGGTTGACCGCCTGTGGCCAAGAGGGATCAAAAAAAACAGATCTTCATTACGATGAATGGAATAAAGGCGTTGCGCCTGATACAGAACTGCGCAAGTGGTTTCATGCCAATACGGGGCAATTCGCCGAATTTGAGCGACGTTACCGGCAGGAACTGGAAGACAGACCTGAATCCTGGCAGCCGTTAGTGGTAAAAGCGGGGCAGGGTAATCTGACGTTACTATTTGCTGCAAAAGATAAAGAACATAATCAGGCAAATGTACTGAAGGCATTTCTGGAAGAAAAATTATCATAGGATGCGGCACAGCCCAAAAAAATCCCGGCGAACCGGGATTTTTCAGCAAATGTGATATTTTAAACAATCAGCTCAGGATCTTGTTCTCTGCCAGACTCAGGGCAAAGTAACTGAAAATCAAATCAGCACCGGCGCGCTTGATTGACCCCAGCGTTTCCAGTACCACACGTTCTTCATCAATAGCCCCGGCCTGCGCGGCCAGTTTGATCATGGCATATTCGCCGCTCACCTGATAAGCCGCCAGCGGCAGGTTTGAACGCTCACGCACATCACGCAGGATATCAAGGTAAGCCCCGGCTGGTTTAACCATCAGCATATCCGCACCTTCCTGCTCATCGGTAAGTGATTCGCGGATAGCTTCGCGGCGGTTCATCGGGTCCATCTGGTAGGTTTTGCGGTCGCCTTTCAGGCAGGAACCGGCGGCATCGCGGAACGGGCCGTAAAGGGCAGAGGCAAATTTTGTCGAATAAGACACAATCCCGGTATTATGGAAACCGGCGGCATCCAGTGCCAGACGGATCGCGCGGACCTGTCCGTCCTGCGCCGCAGATGGCGCAATAAAATCAGCTCCGGCCTGTGCAGCGATAACAGCCTGTAAGCCCAGGTTATGCAATGTTTCGTCATTATCGACAACACCGTCATGCACCACACCGCAATGCCCGTGGCTGGTGTATTCACAGAAACAGGTATCAGACATCACCACCATTTCAGGCACAGTTTCTTTGCAGATGCGGGACATGCGGGCAACTAGCCCGTTTTCTGACCAGGCGTCGCTGCCGGTGGCGTCAAGGTGATGTGACACACCAAACGTCATCACTGATTTGATCCCGGCTTTTGCTATCCGCTCTATCTCATACGCCAGGCGTTTTTCCGGAATGCGCATCACGCCCGGCATACTGGCGATAGCTTTATAGTCGTCGGCACCTTCTTCGACAAAAATCGGTAATGCAAGGTCATTGAGACTTAGTGAGGTTTCCCGGAACAGATCACGCATTTGCGGGGTCTGGCGGATTCTTCTCAGACGTTGGATGTCATGTTGCATAACGACAATAGCTCCTTGTTCGCATTGTTCGCAAAAAAATAATGCAGCCAGTATATACCCAACGTCATTCGAGATACAGGCAGGCGGCAAGCACCGCCCGCCGGGGAGCATAGGGAAACTATGTGACCCGGCGGGTATCGTTCCGCCAACGAGCCTGTAGTTTGAATGAATAAGGGTATAAATCTTTCGGTGCCGGATGGGGTATGGAGAGAAAAAAATAAGGCTCCGCGAAGGGAGCCTGAAAGTAGTGTGCGCTTATCTTCAGAATATAATACGGGCGATTTTGTTCAGCTCTGAGATAAAACGTCTGATATTTTTTTATTGCAGGTAACATAATTGCGTTCTTATTATTGCGTTTTTACAATGCGATGCGGTTACTTTAACATCTGGTTGATGTATGTCAATCTTCATTGCAAATAAAATTTAACATTTAAACGGAAATTTGATTTTAACCGGTACGGTGTTTATGAATACAGATAAGAAGCTGCTTCAGAGACGATTACGGTAAAATGCGACCACACAGAAGGACGCAGTAACCTTGTCTAATTCTTTTAAGAAACGGGCAAAAAATCGCATGGCAGATATCCTTGTGTTGTTGTGATCTGTATCTGAAAATTGCCCGTTTTTGTGACCGCAGTCAACATTTAAAGTCCGTAAAAATGAATTTTGGTTAAAATAAGTGTGAAACAGATGCCGGGCTTTGTCCGGTTGTGTTTTCACATCGGATTAACGGCGGATGGCAGAATTTTATTGCATTTGTTAAATATCGCATTGCTCTGCGGGATTTTCATCAGTAAAACAGGCAGAATGGTACTTAACTGAAATCAAATGTTATCTGCGCTGTGTACCGGCGGCTGACAAACAGGATAAATATGGATTCATTACTCATCGGTGGTTTTGTATTGCTGGCCATTATTATCGTTACGCCGTTTATCGCGTATACGGCATTACGGCGTACAGCTGAGCTGAAAGATAAAGTGAGTGACCTGAGCGCAGAAACGGAAGAATTGCGCAGAGCACTGAAGCGTTACCTTTCCGGTGAACCAGTGCCGGAAACAGAAATTGAAACAGTTGCTGTCTGCGCTGAACCCGCGCCTGCGCCGTATTCAATGCAGGCGGTGACAGAGAAAGCGCCTCCGGTTGCAACCCCTGCACCGGTTGCCATAACAAAAACAGTGGAACCGGTTAATCGTCCACCTGTTTATGACGGAAATACCGGTGATATTCAGGAGCGGAATAATCCCGCTGCAAATATCATCCAGTGGTTGCTTAACGGCAATGTGCTGGCAAAAATCGGTATTCTGCTGCTGTTTGTCGGGCTTTCCTATCTGCTGAAATTCAGTATCGAAAACAATATGCTGACGCCGGAGTTCCGGCTGATCGGCGCAGGAACGTTGTCTGTTGTGCTGTTCATCATCGCCTGGCGTGTGCGCGATAAAAACAGATTGTACAGCCTGGTCGTTCAGGGCGGCAGTCTGGGCGCTTTCTACATCACTATTTTTGCTGCCTATAAATTATATCAGTTCCTGCCGCCTGCTTTTGCACTCTTACTGATGGTGATTATCTGCATGGCATCTGTCTTTTTTGCTGTGGTGCAGCGCGCGGTAAGTCTGGCGGTTCTTGCCGTGATCGGAGGTTATGCCGCACCGGTATTGCTTTCAACCGGCAGCGGAAACTATATTGCGCTTTTCTCTTATTACCTGATGCTTTCCGTATCCATTCTGGTGATGAATCACTGGCAGGGCTGGCGGTTGCTCAATATTATCGGCTTTGCCTTTACCTTTATTATCGGTGTGGCCTGGGGGGTAAACAGTTACCAGCCGGAATACTATCTGAGCTGCCAGATTTTTATTATTCTGAACCTGATCCTTTATGGACTGATGACCCAGCAGTACGCAAGGCTCCACATGCAGACTGACGGGAACCGCAAACAACTGACGGTGGATTCCGTTTTACTGTTTGCGCCACCGATCCTGGCGTTTTCGTTGCAATACGCGATTACACTGCCGTTTTACCTCGGAACCGCTATCTCCTCGCTGAGCTTTGGTCTGATCTATATGGTGCTGACGGTTATCAGCCTGCGCCGTTTCCGGGAATCCGGGCATCGTCTCTCACTCGGTTTTTTACTGCTTAGCACCGGGTTTATTTCTCTTGCCGTTCCGCTGGCATTATCGGCACAGTGGACATCAGTTGTCTGGACCATTGAAGGGCTGGCTATCCTGTGGTTTGCCTGCCTGCAAAAACAGCGGGTTTCTGTCCTGAGCGGAACAGGGCTGGTCTTGTTTGGTTTTGCCTCTCTTCTGTACAGTATGGATTTCATTTACTGGTCACAGCAAAGTATGTGGATGTACATCTTTCAGTGGGCAGGGTTGCTGACAGCAGGTGCGCTGCATCATCACTACCGGTCACTTTCCGGCAGTAAATCCGTTTCGGTTCTGTTACTTGTCCTGGCAATGATAGTCTGGGGATTGTGGTTATGGATGCTGCCGTGGCTGTCACCGGCGGGGAATTTCCTGTCGCCGCAGGAATACCTGCTGACCGGACTGGTCATTTCTGTCTGGAGCTGGTATTTCCTTGCCCGCAGAGTGCAGTGGACTCAACTGTATTATTGCATCGGCTTCCTGTGGTCACTCAGTCTTCTGACCATTATCGGAGACATTGGCATCGGTAATCACCCTATGGGCTCTGTGTACGGCAGTTTTATCTGGTTGCTGATTATTGCGAGTATGGTGAACTTTATTCGTCTTCTGCCGGAAAACGTTCCGCAGATTGTCCGTAATCTGGTACACGGTGCGACCCTGTGGACGCTGATCGGTTTGCTGCTGGCAGAAGTGTTGTGGGTAGATAACCGCCTGCCGTGGGGTATGGATGAATGGATCTATTTTATTAATCTGCTGGCAATCTGCGGCATCATTTTTACGCTTTATATATTACAGCATCTTCCGCTGCCGCCGATGGACAAGCATGCCGGGCTTTACTGGCAGTGTCTGTATCCGCTGGTGGTTATACTTGTGATTATGCTTATCAGCGGGAATATTCAGGATGGTCAGTTATCTCTCTGGACGTATATTCCGTTGCTTAATCCGCTTGATGAAGCGGGATTATTCGGTATCGCGGCGTTATGGAGCCTGCGCAATGCGCTTATCCGGACACGACCGAAAGTCCGTTACCGGGCAGATATTGTCCGGTGGCTGGGCTTTACCGTTATTGCGCTGGGTATCTGGTGGGCAAACGGGATACTTATACGCGCGCTGGCGTTTGTTGATGGTACGGCATGGACATCACAGGCGCTGATTCAGTCCCGGTTTATTCAGACCACACTGGCGATTATCTGGGCGCTGACCGCCGTGATCCTGATGATAAGCGCCACCCGTTACCATAAACGTTACTTGTGGCTGGCGGGTGCGATTACACTGACGGTGGTGATAATTAAGCTTTTTGTCATTGATATGAACCAGAGCAGCGGGCTTGCCCGCGCAATTGCGTTTATCGGTGTTGCGCTGCTTATCCTGGTTGTGGGGTATTTTTCCCCGCTACCGCCGAAAGTGGCGACAGGCAACTATACTAATAAGGAACATAACGGATGAATTCAGGGAATAATGCAATAAATCATCGCAGATGGCGTTGCGGTATGATGATCCTGACTGCATTTCTGGCATCAGTGACGTCATTTTCCCGGGCAGAAACACCGGCGCAGACATTGACTCTGAATGATTTTAATCAGGGCGCTGAAATGGTTTTGCAGGGCGGCAATGCACCATTCTACCGGCTGACCGTGCCGGAGAATGTTTATCTGAACAGCGCCCGGCCGGATCTGCGGGATATCCGTGTGTTTGATAATACCGGTCATTCTGTTCCGGTGGCACTGACGTCAGCAAAACAGACAACCGATGAAACAATCAGAGTCCGGTTTATTATCTATCCGCTCTCACAGACCCGCGCGCAGGGGAATGAGGACGATCGTAAAATTCGTCTGAAAGCGGATAACGGCACAGAACTGACTATCTACAATGATAATGCGGGAACGCTGTTACGCCCGGCAACGGCGACGTATCTGCTGGTGCCGGACAATCATCAGCCGCTGGCACTGCCGCTGCGTGAGGTCAGTCTGACCTGGCCGGCGCAAACCGGTAATATGCAGGCAAAAGCCACCCTCTACCGCAGTGATGATAAACAAAACTGGTCACCGGTGGCGCGTGATATCCCGCTGATGGATCTGACATCCGGCACAGATACCTTATTGGCTCAGCAAATAATGATCCCATCATCGGTCAGTGCATCAGAAAGAAAAGCACCGTACTGGCTGCTATCCGTTACGGGAGATAACGGGCAGACACCGCCGCTGATTACGAAAGCAGAAGGCACCGGATTGCAGACTGTTGAGCGCCGGGATGTGAATCGTTTTGTTTTTGAACATAGTGCAGAGCCGGACGGGGCGGTGATTTACAGTTTGCCGAATATTCAGTATCTGAACCGGCTGGAGATTAATATTGCACAGCAAAATACCGTACTGCCGGTGCGGGTTGAGTACCGGACAGAAACTGACGGCAAATGGTTACCGCTGGCAAATCAGGTGCTGTTTTCGCTGGAGGATAACGGCGCGGAAAGCCACAATGCCAATATTATGCTCAATGACCAGCCTGTCCGGCAGTTGCGCCTGACTGCAATTAACAGCAGTTGGCGTGATCAGCCGCCGGAGGTCACAGGTATAAAATATGCGCAATATCTGACCTTTAATGCACAGGGTGCGGCACCGTATCTTCTGGCGTGGGGGGCTTATAATGCGGAGCCGGTATTTATGCCGCTTTCACAGATGCTGCCGGAAAATACCCTGAAAAACCAGGCTGAGTTGCCGTCTGCAACGGTATCAGAGCAGCTCAGAACGCTGGGCGGGGAAGAAAAACTCCGTCCGGCACCTCAGGCGGCTTCCCCGTTTGCCTGGAAAACCTGGCTGTTGTGGGGTGTGCTGGTGGCGGGTGTTGCCGTGCTCGGGTTATTTGCCATCCGGTTACTGAAAGAGATCAAACCCTCACAGATGTAACCACTGACGCAGGTAAGAAGATAAAAAAATCCGCACGTTGTATAACAGCGTGCGGAATAAATCAAAAAATAAAAGGAAGGGTATTTAGTACAGGAAATTTATAGTAACAAGAATACTTCTTCCTCTCTTTAGCGATTTGTTGCATTACGAATGAATCGCATTTATTGCCAGGCAGCAGAATTATTTCCGGTAAACCGTTTTAATCTGAGCGATAGTATTTTTTAAACGTCTCAGATAAGTGCTCATCATCAATCTCACTGATCTGACGTTCCATATTAACGATAATCCGACCGGCATCAGCCTGGCCTACCGCTTTCAGTAAATATGTTACCAGTGCTTTTAAACAGGTGACTTCCGCTGCTAATGCTTCAATTTCGTTTTCAGTTTTAAATGCGTTATTCATGGTTAACCTCAACCGTTTTATTTTATCTGTCCCGATATATCAGCGGCAAAGAATACCAGAAATGACGGTTACTACCCTAGTTTCTTTTTCATTCCTCATTATCCCCTTATTCATTCAGACAGCAGGTCCGTAGGCGGAACTAAGCCCGCCAGCCTGCATTCTGAATGACGTTGGGTATATAATGATTAATATACTGACATAACAATCCGTGTCCTGCGATAAGGTTAATAATATGAACCGCATTGATATCAATACGATAACCAGTAATTATCCGGCGCTGAAAACACCGCGTGCCGCAGACAGTCACAAAGGCACATTTGGCACGCTGAGTATCACAGGCGGAGCGCAGGGCATGAGTGGCGCCATTATTCTGGCAGGATGTGCCGCGCTGAAAAGCGGTTGCGGCAAAGTCATTCTTCGTTTTAATCAGCCACAATTACCATTACCGTTTATTGAAAATGCACCGGAGCTGATGCTGAGAACGACAGGTGACCCAATGAACGCTCAGGCAATTACTGCGCTGGTGACCGGTCCCGGTCTGGGACTGAATACACAAAGTTATCAATTGGCGCAGGACGCATTTTTGGTCACGGATAAGCCTTTGGTTCTGGATGCGGACGCGCTGACAATCCTTGCCGGAACGCCGGGAACAATACTGCATGACAACGGTGTGATAACCCCGCACCCGCAGGAAGCTGCCCGCCTTTTGCATACCACTGTGGCTGATATTCAGGCAGACCGCGCTGGGGCAGCACAGGCACTCGCGTCACAATACCGCTGTTGGGTGGTTCTGAAAGGGCACCGGAGCCTGGTGGCATCCCCGGATGGCGCGTTGTGGTGTAATTACAGCGGTAACAGCGGATTAGCCACGGCGGGGAGCGGCGATGTGTTGTCAGGGATCATCGGTAGCCTGCTGGCACAAAAATTGCCCATGCAGGAGGCTGTCTGCGGCGGTGTCTGGCTCCATGGCGCGGCAGCAGATGAATGTGTGGCAGCCGGAATTGGTCCGGTCGGATTAACCGCCCATGAAATAATTGACTATGTCAGGTTTATCCGTAACCGGTTAATTTTACAGACTGAGATAATCACTGATAAATAAGAGGTAACGGTATCAATCTCACAGATATTTTCAGTGAAATTTACTATAGTGGTGGTATATCGCATGACCCGTAACAGGAGGCAGTATGTATAATATCATTTTAGTTCCGGTTGATATCTCAGAAGAAGAATTAACCAGTAAAGCTGTCCGCCATGCCCTTTATCTGGCAAAAGAGACAGGGGCGAAGCTTCATATTGTCCACGTCCTGCCTATTTCATCCGCGATTATTAATGCGTATGCACTGGGTTATATGGAAATAAAAGATAAAGCGACGATCAAAGCGGAAGAAGATATACGCATGCTGATGGACTCAATTGATCTGCCGGCTGAGCGTCTGGCGTATACGATTACCTTCGGCTCACCAAGGGATGAAATTATTCAGGCTGCTGAAGAGGTCAATGCTGATATTATTGTTATCGGCTCCCGTCGCCCGAATATCTCCACCCATTTATTAGGCTCAACCGCCGGTGGTGTGGTTCGTTACGCCCCGGTTTCTGTCATGGTTGTCCGCTGATATCGCTATCTGCTGATATTGTTATCCGGTGATAAATAGACTATCGCCGGATATGTTTTCCTCCTTTGTTTAAGTACCACCCGCAAATAAGCGCTGTTTATCAGAAATATGATAGCGGGCACGGCTATTTGTCCGGTGCCATCTATACTCAAGTCAGGTACACATTAATCAATAATGAGGGATAGTATGTATAGAATGATATTAGTTCCTATTGATGTGACAGAAGATGTATTGACCAGTAACGGACTTAAACACGCGGTATATCTGGCAAAAATGTCGCAGGCAAAACTGATGTTATTTCATTCTGTGCCTGATATTTCCAAATTTTCAATAAGTTATAATTATCACTATGAACTTTTGAGCTCATTTGCGGATAAAGCCGTTGAGCGTTCAAAAGAAGAATTAAAGGTGATTGCCGCAAAAATTGATTTGCCTGCGGAGCAGGTGAGCTATTTTGTCGATTACGGCACACCACGGGATAAAGTTCTTGCGAAAGCAAAAGAAATAAAGGCGGATCTTATTGTGATAGGTTCCCGCCATCCGAGCATTTCCACCCATTTGCTTGGCTCTACCGCATCAGGAATTGTGGCACATGCGCCGATTTCGGTGTTGGTTGTGCGCTGACCGTACCCGGAATCCAAAACAGAAAGAGGTCCGCTGCGGGCCTCTTTCAATACAACAGAATTATTTACAAGGTCAAACAGAGGACAATTACTGTTTATCTGCTGCGGCTTTGAATTCCTTTAATGCATCCAGCCCTTGCTGACATGCCATATCCTGTGTTTCCTGCGGGACAGATTGGATCTGTGTTTTGGCTGTCACAAGCTGTTGTTTCATTGCATTCACCTGTGCAGTGGCATCGGCATTCCCTTTCGCTTCCTGCTCTGCGAGTTTCACCATACCGTCTATCTCGGTGAAGTACTCATTACACACATTGCTTGCATTTGCCGCAAATGCGGTCAAAGAAAACAGGCATCCCAGGGAAATTAACGTCAGTTTTTTCATTATAAGCCTTATATTGTAGGTAGGGTGGGCAAGTATGAATAATTAGTCACTATGCCCTGAATTATCCTGTCTTATATATAAGAATAATATGAATGTCAGCATAATTACGTAGATATTAAGTAAAAACCACATAATTACGCAGTGGATGGAAAAGGAAGGCGTAACAGGAAAATCCGGATAATTCGTGCGAATGAAAGTGAAAATCATTCTTATTTGTTGACATGCGATCAATCGGCGAATACTGTACTAATAAATACAAAACAAGATTCGGAGTTTTTATGTCAGAATTTACCTTTATTCATATGGATATCAGCGAATTTCCGGTAGTGACTATGCTTTCATTCCCGGAAAATATGGCACAAACAGAGCAGTGGGTTAAAGAGCTGGATGTGTTGCTGGAAAAACAGGCCGCTTTTTCACTGATTTATCCGCCGAAAGACGCACAGGAAAAACCGGATACTCAGGAAGATATGGATGCCCGCAAATATGTCCGTCGTTGGTTAAAAACCGGAAAGGACAAAATGACGGAGTATTGCCGGGCAATGATCCTGACCGTGAACCCGGATGTACAGGATAAAGCGGAGCTGGAACAATTTGCACCTATGGCATCCGCCATTTATGGTGTGCCGGTTGTTGTTGCAGACGATCTGCGTACCGCGCGCGAAAAAGCCGCTGAACTGAATGGCTGAACGCAGATGCTGATTGTCACCGCTGCTTATTGGCAGGTCAGGTGGTGACGAATATAGCAGGCCGTTATCTCAACGGATAACGGCAGTTGTTTTTCAATAAATTCGGCAGTGGGTTTTTCATGGCGCTGACTGAATACCGGCAGATAAAGATCTGCTTTCAGCATTTCCAGAAAACGCGCGGCGACAGCCTGTAATATCTCTGGTGATGCATCTATCCCGGGGATAGTTTTCAGGCGGGTAGCTAATTGCAGTGATGTCCGCTGAGGTCCTGCCTGATAAAAGCGCTCGCTGATTTGCGGAAAGCGCTGGGATTCCGCAAGAATCAACTGATACAGCCCGAGTGATTGCGGATGAACAATGCTGTTCAGATAACGTCTGCCGCAGTCGTATAACAGTGCTTCCGGCTCCGGGGCAATATCCGGGGTATCTTTCCCGTCTTCAAAAATTCCGCAGATAAGGTGTTCGATCACCGCCAGAAACAGCGCTTCTTTTCCCCCGAACGAGGTATAAAGTGTGGAGCGTGACCCGCCTGACTGTTCAATAATCATATCCAGTGTCGTTCCCTCGTAGCCATGAAGAATAAAGACATCTGCAGCGGCGGTGAGGATAGCATGGCGGCGACGCTGCCCTTTCGGGGTTAAGGGTGACGGGGATGATGACATAACAGAAACAGGCTCCGGTAGTGATATAAGCCCTGATTTAACCACGCCGGGGAGGATTGCTCAATAGCTGCCTTTGCTGCCATACTGACAATAATACAAAGGGTGGCCGTTTATTGGTCAGACGGTTGTTCAAATTATTATTCAAACTCTTGATCAAACCCAGTGAGTTGTTAATACAAAGATTTAGAATAGCGGGAAAGTCAGACCATCAACGGCTAACGGTAAAACTATGGGGCAGGGGAAAGAGATTTCAGTCGATACACAGCGGACCATTACCCGGTTATGTATTGAGAGCGGGTTACTGCTGTTGCAGCACGGCGCGGAAAGTATGCTGGTGGAAGAGCTGGCGGTGCGCACAGGCAGAGCACTCGGGGCTGAACAGGTAGATTGTGCTATTTCAGCGAATGCCATTGTATTGACGACGATTATTAACGGGCACTGCATGACCTCCACGCGCAAGGTGGTGGATCGCGGTATTAATATGCATGTGGTGACAGAGGTACAGCATGTTGTGATCCTCGCGGAACACGGACATCTGGATTACAAAGGTGTACAGAAAAAACTCGCTCATATTAAGCCGCTGCGTTATCCGCGCTGGGTCATGGTTTTGATGGTCGCACTCTCCTGCGCCTGTTTCTGTAAACTGAACAAAGGCGGATGGGACGGAGCCTGTGTCACGTTTGTTGCCAGTGGTTGTGCAATGTATGTCCGTCAGGTGCTGACAGCACGGCACATGAATCCGTTGATCAATTTCTGTTTTACCGCCTTTTCTGCCACAATGGTGGCAGGGCTTATGCTGAAGCTCCCGCTGTTTACGGCAACATCGGGCATTGCAATGGCGGCGAGTGTTTTGTTGCTGGTGCCGGGCTTCCCGCTGATTAATGCAGTTGCGGATATGTTTAAAGGGCATGTGAATACAGGGCTGGCGCGCTGGGCGATGGCGAGCCTGCTGACCCTGGCAACCTGTATCGGTATTTTTATGGCGATAACGCTCGGTAGTCTGAGGGACTGGATATGATGGCCGTACTCTCTTTTTTTACCGCGCTGATGCAGGACATGCTGCTGGCGGCGATCCCTGCGGTCGGTTTTGCGATGGTCTTTAATGTGCCGAAACGTGCGCTGAAATATTGTGCTTATCTGGGCGCAATTGGTCATGGCAGCCGGTTTATCCTGATGGCAGCAGATTTTGATATTGTGACAGCCACATTCTGGGCATCGGTACTTGTTGGTATTATTGGTATTCAGTGGTCACGCTGGTGGCTGGCTCATCCGAAAGTATTTACGGTCGCGGCGATTATCCCGATGTTTCCCGGGATTAATGCTTATATGGCGATGCTGGCTGTTGTCAAACTATCACAGGCGGGTTATACGCCTGAATTGCTTGAGATGCTGGTGAATAATTTTCTGCGGGCGGCGTTTGTTGTCGGGGCATTGTCAATTGGTTTATCGGTACCGGGGTTGTGGCTTTACCGCAAGCGCCCGCGCGTCTAAGTGACGGGGTTCAGGTTCAGGATAATATCCATTACCGGTTTCTCTGCGATATTAACCTGAATCTGCACCCGGTTGTAACTCTCCTGTACACTGACATCGACTTCTTCTTCATTATGAGAACGGGCAGTTCCGACTATCTCAGCTATCATCTTATCGACCAACGGGTGCATCTGTATCTCCTCATTCCTGACATATACCCGTATTCATTCAAACTGCAGGTTCGTTGGCGGCGTGAAGCCAGCCTGCATCCTGAATGACGTTGGGTATAAAAGGTACAGAATATACAATTTGTGTCAGGGCAATACTGTAAAAAAACACCCTAAATACGCCATAAACAGCGGATTGAGATGTTATTCTCACCTCTGACGCGATTATCCGTGTCTGACATGGCATAATTGCCGCCCTCATTATTCTGTTGGTATATGATTTCTATGCGTATTTTAAAATTATTTAGTTTGTCATTATTTGCATTTTTCCTGACATTATCCGCGGCGTTTGCCGCTGCACCTGAACGGTTTGATGAGGCAAAAATTGTGTCCCGTGAGCAGGTGTATCATGATCAGAACCGCGACCCGCAGGGCGAGGGAACACTCTATTGCGGCTGTCAGTGGGAGTGGACAGGAAAATCAGGCGGCAGGGTGGATCTGAACAGTTGTGGCTATCAGGTGCGGTCACAGCAAACCCGTGCAGAACGGATTGAGTGGGAACACATTGTACCGGCCTGGGTGTTTGGACATCAGCGCCAGTGCTGGCAGCAGGGCGGACGAAAAAACTGTATCAGCGAAGATCCGGTATTCCGCGCGATGGAAGCCGATCTCCATAATCTGGCACCCTCCATTGGTGAAGTGAATGGCGACCGCAGTAATTTCCGTTACAGTATGGCCCGCGGTGCGGGAACCAAGAGTTACGGGCAATGCACCAGCCGGGTGGATTTTAAGCAGCGGGTGTTTGAACCGCGTGATGAGGTAAAAGGACAGGTTGCCCGGGTTTGGTTCTATATGCATGATCGCTATGATCTGGCGATGTCAGAGCAGCAGCAGAAACTCCTGATAACCTGGGATGCAACTTATCCGCCATCAGCCTGGGAGCGTGAACGCGACCTTCGTATCCGCGCGGTGACCGGGCAATCAAACCCGTTTGTGACCGGTGAGCGCCACTGGGAGCCGGGTCATATCAATACTGCCGACGGAATTTTTACCCGCCTGCCTTCTGCGCCGGTTCAGACAACACCGGTAAAAACGACGACATCTCCGGTGAAAAAAACGGAAAATAAGACTATCCGTGCTAACCGTAACAGTAAAATTTATCACCATCAGGATTGTCCCGGCTATAACCGGGTCAGTGCAAAAAACAGTGAATATTTCCCGGATGCGATTTCAGCAGAAGCGGCAGGGTATATAGCAGCAAAAAACTGCAAAGTGCGCTGAGGTCCGTAACATTGTCATTATACTGTCACACAGTCAGTTTAGTGTTCGCTTTAGTTTGTCATCTGAGGATAACGAATGCGTAATACAGACGAACGACAGTGTCAGCCGGTGATAACCCCCCTATATACTCGTCATACTTCAGGATGCCTGGGTGTTGACCGCACTCAGCCCGCCGGGTCACATACTGATGTATGCTCCCCGGCGGTCGGAGCTTGTCGCCTACAGGCATCCCGAATTATTTAGAGTATGTCCGGTGGAGTTTATCACCGGTTTTTTTTATATCCGGATTTTCACTCATGGCCTGAAGGACGCCGCCGGTTGCCAATTTTAGTTGACCAATACACTGTTTCAGTTACTCCGTCATCATAACTCAACAGGATTAAGATTATGGGCAGACAAAAAGCGGTAGTCAGAGTACGCAAAGAGGCAAAACGAATGACCCGGAAAGAGTCCCGCAGGGGGCGTTTCAGTGATGATAATGTGGCGGTATTTATCCCGGCGGGCGGTGTGGAAGCCATCGGCATGGCGCGGGAAAAACGGGATCACAGCACTGTTTTACCCCGCAATGATGCACAGGATAAATACATTCAGGCGATAGCACATAAGCAGCTTATTATTGCCAACGGCGAAGCAGGGTGCGGCAAAACCTTTATCAGTACCGCACTTGCGGCGGATGCCCTGATTAATAAAGAAATTGAGCGGATAATCGTGACCCGTCCGGTGTTACAGGCGGAAGAAGATCTGGGATTTTTGCCCGGTGATATGAGTGATAAATTTGCACCTTATTTCAGACCGGTATATGACATTCTGGTGAAACGGATGGGTGCATCATTTCTGCAATATTGCCTGCGTCCGGAGATAGGCAAGGTGGAGATTGCCCCGTTTGCTTACATGCGCGGGCGGACATTTGAAAATGCGGTGGTGATCCTCGATGAGGCGCAGAATGTCACTGTCACACAAATGAAAATGTTCCTGACCCGGATGGGTGAAAATGTGACAGTCATTGTCAACGGGGATGTCAGTCAGTGTGATTTACCGGGCAATGTGCCGTCAGGGCTGGCAGATGTACTGCGCCGGTTCAGTGATGATGAAATGGTGTCGGTGGTGTCATTTACGCAGGATGACTGTGTGCGGTCATCACTGTGTCTGCGGGCATTGCAGGCATATATACCCTCATCCATTCAAACTACAGGTTCGTTGGCGGTACTCAGCTAGCCTGCATCCTGAATGGCGTTGGGTATAACTGATAAATAATCATGATAAAAACAAAAAACAGCGGCTATTGTGAGTCGCTGTTTTTTATAATTAATCGTTATTAATCGTCGGCATCCATTACATCATGGCGCTGATGATGATAACCCTCTTCATTATAACCAAAGCGCCAGTACGGAATAGCATACATCTGATTATGCTCCCCGCCTAACTCACGGCGGACATAACGGCGCAGATCTTTCACCATGGAATCTTCCCCGGCAATCCAGAACGTGCAGTCAGTAACATCTGTTACCGCCCAGCTTTTAAACAGCGCGGTTATCTCATCTGTTTTTTCTGTGCCGCCGATTACCCAGTGAACAGTCATTCCCGCAGGTTTATTCAGCGTTTGTTTATCGTCGTCATGATCAATGCGAACCGCCACATTTCCCTGTGCATCAGCAGGCATTTTTTCCAGCAGTGCCGCAATCGCCGGCAGTGCTGTTAAATCACCCGCCATATAATAGTGCTTTGCCACCGGCAGCAGCGGATCCGGTCCGCCCGGATTGGTAATACCGATGTAATCGCCCGGTTTGGCATTTTTGGCAAAATCCACCGCCGGACCGGCATCATTATGCAGGGCAAATTCAATCTCTATCTCTTTCAGTTCAGGACGGATGGCGCGCACAGTATAAGTACGGGCTATCGGGCGTTCTTTGCCTTCCGGCCAGACAGGGCCTTTATCCGATAAAACCGGCAGCACAGGCGCATTCGGTGCATCTTTGGCAATAAACAGTTTCAGATGACCGCCTTCACAGCCTGACGGATAAGTGTCCATCGTCTCAGATGTAAAGGTGATACGGCGCAGATTGGGTGTGACATCAATATAAGATTTCACCTGAACCAGACGTGGTGGTGCAGGGCGGTAGATGTTTTTTTTCTTTTTTTATCCCGGCTCATGCGGACTCTCCGTTATGAATTATCTTATTTAGTTATATCTGTTTTGCGGAGTTTAGCAGGTATTTTGACGAATGCTAATCATTATCAATAGAACCATTTAAAAAAGGCACACCACGAGGGGGCGTGGTGTGCCGGGCAATGCCCCTGAAAGACAGGGCATGAAGCACTGATGAGGTACTTACGGATGAAACATAACGACTACCTTACTTTCATTCCCGCCGCCGTCATTAATAAGCGGAAAACCGAAGAGACAGCAAACAGTGCCAGAACACTGCCCGCCCAGATGGCTATCATCCAGCCGGCTTTTTTCCACCAGGGGGAATTGCTGTCCACCGCAGACTCAGTGGTAGCCTTGGTCATGAGTGATTTTTCCTCTGAAGACATAATAACTCCACCAGGTATACACCAGGATAACAGGGATAATAAACAGCGCACCGACTAACATAAAGCTCAGACTTTCAGCGGGTGCTGCCGCCATTTCATAGTCAATCGCCGGGGGGATAATCATCGGCCAGATACTGATACCAAGCCCGGTAAAACCAAGAAATACCAAAGCCAGTGCCGCGAAGAACGGTGTGTAATGTCCGTGACGGGAGGCACTGCGGAACAGCGCGATAACACAGACCAGCACCAGCAGCGGAACCGGCAGGAAAAACAGAATATTCGGGAAACTGAACCAGCGGACAGCAATTGCTTCATGCGCCAGCGGCGTCCACAGACTGATAATTGCCAGCACAACCAGCATCACCCCCGTCAATGGTTTCAGTACTTTATACATCTGCTGTTGCAGATGACCTTCTGTTTTCATCACCAGCCAGCCACAGCCGAGCAGCGCATAAGCGACAACCAATCCCAGTCCGCAAAAGAGGGCAAACGGTGTGAACCAGTCCAGTGCGCCGCCTGCAAAAGCACGGTTTTCCACCGGAAAACCTTCAATCACACTGCCGACAACCACACCTTGTGCAAAGGTTGTTATGACAGAACCGGTCAGAAAGGCGCGATCCCAGAAATAGCGGTGATGTTCATCTGCTTTAAAACGGAACTCAAATGCGACACCCCGGAAAATCAGGGCAATAAGCATCAGCGTCAGCGGAATAGCCAGCGCATCCAGAATAACCGCGTATGCCAGCGGAAAAGCACCAAACAGTGCCGCGCCGCCCAGCACCAGCCAGGTTTCGTTGCCGTCCCAGACCGGTGCGACACTGTTCATCATCAGGTCGCGGTCAGCATTGCTTTTCACAAAGGGGTAGAGGATGCCGATCCCTAAGTCAAAACCATCCATCACGATATACATCAGCGTGCTGAATACAATGATGACGAACCAAATCAGCGGTAAATCAATGCTCATGAGGAACCTCCGTCGCGATACCTTTGCGGATCAGTTTCATCATATAGATGTAGCCAATACCAAATACAGAGCCATAGACGATAAAGAAGAGAAGCAGACTGATGCTCATGTGTACATCGCCATGCGCGGAAACCGCATCCTTCGTGCGCTGCAACCCGTAAACCACCCAGGGTTGCCGCCCGATCTCAGTGACAAACCAGCCCGCAAGAAGGGCAATCAGCCCGGACGGTGCCATCCAGAATATAAAGTGCTGGAACGGACGCGAGTCATACAGGCGTTTGCGGTAACGTAACCACAGACTCAGCACACCGGCTAAAATCATCAGCATTCCCAGTCCGACCATGACACGGAATGACCAGAACACCATAAAGACGTTCGCCGGGCGCTCATCGGGAGCAAACTCTTTCAGTGCAGGGACTTGTTTATCAAGGCTGTGAGTCAGGATAAGGCTCGCCAGACCCGGAATTTCCAGGGCAAACCGCGTCTCTTCCCGCTCGTTATCCGGAATACCAAACAGAATAAGCGGCGTGGCTTCCCCGGGTTTGTTCTCCCAGTGACCTTCCATTGCCGCTACTTTTGCCGGCTGATATTTCAGGGTATTCAGCCCGTGAGCATCCCCGATCAGTGCCTGTAACGGTGCGAGAACCAGGATAAGCCAGAGCGACATTGAAAACATTTTCTTTATCGCACCCGATTTATTGCCGCGCAGCAGATGCCAGGCCGCAGAAGCGCCGATAAAAAACGCGGCAGCCAGGAAGGCGGCAGTTGTCATGTGCAGCAGGCGGTACGGGAAGGATGGATTAAAAATCACCGCAAACCAGTCAACCGGCACTACAACCCCATTGATGACCTCATGCCCCTGCGGTGTCTGCATCCAACTGTTGGAGGCGAGTATCCAGAACGTGGACATCAGTGTGCCGAGTGCAACCATACAGGTGGCGAAATAGTGCAGTTTTTCGCCGACACGGTTCCAGCCGAACAGCATAACCCCCAGAAAACCTGCTTCCAGGAAGAACGCCGTCAGTACTTCATAGGTGAGCAGCGGACCAGTGATAGATCCTGCAAACTCAGAAAAGAAACTCCAGTTGGTGCCGAACTGATACGCCATCACCAAACCGGAAACCACACCCATGCCGAAATTGACGGCAAAGATGGCTGACCAGAAATGAAAGAGCTTTTTGTAATCGTCATTGCGGGTTTTCAGCCACATTCCTTCAAGAACCGCCAGAAAAGAGGCAAGCCCGATGGTTATCGCAGGGAATATGATATGAAACGACACAGTGAAGGCGAACTGAATTCGCGCAAGCTCAAGGGCACTTAACCCGAACATTGTGACCTCTCGTTATTATATGCAGATGAAAAGTGTGGCGTAGTACACCATGAGTTGCTAGACTATAATAGTTACAATTAATCAGTATATGTCTATAACAGTTTTCAGGGATCACGCTATGACACGCTACGAACAGTTAGCAGAACAGATAAAACAACAGATCGAAGATGATATCTGGCAGGTCGGTGACCGGCTGCCGTCATTGCGTGAAAGCGCCAGACAGTCGGGACTGAGTCTGATGACTGTCGTACAGTCCTATCAGTTACTGGAGAGTCAGGGCTGGGTTCTTGCCCGCCCGCAATCCGGCTATTTTGTCGCAAAACGCGCACCTGCGTTTGCTCAGGCAAAAGGTGGGTTAGGGTTACATCTTACTGAAAATGTTGATATAAACGCCTCACTTTTTGATGTGCTTCAGGCGTGCAAAGACCCGGCAATTGTGCCGTTCGGCTCAGCATTCCCTGATCCCACACTGTTGGTTCAGCCGAAACTGTCCAAAGCCCTGGGGGCGGTGGCACGGCGTATTGCACCACAAAGTGCGGTGGTTAACCTGCCGCCGGGCAATGAAAAACTGCGGCGTAATATTTCGCGGCGTTATGCATCACAGGGCATTCATGTGTCCCCGGAAGAAATCGTGATCACCGCCGGTGCCATGGAATCGCTGTCTCTCAGCCTTCAGGCGGTGACTGAGCCGGGTGACTGGGTTGTGATTGAATCTCCGGCATTTTACGGCGCATTACAGGCGATTGAACGTCTGCGCCTGAAAGCGGTGGCGATTAAAACCGACCCGCAGACGGGAATCGATCTTGATGCGCTCGAAGATGTCGCCGGGCGCTATGATATTAAAGCCTGCTGGCTGATGACGCATTTTCAGAATCCGCTCGGCGGAACAATGCCTGTGGAAAATAAACACCGGCTGGTGGATATCCTGACGCGCCATAATATTGCGCTTATTGAGGATGATGTTTACAGCGAACTGTATTTTGGCAATAACGCACCACAGCCCGCAAAAAGCCTGGATAAAGAGAACAATTTCTTTCATTGCTCCTCATTTTCCAAGTGTCTTGCACCCGGCTTTCGTGTTGGCTGGGTGGCGGCGGGTAAACATGCGCGGACAGTCCAGCAGTTGCAGATGATGAGTACCGTTTCTGCCAGCATGCCGACACAGCAGGCGATTGCGGAGTATCTGGGACAGGGTGGTTATGATGCGCACCTGAAGAAACTGCGCCAGCAGCTTGAACAGCGCCAGCACCGGATGCTCTATGCTGTCAGCGAGCACTTTCCGTCGAATGTGAAGGTTAACTGCCCGCAGGGCGGTTATTTTCTCTGGCTGGAATTTGAACCACCGTTTGATGCCACCAAGCTGTATCAGATGGCACTCAATGAGCAGATAAGTATCGCCCCCGGCAGTATGTTCTCGACCAGTGAGCAGTTTAATCACGCCTTCCGGCTGAATTGTTCTTTTGAATGGAACGAGCGCATGGATAATGCAATGAAAGTCCTGGGCAGGTTGTGTTATGTGCTGCAAAAGACACAATCATAATCGGGTCTGTGTGTACAAAAAAATTGCCGGATTTAAGTCTGTAGTCTATTATCAGTTCATAACATGTACATGTACAGGATGATGACGATGAAAAATGTCTCATACACTCAGATGAGAACGGAGCTTTCCACAATACTGGATACCCTCAGAAAAGGCGGAAGTGTGACTATCACTCAGCGCGGAAAGCCGGATGTGGTAATTTCCGGCACTATTCCATCATCATGTGAACAACGATGCGCGGGAGAATATGCCGGTGATGTACCGGCGATAACGCCTTATACAAGGCGGGCAGAACGGCCATCGGATAAGTTATTATCACCTGATGCAATAAGCCATATCCGGAGAATAGGAGATGATGTAAAGGCAATCCGTTCTGCACAGGATTTTTCGGACGCACCGGAAGATATACAATGTGTTACTGATAAACGTACCGATTTTCAAAAGGCACTTGATAAAACGAAGATCAAACATGCGGATATTATCAGGGCACTGGAAGATAAATGATGGACCTGAGATTTCTGACCGTTGATGAAGTCATAGAGATACAAAAATCGACATTACCCAATAGCGGAAAGCCGAATATAGCTAAATTGGAAGGCGCTCTCTCCCGGATTGAGACATTAAGGGATTATGAGCACTGTGATGATATATTTAAATTTTCCGCAATGTATTTGATTTCAATTGCAAAAGCTCATGCTTTTAATGATGCGAATAAAAGGACGGCATTTCAGGCGGCCAGTGTGTTCCTGATACTCAATGGTATTGAACTGAATGTATCTATGGAGTTGGTCAAACTGACAATATTGGCGGCAATGGGTGAAGCTGAGTGTGATACAGCGGCATTCACCCTGAAAGTGTTATCTGATTATCATAACGATCTGCTTGAAGAGACAACCAACGGCTATTAGCAATAGCGGTTAGTACAATACTAAAAAACAAAAAACGGGAACCTTAGGTTCCCGCTTTTTGTTTGAATAATCAGCTAATTAACTAAATGCCAGGCTCATCGCGGCAGTGGCTAATAGCCCACCGGCAACGCCTTCACCGATACGGCGGCGTTTATCATTATATTCGCCTTTGCTCATCTGTCCGAAAATTAGTGCGACCGCGCTGTAGACGACTGCGCAACTGGCAATATAGACGCCGGATAATAACAAGGATTGTACCGCGACACTTTCACTGCCGGAAATAAAGTTAGGCAGAATGGCAAAGTAAACCAGAAGACCTTTCGGGTTCAGGAAGCTGGTGAAAAAGCCTTTGGTGATAACGGCTTTGGCGGCGGGTTGCATCTGCGGCATGTCACTTTTATGCATTGATGACATCATCATACGCACCGCCAGATACGCAATATAGGCGACACCAAACCAGCGCATACCATTAAACAGAATCGGGGATGCCACCACAACGGCTGCCAGTCCGAAAGCGGCTAAGACGGAGTGCATGGCGTAACCTAAAAGCACGCCCATATTTGCTTTCAGCGCGGCTCTTGAACCACTTGCCAGACCTTGTGATGAAACGAATAAAATATCGGGACCGGGCGCAAATACAATGGGTAATACGGTTACACCAAAAACCATCAACGTATTTATGACCATATAACACCCCAAATTCAATAATATATTAATAGTTCGCAATATATTGAATATTAATGAATTTATTCGTATTGCGACGGATTTGTTTGTTAACTGAATTATACCGGGCTTTGCGGGAAATTAGGTTGTTAAATTGACGGAAAAAAACTATTCTTAGCAATATTATTGCGCGGAAATAGTCAGGTGGTGATTTAAATGTCAATTGAACTGGATAAGATGGATCGGCGGATACTGGATCAGCTGCAACGTAACGGAAAAATTCAGAATGTGGAGCTGGCGCGGGAAGTCGGGCTGTCGCCGTCGCCCTGTCTGCGCCGGGTGCGCAGACTCGAGGAAAACGGCATTATAAAGCGCTATGCGGCGATTCTGGATGGCAGCAAGATAGGGGCGGGGCTGATGCTATACGCCCGCATATGGTTCAAAGGACAGGACGCGCAGACTATCAATGACTTTGTTGCCGCCATCAATGAAATGCCCGAAATTGTTGAGTGTCATCTGATGGCGGGTGAGTGTGATGCGATGATACGTATTGTGACTAAAGACTTAACCTCATACCGCCGGTTTCATGCCGATCATCTGACACAAATACCAAGTATTCAAAGTGTTAAGACGGAAGTGCCGATGGAGACATTAAAGGTCACACATGCATTACCCCTGTAGAATGTGAGGAACATCACTAAACGCAACGTAATTGTGCACTGTGACAGGTTTTAAGCAACAGGATTGCGCGGCGGTTTTGTGACTCCGATCATATCGTCGCTCTGTCACGGCATTATTTTTACCGGATAAGATGACTGTTTTTATCAATAAATCCGCTATAACATGCGGTGGCACTGTCTGAAAAATCAGGGTGGAAAACAAACCTGATAATGGTTATTATTCGCCTTTATTAAAGAGGCAAAAGGTGAAGTATCATGCACAGTGGTAAAATGAATGCATTGTTACCCGGTGCAGACTCTTTCTTTTATTGCGGAAAGATGACACCGGATGCCGGGCAATGGGTCAGCGAGCCGTTATGGAAAGGACTGAAACTGGTTCTGATGATGAATGGTGAACTGGAATGTCAGCCGGATAATAAAAACAGTGTTTCACTTTCCGGCGCGTCTTTGTGTGTTATTGCCAACAATGATGAACAGGAAAGCCGCCAACGTTTTTTACAGTCAGAAGATATCCGTTTTGTTTCAGTCTGTTTATCTGACAGCCTGCTGGATGCATTTAACATTTCACCGCCGCCTTTATTAACCGATGCTGTATCGCGCGGACCGCAATTACTGTCCGGTAAAGCCGGTAATGTATTAACCGTGCTGGGAAATCAAATCCTGAATAATCCGCTTGGCGGTGCGCCGGGAGAGATGTATCTGGCAGGTAAAATTCTTGAGTTATGCGCTTATTCATTTGAACATATTCAGCAAAATACCCGGACGGTTCATCACCCTAAATTAGCGACGCATGATATACACCGTTTGTATGAAATAAGAGACTGTATTTTAGCCGATTTAGCCAACCCGCCGGGGGTATATCAGCTCAGCCGGCAATCCGGGCTGAATATGCGCAAACTCAGTTTTGGTTTTAAGCAGTTATTCGGTTTGTCTGTTACGTCATTTATTCAGGAAGAGCGCTTACAATCAGCGCATCGCCTGCTTTGTGCCGGTGATATGCGGGTATCTGCCATTGCCTGGCAGGTCGGTTATTCTCCGGCTGCGTTTTCAACCGCTTTCCGCAGGCGGTTTGGGTTCTCACCTAAAGAATTATGTTAAATATACTCGTCATACTTCAGGATGCCTGGGTGTTGACTACGCTCAGCCCGCCGGGTCACATAGTTTACCTATGCTCCCCGGCGGTCTTCTCTTGTCGCCTACAGGTATCCCGAATTATTTAGAGTATATAATCAGGTAGATAGCTTTTCTGACAAACAAATAGTCATAACAGCGAAAGTCTCCGGCAGAAGATAAATGCGTAAATGAGATACATTATCATTCTGATATTTATTCTCTCTGCAGGTTCGTATTTCAATGAAAAAATCTGTTCTTTATTATCCGGTTATCTCCGGGCGTGTATTATCTCCGGTGTGTATTGCCCTCTTACCGCTGCTTTTTTCTTCTGTTGCTGCGTCTGAAAGTCATTCTGACGAAAAAAAAAGA
Source organism: Morganella psychrotolerans (assembly GCF_001676155.1). Classification (GTDB taxonomy): domain Bacteria; phylum Pseudomonadota; class Gammaproteobacteria; order Enterobacterales; family Enterobacteriaceae; genus Morganella; species Morganella psychrotolerans. The sequence goes on along the minus strand of NZ_LZEW01000001.1, from coordinate 994,755 downwards.
TGAAATAATCGTCACAGCCAAACCGGCGCAGTCGCCTGCCGGTAAAATTGACGGCTATATTGCAACCCGCAGTGTAAGTGCGACAAAGACAGATACACCGCTTATTGAAACACCGCAGTCGGTCACGGTATTAACGCGTGATGAGATGACCGCCCGTAATGCACAGTCGGTCAGTGAAGCACTGCGTTATACCGCCGGTGTTTTACAGACAAACGATGCAGCATCTTCGCGTTTTGATAATTTAAGTATCCGTGGTTTTAATATTACCAGCACCGGGATGTTAAGGGACGGATTACGCAGCACAACCGCACAGGCATGGCCGAAAGCCGAACAATACGGACTTGAGCGCATTGATGTGATCCGCGGGCCTGCATCCGTATTATACGGGCAGAATTCACCCGGCGGCATTATTAATCAGGTTACAAAACGCCCGCTGTATAAACCCTTTCATGAAATTGAAGTGCAGGGCGGTAATAATAACCGCAAACAGATTCAGGGCGATTTAAGTGGCCCTGTGGGTGACAGCGACCATTATTTTTACCGGCTGACCGGGCTTGTCCGTAACAGTGATACGCAAATTGATCATGTGAAAGATGATAAAGTCTATATTGCCCCGGCATTTACCTGGGTGCCAAATGATGATACGACACTGACTATTTTAGCGGATTACAGCCATGATAAATTTGGCGCACCGCGCCCGTTTTTACCCCTGGCAGGAACATTATTACCCAACCCGAACGGCAAAGTGGATCCGAATGTTTTCCTGGACGAGCCGGGATTAAAAAATGACCGCACACAGGCCTCGCTGGGTTATCAGTTAGATCATAATTTTAATGATACTTTTTCCGGACACTCAGGTGCGCGGTTCAGCCATACTGATTTAAATACCAATATTGCTCAGGGATTATATTTATCGCCGGATATGCGCACACTTAACCGTGCGGCATACCATTTCCGGATTAAAGGTGATGTGCTCAGCCTGGATAATAATATAAAAGCGGACTGGTGGCTGAAAGATACGGAAATGACATCCCTGGCGGGTGTTGATTATCGCCATACCCGCGAAGATTATTTACTGATGTCCGGGAAAGCCGCGCCGATTGATATTTTTAACCCGGTTTACGGCGGTCAGTACGGGCCGGTTGATAATATGATGGCGAATACACTTCAGACCAGTGATCAGGCGGGGGTTTATTTACAGCAGCAGGCGAAATTTGATAACGGTATCATACTGGTATTAAGCGGCAGGGAAGACTGGTCTGACAGTAAAACCAAAAACCGTAAAACAAATAACAGCAGCGACCAGCGCGACAGCAAATTTACCTATCGCACAGCGGCAATGTATCTGACCGATTTCGGGTTAGCGCCGTATGTCAGTTATTCAACTTCATTTAATCCGCAGTTGGGTGTTAATTTTTACGGGGAAACCTATAAACCCGTTACAGCCAAACAGACGGAAGCCGGTCTTAAATATCAGCCGGAAGGCGGAAATATTAATGCGACACTGACCGTCTTTGAACTGACACAGCAAAATATGCTGACGACAGACCCGGATAATAATTTAAACAGCATTCAGACGGCGGAAGTCCGCTCCCGGGGTATTGAACTTCAGGGAACCTATATACCGGTCGACGGGCTGAATCTGACGGCGGCTTATACCTTTAATAAGCTGGAAAATACCAAAACCACTGATGAGGAAGAGAAAGGACAGCGTCCGACCGGTTTACCGGAACATACGGCATCAGTATGGGCAGATTATACTATTCAGGGCGGTCATTTACAGGGGTTAGGTCTTGCTGCGGGTGCGCGTTATACCGGGTCTTCACCGGTTAACAACGATAACACTATTTCAAACCCGTCAAATACCTTATTTGATATGGCAGCCCATTACGATCTGGGTGGCATAAATCCTGATTTTAAAAACTGGCGTGCCGGTATTAATGTTAATAACGTAACGGACAAAAAATATTACACCAGTTGTTCAACGGGTGGTTGTTCCGTTGGTTTTGACAGAACCATTATCGCATCACTGCGGTATAACTGGTAACTGGTATGGCTCAGTATATAACACGTAAAAACTGGTTGAGATTGCATTTTTGGCCGGGAATTATTATCGGATTCTTTATTTCATTGATCGGAATGTCCGGTGCGGTGTTATTGCTGAAAAAACCGGTACTGGAATGGGAAATCGGTAAGGCGGTGCTTTATGCGCCGCCGGTAACCGGAAACTCTGCTTTCTTGTCGCCGGATATCTGGCGGCAGAATGCGCAGGCGGCTTATCCGCAACTTTCCCGCGTTATGGGAGAAGCTGCTCCGGGGAGCGGCTTTATTCCGGCAACGAACGCAATGGTGTTTGGTTCGGTTTCTCATTCTGACAAACTGGGGATCGCTTTTATTGATCCGGTAAGCGGCACGCCGAAAGGGTTTATTGTTTTTGATGACCTGATTTTTTCGCAGGTTGTTTCCCTGCACCGGACACTCTTATTACCGCCGGTTTCCGGCGGTTGGCTGGTCGTTACATGCGGTATTGTTCTGACTCTTTCTGTTATCAGCGGGATTGTTTTATGGTGGCCGCGTAAAGGATGGCATCAGTTTATGTCTGCACTGTTCTTATTCCGCCCCGGATTACAGGGCGCGGCAAAGTGGCGGCAATGGCATTATTTTTTTTGCTGTCTATTTTTCACTGCCGCTGTTGCTGATCGCGGTTACCGGCATTTTTCTGGCACGCCCTGATATTCTGTCAATAATACCGGAATATAAACCCCTTATTACTCAGTTACACCAGGATATGGGTATCGGAATACCGGGAGTCATTATCGCCTTTTTGTCCGGCATATTATTACCGCTGCTGTATGTCAGTGGCATTGTTATCTGGTGGAAAAAAAAGAAAACATCAGCGTAATAACATCTCTTCTGTTAACGGAAATATAAAATGACAGTATTAGCAAAACTGAAAATAGTCTTATCTGCGGGGCTGTTAATGTGCCCGTTGTTTTCTCAGGCGGTTATGGTTACTGATATTACCGGTCGTCAGGTCGATGTACCGGATAATGTAAAACGGATTTTACTGGGCGAGGGACGAATGATTTATCCGCTCTCCATACTGGAAAAAGACGCGCCGTTTAAACGGATTGTGGGCTGGCAGGGCGATTTTCGTGATTTGGATGTTCAGGGCTACGCTGCGTTTAAAGCGGTATTTCCGCAGACAGATACTATTCCTGTGGTGGGTGGTGGCTCAGAAGATACATTCAGTATTGAAAAGGCATTAGCATTGCAGCCTGATCTGGTTATTTTACCGATGACCGGCGGACATGGTCCGGGTGCCGGCAGTGAAGCGGCGCGGTTATTAACATCAGCCGGTATCGCGGTTATTCATGTGGATTTCAGCCAGCATCCGGTAAAAAATACACAATTAAGTATGCGTATTCTCGGGCAGGCTATCGGAAAAACAGCAGAGGCGGAACGGTTTAATCAGTATTATCAGCAAAAAATGGATGATGTGATTGCCCGTATTCCGGCGGATATTCCGGCAGACAAGAAACCGGTTATTTTTGTGGATTATTTGCCCGGTTTACAGGAGTGCTGCGGTTCACCCGGTAAAGGCAGTCTGACAGATATGATTAACCTTGCCGGTGGGACAGCAATTGGCGAAACCATTATTCCTGGCGCTATCGGTAAATTAAACCCGGAATATATTTTAAGCCGTCATCCGGATGTCTATGTTGCCACCGGTGTATTTCCCGAAGGCAGCAGGGGCGTGACATTAGGCTATTCGGCAACACCACAGGCGGCACAAAGCAGCCTGAGAATAATATCTCAGCGTAACCCGATTGGTGAATTATCCGCCGTTGAGAAAGGCCGGGTTCATGGCTTATGGCATATATTCTATGATTCGCCGGAGAATATTATTGCCCTTCAGGCATTAGCAAAATGGCTGCATCCGGAGCTATTTGCTGATTTGGATCCCGAAGCGACCCGCAAAGAATTATATGAGAAGTTTATGCCGATCCCGGCGACGGGGGTGTTCTCAGTGACGCTGGATAAATAAATAATATACCCTTATTCATTCAAACTGCAGGTGCATTGGCTGCACTCAGCTAGCCGGGTCACATACTAATGTATGCTCCCCGGCGGGCTTTGCTTGTCGCCTGCATGCATCCCGAATTATTTAGAGTATATATTCTTATTTAATTATTATTATTCATTATTCATTATTCATTATTCATTCAAACCACAGGTTCCGGTGACTGAATATCAGCCGGAACCTGTCTGTTATTATACGTCGGACATTAATTGCCGGTAGCGCTGGTCATCATGATACAACTGATGAAATACGCGGTATTTGGCATCATAAAATCGTTTAATACTCTCTGCCTGTGGTGTCACGGTTTTACTGATGCGGCTCATTGCCTGCATGGCTTCCGGAATAGAGGCATAGAACCCCGCCGCAACAGAGCCGAGCATCGCGGAGCCGAGCAATACCGCTTCACTCTCTTCCGGTAATAGCATTGCGCAACCTGTGGCGTTAGCATGCTCCTGAATAAAAATCGGGTTTTTGGTCCCGCCGCCGCATCCCATAATAGTATCAATGGCATATCCGGCTTTATTCATCTCTTCAATAATATGACGTGTACCCAGGGCAATTGCCTGAATGGTTGCCAGGTAAATCAGCGCAAGGTCGTCAGGCGTCTGAGTCATGCGAAGCCCGGTCACAACACCGCGCAGGTTCGGATTCGCCCTCGGAGAGCGGTTGCCGTGAAAATAGGGCAGCACATGAATATGACGCGTCAGCAGGGCGATATCTTCTTTTGATCCGGCAAGTGCCAGCAGGCGGTCATTCAGAAACTGATAAACAGTCTGATGCTGCTGCTCCGACAGTTTCTGCACATCCTGATATTGCGGATGAGATGTGATCATGTGATCGATAAGCGCGCCGGTGGCAGACTGTCCGCCCTCATTGAGCCAGTAACCCGGGATCATGGCGCTGTAATATGCCCCCCAGATCCCGTCAATAAAGCGGGCATTTTTTGACACCGCCATGTGACAGGAGGATGTACCGCCAATCAGCGCCATGCGGGTATTGAAATCCGGTTTTGCACCGGTGGCATCCGCCGCACCCAGCACGCCGATACCACCTGCGTGCGCATCTATTATTGAGGTTGCAACCGGCGTGCCCGGGATAAGCCCCAGGTCGGCGGCGGCATTCGGTGTCAGCCCGTTACCGACCGGCTCACCCATCGGACGGATTTGACTCCCGATAATCTGCGCGTCATTTTCCAGCAGGTCTTCCAGACCAATCTGGCGGAAAAAATGACTGTCCCAACGATCTTCATGACCGAGATAGGTCCATTTACACACCGTCGAGCAGAGCGAACGGCTGTTGGTATATGTCGCTTTCCAGGTCAGAAAATCAGGCAGATCAAAGAAATAGCCCGCTTTCGTCCAGGTGGTCGGCATATTCTGTTTGAGCCATAACAGTTTCGGCGTTTCCATCTCCGGGGAGATGCGGTTGCCGACATAGGCCAGCACAGGATGCTTTGTATCATTGATCCGCTGTGCCTGACTGATGGCGCGGTGATCCATCCACATAATAATATTTTGCTCACTGCGCCCGGTCGGGCTGACGGTCAGTGGCTGCCCTTGTTTATCCAGAACCACAAGAGAGCAGGTGGCATCAAACCCCAGCCCTTTGACCTGAATAGGATCAATGCGCGCCTGGGCAACAGCATCTTTTACCGCCAGACATACACTTTGCCAGATATCATCAGACGATTGTTCAACAAAATCAGCCTGTGGCTTAAACTGGCGGATATCCCGCTTTGCTTCACCTTTTTTACGCCCTGCGGCATCAAAAACACCGGCCCGGGCGCTGCCGCTCCCGACATCCACACCAATAAAATAGACACTCATAATTCGCTTCCTTATGACCGGGCTTTCTGCAATGCAATAAATAAGATAAGAATACCGCCCCACAATGCCATGATGAGATAGCTGCTCACACCCAGCAGGTTCAGCCCGCTCTCCAGCATCTGTAAGACAAATAAGGCCAGTACGATCCCGATAATGCGCCCGAAACCGCCATCCGGATTAACGCCGCCGAGCACAGAGGCAAGAATGGCGATCAGCAGATAAGATTCCCCGTAACCGGCTTTGGCGGAGTTAAATTTCGCCATCATAATAATCGCGGCAACCCAGCACAGAACGGATGAAATGACATACACCGCGATAATGGTTTTCTGTGTATTCAGCCCGGAAAAACGGGTCGCTTTTTCATTCGAGCCCATCAGATAAACGGTGCGTCCCAGCGGGGTGTATTCCAGTAAGCCCCACAGCAGAAAAGCAAACAGCAGGAACAGAATAAGCGGCATCGGGATACCGGCAAGAGTGCCGTTACCCAGCCATAACAGTGACGGCGGAAAGCCTGAAATCACCGTACCGCCGGAAACCAGCACATTCAGCCCGTTGATTAACGTCATCATACCGAGTGTGGCAAGGATAGGGGAAACGCCCACTTTGGCGATTAAGAACCCGTTAATCAGCCCGATCACAATGGCGGTCACTAATCCTGCCAGCAGAGCGGGCAGTAACAGTGCACCATCACCGGGGCTGAGCGCCAGCACACTTGCCATTACCAGCCCGCTGGCATTAGTAGTGGCAATAATGGACAGATTTATTCCGCCGGTCAGCATACAGACAGACATGGCCAGCGCCAGCATACCCAGCAGCGGCATCTGTGAGGTCATCGACTGGAAGTTGGATAGGGAGAAGAAAGGTCCGGCGTTAAAAATTCCCTGTAAAATCAGGATCCCCGCCATAATGACCAGCAGATAAATAATATTGCGGTCACTCCGCAGATTCAGCATTGACATCATGACAGATGACCTCCGTTAGCTGCCCGGCGTTTTTCGTTGTACGCGGTCAGGCTGATACTGATTACAATAATAAAACCGGTCAGAACCGTGTGCCAGTAAGACGGAACGCCCGTCAGTGTCAGTCCGTTCTTCACGACAGCCAGCAGCGCAACCCCCAGAATCACACCGGTGAGTGAGCCTTTTCCGCCGGACATGCTCACCCCGCCCAGAACCACAGCGGCGAGTACGGTTAATTCAAACCCCATCAGGGCATTCGGTGCCACAGACTGAGTTATCTGTGTTTGTATCACAGAAGCAATACCTGCCAGCGCACCCATATAGCCGTAAACAAACAGCATTACGCCCAACAGGCTGATACCGACCCGCTTTGCGGCATCGGCATTACCGCCGACCGCGTAAATCTGGCGTCCGATGCGGGTTTTGCTCATCAGGAAACCGGTCAGTATAATCACAGAAATCAGGGTCAGGATTGGCAGGGAAAGCCCGTAATCGTAACCATCAGTGCCGGTAAATGACATCACTTCAACGCCATCCATAAACCATTCCGGGAAGCCGTACAGCCACTCGCCGTTAGTCACATAAATCAGCAGACCGAAAAAGATATTCAGTGTGGAGATAGTAATAATGATGGACGGCACTTTCAGGCGATAGATAAGCAGGGCGTTAATCAGCCCGAGCAGCAGCCCCGTGACTGCGGCAATGGCAAAAGCGATAAAGAAATTGCCGCCCTGAGACAGAACATACGTTGCCATTACATACTGAGAGATGGCCGCCGTTGCCGGAAACGAGATATCTATCCCGCCGGAAACCAGTACCACAAACAGACCGCAGGCCATAATGGCAAGAATTGCCGTGCTGGTGGTCATGTCAAAGACATTACCCAGCGTCATAAAATCTTCATTGGTGATACCGAGGAACAGGCAGAGCAGCACAATCAATACTGCCAGCCAGAACTCGTGGTGCTGTAACAGCCCCCGCAGTGAATTAAGCATTGACAGCCTCCATTATTTCTTTCTCTGTCGATGTTAACGGACTGAATTCATGGGTAAAACGACCTTCTTTCATCACAATAACCCGGTGACTGTTATAGAATACTTCCGGAATTTCATCACTGATCATCAAAATAGCCATACCTTCATCAGCCAGCATCCTGATTATCTGATAAATACTCTCTTTGTTCGCGACATCCACCCCGACTGTCGGTGAATCGAGGATAAGGATCTCCGGTTTGGCGGCGATCCATTTGGCGATCGCTATCCGCTGGGCATTGCCGCCGGATAAACTGGTTACCGGCAATGCGGGATCGGACACTTTTATCTGTAGTGCCTCTATCAGTTCACTGACTAATTGATGTGCCCTGGTGTTGTCGAGTAATCCGCTTTTGCGGGTCAGACGTGGCAGCATCACGGACGTGGTGTTGTCATGAATAGATTGAGCCATTACCAGACCTGTGCTCATTCTGTCTTCTGACACATAACCGATGCCGTGGTTAATTGCGTCCCGGTTGGAGCGCAATGTGACCGGTGAACCCTTTATCTGCACTGTGCCGCTGTCCGGTTTTGTCATGCCGAATAACGCAAGGCACAGTTCTGTGCGCCCGGAGCCGAGTAGTCCGGTAATACTGACGATTTCTCCGGCGCGCAGTTGCAGGTCGATATCATAAAATTGTTTTTGTTTTGTAAGCTTTTCGGTGGAGAGACATAGGTTTCCCCTGGTGTTGTACGCGGGTAATGGTGTGAACTCGAAACGCTGTCCGGTCATAAGATAAGCCAGCTCATCACTGTTCATCTCATGGGCGTTATAGGTTCCGATCAATTTTCCGTCGCGGATAACAGAAATCCGGTCTGAAATTTCCATCACTTCATCCAGCTTATGACTGACAAACACAACAGTTACCCCGGCGGCTTTTAAATCAGCCACCACGCGGATCAACTGATTGACCTCACTGCGGGTCAGAGATGCGGTCGGTTCATCCATAATCACCAGCCGGGCATCATTTGCCATTGCGCGGCAAATAGCGACCAGCTGACATTCAGCAATAGAAAGTTGTTCAACACGCTTATTCAGGGGCAGGGAAAGACCAATACGGTCTGTAACAGCCTGTGCCTGTTTCAGCTGATGCCGGCGGTTTGCCAGCCCTTTGTACCATTTAACATGTTCCTGAATAATAATATTTTCAGCAACGGTCAAATTCGGAAACAGCGAGAGATCCTGATAAATTATCTGAATTCCCTGCGCGATAGATTGCTGCGGAGTTAATTTACTGTAGCTTCGTCCGTCAATAATAATCTCAGCACCATTTTCCGGTGAATGAACCCCGGAGATAACCTTGAATAAGGTACTTTTGCCGCAGCCATTTTTACCGGCAAGACAATGAACCTCGCCCCGGTTAAACGTCAGATTAATGCTGTCGAGTGCAATGACGGAGCCGAAGTGTTTTGAAACCTGTTTTAAGGTAATCAGTGCGTCTTTTGACATATACAAGCCCATAAGGGCAGCAGCAACGCTGCCCTTTTAACAAACATACGGAAATACGGAAATGACGGAATGACTAAAAGAATGAAAAATCAGAAACCGAGTGAAGTCGCATTATTGCTGTCAACTTCCAGGATTTTATTAAATTTAATCACCTGTTTTTTGGTATCGATTTCTGCTTTACCCAGACCTTTTACTTCAACGCCGTCAGTCACTTTCTTGCCATCCAGCATATCTTTGGAGACAGACACCAGGGCATAACCCGCATCAGCCGGGTTCCACAGGAAGCCACGTTTGATTTCGCCGCCTTTCAGATAAGGTGCAGCCTGCGCCGGCATCAGGATACCTGCAGTACTGATTTTATTTTTAGCACGTTTTTTCTTGATCGCTTCACCGGCACCAATCAGACCCAGTGAGCCGTAAGAGACAATCCCTTTCATTTCAGGATGGGCTTTCATCAGGTCGTTGGTCGCGGCAAAAGAAGCATCAATACTCTCTGCAACCGGCATACGGCTGGTGACCTCGAACATCTCCGGGTAGGTTTTTTTCTGGTATTCGATAGCCAGATCAGCCCAGTTATTATGCAGAGGAACGGTCAGTGAACCGACATAAATCACATAGCCGCCTTTGCCGCCCATGTTTTTTGCCAGCTCATCCATGGTGGCTTTGGCGTAGGCATCGTTATCGATAGTTTCGATATCCCAGTCTGCGTTATGACCATCCGGTGCTTCATGAGTCAGGATGACAATACCTTGTGCGCGGGCTTTCTTAAAGACAGGCTCCAGCACGGTAACGTCATTAGGAACCACGGTGATGGCATCCACTTTTTTGGCGATCAGGTCTTCGATGATTTTAACCTGCTGAGCTGGGTCCGGCGTGGAAGGACCAACCTGATAGGCATTCACGCCAAGATCTTTTGCTGCCTGCTGAACCCCTTTATCCATCTGGTTAAACCAGGGAATACCGGAGACTTTGACAACGTTGACGATTTCGTATTCTTTTGCAAACACGCTGGCAGAAAAGAGAGCAACAGATAATGCCGCGATTTTAAAATAGGCTTTCTTCATCGGTAATGACCCTTTTATATGGATACAGAGAGTGTTGTAGGGAGACCAAAATGAAACCTGACTATAGATGTGGGGCAGCGGGAAAAGGAGGAAAGAGGTGAAAAATGTGATCTATGCCCATAAATGATACGTATATGTTAAATTAAAGATATCAAAATGTTTGTTTTATCTATTTTTGTAATTTAACAACGCACTTAGTTATCATTTTAACGTAAAATTAACAATATAATCCATATTTGATAGCATGAGTGGCTGTGTAATATTAATGTCGAAATAAATTAATTATTGACATTTTAAATGATACTTAGGAGATCCAATAAAAACAGGCTGAACCGATTGTTTTTAATGTAACTAAATTTACCATTTCAGCATAACGTGATAATCATCACATTGTAATGCGATTAAACCCGCCTCATAGATGTAATAAAAGAACATTAAATTATCATTCTTATATTACTATTTGATTATTAATGAATAATATTCTTTTTTACACCGGCTAAACCAGGCGCGCAGTATCAGAGGATAAAACTAAATTCCTGCGGTTTCACAATTGCGCGGTAGTCTTCTGCATTCAATACGATGGTTTCGGTTAATGTTCCGGCATTAAAGGCAATCTCGGAATAGCGCTCAAATAATACCGGGTCAATAACCAGCTCAAGATCAGGATTAAATGTAAAAGGCGCAAGTGCGCCGGGCACGCAATCCGTTAACTCTTTCACCTGATCGGCTGTCGCAAAGGACATCTTTTTTCCACCGAAAAAGCCGGTCAGTTTTTCACCATCAATTTTTTCATCGCCCGGTAACACAGCAAGCACATTTTTCTTTACGCCATTGCCTTTTACTTTAAGAATTACAGCTTTGGAGCACTGTCCCAGCTCTACATCACGCATTTGCGCGACTTCACCGGAGGTAAACCCGAGCGCATCATGGCTCATTATTTCATAACGGGCGTTGTGCTCGTCTAAAAGGGCAGTGATTTTATTAAGAATAGTATCTGGTGCCGACATGTTGTTTTTCCTGTTATATACCCTTATTCATTCAAACTGCAGGTTCGTTGGCTGCACTCAGCTAGCCGGGTCACATACTTGTGTATGCTCCCCGTCTATCTTCCCTTGCCGCCTTCCTGCATCTTGAATGACGTTGGGTATATATTGTGATGACTGATCAGAAAAGAGCAGTGATGCGCTGCTCATTTTTATGTATCGATTTATTCTGTGTAACTACGCGTTTCTATCCATCCAGACCTGTTTATAATCCGAACCGGATATCCGCCAGATTTCCCTGATATTTTCGCCGGTATAATCCAGATAGGCATTTTCAGTATTAAAACCGGCAATCAGCGCAGTTTCACATTCTGTCGATACCTTGCGGGGTGCATCTGTCACGGAGGATTCTACGGCATTGGCATGTAATTGGCTTTTAAGTTTTTTTTAAACCATGCTGAGAATGGAATAAAAACAAATAATTATACACTATGTTCTTCCTCGGATTTTTTATTGGCAATGCGTGTATAGATAATACCGATTGATATCGTTAACAATAAACCAATAATAACAATCAGTTTACCGTTTCCGGTAACACCTGCCGGGCTCGATGCATAAGAAAAATTATGGGCAAAAGCAGCCCCGATCAGCATACCGAGGACACTGACAGCCGCATCTGTATTTCCCTGACCGGCATTAGCCAGCTGGCGCAGCGGACACCCGGTAATAAAGACACCGCACAAGCCGACAAGCATCATGGACAGAAAATTCCACAGACCATCAGTATGCGCAATCGGCTGATTTTCAAATCCGATATTAATTTTCCCTGTCAGGGCATTACCGGCAATAATAATGATGAGCAGGGCAATAACGCCGATAGCCATATTATAGTTACGCGAGAGAAAAATATTTTTCGCCATACCAATAAAACAAAACCGGGTACGCTGGATAATCACGCCGATAATAAGACCGGCGAAAATGGCCATCCAGACCGGAGCGTGGCTTGCCCCCGGACCTTTGACACTGGATTTGAATATAGTGCTGTCAACAATAAACATAATGAACAGCACAAGACAAACAGCCGGCAGGATAAGACCTTCTGCTGCGGATTGCTGATAATTACGCGGTAATGAAAATCCTTTTTTAAGAAACAGACTGCCGCCCCATATACCGGCAACAAGACCAAATAACCCGACAACGGCATTTAAATCCCCGGCACCTATCCGTAGGATCATCCGTAACGGGCAGCCTAAAAAGACCAGGCAACCGGCCATCATCAGAAAACCTAAGGTAAAACGGATAACGGGTGCAGACCCCGCTTTGGACTTAAATTCTTTAAAAATAACGGCGGCACCAAATGAGCCAAGAATAAAACCGAAAATTTCAGGACGAAGGTATTGAACGGTTTCTGCATTATGTAACCCCATACTACCGGCACTGTCACGGATAAAACAGGCAACACAAACCCCCATATTGGGCGGGTTTCCGTATATTCCGAGAATTAAGGCACAGGCACCGATAATAATACCGGCGATAATTAAGATGAGTTTTGTTGACATTATGTAACTCCGTTACGGAGATGTTATCTCCTGACTAATAGAACCTATTAAGTACGAAGTAAATATACAGCAGTAAAAATTAATATCTTTTATACTCGTCATACTTCAGGATACCCGGGTGTTGAGTACGCTTGTCGCCGACAGGTATCCCGAATTATTTAGAGTATATGACTGTCATATTTCAGGCTAACAGTGCGGTAAAAAGAATAAATATCATTACGGCCAGTTACGCCAGAAACTGACAGAAAACAGCACCAGCAGGGTATAAATCTCCAGGCGGCCTAATAACATAGCAAAACAGAGCAGATATTTTGCCGCCGGTGATATTTCACCGAAACCCGGAGCGGTTAATCCAAACCCTAGCCCCATATTATTAATGCAGGCCGCCACACTGGCAAAGGAGGTCATTAAATCGTATCCCATCAGATTGAGACACCAGATAAAAATACAGGTACAGATAATATAGAGAAAGAAGAAACTCAGGACGGAATTGATTAACCGGTTTTGAATAACGGTATCGCCGATTTTAATCCGCGTCTGTGCTTTCGGGTGGATAAGGGAATAGACTTCCTGCCAACTCTGTTTGGATAAAATCAAAAAACGGACAGCTTTAATACCACCACAGGTAGAACCGACACAGCCACCAAAAAAAGCTGGCAAACAGTAGTAATACAATAATATGAGACGGCCACTGTGCATAATCGGCGGTAGCTAATCCATTATCTGTCAGCATTGAACTGGTCAGGAAAAAAGCATGAACAAAGGACTCTTCCGCTGAGGAGTACATATTTGCCCGCCAGACTTCAAAAAATACCAGGGCGATAATAAACGCGGCAACGGCAAAATAGAACCGTAGTTCAGTACTGCTGAAAAGGGGTTTCAGACTCCGCTTTGCCAGTGCCATAAAATAGAGTGTAAAATTGACCGCAGATAATAATGAAAAAATCCCGGCAACCAGCTCAATGGATGAGCTGTTAAAGTACCCGATACTTTCACTGTAGGTTGAAAATCCGCCGAGAGAAACAGTTGATAATCCGTGACACAATGCATCAAACCACGACATTCCGGCAAATTTAAAAGCGACAATACAGAGGAAACCCAGCAATAAATAGGTAAACCATAAGTTACGGGCAGAACTTGCCAGGCGTGGTGTTAAGCGTTCATCTTTAAAGGGACCGGCCATTTCAGACTGATATAACCGCATCCCTCCTATTCCGAGCAGGGGAAATATCGCGACGGCGAGGACAATAACACCCAATCCGCCGATAAAATTGAGCTGAGCGCGGTAATAAAGAACAGAGCGGGGCAAGTCAGTGACATTATGAAAGACAGAGGCACCCGTTGTGGTAATACCGGAAATCCCCTCAAATAATGCATCTTCAAATGCCATATTAAGGTGGTCGTCCAGCCAGAACGGCATAGCACTGATAATTGAAAATAACAGCCAGAACACAGCAATAACCAGAAAGCCATCGCGGGTCTGCAATTGTAATTCCGCAGTTTTACTGCGATACCAGCAAACTATCCCCGCCGGAAAGAAAATCAGAAAACTGGTCGCAAACGCAAAAAAACTCTGCTCCCCGGCGGCCAGCGCAACCAGCATCGGCAACAGCAGCGTCAGGCTGTATATCACAATCAGAAAACTGCTCAGATGGATGATTACTCGGGAGCGGGATGAGAGCACAGGGTGACCACCTGATTTTTTTTTATTTAATAGCGAATTGTATCAGTAAAATAGTCTTTGATGGTGAACTAATTATGGTCGAATGTAAACGGTCCGGTGATTTTCGGAATGTGATTAACAGCCGGTAATTTTATTAAAATCCGTTAATGATGCCGCTTTCTGTAAATTACGTCAGGTAGGGATATAAATAGAGTTTGGTTAGATGAGGGTATGGTGCGGGGTATTGCGGTGGGTAGTTATCATTCTATAATTCGTGTACGTTAGTAGTTTATCGTGTTACAGGGGGTATTAGTCTTGAAAAAATCATTGCTGCTATGTCTGATGTGTAGTGTTTCTTATAATGCACATTCAAGTGAAAAAACCTGCTCCGGGGATATGATTTCCGTCAATGCTTTTAATAATTTCATATTTACTCAAGAGCAACCATTTAATGATTCTCTGAAAGAAATAAATTTACGCATAAAAAGCAAAGATGATTATATTAGTAATAATACACATGCGGAATTTGATGGTTGTGGGGTGCTGTTAAAGTTGAAAAGTAATGAAGTCATTAAATCTCAGATTAAAGAAAATATTCTAATCAACGCAACAGATATGGCGATAAATAAAAATGATAAAATCTGGGGTTATAAAATGACATTTAAAATGTCTGCGGTTAATCAAGATGGCATCGAAAAAAATATCATGTTGCAGAAAATGAGTGGAAAGTTTCAGACTGACATCAATGGAAAAATAAATAAATCTGAAGATACCTCTTATGTTCTTATTGGGAAAGATCGTATGTCTGCTAAAGCAGTGACAACATTTTTAATTGATGACAAGGACCGGGTATCTGAATCAAGCCGGGTTAGTACAATGAAAAATGACAGTGTTAATACAATATATAGCTATGATTCTAAAAACCGCTTAATACAAACCCGATCCGGTTCAACTATAGAAGAGTTTACTTATGGAGATGATAACCGAGAGTTAAGCAGCAAAAAGGTACAGGAATTCTTTACAACTGAAACAACAGTGACGACGTGTAAAGACTGGAATAAATTTGGGAGATGTACTGATGCCGAACAAGATATATCAGTTTTAATTAAAGGTGATAAAGGTAAAAAAAGATGCTATATATAATCACCATGCTGATATTAAATATGATTACGTGTATTGATTTTATATTAATTCGCAGGCATCTATGTTTTTCTACGATAATTAAATTATTGATATATATATACTCACCGTCATTCAAGCCGCAGGCAGCTATACTGATTAAGGCGGCAGTAATGTATAGGTATACATATCAAAACCCACGCATTTGCGTGGGTTTACATGGCTACCGGATATTAAACTCAATCAAACATTAAACAAAAAGTTCAGCACATCGCCGTCCTGGACAATATACTCTTTGCCTTCTGCGCGCATTTTACCGGCTTCTTTTGCGCCTTGTTCACCTTTGTACTGAATAAAATCGTTATAGGCGATGGTCTGGGCGCGGATAAAGCCTTTTTCAAAGTCGGTATGGATTTTACCGGCTGCCTGCGGGGCAGTGGCACCGACAGGAATGGTCCATGCGCGGACTTCTTTTACACCGGCGGTGAAATAGGTCTGCAATTCGAGCAGGGCATAACCGGCGCGGATCACGCGGTTCAGACCCGGTTCTTCAATACCGAGATCGGCCATAAACTCTTCGCGGTCGCCATCTTCCAGTTCAGCAATGTCAGACTCAATTGCCGCACATACAGGCACAACCACAGAACCTTCTTTCTCTGCAATCTCACGCACTTGTTCAAGATACGGATTGTTTTCGAAACCATCTTCACTGACGTTGGCAATGTACATAGTTGGTTTCAGTGTCAGGAAGCTCAGGTAACGGATAGCGCCGGCTTCTTCTTTATTCAGAGACAGGCTGCGCAGCATCTGTGCGTTTTCCAGCAGCGGCAGGCATTTCTCCAGCACTTCCAGCTCGAGTTTTGCGTCTTTATCACCGCCTTTGGCGCGCTTCTGAACACGGTGAATAGCACGCTCGCAGGTATCGAGATCCGCCAGTGCCAGTTCGGTATTGATGGTATCAATATCATCTGCCGGGTTTACACAACCGGATACATGGATAATATTGTCGTTGTCAAAACAGCGGACAACGTGACCGATAGCTTCCGTTTCGCGGATATTAGTCAGGAACTGGTTACCCAGACCTTCACCTTTGGATGCGCCTTTCACAAGCCCTGCAATATCGACGAATTCCATGGTAGTCGGCAGAATACGCTGTGGTTTAACGATTTCCGCGAGAGCATCTAACCGGGCATCCGGCATCGGAACAACACCGGTGTTCGGTTCGATTGTACAGAACGGAAAGTTCGCCGCTTCAATACCTGCTTTGGTCAGCGCGTTAAACAGCGTTGATTTACCAACGTTCGGCAGGCCGACGATACCACATTTGAAACCCATAAATTCTTCACCTTAAAAATGACAGCAGACCGATACGGTCTGCAAGCACGTTAAATAATTGCCGCTGATTATACACGGTTGCGGCTAAACAGACGACATTTCCCGACTCAGCGCTCTGCTTTAAACGTATGTAAACGGGAGATGGCTTTTGCCATGCCGTCTTTCATCAGTACATCCGTGCAGCGCACGGCTTCATCGATAGTGTCATCGATTAATTGCTGTTCACTGGCAGGTGGTTTACCCAGCACAAAACCAACAACCTGGCTTTTATCGCCCGGATGCCCGATACCAATACGCAGACGATGAAAGTTCGGGTTGTTACCAAGTTTGCTCTGAATATCTTTCAGACCATTATGCCCGCCGTTACCGCCGCCGAGCTTCATTTTTGCCACGCCGGGCGGGAGATCCAGCTCATCATGGGCAACCAGAATTTCATCCGGGGCAATCTGATAAAAACCGGCGATGGCGCTGACGGCTTTGCCGCTCAGGTTCATAAAGGTAACCGGTACCAGCAGGCGGACATCATTTCCCTGAATATTCAGGCGTGCGGTATAGCCGTAAAACTTACTTTCTGATTTTAATGACTGGTTATGGCGACGGGCAAGCTCATCAACAAACCAGGCACCGGCATTGTGGCGCGTTTGGGCGTATTCCGCACCGGGGTTTGCCAGCCCCACAATTAATTTAATCTGACTCACACTGTTTTCACTTGTTGTTCAGGCAGGGTTTTAATGCAAAGAGGGATATTCTACCTGTCTGCTGCGCGGAGTACAAAAATAAACGCCGGGGCAGGGGAAAGAGTGACTATTTGTGCACTAGTTTAGTGGGGAACTATTAAATTTTTTTTGTTTGGCACGATTAGCCAAATAAAAAAGGTTATTTTTGGTCTATGTGATCTCATACGCAACATATTCGTAAAAATACGGGCTATAATCTGTACTAAGAAGGAATTCCTGCTTTCGTACTTTTAGTTGTTTTGAGACAAATGAGTGACGGAGGTTTCTATGAAACGTAAACTAACCTTATTAGTAGGGAATCTGCTGATGATCGTCGGTATGTTACTGATGGTCGGCAGTATGGCCTTTACTTTCAGCGTTCTTATCTTTGCACTTCCTGTGCCTGATGTTTATTCTGAGGCTTCCCTTATGGGGATCTTTATCGGTGCTTTAGTCTGGTTAGCCGGAGCCGGTATAAGCGGGCGCCGTGAATGTATCGCAGACAAATATTACTGGCTGCGTAACTTTCACAGCCGCTATCGTCGCCGGATGCCGTAACGCCGTAACAAATACCGGTCATTTTGTTCTGCATACAAAAAACCCGTTGTAATCAGCAACGGGTTTGACACGCAATATGTGCGCCTGATTCAGATGAATCAGTGCTCGAACATCGCGGAGATAGACTCTTCATTACTGATACGGCGGATGGCTTCAGCCAGCATCCCGGATAATGTCAGTGAGCGGACATTACTCAGTGCTTTGATCTCAGCTGATAACGGAATGGTGTCACAGACAATCACTTCGTCAATTACTGAATCACGGATGTTGTTCACCGCGTTGCCGGAGAAGATAGGGTGAGTTGCGTAAGCAAATACACGTTTCGCACCACGTTCTTTCAGTGCTTCCGCAGCTTTGCACAGCGTGCCCCCTGTATCAATCATATCGTCAACCAGTACACAGTCACGACCCGCCACATCACCGATAATATGCATCACCTGAGAAACGTTCGCACGCGGGCGGCGTTTATCGATGATAGCCATATCAGTGTCGTTGAGCAGTTTGGCAATGGCGCGCGCACGTACCACACCACCGATATCCGGAGAAACCACAATCGGGTTATCCAGATCTTTCTGTAACATATCTTCCAGAAGGATCGGGCTGCCGAAGACGTTATCAACCGGGACATCAAAGAAACCCTGAATCTGTTCAGCGTGAAGATCAACAGTCAGCACACGGTCAACACCCACACTTGAAAGGAAGTCAGCAACCACTTTCGCGGTGATTGGTACACGCGTTGAGCGGACACGACGATCCTGACGGGCATAACCGAAGTACGGAATTACCGCGGTGATACGACCCGCAGAAGCACGGCGCAGCGCGTCGACCATCACAACCAGTTCCATCAGATTATCATTGGTCGGTGCACAGGTAGACTGGATGATGAAGACATCACCACCGCGCACGTTTTCATTGATTTGAACACTGACTTCACCGTCGCTGAAACGACCAATCGCAGCATCTCCGAGGTTAGTGTACAGGCGGTTGGCAACACGTTGTGCCAGTTCCGGGATGGCGTTACCAGCAAAAAGCTTCATATCAGGCACGAGAAAAACCTCAGGCATGCGTCCAGAGAGAGTGAATTGTACACCTGAAAGCGTCAGGGGGACGAAATCAGGGGCAATTACGGTTTAATGCCGGCGCGGAACTGATGAAGCGGCGATATGTTGACACCATGTGCCACAAAGCCCTTCACCCACGCCGGCGCGTTACTTAACACCTGTCGGGCGGTTGCCTGGTTTTCGAACTCACCGAACACACATGCACCCGTACCGGTCAGGCGTGACGTTGTATATTGTAGCAGCCAGGAAAGAAGTTCATCAACCTCACGGAAACGTTTTCTTGCGGTCGGTTCACAGTCATTTGCGAACGGAGCCTTTAATAATGCGGGCAGAGAGCGGATCGGGGTGTCGCGAATTAATTGTGGATCTGTGAAGATTAGCGGTGTCGGAACCGAAATTCCCGGGTGTGCGACCAGATACCAGCACTCCGGCGGTGACGCCGGGGTCAGAATTTCACCGATTCCTTCGGCAAATGCGGCATGCCCCCGGACAAATACCGGGACATCGGCACCCAGGGTAACACCTAATTGCGCAAGAGTTTCATCAGGTAACTGTAACTTCCAGTGATAATTCAGCGCAACAAGAACTGTGGCGGCATTGGATGATCCGCCGCCGATCCCGCCGCCCAGAGGCAGAATTTTATCAACAGAGATATCCGCACCGTACGGGGTATCTGTCAGATGCTGTTCGCGGGCATATTGCTGTAACAAGCGGGCGGCACGGATAACCAGGTTCTGCTCATCCGGTACACCGGACAGCGGCGTCAGAAGCCGGATATTATCATCTGTGCGGGGTGTGATTGTGACACTGTCACCATAATCGAGAAACTGAAACAGCGTTTGCAACAGATGATAGCCATCCTCTCTGCGGCCTGTGATATACAAAAACAGGTTCAGTTTGGCAGGGGATGGCCAGGTCAGAGACGTTAATTGAGTGTCCATGAATCCATTTTCAGCTTAATGCGGTTGCTGCCTTGTTCGATATCAAGGCGGTTCGGCAGTTGCGGTGAGGTTTTATCGTCATAAGACTGATAACTGACTTTCCACTTCTCCATGCCTTGTGACCAGGTCAGGGCTTTGAGGTGGTATTCATTGCTGATGGCATAGGATTGGGCATCGCCCGGCAATCCGGTTATCCACTGACGCAGGTTTTCCATCGGAATAGCCATGCCGGTCAGCTGATAAATCATATTGTCCGGGTCATCGCTGTAATGCTTTTGCCCTTTATTATCCGTAAGCTGGGTCTGACCATCCCGGACAATCAGTTCCAGTTCCGTACTGCCGACCGGGTTGGTCAGCAGCAACTTGTAGCTGTCAGCGGAATATTGCTGCCAGAAAAAGCGGGCGTAAGTTTTCTGGTTTTCGCCGATGTAGGCGAATGAACCACGGGTCTGGTAGCCGGTGAGATTATTCACTTTCTCCACATGGTTCTTCCAGCCGGCAGATGTCGCGGAGACATCCCCTTTTTCTGCCGTGTCCGGCAGGGTACAGGCAGCCAGGATCAGGCTGCATAACGGTAATAACCGGATAACGCGTGGTAATTGTATAAGAGCCACGTTGTAATTTCCTTTAACAACTGAAAACGCAATCAATGTAATCAACGGGAATATTGTGCCTGTTCCGGCCACTATTTCCTACCTCTCTTACGCTGATTTACGCAAATATCAGGCCTATTAATAGCGGACGGGCCGCACTGAGCTGTACTACATTAATTGCTTATTATCATTGATTCGGGTTTAGCGCTTTAATTGCGGTGAGCCGACTGCTAAAATGCCTGCAGTTATCCTTAGTAAGGGTGTTGATTTCCGGTATACTCTGCCGGTGTTTCACACACTTACCTGATTCGCATTGCAGATATGACTCTATTAGCACTCGGCATTAACCACAAAACCGCGCCTGTTGCGTTACGTGAGAAAGTCACGTTTTCACCGGACAGCATGGAAGCGGCGTTAGCTAATCTGCTCGAACAGCCGTCTGTGAGCGGCGGCGTTGTGCTGTCTACGTGTAACCGGACCGAGATTTATCTCAGTGTGAATGAGCAGGGCGACCAGCGCGACCAGCTGATTAACTGGCTGTGCCGCTATCACAATATCAATCCGCAGGAACTGATGTCCAGCCTGTACTGGCATCAGGGTAATGAAGCTGTCAGTCACCTGATGCGGGTGGCGAGCGGTCTGGACTCGCTGGTGCTCGGCGAGCCGCAGATACTGGGGCAGGTCAAAAAAGCCTTTGCGCAATCTCAGACACATCAGTCACTCTCCCGCGAGCTGGAACGCCTGTTTCAGAAATCATTCTCTGTCGCCAAACGTGTGCGGACAGAAACAGACATTGGCGCAAATGCGGTTTCTGTAGCGTTTGCCGCCTGTACGCTGGCGCGTCAGATTTTTGAATCCTTAGCCAAACTGAATATTCTGCTGGTCGGTGCCGGGGAAACCATTGAACTGGTTGCCCGTCATCTGAACGAGCACGGCGTGAAACACATGATGATCGCCAACCGGACCCGTGAGCGCGCCCGTATTCTGGCGCAGGAAGTCAATGCGGAAGTGATTACGCTGCCGGAAATCGACAGTCGGCTGGCGGAGGCGGATATTGTTATCAGTTCCACAGCCAGCCCGCTGCCGATTATCGGTAAAGGGATGGTGGAGCGCGCGCTGAAAGCCCGGCGAAACCGCCCGATGCTGCTGGTGGATATTGCCGTACCGCGTGATATCGAAGCCGATGTTGAAAAGCTCAGTAACGTCTATCTTTATACTGTGGATGACCTCGAGGCTATTATTGAGCATAACCTGGCGCAGCGTCAGGTTGCCGCACAGCAGGCGGAATCAATAGTTGCTCAGGAAAGCGGACACTTTATGGAGTGGCTGCGCAGTCAGGGCGCGGTGAACACTATCCGCGAATACCGCGAACAGGCTGAAGAGATCCGCGCCGCGATGGCAGAACGGGCTGTCAGTCTGATTCAGCAGGGGCATGACCCCGCGGATGTTATCAACCAGATGACACAGCAACTGACCAACCGCCTTATCCACGCACCGACCAAATCACTCCGGGAAGCTGCCGGTGACGGTGACACTGAGCGTCTGACACTGTTACGCGACAGCCTCGGGCTGGAGCACCATTAATTTCCTCTATTATTATTTTAAGGTAGCAGACTACGAATGAAGCCTTCTATTGTCGCAAAGCTGGAAGCATTAAAAGAACGTTTCGAAGAAATTCAGGCGCATCTTGCGGACGCCGATGTTATCGCTGATCAAAATAAATTCCGTGCCTTATCAAAAGAATACGCGCAATTATCCGATGTTGCGAAGTGTTTTGAAACCTGGCAGGCTATTCAGGATGATATCGAAACCGCGCAATTGCTTCTTGATGATCCTGAAATGAAGGAGATGGCGCAAGAAGAGCTGAAAGACGCAAAACTGCGCAATGAAACCTCAGAGCAGGAATTGCAGGTTTTATTGCTGCCGAAAGACCCGGATGATGAACGCAACTGCTTCCTGGAAATCCGCGCCGGTACAGGCGGGGATGAAGCTGCTCTGTTTGCCGGTGATTTATTCCGGATGTACAGCCGTTATGCCGAAGCCCGCCGCTGGAAAATTGAAATAATGAACAGCAACGACGGCGAACACGGCGGTTATAAAGAGATTGTTTTCAAAGTCGTCGGTGATAATGCCTACGGAACAATGAAGTTTGAATCCGGCGGTCACCGTGTGCAGCGCGTACCGGAAACCGAGTCACAGGGACGTATTCATACCTCCGCCTGTACTGTCGCGGTACTGGCTGAAGTGCCGGAAGCCGAGTTAACGGATATCAGCCCGGCGGATCTGCGTATTGATACCTTCCGTTCATCCGGTGCCGGTGGTCAGCACGTTAATACCACCGACTCCGCTATCCGTATTACCCATATTCCGTCCGGGATTGTTGTTGAGTGCCAGGACGAACGTTCGCAGCACAAAAATAAAGCCAAAGCCATGTCTGTGCTGGCGGCACGTATCAAAGCGGCGGAAGAGGCAAAACGCCATGAAGCGGAAGCTTCTGAGCGGCGTAATCTGCTCGGCTCCGGTGATCGTTCTGACCGCATCCGCACCTATAATTTCCCGCAGGGGCGCGTAACTGATCACCGCATCAACCTGACCCTTTACCGCCTGGATGAAGTGATGGAAGGTAAGCTGGATGCGCTTATCCAGCCACTGATTAATGAATATCAGGCAGATCAGCTCGCGGCGCTGTCTGATCAGGACTGATGACTTTCCGTACCTGGCTGGCGGCCGCAATCACACGTCTTTGTCACAGTGACAGCCCGAAACGCGATGCGGAGATTTTGCTCGGGCATGTTACCGGGCGCAGCCGCAGCTATATTTTTGCATTTGATGAAACTGCACTGAGTGATGATGAACAGCAGCGCCTTGAATCGCTGCTGATAAGGCGTGAACAGGGTGAGCCGGTAGCATATATCACCGGCTCACGTGAATTCTGGTCGCTCCCGGTACAGGTATCACCGGCAACACTTATTCCGCGTCCGGATACCGAATGTCTGGTGGAAGCCGCACTTGAGCTGCTGCCTGCGGGTGCCTGTGATATTCTCGATCTTGGCACCGGCACCGGGGCTATTGCGCTGGCGCTGGCATCCGAACGCCCGGATTGTACTGTCACCGGGGTGGATATTCAGCCCGGTGCGGTGGAACTGGCACGTCTCAATGCCACTCAGCTGGCACTTAATAATGTTTCCTTTAAAGAAAGTTGCTGGTTTGCTTCACTGGCGATCCATCAATTTGCTATGATAGTGAGTAACCCGCCTTATATTGATGAAAATGATGAACATCTGGCACTGGGTGATGTCCGTTTCGAGCCGCGCAGCGCACTGGTTGCGGGACAGAACGGGCTTGCCGATTTAGCTGATATTGCGCAGGCGTCATCAGATTATCTGCAATCCGGCGGGTGGTTAGTCGTGGAGCATGGCTGGCGGCAGGGTGATGCCGTCCGTGAACTGTTCCGGAAAAACGGATTTTGCCGGGTGGAAACCCGCCGCGATTATGGTGGAAATGAGCGGGTTACTTTAGGTCAACGGGAAGAGAAATGAAAAGCATTGCCGATTTTGAGTTCAATGGGGCGTCGTTACTGAACGGTATTCTGTTAGCGTTAAAAACTGTCCGCCCTGATTTTGATCAGCCGCAGGCTGAATTGCATATCAATGAACTTATCCGTCAGGCCCGTAAACGCCTTCCGCCGGGAGCGGATGACCGCACCTGTTTACAGACACTCATCACACTCTTTTACCAGAAATGGCAGTTTGGTGGTGCCAGCGGTGTGTATTCCCTGTCTGACACCCTCTGGCTGGACACCGTTTTGCGCACACAGCGCGGCTCGCCGGTTTCACTCGGGATCTTGTTTATCCATCTTGCTCAGTCCGTCGGGCTGCCGGTTGCGCCGGTTGTTTTTCCTACTCAGCTGATTCTGCGTGCGGATCTGGAAGAAGAAACGCTGTTTATTAATCCGATTAACGGCGAAATACTGGATCAGCACACGCTGGATGTCTGGATAAAAGGCACACTCAGTCCGGCACAGCATCTGACCGGCGGGGATTTGGAAGAGGCCGAAAACAGTCATGTGGTGCGCAAGTATCTTGAGAGTATTAAAGTTTCCCTGATGGAAGAGAAAAAAATGGAGCAGGCGCTGAGAGTCAGCGAAACCATTTTACTGTTTGATCCGGATGACCCTTATGAAATCCGCGATCGCGGCCTGATATATGCACAGCTGGATTGCAGCCATATCGCGATTTCAGACCTGAATTATTTTGTTGAGCAG
The DNA here is from genome assembly GCF_001676155.1 of Morganella psychrotolerans. Taxonomy (GTDB): domain Bacteria; phylum Pseudomonadota; class Gammaproteobacteria; order Enterobacterales; family Enterobacteriaceae; genus Morganella; species Morganella psychrotolerans. The sequence goes on along the minus strand of NZ_LZEW01000001.1, from coordinate 969,549 downwards.
TGCCCGAAAGACCCGGTGTCTGAGATGATAAAAATGCAGATCCATACCTATGAGCAGCAGCACATCGTTCTGCACTAAATGGTTCTGCATTAAATAGCGGGCGCTGTTTTTACCGTTTCCATAAACGCAATATACACCCAACGTCATTCAAATTGCAGGCTGGCTTCCCGCCTCCAACGAACCAGCAGTTTGAATGAATAAGGGTATAATTGACTCTGTCAGAAGGTTATAGCATGCAACAGAAAATCGTAAATATCGGGGATATCCGTGTCGGCAATCAGTTGCCGTTTGTCCTGTTCGGCGGAATGAATGTACTCGAATCCCGCGATTTGGCGATGAAAATCTGCGAACATTACGTTACCGTCACGCAGAAGCTGAATATTCCTTATGTGTTCAAAGCCTCTTTTGATAAGGCTAACCGCTCTTCTATCAATTCATACCGTGGTCCGGGTCTTGAGGAAGGAATGCGGATTTTTGAAGAAATCAAAGCCACATTTGGTGTCAAAACGATCACGGATGTTCATGAAGCAAGCCAGGCACAGGCGGTGTCTGAAGTTGTTGATGTTATCCAGTTACCGGCATTCTTAGCCCGTCAGACTGATCTGGTGGAAGCGATGGCGAAAACCGGTGCGGTCATTAATATCAAGAAACCTCAGTTTATCAGCCCGGGGCAGGTTGGTAATATTGCGGATAAATTCCGTGAAGGCGGCAATGACCAGATCATTTTATGTGATCGTGGTGCAAACTTCGGTTATGACAATCTGGTTGTCGATATGCTGGGCTTTAAAGTGATGGAAAAAGCCTCCGGCGGCTGTCCGGTTATCTTTGATGTAACGCATTCACTGCAATGCCGTGACCCGTTTGGTGCTGCATCAGGCGGTCGTCGTGGTCAGGTTGCGGAACTGGCGCGTGCCGGAATGGCGGTGGGTCTTGCCGGTCTTTTCCTGGAATCGCATCCGGACCCGGATAATGCGCGTTGTGATGGTCCGTCTGCACTGCCGCTGGCAAAACTGGAGCCGTTCCTGCAACAGATAAAAGCGATTGATGATTTGGTAAAAAGCTTCCCTGTACTGGATACTGAAAAATAAGAACAGATGCAGCTTCATGATGTTGTAAACATGTTCGGCGCTGACCTTCAGCGCCGTTATGGCGAAAAAATCCATAAAATTACCCTTCACGGCGGTTTCAGCTGCCCTAACCGCGACGGCACCCTCGGGCGCGGCGGCTGCACGTTCTGCAATGTTGCCTCATTTGCTGATGAAAACACACAGTATGATTCTATTGAGGATCAGCTTAATCAGCAGTCCGGAAAAATCACCCGCGCAAAACGCTATCTTGCTTATTTTCAGGCATACACCAGCACATACGCAGAAGTTGAACTGTTACGTCAGATGTATGAATCCGCACTGACTCAGGCGGATGTGGTGGGACTGTGTGTCGGCACCCGTCCGGATTGTGTACCGGAAGCGGTATTGGATCTGTTGCAGTATTATCAGCAGCAGGGTTATGAAGTGTGGCTTGAGCTGGGATTGCAGACCGCGCATGATAAAACTCTCAGACGCATTAACCGCGGGCATGATTTTGCCTGTTATCAGGCAACAACCCGTGCTGCCCGGGCGCGCGGACTGAATGTCTGCTGCCACCTGATTGTCGGGTTGCCGGGAGAAACCGCGCAGGACAATCTGGTTACTCTTGAACGCGTGCTGGAAACCGGGACAGAAGGCATCAAGCTGCATCCGCTGCATATTGTGGAGGGCAGTACTATGGCAAAAGCCTGGCGCGCAGGGCGCTTACCGACTATTTCTCTGGAAGACTATATTCATATTGCCGGTGAGATGATCCGCCGTACACCGCGCGAGGTGGTTTATCACCGCATTTGCGCCAGCGCGCGGTATCCGACGTTGCTGGCTCCTGACTGGTGCAGCAATCACTGGCACGGTATGAACGGACTCTGGCAGTATCTGTCAGAACACGGCGGTCAGGGCAGTGCGTGTGATGCTAAAGCCATCGGCGGGTCTGCTGACAATACTGTGTCCATTGTTCTTTAAAGCGTCCGGCAAGAAATTGTTCCTCCTGCGGGATGCTGAACAAATCGGTTATCAGCCAGAAAATCAGCCCGGCAACCAGAAAATAAAAGGAATGCGTTAATAAAGCGAACCCGATACAGGCGGTTGTCAGCGCCAGATACACCGGGTTGCGTGACAGCCGGAACGGCCCGCCGGTGATAAGGCTGGTTGCCTCCCCGAGTGGATTCACCGTGGTGTTGTGGTGGCGGAAATACACCAGCGCTGCACCAATCCAGCCGAGACTTTCCAGCCCTGTAAGCAGGGCAAGAATGCCTGTCCAGCTACTGAACTGAAATATCAGCCCGCCTTTAAGATACAGCCAGCCCGCTGCCAGCCCGTTGAGGATAAGCCAGTTAATAAACGGTAATCTGAATATCGCCATATCACTTTTCCTCATTTCTGCATTTTCATAGCGGCGGTGCTTTTTGCCCGCCGCTATGCTCAGTATCATATTTCTTGTGCTGCCCTGCAATCAGGGCTCAGAAATCACACCGTCCATCAGATCAAGGTCAATCAGCGCTTTTGTTACAGTCGGGAAGAAACTGATTTTATTATCTACAGGGACAATTTGCGCCCGCACCAGGGTTTTCAGTGGTTGGAACGGAATATCACATACCACGATATGGGTATCAACACCGGCTTCATCGATAAAGCGGCGGAAGGCTTTCAGTCCACCGGCATCGAGTACCGGTACTGCATCCCATTGCATGACAATAGTATGATAACCGGCACTTTTTACTTTAAGATCATCAAAAATACGCTCAGCCGCGGCAAAGAACAACGGACCATTGACGCGGACAACCAATAACCCTTTGTCGTTATTGGTGAACGGTGATTCACTCAGGCGGGTCATATTCGCGATACGGCGCATAAACAGCAGAGAGGCAAGGACAATCCCGACACTGATGGCGATCACCATATCAAACAGCACCGTGAGGCTCATGCACAGCAGCAGCACGATAATATCGTCTTTCGGTGCGCGGCGGATTAACTCAATCACTTTAGCGGCTTCACTCATGTTCCATGCAACCATCAGCAGCAGCGCAGACATAGCGGCGAGCGGCAGATAAGAGAGCACAGGCGCCAGCACCAGCAGCGTCAGCAGAACCAGCAGGGAGTGAACAATAGCGGAAACAGGAGAGGTAGCCCCGGCGCGCACGTTAGCCGCAGAGCGGGCAATAGCGGCAGTCGCGGTTATCCCGCCGAAGAACGGTGCGGCGATATTTCCCAGCCCCTGACCGAGCAACTCCCCGTTGGAGTTATGTTTTTTCCCGGTCATACCGTCCAGCACGACGGCACAAAGCAGGGATTCAATCGCGCCCAGCATGGCCATTGAAAACGCGGCGGGCATCAGGGCGGCAATGGTTGACCAGCTCAAATCAAAAGGAGCGCCATTAGGTGCGGGTAAGTTCCACGGCAGAACAAATTGCGGCAGAATCGCCGGGATTCCCGCGCCCTGTGTGCCGTCCGGCAGGGTATAACTAAAGCGTGAGCCGATGGTGGCGACATCCAGATCAAAGAATGACAGGATAACCATGACCAGCATCCCGGCGATAATCGCAGGAAGGTGTCCCGGCAGGCGGACTTTGAGTTTAGGCCAGTAAATCAGCACCAGTAGTGTGGTCAGACCGATTAAGGTATCCGCAAGATGGATAGTCGGCATAGCACCTGAGAGCGCGACGACTTTATCCACATAGTTTTCAGGCACATGCTCAAGTGTCAGCCCGAAAAAATCTTTTACCTGCATGGTGGCAATGGTAATAGCAATCCCCGAGGTAAAACCGAGTACCACAGAGATGGGGATATATTCGATAAGCTTGCCGAAACGTGCCAGCCCCATCGCGAGCAGGATAAACCCTGACATAAGTGTGGCAATAAGCAAACCGGCCAGACCAAATTGCTGGGAAACGGGATAAAGGATAACCACGAAGGCGGCCGTGGGGCCTGAGACACTGAAACGGGAGCCACCGGTTACGGCAATCACAATACCGGCGACAGCCGCCGTATACAGGCCGTACTGAGGGGCAACACCGCTGCCGATAGCCAGCGCCATAGCGAGCGGGATAGCAATTATCCCGACTGTAATACCGGCAATGGTATCTTTGAGTAAGCGGGTTGCGGAATAAGGCTGATTCCGGCATGAGTCAATTAGTGCAGAAAAAAGAGGTAATCCTTTAAACATTGATATTTTCATTTCGGGACAATTGTCACCTTTAGCTATATGAATGAGAGAAGAAACAGACGCCAAAGTACAATAGTGTACGCAAAATAAAGATAAATTACGCTGAGATACATCAAATGAGGCAGGATAGAGGGTATTAAGATTAAATCAAAAACAAAATATACCCAACGTCATCCAGGATGCAGGCAGGCGGCAAGGGAAAACAGACGGGGAGCATACATCAGTATGTAACCCGGCTGGTTGAGTGCAGCTAACGAACCTGCAGTTTGAATGAATAAGGGTATAAAATGAAAAACGCCTGCTGATTGCTCAACAGGCGTTTCTCTTAATGTGGCGGTGAGAGAGGGGTTCGAACCCTCGATACGATTTCTCGTATACACACTTTCCAGGCGTGCTCCTTCAGCCACTCGGACATCTCACCGGTGTACTTCTGCTGCATTGATATCTCGCTGCAACGGGGCGTAACTATAGGGGAAGCGACGTAATGCGTCAATACAGCACATGAAAAAAAAACGTATTTTTTCGCGCGTTTAACTAAAAAAATCAGCACATTGGCGATTTACACAGCGAAAGCTGCCGGGGGTGATGACCTGTTGTATGAAAAACAATCATAAAAATATTTTTGCCGATTGACCGGATACCCGGAAATTATGCAGGTCAGTTAACAATAACAACATTTTAACAGCGTGAAAATCAGTCCGGGCTTGAATTATGTAAGGATTGCTATCAGGCTGGTAAAAAAACAGAGGAGCGCTGCATGAATATCATTTTCTACCATCCTTTTTTTAATTCCGATCTGTGGATAAACGGCATGAAAAAATATCTGCCGCAGGCGACTATCCGCAAATGGCAGCCGGGTGATAATCAGCCGGCTGATTATGCCCTGGTCTGGTTGCCGCCTCATGAATGCCTGGCGAACAGAACCGCCATGAAAGGTATTTTTGCGCTGGGCGCAGGAGTGGATGCCATTCTGAAGCAGGAGCAGGCGAACCCGGGCACATTGCCCGCCGGTGTGCCGGTGGTGCGTCTGGAAGATACCGGGATGGGCGCGCAGATGCAGGAGTATGCTGCGGTCAAAGCGCTCTGGTACTTCCGCAAAATGGATATCTATAAACGTCAGCAGGAGCAGCGGATCTGGAAAGCACAACCGGCGTTTACCGTTGATGAATTTGAAATCGGTGTACTGGGTACGGGCGTACTGGGTCGCGCTGTGGCGGAAAAACTGATTGAATTTGGTTTTAAAGTACATGGCTGGAGCCGGACTGCCAAACAAATTCCGGGCGTCACCAGTTTTCACGGTGATGACCAGTTGGATGAATTCCTCAGCCACAGCCGTCTGCTGATTAACCTGCTGCCGGATACGCCGCAGACCCGCGGAATACTCAATCAGTCACTGTTCAGTAAACTGCCTCAGAGTTCTTATCTTATTAACCTGGCGCGCGGATCGCATCTTGTCGAGAACGATTTACTGGAAGCGATTGATGACGGGCAGATTGCCGGTGCCAGCCTGGATGTGTTTGCTACCGAGCCGTTACCGGAAATGCACCCGTTCTGGACGCACCCGCGTGTGGATGTTACGCCGCATATTGCTGCCTTTACTATTCCGGCAGAAGCCATGAAAGCGATTGCCGCCAATATTGAACGGATCGAGCGGGGCGAGGCGCCGCAAGGCGTGGTGAATATGGAATTAGGCTATTAATTCTTTACAGAGATAACAGCAATCCGGACAATAGCGGCAAATTATGTAATAAGGATTTGATGTATGAATGAATTTTCACTGGTTTGCCGCCTGCTCGGAACCCTGTTTAACCGCCCGCCGTCAGATCCTGTACTGTTGCCGGTACTGAATATGATTAAACAGGGACAGCTAAAAGCGCACTGGCCGCTGGAGCAGGATGCATTGCTGATACGTCTGGCAGAGCAGTGTGACAGCGCCGTACTGACGGCAGACTATCAGCAGTTGTTTACTGATGGCGCGGTTGCTGTACACCGTTCTGACTACACCGGTGAGCCGGAAAATGATGTCCGCCAGTTTTTAAGTGAGCGCGGCATGACGGTACCGGATGCCGCTTCAGACAGTTTCGGCGCACTGTTGCTGGCAGCCTCCTGGCTGGAAGATCAGTCACAGGAAGATGAAGTCAGCGCACAGACAGCCCTGTTTGCCGATTATCTGTTGCCGTGGAGTGACAGTTTTCTGGGTAAGACTGAGGCACATGCACAATCTGCATTTTACCGCACCCTGGCGGTTCTGACCCGTGAAGCCCTTGCCGGGCTGTGGGAAGAGTTGGCGGAAAGTCAGGAAGATGCCGGTGATACTGAAGAGTGTGAAAGTGAAGAGAATGATGGCGGCGAAGATAATAATTAATTCGTGACGTTGTCACATCATGCTGAAACAGCCCGGTTTAATCACCGGGCTTTTTGATCATTTTCCGCCATACCCACGTTGTTCAGAACAAACCCAGCAACCAACCGGCAGCGAGGGTGACTAAACTGAACAGCCAGATCCAGAGAAAGGAATAGCGCAGATGGCGACCCATATCCACGCCCGCAATACCCACTGCGAGCCAGACCGCAGGTGAGAACGGGCTGACAAATGTCCCCGCGTTATTACCGATAGCCATCGCATACACCACATCAGCCGGCGGAATACCCGCAGACGCCACGATATCCCGCACAATCGGCAGCAGGGCAAAATAATACGCATCGGTGCTGGTGAAAATATCCAGCGGAACGCCTATCAGCCCGATAATAATATGAAACTGTGCGACCAGATTTTCCGGAATAATAAGCAGCAGATCCCGCGCCACTGACTCCAGCATTCCGCCTTTATCCATAACCCCGAGAAATACCCCGGCGGAAAGAATAATGGCGGCCATAGATAATGCTTGTGGCGCATGGTGGTTTATCACAGCAACCTGATCTTTGGGTTTTGGATAATTCAGTACCAGGGCGGCGGAAAGGGCGAGCATAAAGATATACGGTGCCGATAACCAGCCCAGCGCAAGGCAGACAATCGCCAGCAGGATCAGGCTGATATTGAGAAGAAACCGCTGTGGTTTTTCCGTGCCGGTATCATGGCTCTCTTCATCAAACAGTTTCAGCAGAGAGTCCTGCTCATAAGGTGTGGTACCGAACTGCGCAGCCCGCGCAATGCGGCGCTTCTCACGCAGTCCGAACAGACCGGCAACCAGAACGGATGCCACAATCCCGATGATTTGCACAGGTATCAGCGGCTGCCATAATTCGGCGGCCGGGATTCCGGTAACGGCGGATGCCCGTCCCAGTGGTCCGCCCCACGGCACCATATTCATCACCCCCATACTCAGGCACATCAGCAGCAGCATCAGATACGGGCTCATGCCCAGCCGCCGGTAAAGCGGCAGGAACGCCGGAATGATAATCAGAAATGTTGCCGCGCCCGAGCCGTCCAGATGCACAACTGCCGCAACAAGTGCAGTGACCATCGCGACAATCACCACATTGCCGCGTGTCAGGCTGACCATCAGGCGGATAAAAGGATTAAAAATATGTAAGTCTTTCATGATGCTGAAAAACAGAATAGCAAACAGGAACATAGTGGCGACATTAGCCACTTTTTTTATTCCGTAGTCAAAAAAAGCAGAGATTTCAGTCAGAGAGTAGCCCGCTAACAGTGCGCCAAGCAACGGAACCACCGACATTGCTATAACAGGGCTGGTTTTGCCGGTCATCAGCAGGGTGACAATGGCAATAATGATCAGTAATCCAATCAGCGTCAGCATCAGACAATCCTTATCACAAATAAATTCATTTTATGATGTTACTGAACAGATGAAGATGTGTATGAATTTTGTTTATAAATTGTGAGTTAACGCATTAAAAATAGTAATAAAGAATGCGGGCAATCCTATTGCGAACCAGAAATTAATTTTATGCAGCACAGAGGGCGGGTGATTAAAAAAATCGGCTTACCGTACTGAAAACAGGATGAACAGAAGAAGGTGGGGCAGACCGGTTTCGTTGCAAACCTGAAGCGGATGCCGTTTTCGTAAGTAACGGCATCATAATTCAGTAACTTAATTGTTTCGTCGCACAATTAAAAACTTTTATGGAATATCACTCAGTTAACGGAATAACTATCCGTCCGGGTTTGATTTCAATTCCTTTGGCGAATTTTTTGGCTGCGGCTTCGGCGGTATTTTCGCTGTTCAGCACATAGACCGGGGTGATATCAAAGAAAGTGCTCAGCGTGCTGTTAAGGTAGGGGATCAGGGCGGAAATCAGCGTATCCCATTTGTCCGGGTTCAGGCTGTAATTGGTGATTTCAATATCACGCATATAAATAGATCCGCTTCCGGCATCAAAATAGGGGGCGGCGCTGAGTGTCATCGAAATGGTAAAATCACGCGAACCGAACAGAGATACCAGCTTCAGTGAGCCAATACCATTTAATTTTACTTTTCCGGGCTCTTCGCGGCCAATTTCAACCAGCAGCTTTTCCAGTGTGAAATCCGCATCTGCCACACCGTCCACACCAATGCGTTTTGTCAGATGAATTTTATCAGCAATGGCACTGTTTATGGTCTCTTCGCTGACACTGATTTCGGTTAATTTATCGCAGCCTGTTAAAACCGTTGCCGACACTAATGCGGCAACGCAGAGGAACATTCTCATCGGCATCTCCTGTTGAATACGTCTCCAATTTGAATGACGTTGGGTGTTAACGCTATGATAAAAATCACAATGCCGGTTAATTTTCCGGTAATACCGCCGGGCTGACTTTTTTAGGGTTAAATTGGCGGTAGAGAGTGAACAGCGTAATAAGACCGATTGTACCGAGTAAAAACCATGGAAGTTCCGGTAATTGCATTTCTTTACCGAGATCGTAAAGCCAGCCGCCGCCGGTATAGCCGATAGCGCCGCCGAATGCCAGCCCCAGACGGCTGAAACCCATGTAACTGCCGCGTGCGCGCGGATCGGCCAGCGAAGCACTCAGTGTCTCACGCGCAGGCTCGGCAATAATCGAACCAAAGTAAAACAAACCTATAATCACAAACAATAGATGCAGTGAATGAGTCAGGGCGACCGGGAACATACTCAGGCTCATCAGAAACAGCCCGGCCATCAGGCGGGTTTCCAGCCGGAAATGTTTTTCACTCCAGCGTGCCAGCGGATAAAGCAGCGTCAGTGACAGGGCGGCTTCAATCGCGTACATCCATTTAACCGCCGCCGGTGTGCCCGCCAGCTCATTGACGATAATCGGGAACATCAGCATCACCTGAACCGACAGAATAAAATAGCCGGTCAGCGTTAATACATAACGGGAGAAAATTTTATCATTGAGTACCCTGGACATCCCTTCTTTAATCGGTGTGCGGGTGGTGGAGATGCGGTACGCGGGCAGCAGCCAGGCATTACACAGCGCGGTTATCACAAAAATACCCGCGCCGACCCAGCAGACCAGATGGAAATCATACATCAGTAACCAACTGCCGAGCAGCGCACCAATTACCGCACCGGCGCTGTCCTGCATCAGCAGCAGAGAATAAAAACGACCGCGTTCATACGGGCGGGTCAGTTTTATCACCAGCGCGGTACGCGGCGGATCAAACAGGGTACCGCCGAGAGCGGACAGTACGCAGGAGAGCCAGAGTATCCAGGGCTCATCCGCCATTGCCATCAGTGCGAATCCGCCGGCGCGCAGAAACATGCCGATAACAATCATCGGCTTGGCACCAAATCTGTCAGCAATTGCGCCGCCGAAAATCCCCAGCCCCTGCTGGACTAACTGGCGCAGCCCCAGCGCAAAGCCCACCACAATCCCGGCCCAGCCCAGTTGTTCAACGAAACGGATGGATATCAGCGGAAAGACCACAAAGAACCCGAGAACAACCAGTAAATTGTCCGCGAGCAACCAATATTTACCCAGTGTACGGGCTTGTCTGACGAGTGACATTAAACACCACATTAAACGTTGAAAGGGAAAGAAAAAAGGGAGATGATAATCGTCTTTATTCTCTACTGAATGCAGTTATTAAGATAGCGGATTCAGTATGATATTTTTTTATCGACGAACCGTTGTTAAGCCTGCTTTAACCGGGTTCTCTGAGTGAGGGATTATGCTGTTCGGCTATCGCGCTAACACTCCGCTGGTTCGTTTTGCGACAGACAGACTGGTTGTCCGCCTGGCACATGAACGGGATACGCACCGTATCAGTGAATATTATTGTGAAAATGAAGCGTATCTAAAACCCTGGGAGCCCATCCGCGACCGCAGCCATTATCATCCTTCCGGCTGGTCTTCCCGCCTGCAACTGATGACGGATATGCACCGTCAGGGAAGCGCATTTCATTTTCTGCTGCTGGATCCGGAAGAAAATGAAGTCATGGGAGTGGCAAATTACAGTAATGTTATCCGCGGTGTCTTTTTTGCCTGTTATCTGGGTTACTCACTTGGTGAAAAATGGCAGGGAAAACATTATATGCAGGAAGCGCTGGAGCCGACCATCCGTTTTATGCAGCGCCAGCAGGGTATGCACCGCATCATGGCAAATTATATGCCGCATAATCAGCGCAGCGGGCAACTTCTTACGCGCCTCGGGTTTGAAAAAGAGGGCTATGCGAAAGATTATCTGATGATCAACGGGCAGTGGCGTGACCATGTTCTGACCGTACTGACCACCCGGGATTGGGTAAAGCCACGTTAACGGCGGGTTTTTCTGTCCCGCCCGCATTAACGTGATACTATTTCCGCCCTTGTTATCTGACCAGCACACTCAGCATGAATTTATTGAAATCTCTCGCCGCAGTCAGCTCGATGACGATGTTCTCGCGTGTACTCGGCTTTATCCGCGATGCAATTATTGCCCGGATTTTCGGGGCGTCGATGGCAGCCGATGCCTTCTTTGTCGCCTTTAAACTGCCTAATCTGTTACGGCGAATCTTTGCTGAGGGGGCATTCTCCCAGGCATTTGTACCGATTTTATCGGAATACAAAACGCAGGAGGGCGAAGAGGCGACACAAACCTTTATCGCCTATGTTTCCGGGATGCTGACACTGATCCTGGCGGTAGTGACGGTTATCGGTATATTCACCGCGCCGTGGATTATTTATATCACCGCCCCCGGTTTCGTTGATGATCAGGATAAATTCGTCCTGACAACAGATCTGCTGCGGGTGACTTTCCCCTATATCTTTCTGATTTCTATTGCCTCACTGGCAGGCGGGATACTTAACACCTGGAACCGGTTTTCTGTTCCGGCATTTGCGCCGACGTTGCTTAACGTCAGTATGATAGGTTTTGCCCTGTTTGCCGCGCCGTATTTTAACCCGCCGATTATGGCGATGGCGTGGGCGGTACTGGTCGGCGGCGTATTGCAGATTGCCTATCAGCTTCCGCACCTGAAAAAAATCGGTATGCTGGTGTTACCGCGGATCTCATTTCGCAACAGCGGTGTCTGGCGGGTGATGAGACTGATGGGACCGGCTATTCTCGGGGTGTCAGTCAGTCAGATTTCCCTGATAATCAACACGATTTTTGCCTCGTTTCTGGTGTCCGGCTCCGTCTCCTGGATGTATTACGCCGATCGCCTGATGGAGCTGCCGTCTGGTGTGCTGGGTGTTGCGCTGGGTACAATTTTACTGCCGTCACTGGCGAAAAGTTTCACCAAAGGGGATACCACAGAGTACCGCAAGCTGATGGACTGGGGGCTGCGCCTGTGTTTCCTGCTGGCTCTGCCGTGTGCGGTGGCGCTGGCAATTCTGGCAGAAGCACTGACTGTCAGTCTGTTCCAGTACAAAAATTTCACCAGTTTTGATGCACTGATGACGCAGCAGGCGCTGATGGCATATTGTGTCGGGCTGATGGGTATGATTGTCATTAAAGTGCTGGCGCCGGGTTTCTATTCCCGCCAGAACATTAAAACGCCGGTAAAAATAGCCATTGCCACACTGATCCTGACCCAATTAATGAACCTCGTGTTTATCGGACCCTTTAAACATGCCGGTCTGGCGCTGTCTATCGGGATCGGGGCCTGCTTTAATGCCTCTTTACTATACTGGCAACTGCGCAAACAGGATATCTTCACGCCATTGCCGGGCTGGGGAAAATTCTTCCTGAAACTGGTTATCGCGATGTTGTTTATGGTCGTGGTTCTGCTGGGGATGCTGTATGTGCTGCCGGAATGGTCACAGGATGGTATGACACTGCGTATGCTGCGCCTGATAGGTGTGGTGATAGCAGGGGCGACTGCCTATTTTGCGGCACTCTATGCACTGGGCTTTCGTCTGCGGGACTTTGCACAACGCGGTTTATAAGCCTGATTAAATCATATTAATCAAACCGGAAACCGGCACCTGTTATCAGGCGCCGGTTTTTTTGATCCGGCGTTAATAACATTAATATATTAATGTTATTAACGGGTTGATTTTAGATTATTCTTCTTTATCATTTTGATTTTAAACGAATTAAATAAAAATTTTCTTTTTGGTTTATCGATTCAGCTAAAAAATTAAAATAGTTACACTAAAATATCAGTAAAAGCGTCGTCAAATGCAACTCTGACAGAGAATCATCATATCATTACGGGAATAATAATATAATTATCCGCGATGGGTCAGTGTTGACTCATAATAAAGAAAAATCATATTTCACTGAACGCGGACATTATTCAGGCGAATAGCCCTATTTACACTATAGCTTGAATACCATCACGTCTTTATTTATCCCACTGTATTAAAACAGTCCGCTCTATAAACAATGGTATTTATTGGCAACAATTTATAAAACCTATTATTACAGCGCGGAGAACGTAATGGCACTATTTACTGAATCGCCGGATAAACCGGTTACCATGAGTAAACCCGAGATTGATAAAACATATCGGTATTGGCGTTTACATCTGATGATCGTGAGTTATATCGGTTACGCCGTATTTTATTTCACCCGGAAAAGCTTTAACTTCGTTATGCCGGAAATGCTGGCAGATCTCGGGATCACCAAAGGTGATATCGGGATGGTGGGGACCGCATTCTATTTAACGTACGGCGCATCAAAGTTTCTGTCCGGTATTATCGGTGACCGCTCTAATCCGCGCTGGTTTATGGGACTTGGTCTGATTATGACCGGTGTGGTGAATATTCTGTTTGGTTTAACCTCATCAATTCCGTTATTTATTGCATTGTGGATGGTTAATGCGTTCTTCCAGGGCTGGGGATGGCCACCGTGCTCTAAAATACTGAATACCTGGTATTCGCGCAATGAACGGGGTTTCTGGTGGTCTATCTGGAATACGTCTCATAATATCGGCGGGGCGATTATCCCGATCCTTTCAGGCAGTGTGGCGCTGTGGTTAGGCTGGCGCTACGGGATGATAATCCCGGGTATTATTGCCATTATTGTCGGGGTGTTCCTCTGTATTTTCCTGCGTGACCGCCCGCGCTCAATGGGTTTACCGACTGTCGGTGAATGGCGTGACGACCAGGTGGAAATTGCGCACGAAGAACAAGGTATGGGGCTGTCCCGCTGGACTATCCTTAAAGAATATATCTTTAAAAATAAGATAATCTGGGTATTGGCGCTCTCTTATTCGGTGATTTATATCATCCGTACCGGCATCAACGACTGGGGTAACTTATATCTGATTGAAACGCACCACTATGACTTATTAACTGCTAATGCCACTGTAATGATGTTTGAAATCGGTGGTTTTTTTGGTGCGATTATTGCAGGTTGGGGATCAGACTTAATATTCAAAGGTAACCGTTCACAGATGAACGTTATTTATACTCTCGGGATCGTTATTTCTGCTCTGTGTTTATGGGCGGTACCGATTGACAATAAATACGTTTTCTCGGCACTTTTCTTTATGACCGGTTTCTTTATTTTCGGACCACAATTTTTAATCGCGATGGCGGCGGCTGAAAACTCCCATAAATATGCATCTGGTGCATCTACCGGGTTTGTCAGCTTATTTGCGTATATCGGGGCATCTGTTGCCGGATATCCGCTGTCAAAAGTGATTGAAAATTACCAGTGGAACGGCTTCTATTCCTTACTGTTAATATTGTCGGTCGTGCTGGTGGTCTTACTGTTAATTGCCATGCAGTTGCAGGCAGCCAAAGCAAAAAGGATGAAAAAACAGGCTGGTTGAATTAACACTATTTGTGATATGGCAGATTATACCCGATGTCATTCAAGATGCAGGTTGGCTGAGTACAGCCAACGAACCTGTAGTTTGAATGGATAAGGGTATAATCCAATTATCAGTACTTACTTCATTTATGTTGGTGGCGTTAATTGCGGAGAATTAGCTGATTAATTCTGGCTTCTGCTCTTTGTTAACTGATATCTATTACCACCTGCCAGCGGATTGTCCGCCATCAACATGCAGAATTTCACCCGTGATATACGGAGAATCCTCTAAAAAGATAATTGCATTTACAATATCTTCAATTTCACCCATCCGGCCTATTGGGTGCAGGGCATTGAAAAAATCATGAGTTTCCTGCTGATGCATTGGTGTTCTGATAATCCCGGGGGAAACGGCATTAACACGAATACCGGCATCAGCATACTCAATAGCTAAAGATCGGGTTGCTGCATTTAATCCACCCTTGGTCAGAGATGCTAATACACTCGGAACGCCTTTAATTGGCTGATCCACCAGGCTGGTCGTTATCTGTATAACATGACCACCGTGTTGCTGTTTCATTTGATCAATTGCCCGCTGAGTAATGTAAAAGAAACCGCCGAGATTTGTTGATATATTTTTATTCCAGTCATCGCTGTTAAACTCCGTAAATGGTTTTGTCAAAAATACACCAGCATTGTTAACTAAAGTGTCAATTCGTCGAAATTTCTTTAATGTGGCATCAATTACCCGGTCAACGGTTTCTGCTGAAGAAATATCGCCCGGGATAGCGATTAAATTGTCACTGTCATGTGGCTCAATACTTCTGGATGTCGCCACGACGGAATACCCTTTATTGAGATATGCGGTGACTATTGATTTGCCGATACCCTGAGATGCGCCTGTTACAATAGCAACTTTGTTTCCGTGCATTTTTTTTCTCCAATCGTTATATAAAATGTGTTGTGACTGAGCCGTGTTACTGCGGCTGGAATAAGCTAAGTATATTTGGTACATTAGGTAAGAAAAATAGCACTTATGTAACATAAATGATTACACGGTGTAATAAATGAAAAGACATTTTAATGATATGCAGATAGGCAGCATCGAGCTGTTCTGTCTGGCAGCTGAGCATAAAAGTTTTACAATTGCTGCGGCTGAAGCAGGTGTAACACCAACAGCCGTGAGTCGTTCAATCGGACGACTGGAGAGCCGGATGGGGGTAAAACTATTTTCACGCACTACCCGGCGTGTAAACCTGACCGATGCCGGGCAACAGTATTTTGAACAGTGTAGTCAAGCCCTGGCACAATTAATTGATGCCGAACAGTGCGTAATGGGAAGACAAAATAAGCCAGCCGGATTAATACGCATCAGTCTGCCTGTTACTTATGGTCATATCAGGATATTTCCGTTACTTACCGAGTTTAAGGCTTTATATCCGGATGTTTTATTTGACGTAAACCTAAGCAATCGTAATGTTGATTTTATTGGCGAAGGTTACGATATGAGCATCAGAGTACGACAGCAACCAGATTCATCATTAATTGCGAGGCATTTTGAGGATCTGGACTTAATCATTATCGCTTCCCCAAAGTATTTATCTTCCCGCCCGATCCCCCAGGTATTAGAAGACCTTGCATATCATGATTGCATTCAATTTAAATTACCAAGTACCGGAATAAACATACCCTGGGTTTTCAATACTGCTGAAGGTCTGTGCGAGGTCAATACTAAAGGGAGTTTCCGATGCAGTGAAGACTTGGTGGCAGGAGTAACATTGGCTGTTAACGGAGCAGGGCTGTTTCAATCTTACCGCTTGTTTGCCGAAGAGGACATCAAAGCAGGTCGCCTGGTGGAAGTATTAAAGGATTACAGTGGTGCAACCAGACCTTATACAATTTTGTATCCGGGTAACAAACTCATGCCTTTACGCCTCAGAGTTTTTATTGATTTTTTGATAAGCAAGCGTGATGGTAATTCCTCCGAAAAATAACGGTATGTATACTCGTCTATCTTCGCTTGTCGCCTACATGCATCCCGAATTATTTAGAATATATAAATGTAAGTTAAGTGTAAGTAGTATTTTTCCGTAACCCGAATCGGGGAATTCCAATTAAAAAATCCTATTTTACCGACAGTCAGATTATTGCGACCTGTAGTGCGCTGATGGACACTCCTATTTCAGATTTGTATCAGGATGACTGACGGCAGTATTGTATTAAACCAGAAAATCGCCCGGGATAAACTCACGGGTGCTACCGTCAGTTTCCACCGGGAACGCAGATCCCGGTGGAAACTTGTGTAACTAATTATCATCAGGCTGTTATTCCGGCAATTTCCCGACGAGCCATACTCTTTGTCCGGTCAGGATACCGCCGGAATAAGCGGGAGTCTCTATACCTGTTTTTGCGAACGGACAACATTATCCGTATCACGGAATAAGCGGTATGCCTCACCGTCCTCCAGTTGTGACAATACAACCGGTGATTGTGTCGTGAGATAAAAAATAGTGTTCGGGAAAACAGCTTGCAGTAATGACATACAACGTTCCAGCCATTCTGCATTCAGGTGATTTTCCAGCATACAGATAAACACCGTACCGTCTACCACGGCCAGATTTTCGGTATCCGTAAACTCACTGTAGCCGTCTTTGATACGATTAATTAAGATAGGCATGGAGATAAATCCCGGATCTGACGTATTGCCGTAATGTTGTAATAAATGCATCTGAGTATCCGGGTCAGGATCTCTTATCGTTACAGACATGCCATCACCCGGAGGCGCGAGATACACTACAGCTTCGTCATGAACAAAGGGTAAAAAGCGACTTTTGACATCACCGGCGGGGATAATATAATTGTCGGTGTGTAATTGCCGTGCAACCGGCGAATATTCAGTACAGTGTTTAAACGTCAGATGAATATCATCAGTACGCGGCTGATTATAAATAACCCGGTTAGAAAAATAACGCAGCTGGAATAAACTGGTTAACAGCGCGCTGGTATCAGCCTCATTATCACCGGTAAAACCATATACTGATTTATCCGCCGCCGTGGTCAGCTCAATATCGCCGCTCATTTTTACATCAGAAAAATATATCTTGTCGTCGATCATAACACCTCCTGTTATTTGTCAGGCGGAGGATAACACTGGCTATCTCGCGTCCGGGATATCAAAATAAAATAGACGTGCGACAACAGTGTTACCATGAAGCAGAAAACTAATCTGTAAAACTAATCCGTACCTGTTGACGCCGGAGATCTTCCCTGATGTTGCACCAAAATATTACGTCTGATACTGAACTGAACCTTGATAATGGCGGGCATCTGTCAATAGATGCCTTTATCACACCACCTTATGCCTTGCGGGCGCTCAGTGCGTATAATAATCAACTCAGTGAATTTCCGGCAGGGGTGTGTCTGAATCATCATCTGCGGGTGCTGAACCTTTCCTGTAATCAGATAACACAGATACGGGCACAGATTGCGCAGCTTACCCGCTGTGAAATGCTGGATTTGGGGCATAACCATATCGTGGAGGTTGCACCTGAAATTGGTGCGCTGAATGAATTGCGGTTTTTGTATCTTAGTGAGAATGGTTTTTCTGCATTACCGGCGGATTTTTCCGGGCTGCATAAACTGACTTATTTTAATGCGACTGACAACAAACTGACGGCGCTGCCGGAGTGGTTCTTACAGATGCCAGAACTGATTGAAATCCGGCTATATAACAATCAAATAAAAGAATTATCAGCGGCGGTCAGCGGGCTGAAAAAGGCGCGTGAAATTCACCTGATGAATAATTCGGTGACATCAATACCGGATGATATCGCAGCGCTGTCTGCGCTGGAAATACTCGATCTGAACAATAATAAAGTCAGTTACATTACGCCGTTAATCGGTGCACTGAATAATCTGACGACACTCAATCTGCGCTTCAATAAATTAACAGAATTACCGGCCGATCTCAGCGGGTTATCATCACTGACTCACCTGGATTTACGGGCTAATCAACTGAGTACACTGCCGGACAGCCTGGCGGATTTACCAAACCTGCGAAAACTGGATTTACGCTGGAATGCATTTTCAAAGGAGCCTCCGGTCGCTGAGAAACTGCGGCAGTCGGGGTGTATTGTATTGCTGTAAATGTGCGGTGGCAGCGGAGCAGTAAAAACAGAAAAGGGACCGCGATGGTCCCTTTTTCAGTATGGATGATATTACATCTTTTCGACAGTACCGATACCCAGTGTATCCAGCCCGGCTTTCAGGGTTTTCTGAGTCAGCAGTGCCAGTTTAAGGCGGCTCTGACGCAGTTCTTCTGTTTCTGCTGCCAGAATAGGGCAATGCTCGTAGAAGCCGGAGAACAGACACGCCAGTTCATAAAGGTAGCTGCACATCATGTGTGGCATACCTTCACGGGCAACAGAGGTAATGGTTTCCTCAAATTGCAGCAGGCGCGCAGCAAGTTGGCGCTCGCGGTCATCATTGAGGATTATCGGCAGTGTCAGTGAGGCACTGTCAATACCGGCGCGTTTAAAGACGGATGCCACGCGGGTATACGCATATTGCATATAGGGCGCGGTATTACCTTCAAAGGCGAGCATGTTATCCCAGTCGAAAATATAGTCCGTGGTCCGGCTTTTTGACAGGTCAGCGTATTTCACCGCACCAATACCGACGACTTCCGCAAGCTGCTTCAGTTCATCTTCTGCCATATCACTGTTCTTTTCGCGGATAAGTTTTCCGGCGCGTTCAACCGCTTCATCCAGCAGATCAGAAAGACGGATAGTGCCACCTGCACGGGTTTTGAACGGTTTGCCGTCTTTGCCGAGCATCATCCCGAACATGTGGTGTTCCAGCGTCATACTCTGAGGGATATAGCCGGCTTTGCGGACAATCGTCCATGCCTGCATCAGATGCTGGTGCTGGCGGGAGTCGATATAATAGAGAACGCGATCTGCGTGCAGCACATCGTGGCGGTATTTTGCGCAGGCAATATCAGTGGTGGTGTAGAGGTATCCGCCGTCTTTTTTGCGGATAATCACCCCCATCGGGTCGCCTTCTTTGTTTTTAAATTCATCCAGATAAACGACGATCGCGCCTTCGCTTTCCTGCGCGATTTTGCGTGCCATCAGGTCACTGACGATGCCCGGCAGCATATCGTTATAGAGACTTTCACCCATCACATCATCTTCTGTCAGAGTGACATTCAGACGGTTGTAGGTTTCCTGATTCTGCTGCATGGTGATATCCACCAGCTTGCGCCACATAGTACGGCAGTATTCATCGCCGCCCTGTAATTTCACCACATAACCACGGGCGCGTACGGCAAAGTCTTCATCTTCGTCGTAATATTTTTTTTGCTTCGCGGTAAAACACTTCGAGATCAGCCAGCGCCATATCCGCGGCATCTTCATTCTGCATTTTTTCCAGGTAAGCGATGAGCATACCAAACTGCGTGCCCCAGTCTCCGACGTGGTTACAGCGGATCACATTATGACCCAGGTATTCCTGGGTGCGTGCCGCAGCGTCACCGATAATGGTGGAGCGCAGGTGACCGACGTGCATCTGCTTGGCAACGTTCGGGGCAGAGTAGTCGATAGCAATGGTCATCGGCTTAACCGGGGTCAGCCCCAGTTTTTCAT
This sequence comes from Morganella psychrotolerans, assembly GCF_001676155.1. Lineage (GTDB taxonomy): Bacteria > Pseudomonadota > Gammaproteobacteria > Enterobacterales > Enterobacteriaceae > Morganella > Morganella psychrotolerans. The sequence continues at coordinate 949,544 of NZ_LZEW01000001.1, read as the reverse complement.
CTGCCAGTGCAACCTCAAGCTGTGCCGAGAGCCAGGCAGGAGAGAGAAAAATATTGATAAACCCGGGTCCGGCAATCTCTGTTTTGTCAGCAATTCCGTTCAGATCCAGCAGTTCAACTACTTTCTCAGCGAGCTGTCGGGGCTGCATGCCCATTTTTTTCGCCGCAGCCATGACACCATTGGCCTGGTAGTCACCAAACTGCACTTTGGCAGACTGCTTAACGATGGCATCACAATCAAGTGGTGCGCCCGCGCTGATAAGAGCCTGTTGGATCTTATCGGAAAGAATTGCCTGAATATTCACCGGATTACCTTAATATAGAAAACAACATGACACACCGGATACAGCGGAGGATGAGCAGGCTCGTCCGGGCGGGATGTTGTCGGGAAATTTGGGAGGTTTTATACCATAAAAAGGGGGTCTCATGCTACCATCAGCGCCTTTCCGGGGTGGTAAATTCTCACAGGTGAGCATAATGAAAAGCACAGAACAGATTACGGCACTTGCCGCGCTGGTGGCGGAATTGCCGGTTTTTGCCGGGAAATTACAGCAGCTTGCTGATGATTTGCAGTTAGATCTGAGCGCGTATGAGGCAGACCATATCTCACTGCGCACACATGATACTGAATTGGCAGAGCACTGGGTGGCAGGGTTGCGTCAGTGTGCAACGGTATTATCGGATAATAATATCAACGGACGCCCGGTGTATCTGTTCTTGCTTCATCAGCCCCTCGCGCTGTTGCACTGGCAGATTCCGGTGATTGAACTGCCGTTTCCGAAAGGCAAACAGTATGCACATCAGGGATGGGAGCATGTTGAACTGGTACTGCCGGGAGAGCCTGCCACACTGACTGAACGCGCGGCGGCATTACTGCCGTCTCCGCTGCCGTCCGGGGTGATAATCAAAGAGAGTCATCCGCGCGCAGATGCAGATAATGAGCGGTTACCGAACCCGACCCTGGCGGTCAGCAGAGATAATATAACGATTAAATTTCATCCGTTTACGTTGCAGGAAATTGTTGAAAGTGAGCGCTGACCTGCAATTCTGACATTTGCGGGCGATTATCTTCCGGATATTTTGCATCTTGTGATATTTAACAATTCATTAATCTATATTGCGTGTAATAGTGTATCGCAAGATAACTGAATCGTTTTAAATCGATATTTACCTGCGTAACTATGTAATGAGGCTAATCAATGGCGAAACTGGAAATTTGTTGCTACAGCGTGGAATGTGCCCTCACTGCGGAAAAGTCCGGCGCTGACCGGATTGAATTGTGTGCTGCGCCCTCAGAAGGCGGATTGACACCCAGCTGGGGAATGTTAAAACAAACTATTGATCGTCTGCGGATCCCTGTTCACCCGATTGTCCGCCCGCGCAGCGGAGATTTTTGCTATACCACATCCGAATTTGCCGTGATGAAAAATGATATTATCAAAATCCGTGAATTAGGTTTTCCCGGCGTGGTGACAGGGCTGCTGGATGAAGACGGGCATGTGGATCTGCCGCGGATGAAGATGCTGTGTAAATTGGCGGGAGATATGGCAGTCACTTTCCACAGGGCCTTTGATATGTGTGCTAACCCGTTACTGGCGCTGCAACAGCTTACCGATCTCGGGGTCAGCCGGATCCTGACATCCGGGCAGCAACTGAGTGCCGAACTGGGCTTGCCTCTGTTGAAAGAGCTGCAAAAAGCCAGTCAGGGACCGCTGATTATGGCGGGCGCTGGTGTGAGACTGGCGAATGTGCAGAAATTTCTGGATATTGGTTTGCAGGAAGTTCACAGCTCCGCCTCTAAAATTAAACCGTCCACCATGCGTTACCGTAAAGTCGGGGTGGCGATGGGCAGTGACAGTGAAACGGATGAGTTTTCACATACCTGCGTGGACGGGGATACCGTGGAAGCCATGAAGGGCGTGCTGGATCTGCACTGTGTTGTTATGCACTGACAGGGCGGCAGTAAAATGACCTCAGTATATGCCCTTGTTTATTCAAACGGCAGGTTCGTTGGCTGCATCTTGAATGACGTTGGGTATAGTGAGGTCATTTTTAGCCTATACAGTATTTGTACGCGGAAACAGATAAATCAAAATAATGTATTGATATTTTGTCCATCCGGCAATATTGCGTTAACAGAATGTGGCGGATAACCAAGCAGGACATCTGCGGCAAAGTTAACGGTGATGGTTGTTCCGTCACTGAATTGCGTTTGTTGTACCCATCCTGCGTTATCCAGCCAGCGGAAATCTGTGAGTGCTTTGTTCCAGAGATGCTCATGCAGCGGACGGAATGTGCGGTCAGACTGAATCAGTGCCGGGAGACGCTTCTGCACGGTATTACGGCTGAGATTATAGAGCGGAGCCGTGTTATAGAGTTGGCTGAGCAGTTCCCTGGTAATTCTCACCTCAGGGAATTTTAAATTATCATACGTCCAGTGATGTGTGCTGATAATCGCATCATGAAATACCGCCTGATATAACGGTAGTCTCCAGCGGGGATCAAACTCCGTTGTCAGATACGGTTGTTTAAGTTTTGCAGGCTGAAAAAATGTTGCCGGTTTGCTTTCAGGCCACCATGCGCCCAGATAATAAGGCGACTGTTTGTTCCGGTGAATGTCTTTATCACCCCAGCCGAATCCCCAGGTTTCCATTCCGTGAGCAAACATCAGGTACTTAGCGGTGACTGCGTTGCCATCTTCAGAGCCTGCCGGGATCTGCATTGTCTGTGTCACCCAACGGAGCCTGTTATTTCTGGCACCCGCCATTTCTTCCGCGCTCATCCGTGCGGACGGATTATAATCATCAGACACCATTCCGGTACCGTCGACATCCAGAAATAAGCTGTTTATCCCGGATAAGCGGACTAACTCCCGGATACGCTGTTCTGAATAGCGCTGCATACAGCCCGGATTCAGGTAATAACCATCCCCGCCAAATCCCGGCAGTTTTTCTGCTTTTTCGGTGACGATTGCACATTTTTCCCGTAATAAAGAGGGGACTTGTGCAGTAAGCCATTCGCTGTTTTTCCCAGCGGGGATCCCGGTATCATAAGAGTCATAACTGCCGATAAGATAGCCCAGCTCTTTCGCCCGGTTAACGGCCTGTGGCTGATAATAGGTCACTGTCCAGTTATCCACACCCAGCCAGAGTTTGTTCAGTCCGGCGGCAGAAAGCGCGTTAAGCAGCGACAGAGAAAGACCTTGCCCCCATTCTGATTCAGGTTGTAACCAGCGGCCTGTATTTTGTTTTACCCACTGCTTTATATCCTGCGCCTGGTCCCGTTGTGCGGTCATAAAATCAGTGTCATCCGGGGTACCGCGCAATGGTATTATCTTTTTCAGTGCCTGATTCAGTGACTCTGTCAGATAAGGCTGCTGCCATTTTTCCGGTATTTTTCCGCTCAGTTTCTGAAAAGCCTTTTGACTGTCGCGGTCAAGTGCCTGCCATAAAACCTGTCCTTCCGGTGACTGAAGATACTGGTTCAGACCTGTCCAGTCTTTAATATCCTGCTGATCAATAACGCCTTTTCCCCACAGATAAATATGGGTCGCACCGATCAGTTTCTTTCCGTCCGGTATAAGTGCAAATTTATCCTGTAACGGGAAGAATTGCTGTGTGTCCTGTAACCAGCGGCGGTAACGTAACGCACCATCCAGAGGGGTATCTCCGGTATGCAATATGACAGAAAAAGGCTGCTGCTGATTAAACGAACTGAACTGGTGTTCCCCGGTCATTTTCAGCGTATTTTTATCTTCAGAAAAGCGGATCCGGTTATTAAAAGGCGTTAATAAAATCCAGCTGAATACCCGATCCTGCTGTTGGCTCCAGAGCGGTAATTTAAGATCCCAGTTGGTATCAATACTGTTTTGTTCAGTGACAAGATACCTGCGCCACTGTGTATTATTAAGGGGGATCCGGCTGCCTTCGCCCAGAGGCATATACAGCTGGGATACACCTGAGTCAGGAAGGCTGAACCATTGAAGGCTCTGCGCTTTGCCTGTCCGGAATGTCAGGGTCAGCTCTGCATTGGTAAATTCGGCAGACACCTGCATCTGTTTATCCGGCCAGACCCAGGTGGCGTGTGAATTATTTTCTGTCAATTTATCAACAGGTTGTTTTTCTGTTCCCTGATTAACCGTGGTGCCTGCGACCGTGATCAGCAGTGTTTCGGGATCAATAAAAACCTGTGTCTTATTGTCACTAAGCAGGGTTGCAGAGGCATATGGCGCAAAGAATAAGATACTCAGCAGCAGCGGGAGTTTTGTTTTCTTCATCATTCATTTTTTCTTTTATTGATTATTATACCCAACGTCATTCAAGATGCAGGAAGGCTGGCTTCATGCCGCCAACGAACCCGCGGTTTGAATGAATAAGGGTATATATGAATATAAAGAGTAGCGAAATAAAGGGCGGGGTGATACTTTTTTGACAGATATAAGATACCCCGCAAAGCAGGGTATCTCAGAATAAAATGACGATACCGGTGGATTATTCCTGTTTTTGTGCGATCAGAACCGCCCGGCGGGGAGCCGGATAACCTTCAACGGTCAGCAGTTTATTCTCAGGATCAAGATAATCCGCCAGTGATTCATTGATCATCCATTCTGTCCGGCGCTGTTCATCTGTGCCGGTGACGGACTCATCAACAATCCGCACATTGACAAAGCCGCATTTTTCCAGCCAGACGGCGAGCATTTTCGCGGACGGAATAAAATACACATTACTCATCTGCGCGTAGCGGTCACCCGGGATAAGGCACTGGTGTTCATCACCTTCAATAACAATGCTTTCCAGCACCAGTTCACCGCCGCTGACCAACTGGTCTTTTAACTGCCAGAGGTGGTCGAGCGGGGAACGGCGGTGGTACAGAACACCCATGGAGAAGACAGTATCAAAGGCTTTCAGGGCAGGAAGCTCCTGAATACCCAGCGGCAGCAGATGTGCGCGCTGATCATTGCCGAGCAGCTTACGCACTGCTTCAAACTGACAGAGAAAAAGCTGTGTCGGATCGACACCGACCACCAGTTCCGCACCAACACCTACCATGCGCCACATGTGATAACCACTGCCGCAGCCGACATCCAGTACGGTGCGTCCCGCCAGCGGTGAGAGGTGCGGCAGCACACGTTCCCACTTCCAATCCGAGCGCCATTCTGTATCAATTTCCACGCCATAGAGAGAGAACGGGCCTTTGCGCCACGGCATCAGGTTACGCAGGATATTCGTTATCCGCCGGGTTTCGCCCTCATTCAGCACAGGGTCGCGTGTTGCGGTGACGCTGTTTTTGAGATCAAGTGTGTGGGGTGTCATGTCCGGCAGGTTTTCAATGGATTTGACCCAGCCCGGATAGTAGCCGTGCAGAGACTCCCGCTGCCATTGTGCCAACTGCGCCGGGAGGGTTTCCAGCCAGCAGCTCAGACGTTCATTTTTTGCAATTAACTGATAAAAATCACTGAAATCAATCATGTTATTTCTCTTTTACTGCCAGCAGCGACCCGAAATTAAAGCACTGGAACCAGACTTCACAATGTTCAAATCCTGCCTGTTTCAGCCGTGCTTTGTGGGTTTCCACGCTGTCGGTCAGCATGACATCTTCCAGCATGGTGCGTTTCTGGCTGATTTCCAGCTCACTGTAGCCGTTTGCCCGTTTAAAATCATGGTGCATGCTGAACAGCAATCCGCCAATCTGTGTATCTTCAAAGCTGAATTTCTCTGACAGCACGAGCACACCGCCGGGCAATAATCCCTGATAAATTTTATGCAACAGTGTTTCGCGATCAGCCGGGGCGAGAAATTGCAGGGTAAAATTGAGTACCACCATTGAGGCATTTTCAATGGCAATATCACGGATATCCCCCTCAATCACCTCAACCGGGACAGGGGATTTATAGCCGTCGATATGGCGGCGGGCATGTTCAACCATCGGCGCGGAGTTATCCACGGCGATGATACGACAGCCGGTTTTATCTGTGATGTTACGGCGGATGGAGAGCGTCGCGGCAGCCCGTGAGCAACCGAGATCGTACACCTGAGAGCCGGGCGTGACAAAACGATCAGCAAGCATACCGATCATCGCAATAATATTGGAATACCCGGGAATTGAGCGTTTGATCATGTCGGGAAATACATCCGCAACTTTTTCATCAAACGTCCAGTCACCAAGCTGGGCAATGGGGGCCGCAAATAATATATCCTGCGGCAAATCCGGAATTTCTTTGGACATAATACGGGTCTGCAGTACAAAAAGATGCGCGTATTCTAACAGAGCCGCCCCGGTGCAGAAAGTGTTATGTCCGGGCCGGCGGCTCACATGTAGGGTGAAAAAATTTGCTGCCAGGGCAGATACCAGATATTTGCCAGAACCATCAGTATCATTGAGGTAAAGGTGGCGACCATTCCGGAGCGCCGCCAGCGGTATTCACGGTGCTTTAATCCGTATGAATGAAAAAGACGCCCGAGGATCAAAATAATACCGCAGACATGTACCATCCAGACCTGTGCGCCGTTTTGTTCCATCACCAGTAACAAAAGCAGCGCAACAGGGATGTATTCAATCGCATTGCCCTGTACGCGAATCGCGGTCTGTAATTCATAAAACCCGCCGTCGCCGTAGGCAACGCGGTAAAGTGTCCGTAACTTTATGACATCGAGTGACAGCTTAATAATTAACAGCGCACCCAGTATAATGTAAAGAGAACTAACCATTTTTTCCCTCATGGTCAATTGAAACAGCAAAACAATGATAAACCTCAAAGCAGATAAGGTCACAATAAATAATATTAATCTGTACCCTTATTCATTCAAACTGCAGGTTCGTTGGCTACGCTCAGCTAACCGGGTCACATACTGATGTATGCTCCCCGTTTATCTTCACTTGCCGCCTGCCTGCATTCTGAATGACGTTGGGTATATACCTTATCCATGCAAACTGCAGGTTCGTTGGCGGCGTAAAACCTGCCTGCATTCTGAATGACGTTGGGTATATAGTGAATTATTTGAAAATTATCAATTAGTGAGAGAATTCTCTGCGGCAGATGTGCGGTTTGCTCTTATCTCATCAGGAGTTTTCCACTATAATGATGACCTTTTTGACATTTCTTCATAAAAGAACCATGCCAAAATTTTGCAGAAACGCACAATAGCGGACAAAAGGATATCGTATGCGTACTAATTATTGCGGGCAGCTCAACAGTGCTCACATCGGTCAAAAAGTAACCCTTAGTGGTTGGGTAAACCGTCGTCGTGATCTCGGGGGTTTGATTTTTATCGATATGCGTGACCGCGAAGGCATCGTTCAGGTTTTTTTCGATCCTGAGCAAAAAGACGCATTTGCCGCGGCATCAGAATTACGTAATGAATTCTGTATTCAGATTACCGGCATTGTCCGCGCGCGACCTGAAAATCAAATTAATAAAGAAATGGCGACCGGCAGTGTGGAAGTGCATGCAGATGGTCTGACCATTTTTAATAAGTCTGAGCCATTACCGCTCGACAGCAATCAGACCAATACTGAAGAGATGCGTCTGAAGTACCGTTATCTGGATCTGCGCCGCACTGAAATGGCAACCCGCCTGAAAACCCGTGCGCGGGTAACCGGGTTTGTCCGCCGGTTTATGGATGGCGAAGGGTTCCTCGATATCGAAACCCCGATGCTGACCAAAGCGACACCGGAAGGTGCGCGTGACTATCTGGTACCGAGCCGTGTGCATAAAGGCAAATTCTATGCGTTGCCGCAGTCTCCGCAGCTTTTTAAACAATTACTGATGATGTCCGGGTTTGACCGTTATTATCAGATTGTGAAATGTTTCCGCGATGAAGATTTACGTGCTGACCGCCAGCCTGAATTTACCCAGATCGATGTCGAAACCTCCTTTATGAGCGCAGACCAGGTTCGTGGCGTCATGGAAAAAATGATCCGCGAATTGTGGAATGACATTATTAATGTCGACCTCGGTGATTTCCCTGTGATGACATTCGGGGAAGCGATGCGTCGTTTCGGTTCTGATAAGCCGGATTTACGTAACCCGTTAGAGTTAACTGATATTGCGGATCTGGTAAAAGAGTCTGAATTCTCTGTTTTTGCCGATGCTGCCAACAATCCGAAAGGCCGCGTTGTGGCACTGTGTGTCACCGGCGGGGCAGAAATGACCCGCAAACAGATTGATGAATACGGCAAATTTGTCGGTATTTATGGCGCGAAAGGGCTGGCGTGGATGAAAGTCAACGATCGCTCACTCGGTCTTGAAGGCGTTCAGTCTCCGGTTGCCAAGTTCCTGACCGCTGATACCGCTGAAGCGATTCTGGATCGTACTGATGCGCAGTCCGGCGATATTATTTTCTTTGGTGCCGGTGCCAAATCAATGGTGACGGATGCAATGGGTGCGCTGCGTCTGAAAACCGGCCGCGACCTTGGTATCACTGACCTGAACAGTTGGCGTCCGCTGTGGGTGATTGACTTCCCGATGTTTGAAGAAACGAGTGAAGGCGGTCTGACCGCGATGCACCATCCGTTTACGTCCCCGCGTGATATGTCAGCGCAAGAGCTGAAAGATGCACCGGAAGAGGCAATCGCCAATGCATACGACATGGTCATTAACGGCTATGAAGTGGGTGGCGGTTCAGTGCGTATTCACCGCAATGAAATGCAGCAGGTTGTATTCGGCATTCTGGGGATCACTCAGGAAGAGCAGCGCCAGAAGTTCGGCTTCCTGCTGGATGCACTGCAATACGGCACACCACCACACGCAGGTCTGGCCTTTGGTCTTGACCGCCTGGTGATGCTGCTGACCGGGACTGAAAATATCCGTGATGTTATCGCATTCCCTAAAACTACGGCAGCAGCCTGTCTGATGACGGATGCCCCGAGCTTTGCCGCGGCGGATTCGCTGAAAGAACTGGCGATTACCGTTACGCAGAAAGAAAGCGACTGAATCTGATGGCTTATAAACGCCCTGAATCCGTGCTGGTGGTTATTTATGAGCAGGAAACGGGGCGTGTTCTGATGTTACAGCGCCGTGATGACCCTGCTTTCTGGCAGTCCGTCACCGGCAGTCTGGAAGCGGCAGAAACTCCCCGGCAGGCCGCAGTCCGGGAAGTAAAAGAAGAAACCGGCATTGATATTATTGCAGAGCAGTTACTGCTGACGGATTGTCAGCGCACTGTCTGCTATACCATTTTTCCGCATTTTCGCCATCGCTATGCACCTGCGGTGACTCACAATACGGAACATTGGTTTATGTTACGCTTACCCGCGCCGAGAGCGGTTCCTTTAACGGAGCATCTGGCGTATGAATGGTTACCGGCGGAAAATGCCGCAGGGAAAACCATTTCACCCAGTAACGGGGATGCAATTGAAGAATTCGTCTGTCAGTCAGGGACGGGCGGGGTACACACAGTGTAACCTCCCGCAATGGCAGCGGATAAATATGAATGAACGTCGTAAAGACTTAATTTGGAGATTAGAGAATGGCAGGTCATAGTAAATGGGCCAACACCAAACACCGCAAAGCAGCTCAGGATTCTAAGCGCGGTAAAATTTTCACGAAAATTATTCGTGAATTAGTCACGGCGTCCCGCATTGGTGGTCCTGATCCTGCATCTAACCCACGTCTGCGCGCGGCAGTGGATAAAGCGTTATCAAATAATATGACCCGCGATACCCTGAACCGTGCAGTTGCACGCGGGGCGGGTAACGATGAAAACGATAACATGGAATCCATTGTGTACGAAGGTTACGGCCCGGGTGGTACAGCGGTAATGGTGGAATGTCTGACTGACAACCGCAAACGTACTGTTTCTGATGTGCGTCACGCGTTCACCAAAACCGGTGGTAACTTAGGTACTGACGGCTCTGTGGCTTATCTCTTCACCCGTAAAGGTGTGATTTCGTATGCACCGGGTCTGGATGAAGATGCTGTGATGGAAGCTGCTCTGGAATCAGGTGCCGAAGATGTTGAAGCCTTTGATGACGGTGCTATCGATGTGTATACCGCATGGGAATCTCTTGGTGATGTGAAGGATGCGATGGATGCCGCCGGGTTTACCGCGGAATCAGCTGAAGTATCTATGATCCCGTCCACCAAAGCAGATCTTGACGAAGAAACGGCACCAAAACTGATGCGCCTGATTGATATGCTGGAAGACTCTGACGATGTTCAGGAAGTCTACCACAACGGCGAAATCTCTGACGAAATCGCAGCGCTGCTGTAATCGTCTTCCCTTTACAGAGGGATGCACATGGTGTATCTCTCTGTCATCTTTCTGCAAATACGCGGTTCTCCTATGTCCATTATTCTGGGTATTGACCCCGGTTCCCGGGTGACCGGTTATGGTGTTATCCGCCAGCAGGGCCGCCGGTTGCTGTATATCGGCAGCGGCTGTATCCGCACGCAGGTCGCAGACCTCCCGTCCCGGCTCGGAAAAATTTACGCCGGTGTCAGCGAAATCATCACACAGTATCAGCCTGACAATTTTGCCATTGAGCAGGTCTTTATGGCTAAAAATGCCGATTCTGCCCTGAAACTCGGGCAGGCGCGTGGTGTGGCTATTCTCGCCGCAGTTAATAATAGTATCCCGGTATTTGAATATGCCGCCCGCCAGGTCAAACAGTCCGTTACCGGTACGGGTGCCGCAGAGAAAGCGCAGGTGCAGCATATGGTGCGCTCTATCCTCAAACTCTCGGCAGCGCCGCAGGCTGATGCCGCCGATGCGCTGGCGATTGCTATTACTCACTGTCATTTCAATCAGAATTTAATACAGATGGGGCAACCACGCCTGGTGATGGCGCGCGGACGACTGAAAGAGTAACCTCCGGGTATCCGTGCGTGGTAAACTGAATTTTCTGATAGCTGGATATACGTCCAGCTTTTTTTTATGTTATAAACGGGCACTGCCGGTAATTATAAAGGAAACGCGCGTGATCGGACGACTTAGAGGTATTGTGCTGGAAAAACAGCCACCTATCGTATTATTAGAAACGAATGGTGTGGGCTATGAAGTCCACATGCCGATGACCTGCTTTTATGAACTGCCGGACGTGGGACAGGAAGCCATCCTGTTTACCCAGTTTATTGTGCGCGAAGATGCACAGTTGCTGTACGGGTTTAATGATAAACAGGAACGCGCGTTGTTCCGCGAGTTAATCAAAGTCAACGGCGTCGGACCCAAACTGGCGCTGGCTATCCTCTCCGGAATGTCTGCGCAGCAATTTGTTGCGGCGATTGAGCAGGGTGCTGTGGCACAGCTTGTTAAATTACCGGGAGTCGGTAAAAAAATTGCCGAGCGCCTGGTTGTTGAAATGAAAGACCGCTTTAAAGGGCTTAACGGCGACCTGTTCCGCGATGCGGAAATGTCACTGCCGGCAAGTCAGCAGGCGGGTAATACGCAGGCAGATGCGGAATCTGAAGCCGTTGAAGCACTGATTTCCCTGGGGTATAAACCGCAGGAAGCCAGCCGGATGATTGCGAAAGTAACCAAACCGGGTGCTGACAGTGAAACACTGATCCGCGAAGCACTGCGCGCTGCGCTGTAAATATAACGAAAAGACGATGACGGCAGAACGGGGTGACAGGTCATGATTGAAGCAGACAGACTGATTACGGCAGAAACATTACCGGATGATGAAGTGGTGGATCGCGCAATCCGTCCGAAATTCCTGGCGGAATATGTGGGTCAGCCGCAGGTCTGTTCACAGATGGAAATTTTTATCGAAGCGGCACGTCAGCGTGGAGATGCCCTCGATCATCTGTTGATTTTCGGTCCGCCCGGACTCGGGAAAACCACGCTGGCAAACATTGTTGCCAATGAAATGGGTGTTAATCTGCGCACAACATCAGGTCCGGTGCTGGAAAAAGCCGGTGATCTGGCGGCAATGCTGACCAACCTCGAACCTCACGATGTCTTATTTATCGATGAAATTCATCGCTTATCGCCGGTGGTCGAAGAAATTTTGTATCCGGCAATGGAAGATTACCAGCTGGATATTATGATCGGCGAAGGTCCGGCTGCCCGTTCGATTAAAATTGATTTGCCGCCGTTTACTCTGATTGGTGCGACAACCAGAGCCGGCTCCCTGACCTCTCCGCTGCGTGATCGTTTTGGTATTGTCCAGCGGCTTGAGTTTTATAATGTGGATGATTTACAACACATTGTCAGCCGCAGTGCTCATTTTATGGGCGTAGATATGTCCGCTGAAGGTGCCCGCCAGATAGCGATGCGCTCACGCGGAACACCGCGTATCACCAACCGGCTGTTACGCCGGGTGCGGGATTTTGCCCAGGTGAAAGGCGACGGGTCGATAGACGAATCTACCGCCGGGCTGGCGCTGGATATGCTGAGTGTGGATGCCGCCGGATTTGACTATCTCGACCGTAAGTTATTAGTCACTATTATTGATAAATTTATGGGCGGTCCGGTCGGGCTGGATAACCTGGCGGCAGCCATTGGCGAAGAGCGGGAAACCATAGAAGATGTGATTGAGCCGTTCTTAATTCAGCAGGGTTTTATCCAGCGGACGCCGCGCGGACGACTGGCAACAATACACGCTTATCGTCATTTCGGGATTGAACATCACGGAAACCAATAAGCAGGATAACGAAACCGGGCTAGTTGATAATTAATCAATTAAACATTATATGCTTACCTTTTTATATTCATGATAATTAAATGGTTTTTCCGGGGATTATTCCGGGAGTAATCCCCTGTAATTGGTGATTATTCGATATTTTAAAATTGGCATGCGCAGTCGTAACCCTGTACTGTAGAAAGGATAATTTCTATATAGTGAAAAGGAACTGACTATGCGCGTTCATTTTATCATTCATGACTATTTTGAAGCGCCGGGCGCTTACGAATATTGGGCACGGAAGAACAAATTCAACGTCACATTCACCCGTCTTTATGAAGGTGATAAGCTGCCTGACAGTGTCAGCGGTATTGATTTTCTGATTGTAATGGGCGGCCCGCAAAGCCCGGCAACAACAACAGCTGAATGCTCTTATTTTGATTCGAAAAAAGAGCAGGCGTTTATTGCCAACGCCATTGCGGCAAATAAAGCCGTCATTGGTGTCTGCCTTGGCGCACAGCTTATCGGTGAGGCATTAGGGGCACCGTATGAGCAAAGCCCTGACAAAGAGATAGGCAAGTTTACGATGCATATCACTAATGCCGGAAAACGCAGCCAGCTTTTCTCGAATTTCGGGGATTCTCTGGGTGTTGGTCACTGGCACAATGATATGCCGGGACTTACTGAAAATGCGCAGATTATTGCCTTCAGTGCCGGATGTCCGCGACAGATTGTTGCCTACAGCAATCAGGTGTTTGGTTTCCAGTGCCACATGGAATTTACCCGCGATGTGGTTGAATATCTGATCCTCAATAGCGAAGATGACCTGAAATCAGCGTCGACCTTCCGTTTTGTTGATACGCCGAGTGCTATCCGCCGTCACAGCTACAGTGAAATGAATGAGAAGCTTATTGAATTTCTCGATAAGTTAGCTCAGGGCTACACTGTCAGCCGCAGTGGCAAAACAGAAAAAACAGAAGAAAAGAAAGTTCACCGCCCGATGGCGAAGACGAAAAAACGCCGGTCCATCCATCCGGTGACCGGCCTGTAATCATCCCGTTGGTTATTAACAAAAACCCCCGCAGTGTGTACTGACGGGGGTTTTTATTTATATATATACCCAACGTCATTCAGGCTGCAGGCAGGCTGAGTGCGGCCAACGAACCTGCAGTTTGAATGAATAAGGGTATACAGTGTCTTAGTTTTTAGGTTTAACCAGCAGGCTCAGAATAAAACAGCATGCTGCAGACAGTACAACTGACGGACCTGCCGGGGTGTCATAAACGGCAGAAAGCGCTAACCCGCCGGTAATGGCAATTATACCGATAATTACTGCTCCTGCTGCCATCTGTTCCGGTGTCCGCGCAAAACGGCGGGCGGCAGCAGCAGGGATTATCAGTAATGATGTGATAATCAGAGCCCCGACAAACTTCATTGCCAGCCCGATAGTCAGTGCTGTGACTAACATCAGCATCATCCGCAGGCGACCGGGCTGTATACCATCAACAAACGCCAGTTCAGGACTGATCGTTACTGACAGTAGATTCCGCCACTGCCATAACAGCAAACCGGTGACAATTACCACACCGACGGCTATCGGCAGCAGATCTTCATAAGTGACTGACAGCAGATCACCGAACAGATAAGCCATCAAATCCACACGAACATCCGACATCAGACTGACCACCACCAGACCGAGTGACAGCGCACTGTGCGCCATAATGCCCAGCAGGGTATCAACAGCCAGTTGCGGGCGGCGCTCCAGCCAGGCGAGCAGCAGCGCCAGGATCAGCGTGACGGCGATCACCGCATAAAACGGACTGACATTGAGCAATAAACCGAACGCAACGCCCAGCAGAGACGCATGTGCCAGAGTGTCCCCGAAGTAGGACATCCGCCGCCAGACCACAAAGGAGCCGAGCGGACCGGCAGCAATAGCCAGTAACATGCCGGCGAGCCAGCCGGGTAACAGTAACTCAATCATGACGGCACTCCGTGGCAGTATCCGGTGACCCGCTTACAGGTGAATGGTTGCCGCAGCAGGGCGCTGAAGGGGATAAAACCGCTGCGGCATTTTCATGACTGTGGTTATGATGATGACGGTAAACGCCGATTTGTGTGGCGGCGCGGGTGCCGAACATCGCCGTAAATTCCGGATGTGCCGCAACAATATCCGGCTCACCTGAGCAGCAGATATGGCGGTTAATACAGAGCACGGTATCTGTTTTTGCCATCACCAGATGCAGATCGTGGGAAACCATTAATACGGCACAGTTTAGTTCATCACGCAGTTGTGTGATTAAATCATACAATACCACCTGGCCATTCACATCCACACCCTGAGTCGGCTCATCCAGTACCAGCAACTGCGGGCGGGCTAACAGTGCCCGTGCCAGTAGTACACGCTGCATTTCACCGCCCGAGAGGCGCTGCATCGGTTTGTCCGTCAGATGTGCGGCGTTTACCCGTCCGAGTGCCGTCAGGCAATCTGCTTTGCTGACACCGCGTTTGAGATGCAGAAAACGGGCAACTGTCAGGGGCATAGTCGGGTCAAGGTACAGTTTTTGCGGAACATAGCCGACGGTTAACCCGGGTGTACGGGTTACTGACCCTGATGACGGCGCGATAAGCCCGAGAACAACACGGACGATCGTGGATTTTCCCGCGCCGTTGGGGCCGAGAAGGGTGATGATTTTACCCGGTGTTAATGCAAATGAAATGTCTTCCAGCACGGTATTGCTGCCGAAAGTAACGGATACATCATTTACCGCGATAAGTGTTGACATGGGAAATTGTTATCTTGCAGAATGAGTGAAACGTTATAATATAACATTACTAAAATCATGTCACGGAGTTTAAATTATGTTACATCAGTCACGGCGCGGTATAAAAACGGTGTTTATCGCCACTTTTTTGAGTCTGAGCGCACAAACCGCCAGTGCGGATGTGTTAACATCATTACGTCCTGTCGGATTAATCGCAGCCGCTATCGCGGATGGCGTAACGGACACACAGATTTTACTGCCTGATGGCGCATCGCCCCATGATTATGCACTGAAACCCTCTGATCTGAAAAAAATCCGGTCGGCGGATTTGGTTATATGGGTCGGACCGGAGCTGGAAACCTTTTTGCAAAAGCCGTTAGCGGTTGTTCCGGTGCAAAAACAGATTGTTATCAGTGAGCTTGAGCAAGTCAGGCCGTTTTTGCTGAAAAACAACGAAGATGATGACCACGACGACGACGGACATCATCACCACGGAGTATATAATATGCACCTGTGGTTATCGCCGGATATTGCACGGCAAACGGCTCTGGTTGTCTATAATAAACTCCTTGAGAGTTATCCGGATAAAAAATCCGCGTTGGACGTAAACCTGCGTAAATTCAATGGACAACTTACTGAAACTGAGAAGAATATTACTCAGCAGCTGGCACCGGTAAAAAATAAGGGATATTTTGTTTTTCATGATGCTTACGGTTATTTTGAAAAACGCTTCGATCTGTCGCCTTCAGGGCATTTTACGATCAATCCTGAGATTTCACCGGGTGCACAGACACTCAGCAACATCAAATTAAAGCTGGCTGAGCAAGACACATTATGTGTGTTTGCTGAGCCACAATTCAGGCCGGCAGTCATTACAGCGGTAGCCAAAGGTACGAACGCGAAGATGGGCGTACTTGACCCGCTGGGCAGCGGAATTGCAGTGGGCAGGGACGGTTATACACAGTTCCTTTCCCGGTTATCGACGCAGTACGCATCCTGCCTGGAGCAATAAATAAGGAACAGAACGCGTGCAATTGCAGCAAATGGCAAAATCCGCCGTTCTGATATACAACCAGTTACCGAAAGCGCATCGTATGATGCTGGGAATGTTAACTGCCGCAACTCTGGGTGTCGCTGTCTGGCACCCGTTTGCTGTATATCACGAGCGGACATCCGATAACGAACAGTATATTGAATCAGATTTTGCACCACCTGCGGATCTCAGCACTATTCAGGTGGATGCGGATACCGATGATATCATTACGGACAGCAGCGACCAGTTACCGGACGAAGGTCTGGCAAAAGAGTCTGATGATGTTGATGAGTCATCACCGACCGATACCGTCATCCCGACATCGCTGGAATATACCGTTGCAAATGGCGACAGCTTGTCCGCCATTCTGACGCAATACGGTATCGATTCGTCTGATGTTGCATTATTATCAAATAAATACAAAGGTTTGCGTAATCTTCAGATCGGGCAGACCCTTGCCTGGGAACTGAACGAAGACGGTGAACTGAAATCCCTGAACTGGACGGTTAACCGCCGTGAAACCAGGACGTATGTCCGCAGCGGTAACGGATTTAAAGAAACCAAAGAAACCCGTGAAGGTGAATGGCAGACAAAACGCATCAGCGGAAAAGTCAGCGGCAGCCTGAATGCCAGTGTCAGTAAAGCCGGTTTAAGCCGAAGTGAAGTGCGGGATATCGCAAAAGCATTACAATGGCAGGTGGATGTCCGCCGGGTGAAAAACGGCGATAGCTTTACGGTGTTAACCTCCCGCGAAATGCTGGACGGCAAACAGGAGCAGAGCCAGATGCTGGCTATCCGTCTGCATACTAACGGACGTGATTATTATGCATTCCGTGCAGAAGATGGTCGTTTTTATGATGCCAAAGGTGACGGACTGGAACGCGGTTTCCTGCGTTTCCCTACAGGCAAACAGTTCCGCGTTTCTTCTCACTTTAATCCGCGTCGCGTAAACCCGGTAACCGGGCGTATTGCGCCGCATAAAGGCGTCGATTTCGCGATGCCGGTCGGTACACCGGTGCTGGCAGTCGGTGACGGGGAAGTGGTCGTTGCGAAATTCAGCGGTGCAGCCGGAAACTTTGTGGCAATCCGTCACGGACGCCAGTTCACGACCCGCTATATGCACATGCGTAAATTATTAGTCAAGCCGGGTCAGAAAGTGAAACGGGGTGACAAGGTCGGATTATCCGGCAATACCGGGCGTTCAACCGGTCCGCATCTGCATTTTGAAGTCTGGAACGGTGAGCAGGCTGTGAACCCGTTAACGGCTAAATTACCACGCTCCGGCGGATTGTCCGGCAAGGATCGTGCGAATTACCTGTCTGTGGTGAAACAGCAGCGCCCGCAACTGACCTTCAATTAATATCTTCTTCTGCGAACGCGGGTACTCAGGTATCCGCGTTCTGTTCATCCGCTGTAGCTAATTTTAATTGTACCTTTAATTGTACCTTTAATTGTACCCAACGAACCTGCAGTTTGAATGAATAATAAAGGTATATACCCAACGTCATTCGAGATGCAGGCAGGCGGCAAGGGAAGATAGACGGGGAGCATACATCAGTATGTGACCCGGCTGGCTGAGTGTGGCCAACGAACCTGCAGTTTGAATGAATAAGGGTATACATCTGTGAATAAATAATTAATAATGATACGTTAAAATAGTTATAACACTATGATATATATGTTTAATTCAATATTGGTGTCCATCTGTGTATAAAGAAACCGATACAGACAGCAAAGCGGGATATATCCCGACATTTCACCGCCACTATCTGCACCCGAAATACTGGGGAATGTGGGCGGCGGCAGGCGCTCTGGCGGGGCTGACGTTTTTGCCGGTTAAATTACGTGATCCTATGCTGGCCGGTATTGGTAAAATTGCCGGACGCTTAGCCAAAAGTGCCCGTCGCAGGGCACTGATTAATCTTTATTACTGCTTTCCTGACATGCCTGCGGCAGAGCGGGAGGAATTGGCGGATAACATGTTTGCCAGTGCGCCTCATGCGTTTGTGATGCTGGCAGAGCTCTGTCTGCGTAATCCTCAGCGGGTTATTTCCCGCACACAAGTCCATGGGCAGGACATTATTGATGGCTTACAGGCGCAGGGGCGCAATATTATCTTTATGGTGCCGCATGGCTGGGCGATAGACTTACCGGCAATGTTGTTTGCTGCACAGGGAAATAAAGTCGCGGGCATGTTCCACCATCAGAAAAACCCGGTTGCAGACTATTTATGGAACAAAGCGCGGGTGCATTTCGGTGGGCGTCTGCATTCACGGGAAGCCGGAATTAAGCCATTTATTGCCAGTGTCCGTAATGGTTACAGTGGTTATTATCTGCCGGATCAGGATCATGGTGCAGAGCACAGTGAGTTTGTGCCGTTCTTCAGCACTTACAAAGCAACACTGCCGGCTATCGGGCGGCTGATGAAAGTCTGCAAAGCCGCGATTGTTCCGCTGTTTCCGGTGTACGATCATAAAAATCATCAGTTTCATATTCATGTGCGTCCGCCGATGGATGATATTGACGGGCAGGATGATCCGTATATCGCAAGGCGCATGAATGAAGAAGTGGAAGCACTTGTACGCCCGAATATTGAGCAGTACACCTGGATTCTGAAACTGCTGAAAACCCGTCGTGATGGCGAAGAAGAGCCATATCAGCGGTTCAAGAGAAAAGAATTGCCCTGACAGAGCCTTCATTACATCATAAAAAAACCGCCGGTCAGATGACCGGCGGTTTTGTTTGTAATCTCAGGTGATTATTTCACTTCAAGAATACGGCTGGTATTGGTGCTGCCGACCAGACCCATCTGATCCCCCTGAGTGACCATCACAAGATCCCCGGGGAAAAGATAGCCTTTTTCACGCAAACGGCTGACCGCTTCAGTTACTGCGGCAAGACCGTCAGTGTGTGTGCTGCAAAATACCGGAGTTACACCACGGTAAAGCGCTGTCTGGTTCAGGGTTTTTTCATGACGCGACATAGCAAAGATTGGCAGACCGGAACTGATGCGGGACATCATACGGGCGGTACGACCGGACTCGGTCATGGCGATAATCGCTTTCACCCCGTTGAGATGATTCGCCGCATACATGGTTGACATCGCAATCGCTTCTTCCGGGTTGTCGAATGTCTTGTCCATGCGGTGTTTGGAGATATTGACGTTAGGCATTTTCTCCGCACCCAGGCAGACGCGCGCCATCGCTTCAACCGTTTCAGCCGGATACTGACCCGCCGCCGTTTCAGCAGACAGCATTACGGCATCCGTACCATCAAGAACGGCATTGGCCACATCCATGACTTCTGCGCGGGTCGGCATCGGATTCGTTATCATTGATTCCATCATTTGCGTTGCGGTGATAACGACACGATTCAGTTGACGGCTGCGGCGAATCAGTTTTTTCTGGACACCGACAAGCTCAGGGTCACCGATTTCCACGCCGAGATCACCACGGGCAACCATCACCACATCAGAGGCGAGGATAATCTCATCCATTACCTGATCAGTGGCAACCGCTTCTGCGCGCTCCACTTTGGAGACAATCTGTGCTTCACAACCGGCATCACGGGCGAGGCGGCGTGCAAGATGTAAATCTTCCGCGCAGCGCGGGAAGGAGACAGCAAGGTAATCAACATTGATTCTGGCGGCTGTTTTGATGTCTTCTTTGTCTTTTTCAGTCAGTGCATCAGCAGACAGCCCGCCGCCCTGTTTATTAATCCCTTTGTTATTAGAAAGTAAACCACCAACAGTCACTTCCGTCATGATTTTTGCGCCTTTTACATCCAGCACTTTCAGCTGAACGCGGCCATCATCAAGTAACAGAATATCGCCGGGAACCACATCTTCCGGCAATTTTTTGTAATCAATACCGACGTGCTCATTGGTGCCTTCACCTTTACCCAGTTCAGCATCAAGGGTGAATTTATCGCCCACATTCAGCAAAACTTTATTATCTTTAAAGGTGGATACGCGGATTTTCGGGCCCTGAAGGTCACCTAAAATCGCTACCTGAACGCCGAGGCGGGCAGCAATTTCACGGACTTTTACCGCACGTTCAACGTGATCTTCCGGGCTGCCGTGAGAGAAGTTCATGCGGACAACGTTTGCTCCCGCCTGAATAATTTTTTCGAGATTATTATCACGATCCGTAGCCGGACCCAGGGTCGTCACAATTTTTGTTCTTCTGAGACGTGTTGACATAGATTTCTCCGTTGACCTGAATAAGGTAAAAATGGTGTTAATAAAACACTCTTCCGTCCGGTGGATAATTTCACCGGCTGGTAAGTGTAAAATCGATTTACTCCTGTCTGATTATCGCGTAATTAAAATAAAAATCGAGTCAGCAAACGTAAAACAGTGAGTCAGGTATATCGTATCATTCACCATGTTACTAATTCGTGACATTAATTACAGTCAGCGGCAGTAAATGTGTCAAAACGACACAAATGATTAAAAACTAACAGAGTTTGTCAATGCGGGAGTCTTTCAGTGCATCTTTGACACGTTTCAGGTTATCGCGGAATTTCGGACCACGGCGCAGGGTAAACCCGGTGGCGAGAACATCAATAATGGTCAGTTGTGCCAGGCGTGACACCATCGGCATATAAATATCGGTGTCTTCCGGGACATTCAGTATGATAGTTACAGAGGCTTCTGCGGCAAGCGGCGAGTTTTCTGATGTGATTGCCAGCACAGTGGCATCATTTTCACGGGCAATGCGGGCTATTTCAACCAGGTTTTTGGTGCGCCCGGTATGGGAAATCAGCACGACCACATCGCCTTCGGTACTATTGATACAACTCATGCGCTGTATGACAATATCATCAGAATAAATAACGGGGATGTTAAAGCGGAAAAATTTATTCATGGCATCATGAGCAACGGCAGCGGATGCCCCCAGCCCAAAAAACGAAATTTTCCGTGCCTGGGTCAGGCAATCCACAGCGCGGTTAATGGTCAGCATATCGAGTGTGCTTCTGACCGCATCCAACCCCGCCATAGCGGATTCAAATATCTTACTGGTATAGGCATCAACAGAGTCATTTTCATCGACATTGCGGCTGACATAGGGCGTGCCGTTAGCCAGGCTTTGTGCCAGCAGCAGTTTGAAATCCGGAAATCCTTTGGTATCCAGACGGCGGCAGAAACGATTAACCGTCGGTTCACTGACATCCGACATTTTGGCAAGAGTGGCAATGCTGGAATGGATGGCTATCTGCGGCGCACCAAGGATTGTTTCCGCCACTTTTTTTTCAGATTTACTCAGATAATCCAGACTGTTACGCAGCCGGTCTAAAATATTCATACCACTTTGCCTTTTATATTGATCTGTGTGACACAACAGGCTGTCATCATTTCCTGAAAATATACTACGTAAACCGGGACAGAGCAGGGGATAACCGGCGGAGAACAGGGCTTTTTTTTTGAAAGTTTGAGCTGTGTCTGACTTTCATTCCGGTAAATTTGCATCAAAAAAGTAATTTTATTACATATTGCTGAAAATCACATTGTGATGTGGCCACAGACCTGTACCTGCCGGGAAGGCAGCAAAAATGTGCTGTAACCCGCATTTATGTTTACTGACCGGGCGCAAACGAGTACATTATTCGTTATCTCTGTAACAAAATTACAATTCCACTGCCACGAGGAGAGGTTTTTTATGGCGTTGACAGCAACGGCTCCCGCTTGTGATTTAGTCATTTTTGGCACCAAAGGCGATCTCGCACGCCGCAAGTTACTTCCATCCTTATATCAGCTTGAAAAAGCAGGCAATATTCACCCTGAAACCCGTATTATCGGCGCAGGTCGTGCAGAATGGTCCCGTGAGGAATATCAGCAGTTCGTGGAAGAGGCGTTTAATACCTTTCTGAATGAACCGCTGGACCCGGAACTGTGGGCGCGTTTCAGTGCCCGTCTGGGATTCTGCAATCTTGATGTGAATGATTTATCCCATTTTAAAAGTCTGGCAAATATTATTGCGGAAAATAAAAATACCGCTGTTTATTATTTTGCCATGCCACCAAGCACATTCAGTGCGATGTGCAGAGGACTGGGCGAAGCGCATCTGAATAAAGAGCCAAGCCGTGTGGTGATGGAAAAACCGCTGGGTAATGATCTTGAGTCTTCTCAGGCTATCAATACCGAAGTGGCAAAATACTTTAAAGAGAGCCAGATTTACCGCATCGACCATTATCTCGGAAAAGAAACGGTACTGAATCTGCTGGCGCTGCGCTTTGCCAACTCGTTGTTTGTGAATAACTGGGATAACCGGACAATCGATCATGTCCAGATAACAGTGGCGGAAGAAGTGGGTATTGAAGGGCGCTGGGGCTATTTCGATAAAGCCGGTCAGATGCGCGATATGGTGCAGAGCCATTTACTGCAAATTCTGACCATGATTGCGATGTCGCCGCCGGATGATCTGAGCAGTGACCGCATCCGTGATGAGAAAGTGAAAGTTCTGCGCTCGCTGCGAACCATTGACATCAGTAATGTCCGGGAGAAAACCGTTCGCGGGCAGTATACGGGCGGGTTTGTTCATGGCACAAAAGTGCCGGGCTATCTGGATGAAGAGGGTGCGAATACCGTCAGTCAGACAGAAACCTTTGTGGCGATCCGCGCGGATATTGATGACTGGCGCTGGTCCGGTGTACCGTTCTACCTGCGTACCGGTAAGCGTATGCCGTCAAAATGCTCTGAAGTGGTGGTGTATTTCAAACAGCCGTCCCTGAATATCTTTAATGAGACATACCAGCATCTGCCGCCGAATAAACTGACTATTCGTTTACAGCCGGATGAGGGTATCGATATTGAAGTGCTGAACAAGGCACCGGGACTGGATCATAAACATCGTCTGCAAACGACCAAGCTGGATCTGAGTTTCTCGGAAACTTTTAATCAGACCCATATTGCCGATGCATACGAACGTTTGCTGCTGGAAGCTATGCGCGGCATTCAGGCGCTGTTTGTCCGCCGTGACGAAGTGGAGGAAGCCTGGAAGTGGGTGGATTCCATTATGCATGCGTGGTCACTGGACAATGAACCGCCTAAGCCATATCAGGCGGGAAGCTGGGGACCGATAGCCTCCATTGCCATGATGGCCCGTGACGGGCGTTCATGGAACGAACTGGAATAATTATACAGCTGGTCGCATAAAAACCCGTGAACGGCGGGTTTGAGCCTGCTTAAATATGGTCATCTTCTGAATAAGAAGCTGGCCATTTTTGTAACTACCTAAAAAATAAAATTATTTACTGCGAAATAATGCACACCGGCATTGCTGAACGCTGTTAGTTGTGATAAAAATGATGTCAATATTAATAACCGGAGGATTCTTTCATTGTTGTGACCCGACCGGGTACAAACAAAAGAATAAAGACATCATGCAAAGCGACAGTAGTAGCAGGATTAAAATCCGACGTTCTACCCACGTACTTTTCCTTTCCGCTATCGTATCAAGCGAGCACTATTGGTACAGCGAATTATAGCTATTTCTCTTTCCGTCTGACGAGCCAAACGCCACTGCGCTTTTGGTTGCACTGTTATATTTAACATTTTCGTTTAGCGTTAAACGCGACCGCTCACGCACCTTCTTTATGGTGTGTCGTGAACCTGTATGCGTTGTACATCAGGAAAAATAACTATGATTTACTGGATGTTTTTAGGCTTAGCCATTGTGACTGAGGTCATCGGAACATTGTCGATGAAATACGCAAGTGTTTCAGGCGACACCGCAGGAATGGTTGTGATGTATATCATGATCGCTGCATCTTATATCTTACTGTCCATGGCGGTTAAAAAAGTGGCTCTCGGCGTGGCATATGCGCTGTGGGAAGGAATTGGGATCCTCATCATTACCACATTCAGTGTGATGTGGTTCCAGGAATCACTTTCGCCAATGAAACTGGGCGGTCTGGCGCTGTTAATTGCAGGGATAACCCTGATTAAGTACGGTACCAAAAAAGCAGTACAGAAAAAACAGCCTGTTGCAAAACCGTCTTATGCGCCACTGAACGAGATGATGAAAGGGGCGTAATATGTTGTCGACATTTGAATGGTGGCACGGGGCATTTTTACTGCTGGCTGTAGTGTTGGAGATTATGGCCAATATCCTGCTGAAGATGTCAAACGGCTTTAAACGCGTGTGGCTGGGGATATTATCACTGCTGGCAGTATTAGGTGCATTCAGTTGCCTGGCACTGGCGGTCCGCGGTATTGAGTTATCCGTGGCGTATGCACTCTGGGGTGCATTCGGGATTGTGGCAACTGTCGCTGCGGGCTGGATCTTGTTTAATCAGCGACTTAATTATAAAGGCTGGGGCGGTATTGTTCTGCTTCTGCTGGGTATGGTGATGATTAAGTTCGCGTAATTACGCTGATACTGAAAACCGCAGACAACTTTTCGTCGTCTGCGGTTTTTTTATGTCCAAAATTAAAATAAACTGACAGACAGATACCATAAGTACAATTTTCGGGTAGCAAAAATGAAAATATTACTGATTGAAGATCATGAGAAAACCGGTAGCTGGGTTAAAAAAGGACTGGAAGAAACCGGGTTTATTGTTGATATCACCACAGACGGCAGGGATGGTCTTTATCTCGCGCTTGAAAATGACTACCGGCTGATTATTTTAGATATTATGCTGCCGGGGATGGATGGCTGGGAAGTCCTGAAAACACTGCGTACATCCAAAATGGTACCGGTTATTTGCCTGACCGCCCGGGACGCGGTAGCGGACAGAGTGAAAGGGCTGGAGCTGGGTGCTAATGATTATTTAGTTAAGCCATTTTCATTTTCTGAGCTGCTGGCAAGAGTAAAAAATCAATTACGTGTCCATCAATCTGTATCGGCAGTAATTGATATTGCTGATCTGAAGATTGACCTTACCCGTCATGAAGTACAGCGGGGCGGAATAAAAATAACACTGACACGCCAGGAATATTCATTGTTGCTCTTTTTTGCTCTGCATGCGGGCGATATTTTACCGAGAACCCTGATTGCCGGTGAAGTATGGGGAATTGATTTTGAAAGTGATACTAATATTGTCGATGTGGCTATACGGCGTCTGAGAAAAAAAAATAGATAGTGACTATGATACCAAATTAATCGAAACTGTCCGCGGAATGGGATATCGTTTAAACAGGCCGGAAACATGAAAATACAGTCATTACGGTTTAAAATCATGTCATTATTTATCCTGCTGATGATCATTAATGCAGGATTTGTAACACTGATACTCTATCACTCATTAAAAAATGAATTAGTATCCCGGGATGATAATTTATTGGTTAACCGGGCAGATCAACTGGCAAAATTAATTGTCAGCGGTATTGATATAAAATCACTGCCAATCTATTTTCAGCGCATGATGGATGTCCGCCAGGATGTTATTAAAATAACAGATGCAGAAAACACCATCATTGTTGATACCAACCCGGAAATAATACCGGAGAATCAATATTCCCCGGTCAGCCCGGAAGATCTGAGTTTACAATCAATTTCACATCAGAATACAGCTGACGGAATACCCCTTTCTTCAGTTAATTTTGAAATACAATCAGCCACCGGGAAATTACATGTCACTATCGCAAAGCTATCAGTTGATCGTAATAGTGTTCTGACCGGATATCTGCAAAAAAGCATAGCGGTTTCTGCTATCGCCATTATATTTATGGTTATTCTTAGTCTCTGGCTGATCAGGCGGGGGTTGCAGGATATTACACGGCTTAGTCAGATCACGGCGAAAACCGGCGTTCATTCCCTTGGTAAGCTTGTGGATATAAGCACATTACCGGATGAACTGAAAAGCCTCGGGGATTCATTAAATATAATGCGCTCGAGACTGAAAAATGATTTTACCAGACTGACACAATTAGCAGATGATTTAGCACATGAGTTAAGAACACCCATTCATGCGATTAAAGTACAGAATGAAATCACATTACAAAAATCACGTACTGCCGATGAATATAAAGCTATTATTATCAGTAATACAGAAGAGCTGGATAAACTGGCACAAATAATCCGGAGCGTTCTTTTTATTGCCAGAGCCGAAAATAAAAATATTAATTTGAAGCAGGAAAGTGTATCTGTTACTGAACTTATGGATGATGTTTATGAGCTGTTATCGCCTTATGCAGAAGAGAACGGGTCAACATTAGTCAATGAAATATCAGATGTCAGCGTCAGCGCCGACCGGATGCTATTAATGCGGGCACTGATAAATATCGTATCAAATGCTATCAAGTACGCACATGTTAATACCACAATAATTTCCCGTGCGGTTATCAGAGATAGTAATATTCTGATTTCTGTTATGAATGAAGGGGATGTAATAGAAAACAGTGATGATGTATTTACACGGTTCTGGCGGGGTGACAATGCCCGTACTTCAGAAGGAAGCGGGCTGGGGTTATCCATAGTTCAGGCAATTATGGAATTACATACCGGTGAAGTCAGATTTGAACGTATTGAGTCCCGTAATGTTGTGACCCTGGTATTGCCGGTCAAAATCGTATGAACATGACAAAATTGTCATCATCTTGTCAGCTTTAAATTCAGAGTCTGCGGTATAACGGATTAAACAGAAACGCTCTGCTGATTTTCTGAATAAAGGGACATACTATGAAAAAAATAATACGACCATCTGATATTACGCCGGAATCTGTTTTTATGATGAAGCGCAGAAACCTGCTCCGGCTATTAGGCGCGGGTGCCGCCGGAATGATGGTCAGCCCCGGCGTAAATGCCGGAATTCTTTCATGGTTTTCTGCTGATGAAAAACCTGCGGTGCCGGATGCAATATTAAAAGAACTGAATTTCACACGACCTGTTGCATATCAGTCTGACTTGGTGTTAACACCGGAAAATAAAGTGACCGGATATAACAATTTTTATGAGTTTGGTTTAAATAAATCTGATCCTGCTGAAAATGCACATACGATGAAAACGGATGAATGGACGCTGACGATTGAAGGGGAAGTGAACCGGCCGCTGATATTAAATGCCGATGATATTCGTAATAAATTTACAGCAGAAGAGCGTATTTACCGGATGCGCTGTGTTGAAGCATGGTCAATGGTTATTCCCTGGGTCGGTTTTCCGCTGGCTGCATTATTAGCAGCCGCAGAGCCGAACAGCCGGGCAAAATATGTAGCGTTTGAAACATTATATGCACCGGAACAAATGCCCGGACAGAAAAGTCGTTTTACCGGCGGCGGACTTGCGTATCCGTATATTGAAGGATTACGTCTGGATGAAGCATTACATCCCCTGACATTTATGGCGACCGGTGTTTACGGAAAAGAACTGCCAAAACAAAACGGGGCGCCTGTCAGATTGGTTGTTCCGTGGAAATATGGCTTTAAGGGTATTAAATCGATAGTTAAAATTCGTTTAACCGAATCTGTTCCGCCAACAACGTGGAATCTTTCAGCTCCCGGTGAATATGGCTTTTATGCCAATGTAAACCCGCAGGTAGATCACCCGCGCTGGTCGCAGGCGACAGAGCGTTTTATCGGCTCAGAGGGATTAGGACGGACAACCAGGCAGCCGACGTTATTATTTAATGGTTACGCCGATGAGGTTGCTGATTTATATAAGGGGATGGATCTGCGGAGATATTTCTGATGATCAGATTACGCCACTATCCGGTTATTAATGTATTTTTTCATCTGATGGCATTACTGCCATTGGTATGGCTGGTTTACGCACTTAATTTTGATAAGTTAAGCGCAGATCCGGCAAAAGATATTCAGCACTTTACGGGAATAACCGCACTGCGTTTGTTAATCCTGATTGCTGTAATACCCGCAGTCGCGCATTACCTGAAATGGAATAGTTTATATCAGACCAGGAAATTACTCGGATTATGGTGCTTTGTCTGGGCAACATTACATCTGACGAGCTATCTGTTTTTTGAAATTGGTGTCAATAACATTGCTCTTTTTTTCAGTGAAATTATATCCCGATTTTATCTGATGCTGGGCACCACCGGTTGGATTATTTTATTTCTGATGGCGGCCAGTTCATTTAACCCGGTTCGCATCCGGCTGGGCGATAGGTGGAAACGTATCCACAGTTTACTTTATCCGTTGCTGCTGATTGCTATCCTGCATTATATTCTGTCAGTGAAAACGAACACACCGGAGCCGGTTTTTTATTTGGTGCTGATTATTTCGGCATACCTTCATCGCTTCCGGCAACAGCGAAAAATCCGCAGTACCGGTATTTAATTAAAATCAGATAACCGGGTTACGGATAATAACGGATAGTTTTATGAACAATCACAGATGATTCTGTTTTCAGCCCGTCAGGGTTGCCATAAATAACCTGTTGTGTGATCTGTTCTTTGGTGCAGTTTCCGTGATTGTCCCAATCATTGCATTTCGTAAGGTAATGGTTACTGACGATATCACTATCAAATGCCTCTTCCTGTGTGGACGGATAACCTTTTTGGGTATAGGTATAAGTTTGTGTCAGGAGAGAGAGGTTATCTGATTTCACTGAGGCCAGGCGGTTATTTTCATCATAACCGAATGAGAAATGCTGATCCGTTTTCAGGTGCGGCCAGTGAGTGAGGATATCTGAAAGCCGTGCATTATCAAATTGTACCTGAACATTACCCGGCATCACGGTGTCGTTATTCTCAACATACATTTTTCCTGCACCGCCGGTTATCTGTTGGCGGGCATCTTTGGTAAACACAGTATCAATAACCATCGGATACAGATCTTTTTTGCCCGGACGGTGTCTGTAGTTCTTGAGTGTATAAAGCGCATTGTCCGCTGTTTCCGATGCGGTCAGTATCCGCGTTATCTGCATCTTATTGCGGATTTCACTGCGCATAAATTTAAAATGGGTTATTTGTCCGCAAGGATCGAAATCAATATCTGTTGTGGTACTAAACTGCCGGAAATCTTCCGGATCAGGCAGTGATACCGCTCTGAGCGATTTTACTGCTCCGGTAAGCAGCGGGGCGCCGAGGATAATCCGGTTATTTTGCAGGATTAATGCATCAGCGGTTTTACAGGTTTCTGCTGCATAAAGCGGAACCGTGCCGGTTGCGGTTAACAGTGTAATGACCGTGCACAATGTAAATGGCCTCATTACTTATCACCATAATATACATAAGCTGTATGAAAAATCGTCTGCCCCTGAACATCAGTCATGCCGGGCTGGTTGTTGCTGTTTGTTTTTGTCCAGATCCCCGATGTACAGTTTTGCCGTGCATCCCACTCAGTGCATTCAATGTGATTGGTGACAGTGATACCGGCGATATCCGTTTTGTCTGAGCCGGTGACAAGCCCGCCTTTATCATTGTA
Organism: Morganella psychrotolerans; assembly: GCF_001676155.1. Lineage (GTDB taxonomy): Bacteria > Pseudomonadota > Gammaproteobacteria > Enterobacterales > Enterobacteriaceae > Morganella > Morganella psychrotolerans. Next base: position 919,859 of record NZ_LZEW01000001.1, on the reverse strand, counting down.
TGTAAAGGTGTATTCGATCATGGGCGACGTGCCTGTGTAAATCCGTGAGATATCACCGTTATCATTATAGTCATATTTCATGGTGTAGGTTTGTGCGAACAATTCGCTGTTAATCACGATGTTATCGATATCGCCGTTGCGGTAATTCAGTTCCCCTTTTTCGGACAGAACCGTACTGTTTCCTTTAATGAAATTCTCTGTCCGGTAACCGGTGACGACTTGTTGCGCGTCTTTTGCCAGTGTTATACGGGAAACCATCGGGCGTGGTTTTTTCTGTGTGATATAACCGGTTGAGTAAGTGTATTCCAGATTGATGGCGGTATCATCTTCAGCGCCGGTAACAGTTGTGGTCGTCAGCGTGCCGTATTCCTGATTTTTGCGCATAAAATCATAACTGATGATGTGTCCGCAGGGGCTCAGGTGTATCCGGTTGAATGAGGATAGGCGGATATCACTTTGCGGATTTCTTTCGGTCGTCATCGAAACAGATTTAACCGGACCGCGCAGGTAGGGGATTCCCATCAGGCGGTAATGGTTAAGCTGTGTTTGCGCGGACATGGGTTTACAGTCATCAGCGGCATAAGCCGGTGTGACTGAGACAGACAACAACAGCAGTGAACCACAGAGGTGTATTTTTTTCACGATTTCTCCGGAAAATCATAAATCCTGATTAATTTATTCCGATGGTAAGGAACTTATTCCATTCAGGCAACCAGACAATCAAATAATCAGTTTTATCCATTCCGGAACCATTTTCCTGAAATTCAGTAAAATAACGGTTATCAGAATTAACAGATCTCTGTTTTTTTTAACGAAATTACAGCGGATAAATCACGTCGTAAACTCATCAGAACCGGCATGCTCAGCAGGAACATAAGCGAATTATTAAAGGAAAAAGGAATGATGAGAAAAAAACGGGGCATTGATAAAATAAGTCATACTTATTACGAAAAACGGGATTATCTGAGATTTTCTGAATTTGAACATGATTGGGGGATCAGCCATACACCATACGGAGATATTTATCATTATGATCCCGGCAGGTTCGGTGGCAGAAGAACCGGAGGTGACCCATTCTCTGATCTGCCTCCGATAACGCATTCCCCGGATATTTATCCGTATCCGGGAAATGTAATTGACTTAGGAGAAATAACCGTAAATCCAGATTATCCGGATACGGAATTAACGGGAACGGATGAACCGGATACAAGCGAGCCTTATTTACATACGGCACATGCCGGTTTTGCAGTATTAATGTATCCGCATCACAGCACCCTGAAATTTACTCTCGATATACGTAATATCTCCGCTATTGTTATTCCGATAAAAAACTATTTATTACTGGCACTGGAAACCGTGCTTCCCGTCGCGGGCAGGACGCTGGGAATTGCCGGAATATTAATGCCATCATCAATCGCAAGAGAGCCTCTGGTTATATACTACCATGATAATAGCTATGGTGAGGGTGACGACGACCCTTATATTCTGACAACACTACCGGCATTACTTGTCACGGGCGCTTCAGCGGAAATATCCACAGGAACAAAATCTGTACCGGCAGATGTGATTGTGTCTTTGGCTGTTAGTGAGCGGGAAGGGAAGCACACTACAATAATTACACCGGTAAAAGATAAAATGATTCCGGTCGTTAAAGCAGAGAAAACAGATATTCCCGGAATGTATCAGGTCAATATAATTCCGGATATGCCTCCTGTCCGTATAACAGTAATAAATAATACCCGAAATACTATCGCCAAAACGGAACAAACTAACCTGACACCCCCTGTAGATCATTATATTCCGGCAAATCCGGAGATTAAAACACACCATGCAATTATTGATTTTTCTGGTGAGCATGAAGCTGTCTATCTGTTCCTGACGCAACTGCCACTATTTGAAGACATTGAATCTGAAAATACCATCCGTATCTGGCAGGAACAGTTTCCGGTTGAGGCGGCACGGAGAGCATATCAATCAGCAGAAACTGAACTGAATAACACCACGGAATTATGGAACAAAGCCATATCTGATCGCAAGAACCACCGGGAAATCGATCTGGGATATCAGATAAAAAATCTTGTGTATTATCGGAGAATAGCGTCACGTTCAGGATATTTGGAAAGAAAATATGCAGAGCAAATTCAGCAAAGCATTGATAAACACTTTGATGTTATTAACCAGCATAAAAGCGCGGAACGTAATTTTATGCGGGCAGAGATACAAAAGAACAGAGCTGAACGACATCTGGCAATGATTGTTGCCAGGCCGGACTGGTTGCATCGTATCCGTAATTTTGAAAACAGACTGATATCACTGACTGAAAATTCGGATACTTTTTTGGTTAACGGAAATAAAACCGGGCAACTTCAGATTTCTGTGAAAGGCAGTGGGATTATCCCGCAACAAAATAAAGAAATTTTTTTGCTCCATGATTTTTTGATGGGGATAAAAACGGTCGGGAATGATTCGATAGATGATGTTTCGGATTATCATTCCGCCGGAATAATACAGACGAACAGTATTGCAGGGCAAATGGCGGTGGTCGTTCCTGCCGGTAATATAAAAATATCGAATGGCTTTGCCGAAAGAAATTGTCGTGGCTTATGGGTTCGTGACAAAAACACAGAAAAACTGGTAGTCGTTTTTGATGTTCGTCAGCATCGTCACGGGAAGATCCCGGTTATTAACGCAGTAAAAGATAGTGTTACCGGAGTATATAAAGCGTCTCTGCCATCTTCCGAAACGATTCTTATTAACCCGGTTAACCCGCCGGTCCCGCCCGGATTTCCGGGTGGGATCGCCATTCCTGAGCTGAAATTTCCTTTCCATACAGGAACATCGCTGGAAATACCGGTAATACCGATGAATACGGGTTTCCCGTTACCGGATGATATCTCCTTTACGGATTTCATTCTGGTATTCCCTGACGGCAGCGGGCTAAAGCCGGTATATATTATGCTCAGCAGCCCTTATGGTGAAACCAATGCCAAAGGGAAATTCAGCGGACGGAACTACCATACTGAGCGGGCAGGCGGACCGGTTGAAATGCTTGACTGGCGGATTGCGGTAATAGACCGTGAGGGGATAGACAAGGTAAGATTACATATCAGCCGGTTTGGAAGTAACGCTGCTAATGATATTATGCTTGAACGGCTGGAATATATTCTTACCGGAACGTTTCCGGCGACAGATACAGATAAGCGGTTTTATACTCATGAAATCCGTGAATTGGAGCGTTACCGGAATCTGGGCATAAAAGACGGAGTACGACCTGAGAATGGAGGGGAAGTGTGGAATAATACACATACGGCTACATTAGAAGATTATCAATTGAGTTCGGATGAAGCATTACTTTATACAGAAGATGCTCTGTTTTCAACATATGATGATTGAGGTATAACGTGATTAATTATAATGAAATGGTAAAAAATGAATCAATGGAAGATGTTATTTTATATCTGGTTGCCAGGCGTGAGAAAGGGATGATTTATCAGGAGATAGACCGTTTTTTTTTATCGACATAATGGTCCGGATAAATATGAATCGTGTAATATTATGATTCTCCGTGAAACGCACAGACTTCTGAATGAAGAAAAAATAATGTGCGGAGGAGAAAAAGGCGACTTTTATATGAAAGGGCCAAAATGGATTGAACCTGATTTTATGTCGGAAGGAAAGTATATAATAGACTGATTGCTAATCAGAATATGTGCTGTTTTCAATATATGATGATTGAGGTGTAAAGTGATTGATTACAATGAAATGATAAAAAATGAATCGATGGAAAATGTTATCTTATTTCTGGTCGCCAGATATGAACGAGGTCTTATTTATCCGGCGATAGATCGTTTTTTTTTATCTTCATAATGGTCCGGATAAATATGAATCGTGTAATATTATGATTCTCCGTGAAACGCACAGGCTTCTGAATGAAGAAAAAGTAATGTGCGGAGGAGAAAAAGGTGGCCTTTATATGAAAGGGCCAAAATGGATTGAACCTGATTTTATGTCGGAAGGGAAATATGAGATAGATTAAAGCTAATATATATTTATTATTTTGAATGCAATTGTGAGCATGCGTACCAAGATAAATAACTAACGGAAATAACGGAATAATGAAAAATAAATATAAAAAAAGTGACCGCCTCTATATGCGGTCACTTAACGGAGCAGATACGGTATACTTATTTGATTTCAGGCATTAACCCGATAAACGCGGTTTTCTTACGCGGGCCGGTCATCAGGGCTTCCAGTTTTTCAACACACTGTAAATAGTGCGATGTTTTCTTATGTGCGGCAACGGCGGCATCATCCGTATAGGCTTCATAGATATAAAAACGGGTCTGAACGTCCGGATCCTGCAACACATCAAAACGCAGGTTACCGGGTTCTTTTACTGATCCCAGATGATTTTCACGGAATACCGCAATAAATTCATCCACTTTGTCTGCTTTTACATTAATTTCGACTAATGTTACGTTCAAAATTTACCCCTTATTCTTTTCGCTCAGGAACAATGCATGAGCCTGTTTTGCGCTCTCGCCACCATGGACAACGGCATGAACGGCTTTCATCATGGCAACCGGGTCTTCGGACTGGAAGATATTGCGTCCCATGTCCACACCGGAGGCGCCCTGGTCTATGGCACGGAAACACATATCGAGTGCTTCATCTTCCGGCAGTTTTTTCCCGCCGGCGATAACAATCGGCACCGGACACCCGGCAGTAATGCGTTCGAAACCTTCTTCAACAAAATAGGTTTTGATTATCTGCGCGCCCATTTCGGCGGCAATGCGGCTGGCGAGTGAGAAATAACGCTGATCACGCGCCATATCTTTACCCACACCCGTTACCGCCATCACCGGCATACCCACACGCATTCCCGCATCCACCATACTGATGATGTTTTTGATGGACTGATGCTCATGCTCTGTCCCGATATACACCTGTGCCGCAACTGCTGCCACATTCAGGCGTACCGCATCATCCATTGCCACCGCGACAGCTTCATTGGAAAGCTCGGTCAGAATTGAGTTAGCGCCGGATGCACGCAGGACAACCGGTTTGTTGGTGGCAACCGGCACTTGTGAGCGCAGGATCCCGCGCGTACACATCAGAACATCGGTGTGTTCAAAGAGCGGAGCGATATTAATATCAATGCGCTCAAGACCGGTGGTCGGTCCCTGGAAATAGCCGTGGTCAAAGGCCAGCATCACGGTTCTGTTATCTTGCGGATTAAAAATGCGGGCAAGGCGCGATTGCATTCCCCAGTCCAGCGAGCCACAGCCTTTAAGGGTATAAAGGGTGTTTTTCTGCGGGGTGGTCAGCCCGAAATCTTTACCGTCACGGATATCATCTAAATCAGCCATGGAGTTCTCCCCGTAAATTGTGGTGGTTAAAAGTTGTAGTCATTAATGTTCTTTTTGGTGAAAATCACGCGCTCAGGCAGCACAACAACGCCGTTGCCTTTTGCTTCGTAGTCATACCCCTGGATACTGTTCGGGGAAACTTCGACTTCACCCACGCCGTCAACCATAATTTTGTCGCCGACATTCAATTCGCCTTTTTTCATCAGTGCATCTGCCACAGCAACCGATATTTCACCCTGTTTCACCACATCCCATAACGCGAATTGGTTAACAGTGCCGCGCTCCACATACGGGCGCATGACATTCGGGGTACTGAAACCGACGACCGCAACATCATTACGTTTCAGGTTTTCTTTCGCCTGAGCCGCTGCCGGTAAGGCATTGGCATCCGGTGCAATAATCAAATCCAGGTCACTCCAGGCATTCATGATACCTTCGGCTGTCTGTAATGATTTTGTCGCATCGTTATAACCATACTGTGTGGTAACCACTTCCCAGCCCGGATGTTCAGCCGCGATTTTTGCTTTCGCCTCTTTTACCCATTGGTTCTGGTCGGTAACAGTCGGGCTGGAATAGAAGAATGCGACTTTTGCTTTCTCTTTTTTCACCTGATCCGCTGCCATATCCACAAGTATTCCGCCGAGCTGTTTCGGCGTACCCTGGTCGATATAAATGGAGCGGCATTCCGGGTTGGTATCCGAGTCCCATGTCAGCACTTTCACACCGCGCTGCATGGCGCGTTTAAGGGCAGGGCATAAACCGTCCGGTGATACAGCAGAGACAATAACCGCGTCATAACCACGATTAACAAAGTTATTGATAAGCTGAACCTGACCGGAAACACTCGGCTCAGTCGGTCCGTCATACGTGACATCGATACCGAGTTTTTTCCCGGCTTCGACTGCACCCTGACCGCCGCTGGTAAAGAATCCGACACCGACAAGTTTAGGAATAAAGGCGACTTTTTGTGCTGCATTCGCCCAGGAAACACATGCGAGACTTAATGCAGTGGCGAGCGCCAGTTTTTTCATGATGGGTTTCATGGTTTTCTCCATTTCGTCAAATCTGTGATAAAAGACGTGTTTTACTCTGATACGAATTGCCTGTTGCGTTTACGCGCCCACCATCCGAGGATGTGATGTCGGTGTAAAGATACAGAACGACCAACAACGGCAACAATAAGCAGCGCACCCGAGAGCGCACTGGAGACCTGATTGGGTACACCAATCATTTGCAGCCCCTGCTGTAAGAAACCAACCAGCAGTACAGCGAGTGCCGTTCCTAAAACAGAGCCGGAACCGCCGTAAATATTTGCGCCGCCTAATACAACCGCCGTGATTGCCGGCATCAGGAATGACGCACCAAGATCGGCACGGGCAGAGCCGAAATAGGAGACTAAAATAATGGCAGCGAGAGCGGCGGATACACCCACCATCGCATAAAGCAGACAAATCGTGCGCGTCACCGGAAAGGCGCTGTAACGTGCGACACGGGCATTTTGTCCGATCAGAAAGACATTACGCCCGGGATGTGTGCGGTGCAGATAAAACCAGAACACAATCACACAGAGGGCAAAAATAATCAGCGGAAGCGGAATGCCGTACAGATCCTGATTGGCAAAATCGGTAAAGGCCATCGGGAAGCCGCCGATCCCCTCAAAGCCGCTGGCACCGGAAAGCCCGGAGAGCAGCAGGGCGCAGCCGCCGAACAGATACATAGTACCGAGGGTAATAACCAGCGGGTTTATACCGGTAAATAAGATAAGCAGGGCATTAACCAGCCCGCATAATGCGCCGGTCAGCAATGTCAGCGGAATGGCGGCAATCATCGGCACGCCCGCCTGGTTCAGAATACCGAGCACAATAGAGGACAATCCGATAGTGGCACCGAATGAGATATCCATTCCGCCGCTGACTATCACCAGGGTGAGCGGCAGAGCCACCAGCCCGATACAGATAAAGTCACTGGTACTGAACAGCAGCACATTAGCATCCAGCATGCGCGGGTTGCCCATCCCGAATAACAGGATCTCTGCCACCAGCAGCAGCAACAGTGAAATTTCCCAGCCGTAACGCTTGATACCAGTCATTTTTTTGTCTCCTGCTGCGGGGACGGAGTGAGGAACCGTGCATAACGCTGGGCGCGGAGGTTTTTTTCCAGAGCCACACGCAGACGACCATCAAAGACTAAGACGGCGAGTAAGACAAAACCGGCGATAAAATCATTCCACCAGGCCGGTAATTTCAGCAGCACCAGCACACTGTCAATCTGAGTCATAAAGTAAGCGCCAAGAATCGCCCCGGCAATAGTCCCTGTGCCGCCCAGCAGGCTTATTCCGCCTAAAACGCAGGCTGCGATCGCTTTCATTTCCAATCCGTTGCCGGTCTGATTAGGGATAAAGCCGATTTGTGAGGCAAAGACGATACCGGCAAGTGCTGCCATCATGCCATTGACTGAAAAGGCAATAATACGTGTTCTGTCAACCGGAACACCTAACTGGCGCGCGCCCTGTAAGTTATCGCCGGTGGCATAAAAGCCGCGTCCGGCAGTTGTGCGGGACAGAAACAGTGTCATCAGAATAATCAGCAGGATAATGAACCAGCCAATTGGTGATAGTCCGAGGAATACCGGCTGTGACAGGGCTTTCAGTTCTGCCGGTAAACCTTCAATCCATTTGCCGCCGGTCAGTAATAACATAATGCCGCGATACAGCCCGAGCGTACCGAGGGTGGCAACAATCGCCGGTATTTTGAACCAGGTCACCAGAATGCCGTTAAATAATCCGGCGAGCAGACCAGTGGCAACTGTCAGCAGAATGGCGACTGTCAGAGGCAGCCCGGCGTTCAGTGAAATGCCGATAATCACCGCACACAGCCCGGTGGTGGAGCCGACAGAGACATCAATATTGCGCGTCAGCATCACCAGGGTGGCACCAATCGCCAGCAGCATCTGGATTTGCGCACTGCCGAAAATCATGGTGACAGTCTGAAAACTGAAATAGCGGGTTTCCATTCCGCCCAGTAATACGAACAGGCAGAGGATCGCGAGCAGCGCGGTCACTTCACGGTTATTTTGTATATATTTCAGCATGATGCCGCCTCCTGTGATGGGCCGCTTTCTGTTTCGGACCTTTTTGTGTCAGTGCTGCGGCGCTGCTCACCAAATGCCATGTGCATAATGGTATCGACATTCATTTCATCCTGTTGCAGTTCACCGACAAATTCGCCCTGATGCATAACCAGCACGCGGTCAGCCAGTGCCACAACTTCATCCAGATCAGATGAAATAAGTAAAATCGCCACGTTTTGCTGTGCAATACTTTGTATAAGCTGATAAATATCATTTCGCGCCCCGACATCCACGCCACGCGTCGGCTCATCAACAATCAGCAGGGATGGATTGGCTTCCAGGCATTTTGCTATCAGGATTTTTTGCTGGTTTCCGCCGGAAAGGGTGCGCACCAGTTGCTGACCGTCATTGAATTTGATATTCAGTGCGCGGCGGTAGCGTTCCAGCACCGCATCATCATAGGCGCGACGAACCAGCAGCCCCCGGTGGTTATGCACCAGCGCGCCGATATTCCAGGTCAGCGGCGCGTCAAGGAAAAGCCCGGATGCCTGGCGATCTTCCGGTAAACAGACCAGCCCTCGGGTCAGGCGTTTTTCTGTACTGACGCCGCGTAAATTCTCACCGTTGAGGTGAATATCCCCGGCGATCAGCGGGCGCAGACCATATAATGTCTCCGCGAGTTCAGTCCGGCCGGCGCCAACGACGCCGGCCAGCCCGACCACTTCCCCTGGGTTGACAACAAAACTGATGTGGCGGAATCCTTCGCCACAGGCATTACGGACATCCAGCACCGGTTCACCGGATTGCGGATTATTGCGGGCAGAAGCGAGATCCAGCCATAATTTTTGGGTGTCAGATAACGGTTTTTTCTTGGCTTCCGGCGTGATCGCCTGAATGATTTCATCGGTTGAAAACTGTTTAGCCGGTCCGGTCAGGGCAATATTGCCGTCACGCATTACACTCAGATAATCAGCAATGGCATGAATTTCCGGAATTTTATGGGAGATAAAGACAATCCCGACCCCTTTTTGCTGTAATTCCCGGATGCGCTCAAACAGGCGGTGTGTTTCAGCCGGTGTCAGTGAGGCGGTAGGTTCATCCAGGATAAGAATTCGTGAGTCCCGCATCAGCCCGCGCATAATCTCAACTAACTGCTGGTCAGCCACATTCAGGCTGCCCGCGCGGGCAGCAAGGTCAAAATTACAGCGCAGCGCACTGAGCATCTGCTGTAATTTGGCTTTACCCGCCTGATGTTTCGGCAGACGAAAGAGAATATTTTCCTGCACGGTCAGATTGGGAAACAGCAGCGGCTCCTGCGGAACCAGATACAGCCCGAGCTGGTGTGCTTTTGCCGGTGTCAGGTGCGAAATGTCCTGACCTTCAAGTGTCAGTGTGCCGCTATCCGGCTGCTCAATCCCTGCAATGATTTTCATCAGCGTGGATTTACCCGCGCCGTTTCCGCCGAGCAGGGCATGAACCTGTCCCGGTAACAGTGTGAAGTCGATGTGTTTCAGCACCACCACGCCGGAAAATTGTTTGGCTATTCCGCGGGCAGTCAGCAGTGGCTGAACAGGGTGTTGCTTTCCGGACATAACGGCACCTCTGGTGTTATGGGTATTGTGCTCGGATGTTATGTGATGAAGAAAACATCAAAAATGAACATTTATAATTTATAAACACATTTGTTCATAAATGTAATCCATAAAAATGAAATATGACAATAATTTCACCACATTTTGTGAAAAAATTAGATCTGCGTTAGAATCTGTTCAAAATTTTGGCTTGCACCTCTGGCGAAATCCGCAAAAAGGTGCTTATCTGTAAAAACGGAAAACAAAAGTTCACATGTCGACAGTCTCTAAAAATACAAAAGCAGCCCCGGTAAGCCCCGTTTCTTCGATGGACTATGACGCCTCAGGACTGAGTATGAATGAAGAAGAGTTATTGGCCCGTATTGCCTGGTTTTATTACCATGATGGCCTCACACAGGGAGACATCGGGGATCTGCTCGGCCTGACACGACTGAAAGTGTCGCGTTTACTCGAAAAAGGACGTCAGTCCGGTGTTATCCGGGTGCAGATAAATTCCCGGTTTGAAGGATGTCTGGAACTTGAAGATATTCTGAAAAAAAGATTCTCGTTAAAACAAATTCGCATCCTGCCTTCACTGAACGGACCTGAGCTTCACAGCCGGCTCGGTGTTGCCGGTGCACATCTTCTGATGTCTCAGCTTACCCCCGGGCAATTGCTGGCGGTCGGCTTTGGTGAAGCGGCGATGGCGACATTGCAGCACCTGAGCGGGTTTGTGTCTTCACAACAGATTAGGCTGGTGACATTGTCCGGCGGGGTCGGGCAATACATGACCGGCATCGGGCAACTCGATGCTAATTGCCCGGTCAGTATTATTCCCGCGCCGTTACGGGCATCCAACGCCACGGTTGCCGCGACATTCCGCCGCGAGCGCAGTGTGCAGGATGTCCTTATGGCAGCCTCTGCGGCAGATATAGCGGTGGTCGGGCTGGGCGCGGTTAATCAGAAACAGGATGCGACCATTATGCGCTCCGGCTACATCAGCAGCGGCGAGCAACTGATGCTGGGACGGCGCGGCGCAGTCGGTGACATTCTCGGCTATTTTATCGGCCGCGAAGGTGAAATGACTGATGATGTGGAAATGCACCGCGAACTTATCGGTATCACCCCGGCGGAGCTGAAAAGCATTCCGACTGTTGTGGGTGTGGCGGGCGGAGAAGAGAAAGCTGAGGTGATAGTGGCAGCGCTGCTGGGCGGGTATATCAATGCGCTGGTCACGGATGAACAAACGGCACGGGTGATGCTGACATTATTAACCTGATGCGCTGACTGTCTGTGCTCTGTGGCTGACAGCCGCCGCTGAAAATACACTGTATTTCATGATGTACCGGTATCAATCCAATTAATTTTGTGAGGATGGCGACATGGATCAGAGCACAGGCAGCCAGTCATCAAAGTACCTGATGGCACTGGATGCGGGAACAGGCAGTATCAGAGCCGTAATTTTTGATCTTCACGGCAACCAGATTGCCGCCGGACAGGCGGAGTGGCGTCACAATGAACTGCCGGATGTTCCGGGCTCAATGGAATTTGACCTGCACACCAACTGGCAGCTGGCATGTCACTGCATTAAACTGGCACTGAAAAACGCCGGATTACCGGCCTCCGCGATTGCGGGTGTGTCTGCCTGCTCTATGCGTGAGGGCATTGTTCTCTATGATCGCAGCGGGGAGCCTATCTGGGCATGTGCCAATGTGGATGCCCGCTCAAGCCGCGAAGTCAGCGAATTAAAAGAGCTGTACAACAATACCTTTGAATATGATGTTTATCAGTGCTCCGGGCAGACCCTGGCGCTGGGTGCAATGCCGCGCTTGTTATGGCTGGCACATCACCGCCCGGATATCTACCGGCAGGCGGGAACACTGACGATGATCAGCGACTGGCTCGCCTGCAAACTGAGCGGCGAACTGGCAGTCGATCCTTCCAATGCAGGAACTACCGGTATGCTCGATTTAGTCACCCGCGACTGGCGTCCGGGTCTGCTGGAAATGGCGGGATTGCGGGCAGATATTCTCTCGCCGGTAAAAGAAACCGGTACGGTACTGGGATATATTACGGCGAAAGCCGCTGAAGAATCCGGGCTGGCAAAAGGTACGCCGGTTGTTATGGGCGGCGGGGATGTTCAGCTTGGCTGCCTGGGCCTCGGCGTTGTTAAACCGGGACAAACAGCGGTGCTCGGCGGAACGTTCTGGCAGCAGGTGGTTAACCTGCCGCAGCCGGTCACTGATCCTGACATGAATACCCGTATTAACCCGCATGTTATCCCGGGCATGGTTCAGGCGGAATCGATCAGTTTCTTTACCGGGCTTACCATGCGTTGGTTCCGTGATGCGTTCTGCGCGGAAGAAAAACTGGTCGCCGAACGGCTTGGTGTGGATGCCTATTCATTGCTGGAAGATATGGCAGCCCGCGTTCCGGCAGGCTCTCACGGTATCATGCCGATTTTTTCTGATGTGATGCGCTTTAAATCCTGGTATCACGCCGCACCCTCTTTTATCAATCTGTCGATTGATGCAGAAAAGAGTAACAAAGCGTCTCTGTTCCGCGCACTGGAAGAGAACGCCGCGATTGTTTCCTCACTGAATCTGGATTTAATTGCCCGGTTCAGCGGCGTGAAAGCTGATTCTCTGGTATTTGCAGGCGGAGGCTCGAAAGGCAAGCTCTGGAGCCAGATTCTGGCCGATGTTACCGGTGTGCCGGTTCGTGTGCCGGTTGTGAAAGAAGCAACGGCACTGGGCTGTGCGATTGCCGCCGGTACAGGTGTCGGGTTATATGATGATATGGCGTCCGCCGGGGAGCGCCTGGTGCAATGGCAGCAGGAATACCAGCCAAATCCGGAACATCGCGACGTCTATGACAAAGCGAAACAAAACTGGCAAAAAGTCTATGCGGATCAACTGACGCTGGTGGACTCCGGTCTGACCACATCAATGTGGAAGGCGCCGGGACTTAAATAATCCCTGTATCAATAAAAAACAGAGATACCGGATGTCCGGGTAAACCTGCGATGACGGGCAGGGAAACGAAAAGCATGCGCGTCATGGATGACGCGCCTGAGCGCACACGGATGTGTTTACAGCGACTTTTCGTTTTTGCCCGTCATCAGCAGAGGCACTATATATTCACAGAAAACACTGTTTTTCAGCAAACCTCTGCTTTCCTCAAAACCTACACCGCAGCAATAATCTTGATTTCAACTTTATAATCAGGATTCATCAGTGCTGCTTCAACAGTACAGCGCACCGGTGCACTGCCGTGAGCAACCCAGGCATCCCATGCGGCATTCATTCCGGCAAAATTTGCTTTATCCGCCAGGAAAATCGTGGCATCCAGGATTTTTGTTTTATCTGAACCGGCGCGGGCAAGTATTTTATCAATCGCGTGCAGCGCACTGGTTGTCTGCGCGGTAATATCGCCGCTCAGGTCTTCCGGGACACTGGTGTAATAAATAGTGTTATTGTGCACAACGGCTTCAGACCAGCGGTCTTCCGGGTCAATTCGCTGAATTGTCATTCTCTCTCCTGTAAATATATCCAGTTTCTTACACAGCAAGGTGGTGCTATCGCTCAACCCTTGGCATAATTGCGGTCTATTTTGTCAGAAGAGAACGCGCGTGTCAGACGATTTTGCAAAAAATGGCAGGTTAGCTCAGGTGATCCCCGGTTTCCAACCGCGGGAAGCGCAGGTGACCATGTCCGCCGCCATCAGCCGGGCGATTGAAACACAAGGTCAGTTGGTGGCAGAAGCCGGCACCGGGACCGGGAAAACCTACGCCTATCTGGTGCCCGCGTTGCGCGCCGGAAAGAAGACGATTATCTCCACCGGCTCGAAAGCGTTGCAGGATCAGCTCTATAACCGTGATCTCCCGACCATTATTCAGGCGCTGGACTATAACGGCAAAGTCGCGCTGCTGAAAGGACGCTCGAATTACCTTTGTCTGGAGCGGCTGGATCAGCAGGCGCTCGGTGATGTCAATATGGATAATGAAACGCTGAGCCGGATAGTCTCAGCGCGGCGCTGGGCAAGCGTGACTGAACTGGGTGACATCAGCACCTGCCATGATATTCCGGAAGACAGTCCGGTCTGGCCGCTGATTACCAGCACCAATGATAATTGCCTCGGCAGTGACTGTCCGCAATATAAAGACTGTTTTGTTCTGAAAGCCAGGCGCAAGGCGCTGGATGCGGACGTGGTGGTGGTAAACCATCATCTGTTTATGGCTGATCGGGTGGTGAAAGATACCGGGTTCGGGGAATTAATCCCGGAAGCGGAAGTGATTATTTTCGATGAAGCGCATCAGATTCCGGATATCGCCAGCCAGTATTTCGGTCAGCAACTCAGCAGCCGCCAGTTATTTGATCTCACGCGCGATATCATTATGGCTTACCGGACAGAGCTGCGCGACCAGGCGCAACTGCAAAAATGTGCAGATCGCCTGACTATGTGCACACAGGATTTCCGTCTGGCGCTGGGGGATACCGGTTATCGTGGTAATCTGCGCGAATTACTGGCAAAGCCGCATATTCAGCAGGCGATAACCCGCCTCGATGATACGCTGGAACTCTGTTATGACGTGATGAAACTGTCTCTCGGGCGCTCCGCAATGCTGGATGCGGCTTTTGAGCGGGCAACGGTTTACCGTAACCGGCTGAAACGCCTGAAAGACGTTTCCATTCCGGGATACAGTTACTGGTTTGAAAGTTACGGACGTCACTTCCTGCTGGCACTGACACCGCTCACGGTGGAAGATAAATTCCGTGAAATGATGAGTAGTGCGAATATCGCCTGGGTGTTTACGTCCGCGACACTGTCCGTCAATGACGATCTTCATCATTTTACCCGCCGTCTGGGGCTGGACAGCGCGGAAACCCTTATTCTGCCGAGTCCGTTTAATTTTCAGGAACAAACGTTACTGTGTGTCCCGCGTTTTCTGCCGGTGCCGAATCAGTACGGCGCGGCAAAGCAACTGGCGGAACAACTCAGACCGCTTATCAACCAGAATCGCGGGCGCTGCTTCTTTTTATGTACCTCACATCAGATGATGCGCGACCTCGCATCAGAATTTCGTCAGTCACTGACATTGCCGGTACTTGTTCAGGGCGAAACCAGTAAGAGTCAGTTACTCAGTGATTTTGTCTCATCCGGAAATGCATTGCTGGTTGCAACCAGCAGTTTCTGGGAAGGTGTGGATGTGCGTGGTGATGCACTGACCTGTGTCATTATCGACAAACTGCCGTTTACGGCCCCGGACGATCCGCTGCTGAAAGCCCGGATGGAAGATTGCGCAGTGCGGGGCGGTGATCCGTTTCGTGATGTGCAAATCCCTGATGCGGTAATAAGCCTTAAACAGGGCGTCGGGCGGCTGATACGTGATACGCAGGATTATGGCGTGATTGTTATCTGTGACAGCAGGATCGTTATGCGCCCTTATGGTGAAATCTTCCTGAAAAGCCTGCCGCCTTCACCCCGCACACGTTCACTGGTGAAAGCCGCTGAATTTCTGGCCGCCCGGCATGCGCAGCGCGGGCAGATATCTGACGAATAATCGCAAGAATGATCACTTATCAGGGTAAATATTCTGTCATGATGATTTTTTTTGCTACCATAAACCTTACTTTTCTTTGCCGGAGTTATGGCATGTCCACCCGAATTTTAGCGTTAGACACCGCAACCGAAGCCTGTTCTGTTGCGCTTTATAATAACGGCGAAATCACCGCTGATTTTGCTGTGACCCCGCGTGAGCATACGCAGCGTATTCTGCCGATGGTGCAGGCAGTGCTGGCGCAGCAGAATGTCAGGCTACAGGATCTCGATGCACTGGCGTTTGGTCAGGGACCCGGGAGTTTTACAGGCGTGCGTATTGGTGTCGGCACCGCTCAGGGGCTGGCGCTTGGCGCAGAGCTGCCGATGATTGGTATTTCGTCGCTGAAAACCATGGCTGAAGGGGTTTTCCGCACCACCGGACTTACCCGGGCGCTGATTGCCATTGATGCCCGCATGGATGAAATCTACTGCGCCGTCTATATACGTGATGAGCAGGGCGTATTTCATGCACAATCAGCAGAAGCGGTACTGAAACCGGCAGATTTCATTGCCCGCTGTGCCGGACTTTCCGGCGAATGGGGACTTGCCGGTACAGGCTGGGCGGCGTATCCGGATATGCAGGGTGCCATCAGCGCACCAACACAGATGACGGACATTACACTGCCCCATGCTCAGGATATGCTGCCGCTGGCGGTCATTGCTCTGCAGCAGGGCGAAACGGTTGCGGCAGAATCAGCGGAACCGGTCTATCTGCGTAATGAAGTGACCTGGAAAAAATTGCCGGGCAGGGAATAGTGCAAAAATATTGACGGCGTCAATTGTTGAATCGCCGGACATAAGCCACAATAAGAGTATCGGGTCTGTCACAAGAGGTCACTGTTATGATGAATCGCTTACATAGTCGCCTGAAGAGTAGCCTGAAATATTGTGTTGTGATTACCACGCTGGCGCTGACGGGCTGCGCTACGGTGCCGGATGCTATCAAAGGTACCGGTCCGTCTCTGGTTACGGATTTTTCTGCGGCGCAAAAAGCCCCGCAGGCCTATAAAGGCATGGAAGCGCGTTTCGGCGGGCGTGTTCTGAATGTACTGAATCAGCCGGATACCACTCAGTTAGAGATTGCCGTTATGCCGCTTAACAGCTCAGGTGCGCCATTCCTCGGGTCAGTCACAACCGGCAGAATGTACGCACGGATTAACGGTTTCCTCGAGCCAAGCAATTTCCTTGACCAGTACGTTACGGTTATCGGCACATTGAACGGCACAAAACAGGGGAATATCGGGGAAGTGGCATACACGTTCCCGGTGATCGATGTCACCGGTTATCAGCGCTGGCATAGATCACAGCAGGTGATGATGCCGCCGCCGGTTTACGGACCTGATCCATGGCGCTGGCAAAACGGCTATTACGGTGGCGGCTATTATGGCGGCGGCTGGTATTATCCGCCGGGACCTGCTGTGGTACAGGATTACCTGGTACCATAATCAGGGTGATTTACGGATGGTAACACCTTAAAATTCAGCATAAATGCGGATTTGGGTGTACAATCACATACGTTTTTATAAGCAGACGTTATCATTATTGTCTGTTTAATATGAATAAATTAAGAGGCGGCATTTGCCGCCTCAATTATTATCTGTATTTGTAAAATAAATTAGTGATGTGTCTCTCAACCTGAAACAGATTAATTGTCTGAAACCGCCGGTTATGTAAATACTTTGTTAATACCGGCAGGGTCTGAGATAAGCAGCAATCATTAGGAGTAAAATCTTGGAAAGAGTCTGGCTTAAACACTATCCGGAAGACGTCCCGGCGGATATCAATCCTGACACCTACGCCTCTATGGCAGAGATGCTGGAAAATGCGGTATCCCGCTTTGCGGACCAACCTGCGTTCATTAATATGGGCGAGGTGATGACGTACCGGAAACTGGAAGAGCGCAGCCGTGCTTTTGCCGCCTATCTGCAAAACGGATTGGGGCTGAAAAAAGGGGACAGGGTTGCCCTGATGATGCCGAACTTACTGCAATACCCTATCGCGATGTTCGGGGTTCTGCGGGCAGGGATGGTTGTCGTCAATGTGAACCCGCTCTATACACCAAGAGAGTTAGAACATCAGTTAAATGACAGCGGTTGTGCCGCAATCGTCATTGTATCCAATTTTGCACACACGCTTGAAAAAATTGTATTTAACACACAAATTCGCCACGTTATCTTGACCCGCATGGGTGATCAACTCTCCCGTCCCAAAGCGACGCTGGTGGATTTTGTCGTCAAATACATCAAACGACTGGTACCGAAATATAACCTGCCGGATGCTATCTCTTTTCGCCGGGCTATCTATCAGGGCTACCGCATGCAGTATGTCAAACCGGATATTCACCGGGAAGACCTCGCTTTTTTGCAATACACCGGCGGAACAACCGGTGTTGCCAAAGGGGCGATGCTGACACACCGTAATATGCTGGCAAATCTGGAACAGGCGCGTGCTGCGTACATTCCTGAACTGAGTGTCGGAAAAGAGCTGATTGTGACGGCGCTGCCGCTGTATCATGTTTTTGCCCTGACAGTGAACTGCCTGTTATTCCTTGAAACCGGTGGACGCAACCTGTTAATCACTAATCCGCGGGATGTCAGCGGCACTATCAAAGAACTGGGCAAATACCCGTTCACGGCGATAACCGGGGTAAATACATTATTCAATGTCTGGGTAAATGACCCGGAGTTTCGCAAACTGGATTTTTCCACGCTGAACCTTTCTGTCGGCGGGGGCATGCCGGTGCAAAAAGCCGTGGCTGAGCGCTGGGAAGCCCTGACCGGCAAACACTTGCTGGAAGGTTACGGGCTGACAGAATGTTCGCCGCTGGTTGCCGGTAATCCACATAATCTGAAAAATTACAGCGGCAGTATCGGCTTTCCTGTGCCGTCCACGGATATCCGTCTGGTTGATGATGACGGTAACGACGTACCGGAAGGTCAGCCGGGCGAAATGTGGGTCAGTGGCCCGCAGGTTATGAAAGGGTACTGGAACCGGCCGGATGCCACTGCTGAAGTGTTAAAAGATGGCTGGGTGGCAACCGGGGACATCGCACAGTTTGATGAAAACGGTTTTCTGCATATTGTTGATCGCAAAAAAGACATGATCCTGGTGTCCGGGTTTAATGTTTACCCGAATGAAGTTGAAGAGGCGGTTGTATTGCATCCGGGCGTACTGGAATGTGCCGCTGTTGGTGTGGAGAGCGAAAGCTCCGGCGAAACTGTCAAAGTGTTTATTGTGCGCAAAGATCCCTCACTGACAGAAGATGAGCTGCGTTCACATTGCCGCCGTTATCTGACCGGTTATAAAGTACCGAAAATCATTGAATTTCGTGATGAGTTACCAAAATCCAATGTCGGTAAAATTTT
The DNA here is from genome assembly GCF_001676155.1 of Morganella psychrotolerans. Taxonomy (GTDB): domain Bacteria; phylum Pseudomonadota; class Gammaproteobacteria; order Enterobacterales; family Enterobacteriaceae; genus Morganella; species Morganella psychrotolerans. The sequence goes on along the minus strand of NZ_LZEW01000001.1, from coordinate 900,884 downwards.
ACGCCGCGAATTACGTAACGAAGAAAAACAAAAAACACAGACTCAGCCGGTTGCATGACACCCCGTCCGGTTGCAAAATAATAACGCCGGTGCTTACCGGTGTTATTGCTTTTTATTGAATTAGTATAATTTATTGAGTTATTCTATTTCTATACTCTGAATAATTCAGTATGCATGCAGGCGACAAGCTCCGACCGGGCATCCTGAAGTATGACGAGTATAATCATTTATTAATCACGTCGTTAAAGACTAAGAGAAGTTGTTTTGAATCATCAGTTGATTACCAGCGATACGCAGCTTGCTGCATTCTGTGAACAGGTTGCAGGCAAGCCATTTCTTGCTCTGGATACCGAATTTATCCGTATCCGGACATACTACCCGCACCTCGGTCTGGTTCAGCTTTACGACGGGGAACACCTTGCACTTGTCGATCCGCTGGGCATTACAGACTGGGCGCCATTACAACAACTGCTGACCGCCCCGGATATGGTGAAATATCTGCATGCAGGCAGCGAAGATATTGAAGTTTTCCTCAACAGCCTGAACTGTGTACCACACCCGATGGTGGATACTCAGATTCTGGCGGCGTTTGTCGGTCATCCGCTGTCCTGCGGATTTGCATCACTGGTGGAAACCTATCTGGGTACAGCACTGGATAAAAGTGAGTCCCGCACGGACTGGCTGGCGCGTCCGCTGACAGCAAGACAGTGTGAATACGCTGCGGCAGATGTGTATTATCTGCTGCCGCTGGCAGAAATACTGACAAAAAAAGTACAGGAAGCGGGCTGTACGCAGGCAGCACAGGAAGAGTGCGCCCTGATGGTACAACGGCGGATTAAACAGGCAGAGCCGACTGAGGTCTATAAAGAGTTCAGCGGGGCGGGATTATTGCGTCCGCAACAATTGGCCTGTTTACAGAAACTGGCGCAGTGGCGGCTTGAGCAGGCCCGTGAGCGGGATATGGCTGTCAATTTTGTTGTCAGGGAAGAGCACCTGTGGAAAGTGGCGCGTTATATGCCAACATCACTGGGTGAGCTGGACGGGTTAGATTTTACCGGGCAGGAGATCCGCTGCCACGGCAAACGGGTGCTGGCAATTGTGGATGAGTGCCGCGATTTGGATGACAGCGAATGTCCGCCACCGGTGGAAAATGTGTCCGATCATCCGTTATACCGTAAAACATTCAAAGCGATTAAAGCCCGCGTTACAACGCTGAGTGAAACGGAACAGTTTAGTCCGGAGTTACTGGCATCACGTCGTCAGATCAATCAATACCTGAATAAAGTATGGGATTGTAAAGCACAGCAGGGCGAGCCGGAGCTGCTCAGCGGCTGGCGTAAACCACTGCTGGAAGCACTACTGGCAGAAACGGTTGATGAAATTCAGTCATTATCAGGCCGCGCACCGGATGCATAAAACAGAAAAAGCACAGTGAGTTACCCCGCTGTGCATTCAGTTAGTATCATGCCGTTGTAATGACGGCAGTGCTACTCTTTTTTAGTTATTTCATCGCCTTCAGGCAGGGTAACATTCAGTTCAAGAACTGAAATATCATCACCTTTCTGCTCAAACTGCACGGATAACATTTCCGGGTCCACCTGAACATATTTACAGATAACAGCCAGTAAATCGCGTTTCAGTTCCGGAAGATAATTCGGTTCAGAGTCACCGCGGCGACGCTCTGCAACAATTATCTGCAAGCGTTCTTTTGCAATATTTGCTGTCGGTTTTTTTCGCGACAGGAAGAAGTCTAACAGCGCCATGGTTTACCCCCCGAATAAGCGTTTTAAGAAACTTTTCTTCTCTTCCTCAATAAATCGGAATGGACGATCCTCACCCAAAATCCTGGCAACAGCATCGTCATAAGCTTTCCCCGCATCTGATTCCTGATCCAGAATAACCGGCTCGCCCTGGTTGGATGCACGCAGAACAGACTGATCTTCCGGAATAACCCCGATAAGCGGGATACACAGGATTTCCAGTACGTCTTCCATACTCAGCATATCACCACGGTTGACGCGACCCGGATTGTAGCGGGTCAGCAGCAGGTGTTCTTTAATCGGATCCTGACCTCTTTCCGCACGACGGGATTTAGAGGATAAAATCCCGAGAATACGGTCAGAGTCGCGAACAGATGAAACTTCAGGGTTGGTGGTAATAATGGCTTCATCAGCGAAATAAAGCGCCATCAGTGCGCCGCTTTCAATCCCTGCCGGTGAGTCGCAGATAATAAAATCAAAGTCCATCTCACCTAATTCGTTCAGTACTTTCTCGACCCCTTCGCGGGTCAGCGCATCTTTGTCACGGGTTTGTGACGCGGGCAGAATAAATAAATTATCTGTCCGCTTATCTTTAATCAGTGCCTGGTTCAGTGTGGCATCGCCCTGAATAACGTTCACGAAGTCATACACAACGCGACGTTCGCAGCCCATGATTAAATCAAGGTTACGTAAACCGATGTCAAAATCGATAACAACGGTTTTATTTCCTTTCTGGGCAAGGCCGGTCGCTATGGCCGCGCTGGAAGTGGTTTTGCCTACGCCACCTTTACCTGAAGTAACAACTAAAATGCGTGCCATGGAATTATTCCTTGTTAAAGGTCTATATTAGATTGTTGATAGTGAGTTCATTATTAACCAGACTGAGATTGACGGCTTTCCCGGTAAATTCCGCCGGGATTTGATCGCTCAGCCAATATTGTCCGGCAATAGAAATCAGTTCCGCATGCAGGTGAGAGCAGAAAATCCGGCACTCTGTATCACCGGCAGCGCCTGCCAGCACACGTCCGCGCATCAGGCCATAAATATGAATATTGCCATCTGCGATAAGCTCAGCACCTGCGCTGACATTGGCGGTCACAATCAGGTCACTGTTAGGCGCATAAATTCGTTGCCCGGAACGGACAGGGACGGTAATCAGTTTGGTTTTTTGCGTATCCGGTGAAGTGACCGGTGCGGCTGCCTGCTCTGACACATCCGGCTCAGCCGTAACGGGTCTGGCACTTTTCCCTTCACTGAGAAGCGGAATACCGCTGCGGATAGCCGCTTTGCGCATTTTTTCATTCTGACAGCCGCTGATCCCGACGACAGACAGACCGGCCTCAGCCACTGCCCGGCAGATAATTTTCAGGTTTGCACCGGATGAAATCTGACTGACATTCAGGACAACAGGCGCATTTTGGAAAAAAGCGGGCGCCTGCCCGACTTTCTCGCGGACTGCCTGTTCAATAATCTGAGGATCCTCATTATTTAAATGAAGAACCGAAAGCGTAAAATTACTGCCTTTTAACTCAATTGGCGATGATGACATCTGTCCGACTCAATGTAATTAAACGGCCCGGTATTCAGACATACACAAATGATACGGCTGAGACACAATGCCGGGTGACGATTTTATCAAAAACAATAGCATGTTATAGTTACTGCCATTTTCTAGCAAGTCACGATTTGATTTATACGGGATAATTCCAATGTTGTGTGCAATTTACAGAAGTCCTAACCGCGATCATACCTATCTCTATATTGAAAAAAGAGATGACTTTTCACGCGTGCCTGAAGAATTGCTGAAAAGCTTCGGTACACCGGCGTTCAGCATGCTGATTAACCTGGCAAATCGCGACAAACTGGCAAATGCGGATATTGAGAAAGTAAAACAGGCATTAACCGGGTCCGGTTATTATCTTCAATTCCCGCCACCGGTGGAGAATTTATTAACGGAATACCGGGATTTATTTGATATTCAGGATAAATCTGAATAATTATGTCTGCCAAACAGAAAGAAAGGATATCGTTATGCGCCTGACATTATTGTCTTCCGTTATTATTGCTGTATCTCTTACTGCATGCAGCGCATCTCAGCCACTGGTATCGACGTCCAAAGGATTGATTGCATCAGCACCGGCAGCAAAACCTGCTGCACCGCGCCTGGCTGTCAGCGATTTACAGCGTGATTTCCCTGCGGACTCCCGGACGGCAGAGCAATTTCCGGCCTATGCGGAACAATTAAAAACGATGGCGCGTCAGGAAGGCATAAAAGAAGCGACACTGACCCGTGCTTTTGAGAATTTTCATTTTATTGAACGTGTTATAACGTCTGATAAAAACCAGCCTGAGAAGAAAGTTACACTCGATGATTACCTGAACCGCCGTGTCACCAGCGGAGCAATAAGCACCGCAGTGAAACAATATGATGCGAATACCGCTATTCTTGATCGTATCAGTCAGAATTATGGTGTTCCGCAGGAATACATTGTTGCGTTGTGGGGGCTGGAAAGCGGCTTCGGGCGTTATCAGGGTAAAGAGGATGTAATTTCTGCGCTGGCGACACTGGCTTATGAAGGCCGCCGTGAAGAGATGTTTGTAAAACAATTTATCGCGGCATTGCAGATTATTGATGACGGGCATATTCCGGCGGACCAGCAACTGAAAGGCTCCTGGGCGGGGGCGATGGGACAGAACCAGTTTATGCCGACCAGTTACCTGACTTATGCGGTTGATGGTGACGGTGACGGCATTGTTGATATCTGGACAAATAAAGCCGATGTCTTTGCCTCCACGGCGAATTATCTGGCAACAGAGGGCTGGGTAAAAGGGTTGCCGTGGGGTTATGAAATCACATTACCGGCAGATTTCGATCGCACAATTGAAGGTACAAAGGTCACACAGAGCAAAACATTGGCGCAATGGAAAGCATTGGGTGTGATCCTTCCTGCTCAGGCAAATCTTCCTGATAACATTCCGTTGTGGCTGGTTGTGCCGGAAGATAACCGGGGGCGGGTGTATCTGGTTACACAGAACTTTATCACTATTATGCACTGGAACCGCTCGTATTTCTTTGCGCTCAGTGTCTCGCTGATGGCGGATAATATCGGGGCACGGATCCGGTAAAATAATCAGTATAAAAAATTAAGGGGTAAAACTATGTATCAGCATCGTGACTGGCAGGGCGCTCTCCTCGACTTTCCTGCAGGTAAAGTGGTCTGTGTGGGGCTTAATTATGCGAAACATGTCGCAGAGATGAAATCTCAGACAGCCGCAGAACCCCTTCTTTTTATTAAACCGGAAACGGCACTGTGTGATTTACGCCAGCCCGTTGCCATCCCGAAAGAGTTTGGTGAAGTGCATCATGAAACTGAATTGGCGGTGCTGATTGGCGCGCCACTGAAACAGGCAAATGAAGATCGCTGCGCCCGTGCCATTGCCGGGTTTGGTATCGCGCTTGATTTAACCCTGCGGGATGTTCAGAGTAAACTGAAAGCTGCCGGACAGCCGTGGGAAAAAAGCAAAGCCTTTGATGGTTCAGCGCCGGTATCCGGTTTTATTCCGGTTAATGAATTTCCGGACCCGCAAAATGTCACGCTGAGCCTGACCGTCAATGGTGAATTACGCCAGCAGGGCAATACCCGCGATATGCTGACGCCGATTGTGCCGCTGATAAGCTATATGTCCCGTTATTTCACCCTGCGACCGGGTGATATTATTCTGACGGGAACCCCTGAAGGCGTCGGACCACTGGTATCCGGCGATATGCTGAAAATGGCAGTTAATGATTATATGCTGACAACCCGGGTTATCTGATGGTTGTCGCGGTAAAAGATAAAAAATAAAAGATATAAAAAGGAAATATAAAATGTCTGAACCATTCTGGACGGTGAAAACCCTCGATGAAATGAGTGATGAAGAGTGGGAATCACTGTGTGATGGCTGCGGACAGTGTTGTTTGCAGAAACTGATGGACGCGGACACCGATGAAATTTATTTCACGGATGTTGCCTGCAATCAGCTGGATATTAAAAGTTGCAAGTGCCGCCATTATGAAGACCGGTTCCGTTATGAGCCTGATTGCATAAAACTGACGCGTGAAAACCTGCTGACATTTGACGCCTGGTTGCCGTTAACCTGCGCATACCGCCGGATTTCAGAAGGGAATTCATTACTACCCTGGCATCCGTTAATCAGCGGATCAAAATCCCTGATGCACCAAAACGGTATTACCGTGCGTCATATTGCCGTGCCGGAAAGTGTGGTTCAGAACTGGGAAGATCATATCCTGAATAAGCCCGAGGGTGGGTTGTAATTTATTGATTTTTAAGTTAATCAATATAGGTCATTAACGGCATGGGGCATGGGTGGGGCATTTTGCGTGAATGATGCATTCAAAATGTCCATCTGGCTGCTGTTATTGTCAGCGCCCCATTCAATTAATCCGGAAATGACTGCTGAAGTGACAGAAAAAACACAGGGGTTACTGAGTTGACCATTCTGCGGTCCGGAAGCGCTTAACCGCAGATTAGGTAATTGACATATTATTTCCCGAAGCAATCACTTTTATCAAGTTTAATTGTCGCGATAGGAGTACCTGATTCATCTCGGTATGCGTGTTTAAATTTAATGCCGTCATTCAGTAATTCTGATAATTCTTCGTTTTTACAGTCTCTTTTGATTAATTCATCGGTTGCAGTGGCACAGAAAGTAGTTATATCAATATCCGCGGCGTTAACTTTGGATATTTTATAATTATATATCATGGTTTTACCTTCAATATCGGTATTTTCCAGGGTAGTAAACCGATCAAGCTTAATTGGAGTCAGTTCATTGATTTCATTTGATGATTTAACTAATTTCTCATGAAGTGAGTCCGTATTGAGGTAAAAGAATAGTAAAAGTGTGCCAGCAATAAAACCTAATAAGACTAATAGTTTCTTTTTCATAAAAATCCATTTGAGAATTAATAATTATTGTAGTATTTCATACTAACTACAGTAAGTTGGGAAGCGAAGTTTTTCATAAAATGCAGCATGACCTGAATATTAATATATTATTTTTGCTATTGATTTAGCATTGAAATAAATTTCTCCATATCCCATTCTTTAATATCTGACACCTGCCCGTCACCAATTTCAATCAGTCGTAGCTCACTCTCTGTATTTTCTGCGATATCGACAGAGAAGAAAGGGGTGTTTATTTTATCAGCAATATCATAGACAATGTGCGGGATGTTATTATCCGCTGAATATACAATTTTGTTAAGGATAAAATACCGGCGCTCAGTGTTCTCAATAAAATATTCAATATGACGCAGACAGACGCCACCTTCAATTTCTCCGCGGTAATGAGCAATCAGTTTAATTATTTCCCGTATTTCATCTGCATTTTCAGCGATCGACCCCCGGTTTGTTGTCAGTGACTTTACATAATCTTTAACAAAGTATGCCGGCCATTGAAGGTCGCAGATTAATTCATCAAAATTTGCATCGGCTGATGTAATAACGGTTTCCGGTGTAAATTCCCGGCAACGCTCATACCAGCCGGTAATATGATGATTTCTGATGTAATCATCAACGGAGCTCAGCATGGTACCGCCGTGCAATGCAATCGCCCGGTGTAATTGCTGATACTCTTCAGTATTCAACATCCACCCGCGCCAGATAACCGGGATATCAGGTTCGAATGTACCGGAAAATTGATATTTTCCCGTTACCGTACTTTCCGGATGAAGTAACAGGCAGGGAATGTGTTGCTTTTTCGCGAAATAATATTCCTCCTCAAAAATATCATCCGGAAGAGCAGGGTTTGAATAGTTACCAGGGTATATTATTTGCATTTTTCACCAATATAGTTAATTGTAAAAAAGAATAGTTACGTTATATCGGGAGTATGTTTAATGAAGAGTAAACAAATATTGAAAATAATGTTTATTATTACGGATAACAAATACATCAAATATTAATTATTCGATGTATTTCTTTATTCATTCAAACAGCAGGTTCGTTGGCGCAGGGAAGCCTACCGGGTCACATACTTATGTATGCTCCCCGTCTGTCTTCCCTTGCCGCCTTCCTGCATCTTGAATGACGTTGGGTATATTATTATGGATAACAAATACATCAAACGTTAATTATTCGATGTATTTGTTATTTTTTGATATTACCTTACAACCCGATATTTCACAGGCTTACTTCGTACTGACCACCGCAATATACCGCAGCCGGTCGCGGTTTGCCCGGAAGTGGCGGAACATCTGTAAAAACTGCGGGCGGTTCTCTTTTTTCAGTGCGTTGCGGATTATGTTCAGTGTACCGGTAATACCTTCGTCGTGCAGCATGCCTTTCGGGGTCATCAGTGTCATCGCACCTTCAGAGCGGATCACATCACAAAACCCGGCATCACGGAACAAGGCAAGCCAGTCGTCGCTGAGCATCGGCTGCGCTTTTACGTGGATTGCTGCCTGCATTTCCTGTGTGACGCACTCTTCCTCACGCGGGGTGGTCAGGGCGATATCATGTGTCAGCAGACGCCCGCCCGGTTTCAGTACCCGTAAATATTCCTGTACCAGACGTGCTTTGGCTTTATCTGCATACATGGTCAGCATTGCTTCATTAATCACAACATCAAAATGGTTATCCGGAAACGGCAGTTTTGAGGCATCGGCTTCCTGCACGGTAACCAGGTGCGATAATCCGTTTTGCAGAATATTTTTCCGCGCATTGGCAAGTGCTTGTTTATCCATATCAATACCGGTGATATGACACTGAAAGCGCTGTGCAATTTCAATGGCTGTCGTACCCATATTGCAGGCAATTTCCAGTACGCGGCTGTCAGATTGCAGCCCGCTGTGCGACAGCAGCCATTCAGTAGCAATCCGTCCGCCGGGACGCAGACGTTTTTTGCCCAGCCGCGCCAGAAATTTGTGTCCGGCTTCATGACCTGTGTGTGTGCTTTCCATCAGTTTATCCTATTTGGTTTCCGGTTCGCGTAACATCACCAGCAGCATTTTTGCCTGCTCCGGTGCATCAACCGCATGAGGAATATTGGCAGGCATACGGATGATTTCACCGGGTTTGGCTGTCACCGGAACACCGGCGATAGTCAGGGTAAGACTGCCTTCCGCCACCATAACAATGGCGTCAAACGGTGCGCTGTGTTCAGACAGAGCCTGACCTTTATCAAAGGCAAACAGAGTAATGTTACCGCCGCCGTTTTTTGCCAGCACGCGGCTGGAAATCCCTTGTTCAGTGTAGTTCACGAGATCGGCGATAATCAGAGCTTGTGCCGGGGTGATAGTGTTGTCGCTCATAATAAGTGTCCTTATATTCCCTTATTCATTCAAACTGCAGGTTCGTTGGCTACGCTCAGCCCGCCGGGTCACATAGTTTACCTATGCTCCCCGGCGGTCGGAGCTTGCCGCCTTCCTGCATTCTGAATGACGTTGGGTATAGTTAAATGTTGTTGCTGTTGTCAGCGGAACAGCGGGATAACCCCGCAGGTCTGCCGGTTCTCAGATGCTACCTGTGTGACTGCCACAGGTATTTGGTACAATTTTTCAAGATTTTCAGCGGTAAGCATACTGTTGCTGTCCCCGAACTGTGCCTGTGTGCCGCTGAATAAAAGTAATGAGTAATCAGCAATATGCAGGGCGTGTTGCGGGTAATGACTGGTGAATAAAATCGTTTTTCCGCGCTTAGTCGCCAGCATTTTCAGCACAGACAGCACGGTGTCCTGATTGGCTAAATCGAGGGCGGAAGTTGGTTCGTCGAGGATCAGTATTTCCGGCTCTCCTGCCAGCGCGCGGGCAATCATCACCATCTGTTTTTCACCGCCGCTGAGCAAATTGAAAGATTTGTCTGCAAACTGGGTTAACCCGAGGTCGGCGAGCGCCTGATCGGTAATGTCATGGTCATGCCGGGAAGGCGAGGCATACCAGGGCAGGTGGCGCACACGTCCCAGACTGACCATGGTACGGACGGAGTAATTAAACAGCGCACCACTGAGTTGCGGGACATATGCCGCCGGAGCATTCAGTTTTACGTTGCCGGTCGCCCCTTTTTGCAGATTAAGCAGCAGGCGCAGCAGCGTGGTTTTTCCGCGCCCGTTCGGGCCGAGAACCGCCGCGACAGAGCCCTGCGGCTGACTAAATGTTAATTTATCAAACAGCGGGCGCTGGCCGGTGTGATAGCTGAGCTGATTAACGCGGATCATAAATCAGCTACCTTTTTATTCATGGAGTGAATGAGCAGGGCAAAAATAGGTGCGCCGATCAGAGCAGTTATCACACTCAGCGGGATTTCAGCACTGGTCATGCTGCGGGCGAGGGTATCGACGGCGATCAGATAAATCGCCCCTGTCAGCGCACTGGCAGGCAGAAGCACGCGGTGGTCGTGTCCGCTTATCAGCCGCGCAATATGCGGGATAATCAGACCGACCCAGCCGATAGTGCCGGAAACCGCAACAGTGGCGCTGGTAATTAATGTCACGCAAATCAGCACTGTCCAGCGGGTTGCGGTGACCGGTAATCCCAGTGCCTGTGCGTTTTCTTCACCCAGGGAGAGCACGTTGATGCGAAAACGCAGAGCAAAAATAATCCCTCCCGCGATAACCACAACCGGAAGTAACACGCTGACTTTCAGATACGTGGCGGTCGCAAAACTGCCCATCAGCCAGAAGACAATGGTTTGCAGGGTATTATTCGGATCAGCGAAATAGGTGATAAGTGAAATAAGGGCGGCAAAAAAAGCATTGATAATGACACCGGCGAGGATCAGCATCAGCAGGCTGCTGCCGTGGCGGTTTAATCCCAGCAGAAACACCAGAACAATGGCGAGAAGCCCGCCGAGAAAGGCAAAGCTGATCGTAATAAAGAGGGATGAAAAGAGCAGCAGAGCCAGTGCGCCACCGAGTGCAGCCCCGGAGGATACGCCGATGATCTGCGGACCAACCAGCGGGTTACGGAAGATCCCCTGCAATGCCGCCCCGGCAACAGCCAGCCCGGCACCGGCTAATCCGGCGATCAAAATGCGCGGCAGACGGACATACAGCACCACATTTTCAGCGGTACGGCTGTAATCGCCGGTGGTGTTGCGTCCGGTCAGGGTGTCGGACAATATCTGCAAAACGGTGGTGAAAGAGACATAATAGCGCCCGGCACAGAGAGCGGTAAGTACCGTGGCAAGCAACAGGATGGTGAGCAGGATCCAATGATTACGCATCAGATTTCCCCATCAGTCTCAGGTAATCGTGTCCGGATCGGTTAAGATCAAGGTGCAGAATGCGGTCGATCTCTTGTTCACTGAGTGTGTAATTATAAAGCTGCTGATAGCGCAGGCGGATCTCATCACGTAACGGGAATGTGGCAGATTCAGGGTGGAATATCTGTGCCAGCCATTGCCAGTAAAGCGGGGTTTCCTGATTGGGTGCATCCCAGATAAACCCGCCGATCGGCAGTTTATAGACGCGTTTATTTTTGACCGCTGTGACGTCACTGAGCATCGGGTTGTTATAGATATCAGATGGTGCAAGTCCGGCTTCAAAGTTACCCAGCAGAATGATTTGCGGATCCCATACCAGGATCTGCTCAATATTCAGGGTGCGGGGACCGGTCAGGTCGCGGTTGAGACTGATGCCCCCGGCAAGGGCAAAATCCGCATTGTTATGTGATGCCGCACCAAAGGTCTGAATACTTTGTTTAAAGTGAGAGAGATAGAGCACGCGGGGTTGTTCTGATTCGGGGATGGCCGCGACACTGTTTTCCAGCTGTGCAATAACTTCATTGCGCCAGGTGATAAGCCCGGCGACTTTATCATTTTTACCGAGGGTTTTACCCATCAGCGTCAGCCATTCCTGTGTATAGGCTTCTTTGCCGTAATCCAGCGTTGCAACTGTCAGACCGGCGTTACGCATCGGCGCAATAATATCGTCACCCCGGTGTCCCCATTGCCAGACTAAATCCGGCTGAACAGAGAGCAGGGCTTCAACATTAGGCGCAAAATCATTACCGACCATATCACTGCGCACAGACAAGACATCCGGAAACATCACACCGAGCATGCCCTCGCGGGCGGCAACACCGGCAAACGGATGCATGCCGACCAGTTTGCGACTGCTTTCATCCACTCCCGCCAGCATGGAGGCGGCGGGGATAGGGATCACGACAATGCGCTCTGCCGGTGCGGCTAACTGAACCGGTTGCTGTGACATATCCGTAAAGCTTACTGCGGCGTCAGGTGCGGCATACGCGGTGCTGCAGATGAGCAGCAGAGCAGGTGTCAGCTTAAAAACATTAATGATCATAAGGTTATCCGGGAGTTATTTTTAATAATTAAATTGATAATGCGATTTATTATCATTTATAATCGCATCCATTCTAGGCGGCACTGAGAGGAAAGCCCTATGACATTTGTCAAAAATACCGTTTACCCTGCGCGGCAAATGGCGATCCTCCGATCGTGCCCGCTGTTTCAGGCCGTTTCGGATGAATCCCTGCCGCTGGTGCTGGCAAACAGCAGTTATCTTGCGTTTACGGCAGGGGAATTGATTAACCACGAAGGTGAGTTGGTAAAAGCATGCCCGCTTATTATTTCCGGACAAATAGATGTATTCCGTCATACCTGGTCCGGTGAAGAGAAAGTGTTCGGCATGTTTACGGCGGGTGAGCTGGTGGCTATTGCGGCGATATTTATGCCGCACAACCGGTATCCGATGAGTCTGCGGGCGCGGACAGACGGGGAGGCGCTGTTGCTGGATAAATCCGCCATTTTGCAACTGTGTCACGCCTGTCCGGCGATCATGGCGCAGCTACTCTCCCGTTTCAGTCTTAAATTGTATGAAAATATCAATCATATTGACTGGCTGACGTCCAGTTCGGCAGAGCAGAGGTTGGCAGCGTATCTGCTGGATCTGAAACGGTGTCAGCAATCTGACTGTGTTATTTTGCCGTTATCGCGCGGGCAGCTGGCGACAAAACTGGGGGTGCGCTATGAAACCCTGAGCCGGTTATTTTCCGGCTGGCGGCAGAAAGCGTTTATCGGGATAGATAAAGATGCGGTGCGGATAACGAATGAATCCTATCTGGCAGAGCTGGCAACGCCCTCACAGCGCCCGTTCTGATATTTTTTGGCAGAAGCGCGGATAATCAAAAACCAGATACTCTAAATAATTCATACTCTAAATAATTCATACTCTAAATAATTCATACTCTAAATAAGTCAGGATGCCTGAAGTCAACACCCGGGCATCCTGAAGTATGACGAGTATAAATCAGAAATTATAGGTAACACCACCATTCACACTAAAGCCCATGCCAGGGAAAAGCGTGCTGTCTTTGGCAGTCACAGAGCGGTTTGCCACAGATGTCGTCGCGTAGTGCTCATTGGTCAGGTTATCCAGCGACATATAGAGTGACCAACTGTCCGCAGGCTGATAGCTGCCTCTCAGACCCAGCACGGCATAATGTTTGCGTTTCTGAATATCAAGATGGTTTTCGTGATCGACAGCCATATCAGTCGGTGCCCAGTGAATATTCGGACCGAAACGCCAGTTGCCGGTGCGGTACATCACTTCGGCTGACACCATATTACGTGGGATCCCCGCAATATAATTGCCGTTGTATTCACCGCCCATAAAGCGGAAATCATTCCAGGTCCAGGCGAGTTTATATTCCACATCACCGGGTCCTGCCGCAATAACGCCGTTCAGCCCGGCTTCCAGTCCCTGATGGCGGGTTTTGGCGGCATAGTTAAAGACGCCGGTGATATTGCCTTCGGTATCATATGTGGTGATGTATTCATCTTTGATGATGCTGCGGTACAGCGCCACATTCCATTTCAGTTGTTCTGTGAAGTCACCGTCACCGCCGATTTCAAATGTAATGCCTTTCTGTGGATCGAGTTTTGTCAGCTTGCCGTCTGATGAATTGATAATTTCATGGAAGGTGGCGGGCTCCTGACTGGCGCTGATGTTGGCAAACCAGCGCTGATTATCAGCCGGATGCCAGATAACCCCGGCTTTTGGTGTCCAGAATGTCCAGCTTTGATCCAGCGTATCGGTGCCGCTGCGTTTTTCAACATCCCGGCGGGCGTGAGTGGATTTTATATCCAGGTTCAGTGTCAGTTCCGGGGTCAGATGAATACCGGTACCGGCGGAGGCATAAATATTATCTGCGCGCCCGTCAAATTTTCCGATAGGGGTTTTATCCATCGGCGTACCGCGCCGGTTCTGCATCAGATTTGTATCCAGCCCCATATGATCCGCCGCCAGTGCTGCGCGCCAGGTCACAGGATCTGTTTCCATCTGCCAGGTCAGTTGCGCACCTTCGCTGTGGCTCTGACTGAAACGATAGTAAGCCGGGGTGGTAAAATTATCATGTGTGCGGATATACCAGACCCCGGCACTGATGTGCTGATTATCCATCTGCCAGTCTGTGCGGTTGGCAACCCGGAGCTGTTCAACATTGCGGTGTGGGTCGCGCAGCCAGACCATCGGATAGACTTCAGTCGGATCACTGTCCAGTACGGCTTCAGAAACGGGACCCGCCACATCAAAGCGCAGATCAGTCCAGCTCAGCCAGGTCCGGTTTTCAACATTATCCCCGACATAACCGAAATTAGTGCGCACCGTTTTGCGCTGTGAAGATGAATGCTTGCGGTAGCCGTCAAAATGGTCGTAAGTGAAATTGATGCGCCCGTCGAATTTGCCGTCATCAGAAACACCGCCAAAGGCAGTTTGCAGACCTTCACGCCCGTAAGAGCCGTACTCATAGCGCAGCCGTCCCTGTTCATCGCGTCCGGTATAAGAGATAAGATCCAGCTCGCCGCCCAGGGTGTTACTTTGCGGATTAAGACTGTTTGCGCCGCGCCGCACACTGATCATCCGGGCATCCCGCATTTCCAGGGTGCTGATATGGAAACTACCGTCCGCATCTGTCACCGGCAGTCCGTCCTGCATAAGTAAAATACCGCGTGCCAGCGGGGCGCTCTGCACACCGGAGCCACGGATATTCAGGCGGGGCTGATCAATACCGCCGAAAAAGTTTTGCACCAGTACGCCGGGCTGATAATCCAGCGCATCATGCAATGTGGCAAGGCGCGTATCTTTTTCAACGATCACCAGATTGGTGCCGCCCGCGACACTCTCCAGTTTCTCTTTTTCCTGTTGTACACCGGGCGCTGTCGTACTCTGGCGCGGGGCGGTGACGATAAGCGTATCCGCCGGGGTGTCTGTGGCGGCAGCATGAACAACGGCTGCCGGTGCGGCGGTACTGAGTGTAAGCGCAAGACAGTGTGTCAGCCTGCGGCGGTTTTTTATTATCTGCATTATCCCTGACCTCGTTATGGAAATGATTCTCATTTTTATTTGAGGGCATAACATAGTGCAGGGAATGGGTGTCATCCTATGACATTTGTCAAAAATGGCGGATATACCCTTATTCATTCAAACTGCAGGTTCGTTGGCGGCACAACGCCCGCCGGGTCACATACTAATGTATGCTCCCCGTCTGTCTTCCCTTGCCGCCTGCCTGCATCTTGAATGACGTTGGGTATAAGGGTTATTTTAGTTCCAGGCGGCGTGCCAGCCGGTGCAGATTTCCGGCATCAATTCCCAGCGCGCGGGCGGTTGCCGCCCAGCTGTTATCACAGCGGGTAAGTGTGTCGCGGATAAGCCCGGTCTGAAAGGTATCTGTTGCACTGCGCAGATCCTGCTCTGTAATATCAGGCGTTGTCTCCGGCTCCGGCGTTTGTGGTGCATTTCCCGATTCAAAATGATGAGGTAACAAGAGGATTTCATCACTGTTGCCGGTCGCACGGGCGAGGACAATCGCGCGGTGAATGGCATGCTCCAGCTCCCGCACATTGCCCGGCCAGCGGCAAATGCAGCAGTGCGCAGCGCAGCGCCGGGCTTATCACGACCTGCGGCAGATTAAATGTCAGGCGGTAGCGCTCACAGAAATAGCCGGTCAGCAGCAGAACATCCTCTTTCCTGTCACGCAGCGGCGGCACCTGAAGCGGAAAAATACTCAGCCGGTGAAACAGATCCGCGCGGAAATTCCCGGCGGCAACTTCTGCCCGCAAATCGCGGTTGGTTGCTGCCAGTACACGGACATTCACCCGCAGCGGGCGATCGTCACCCACGCGCTGAATATCACCGTACTGCAATACCCGCAGCAATTTTGCCTGCAATGCAGGGGAGAGTTCGCCGATTTCATCCAGGAACAGGGTGCCGTTATCCGCCATTTCAAATTTTCCGCTGCGGTTGCTGATAGCCCCGGTAAATGCGCCTTTTACGTGACCGAACAGTTCACTTTCCGCGACCGTTTCCGGCAGTGCGGCACAGTTGAGATAAACCAGCGGGTTTTCCCGTCGGGCAGATAATTCATGGATGGATTGCACCACCAGTTCTTTCCCGGTCCCGGTTTCGCCGCTGATCAGGACATTCATCTCAGCGCCCGCGACAATGGTAATTTCTTTCTTTAACTGCAACATGCAGTCAGAAAGCCCGATAATATCGGTTTTTCCGGTCTGTGTTCCTGTGGCGATACCGGCGGACGGGCTGAATGCCAGTTGCTGGCTCTCTAACTGACCAATCAGTAAGGCATTATTTAATGCCCCGGCGGTAAGGGCGGCGATCAGGCGTAATTCTTCGTCACTGAAATCATCAAACTGATCCGGCAGCAGACCATCAAGAGTCAGTGCGCCGATAAGATTTTGCCCGGCAAACAGCGGCAGCCCGACACAGGCATGGACTTTCAGATGAATATGGTCGGGGATAAGCCCGTCGTAAGGATCGGGTAAATGGCTGTCCGCCGGGAAACGGACAATATCCCCTGCGCGGGCAATGGCTTCCAGGCGGGGATGTGCATCCAGGGCAAAGCGGCGACCCAAAACATCCTGCGACAATCCGTCTATCGCCAGCGGGATAAACTGATGCGGCTCATAGTGCAACAGGGCGGCGGCATCACATTTGAGCACATGGCGCAGAGTGGCGATCAGCCGCTGGAAACGATCCCTGTGACCAATATCCCGCTGCAATGCAATAGCAATACCGGTTAATACTTCAACTGAAAATCCCATGCTTTCCTCCGCTGTCAATATGACAACACAATGTCATATTGACAATGAAATGGACAGTCATTTTGACATTGATTTTTTATATCAAATTTAAAATACGTTTAAAATCAACAAAATAAAAGTTGGCACGCAAATTGATTATCTCTGTACAACGAAGCATAAAAACAGAAGGTAAAAATCAAATGGCTATTCATGTAAAAAACAATGTTCACTGGGTCGGACAACGTGACTGGGAAGTGCGTGATTTTCACGGGACAGAATATAAAACATTGCTGGGCAGCAGCTATAACAGCTATCTCATCCGTGAAGAAAAAAAATGTGCTGATTGACACGGTCGATCATAAATTCAGCCGGGAGTTTGTGCAGCATCTGCAAACACAAATTGACCTCAATGACATTGATTACATTGTAATTAACCATGCAGAAGAAGATCACGCCGGTGCGCTGACTGAGCTGATGAGTCATATTCCGGACACGCCGATTTACTGTACTGAAAATGCGATTGATTCCATTAACGGGCATCATCACCACCCTGAATGGAATTTCAATGTGGTAAAAACCGGAGACACTCTGGATATCGGCAATGGCAAGCAGCTGATTTTTGTCGAAACCCCGATGCTGCACTGGCCGGACAGCATGATGTCTTATCTGACCGGTGACGCGATTTTATTCAGTAATGATGCCTTTGGTCAGCACTATTGTGATGAGCGCCTGTTTAATGATGAAGTGGATCAGACTGAGCTGTTTGATCAATGCCAGCGCTATTATGCCAATATCCTGACACCGTTCAGCCGTCTGGTCACGCCGAAAATCACTGAAATACTGGGATTCAATCTGCCGGTGGATATGATCGCCACGTCGCACGGTGTGGTCTGGCGTGATAACCCGACACAAATTGTGGAGTGGTATCTGAAATGGGCGGCAGATTATCAGGAAGACCGCATCACTATTTTTTACGACACCATGTCCAACAATACCCGCATGATGGCAGATGCTATCGCACAGGGTATTAATGAAACTGACCCGAATGTGATGGTGAAAATCTTTAATGTCGCCCGCAGCGATAAAAACGACATTATTACCAATGTGTTCCGTTCAAAAGGTGTGTTGGCGGGCTCATCCACCATGAATAATGTGATGATGCCGAAAGTGGCGGCAATATTGGAAGAATTGACCGGTCTGCGCTTTCGTAACAAAAAAGCGGCGGCATTCGGCAGTTACGGCTGGAACGGCGGCGCGGTTGACCGCGTACAAACCCGCCTGATGGATGCCGGGTTTGAAACCTCCATTGCGCTGAAAGCCAAATGGCGCCCGGATATGGATACGCTGGAAGTTTGTCGTCAGTACGGGCGTGATGTGGCACGGCAGTGGGCTACGGATACATTACCTGCGGTGACAAGACCGGCAGCACCAAAACCGGCACCGGTTGTGGCAACATCCCCGGCTGCACCGGCGGTAAATGATACAGATAATAATGCAGGCAATAAAACCACAAGTGACACTGTCACTAACTCGGTTACTGAACCTGCGGAGCAAAATTTGGGTCCGTGTATGCAGTGCAGTGTCTGCCAGTGGATATACGATCCGCTGAAAGGTGAGCCGTTACAGGGTGTTGAACCGGGTACACCATGGTCTTGTGTGCGGGATGGCTTCCTGTGTCCTGAATGTTCTCTCGGTAAAGATGTTTTTGATGTTCTGGCATCGGAGGCGGCATGAGCGCAGGCATTGTGATTATCGGCGGGGGCTTTGCTGCCCGCCAACTGGTGAAAAATATTCGCAAGTCTGACAGTCAGGTGCCGCTCACTGTTATTTCAGCGGACAGTATTGATGAATATAACAAACCTGATTTGAGCCATGTGATAAGCCAGAACCAGAGCGCGGCAGATCTCACCCGCCAGTCAGCGGATGAATTTGCAGAGCAATTTAATGTGCGGCTGTTTCCGCATACCCGGATCAGCGGAATTGATGCGCAGCAGCATAGTGTCAGCAGCCATAATCAGCAATGGAACTATGACAAACTGGTGCTGGCGACCGGTGCAACACCTTACCGCCCGCCGGTTGAAGGCTCCTCTCTGATGCTGACTCTGAACAGCCGTGAAGAGTATCAGGCTCATGAAGCGCAGATCCGGCAGGCACAGCGGGTGCTGATTTTGGGCAGCGGGCTTGTCGGCACTGAACTGGCGATGGATTTCTGCCGTGCCGGTAAAATCGTTACCCTGGCAGATATGGCGGGCAGTATTTTATCCTCCCTGATGCCGGCAGAGCTCAGCAGCCGTTTGCAGCATTCGCTGGCGCAAGCCGGGGTCCGGGTACTGAACCGGGCACAATTACAATCACTGACATCAGATGCAGACGGAATTTGTGCCGTATTTGACCATGACTGTGTGACCCGTGCAGATGTGGTGATCGCCGCCACCGGTCTGCAACCGAATATCAGCCTGGCAAAAATGGCGGGACTGGACACCCGGCGCGGTATTGTGGTTGACCGGACATTGCGTACTTCACACCCAGATATTTACGCGCTGGGGGATTGTGCCGAAATCGACGGACAGGTACTGCAATTTCTGCAACCCATTATGCTCAGCGCCGTCAGGCTGGCAAAAAATCTGACGGGTGAGCAGGGAACATTGGTTCTGCCGCCGATGCTTATCCGGATAAAAACCCCGGATATGCCGGTTCAGCTGGCAGGGAATTTTCATCATCCGGATCTGCAATGGACGATTGATATCAGCAGCACAGGAATGACAGCAAAAGGGCATGATACCACCGGAAATCTGCATGCATTTGCGGTAACAGAGTCCCGGCTGAGCGATGCTTTTACCTTGCTGCGCCAGTTACCGCAGTCATAAATTATGGCGTTACTAATTAAAACAAACTGAATCCCGGGGCAAAAAATGACATTACGTGAAAAAACATTAGGCGAACTCGCACTCTCTATTAATGGCGCATCAGCCGTTTTCCGCCGTTATGACCTGGATTTTTGCTGCGGAGGCAAACGCACGCTGGAAAAATCCGCAGAAAAGAAAGCATTAAATATTGATGAAATAGAGCAGGCACTGCTTGCCCTGAAAGATGACGCACTGGTTCAGGATTGGCGGACTGCGCCGCTGAGCGACATTATTGCGTTTATCGTCAGTCGTTATCATGACCGTCACCGCGCACAACTGCCGGAACTGATTTTACAGGCAGAAAAAGTGGAGCGGGTGCATGCTGCGAAAGCCAGTGTACCGAAAGGGCTGACCCGGCAACTGACCGCATTGCATGAAGAACTGACCAGTCACATGATGAAAGAGGAGCAGATTTTGTTTCCGCTGATTTGTAATGGTATGGGGCAACAGGCGGCGGGGCCTATTCAGGTGATGGAAGCAGAGCATGATGCTGCTGGTGATATTGTGGAAGTGATTAAATTTATCACTAAAAATGTCACGCCACCGGAAGATGCCTGCACGACCTGGCGGGTACTGTATAACGGGATCAATACGTTTATCGATGATTTAATGGAACACATCAGCCTGGAAAATAATTTACTATTCCCGCGAGCGCTGGCTGGTAAATAATAAACCACTTTATTTCCCGGCAGAGGAAATTGTTTCTGCTGGGATTTTCATAAAAAATCGGCTGAATATACTATCAGTCAGATATCGAATCATGGCGGAACAGGGCAATATAGTTCCCGCCTTGTTGCTCTGTCATCTGTTTATCATCCGCATTCCAGCCATAATTAATGGCATGGCTGACAGCACCGGATTCGCAGGTTGTGATAATTAGTGCAGCGGCAGGTTTTGCGGAGACAACTGACAGGGCATGTGCCAGTTCTGTTAATTCATCGCGGGTAAATGACACAGACGAAAAACCGATATTCATCTTCTCTGCGGCAGTTTGTAACTGCTGTAACAGTGTCGTCGTGGTATCTGTCATTATCGGTATAATCCCTTAGTGTAAACATCCTGTTTTCATTAATATGGTTAAATATATTTAACTATATGTAACGATATCATTTTACCTGTAGTCAGACCATAAGGTGAAATCTGACTATTTGCTATCATCTTTCCGATATAGCAAATATTGCATTCTGATATGTTCCTTTACTATCCGGCAGACAGTAAAGGAACATCATGCAGTAATAAAAAAAAAGACACCCGAAGGTGCCTGATTGCGTCTGTATTACTTTATTTATTATCAGCATAAAGCTGGGGTAATCATATATTAAATATAACGTTGTTATTTTATTATTGTATTTGCTGTTGTGTATATCTTTGCCGGTATTAACGATAGCTTAGTGTGACGATGTACTTATCAGGATCTGTCGGCAGTGGCATTACCTTGGTTTCACCAATGTGGTCCGGAAGTAACGTGCCTTTGAAATTATTTCCTGCCTGCATTTTACCATTATAGGGTTCAGTCTGACCTGAGCGGTGACACTCGGTATTAATATTGCCACCTGAAATATTATAAGAACAAGGTGATTCAACCAGTGCGCCCTGGAATGATATAGTACCACCTTGCTGGCCTTGTGTTTCGCTGTGTGCAACAAAAGACAGTGCAATGCCTGCCACTAAAACTAAACGGGTTAACTTAGACATATTTTTTTTACTCTCTATTATTCGATACTAAACGAAGGTTCTCTTTTTAGTTAATGAGATACTCTTCGTTTAATAACATCACGAATGGTATTTAAAGTTAATTACGATATCCGGTTGCTGTGTCTTACTTCATGGCGAAGATAATACATCAATAAATATAAACGAAAACATAACAAATAAAGAGATACGACAGAAAAAGTAATCTGCTATTTGTCACTGTTTTATTTAGGATTGGTTTATTAAGTGTGATTTATAATGCAGTCATAAAAACAAAAATACATTACTCAATATCTATATCCTGTCCGCCCCGTTTCGGGGCTTTTTTTTTATATAAAATAAATCCACCGTCATATTGACGGATTAAACAGAGATTAACGTGATCATTGCAATACAGATGCTTTGGTTGTCGTCACAGAGTATATGCAGAAACTCATCGGATGACTGAAACAAATGTTAGCACCAAAAATGAGTACGGGCAAAATTAAGATAAAACCTATGTAGTTAAGCTAAGCTTATGTTTATTAATTTACTTTATAAGTAAAGACCCGGAGACGGAGATGAAAACCCCGGGTTAAATTGTAATAAACTATATAATCATCACTGATTTTGTAACACAAGGTTACAAGATGTTTCATTATTATGAAGTTGAGTAATATTATCCAGTGTAGTTTCACTGATACTCAGGAGTGCTTCTTCTGTCAGAAATGCCTGATGGCCGGTAAACAGTACATTGTGGCAGGAGGAGAGGCGGCGGAAAATATCATCCTGAATGACATCATTTGACTTATCTTCAAAGAATAAATCACGCTCATTCTCATAAACATCCATACCCAGCGCCCCGATTTTCTGTTGCTTGAGGGCATCAATCGCAGCCGCCGAGTCAATTAACGCACCACGGCTGGTATTGATTATCATCACGCCATCTTTCATTTTATTAAAGACCTGCTTATCCAGCAGGTGATGATTTTCCGGGGTCAGCGGGCAGTGGAGTGAGATAACATCAGCGTTGGCAAATAACGTATTCAGATCCACATACTCCGCGCCCAAATCCAGCGCCGCCTGGTTAGGGTAAGGATCTGATACCAGCAGCTTCATCCCGAATCCTTTTAAAATCCGCAGCAGCGCAAGACCAATCTTACCTGTACCTATAACGCCTGCTGTGCGGTTATGCATATTAAAGCCGGTCAGACCTTCGAGTGAGAAATTAGCATCCCTGGTGCGCTGGTAAGCGCGGTGAATGCGGCGGTTCAGGCTCAGCATCATACCAACCGCATGTTCAGCAACCGCTTCCGGTGAATAGGCGGGTACGCGGACAACCTGTATACCCAGTTCCTGCGCGGCGGCAAGGTCAACATTATTAAACCCGGCGCAGCGCAGCGCCAGGATACGGATATCAAGATCAGCCAGTTCCTGCAATACGTCCCGGTTAGCGTCATCATTAACAAAAATACAGACCGCATCGGCACCCACGGCATTCTTGGCAGTTTGTTGTGTCAGCGGAAAATCAAAATATTCGATATCATACTGAAAACGCGGATCCTGATTCACCAAATCCATGTGTTTGCGGTCGTAATGTTTGGTACTGTAACTGACAATTTTCATCCGGGACTCCTCCGCTAAAATAAATCGCTACACTAAACCGGATAGCCCTGACAAAATAGGGCGGTTCCTTAGTTCAGAAATAATTGAATCTGTTGCGGTACAGTATAACGCGAACTTCACGTAACTGTACGCAGCCAATGCGGTTTTCCGGCTGACGCCCGGGAAAACCGCATAATTAACCCGGTAAGGCGCATGAAAAAATTACTGAAAGTGCTGGTGGTATTATCCGTCTTGTTGTTGATGATAATACCGGTTGTCTGGCTGACATTACCCCGCTGGCTCCCCGTAGTCGTAAAGCCGTATCTGCCGGATGGCGTGACGTTGTCACTTTCTCAGCCTGAGCTTCGCGGACGCGGGATACAGATTACAGACTGGGCACTAAAAGGAACCCGCTGCACATTGGCTGGCGGACATAACCTTTCTGTCCGCTACAGCCGCGCCGGGCTTTGGCAGATTGATGCCGCCGGGCTGACCGGTGATACCGAATGTCTACAGACACTGCCTGCATCTGCGGATCAGCCGGACAGTGAACCCGTTAATATCGCTGCACTGCTGTCACAACTGCCTTCTGCCACACTGACAATAGACAATGTCCTTATTACCTCTGTACCTGATTATCAGGGCAGCCTGAGCCTGACCACGTCCGGGGCTGCGGGGCAGCATGTGTCGTATCAGGGAAAGAATATTCAGACCGAACTTACTGTTAACCCTGATCAGAGTGTGACGGTGTCACAATTAAATATAGCTGCCGGTGATGATAAATTGTCTCTCACCGGCAGTCTGACATTGCCGGGCAATACAGCAACACTACCGGAACAGGGGCAATTGCAGGCGGGTATTGTCAGCCCGTCCCGGACACTACCGCTGGTACTGACATTTGACTGGCAGGGAAAGCAGGGAACGCTGACTCTGCGCGAAACAGACAGCGAAACGCTGTTACTGAGCCTTCCCTGGGCGGCTACAGGGGAAACCGTCACAATCACGGATGGAGAATGGCGCTGGGATAAAGCAGAACAACCTTTGCGGGGAACATTGAGTGGAACCCTGAGTAACTGGCAGAAAACAATAACGGATATGCGCCTTACTGCGCGGGTTTCTGTGGTCACACAGGGAAAGCGCGGCAAAGGCACCGTTGTATTGCAATTACCGGAGACCGGGCTGTCACTGACCGGGTTTGAGATCCCGTTTGAGCTTGCCGGTCAGGTCAACAGTCAGGATATGTGGGCGGCGGGACGGCTTCCGGCAGTATTGACCGGCACGCTGTCCGATCCGGTGATACGCATCAGCTCCGGTGCCCTGATCCGCGCCCGCGGGCAGCTCAGTCCGACATTGCAGGTGGAAGAACTGCGCCTGCCGCTGGCGGGAACACGGCTTTCGCAGGTGGGAATTTCCGGTCCGCTGGATGCGATTGTGACCATCAATAACCCTGAACTGGGACGCTACCGTTTTCAGATGAAAGGTCAGGCGCGGGAATTTTTACCTGATAACGGACACTGGTACTGGCAGGTCTGGGGCAAAGGCAATGTCAAACCGCTGAGTGCGGACTGGACATTTTCCGGTGCCGGATCCTGGATAGATAATGAAATCAGGGTAAGGCGGCTGGATACGGGGTTTAAGGGGATCCGTTACGGCATGATGTCGATGGAGTCCCCCGCGCTGACACTATTGTCGCCGGTTGTCTGGCAGCGTGACGCAGAGAACTCCGACCTGAGCGGGCAATTTCAGCTGACGACAAAAAAAATCAAAATTGACCAGAGCTATCTGCCATCCGCCACTTTTGTGATGCGGATGACCGGGCGTGATCCGCATAATTTTTCTGTCAAAGGTACATTGTCAGCCGGAAAAAATGTCGGGCCGATACAGTATTGGACCCGCTGGGACGGCACCCGCCTGCGGGGGGAAGCACGCTGGCCGGAGCAGGATCTGCGTGCCTTTCAGACACTCATTCCGTCTGATTCAGGGATAACACTGCGCAACGGGGAATTTTATGCGCAGGCGGCATTCTCTGCCGCGCCGGATCAGGGATTTGTCGCCGGTGGTCACTGGGTGGTAAAACAAGGCAGCATGTGGCTGAAAGACGGTGAAGTTGAAGGTGTGGATTTTGTACTGCCGTGGCGTCTGGCTGACAGCCGCTGGCAGCTCGGCAGCAAAACACCGGTCACACTGCGTATTGCGCGGGTGAATAATTTATTTGAAGTCACCGATATTAAAGCAGATTTACAGGGCTATTATCCGTACAGTGATCGTTATCCGCTGGTGCTGTCAGGTATCAGTCTGGATTTACTGGGCGGACAGGTGACGATGGCATCATTATCTGTGCCGCAGAAAGAGGCCGCCGTGATACGCCTGGATAAACTGTCCACCGGACCGCTGATTAATACGCTCAAGGTGACACAGTTTGCTCTGGAAGGCAGTATCAGCGGCGAACTACCATTTTATATTGATAACCCGCAGTGGATTGTCCGTAACGGCTGGGTTGAGAATGATGACCCGCTGACATTGAATCTGGATAATCAGTTTGTCTCGTCAGTCAGTGAGAATAACCTCTCAGCAGGCACGGCTATCAATTGGCTGGATTATCTGGTGATGAAACGGGTGCGTACCGATATTAACCTGACAAATTTAGGAGTACTGACCATGCGTTCGGTTATCTCCGGCTACAATCCGGTGCTGGACGCCCGGCGTGTGGTGAATCTTAATTACAATCATGAAGAAAATGTGTTTCAGTTATGGCGCAGCCTGAGTTTTGGCAGCAATCTGGAAGCCTGGCTGGAAAAAACAATTTCACAGCAGCAAGAATCAAATCCGACGGAGTAAGAATGAAAAACTGGATGGCAGGGGCGATATTGCCGTTAATGATTATATCACTGGGCGGATGTTTGCGGGTCGAAGTTGCAACTCCGGATAAACCTATTGATATCAATATGAATGTCAAAATAGAGCATGAAATTAATGTCAAAATTGACCGTCAGGTAGAAGATCTGCTGAAGAGTAATTCAGCTATTTTTTGAGGTGAATAATGAGCACATTATTTAAAGCAGGGAAATTCCGTACGGGCGCGGCAGCACTGACTCTGATGGTCAGCAGCTCAGCATTTGCGCTGACACTGGATGACGCAAAGCAACAGGGACTGGCGGGTGAAACCTTCAGCGGCTATATTGCGCCGGTTGACCGTGCGGCCTCACGGGATGATGTCAAAAACCTGGTAAAAGAGATTAATGCCGCCCGATCACAAAAATACAGTGAACTGGCACAGGGCAACCGGATGAAAGCCGATGAAGTGGCAAAAATTGCCGGACAAAAACTGGTTACCCGCGCACCAAAAGGGGAGTATGTCCTTGGCATTAACGGGCAGTGGCTGAAGAAAGAATAGATAATATACAGCAGCAAAACCTCGTAAATAGTCCGCTGCTGTATTAATTCGGGTATTAATCAGTCATCAGACGGACAACTGCTCAACACAGTTGTTCAACACACAGGCGGGCATCACACTGCGCTTTATCCGCAGACTCTTCACCCATTGCCACACCTTCGGCAAAAATGAATTCAATTTCATTGATCCCGATAAAGCCCAGGAACTGTTTCATAAACGGCACAATTAAGTCAGATGTCTGATCACGGTGGAAACCGCCGCGCGCAGTCAGTACAATAGCGCGCTTACCCAGCACTAAACCTTCGGCACCGTTTTCGGTATAGCGGAACGTTTTACCGGCAGAGGCGATAAAATCCAGCCAGGTTTTCAGTTGAGTGGGTATGGTAAAGTTATACATTGGCGCTGTGAATACAATGACATCATGGGCAAATAGCTCATCTATCAGTTCCGCTTGTAATGCATTGGCGGATAACTGATGTGCTGTTAAGGTTCCGCCCGCCGGAACATTCATGCCGGAAATGATTTCATTATCAAGCACCGGAACCGGGTTTGCGCTGAGATCACGGACCGTAATCGCATCATCTGCATGATTTTTCCGCCATTGTCCTATAAAATAATCCGCCATTTTGTTGGTATGAGAGTGACCCGCAAGAATACTGGATTTGAGCACGAGAATTTTTTTGCATAGTAAACCTTGTCTTTGTTATATGTGATTCAGCTTAGAAGGGATCCATCCGCCATAAAACACCAGTTTACTGAAAATAATGCGTCGTGTGTTACACCAAAAACGGGATAATAACGAATAGTAACAACCGCTGCATAAAAAGCCGGACCATACAGGCAACCACAGATTACCTATCAGAAGGATAGCAAGGTGAATTCCCTTCTTAATGAATTAAAACAACTGATCCCCCATTTATCGCTGCGGGATCAATGGCAGTTCCGCAAACGGCTTTCCGGTGTTGCGAAAATCCATAACCCGGAGTCACAGAAAAAAAGTGCTCAGCGCGTTGCAGGATGAAATACTGCACGGCATTACCCGGACAGAGCAGCGGATAGCAAGCCGCCCGGAAATAACCTATCCGGGTAATCTGCCGGTATCGCAGATGCGCGATGTCATTTATAACGCGATCCGTGACCATCAGGTGGTGATCATCGCCGGGGAAACCGGATCCGGGAAAACCACGCAGATCCCGAAAATCTGTCTTGAGCTGGGACGCGGTATCACCGGGTTTATCGGCCATACACAACCGCGGCGTCTGGCGGCCCGCACCGTCGGCTCCCGTATTGCGGAAGAGCTGAAAGTACCGCTGGGTGCGGCTGTCGGGTATAAAGTCCGCTTCAGTGATCAGGTCGGTGATAATTCGCTGATTAAACTGATGACCGACGGGATCCTGCTGGCGGAACTGCAACAGGATAAACTTCTGCTGCAATATGACACGATCATTATTGATGAAGCACACGAACGCAGTCTGAATATTGACTTCATTCTGGGCTATCTGCGCCAGCTTCTGCCTAGACGCCCTGATCTGAAAGTGATCATCACCTCCGCGACGATCGATCCGGAACGGTTTTCACGTCATTTCAGTAATGCGCCGATCATTGAAGTCTCCGGTCGCACCTATCCGGTAGAGGTGCGTTACCGTCCGGTGATGGGGGATGACAATGACGCGGATCGCGATCTGACTCAGGGCATTCTGGATGCAGTCCATGAACTCGGACGCGAAAGTGCCGGTGATATCCTTATCTTTATGAGCGGGGAGCGGGAGATCCGCGAAACTGCCGATGCCCTCAATAAAGCGGATCTGCGCTTTACGGAAGTTCTGCCGTTATTTGCGCGGCTCTCCAACAGTGAACAGAACCGGATCTTTCAGCCACATACCGGCCGGCGGATTGTTCTGGCGACTAACGTAGCAGAAACCTCCCTGACGGTGCCCGGTATCAAATATGTCATTGATACCGGTTTCGCCCGTATCAGCCGCTACAGTTACCGCACAAAAGTCCAGCGTCTGCCGGTAGAGCCGATTTCACAGGCATCTGCCAATCAGCGCAAAGGACGCTGCGGGCGCGTTTCTGACGGGATTTGTATCCGTCTCTATTCAGAAGATGATTTCCTGACCCGCCCGGAATTTACCGATCCGGAAATCCTGCGCACTAATCTGGCTTCCGTTATTTTACAAATGACGGCTATCGGGCTGGGTGATATCGGCGCGTTTCCGTTTGTCGAAGCGCCGGACAAGCGCAATATTCAGGATGGTGTAAAACTGCTGGAAGAACTTGGCGCAATTGATACCAATGCCTCGAAGGAAAATCACTATCAACTGACACAGACCGGCCGCCAACTGGCAAAACTGCCGATTGACCCGCGCCTGGCGAGAATGGTGCTGGAAGCCCGTAATCACGGAGCTGTCCGTGAAACGATGATCATTGCGGCGGCACTGTCGATTCAGGACCCCCGTGAACGACCGATGGAAAAACAGCAGGCGTCTGATGAAAAACACCGGCGCTTTGTGGATAAAGAATCTGATTTTATTTCATTTGTGAATTTGTGGAACTATCTGAAAGAACAACAAAAAGTCTTATCCAATTCACAACTGCGCAAACAGTGTCGCCAGGAGTTTCTCAACTATCTGCGGATCCGCGAATGGCAGGATGTTTATACCCAGTTGCGCCAGGTTGTGAAAGAACAAGGCATCCCGGTGAACAGCGAACCGGCGGTAAGCCGCAGTATTCATCTGTCACTGCTGAGCGGGCTGCTTTCTCATATCGGGCAGAAAGATGTTGAGAAGCAGGAATTTACCGGTGCGCGTAATGCGCGTTTCTCTATCTTCCCTGGTTCCGGGCTGTTTAAGAAGCCGCCAAAATGGGCAATGGTGGCTGAGCTGGTGGAAACCAGCCGCTTATGGGGGCGTATTGCCGCGAAGATAGAGCCTGACTGGATAGAGCCATTAGCGCAGCACTTGGTTAAATATCATTACAGCGAGCCGCACTGGGAGAAATCACAGGGTGCGGTGATGGCGACAGAAAAAGTCACTCTTTATGGTCTGCCGGTTGTGGCAGCGCGTCCGGTCAATTACGGCAATATTGACCCGGCGCTGTGTCGTGAGTTGTTTATCCGTAATGCACTGGTCGAAGGCGACTGGCTGACGCGGCATACATTTTTCCGCGACAATCAGACGTTGCGTAATGAAGTGGAAGAGCTGGAACACAAATCGCGACGCCGCGATATTCTGGTTGATGACGAAACCTTGTTCAGTTTCTATGATACGCGTCTGCCGCCGGAGATCGTTTCATCGCAACACTTTGATAACTGGTGGAAACGGGAACGGCTGCAAAAACCGGATTTTCTCAGTTATGAGAAAAATATGCTTATCCGCTCTGATGCGGACCAGGTAACAGCGCAGGATTATCCGAATTACTGGTATCAGGGGGATTTAAAATTCCGTCTGAGTTATCAGTTTGAACCCGGAACCGAAGCCGACGGCGTGACCGTACATATTCCGTTGCCGGTTCTCAATCAGGTCAGTCCTGACGGATTTGACTGGCAGATCCCGGGATTGCGGGAAGAGCTTATCATTGCATGGATAAAATCACTGCCGAAACCGGTGCGCCGTAATTTTGTTCCTGCGCCTAACTATGCAGGCGCTTGCATGGAGCGGGTTCCTGAGCCGCAGGGCGGACTGCTGGATGCACTGGAGCGCGAATTGCGCCGTATGACAGGTGTGACGATTGATCGCGAATCCTGGCAGCCGGAGCAGGTTCCTTCTCACCTGAAAATGACTTTCCGTGTTGTGGGCGATAAACAGAAAAAAACTCGCGGAAGGATATGATCTGGATGCTCTGAAGATCAGCCTGAAAGCGGAAGTTCAGCAGACACTGTCGGATGTGGTGGATGATGGTATCGAACAAAGTGGCGCGCACATCTGGCGTTTCGGCGATATTCCTGATTGTTATGAGCAAAAGCGGGGCGGATATGCCGTAAAAGCCTATCCTGCGCTGGTTGATGAAAAGCAGAGTGTCGGGATTAAGGTGTTCGAAACCGAATTTGAACAACAACTGGCGATGCTGGCGGGAACGCGGCGTCTGTTGCTGCTCAATATTCCGTCTCCGGTTAAATATCTTCATGAAAAACTACCGAATAAAGCCAAGCTCGGTCTGTATTTTAACCCGTACGGTAAGGTGCTGGAGCTGATTGATGACTGTATCGCCTGCGGTATCGATAAGCTGGTTGCTCAGTTTGGCGGGGTTGTCCGGCAGGAAGAAAAATTCGCGCAATTACAGGAGTTTGTCCGCGCGGAGCTGAATGAAACCGTGGTCGGCATTGCCCGGCTGGTGGAGCAAATCCTGACAACCACATTTGCCATTAACAAGCGTCTGAAAGGGCGGATTGATATGCAAATGGCGTTTGCGCTCTCTGACATCAAAGCACAGATGTCCGGTCTGGTTTTCCCGGGCTTTGTGACATCACATGGCTGGCAGCGCCTGCCGGATGTTCTGCGTTATTTGCAGGGGATAGAGCGGCGTATTGAAAAACTGATGGCGGATGTGAACCGCGACAGAGCCAATATGAATAAAATTGAGCATATTCAAAACCTTTGGAAGCAGTGGCAGGGTAAATTATCACCGGTGGACAAGCGTAAACCGGAAGCCGAAGCGGTACGCTGGATGATTGAAGAGTTGCGGATCAGTCTGTTCGCCCAACAATTAGGCACACCATATCCGGTTTCTGATAAACGAATTATCCAGGCAATGACACAAATCAGCGGGTAAAGTGCCGTTTTTACGGGGTACTGTGTTTTTGTACAGTAATTGATTTTTTACCCATCAGCGGGCACAGAAGTGCCCGTTTTTTTTTTGTGTAAAATAACGTGAAATTTAAAATTTGTGATAAATAAAAAATAAACTCTGTTTAATTCATTGTATTAATTATCAGAACATCCTCGTGGTAACGGCCTGATCTATTATCCTAATGACGGGGAAGATGATTCTCCGGCGGGTATTTTGAAAACAGTGAAAGAATGGCGAGCCAGTCAGGGTAAGCAGGGGTTTAAAAAAAGGCTGAATGAATCTCTTATACCCGCCGAACTCAGTGTTGATTACAATCATGGAAAAATAGATCGCACACATTTTTACTGAGATACCTATTTAGTTACAACATACAATTTATCTTTATTTAAAAACAGAAAGGGGAAGCTATCGCGATGCTATTCGCGTAACAGGAATAAAGGGGTGGCGTGTGGATTTACAGACATAGCTGAGCGGGCCGGGTGGCCCGTTCAGCTCAAGACAGTTATCTGACTAAATACCAGAGCGCAGGAACCGCGCCTGCAAGCAGAAGGGCTATAATGGTCCACTCAACAAAGTGCAGCGTGGTTTTTATTTCGCGATTTTGCAGCGCGTACAGAAATACCAGGATTCCCGGGGCGTAAAGTACCACGGAAAGTAGCAGATTGAGCAAACCTGAGGCATAAATCAGCCATAATCCGTACAGTGCCGCGACCATTCCCACACCCAGCAGTGCCGGTTTTTTTAGTCTCAGGGCTGTTTTTACCAGGAAAGCACCGACAAGGAAGTAGGGCACCAGAATCATTTCAGACGCAATAGTAAGCAATGTATTATAATTGCTGCCACTCAGCCAGATCAGCACCAGGGCAAGCTGCACAGCGCAGTTCGTCATCCATAATGATGTCGATGGCGTATTGTTCGCATTCTGTTTTTTGAACGGAGACGGAAAAGAGCCGTGAAGTGCTGCAATAAACGGGACTTCAGCAGCCATAATTGTCCAGCTCAGATATGCGCCACAGACAGAGACTATCAAACCCGCCGCAATAATAATTTCGCCGCTGCCGCCAATCAGATTCACCATCAGTGTGGCCATCGACGGGTTGCGCATTTCAGCCAGTTCCGGGCGTGCAACAACCCCCATAGACAACAGCGTTACACAAATATAGATACTTAATGCCGACACCACGGCAAACATGGTAGCCAGCCCGACATCTTTACGCCGCCGCGCGCGGGCAGAGACAACAACCGCACCTTCAATTCCGATAAAAACCCACAATGTGATAAGCATCGTGTCTTTCACCTGTTGCCAGACCGGGACACCCAGCTCAACACCGGTAAAATCGAGGTGGAACGTATCCCAGCGGAAAGCAATCACCGCAAGCACAATAAACAGACCGAGAGGCACCAGCTTAGCAAATGTGGCAAGTTTATTGATACCGGCAGCAGTCTGAACACCGCGCAGAACCAGGCAATGAACAATCCACAGCAGAACAGATTCACCAATCAGTGACTGCCAGGTATTACCATCACCAAAAACAATATGGTCAGGTGTATCAGTAAAAAAAACTGAATGCAGCAAACACGATAACCAGATAAGACACGTTGGCAATTACGGCACACAGCCAGTATCCCCACGCTGAACAGAAACCTATCAGTTCGCCGAATCCATCTTTGGCATACGTAAAAATGCCGCCATCGAGATCAGGGCGCAAACGGGAAAGAAGCAGTAATGCAAAAGCGAGAAAGAGAATGCCGACGCCGGTAATTGACCAACCGATGATCAGCGCCGCCGGGCTGGCGACTTCCGCCATATTCTGCGGCAGACTGAAAACACCGGCGCCGACCATTGAACTGAGCACTAATGCCGTAAGCGCGGTTAAACTGAGTTTTTTATCCAAAGTACCATCCCGGTAAGTTTGCAACGGTAATATATGTACAGGGTATTCATGCAATCAATTTGACTGAATACGCAAAAATTGGCGCTGATTGTACGGAGACTCGGGGGGATATGCAATGTTTAATCATGCATTAATTGCATTATATTATGCATATTCGCTGTTAATTAATTCATTTGCAGCAGATTATGAGGATTAAGGTTAACGGGCTGATTTAATGGTATAAAAAAAGCGTATCAGACGATACGCTTTTTTTTGCTGACCGGCAGGGAATTACTTGTATAAATCCGCGCTGATGGTCACGTTACCACCACTTGCCTGCCACTGGCGGGTAATGTGGTAAAATTTAGCACCTTTGGCTGCTGCACGTTTAGCAACCTGATAAGACACTTCCGGAGAGGTCGTGTAATAACCGGTGAAGGTTACGCTGTCAAACGGAGCCATAACAGCGGCAGAGGCTTTATTCAGCTCTTCTACTTTCGTACCGTCCGGCAGGGTAACAGTGTAACGCCCGCCGCGTGATGCCTGGGTTTCAAAGAAACGGCCTACGCTGTTACCGGCAGTATCTGTTGAAGAGGCAACGCCCGGGATTTCAACCTGTTTAGCGGCTTCACCACCGGCTGCCAGTGCGGCACGTCCGGCATCTGAATCAGCAGGGATCAGGGCTTCATCGGTCTGAAGAATACGTTTAGGTGCATCGGCTTTATAAACATACGCCGTTGCCAGCTGATTACCGCCGTCATTGGTAAAAATATTACGGACGATAAAGAAAGAGGCTGCGCCTTTTTTGATGGCTTCTTTGGCAATAGCATCATTCAGATCAGGACTGTTGGCGAAATACCCGTTTACTGTCACTGTGTCGAAAGGCTGGAGACCAATGGCATCTTTTTCAGGTAGTTCATTAATACCGCGGAATGACCGGTAGCTTTTCTTTTCAGCCGGTGCAGCATCTTTGTGGTAGACATCAGCAACTACACGCATATTTCCGTTGCTGTTAAGATCATCGAGGCTCTGGATATAGAAAGCATCGGCACCCATTTTGTCTGCTTTACGGGAAACGGCGGCAGCAGCTTCGTAAATTGCATTGAAACGGCCTGTAACGGCAATGCGCTCAAAAGGTTGGTATTGAGCCGCTTGCTCCGGCGTTAATTCCTGTGCTGCGTGAACCGGCAGCAGACTCGTAAATGAAAAAAAACATCGCAGATGCGATGACCGTTGTTTTCAGCTTCATACAAAATCCTTCCGCCTTGCGCAATTAATATTCATAACGTGCTGAACCTGTAATTTTATATCCTGGCCGCCCGATTATGACATGTATTTGTGCTTGTTGTCGCTTTAATTTATGGTGCGAATTTAAGACTGTTAATCATACAGCTATTTTTACCACAAATTTATGCAATCATAGTCATTTATCGGCAAAATAATTTTCTGTCCGGGGAAATACTGTTTAGTATGAATTTACGAATGAATTAGATGGATCGATATCACATTTTTCAGTAGGTTATTAGGACATTTCAGATAAAAGGGTGTGTTTGATCTGATTTCGTGCAGATGGCTGTTTTTTTATGCACAAGTCTGACCAGCATGCCTGTAAACACTTGAGCTTATTACCCAACGTCATTCAAGGTGCGGGCTGGCTGACTGCGGTCAACGAACCTGCGGGTTGAATGAATAAGGGTACAGATAAGGGAACATTATGCGTATTGGTGTACCAAAAGAGCGACAGTCCAGTGAAACCCGGGTCGCCGCCACGCCGGCTACCATTGTACAACTGAAAAAACTCGGGTTTGATGTGGTTGTTGAAACAGGAGCCGGTCATCTTGCCAGTTTTGATGACAACGCTTACCGTGACGCCGGTGCAGATATCGCCGGCACACAGGATGTCTGGCAATCTGACATTATTTTTAAAGTGAATGCGCCGCTGGACAGCGAAATTCCGCTGATGAAAGCAGGCAGCTCTCTGGTCAGCTTTATCTGGCCCGCCCAAAACCCGCAACTGCTTGAAAAGTTGTCTGCACAGGGTGTTAACGTCTTTGCAATGGACTCCGTTCCGCGTATTTCCCGTGCTCAGTCACTGGATGCGCTAAGTTCGATGGCCAATATCGCCGGTTACCGCGCGATAGTTGAAGCCGCCAATGCATTCGGTCGTTTTTTCACCGGGCAAATCACTGCCGCCGGTAAAATTCCGCCTGCGAAAGTGCTGGTTATCGGTGCCGGTGTTGCCGGTCTTGCCGCGATTGGTGCCGCAGGCAGCCTGGGGGCGATAGTCCGCGCGTTCGATACCCGTCCTGAAGTAAAAGAACAGGTCAACAGTATGGGCGCTGATTTCCTCGAGCTGCATTTTGAGGAAGATGCAGGCAGCGGTGACGGTTACGCAAAAGTAATGTCAGAAGCCTTTATTAAGGCAGAAATGGCACTGTTTGCTGAACAGGCAAAAGACGTTGATATCATTGTGACCACCGCACTGATTCCGGGACGTCCTGCACCAAAACTCATCACAAAAGACATGGTTGAGTCGATGAAAGCGGGCAGTGTGATTGTCGATTTAGCCGCGCAAAACGGCGGTAACTGTGAACTGACAGTACCGGGTGAGATTCACACCACCGAAAACGGGGTGAAAATCATCGGTTATACCGATCTCGCCGCGCGTCTGGCAACACAGTCCTCTCAGCTTTACGGCACCAACCTGGTGAACCTGATGAAGCTGATGTGCAAAGAGAAAAACGGCGAAATCACGATTGATTTTGATGATGTGGTTATCCGTGGTCTGACCGTGGTAAAAGCCGGTGAAATCACCTGGCCGGCACCGCCGATTCAGGTTTCCGCTCAGCCACAAGCAAAACCTGCTGCGGTGAAAGCTGAGAAAAAACCGGCAAAACCAATGTCTCCGTGGCTGAAATACGGACTGATGGCACTGGCGTTTGTTCTGTTTGCCTGGCTCGCAAATGTCGCTCCGGCGGAGTTTTTATCCCACTTTACTGTTTTTGCGCTCTCCTGTGTGGTTGGTTACTACGTGGTCTGGAATGTCAGCCATGCACTGCACACGCCATTAATGGCGGTAACCAATGCGATTTCGGGCATTATTGTTGTCGGCGCACTTCTGCAAATAGGCAGCGGCGGCTGGGTAACATTTTTCTCCTTTATTGCGGTGCTGATTGCCAGTATCAATATCTTCGGCGGTTTTACCGTCACTCAGCGTATGCTTAAAATGTTTCGTAAGGGGTAATGAATATGTCTGGCGGAGTCGTTACAGCGGCATATATTGTTGCCGCAATCTTGTTTATTTTCAGCCTGGCCGGGTTATCCCGCCACGAAACCTCTCAGCGCGGCAATCTGCTGGGTGTGATCGGGATGGCTATCGCACTGGCTGCTACCATTTTCGGACCGTATTCATCCAATATCGGCTGGATAATTGTGGCGATGGTGATTGGTGCTGTGATTGGTATTCGTCTGGCGCGTAAAGTCGAAATGACTGAAATGCCGGAGCTGGTTGCTATTTTACACAGCTTTGTGGGGCTGGCCGCCGTTCTGGTCGGTTTCAACAGTTATATGGATCACAACCAGGCGCTGACGTCATCGGTGATGAACAACATTCACCTGACTGAAGTGTTCCTCGGCATATTCATTGGTGCGATAACATTCACCGGCTCAATTGTTGCGTACGGCAAATTATGCGGTAAGTTATCCTCAAAACCGCTGATGCTGCCTAACCGCCATAAACTGAACCTGGCGGCACTGGTTGTCTCTTTCCTGTTGTTATGGACCTTTGTTAAGACAGACAGCGCAGGGTTACAGGTTCTCACCTTAATCGTGATGGCAGTAATTGCCCTGGCATTCGGCTGGCACCTTGTCGCCTCTATCGGCGGTGCGGATATGCCGGTCGTGGTGTCTATGCTCAACTCCTATTCAGGATGGGCAGCAGCAGCAGCCGGTTTCATGCTGAGCAACGACCTGCTGATTGTCACAGGTGCGCTGGTTGGTTCGTCCGGTGCGATTCTGTCTTATATTATGTGTAAGGCAATGAACCGCTCCTTCTTCAGTGTCATTGCAGGCGGCTTCGGAACAGACGGAACGGCAAGCTCCGGTGATGAAGAAGTCGGCGAGCACCGTGAAGTCAACGCGGAAGAAGTAGCGGATATGCTGAAAAATGCCACATCCGTTATCATCACTCCGGGCTATGGTATGGCGGTTGCCCAGGCACAGTATCCGGTGCACGATATTACGCAGAAGCTGCGTGATAAAGGCATCAAGGTACGTTTTGGTATTCATCCGGTGGCAGGGCGTCTGCCTGGTCACATGAATGTGTTGCTGGCTGAAGCAAAAGTACCGTATGACATCGTGCTGGAAATGGATGAAATCAATGATGATTTCAAAGATACCGATGTGGTTCTGGTGATCGGTGCAAATGATACGGTTAACCCGGCGGCGCTGGATGACCCGAACAGTCCGATTGCGGGAATGCCGGTTCTGGAAGTATGGAAAGCGCAGAACGTGATTGTATTCAAACGTTCGATGAATACCGGTTATGCCGGGGTTCAGAATCCGCTGTTCTTTAAAGAAAATACCCAGATGTTATTTGGCGATGCCAAAGCCAGTTGTGAAGCAATTTTGCGTTCACTGTAAAACCGGTTGTTAACATTAACTGTTAACAATTGATGTTAAAGCTGTTAAAGCGAAAAGCGGGTGATTAATCATAATCACCCGCTTTTTTTATGCGGCTTTTATATAGCTGAAAAATCAATCAGTGATTAATCATCATCGTCAGTATCAATCGGGCATACAAAACCATCCGGTTTTACTGCCAGAAGGTCACACTTGAGATGATCAACGACGTGCTCGGCTGTGTTACCGAGGAATGCCGCCGAAATCCCGGTCCGCCCGATAATCCCCAACACAACCACACCGGCATTCAGTTCTGCGGTCACTTCAGGAATGACTTTCTCCGGCAATCCCTCATAAACATGCGTGTATTCCTCGCCGATGGCGAATTTCTGACGCAGCTCTTTCATCGCGATAAGGTGCTGTCCGCGCAGAGCGTTGTTATAGGTATTCGGGTCAAAGTCCGGCAATTCAATTGCGATATTAATAGGGGCAACCGGATACGCACTGACCAGATGAATAGCGGGATCTTTGACTACCCGTTTGGCAAGTTCTTGTGTGAGCGCCACCAGCTTCAGATTCAGTGCATCGTGATAAGACTCTTCATTTGACAGATTCACGCCGACCACCACAGAACCTTGTTCCGGCCAGACTTTATCTTTCACCATCCAGACCGGACACGGACATTTGCGCAGCAGATGCCAGTCAAGCGGGGTGAATATCAGTGACTCAAACTTATCATTCTGATGTGCCATTTTCAGCATCAGGTCATGCCCGCCGCTGATCACTTCTTTGATAATGGCTTCATAAGGGCGGTTATGCCACACGACTTTTACTTCAATGTCGATGCCGGCTTCCAGATAATAACGCGCCTGCTGTTTAATCCATGCACTGCGCTGAGCAATAACACCTTTGCGCATCGCATCCCGCTCTTCAGGGGAGAGCAGGGTTGTCATGTCATAAGAGAGGTCATAGATGGGTAAGAAAGCTTTGATTCGTCCGCCATTGCGTTGCACGATATATACCGCACGCCGTAATGCCGGCTGATCATCCTGATTGGGGTCTATTGCAACTAAGAGGTTCTGATAGTCAGACATTCATCTCTCCTCGCGGAACGGGATTCGTATCTGTAAAGATAAACCAAACCGGAGCAGGAATGTAGGAAATATTAGCACCAAACCGAAATAATTCGGTCTGGTGCAGATTAAAGCGCAGAGAAATGCAGTCCCGGAGTCTTTATTAATCAGTCCTGCGGCAGAGCAGGTACTTTACCGGCGAGGGCTGCCAGCTGATCCATATCTTCAATCGTAATATACTTGCCTTTTACTGCCAGCATGCCGCTTTTCTGGAAACGCCCCAGTAAACGACTGATTGTTTCGACAGTCAGGCCGAGGTAGTTACCGATATCACCACGGGTCATGGTCAGGCGGAATTCACGCGGAGAAAAACCACGCTGCGCAAAACGGCGTGATAAATTATAGATAAATGCCGCTAAGCGTTCTTCTGCATTCTTTTTAGACAACAACAGGATCATTTCCTGGTCGCCTTTAATTTCGCCGCTCATCAGGCGCATCATCTGCTGGCGTAAATTCGGCATTTTTCCTGAGAGGTCATCTAAGGTTTCATACGGAATTTCGCAGACCATGGATGTTTCCAGTGCCTGTGCGAAGCTTGGGTGTTCAGTATTGATAATGGCATCAAAACCCACCAGGTCACCGGCCAGATGGAAACCGGTGATTTGCTCATCACCTTCTTCTGTAATGGTATAACTCTTGATGGTTCCGGAGCGGATAGCATACAGAGATTTCAGTTCATCTCCGGCTTTGAACAGCGCCTGGCCTTTCTGGATAGGTTTCTTGCGCTCAATGATATTATCAAGCTGATCCAGCTCATGCTCATTAAGCGTAAAAGGGATACACAGCTGGCTGATGCTGCAATCCTGGCAATGGATCGCACAGCCGCCTGATTGAATTCTACGTACAACACGTTTTTCCGGGATCATAGGCTTGCTCTTGAAATAATATTGATTTGAATCAATTTTATCACAGACTACCAAAAGTGGTAAGTGGTCTGAGTTTAAATATAATTATACCCGGCTAAAAACAGGCGCATAATATTGACATAATATGCTTTTTTTCGTGATGTCGTAATGTGATTTTTTTTGATTAAAGTCTCATTAATCCGACCGGAAACAACGAATAAGTCAATTTCAGGTCAATTTATTACAGATCAACATGTTAATAATATACCAAAATGTAAATAAGACGTTCACCATTCGTTGTAAAACAGTGTGATACATTAAATTCAATCACATATTTGCAACGGAGCTTTGCAATGAAATGACGTTTAGCAGGAGCGTAAAAATAGCCCTTATTTTTGTTATGGGAATATAAAAGAAGACATCGCCGATATTACATTTTCGTCATCTTGCTATGCTATCTTTTATAAGTGGCGGTATGATGATACCGCTGTAAATTTATCTGAAGCCCGGAATTAGTCATAAAAAGACTTGTTACTATATACCTCACGTCATTCAGGATGCAGCCAACGAACCTGCAGTTTGAATGAATCAGGGTATCCCAGGACTGTTTAAGGAAACGTAATGATTTCACATACATTACCCGAATCAATGATGGCAATAGATATTACCAGGCCCGGTGGCCCGGAGGTATTACAGGTAATTGAAACGCCATTGCCTAAGGTACAGGGAGAATACCTGCTGGTTAAAGTCGCGGCTGCCGGAGTTAACCGGCCTGATGTGTTTCAGCGGATGGGCAGTTACCCGCCGCCGCCGGATGCCTCTCCTGTGCCGGGGCTTGAAATTGCGGGTGAGGTGGTCGCCGTCGGTGAAGATTGTAAACGCTGGCAGGTGGGTGATAAAATTTGCGCACTTGTGGCGGGCGGCGGATACGCACAATACTGCCTCGTCCATGACAGTATCGCTCTGCCTCTGGAAAACCTGAGTTATACGGATGCAGCCGGTATTCCTGAAAATTTCTTTACGGTCTGGGCGAATGTCTTTCAGATTGGTAAGTTGCAGAGTGAAGAGAGTGTGCTGATTCACGGCGGCACATCCGGTATCGGCAGTGTGGCAATCATGCTGGCGAAAGCATTTGGTGCAACGGTGTACACCACCGTCGGCTCGGCAGAAAAAGCAGATGTTGCCCGGCAACTGGGTGCTGATCATGTGATTAATTACCGGGAAGCCGACTTTGCGCAGGTCATTCCTGACCTGACCGGCGGGCAGGGTGTCAATATGGTTGTGGATATTATCGGTGGCGATTATATTCAGAAAAACTATGAAGTTGCCGCAAAAGCGGGGCGGATAATCCAGATAGGGCTGATGCGCGGCAATCCGCAAAATCTGAACATGATGCCGCTGATGGTAAAACGCCTGACCCACACAGGATCAACCCTGCGGGCGCGGACGCCGGAAGAAAAAGCCGTTATTGCCCGTGACCTTGCACAAAAAGTCTGGCCATTATTACGGGCGGGGAAAATAAAACCGCTGATAAGCCATACTTTTGATCTGGCGGATGTGGTAAAAGCCCATCAACTGATGGAGTCAGGGGATTTAACCGGTAAAATCATTCTGACCAATCCTGACTTCTGATCCTTCTTTTTTGCACTATACCTAACGTCATTCAGGATGCCCGGCAAACTCCGCCCGCCGGGCATTCTGAAGCATGACGGGCATATCAGCATTATTTGTTGATAGAGCATCCTGCCTGTACGCTACAATATGAGAGTGGTTATCATTCCCGTTAAGCGCAAATTGTGCTACTTTAGATATATCTAAATTGACCTTTACCTGCGGAGTGACTATAGTTATCCATAAAGCGAAACAGATATATCTATACTCTTATTCATTCAAACTGCAGGTTCGTTGGCTTCGCTCAGCTAGCCGGGTCACATAGTTTATCTATGCTCCCCATCTATCTTCCCTTGCCGCCTTCCTGCAACTTGAATGACGTTGGGTATAATATCGGTCGCGAATTAAAACTATTTATCACAAAAGGAATTACCCTATGTTTTTACATGCATTACGTCATCGCGCCTGCGATGCGCAGGAAGGGCGTCAACGTCACGGCGGGCATGGCAGTTGTCACGACGAACATCACGGACAAAGTAAAGGCTGCTGTCATGGTGATCACCACGAACACGGTGAACATCATGGTCACGGAGAACACGGTTGCCATGGCGATCACCACGAACACGAAGAGCACGGTTGCCATGGTGAACACGGCGAACACCGGGGTCAGCGCCGGGGCGGACGGGGCAAAGGTCTTCGTCGTCTGTTAGATCACGGTGACCTGCGCATCATGATGCTGGCCAACCTTAATCAAAAACCAAGTCATGGTTATGAATTAATTAAATCTATCAGTCAGTTAACATCAGGTCTGTATACACCCAGCCCGGGTGTGATTTACCCGACACTGACACTGCTTGAAGACCAGTTTCTGATTGTCGCCGAAGATACAGGCAATGGTCGCAAGAGTTACAGTCTGACACCGGAAGGGAAGCTGCATCTGGATGAAAATGCCGGGGTTCTGGAGCAAATTGCACTGCGCCTGAAAGAAACAGACTCATTCCGTCGTGGCTCTCTGTTATCCGATGAAATAGAACAGGCTCTCGGTAACTTACGTGCATTGCTGCGCCACAAACTGGTCACCAGTGAACTGGATACCGGCAAACTCGGCAAAATCGCAGATATTCTTAATGATGCTGTACAAAAAATAGAAGCCGTTAACGACGCGCTCAGTAAAGAAGGGAAATAAAAATGGCGGATAACACCACCTCCGGCAAGATCCAACCGCAAGCGCAGACAGCGCCGGTAAAGGATGAAAAACAGGAAGCGGTGAAGACCGGCAGGCCGGATGATAAAATATGTCCCGGCTTACCGTTTTCTTATTTACGCCGGGCTTTACGCAATAAGGTCGGCAAACATGAATAACCGGGATGTATACCCAACGTCATTCAGGATGCAGCGAACGAACTACCTCAGTGCACGTTCTCAGCGCACTCATTAATTTATCCATGCCTGCGGCAAGTTTTTCCCGCGGGCATCCTGCATTAAGACGTAAAAATCCGCGACCTTCCTCTCCGTAGGTATATCCCGGCATTATCGCCACCTTTTCCCGGTTAATCAGCGTATTTTGCAGTACATTGTCATCAATGTTCAGCGGGTTCAGATCTATCCAGGCAAGATAGGTCGATTCCGGTATCTGCCAGTTAAGTTCAGGAAATGCATCATCCAACCGCTGTTTTACATATTGTAAGTTAGCAAACAGATAATCACGCAGTTCATCAAGCCACAGCGCACTGTTCCGGTATGCGGCAATATGGGCAATAATTGCCAGAACAGCAGGGGAAGAGAGCCCGTCACAGGCTTTCAGCCGGTGAAAATAGGCCTCGCGGGATACCGCATTATTGATAAGCCCGTAAGCGCCGGTCAGCGCCGGAACATTAAAGGACTTCGACGCTGAGGTGAACAGCGCCCATTCCTGACGCCCGACCTCAGACCACGGCGTGTGCTGATGCGGTGACCAGCACAAATCCATATGAATTTCATCACTGATCACTTTCACATTATGGCGCTCACACAGTTGTGCCATTGTCTCCAGTTCTGCGCGGGTCCAGACTTTACCGGTCGGATTATGCGGGCTGCATAACAGCATAATACAGGTATCCGGTTGTGCCAGCAGTGTTTCCAGTTTTTCCATATCACACCACCAGCCATCAGCGGTTTTCTCCAGCGGGCATGGCACAATATTTCGTTCGTTTCCGGTGATGGTTTTATAAAAGGCATCATACGCCGGGGTATGAACCAGAATCCCGTCCCCGGGTTGTGACCACAACCGGATCATCTGGCTGACCATATAGATAACTGACGGACCATAAACGATTGATTGCGTATCGATTTCCGCCTGAAAACGGGATAAAAACCAGTGTGCGACGGCGCTGAGAAAATCCGCATGCTGCCAGCGGCTGTA
Organism: Morganella psychrotolerans; assembly: GCF_001676155.1. Lineage (GTDB taxonomy): Bacteria > Pseudomonadota > Gammaproteobacteria > Enterobacterales > Enterobacteriaceae > Morganella > Morganella psychrotolerans. The sequence goes on along the minus strand of NZ_LZEW01000001.1, from coordinate 857,217 downwards.
ACCGAATACACCATGCGCGGTGCGGTCGGTGATTGCCTGCAAAATAGCCGGAGCGGTGGCAAAATCCATATCAGAGATAGTAAACGGCAGTAAATCTGCCAGACCAAAGCGATCCTGTACAAAATCCCATTGAGTACAATAGGTTCCGTGGCGATCGACCGGAACAGAAAATAAAGATGGCATAGTTTCTCCGGGGAAAAACCGCACTGACAGGCAGTGCGGTGAGGAATATCAGGCGTTTTGAACTATCAAGTATTTTGTATTATCACGCATTTTGAACTACAGGTTGTGCGCTGTCAGGCGCAGATTTCATCAGTTGATCCAGTTCATCTTTGACAGACTGAACCTGCGGACCAATAACAACCTGTAAATTATGGTCATTAAGATGAACAACCCCGATTGCCCGCAGCGCTTTAAGCTGTGCATCATCAACTTTGCTCATATCATGAACTGACATCCGCAGGCGGGTGATACAGTTATCCAGTGAAATAATATTCTCTTTGCCGCCGAGAGCCTGAAGGATAGCAGGGACATTATAACCGGATTTACCCGCTGAGCCGGTGATGACAGGCGCTTTATCACCCGCTTTGATTTCTGTGTCACGACCTGGGGTTTTGATATTAAAGCGGGTAATGGCGAAACGGAAAATCGCATAGTAAGAGGCAAACCAGATAAAGGCGACAACCGGCACCATATACCACTTAGTCTGAATGCCGTGCAGGATCCCGAAGACCACAAAATCAATCAGGTTACCGTCTGTATTACCAATAGTCACCCCGGTGACAGCCATCACTGTGAAGCCAAGACCGGTCAGGATCGCATGGATAAGATACAGGAACGGTGCGACAAACAGGAACAGGAATTCCAGCGGTTCTGTGGTGCCGCCAATCACACAGGCAACCACACCGGAAATCAGTAATCCTTTAATTTTATGACGGTTTTCAGGATGTGCGCAGTGATACATAGCTAACGCCGCACCAGGCAGACCGCCGAGGAAAGCGGGCATCTTTCCCTGAGAAAGGAACTGAGTGGCACTTGCCGCGAAACCCTGTGTATCCGGGCAGGAAAGCTGTGCCTGGAAGATAGTCAGCGCGCCGTTAACGGTATTACCGCACACATCCATTGTGCCGCCGGCTTCAGTAAAGCGGATAAGTGCGACAAGAATATGGTGCAGGCCGAAAGGCAGTAACAACCGTTCGCCGGAGCCGAAAATCATCGGACCGAATGCACCCGCACTGTGAATAAGCTTACCTAATCCGTTGATCCCCATTGCGAACCACGGCCAGATAAGCGGCACCAATAAACCACATAAACCCAGCACCAGGGTAGTGATAATCGGCACAAACCGGGTACCGCCGAAGAATGCGAGCGCATCCGGCAGGCGGATGGTATTAAAGCGCTCATGCAGCATATAAACAATGATACCGACAATCACTGCGCCCAGAATTCCGCTGTCAATTGACTGAATACCAATGATATTCTGAATATTGTGTGCTTTAAGTATCAGCGGGTCGGTTGTGGGTAATACGCCGGTTGCCGTCAGATAAAAGTTGGTGGCAAGGTTGAATACCGTAAAGCCGACAAAGCCCGCAAATGCAGCGACACCTTTATTCTCACGCGCCAGACCCAGCGGAATGGCGATAGCAAACATCACCGGCAAAAAGCTGAAGGCAAATGAGCCGACTTTACTCATCCAGGTGAAAACCAGCTGGAATGCAGTGTGGTCAAGGAACGGCAGCAGGGTGAGAACATCACGGCTGCTGAGCGAACTGCCTATCCCGAGCATGATCCCGCAAAATGAGAGCAGTGCGACAGGCAGCATAAATGTTTTGCCAAGTCCCTGGAAAAATTCCCAGAGCGTGACTTTTTGTTTTGGTTGGCTACTCATACCGTATCCTGTAATTATTATACTCTTATTCATTCAAACTGCAGGTTCGTTGGCTGCGCTCAGACAGCCGGGTCACATACTGATGTATGCTCCCCGTCTATCCTCTCTTGCCGCCTGCCTGCATCTTGAATGACGTTGGGTATAGTGTGGTGTCGTTAAGGTAAAATAAGATAAAACGTTTTACCAAAATATACTACTTACCCGATCACAAAAAATAAACATGACCTGACAATCATATTTAATAAATAGATAAAACGTTTTATCGAATATTGTGTAAAATTCGTTGCGGTATCCGGTGTATAAGGGAAATATCAGGCGTTATGAATCTCAGAAAAGTCACGATTGTGGATGTGGCGCAACTGGCCGGGGTGTCGGTCACAACGGTATCGCTGGTACTCAGCGGAAAAGGGCGGATCTCACGTAAAACAGCGGAAAAAGTAAATGCCGCAATTGAATCGCTGGGCTATGTCCGTAACCAACAGGCGGCGACATTACGCGATAACATTTCGAATGTGATCGGGCTGATTGTCAAAGATATTACTGAGCCATTTTATGCTGAAGTTGCCGCCGGTGTCAGTGAATACGCGGAGACTCAGGGAAAGCAGGTTTTTCTGACACAATGCGGAAATTCAGCCGACGGTTTTACCCGCTCGCTGGACAGCCTGATCCGCTATGGTGTGGATGGTGTAATTGTAGGCGGCGGGAAATTTCTGACAGATGATGTCGTTGAGCGGGTAAACCATTATCAGATCCCGCTGGTATGTGCTGCCCGTGCCAGTGAATTTGCCGGTATCGATGTTGTCCGCCCGGACAATGCGGTTGCCGCCAGGATGGCAACAGAATATCTCATCAAAAACGGTCATCGACAGATTGCCTATTTCGGCGGGGAAAGTGATTCACTGACCCGTGCTGAACGGATCGGCGGTTACTGCTCCACTTTAGTGCAGTACGGGCTGCCGTTCCGGACGGAATGGATTGTTGAGACTGATAATAAGCAGCAAAATATTATCCGCATGGTGTCTGAATTTCTGTATCAGTACCCTAACGTCAGTGCCATTGTCTGTCATAACACAGGTACTGCGCTCGGCGCTTATTTTGCGGCACTGAGCACCGGAAACGCGGTAAAACAAGGGGATAACGAAAGTTATTATACCCGGGAAATTGCGCTGGTCGGGTTTGATGATATCGGCAGTGAAGCGCTGTATGACATCCCGGTCGCCTTTATCACCCAGCCGTCCCGTGCAGTCGGAAGTACCGCCGCCACCCGGTTGTTGCGCCGTATCCGCGGGGATGATACCCCGCCTGTAAGCGTGACACTGTCACCTGGCTTTGCACAGTTGAGCGGATAAAGATTTTTTCATAACCCCCATCAAAGGTGCTGGTGCGTTATTATCAAATACAAAGGTGGCTTCTGCGCCAAAATTTTCCGATATTAATGAATCGATTTTGGACGGATCTTTGAGTTTGACTTCAAATTTGATATTACTGAGTTGCCGGTCACATCTTCCGCCACCAGACTCAGGAATATCGGCTTCAGCTTTTTCACGCTGTTAATGCGACAGAATCTTTCTGGGTTTGTGCCGCTCCGCCGACGATTAGCATAATCAACCACCTTTACTGGTAAATGAAACAACAATAATGAATTTGACTAATCATAGGTTAATGTTGTTAAATAACCTCATCTTAATGAGGAATTAAAATGAGGAATTAAATAATAGTGCTTTATTCTATTGATTACTTATAATGTTCAAAATCCGAAAAAAAACTTAGTGCATCAGATAGCCTAATTACGTTAATGGGAAACCTACCATATTATCATAAGCACAATGTGTCAGCTAAATTAAGCCGGAATCTAACAATGCTATTTGATTGATTATTGTAAGATGGAGTTAATGGAGGGGAATTATCAAAAACCAACCAGTCAACACAGATTGAAAATAATAAAATCAGGATTTCTCTTCTTGGTTTTGTCCGTTTATTTTTAATATCATTTTCCATTACCTAACGCAACATGAGTTCCATCTTGTTATTATTGATATTATCCTCAACCTGTAAAAACCGACCTATCATAAAGGAGTATTTAAATTACCATATGCATAACTATAAAATAAAAACACTCAGCTTAGTTATTTCAGGGCTTATCTTAAGCCCTGCTATTGTGTACGCCAACACCGTCATCGAGGATGCTAATTTATCCAGTCATGATACATGGGCAGTATTTAATAAATTTAGCCAGTATGAGATTAAAAATACAGTTATTAACGTAACTGCGACAGATGGCACTTCCGGAGAAAGTGCTAATGGATTGGTTGTGAATGCCAACAGAGTTGAGAATCCAAAAACCACTACAACTTTAGTGCGGGATAGTACTATAAATTCAGAAGGTTCGGCAGCTGGAGCTTATATTGTTGGTGGCGTAATTAAATTTGATAATACTAGAATAAATTCCACCGGAAGAGATAAGTATGGTTCTGGATATGGGATTGTTACAAAAGGTGGGGATATTTCCATTGAAAATGGAAGTGTTGTTGAGTCTAAAAATACAGCTGGTGCGATTCATATATATAAAGGTAATGCTGGTACCTACTTCACCACTAATATTGCTATTGATAACTCATCTGTCACTACCGAAAGCACCACGGCATTTATGGTTTCTGATGGGGCTTTTGCAAAAATTAATGTAATTAACGATTCAATGGTCACCACCGGAAACCCTACCGCCGCCTTGTTACTTGGCTCTGACGAATCGATTATTGACTTTAACCTTAATAAAAGCAGTGCTATTGGCTCCATAATTGCTGTGGGTAAATCTTATATAGACACTCGATTATCCAATTATTCATCACTTGTTGGCTACATTCGTAACGTTGGTGTGCTTAATATTGACTCCACTTCTTCATGGGATATTATTTTGGACTCTGATGTAAACGAACTTGCTAACGCTGGAGTTATACGGTTCTCTGATGGGTATGGTATAGGTTCAACCCTGACTGTTCATTATAATTATATTGGGAATGATGGCACTATCAGTTTTAATGCAAAATTGGCCGGGGATGACTCTCTTATCGATAAGATGATCATTGAAGGAGATAGCTATGGTAATACAAATGTCATTGTTAATAATATCGGCGGGAAAGGCGCCGGGACTATTGAAGGAATTAAATTAATTCATGTAGACGGTCAGTCAGACGGTATATTTACTCAGAGCGGCCGTATCGTTGCTGGTGCATACGACTACTCGCTGGTTCGCAGAAACAATAACTGGATTTTAACAAGTCAACTACCAGTTGAACCACCTGTAGTTGAGCCACCTGTAGTTGAGCCACCTGTAGTTGGGCCACCTGTTGATGGTGAACATGTGAGTCGACCTGAAGGTGGTAGCTATATTGCTAATCTCGCAGCGGCAAATACGTTATTTAATACAAGTTTGCACGACCGTTTAGGTGAAACTCAGTATATTGATGCTCTCACTGGAGAGAAAAAGGTCACCAGCCTTTGGTTACGTCAGGTTGGGGGGTATAACGGCTGGCGTGATAGCAATGGGAAGTTAAAAACTCGAAGTAATAGCTATATGGTTCAGTTGGGGGGCGATATCGCCCAATGGTCAACGAATGGTTTAAACCAAAGCCGCCTGGGACTGATGACCGGGTATGCTAATAGCCATAGTAAGACAAATTCCTCTGTAACGGGCTATGATTCTAAAGGTTCAGTTAATGGCTACAGTGTTGGCGTTTATGGTACATGGTTTGCCAACGATGCAGATAAATTGGGTCTTTATATGGATACGTGGTTGCAATACAACTGGTTTAATAACGATGTCAAGGGCGAACAGCTGGTCAGTGAGTCCTATAAGTCTAAAGGGTTAACTGCATCGCTGGAAACGGGTTACACCATTAAAATGGGTGATTTTACCAATGGCAAAGGTACGATAAACGAATGGTTTATCCAACCTACAGCACAGGCAACGTGGATGGGTGTGGCGGCTGACCAACATAGAGAAGATAATGGTACCCTCGTCAATAGCGATGGCGATGGCAATGTACAGACACGTTTGGGTATGCGTGCTTATCTGAAGAGCCATTACGCTATGGATGAAGACAAAGGTCGTACCTTCGAGCCGTTTATTGAAGTTAACTGGTTGCATAATACACGCAGCTATAGCGCTACAATGGATGATGTCCGTATCAGCCAGGCGGGTGCTCGTAACATAGGTGAGGTGAAAGTGGGTGTGGAAGGGCAAATCAACCCACGCCTGAACCTGTGGGGGAATGTAGGTACGCAAGTGGGTGATAAAGGTTATAACGATAGTTCAGCTATGATTGGGGTTAAGTATAACTTTTAGTTGATAAAATCATAAGAAAGGTAAGTCATGTACATAAGGATATGTACATGTTATGGTTTGGTTTTTCCACAAAGCCTGTGGTTATAAGGCACTTTGCGGATTAAAGCGGACATCTGTCCGTGAATGATGTCTCCGGGGTTAAATTAAATCCAACAAAGAAATCCTGATGCCTCTGTCAGTCAGGAAACTCACCACGTCACCCGGAAGAAAATCCACCATACTCAGCATAACCCGCTGACATTGTCGCTCATTCGGCCGGCAAACTTATCAGGTAATAACTCCGGCGGGTTAACATACTGCGCGGCAAAAACGTAGTGTGTTTTATGTGTTGCACCTGATTTAATGTAAAAACGCGATCAGAGATACAAAACCGGTACTGTTACTCGCGCATTACATTATTCCTGTTATGATGCGGACATATCTGTCTTGCCGGAAGTCAGCTGATGTTTGCCATATTAATGACATTGTGGCCGTTATTTGCTTTGATTTTACTGGGTTGCGTATTAAAACGGCGTCCGGTATTTGACGCCGGGTTCTGGAATGGTGCGGAAAAACTCAATTACTATATTCTGTTTCCGGCACTGCTGATAAGCAGCCTCGCCACCGCGCCGCTGGATAACCCACAACTGCCGAAACTCGCGCTTTCTCTGGTTATCATGCTCGGACTGGCGACAATCGGCTTTGTGATTGCAAAGCGGTTTCATGCAATACCGGTTGCTGAATTTGGTGTGCTTATCCAGGGGGCTATCCGCTTTAATACCTATCTAGGGTTATCCATCGTCAATGATTTTTATGGTCCTTCCGGTGTCGCCGTTGCAGCGGTGATCCTCGCGGTATTAGTGCCGCTGTGTAACATTATTTCCGTGATATCCCTGTCAGAATTTCAGCAACTGTCTCTGCGCCGTCTGCTGGTTCCCGTTCTGACAAATCCGTTAATAATATCCTGCATTATCGGGATGTTACTGAATATCTCTGGTATCGGGTTGCCGTATAACACACATCAATTTGCCAAATTACTTGCCGGTGCCAGCCTGCCGCTCGGGTTGTTATGTGTCGGTGCGGCATTACAGGTTGCAACTATCCGTTACTCGGCACTGAAAATCGGCTTTAACAGTGTTATCCGCTTATGTCTTATGCCGTTGCTGGCAATTGCTGTTGCGGCTGTAACGGGGCTGAATGATCTTGAATATCACCTGTTTGTGATTTTCTTTGCTATCCCGACCGCACCGACCGCCTATATTTTATCGCGCCAGCTCGGCGGTGACAGTCAGCTAATGGCGGGTATCATTACATTTCAGACCATGGTCGCCGTGCTGACACTGCCGGTTGTCATAGCGATGATTACCTGAGCCATTAACTGAAGAATGTGCTGATAAAAAATATCATCCGGTTAACCTTTTTTTGCCGTTTTCAGGGCAATTGCCCTGGAGACATATAAAGCACTCCGCTACTGTGACCCAATTCCCCGTTATTAAAAACGTATATACCCAACATCATTCAATGCAGGTTAGTTGGCTGCGGTTTGAATGAATAAGGGTACACAGGAGTTGCTATGGTCACCGGTATCTATAAAGATCTCTCATTAGCCCCGCAGGGCGAGCAAAAAATTACCTGGGTTCGTGCCCACATGCCGCTGCTGCGTGCACTTGAACAACGTTTTATACAAGAGCAACCTTTTGCCGGAAAACGTATTGCGCTCTCTATTCACCTGGAAGCCAAAACCGCCTATCTGGCGCGGGTTCTGGCGGCAGGCGGCGCACAGGTGTCTGTCACCGGCAGCAATCCTATGTCCACAAAAGATGATGTTGTGGCGGCACTTATTGTCAGCGGGATCAGTACCTTTGCCATTCACGGAGCCGATGCGCAGGCATATCAGGAGTTTGTAAAACAAACACTGGCCTGTGAGCCGCACATTGTGATTGATGACGGCGGTGATTTGGTTCATGAATTGCACAGTATCTATCCTGAATACGCAAAACACACTATCGGCGCCTGTGAAGAAACCACCACCGGCGTTTTACGCGCAATTGCCCGTGAAAAAAATCAGGCACTGAATTTTCCTGTGTTATCCATTAACGGCGCGCAATCCAAACACCTGTTTGACAATCGTTACGGCACCGGGCAATCCACATTTGACGGCATTATGCGCACCACCAACCTGGTCATTGCCGGGAAGACGGTTGTTGTCGCCGGTTACGGCTGGTGTGGTAAAGGTTGCGCAATGCGGGCAAAAGGATTGGGTGCTGAAGTCATTGTGACGGAAGTTGACCCTATCAAAGCACTGGAAGCGAAAATGGACGGCTTTGCCGTTATGACCATGAACGCAGCGGCAGAACGGGGAGATATCTTCATTACCGCCACCGGATGCTGTGATGTACTGACAGCAGAGCATTTCAGTCTGATGAAAGAGGGTGCCATAATCAGCAATACCGGTCATTTTGAAGATGAAATTAACCTGACTGACCTGAAACGGCTCAGCGACACTATCACGACTGTCCGTGACAATATTGAAGGCTGCACCCTGAAAAACGGACACACCCTCTATTTATTAGGTCGCGGTGCACTGGTCAATATCGCTTGTGCCGATGGTCATCCGGCAGAAATTATGGACATGAGTTTCGCACTTCAGGCACTGAGTGCGGAATACCTGCTCAAACATAGCCTTGAAGCTAAAGTCTATGATGTCAGTGATGAAATTGACCGCAATGTAGCGGCGCTGAAACTGAAAGACATGGGTGTCTCACTGGATAATCTGAGCACAAAACAGCAAAAATACCTGAATGGCTACGAACTAAATTAATAACCTTCACTGCATATGCGTCAACAGCAGGAAATATATACCTGCTGTTGATGAATATTTGTTACACCGTAACAAAAAATAACCCGCCACGACCTATTCAAACACACGATTAACCGTGTTACCGTATTTTCACGATAAATATCTCAGTCTGACCAATTGATAACGATGATGCAAAACGATACCCCGTTTCGTGAATTATGGCTGAAATTCAGTGAAGAAGAGCTTCTGCCCAATGCGGACGGCTTGTTCCGCGATGCACCTGATCTCATCAGAAACACCGTTACCACACTGCATGTCCGTAACGGACAAAACCTTATCTGTCAGGGCGACCCTAACCAGGCGGTTTATGTTATCCTGGACGGCGAGTTTATCGTTAATAAACAAGCGGAAAATGGCAAGCAAGTCGGATTAACTTTTTGTTATCGCGGCGAATTTCTGGGTGAAATGGAAGCTATCTGCCAGCAGGCCTACCGGTATGATGTTATTGCATTATCAGATTGCCGTGTTCTGCGCATGCCGGCAACGGCATTTCTGACCTGGCTTGCTCAGGATCACCGCTTGTCACTGTTGCTTAATCGTCAACTGGCAAAACGTTGTCTGATTAACGGCGAACAGCGCCTGATGAATGCCGTTGATTCTATTGAAAATAACTTACTTTATATGCTGACACAAATCAGTGGTCACCAAATCCGTCTTCCCCGGGATATGCTTGCCAGTATCCTGGGAACCTCCCGGCGCCATGCTGACAAAGTCCTGCTGCGCCTGAAAACTCAGGGGAAAATCACCCTTGATGAGGGCGTGATCGGGCTGGTAAGCACAAACTGATTTATCAGGGATAACATAACCGGAGGAAATACATGTACCGTTTTCAGAATGATTATAATGAAGTGGCTCATCCCGCTGTTTTAAAAGAGATAATTGACACTGCAGGGCATCGCCACGACGGCTACGGGATGGATTCACTGTGCAACCGTGCAGCTGAACTGATTAAACAGCGGATCGGTCGTCCGCAGGCAGACGTGCATTTTTTCAACGGCGGCACCATCACAAACCTGACCGCTATCTCTCACTTTCTGCGTCCGCATCAGGCGGTTATCTCTGTCAGCACAGGGCATATTGCGACACATGAAACCGGCGCGATTGAAGCAACCGGGCACAAAGTTATCACTATCTCTTCCCCTGACGGAAAATTGACCCCCGATCATCTGAAACCGATAGTTGCACAACATAATGATGAACACTGGGTACAGCCAAAACTGGTCTATATCACGAACTCCACAGAAATCGGTACAGTTTACCGCAAAGCCGAGCTACAGGCGCTGCGCCAATTCTGTGATGAACACAGTTTGTGGCTCTACCTGGATGGCGCACGTCTGGCATCCGGTCTGATGTCTGACGTGAGCGATATCACAATTGAAGATGTTGCCGCGCTGACAGACGCATTTTACATCGGCGGAACTAAAATCGGTGCTATTGCCGCAGAAGCGCTGGTGATTAATAATCCTGCACTGAAAGATGATTTCCGCTTCAGTATCAAGCAAAAGGGTGGCTTACAGGCAAAAGGCTGGTTACTCGGAGCGCAATTCCTCGCATTGTTTACCGATGACCTCTATTTCACATTAGGCCGTCATCTGAATAATATGGCAGGGCAGTTATCTGCATTCTTTACAGAACAGGGTTTCACCTTTCTGGCACCACCGGAGTCCAATCAGGTATTTGTGATCCTGCCTGTGACACTGGCCGAAAAACTGAAAAAACAGTTTGTATTCCATGAAACATTGCTTGCTGAACCGGGTAAATCCTGTTTGCGTCTGTGTACTTCATGGGCGACGACACAACATGATATCGATGATTTTAAAAAGACATTTTTATCTTTGATGTAAGCTATATTCAGACTCTTATTGATACCGCCCGGCAGATAACGTCGGGCGGTATTTTTTTATAAAAAATAAATCATTAATATCATTATTAATTAATTGGCATTTAATTAATAAATGCAGTCCTGATATATTTTAATTAAGAAAATTATTTTTTTTGTGACTATCATCTAAAAAAATCACACACATGACGAAAAAAATGTTTTTTTATTTTTTCGTTTTTTAATTTACGATTTATTGGTCATTCAAACACAGCAATAATCAATCTAACTCCATCTATTATTATTTATAAGGAATTAAAATAATGAAAAAAATTAGATACCAGTAAACTACTGAAGATAAAATCCCCATTGTCTGGTTGGTCATTTAGTAAATAATATGCCCGCTATTTAATAATGACTATACCCAACGTCATTCAAGTTGCAGGAAGGCGGCAAGGGAAAACAGACGGGGAGCATAGATAAACTATGTGACCCGGCTGGTTGAGTGCAGCCAACGAACCTGCGATTTGAATGAATACGGGTATACAGGTCATGCCTGTCTGTTACAGGCATGACCCTCTCATGGACTATATAATCAATGGAGTATGATAATATGTTTAATCTGACTTTTCCTGACTATTCACACCAGCAGGCTTATCACTATTTTTCATCCGAAATCTATGCATCACTGAATTATCTTTTGGATTTTTATAAACTACCTGAAATGAAACCATCATTGCCGTTATCATGGGAAACCTGTGCTATCCACTATATAGCCGGAATATATGCTGAAGATGAAGATCACTCAACTGCGATAACTTATCTCAATCAATTAAAAAGAGAAGATAACCTGCAACAACTGGCAATATCACCACTGAGCTCTGATGATTGTTCATTTGCAACACATATCATTTTAAAAATTATCCGTGACGATAAACAGCTTGGTTTCGGCTATTGTGATGATAACCAACTGGCAATTGATGAAACGGTAAAACTTAAAGAGGCACTTGCTGTTATTTATCGCTATGCCCCCGATACCCGGCAGGAGATCAATCAGTTCATTCATCAGATCTACCTGACTCAGGAAACAAAAGACGGCTCCCGTTTTATGCGCTCAGGCACTAATTTCTATATGTGGGGAATGTTATTTGCCTATGTTCATCCGTCGCATTCTGTGGCGTATTACATTGATATCCTGGCCCATGAGTGTGGGCATACCGCACTGAATATACTGAACGCACAGGATCAACTGGTATTGAATTCGCCCGATGATGTATTTACCGCACCATTACGTGATGATGACAGGCCAATGATCGGTATCTTTCATGCTTTATTTGTTCTTTCCCGTATTTGCCATGTATTTGATGAAATCATTAAAAAAAAGCACCGGGGAATGTACCGATGAGTATAACGAACGATTTACTGAGAGCATGAATAAATTACGCAATACAGCCGGTATCGTCAAACAACATGCCGTACTTACCGATACCGGAAGGGCGATTTTTTCTGAAATATGTCAGCGCTGGAACCTTAGCTGATGGGAATATACCGTGCCGTTTTTGAAAAAAACAGCCGGGCTATTAACCTCTGTTTTTTACTTAATGCGATGGGTTCCGGATTACTGATGCCTCTGGCGTTGTTATACCTTGTCGGTACACATCTCAGCGCTAAAGAAATACTTTATTTAGGGACTGTAAAGTTTTGGTCATATTCACTGGCCTATTTTATAGTGATCCCGTCGGCAACACAGTTTGACAGTAAAAAAGTCATTATTTTTTCACTGATATTTAAATTAATATCACTTTCACTGTTATTTTATGATCAGTCATTTTATCTTTGCCTGATTGTCATGCTGACAAACGGCATTGCTACATCTTTTTTTTCGGTTGCATCAAAATATTATATTAAAGCCACAGCGAAAAATATGAGTGAAAGCTTTTCTGTACGTATGACACTCAACAATACAGGTGCGGCAATTTCACCGATGCTGATCAGTGCATTTGTCTATTTTTCCATGACATTTACCACTGCACTCCTGACACTGATCTTATTATTTATCATCGGTGTTTTATTCTCAACCGGATTGAAAATTTGTCCCGGGAAACCACGTCAGCCACATGGTACCATTACTATTTCTGACCTGATAAATAAAGATGTCGCGGTTATTTCAGTTATCAGTATTCTTTTCTCTATGTTGTACTACACTTTTGAAGTCATTGTTCCGCTGGAGTTGGTGCAATCAGATAACAAATCGCTTATCGGACCGGTGATGTTATTCAACACCGGTGTGATAATTATCGGGCAGATCCCCGTATACCGATATCTCACGGAAAAGTGCGGCATAGTAAATTCGATACTGATAGCAACCGGGCTTTGTATTCTGCTGTTTATTCCCTGGTTTTTCCAGCTGACGGGTCTGCCGGGACTGCTGTTAATTGTTATTGGTGTGACATTTCTGGAAATGTTTTACGGCGCAGGCATTGATACACTAATTACATCAGTGGACAGCGACCGGAACATCGCCATACTGGATGGTATTTCCGGCGTAGCCCTTGCCATTGGTGCCGCTGTTGCGGCTGTTATTTATGGCGACTCTGTTATGTTTATGCCGCTGGTCATAACCCTGTTTATGTTAACCATTGTTTTTAGTATTCAGTCAAAAAATAAATCACCTTCATAATAACTTATCAGGAAAATCGCTTTGAACCTGCCACGCAGGCAATAACGCCAACCGTTGATGCAATCATAACAAAGCTGACCGCCTCATTAAGTATCAAAGCAGAAAGGACCAATCCAAAGAACGGCTGTAACAGCTGTAGCTGACTGACGCCAGCAATACCGCCTTCAGCCAGCCCGCGATACCAAAAGAAAAAACCAATCAGCATACTGAATAACGCAATATAGATTAATCCGCCCCATGCCTGTGCCGGTATACCGCGTAATGTTTCCGGCCATAATGCAATACACAGAATGATCATCACCGGCAGGGAAATAACCAATGCCTGGCAAATCACCTGCCAACTACCGATATGACGGGAAAGGGCAGCGCCCTCCGCATACCCGAGCCCGCAAAGTAATACTGCCGCCAACATGTAGATATCGCCGGTCAGTGTACTTTCACCGCCCTGAAATAATGCAAATCCCATAACAAACACACTGCCCAGGACTGAAAAAAACCAAAAGGCAGGCTTCGGGCGTTCACTGCTGCGCAAAACACCAAACAATGCAGTCGCCAGAGGTAATAATCCGAGATAGACAATTGAATGAGCAGAACTGACATGCTCCAGGGCAAGAGCGGTCAATAACGGAAAACCTACAACAACGCCTGCCGCCACTATCAGTAATGACGGGATATATTTTGCAGCCGGCAAGCGTTGGCGCATGACCAGTAAAATTATCAGTGCAAAAATCCCGGCAATTGCTGCCCGTGACACTGTCAGAAAATCAGGTGCAAACCCGATAATACCGGCTTTTGTTGCGGGCAGGGAGCCGCTAAAGATCAGGACACCAATAAAGCCGTTGATCCAGCCACGCGCTGAGTGGGAAGTTGCCACTATTTCATTATCCATATCATACTCCGCTTAATAAGACCTTGTGATACCAGAGCCTAATACTGATAATCATGACAATCAAAAAAATTGTCATGGATACACTTCAAATGGCCGCACCACGTTATAAATGCTACGTCGATACAATCGCAGCCCGTATCCTGAGTGGTGAGCTACCTCCGGGGACTAAATTACCCGCACACAGAACATTTGCTGCTGATGAGAAGACCTCATTAGTGACAGCGTCACGGATATATAAAGAATTAATCAGTCTCGGGTTAGTCAGAGGGGAAACAGGGCGCGGAACATTTGTTCGTGATATCAGTTTGTTACCAACATTTAGTATTGAACAGGATGTCATGCCGGAAATGTATGATCTTAATTTTATTTATCCGGAAATTACAGGACAGGAAACACTGCTGCGCCGTTCATTACGTCAGTTATCCATGAGTGGTGATCTGGACAGTCTGTTGCATTATCAGCCTCACGCCGGACGGCGTCATGAACGCGTAATAACGGCACAACACCTGAAATTACGCGGATTTTCATCCGTTAATCCGGAAACGGTCGTTATAGTGAGTGGCGCACAACATGGTCTTGCCACCATTGTGCTGGGCATGTTCAGCCCGGGAGATGTTATTGCAACTGATGCCCTGACATACCCTGGTTTCAAGGCACTGGCACAAATGTATCATATTGATTTAGTAGCAATTCCTATTACAGAATCCGGCCCTGATTTAACGGCATTTGCTCAAATATGCGGACACCGGAAGATCCGTGGTTATTTCACCATGCCAACACTGCATAATCCGCTGGGTTGGGTGATGGATTTATCATCCCGTAAGGCATTGATTAACCTTGCAAGAAAGCATCAATTCTGGCTGATAGAAGATGGTTCATACTCTTTTTTGCAAAAAACGGCACCACCGCCATTGGCTGAGCTTGCACCGGATATCACATTTTATGTGACCGGATTTTCCAAAAATATTGCGACCGGCTTTCGTGTGGGATTGGTTGTTGCACCACCGGAACAGATTGCCAATCTTGAGCGCATCATCCGTATTACGACATGGAACACGCCTGCACTAACAACGGCGATTATCAGTGAATGGTTAGAGCAGGGGGATGCAGAAAAACTGGAGAAGAGAAAACGCCGTGATGCCAAAAACCGGCAAGATATTGTCCGCAGGATTTTTACTGATTTTCCCTATATCGCCCATCCGTGCAGCTATTTTTTATGGATCCCGCTGCCTCCCGGTGTCCGTTGCGATATCGTTATCAGCCATTTGCGGGATGCTAATATAGTCGTCAGTTCCGCTGAATCTTACGCCGTCACACGGGATATTCCGCAAGCTATCCGTGTCGCAATCAGTTCACTGACGTATGACGAACTGGAAATGGTACTGCAAACAATAAAACAGGCGATAGTCTATTTTATTGATTTTTAGTCTGAAAATAAAATTCAGGCTATAAGCAGGCTACATATATTTTTAAATGAGACATTACACAGGTTTCATTTGTTAAGTGCGGTTCTGATCATTTCCGGTATCTACTTTTGTTCAACTACCAGGAAATAGAATAGAAAAATTATTGATTCCGATTTGAAAAACTGCAAATATTAAATACAAAATAACTGATTGATAATTACAAAAAAATCACAAAATGAAAACATACAAAAGCAAAGACTTTACCGCAGACAAAGCCTGGCAGGCATTAGATATTGCTAATTTTGACGGCACAACAGTACGGTTGCATTGGACAGATAAAGCATACAAATGGCACGTTAATGACGGACAAGAAGTTTTCGCCGTCATGGATGGCACTGTAGAAATGCATTACAAAGAGAATGGCGAGACTAAGCAAGTTATCTTAAATGCCGGTGATATTCTTTATGCCGGTATCGGCTGTGAGCATGTTGCACATCCGGTGGGTGAAGCCAGAATACTGGTGATTGAAAAAGAGGGCTCCGTTTAGGGGGGGGGGATATAACCAGCTAAAGTGTCAGATTTCTCCATTAGCTACCTTGGTTCGCATAATGTTTACCGTATCGGCAATCAGCCCGCCGGCACAATGCCCCGGCGGGTGTTTTTCCCGGAACTCAGAATGCCTGACGGAAGATTTCAATAATCTCTTTTTCATTACCTTTGCGCGGGTTAGAAAACGCATTACCGTCTTTGAGTGCCATTTCAGCCATATACGGGAAATCAGACTCTTTCACACCCAATTCACTCAGATGCTGTGGAATTCCGATATCCGCAGAGAGACGCGCGATAGCGGCAATTGCCCGTTCAGCGGCATCCATCACAGATAATCCTGTAATATTTTCACCCATAAATTCAGCAATATCCGCGAATTTTTCCGGGTTGGCAATCAGGTTATAGCGTGCAACATGTGGCAGTAATACAGCATTAGCCACACCATGCGGCATATCATATAAGCCGCCCAGTTGATGCGCCATCGCATGCACATAACCAAGATTGGCATTATTAAATGCCATCCCGGCCAGAAGTGATCCATACGCCATATTTTCACGTGCTTTCAGATTAGTACCGAGTGCCACTGCCTGACGCAGGTTACGGGCAATCAGGCGGATTGCCTGGATAGCAGAGGCATCCGTTACCGGATTGGCGTCTTTGGAAATATACGCTTCAACCGCATGAGTCAGGGCATCCATACCGGTTGCGGCAGTCAGTGCCGCCGGTTTACCGATCATCAGCAGCGGATCGTTGATAGAGACAGAAGGGAGGTTACGCCAGCTGACGATAACGAATTTCACTTTGGTTTTTGTGTTGGTCAGTACGCAATGGCGCGTAACTTCACTGGCAGTACCGGCTGTTGTATTCACGGCAATAATTGGTGGCAGGGGGTTTGTCAGAGTTTCAATCCCGGCGTAACTATACAGATCGCCTTCATGTGTCGCCGCAATACCGATACCTTTACCGCAATCGTGCGGGCTGCCGCCGCCGACCGTAATTATCATATCGCACTGTTCCCGGCGGAACATCGCAAGACCTTCGAGCACATTGGTATCTTTCGGATTGGGCTCAGTGCCGTCAAACACGGCAACATCAATACCGGCTTCTTTCAGATAACCGATAGTTTTATCTACCGCGCCGTCTTTAATTGCCCGCAGGCCTTTGTCAGTCACCAGAAGAACTTTTTTACCACCCAGCAGTTTGCAGCGTTCACCGACAACAGAAATTGCGCCCGGACCAAAAAAAATTAACATTCGGTACCAGATAATCAAACATACGATAGCTCATGATAAACCTTCCAAGGATAAAATTATTATTCAGATAAATTAAAGTATTAATTTATTCTCACCCCATGGGTTATTAAGTCAATAGCAGGAAATAGTCTATGAGACGAATCGATTCAATTAATTTTGTTTCATTGATATAAGTCAACAAGCCATGCGGCCTTACAGCCTGATAAAGACTTTTTACTGAACAAAAGATTTATTGTATATAATACTGTTAATTACCTGTGGTTTGAGAGGAGAGTATCAGAATGCCGGGAAATGAAAAAGCAAAAGACTGGGTGAAGCTGGCTGAGCACTCAATGCAGATAGAACGTATAGAGGCTTTTTTTTTCTGGTCATGGTTATGAACCTCATCGCCACGACACCTATGCCATTGGGCGCACATTAGCTGGTGTACAAAGTTTTAATTATCGTAGTCAAAAACGTCATAGCTTGCCGGGAGGGACTGTAATATTACACCCCGATGAAGTGCATGATGGAAAGGCAGGGACACTGGATGGATTCCGGTATCGTATGTTATATATTAAGCCTTCTTTAGTTCAAAATATTCTTGGCGGTAAGCCGCTCCCCTTTATTCCTGATGGTATTTCTACTGATCCCAGGCTATCAACTGCAATTCAGCCCTTATTAAAAGCAATGGATATGCATTTTGAAATGATTGAAGAAGAAGATGCAATTTACGATCTTGTACAGATCCTCGCTGCTATCGGAGGACAAAGTCATCAACGACGGTCATTTGATTACAAAGCCGCAGAGCTTGCCCGGGAGTATATTCATTCACATTTTGATAATAATATTACACTAGATGAGCTTTCTTCAGTGAGTGGCAGGGAACGGTGGAGTTTGAGTCGGGATTTCCGCGTATTATTTGGAACAAGTCCATATAGATATATAACTATGCGACGATTGGAACGGTTTAAAGACTTGATATTAAAGCGTAAACATTTGGCAGATAGTGCTATCGAAGCTGGGTTTGCAGATCAGAGTCATGCAAACCGTCAATTTTTAAGTCATTTTGGTATTTCTCCCGGTCGATGGTTAAAATACATCCAAAATAACTGAGATATTAAGTTGCACGATCATTCAATAATTATTCAGCATTTCTTACTATGATGCTCCCTCATTTATAAGGAGCTCAATAATGTATCAACCCATCAATTTAAAAAAATAAATTATCCCTTGTTACTGAACAATGGCAACCTAAAGTGATTGCTGAAATGAATGACTATCAATTTAAGGTAGTCAAAATTCAGGGGGATTTTATCTGGCATACACATCCGGAGACAGACGAAGCATTTATTGTACTCGATGGTGTTTTACGGATTGATTTTCAAGATGAGCATGTGCAGCTGGTTGCAGGAGAAATGTATGTTGTTCCCCGGGGCATAGAGCATAAGACCAGTGCCGATATCGAAACTCATATTATGATAATTGAACCTTGTGGCATTCTAAATACAGGCCATGAAGGCGGAGAGCGTACTGCAAAAAGTGATATTCGGATTTAATCATTAAACACACACAGGGTCGAATAATATCGACCCCAATTAAAGCCTTTTTCTGAAGATTCATTAGGGCGTCATGATCCTGAAGATGACAAACCAGTAATTGGTATTCGGGGTTAAATGAAGGTAGGACTCAGTTTAGAGCCGAAAAAGAACCAACATGATTGAACCAGCCAGAACACTGGATTTCTCTATTTCATATTTAGGTTCGCATAATGTATATTATGTTAAATGACATATAGCAATGGAAATCAGGTATCCAGCCCCTATTGGACTTTCATTCAGAAGAAAATTATTTTACCCGCACTGGAAAAATTCGGGATTTCAGCTGATTGTCCGTGAATCCCATTTTTATGGACATCACCAATCACATCCGGAAAAAACCAGCGTAAATTCTCCCGTGCCTCTCAGAGCATGCTCATGTTCTATTCTGTCTCTTTCAATTCCAAACTCTCGTTCAGATATATGTACTTCGGGATGAACGATCAGTCCGCCATGATTATCCGATTTAGTTTTTCCTGGTGTCTTATGATCCAAGCTGCACTGCGAGCCCTCCACGATATCCCCCAAAGCGGATCAATCTCCTGGCTATCCATAGTCACTCGCGCTGTAATAGCTTCATTTGCAGCACTGAAAATCACAAAGTCTCTCACTTTTTCAATAAAACCAATTCGCTGAAAGCGTAGAACGCCATATCCATCAAGTAACATGCGCATTTGATGTGCACGAACCTCAACTGAAGGGAGTCCCTGCTTTTCAGCAATATCATCATCGACTAACTGAGCGTTTAGCCAACAGGCTTGTGCCAGTTCAATCAATGGGTCAACAGGCCCTGCCTCTTCCCAATCAATGAGCGCAAAGGGTAATTTATTACGGCAGACGATATTCCATGGCCCCGTATCACAATGACCTATCACCGAAGCTGTTCCCAAATTCCGACCGAACCATGGGTGCCATTGAGCGTTTTTTGGTGGCAAAAAAGAACTGGTCGCCTGATGCAACTCTTTCAGTATCTGTCCCAATAACGGTAGAGCCTCGTCTTTCCACGGCTGAGGATGAACAAAATCCCCTTCCAAAAATGAAACCATTTCCCGCCCTTCCGGATCGAATCCAGTACCGACGATCCTTGGTGAATATTTGAAGCCGACTTGCTCCAGATGTCTGAGAAGTGCAATGGTTGTCGCTGACCAGGGAGCAGGGATGCGGAAAACCACATCATCTTTCTTCGTTACTAAAGATCTCCCTCCCCCCTGAAGAATATTCTCGCTATTATTCACCACTTTTTACCTCTGATGGAAAAAATTCCGTGCCTGGATACTGATAATCCGGCATCAGCTTTTGCAGGATTGTCCCGGTTTTTTCACGATTTCACCAAAGTCATTCAGTGCATTTGGTTTGCTGATTTTGCTCTGTGCATTATCAAGCACCGGTAATTCCGGGTTCATTTGCCATGCATTCCAACCGCCATCATATATCTGACTGTTTTCCCAGCCCGCCATTTGCGTCATAAACCATGAGACACTTGCCCGCCATCCGGTTCCGCAATAGAACGCAACGTGATCTGAAGGCTCAATTCCCTGCATTTTCCAGAGTGCAAAAATCTCTTCCGGATTACGTAATGTGCCGTCGGGATCATAATAATCAGACATATCATTGGAATTCTTACCGCCAAATCCCCAGATAGCTCCTGCCGGTTCACCTTTACGCGGAATATAATCATAGCCGGTAATTTTCCCGGTATATTCATCCCATGTGCGGTTACTGATCAGTTTTAATCCGGATTTTTGTCCCTGAATAGCTTCAGCGGGCATGGAAATATTGACCTGTGGATTTGCCGGAATAAAAGCACCAAAATCAGAAACCGGCACAGGGATATTAACTGCGGTTTCTGTTGGTAATTCTGCATCAACCCAAACATTTAAACCGCCGTTAAGAAAACGGACATCTTCAACCCCTGCCCATTTCAGCGCCCACAATACCCGTAATGCCGCCATCTGATTTTCAGAATAGACTATGACCGGGGTATCTTTGCGGATACTATTTTTCAGTAAATTATTTTTAATAACGTCAGGTTCAGATAAATTCCATACAGGTGCATTTTCAATCCAGTCCGTATTAAAATGATAGGCACCTTTAATATGGGTGGAATAGGATTTGGATTGTTCCGCAGCGCCCCATGAAACTTCAAATATCACCGGTTTTTTATCACTGGTATAACTTTCCGGCTTTTCACCGTTAAGTACGGCGTTAACCCATCCGGGTGAAACACTCATCCAGTAATTCGGGTATTTTTCCATCGGATAATCTAAATTTGCATAGTTAATAAACTCTTTAAATGCCAGTACATTATAGCCTTTGGCGGCAAATTCAGCGGTTACTCTGTCCAGGTCATCCGGATTACTGTCATAGAAAACCAGCGTTTTTTCTTTGGTTATTCCCTTTTCGGCAACAAAATTATTGAATTTATTTTCATCAATAAAGTCCAGCCAACCGGTGGTAAATTGCATAGCACCTTTTATATGACCACCGCGGGTTGCATCTTTATCTTTAAAACCAAAATACAGGCTGTCCGGACGGGTATCTATAATAAGGTAATCCGGGTTATCCAGGTTTTTTGATAACTCATCAACACTGATATCTTTTACGACGGTCTGGTCACAGCCCGACAGCAGCGCTGATAATAATAAGATTGTTAATTTTCCTTTCATATATATTCCTATATTCTGCACTGTGATGGTCTGATGAAATAACTGGTGATCCAGACACCCGCCATAATCGTCAGTGTTGAAATCCAACCCTGCCAGGAGAAATACGCGGTAGCTACCAGTGAATTAGTTACAGTACATCCGCCGGCAAGTGTTGCCCCTATTCCCATTACTATGCCGCCGGTTAACCGTTTCACAACCGTTTTTCCGTCCGGTGGTAATGTTAAGGCAAACTCCCCGCGTATTTTAGCGCTGATCATTGAACCGGCAAAAATACCGATAACAAATAACATTCCCCAATTGAAATAACGCTGCTGACCTGTCACTAAATACTGAATGACATTGGCGGAAGGCACAGAAATACCAAAGCCAAAGTTGCGTCCGCTTTCCGCACTGAAAAGCCAGGCAATAATACCGAGGATACCAATAAGCACGGCGGTAAGGTTAAGGGGTAATCGCTTAAATTTGCCCAACGGGGGCGGAGAATAACGGGGATGACGATGCTGATAAATCAGTAATCCGATAGTGACAATAATTAATACTGCAACCAGAAACCACGGAGAGATATTCAGTGTTTTATAGATAGTGTCAGCTTGTGCCGGATGTATTAATAATGGCTCAATCCAATGTTTTAAACTGCCTTTCCAGGCTGACGCCATAGTGACGACAAATGAAAATAAGGCAATCCATGTTCCTGTCAGCCCTTCACCGGACCGGAACCAGGCACCACTACCGCAGCATCCCGCTAATACCATGCCAACCCCGAATAAAAAACCGCCGATAATAGTGGCGGTCACCGGCAGAGTTCCTTCCGGAATGGTCAGTAATCCCATTGATTGCAGGGTAAAAAATCCGGTAGCCTGAATAGAAACCGCAATCAGCAGCGCGGTGAGAAAACGGGTGTTTTTCTGATAAACAATATTCCTGAAACCGGAAACAAAGCAAAATTGCCCTGATTGTAAAAGCCCGCCGAAGAGCATGCCGATGAATAAGCCGCTAATCATGAGCAGACTCCCTTAAAAGCGCAGTGAACCACATAAACATTCCTCAATATACCCTATTCATTCAAACGACAGGTTTATTGGCGTTACTACGCCTGCCTGCATCCTGAATAACATCGGGTATAGTTATCTTAAATAAAATCATAAAAACCGGTAACCGCGCTTTAGATTATATCCTGAGCGCGATGTTCCGGTTCTTTTCTGATTTTCTTATGATAACGCTTAAACAATGAGATTGAATCTTATTAACTTGTCCTGTATCAATTTACGGAAGAAAAAAAATGCAAATGGGTGAAATATTATACTCATGCTATCTCTCTTAATTCAGGACAGACAAACGAAGCGCCAGCGCGACCAATGTGACGGTTAACACAGGAATGGTCATGATAATGCCGGTTCTGAAGTAATAGCCCCATGTAATGGTGATATTTTTTTTGTGATAAAACATGAAGCCATAACAGTGTCGCCAAGCTGCCTATTGGTGTAATTTTAGGTCCTAAATCTGCACCAATCACATTGGCATACATCATTGCCTGCTGTATTAATCCACTTGCCTCACTTCCTTCAATTGATAATGCGCCAATTAATACTGTCGGCATATTGTTCATTACGGAGGATAGAAAAGCGGTGATAAACCCTGTACCTAATGTGGCCGCCCAAAGACCAATACCTGAAAGGTAATTCAATATGTCTGAAAGATAATTCGTCAGGCCTGCATTTTTTAAACCATAAACAACCAGATACATTCCCAGTGAAAAAATAACTATTTGCCATGGTGCGCCGCGTAATACGGTTGCGGTATTAATCACCTTCCCGGCTGATGCAATGACATAAAGTATTAACGCACCCGTTGCCGCAATGGCGCTGACAGGAATACCTAATGGCTCTAATACAAAAAAGCCGATCAATAACAGCAGTAATACACACCATCCGGCTTTAAACGTTGCCGGGTCTTTAATTGCCGATGCCGGGCTATTCAGCTTTGATACGGTATAGTGCTGAGGAATATCTTTGCGGAAAAACCAATGTAACATCACCAGTGTTGCTATAATTGCTGCAATATCAACGGGGATCATTACAGAGGCATACTCGTTAAAGCTGATATTAAAGAAATCAGCAGAAACGATATTAACCAGGTTAGAGACAATCAGCGGGAGACTTGCTGTATCCGCTATAAACCCGGCCGCCATAACAAATGCCAGTGTTGTGCCTTTACTGAAACCTAATGCGAGCAACATGGCAATCACAATCGGCGTCAGAATTAATGCCGCCCCATCATTGGCAAACAGAGCGGCAACGGATGCGCCCAACAAAATAATATAAGTAAATAATAAGCGCCCTTTTCCGCCGCCCCATTTAGCCACATGCAGTGCTGCCCATTCAAAAAAACCACTTTCATCCAGAAGTAAACTGATGATAATAACCGCAACAAATGTCGCAGTCGCATTCCAGACAATATTCCAGACAACCGGGATATCCTGAAAACTGATAACTCCGGATATCAGTGCCAATATTGCGCCAATAGTTGCGCTCCATCCGATACCAAGTCCTTTGGGTTGCCAGATAACAAAGGTGATAGTCAGAATAAAAATAAATGATGCAATGAGCATGCGTTGCCTCTTTTGAAATATGAGGGACTGTTAGTCGTCACGATTTCATATATGAATTATCAGATGCGTATGTTTAAATTTTTTTTAACCGATACAATTGCCGGCAGAGGATTTGTTTTTTATCGGACTCAGTAGTCCGGATACTCTGCTTTGTTCGGTGATATAAACCTGGTCTATAATTTGTTTTATCCAGGGTAATAATGCGGGAGATAACCGGTAATGAACCCATTTCCCGTGTTTAGAATCCAGTAAAATTCCGGCTTCACGTAACATAGCCAGATGGCGGGATGTTTTTGGCTGAGAGAGGTTTAATGCCGTATAAATATCACAGACACACAATTCACCTGATGCCTTTAAAAGCAAAATAATATTCAATCGTGTTTCGTCACTGAGTATTTTGAATAGCTGTAATGGTTCCATACCCTCTCCTTTGTTATCTGTCAGCCAATGTATATCACCACGTCATATTCGTCAAAACATATGTATTAATAAAACAGCAATACGTTCTGTTCACCGGCATACCTTTATCACATCGACACATATCAGTGATATGTCGATAAAAGTGGATTTTTCGTACATATAGTACGTGACATGTTTATGCTATCAACATAGTATGGTCATATGTCGATAAAAAATAGGTTTTGTAAACATATGACTCATGATCCGAAAGTCCCTTACAACGCGCTCCCGGCACTGCCGCCGGATTTGGATCTTATTGAAACACGAAAAATACTCAAAGCGTGCATCACTGCACGTGCGGCGGTTGCTGAACTGAAAACGGCAGGAGAACTGATTCCTGATCCTGCCCTGCTGATCAATATTCTGCCGTTGCTGGAAGCAAAAGATTCTTCCCGTATTGAAAATATCGTTACCACCAGCGATCAATTATTTCAGTATGCCGGTCACGAAGAGAATGCTGACCCCGCAACTAAAGAAGCATTACGCTACCGCACTGCGTTGCATAATGGTTTTGCACAGTTAAACACATTTCCGCTGTGTACTAATACCGCAATAAAGATTTGTACAACGCTGAGATCTATTCAGACGGATATCCGCAAAACGCCGGGAACCGTATTAAGCGACCAATACGCAAATGTGATATATACCCCGCCGTCAGGCGAAACTGTTATCCGGGATTTGCTGACAAACTGGGAGATATTCCTGCACGCGGAAGATGATATTGACCCTTTGATTAAAATGGCAATATTGCACTATCAGTTTGAATGTATTCATCCGTTTCCCGATGGTAACGGGCGAACCGGGCGGATACTGAATATTTTATATCTGATTCAGACGGACATACTGTCATTACCTATTCTCTATCTGTCGCGTTTCATTCTGGAAAACCGGGATAAATACTACACATTATTACGCGGAGTGACAGAGAACCATGATTGGGAGTCATGGATACTCTTTATGCTGGAAGCCGCTGAAAACACAGCAAAATGGACATCCCGGAAAATAGCCGTTATCCGCAGGCTAATAGAAGAGATTACCGGATACGTACGGGAAAAATTACCTAAAATTTATACTCATGAGTTAATTCAGGTTCTTTTTGTGCAACCTTATTGCCGGATAGAGAATCTTGTTGAGCGGGGTGTGGCAAAACGTCAGACGGCCTCTGCTTACCTGAAACAACTGGTTGAAATAGGCGTGCTGGAAGAAATGCAGTCCGGGCGGGAAAAACTGTACCTTAATACACGCCTGTTACAGGAATTAAACCGGTAATCTGTGTTAAACTCCGGCTGTTTCCCTATTTTTGATATCTGATATAACAGGACACTTTATTCATGACAGCGAATACGCCTAAAGACCCTTTGCACGGCGTCACACTTGAAATGCAGGTTAATGCACTCGTTGCCAGATATGGCTGGGTCAAACTGTCTCAAATTATTAAGATAAATTGTTTTAAAAGTGACCCGAGCGTGAAGTCGAGTCTGAAATTTTTGCGCAGAACCCCCTGGGCCCGTGCAGAAGTTGAAGCGCTGTATCTTGATTCACGGGATGAGGATATTCAGGAAGAAGAGACGCATCCGGGATTCAATCCCTGGACCAAAACTATCGAATAAATATTATCCGGTTTTTCTGCTGCTCAGTGATTAATAACCTGAACCAGGCGTAATAAATATCCGTCCGGATCCTGAACAAGGAATTGGCGTTGTACCCGTTCAGTATTATTGACCTGATATACCCTTTCCTGTGGTCCGGAAAATAAAGGATAATGATTTTTTTCTAATGCGGATAAAATCATATCCTGGTGTTCAACATCAATCTGAAAATTAACTCCGCGCCCGAAAGGAGGAACCAATGGTGCTGTTACCCATTGATCTTCCTGGTGCTCCTCCAGCATAAACTGAACCCCGTTTAAATCCAGATAGACGAAACGTTCTTCAGTGCGTTCATATAAAATCGTAAAACCAAGAATGCCGACCCAAAACGCGAGGCTTTTCTCTAAATGACTGACAATAAGTTCCGGGACATTTTTATTTCTGTAAATCATGTGTTTTCATCAGCCTCATAATACTGCGCAATCATCCTGACAATATTTCGTCACTAATTTTTCAAAAAATGGTGAGAGTGCGCCATTCATTTCATTAGTAAACGATTTATGGTTAATGGTGAAGATAACATTTTGTTCAAAATAGTCCGGTACGCGTTGGTTAAATCCGTCAATAATCCCGTTAAATAAGGCATCATTGTGTGTAAACGGACCAGAAAAAATAATCACATCAGGGAAAAGAATAAAATAAATATTGGCAAGAACACGGCTCCAGGTGCTGACCGCATTATTCAGACAAGGTAATACAGTAATATCGGCATCTTTGAGTGCTTTTGCGGCTGCCCGCTCATTACTTAAATCCCCGGGTAATGCCTCATTCAATGTCCCGCGTAACGCAGAAAGTGACAACATTTGCTCAATTGTCCGGTCATCTCCCTGTGTCAGTTGCCCCAGCTCGCCGAATAATCCCTGCTGATTGGCATTAATTTGCTGTTTTGAATAACTTGCCGCACCTATCCCTTCCCCCCAGTGAACATAGAGAACCCGTTTTGTTGCCAGGTCATGATTTTCCAGGATAAATGCATTTAATTCCGCCTGCAAATTTTTGACCAGGCATACCGGAATTGCAAATTCTGTCTCCAGCAAAGAGAGATTGGTATGGCGCGCTTTTGGCCAGCGATTAGTGTAAAGCCAGTGGCTCAGCTTCGCATCAATGACCCCGGGCAGAGAAATAATAATTCCCTGAATACAGGTATCCGACAGGCAATTATTCAGTAACTGACTGATCAGTTTCCGCAGGCACGTCAGCAATACCTCACTGCCGACATTGTCGTCGGGTAACGACTGATTCAGTGAGGAAAGCACGATCCCTCTGATATCCACCAGCGAGGCAATAATATTACGGGCATCAATACAGATAAAAATAGCGGTCAGTTGCCTGAGGTTCGGAATAATACCCACTTCCGGTCGTCCGGGTCCGGGCTGGTGATTAATAGTATCGTCAATGATAAGTCCGCTCTGAATCATTTCACCGATCAGTTGTGTCACGGTCGCCGGGCGCAGATTGTTACGTATTGCCAGCCCTTTGCGGGTCACGATTTCCTGATCTTTATATCCGGATAAAATCTGCCGGAACAGATGCTGCCTGCGTTCTGACGAAAGAGAGGTTTTCACCATAGTTGTTTATTTTTCCGGATAAAGGATAGGGAACACTCTGATTTTCAGCTATCTACCCGATATGTCAAGAGTATCCGGTGCCATTATCCTATGTGTATCACACATCATTGTCATATAAATTCCGTCTTTTTTTTCTTTGTCCGAAGGTTAATTTGTGAGTCAGATCGTATTAATAACACACAGTGGAATTAAATATATTTACAGTCTGCGTAATTAATGTACATTCCGGATAAGAAGTACCCTGATATCTCTGTAACGCTCTGCTGTTTTTATGACTCTTTATCATTTTCTATAGCTCTTTCAGTACCGCAACCAACGTATTTCCTGATGATGTTGATAAAAATAACGACAAGGAATCAATAAGATGCAAATGCTGGATTGGATAACACTCTCACTTTTCTTCGTGATTATGATAGGTATCGGCCTGAATGCTTACCGCCGGGTGAAAGGTACAAACGATTTTTATGTTGCCGGCGGCGGGCTGCCCTGGTGGCTGGCCGGGATTTCGCATCATGTGTCCGGGTATTCAGGTGTGGTGTTTACCGGTTATGCCGCCCTTGCCT
This sequence comes from Morganella psychrotolerans, assembly GCF_001676155.1. GTDB lineage: Bacteria > Pseudomonadota > Gammaproteobacteria > Enterobacterales > Enterobacteriaceae > Morganella > Morganella psychrotolerans. The sequence continues at coordinate 828,462 of NZ_LZEW01000001.1, read as the reverse complement.
ATGCGTCCGGCTTTAACCTGTATGTGTGGTGGGCGCTGAACGTGACTATCGCGTGCCTGCTTGGTGCCTGGCTTATCGTGCCCCGCTGGGCGCGGCTGCGTAATGCATTACAGGTGCAGTCACCGACTGAATACCTGAAAATCCGTTATGATATTAAAACCCAGCAGTTGATCGCCTGGCTCGGTGTGTTACTGAAATTACTGGATACCGCCGGAAAATATGCGGCAATCGGTGTGCTGTTCTACGGTTTCACGGGGCTCCCGGTTATTTACGGTGTGCTGATTTCCGGTACTGTTGCGATGATTTATGTCACTGTCGGCGGGCTGTGGGCGGATACCATGAATGATTTCTTCCAGTTCCTGGTTGGTATCGCGGCAGGTGTGATTATGTTTTTTATCGTGCAGTCACAATTGGGCGATATCGGCACTAACTATCTGGATATGTGGGATAAACTTCCGGCGGGTAACAGTGACTGGTTTAATGGTCAGTACAGTCCGTTGTTCTTTGCCAGCTTCGCATTTGTCTGTTTCCTCAGTTATAACGGCGGCACCTGGAACCTCGCCTCCCGTTTTATCGCTTCACCGGATGGCAAACAAGCCCGCCGCGCTATGATGCTTTCCGCCTCACTTTATCTTGTCTGGCCGTTGATCCTGTTTGCGCCTATGTGGGCTGCCCCGCTGCTTCTCCCTGATGTGCCGCATTCAGAACAGACTCAGATTTATTCGATGCTGACACTGAAATATTTACCGGCCGGGTTTGTCGGGGTGATCCTCGCATCCATGTTTGCCGCAACACTCTCGATGGTGGCATCTGATGCTAATGCCATCAGTTCTGTGCTCTCGCGGGATATTCTGCCGCTGATCTCAAAAAGAGTGAAACGGGCTAATGGTGAAACACCACTCTGGATGGCACGGGTTGTCACATTCACCTTTACACTCTGCACCATGATCCTGGCTCTGAATCAGGAGCATTTCGGCGGCATTATCGGACTTATCGTCGTGTGGTTCGGCGGATTAATTGGTCCGGCCTCTATCCCGATGGTATTAGGTCTTCTGCCGTTCTATAAGCATTGCGGACCTAAAATTGCCATCAGCTCCATGTTGATAGGTCTGGCTGTTTTTGCCGGGACCAAACTGTTTGTAACGGCACCATCAATGGCGCTGTCAGTCGGCGGACCGGTCTTCTGCTCCCTGGTGTTCTTCACGCTGGCAGCCATTATCGCCCGCAGAAACCCGGTAAAACCGGAAGTGGAAGAACTTATGCACAAACTGAGCCGCGACGGGGAACATTAAGATGGGGTTATCACCGCAACAGCGCGAACAGTGCCGTACTCTGTGGCAACAGGAACTCGAACACAATATTCTGCCGTTCTGGCAGCAGGCGGTTGACACGGATTATGGCGGCGTTTTTACGTGTTTTAGTAATGACGGCGCAACACGCCTGAGTGAGAATAAATTTACCTGGTCACAAGGTCGTTTCCTCTGGAATGAGAGCCGCCAGGCTGCCCTTATCCGCAGCGGGCTGTGTCAGGGGGATGCGGTTCCCCTGCTCGCACACGCAAAACAGACGGCAGATTTTCTGCTCGCGCATGCGTTTCTGGATAACGGGCACTGTGCCTTTTTGCTGGGTAGCACCGGTAATAAGTTGGAAATGACCCCGGGAGAGGGTTACGACACCTCATTTTATGCCGATTGCTTTATCGTGATCGGGCTGTGTGAATATGCGTTTGTGTCCGGCGAAAGTGAGTATTTTGAGCGCGCACTTAATTTATATGACACTATTTTTCAGCGGTTACAGACCGGGTGCGTCCGCAGTGATCCGTATCCCGCACCGCCGGGTTTTGAACCTTATGCGTATGAAATGATTATGCTCGGCACGGTCAGCGAATTACTGCGTTACGCCCTGCGGTATCAGCACTCGGCTCTTTCCCGGCTGACGGCGCTTACCCGTCGTAGTCTGGCGCGGATTTTTACTGAACTGCACGAACCGGACACGCTTATCCCGCGGGAAATGAACGTGTCACCGGAACATAGTGATACCCTGCTCGCCCGCCATAAAACACCGGGGCATACCCTGGAAAATATGTGGTTTTGCTTCCATGCCGCGCAATTGCTCGGGGAAACAGAGAAATACCTGCCTGCTATCCGGAAAATTGTATCGCTGATGTGGCATACGGGCTGGGATAAAAAAGAAGGCGGGCTGTTCCGTTATGTACAGGCGGACGGCTCTGAGCCTGCCGGACGCCTGCTGGGAAATGACCCGTATGAAAAACTGATTCAGGACACATGGGACACCAAAATCTGGTGGGTTCACTCAGAAGCGCTTTATACCCTGCTGCTGATGGCAGATCAGACCGATGACCCGGAATTTTACGCCCTGTATCAGCAGACCGCTGATTATGTCCTCAAAACATTTCCGAATCATGAATACGGTGAATGGACGCAGATCCGCGATCGCTCGGGGCAGCCGCTGAATAAAGTGGTCGCATTGCCGGTAAAAGATCCGTTTCACATCATGCGCAATCTGCAACTGATTGTCGCACTGTGCGGACAATCATCATGACAACAGAAATGACTCCCGGCACCAGTAAAACTGATATCACGCCACCGTTGCCGGTCATGCCCGGCGGATTTGAATACCGCTTTAAAGAGGCTGCTATGCACCTGTCAGAGGAACATATTAATGTCTGATACACCCATTACCACAGGTCAGAAAGGTAAGTTACAGTACGCCGTTTATGCAGATCGCAATGCCATGGGTCGCGCTGCCGCAGAAAAAGCCCGCGACATCATCCTTGCCTGCCAGGCGTCACAACCTGCGGTACGCATTGTTTTTGCCTCCGCACCATCACAGAATGAATTTTTACAGCATCTGCAATCATTTCGTGAAATAGACTGGTCAAAAGTAACCGCATTTCACATGGATGAATATATCGGGTTGCCGCCGGGCGCACCGCAGGCATTCAGCCACTATATTCAGGCGCATTTGTTTGATGCGGTCAAGCCCGCCGCCACCTGTTTTATCCGCGCCCATGCGACGGACAGCGAAGCCGAGTGCCGCCGCTACAGTGCGTTACTCAACGCCGCGCCTATTGATTTGGTTTGCCTCGGTGTCGGGGAAAATGGTCATATTGCGTTTAATGACCCGTGGGTGGCTGACTTTAATGATCCGGCAGTGGTTAAACGGGTGCAGCTTGATGAACAGTGCCGTCAGCAACAGGTTAATGACGGCTGCTTTGCCCGGACTGATGATGTGCCGCTTTATGCCCTGACACTGACAATCCCCGCGCTTTTCAGCGCCCGCCACATGGTGTGTGTGGTGCCTGCTGCAACGAAACGCCGGGCTGTCTGCGCGATGATAAACGACACTATCAGCGAAGATTTACCCGCTACTATTCTTCGCCGCCACAACAGTGCATTTTTTATATCTCGATCCGGATTCGGGGGCTGATTTATGCTGAACAGCACAGAAAAACGCATTGAGGGAAAAACGCTGAAGGGTGATGCTATTGTCATCACCATGGCAAATGGACATATAGACAGCATCAGCCCCCTGAATACCGCACACTCGGACGATCTGCCGTTTGTCGCCGCAGGATTAGTTGATTTACAGGTTAACGGCTATGCGGGAACCGATTACAACACCCTGCCGCTGCATCAGGATGATGTCCGCCACAGCTATGGCATGCTTTATCAGAAAGGCGTGACCAGCCTCTGTCCGACCATTATCACCAACAGTGATGACGGTATCTCCTCTCTTATGGCGGATTTCGCCGGTTTCTGTGCCGCAGACCCGCAGATCCGCGCATCAACTGCCGGAATTCATCTGGAAGGTCCGTTTATCTCACCGGTCAGCGGACCGCGCGGCGCGCATGATAAAGCCTGTGTTCAGGACTGTGATGCAGAAAAAGTGAAAAAATGGCATACGCTTTCCCGCGGATTACTGCGCATTCTGACGCTCTCTCCTGAACGGGAGGACGGACTGGCGGAGACAATCGGTTTTTGTGTACAAAACGGGATCCGGGTTTCCATCGGGCACACTATCGCAACACCCGCGCAGATCCGTCTGGCAACAGAACTGGGCGCCACAATGTCCACTCATCTGGGCAATGGTTGCGGGCTGCATATGCACCGCCACAATAATCCGATCTGGGCACAGTTAGCAGAAGATGATTTATGGTGCGGCATTATTGCTGATGGTTTTCATCTTCCGCCTGCATTGATCCGTGTATTTATGCGCGCCAAACAAGGAAAAATCCTGCTGACCAGTGATACCACCGCATTCGGCGGCATGGCACCAGGCTGTTATCACACGCATATCGGCGGTGATGTGGTACTGACAGAGCAAGGCCGCCTGCACCTCGCGGCGAACGAAGAGCTGCTGGCAGGCTCTGCACAATCTGTACTGGAATGTATTAATTTTCTGATCCGCAGCGGGCTGTGTGACGCGGCGCAGGCGTGGAAATATGCCTCTGAGCACCCCGCCCGTTTCCTCGGTTTATCCGGCAAAGGTGCGCTTTCTGCCGGAAAACAGGCTGATATCGTGGTGCTGGACAGTCAGGACAGCACACTGCGGGTTCTTGAAACCTATCTTCACGGGGAGGCGGTTTACCGCGCATAACGATGACAATAGCGATATCAATGGCAATGCCGACATCCGCAGAGACTGTTCACGGGGGCGATGCATGGAATGCACAGTTTACCGGGAAATTCAGCCACCGGATCAGGTGGCTGTGACAGTAAACTAAGTAAAAACACCTCTCTGCGAAAAAAATAACAGATAACGCTTGACCCTCCCCTAAAGGGAAAGGTTAAGCTTCTTATCAGACAATTTATTCCAGAGGGAAAAACCATGAATACAACTCCATCCTCATCTTCATCATCCGGACGGCTGAGCTTATCCGTTGAAGGCATGACCTGCGCATCCTGTGTTGGTCGCGTTGAAAAAGCACTGAAAACCGTTCCGGGTGTCAATAATGCCATTGTTAACCTGGCAACGGAGCGGGCAGATATTACCTTTGCCGGTGATATCGATGCGCCTGCGGCTATCCGTGCCATTGAAGGCGCAGGGTATAACGTCACAATGGAAACCACAGAATTTGCCATTGAAGAAATGACCTGTGCATCCTGCGTCGGGCGCGTTGAAAAAGCGCTGGCAAATGTCCCGGGTGTTTCCGAGGCAACCGTAAACCTGGCAACAGAGCGCGCCCGGGTGCGTCACACTGCGGAGGTAACATTTGCTGACCTGGATGCGGCGGTCACACAAGCGGGCTATAAAGCCCGGCGTTTGTCTGACAGCGGAACAACCGCAAATGATCAGGCAGAGATCCGCCGGGAAAAAGAAGACCGTTCATTGCGCCGCGCACTTCTGACAGCCGCTGTTTTCACCCTGCCCGTTTTTATCATTGAAATGGGCTCACACTTTATTCCGGGCGTACACGGCTGGGTTACAAATACACTCGGGCAACAGCTGAACTGGTATATTCAGTTCGTGCTCGCCACCATCGTGTTATTTGGTCCCGGAATGCGTTTTTACCGCAAAGGATTTCCGGCATTGCTGCGCGGCGCACCGGATATGAACTCACTGGTTGCGGTGGGTACCGCAGCGGCATATCTCTTTTCCGTTGTATCCACCTTTATTCCGCAGATTTTACCGGCGGGAACCGCCAATATTTATTATGAAGCAGCCGTCGTGATAGTGACACTGATCCTGCTCGGACGTACCCTGGAAGCTCGTGCCAAAGGAAAAACATCACAGGCAATCAAACGCCTGGTCGGGCTTCAGCCGAAAACGGCACGGGTATTGCGTGACGGAAAAACAGTTGAAATCGCACTCAGTGACGTAATGACTGACGATATTGTTCTTGTGCGCCCCGGGGAGAAAATTCCGGTTGACGGCGAGGTAACTGAAGGTGCTTCTTATGTCGATGAGAGCATGATCACCGGTGAACCGGTTCCGGTGTCAAAAGAAACCGGCTCACAAGTCGTCGGCGGAACCATTAATAAAACCGGTGCATTCAGCTTTCGCGTCACTAAAATTGGTGCGAATACAGTACTGGCGCAAATCATCCGGTTAGTCGAAGAAGCACAGGGCTCGAAATTACCTATCCAGGCGATGGTTGATAAAATCACCATGTGGTTTGTTCCGGCGGTTATGGCAGGCGCGTTAATCACCTTCCTCATCTGGTTATTTGTCGGGCCGGACCCGGCACTGGCATTCGCGCTGATTAATGCAGTGGCTGTTCTGATCATTGCCTGCCCGTGTGCAATGGGACTGGCGACACCGACCTCCATTATGGTGGGAACCGGTCGCGCCGCTGAGATGGGAATTTTGTTCCGCAAAGGGGAAGCATTACAGGCACTGCGCGATGTCAGCGTGGTTGCGCTTGATAAAACCGGTACCCTGACCAAAGGTCGCCCTGAACTGACCGACCTCGTACCGGCGGATGGGTTTGAATACAATGAAGTGCTTGCCCTGGTGGCTGCCATTGAAACCCGCTCAGAACACCCTATTGCAGAGGCAATTGTGGTGGCAGCAGAGGAACAAGGACTGACACTGGCACCAATCGGGAATTTCGCCGCCGTACCGGGCTTTGGTGTTTCTGCTGATGTCGGCGGGCGCACGGTTTCTGTCGGCGCAGACCGGTTTATGACTCAGCTGGGTCTGGATATCAGCCGTTTATTACCCGACGCTAAGCGTCTTGGTGAACAAGGTAAAAGTCCGCTTTATGCCGCAATTGACGGAAAGCTGGCAGCGATTATTGCAGTGGCTGACCCGATTAAAGACACAACACCGGAAGCTATCCGCACCCTGCATGCTCTGGGGCTGAAAGTTGCAATGATCACCGGTGACAATGCAGCAACAGCAGCGGCAATCGCCAAACAACTGGGTATTGATGAAGTGGCGGCGGAAGTTCTGCCTGACGGCAAAGTGGCAGCACTGAAGAAATTCCGCAGTAATGGTGCGAAAGTGGCATTTGTCGGTGATGGTATTAACGATGCGCCGGCACTTGCCGAAGCCGATGTTGGTCTTGCTATCGGAACCGGAACTGATGTGGCAATTGAAGCGGCAGATGTGGTGCTGATGTCAGGCGATTTACGCGGTGTTGGTGATGCGATTGCATTAAGCCGGGCGACAATCCGTAACATCAAACAGAATCTGTTCTGGGCGTTCGCGTACAACGCCCTGCTCATCCCTGTTGCGGCGGGTCTGTTGTATCCGGTCAACGGAACATTATTGTCCCCGATGATCGCCGCAGCCGCAATGGCGCTCTCCAGTGTCTTTGTTCTGGCTAATGCGTTACGCCTGAAACGTTTTCAGGTCCCTGTCAAAAACTGATTTATTATGATGCGTTATTCCGCCGTGTAATCAACTGCACGGTGGAATGTTATAAAAATATACCCAACGTCATTCAGGATGCTGCCAACGAACCTGCGGTTTGAATGAATAAGGATATAGATGTATTTATTTTGTTAATACCCTGCTGATTAAAGACACATCTTCATACCTTTTTATAATTCCTGCCCGTGATTGTAACAGATTGATTTCAATTACCTTGACCACTCTCACCCTTTGCATTTTTACTTTTATTTTTAGTAACTTAGCCTGTTGTTTTTTTGTAGAATGATAATGCCTATCATTTATGGGTGATATTATTTATTACAGGGAAACCTTCCGGATATTACCGGTTGATATTTTAGTTATGCCATAAATAAAAATAATGAGTTTTAAGATGAAAATAGACGGCAGGAAAATAGTACTTCTTTCATTAATTATATCGTATTCACAAATAGCAGTAGGTGCAGAAAATAACAGCAAATCAGATCCGGCAAATGACACCATTGTCGTTACCGCATCCGGACGTGAAGAGCAGCAACGCAAATCGACAGTGACCACGCAGGTTATTGACAGCGAACAGATAGAGCGCGCTCACGCAACCAGTCTGACGGATTTATTAGCACAAAACAGTGTTGGTTTTTTCAGTGAATGGAGCCCCGGGCAAACATCCGTGAATATCCGTGGTGCCGCAACTGATGGTCAGGGAAAAGATTTTGCCGGTCAGATTTTAGTGCTGGTAAACGGACGCCGTGCCGGTACCGCGAATTTATCCAAATTATCACCTAAAGATGTCAGCCGGATTGAAATTATCAGAGGTCCCTCTTCTGTTATTTATGGTTCGCAGGCAATGGGCGGGGTAATTAATATTTTCCTGAAAAACGGATTAACCGATGAAGGCGGGAAATTATCGGTTGAAACCGGTTCATGGGGATTAGCCCAAACCTACGGTGGCTACGGTTTTCAAAATGATAATGGCGATATATACGGCTACTTTGGTTTTGAAGCCGGTCGCCGGGATGACTACCATTCAGGTAAAGGCGGACATAAACAGGAAAATACAAACTGGGAACGGTTTGGTTTAAGCGGAAATGTAGGCTGGAAAATAGACGAAAATAACCTGGTGGACTTATCACTGAGGACAGATGGTATTTATGACGGCGGTTTTCGCGGGTCAACCGGAAATATCTATGCCAAAGATACCCGTTATAACCGTTCTGCGGATCTGGTCTGGAAAAACGGCAATAATGACAGTATCGTCAGCATGAATACCCATGCTTATTTTATTCAGGATGTGGATAATTTCAGATGGGCATCGCCGTTAACGGCAAAAACCAGCAGTGATCATAACCGTCGTGCATTAGATATTTATGGTATTAAATTTCAGCCGATCATTAAAATTCATGAACAGAATGACCTGTTATTAGGTGTTGATTATGAGCACAGCCGTTTACGCTCTGAGCGTCATCAGGTCAGTGTGAGCGGAAAACCAATTAAACAATCCGCGCCTTACGATAATAACCAGACCGAAAACCTGTATGCATTTTATTTTGATGACAAACAGAGCTTATTTGATGACAGTTGGATAATCCGCGGCGGGATGCGTTATACCTATGGTAAAACAGACTTTGATAAAACGCCGCATCTGGACAATCAATTTACCGGCAGCACATCCTATAATAAATTAACCTGGAGTCTGGGGACAAACTATCAGGTGAATGAGTGGCTGAACCTGAAGTCATCTCTGGCAACCGGATACCGCGCTCCGACCGCAACACAATTAGGTGCTGATTATACAACTCTGTCCGGCGCACAATATTTAGGCAACAACACGCTGAATGCAGAAAGTAACCGGCAGATTGAAGTCGGCGCTATTATTGGTGACTCTCTCCATTCCGTTGATATTTCTCTGTTTCAGAACACTATTCAGGACAGAATACAGACAGATGTTATTTCACCGAACGTATATCAGTATGCAAACAGTGAAAATGATATTGTTGTGCGCGGGCTGGAAATAAACAGCCGCACCGCCGTTAATTCATTAATGAACTGGCAGACGGACTGGGATTGGGTATTACGGTTTAACGGCAGCTGGAACTTCGATATGGAAGATAAAGGTGCACAAATAACCGCGACCAATAATAGTACAAAAGTACAGCGGATGTATCAGTATCAGGGTGCCGTGATTAATGACCTGTATTTTGCCAATGGTCAGTATCCGTGGAGTATTCAGCTTCAGGGCATTTTGCGCGGACCAATGTGGTATAAAACCGAAGAAGGCATTATTCCGGAAGTCCGCCCTTATACCTCTTATGTTATGCGTAAATCCCCGTTTATGGTCTGGAATTTACATGCTGATGTTGATATCAGCCCGTCCCTGACATTTTATGGTCGTATAGATAACATTCTGAATAAAAACGAACATCCGGTATTTTTCGCGCTGGATGAAGACCCGTATATTATGTTGCCGTCCAAATCCAACGGTAGTTTGGGAACATCCATGCCGGGGCGTTCCTTTATTGCCGGTGTGTCTTACCGGTTTTAACAGATAATATACCCGACGTCATTCAGGATGCAGGCAGGCGGCAAGGGAAGAGTTTGAATGAATAAGGGTATAATCATGAAAAATCTGTTTTTGATTATCATACTGAGCATGGCCTTGTTCCATGCTCTTCCTGCTTTTAGCATAACGGCACCATTATATACACCGGTTACACTGCATGAAAAACCACAGCGCATTGTGACGATATTTTCATCAAATACTGAAATCACGGCGATCCTGGGTCTGTCAGATAATATTGTCGGTATTGATGCATACACTTATTTCCCCGATGAAATAAAAAATAAACCCTTAATCGGCGGACGCCTTGGTTTTTCCCTTGAGCGTATTATTGAGCAGAAACCTGATTTGGTGATTATGACACCTGCCCGCCAGGCGACTCATCAGCTGTTAATTCCCCTGAGAAAATTTGGTATTCCCGTATTAGTTCTGGAAGGTAACAGTATTGATGAAATAATCCGTAATATCCGCCTGGTGGCAAAAGTCACAAAAACAACAGAGAAAGGTGAACAGGTCGCCGCAGAAATGGAAAGGCGGTTAAATAACGCGCAACATAAACCGGCGGGTTATCATGCTCCCCGCGTGATTATGATAACGGGGCAGATAAGCAACGGTTTACTACTGGTCGCCAGACCGCAGACTTATAAAAAAAACGCCGGGCTATACCGCAGATTCTATTTTAAAAGCAGGCGGAATACTTGCACTGGAGGAATATAAACATGCCGGTCCGGTGTTAAAACAAGTCTCACCTGAAGCGATTATTGCCGCTGACCCGGATATTATTCTTTATACCATTGCGGATGAAAAAATGGCGTCACTGCTTGCATTACCGGGCTGGGCTCAGGTAAAAGCGATGAAAAATAATGATATTTATCCGGTGAAAAGTGCCTTTGTTCTGATCCCGGGACCCCGCATTATTGATGGTATTGAATACATGTCTGAACTATTTGAACAATGGAGCACAAAACAGTGAAGGTAGTCAGTCTGTTATTTCTGCTCATTATTACCTTTATTTTTTCCACCTGCGCCGGACATACATGGGAAAGCCCGGTTAAGGTCATCAGTGCATTATTTTATGCAGATGACCTGACATCCCGGCTATTAGTTGAGTGGCGTTTACCACGGGTGATTACCGCCGGGTTTACCGGCGCATTGCTGGGATTAAGCGGCGCTATATTCCAGGGAGTATTTCGTAACCCGCTGGCAGAGCCCTGGTTATTAGGTTCATCCGGTGGTGCGGCAATTGGCGGAACCATCGCATTATTAGTTCCGCTGGCATTACCGATGGCAATTACCCTGCCCTTATTTGCCTTCAGTGGCGCACTTGCAGCAATATTTATTGTTATCTCTGTTTCCCGGATAGCGGGCTCACTGGATACCGCCACATTATTATTAACCGGCGTTGCTGTCAGCGCGGTATTAAATGCCGCCCGTTCTTTTATGATGATGGCGTTATCTGATGAAAGCACCAGCCTTCAGGTTGTTCTCAGTTGGATCCTGGGTGGTATACAAACGCCTTCACCGGAAGGTTTATTTATCTGCCTGTTATTAACCGCATCCTGCATTCTGATTTCTGTCTTTATTTTATCTGACGGGCTGGATCTGATGGGACTCGACAGAACAATGGCGATGAGTTTTGGTTTATCCGTTGAGCGATTCACTATTTTAGCGTTAATTGCCGGGTCGGCTATTGTGGCTGTTGCGGTTTCACTCGGGGGAATTGTCGGGTTTATCGGGCTTATTGCGCCCCATATTGCCCGCTGGCAGGTCGGCACGCGTCATAAATATGTTTTACCGGCAGCCGCTGTTATTGGTGCGGCACTGGTTATGTTCTCTGATGCACTGTCCCGCAGTTTACTGCCGCCCGGTGAAATACCGCTGGGGCTGATTACTGCCTTTATCGGCGGACCTTTCTTTATTTACTTACTGGCAAAGCGGGTGCGGAAAATATGATCACAGTAAAAAATCTGCATATTTGCAAACAGGGAAAAACGCTTCTCGCAATAGATAATCTGAATTTACCGGATAAAAGCAGCATTGCCTTAATTGGTCCGAATGGCTCCGGTAAATCAACCCTGATTAATGCCTTATCCGGTCTTAACCGGGAGGTATTTTCATCCGTCACATTAAACGGGAAAAATATAGCCGCCTATCGTGGCGCGGCACGAATGCAACAAATCGGGCTTATCCCTCAGAGTTTTAATCCCTGCTGGGATCAACAGGTGGATGAGTTAATTACACTCGCGGCAGAGCGGGCAGCAGAGCCTGAACACGCAAAATCAACTGTCTGTCAGAAATATGAATTAATGCCGCTGCTGGATAAACACTGGCATATTTTATCCGGCGGTGAAAAAAGCCGGGTATTAACCGCGATGGCGCTGATGTGTAACCCGCCGGTTGTTTTTGCCGATGAACCGGGAGCCGCACTGGATATCAAACACCGGATGCAGCTTATTGAAGATTTAACCACACAGGGTAAAGATAAATTAGTGATTGTGTGTTTGCATGAACTGGATATGGTTTTTCGTTATTTTGAGTCTGTTATTTTGCTGTCTCATGGACAATTACGTTATTTCGGTTCAGCAACTGAGCTCATTGATTCACCGCTGTTAAGTGACGTATTTGATGTCAGATTTAAAAAAATAGAAATGGACGGATATTGCACAGTGTATGCCGACAGAATAATGCATCCCTGAAAAGCAAAAGCGGCATAGTTCGCCGCTTTTGCTTTTCATACTTTACTATACGAGGAACGGATAATCAGTATACCCCTGCTCGCCGCCACCATAAAAGGTTTCGGGATGTTGCGGATTCAGTGCAGCTTTTTGTTTCAGACGCGCGACCAGATCCGGATTAGAAATATAATCACGACCGAAAGCAACGGCATCAATAAGCCCTTTTTCAATTAAATCTTCTGCTTTTTCCGTTGTATAAGCACCGGCACCGATAATCACACCACTAAAACGTGCACGCACTTTCCGGCGGAATTCTTCACTGTACGGCTTGCCGCCTGCCCAGTCAGGCTCTGACAGATGCAGATACGCAATACCACGTTTATCCAGCTGTTCAATAAGATACAGCGCATCTGCTTCTTCATCCGGGCCATTTGTCATATTCTGGAAAGTACCGATTGGCGAGAGGCGGATCCCGATGCGCTCCGGTGCCCACTCATCACAAATCGCGTCAACCACATCCAGCACAAGACGGGCGCGGTTTTCAACACTGCCGCCGTACTGGTCAGTACGGTGATTGGCGTCCGGTGACAGAAACTGATGCAGCAGATAGCCATGGGCGGAATGCAGCTCTGCCATATCAAAACCGGCTTCACGCGCATTTGCCACCGCGTGACGGAAATCATTCACAATTCCCGGTATTTCATCTGTTTCCAATGCGCGCGGCATGGAGGTATCCTCGCGGATGGCACGCCCGTTTTCATCGCGCAGTGATGTGCGGGTTCCGGCACTGATAGCCGATGGCGCGACAGGAGCCTGCCCGGCAGGCTGAATACTGGTGTGTGAAATCCGCCCGGTATGCCACAACTGAACGGCAATATGGCCGCCTGCATCATGAACACCGGCAGTAATTTTTTTCCATGCCGCGACCTGCTCCGGACTGTGCAGCCCCGGCGCCCCCGCGTAGCCTTTTGCCTGTGCCGAAATTTGTGTTGCTTCTGAGATAATCAACCCGGCACTGGCGCGCTGGCGATAATACTCAACCATCAGTGGCGTCGGGATATCACCCGGCTCAATACTGCGCAGGCGGGTAAGCGGTGCCATAAAAATACGGTTAGGGGCAGTAAATATGCCCACTTTCAGCGGGGTGAATAATTTTTCTTGTGACATAATATCTCCGGATTAGACCAGTCGACTAGTGATTGGGTAAATAAAAACGCCGGTTATACATCCGGCGCTGTAAGCAATACATTCACATGTGCCAGCGCGCTTTCCAGCGGGACAGCACTGCGGGAAATCTTGGCCTGCAAATTCGCGCCCAGCCACAGGGAATATAAAACCTGTGCGGTAGCAAGAGAACTGCCGCTGAAAACGAGCGATTTTTCATCATGCCCGTTTTCCAGCGCCTGCGCCAGCAAGGCAATGACCCTGCTGACACCCTTATCCATTGCGGCATTCATATCTTCTGATAAATCACAGACTTCCGCTGATAACTTAACGGTCAGGCACCCGTGGATCCGGCTGTGCTGACAGGCATTTTTCAGCATTTCCCCGTAATATGCGAGAAAACGCGCCCGGTAACACCCTTCCCCGCGCTCAAAATGATCGGCTAAGCGCGTGAGATAATCCGCATAATAACGCTCCAGCATAGCAACACCGAACGCCTCTTTTGAGCGGAAATAGTGGTAAAACGACCCCTTAGGCACTTCTGCGGTTCTGAGCAGTTCGCTCAGTCCCATTCCGGTAAACCCCCGGTGCAGGCAAAGCTGTTCGCCGGTGGCTAAAAGGTGTTCACGGGTATCATGGTCAGTCTGTCTGTTCATGCAAATACTGTAATAGACCGATCGGTCTGGTGCAAGTTTATTTGAAACAAATTTCACCCCAGCGCGCCAGACCGGCAGTGACAGAGCCGAAATCATTCCCTCTGACAACAGGAATGCCCGGTAATTGCTGCTCTATGGCGCGGCACAACATCGGGGAACGCCCTGTCCCGCCGGTAATAAAAATGGTGTCCGGTGTAACACCGCCCTGCTGCACAGCGTCATTAACCAGCGCAATCATTTTATCTTTCGGAGATGAAATCGCGTCTTCCATTTCCTGACCGGCAATATCCACTTCCAGCACCTCACTGAAAAGCCGGATGCCCGCCCGGTACTGCGGGGAGGATGAAAGCGCGATTTTAGCTTCTTCCGCACGCCGGACAATACTGTAACCCAGGCTTTCGTTATACACTTCCAGCAGGCGAAGCAGTTTTTCCGGCTCTGCCGCATCACGTCTAAGCTGTTGTAATGCTGCCAGATTAGGGCGTGAATAGAATTCCCGCTGAGCTTCCACATTATTAATGGCGATCGGGTTCCAGAATTGCATCAGCGGCAGTTCGATACCGGATGATGCGCGCGTACTCATGCCGAATAACGGCATCAGTTGTTTGAACGCCAGATAAATATCCAGGTCATTCCCGCCGACGCGCTGCCCGCTATGCGCAAGCAGTGTTTCAGTGCGATCTGCCTGTCCGCAGTATCCCGGTCCCATGCGGATTAATGAGCAGTCGGTTGTGCCGCCGCCGATATCAACTACCAGCACAGTCTGGTCTTTTTCCAGGCTTGCTTCATATTCCAGCCCCGCTGCAACCGGCTCGAACTGGAAGGTAATATCATGAAATCCGGAACGTTTTGCAGCACGCAGTAAAATCGCTTCCGCCTGCTGGTTTGCCGTTTCGCCGCCAAGTCCGTGGAAGTTAACCGGACGACCGATCACGGCTTGTGTGATGGTGTTTTGTGTTGATTTCTCAGCCTGATGTTTAATATTCGCCATCATGGCGCAGACTAAATCCTCAAAAAAACTGATCTGCACTTCATGTAATCCGGACGCGCCCAGAAAGGATTTCGGGGATTTGACGTAATACACATCGCGCGGATCATTAAGATATAATTCCAGGGCTGCCTGCCCGAAAACAATATCTTCCGGCTCGAGATCAATACTCTCTTCCCGGTTTGCCGCAATGGCTTTGCGCAATATTTGTTCGCCGGTTTTATCTGACGGTAAAATATCCCGGTGGCGGAATAAATGTTCAGAAACCGAATCACGGGTAGGCGCACACAGTGTTGAAGGAATGTACACATTGTCGCCTTCCAGCGGTAAAAGTACCGGAACACCCTCTTTCATGACTGCAACAGAGCAATTTGATGTTCCGTAATCAAAACCAATAAACATACCGCCACCCAAATAGTTATATCGTACCGGAAAAAAGCCGGCAACTTTACATCAGGTTGCGTAAAAACACCACCGAAAACAGTTTGAAATCCGTTACGTAACGGGCTTTTGTTACTCAATATCATCTAACAGAGCAGACGGTGGAATAAAAAACAGTGTGCCGGTAACCGCGGTACTGAATTTCAGTAATTCATCGCTTGCGCCGCTTTCTGTGCCTGCAAACATATTTTCCAGCATGCGGCGTGTGGTGGAGAAATAACGCGCGTAGCCGATAAAATACGTTCCGTATTCATCTTTTGCCGGATTGGAAAACGGCATATTCGCACGGACAATTTTCAGGTCATTTCCGTCTGCATCCTGAATATTGGTAACCACGTTATGGGAGCCGGGTATTTTTTGCTCATCCGTCAGTTCAACATCATTAAATTTATGGCGTCCGATGACTTTTTCCTGATATTCCGTGCTCTGATTTTGCCAGGCACTCATATCATGAATATATTTTTGCACAAACGCGTAGCTGCCGCCGGTAAATACCGGGTCTTCATCACCAATAACGGAATATTCAGCGCGTTCATCTTCAAATGCCGGGTTTTCTGTGCCGTCAACAAAACCAATAATGGCGCGTCCGTCCATATAACGGAACCCGTGAACTTCATCAACACAGGTCACCGCTCCGCTTAATGCCTGGCTGATAATAGATCCCAGTTCATAACAGGCAGAGACATTTAATGCACGGATATGAAAGAAGATATCACCGGGAGTGGATACCGCCGTAAAATGTGCGCCTTTTATTTCTTTAAATGTATTCAGCTCGCGGGGTTTTCCGGCATCCGGAAATAACCGCGACCAGGCATCCGCACCGAACCCTGCGACACAACTGACTTCCAGTGCAGGATAACGGGTCCGCATACTGCGCAGTATCCCTGATAAGTTATTACACAGCGTAACCACTTTGTCCCGTGTCTGTGAGTTTTCTGTCAGATTAAAAACAAGGAAATACGCATTTTCGCCGGGTTGGTTAGTCACATCCTGGTATTTCATATTATCTCCGTTTCTTCAGTTATTGATTATTCGGCCTTCTGTTATCGTACACCAATTAACAGGGTGTCTGCTGAAATAAACAACACTTTATCGGACAGATAATCATTGCCCAGTAATCCGTCATAATTTATCCGGCTGTCACTGACCTGAAATAACAGCGCTGAGAGTGTAACGGCATCCGGGGTAATAATGGTTTCCCGCGGGCAGGATAAAGACGGTGTCGCACAGCCTTTACCGTTGCGGTTAAACAGCACTGTGTGACTTGCGCCGGTATCAATCATCATCCGGTAAGAATTATTATTTTCCCCGCGCACTTTAATCACTATTCCCTGGTCTGAACGTGTAAAGTCAATCGGTTGCCAGCGATATCCCTCAGGACGCGCCGCCGGATTATCTGCGATTGTCAGTTGTTTTGCCGCAAAATTAATAATCAGAGAGCGGTTTTTATTGACCACGCCCAGCCCGAGCACACCATCAATAAGCAGGCGACCATCTGCTGTCGCCATTCCGGCACCCCACGGATTAAATGCAAAAACATCTGTACCGGATACGGTTTCACCATTCATAGTCACTGTAGCATTGCGGATAAATTCAGTTGAATGCTGCCCCCCGAATATATCAATGCCTGCCTGAATCTCTTTTGTTTTATTTTCCTGCACAGATAAAACCTGTTCAAACACCGGCGGTAACAGATATAAGCCGCCGGGTGCGCCGGTATCAATGGATAATTTAGGGACCTGAATGCCGTTAACAGTAAGTGATACCGCCGGAATAGCATTTTCGACATATACAATAGGTACTGTAATATCCGCGTTTGCAGTCTGAACAGACAATGCGGTAAATAAAAAACCGGTGAATACACGCAAAATAGTTTTCATACACAACTCCCTGTGTTTTTTTTAGTTTTTTTTAAATATCCGCCGCCTTATTTCCGGAAGTAGCGGACTGAATGTTACCGCTTGCGGCTGAACAACTGCAATAATCCTTTTACCGTGACATCCAACTGGCTGCCCTCTTCATAGCTGGCAGGCACCACATAGTTCGCCCGCTCTTCAGCGATTAATTTACCGACTTTCTGCTGAGTCTCCGGATTGCCCCATTTTTTCTGATCAAACACCGCCAGCGAGAAACCGCCCTGAAAACGGATCATTTTCATCGCCGGAATATCTGTATCCCCGTCACCGAAATAGATCATATGACGAAACTGGATGTCGCGCTCTTCCTGCTCAATAAACTCATTCACCGCCGCGTTATCCCAGGAATTATGTATTCCTTTGTTGATACGGAATAAAAACTGGGTTTTGGTGGTGTAATTGATTGCCTGAGCCGGCCACAGGGCTTTTTTTCCGTCCGGGGAATAGTGATATTTACAGGCGTAGATATCACGAAATTCGTTGCCGATAGCTGTGCCACGGATCATGGCATCCAGCCCGCTGGAGAGAATATAGTGCTCCAGCAGTAAATTATGCTCCTGCGCCCACTTATTAATCCGGGAAAACCAGGCATTCACACCGGGAAATAACGGGATGCTTTTCCCGTGTTTCATCAGGTTTTCAACACTCAGTTCATCTGAGTGTGTTGCATTGGCCTTTGCCGCCAGCGTTCCCATATAGGACAGAATTTCATCGCCGTCATCTTCTTTGGCGTGTGCTTTCACTTCACGCCAGAATGCCGGGAAGTCACTCACACCCAGCGCAGGCATTAATCCGTGCTCCGGACAATCACCCTCGGCTAATGTGCCGTCAAAATCATAAATCAATGCGCACTTTAATTTTTCGGTCATTTCACCTCTTCCCCTGATGCCAGCACAGTTTCACGGACTTTGTCGGCAAAAATCTGTGCGTCCTTAATAATGGATGCTTCATCTGTGGTCAGTAATTTGCGGTCTTCCATCAAAATGTTGCCGTCCACAATGGTGTGACGAACATTCGCCCCGTTTGCGCCGTATACCAGGGCAGCAAACGCGTTATACATCGGAACCATATTCGGCGCTTTGGTATCCACCACAATGATGTCTGCCAGCTTGCCCGGTTCCAGCGAGCCGAGTTTATCTTCCATGTGCAGTGCACGGGCTGAGCCCATTGTTGCCATTTCAACCACTGTCAGTGGCGGCATTGCAGCGCGGTTTTTGGTTTCCAGTTTGTGGATCTTACCCACCAGCCCGAGTTCATTCATCGTCGTCAGTGTGTTGGATGACATAGGACCATCCGTACCGAGCCCGACACGGATCCCTTTCTCCAGCATGGCGGTTACCGGCGCAACCCCTTTGGCGGATTTGGTATTGGCGCTGATATTATGCGCCACACCGACATCATATTGCTTCAACAGCGCCAAATCGTTGTCATCAGCCATAATAACGTGCGCTGCCAGTAATTTATGGTTCAGCACACCGATATCCGCCATATACTGAACCGGGCTTTTACCACCGGTGCGTTTGGCTATTTCTTCTTTTTCGCGATCGGTTTCCGCCAGATGCGTGATTACCGGCACATCCAGTTCCAGAGACAGAGCCGCGATTTTCTGTAAGTTTTCAGTGGTATTGGTATAAGGTGCATGTGGCGCAAAGGCCGGTGTAATGCGCGGATGGTTTTTGTATTCTTTAATAAAGCGCACCGCATAAGCAATGCCTTCATCGGCATTTTTGGCATCTGCAACCGGGAAATTAATGATGGTTTCACCCAGAACTGCCCGCAGACCAATTTTATCTACTGTTTTAGCGACTTCATCCTCAAAATAATACATATCGACGTAAGTTGTTACGCCGCCTTTGATCATTTCAATATTGGCAAGATTTGCGCCAATCCGCACCATGTCGCGGGAAACCAGTTTATTTTCCAGCGGAAAAATATAGCGGTGCAGGCGATCAGGAACATCATCCCCGAGGGAGCGGAAAACCGTCATTGAGCCGTGAGTGTGGGTATTAATAAGCCCCGGCATCACAATATCGCCCTCTGCATTGAGGATTTTTTTTGCCTGATATTTATCCGCCAGTTCCGGTCCGCCGACAGCAATTATTTTATTGGCATTAATTACCACCGTGCCATGTTCAATGACCTGATTTTCCGGGTTCATTGTCAGAACCGTTCCGTCAGTGATCATCAGGTCGGCGGGCGTGGCAGCATAAGCAGAACAGGCAGCGGCAAGCAGGGTAACAACACAGGCGGAGCGGGATAATGACATAAAAACCTCAAACAGGGCTGAAAAAACCAATATACCATTGCCTCTTATGTACTTCCAATCGGCAGATTTCATTGAAAACCCGGACGATAATCACTACCATAACGGGGTTTTCAACTATATCCCAATGGATAAACCCAATTTATGTTAAATAATTATGTTCTGCGCAGTGTCCGTTACATGCTGGATCTGTCTGATATCAAAATGACTGAAGTCACCGCACTGGGTGGACTGACTGTAACGCAGGCAGAAATGACCGCGTGGCTGAAAAAAGAAGATGATGCGGATTATCAGGAGATTAATGATAATGCGATGGGGCATTTTCTTAACGGACTGATTTCTTTCCGTCGCGGAAAAGATGACAGTCGGCCGGACCCGGTAATTGATGCGCGGCTCACCAACAATATTATGCTGAAAAAACTGCGCGTGGCTTTCGAACTGAAAGATGCGGATTTGCAGGAAATTTATAAGAATGCTGATTTCACTGTGTCAAAACCGGAATTAAGCGCCCTGTTCCGTAACCCGGATCATAAAAATTACCGCAACTGCGGTGATCAACTGCTGCGTTATTTCCTGAAAGGGCTGACAGTCCGCCTGCGCGGCTGATTTGACTCCTGCCTGATACCGGGTGTTATCACCCGGTGATTATTCTTAATATCGTCAATACCCCTTCATATCAACCCGCAATACACTGCCTGATAACGGAAATGCGCTGAGCATCTGTGGTGTCAGCCCGATGCGTGCACTTGTCACATATAAATAGTGTTCATTTTCATCAAAACAACAGCTTGTCGGACGCGGAACAGGCAGATCAATAAACTGTACATGCTGTCCGCAGGGTGAAATCCGGGCGACGGCACTTCCGTCAAAAAGAACACTCAGCAGATAATCATCAGAGCCAATCGTTAACCCGTCTGGCTTGCCCTGCGCGGGGGTAAAACGGTAAAAGACACGTTTGTGACTGATTGTTCCGTCTGAAAGCATGTAATCATAGGCATAAATTACCCGTTTTACCGAGTCCGTCACAAACAAGGTTTTATTGTCTGTGCTCCATGCTATGCCGTTTATTAATGTGAAATTCGTATCTTTTGTCTGCCATATCCCATCGGGGTCTATACAGTAGAGATATCCTGAGTCCGCATTCAGGTATTTATTGATTAATCCGCACCACAAACGCCCTGCTGCATCCATTTTTGCATCATTTAGCTGAAAATCGGCATGCTGGTGCGGTGCAGCTGAAAGATAGGTTACCGGGGCATGTTCATGCCATACCGCAAGATGACAGCCAATCCCCAACAACAGCCCGCCGGTTGGTTCTTCTGCGATAAAAGCAAGAGGTGCGGGGACTGAACAGGTTATTGTTTTATGACTGACGGGATCAACACAATGCAATAACCCCGCCGGGGTATCGACCCAAAGAAGTGATTTGCGCGTTGCACTCAGGAGCGGGGATTCGCCCAATCTATCCTGTGACGGGGAAATCACCGTTACCCTCTCCATTACCGGGGTTCCCGGTTCAGAACAGCAATATTATGCCAGTTACCGGCAACTTCCCGCAGGGTTGACGCGTGTACCGCATGCAGATCGCGCGGATAATTAACATTATCTGCCTCGGCGGCTTTTGTTGCATGGAACTGACCATTTGCGGCTCTTAAAATCCAGCCGGTTGAATGGCACTTATCAGAGGCTAAAAATGCCACACCGGGAGCAACATCTGCCGGATATAATTCATCCGGTTCACCGGTGACACCCCACATCCGGGTCTTGGCGACAGGTGACACCGCATTGACCAGAATGCCGTGCTGTGCGCCTTCATAAGCCAGTGTGTTAACCAGCCCGGTAACCGCCATTTTTGCAGCGGCGTAAGATGCCAGACCTTGCTGTGCATATTCAGGGAATAACGCACGGCATGAGGTTGTCATCACGATGCGTCCATAATGTGCTGCTTTCATCGCGGACCAGGCTGCCTGAGCCAGCCAGAGCGGTGCTTTTGCTGTAACCGCCATCATGGTGTCAAACTCATCTTCAGTCAGTTCTGTCACCGGCTGATAAGCCACCCAGCCTGCATTATGGACAATGGCATCTAACCGGTCGCACTTATTTAATACGGATGATACAAGCTGATGACACCCGTTCCGGGAGCCGATAAACCCGGCAATTGCATGAATATCCAGTCCTTTAGCCCGTAACAACTGTGCGGCGTGTTCAGCAACCTCCGGGTTTTCACCCTTTCCGTTGCTGTCCGCGCCGATATCCTGAATATACACCTTTGCACCCGCCCGTCCGATGCACTCCGCATAAGCCAAACCAAGCCCGCGCCCCGCTCCGGTTATCAACACAACCTGTCCTGTGAAATCAGTCATTAAATGCCTCTTTAGCTTCTGATTGAAAAAATCAGTATGGCATTCAATTTTCGATATAAATAATATACTTTATATAATCTCATGATATCTTTTATGTATCATCATCGGCTAATTCCCCGGGTAAAAAGACAATGCATAACAATAAAAACCGGATTACCTTACGTGCAATGGCGCAATTTATTGCCGTTGCCGAAGAGCTTAGTTTTCATCGCGCAGCACAAAAATTAAATATGTCCCAGCCTCCGCTGACGAATGCTATCCGTAAGCTGGAAGAGGATATGAATGTTGTTTTAATTGAACGTAACAACCGGATATCCGGTTTAACTGCTGCGGGAAAACACTTTTTATATCAGGCGCGTACCGTTATAAAACAGGCAGAAGCGGCAGTTACATCAACGCAGGATCTCGCCTGCGGACGCACCGGGTTTATCCGGCTGGGCTATGTGGGCAGTGCGCTTTACGGGCGGCTACCGGATATCATTCAGCAATTCAGATTATTGCATCCGGGGATCCGCCTGGAATTGCGGGAAGCCACAACGGCGGCGCAAATTGATGCCATACGCAATGATGAGTTAGATATCAGTATTATTATTCCTCCACTGACAAGTGCGGATGATATAACGCAAAAACCGTTTGATACTGACCGGTTATGTATCGCCTTACCCAAAGCGCATCCGTTAAATGCGCACACAGACGTGACATTGAGCCAACTCTCTGATTTACCCTTTATACTCTGGCCGGCCGATGAGGGGCGCAGCTTTCATCTGAAAGTGTTTCAGCTTTGTATCCGGGCGGGGTTTGTTCCTGTGGTTGCCCAGGAGGCTCACAGCATGCATGCCGTGCTTTCACTGGTTGCCGCAGGTGCGGGGGTTTCTGTTGTGCCACAGAGTATGCGCGGCTTTTATCATGATAAAATACGTTATCATGCGTTGGGCGGGCATGAGCCTGAATTCGCATTAATGCTGGGATTTCGTGAACTATCGCCATCCGGGCAGGCATTTGTCCGTATTGCAGAAAATACGGACACATTGCTTTCATCTATACCCAACGTCATTCAAGAGTTTGAATGAGTAAGGGTATATTTTGATTTGAAATTTTACTTCTGCTCTGCCGTGGCTTTTACTGCGGGTTTGCGTTTTCTGTATTGGATCCAGCCGAATAAAATACCGGCAACCGCACCACTGATATGGGATTCAACAGAGACATATTGCTCCCCGGGAAACAGACCGGTTATCATCCCGCCGTAATAAAACAGCACTGCAATGCCAATCAGAATATCCAGCGGTTTACGACGGAAAATTCCCTGATAAATCAGTAATGCCCATAAGCCGAAAATCCACCCGCTGGCACCCACATGAACCGCATTCCGTCCGAACAACCAGACCAGTAACCCGCCGACAATAATAATAAACAGCGATGCTTTCACATAGTGCTTAAATGACGGCAGCATCAGCAGAACACTTAAAATCAATAACGGTGGCAGATTGCTGAACAAATGCCCCCAACTGCTGTGAATAAAGGGCGCAAGCAAGATACCAAACAGCCCGTTAATGGTGCGTGGCTCAATGCCCAGCGCAGTCACTGCACCACCGGTGATCGCGGTCAGTAACTGAATGCCGATTAAAAACAGTACAAAATAAAGACCATTTTTCAGTCCGGTTTTTAACCCGCCGGCAGTACCGGATTTTTCATCATTACTGTTTTCAGTATTACTGCTTGCTGTCGATTTCGTCATTATCCCTGTCCGGTGGGTGAATAAAGCAGCCTTACTATAACGGAATTTCCCGGCGGATCCACCGGGAGATTGATTTCCCTTATGACACTCAGCGCCATACGCCAACCGCAAACAAACAGCCAAGTGTCAGGCTGCAAAATGAGCTGATATACCAAAAACGGTCACTGTTTCCTTTGAAGCGGGATTTTATCAGCGGAAACGCCAGCGCCCGCAACAAAAAAACCCCGGCCGCAGCAGTAAGCACACCCTGTGCAAACGGCAGCACCGCTATACCTGCGGCAGTCACAAGGGCATAAACAGAAACAACCGTCAGCACAATCCCGACACTGATTGCCATAACATGCGGATACCAACGCCCTTCTTCTGCCAGCCTGACAATCCGCTCTCCTGCACCCAGAAAACGGTAACCGGCGGCCCCCCAAAACAAGCAGCCGAAATGAAGAAGTGCCACAAAGAACGTCAGTACCGAGGCAAGATATAATGCAATTTCATTCATAAAATTATGTCACCTGTCCGCATTGCCGGTAGATATCCGGTCTGACAATCTGCCAGACAAAATTTTCACGATTAACCGGGCTGTAGCCCATTTTTTCATACAGCCACGGCGCGGTCGATGTCACTAACATAATTCGCCGTAAACGCGCCATAACAGGATGAGACTGACAGCACTCCATAAGTCGGCGACCTAGCTGCTGATGCTGCCACTCTTCAAGGACATAAACATCACAAAGATAGCCGAATGTTACCCCGTCAGTAATGACACGGGCAAAGCCGATTTGGGTCTGCCCGTCAAAAAGCCCGAAACACAGACTGTTATTAATGCTTTCCTTTACGGTATCAATATCAATGCCTTCCGCCCAGGATGAACGGGTCAGATACTGATGAATAGCGCCAATATCAAACAGTGCAGTATCTGTCGTAACAGTATATTGCAGGTATTGCCAGGTCAGAATGCGCTTCATTTTCTTATTATTCCTCTGAGTATCAATCCGTACCGGTTCTGCCGGTCAGACCCGTTCCTTAAATCAGCTTAATGCAAAATCGCGTCTTAACACGGAATTAAGGAAAACTAGACTAATTAGTTTAATTTATCGGGTAACTCCCCGGAATGGAAATAGTATTACGATGAAAACCAGGTTGCTGATGACGGTAACACTTATTTTATCTGCTGCATCATTTTACTGTGGTGCAGAAACTGCCCGCGTCAGTGTGACACATCCGCAGATAACCCCGGCATCAGACGAAATAGTGCTGCCGGGAACCTTTGTGGCAAGAAATGAGATTGCGGTTGGTTCACCGCTGCAACAACAAATGGTAACGGATGTCTTTGCCGAAGAAGGTCAGTGGGTAGAGAAAAATCAGTTGTTGGCGACACTTGAATCGCCGCAGCAGAGCGCAACGGTTCGTCAGTTACAGGCCGAAACTGAAAAAGCGGCGGCTAATATCCGCCGGGAAAGTACCCTCGCTCAGCAATCACAGCGTGATCTGGCGCGTCTGACGCCGCTGGCACGCAGTGGTGTTATCTCTGCCAGTGAATTTGAAAAAGCCAAATCTGATGCACAAGCCCTGAAGGCGCTGACGGATGCCGCCCGTGCAGAACTGCGTCAGTTACAGGCGCAACTGGCGCGGGAAAAGAGTCAGGAAGATAAATCAAAGATTTTCGCCCCTGCCGCCGGGGTTATCAGTGAACGCCATGCGGTTAAAGGTATGCTGTCAGATAACGCCATGTTATTTAAAATAATCGAAAATAATGAGATTGAATTTGAAGCCCCCGTTTATGCTGCTGACCTGGCTCAGATGCGCGCCGGACATGAGGTCATACTTAAAACCGGACAGCAGACTGCGCTTTCAGGGAAAATTCGCTATCTCCCGGCCAAATTATCATCACTGACACAATCCGGCGGTGTACGTGCCGCTATCACGGATATGCCGGAAAATGAGTTCGCACACCCGGGACAAACCGGGGTCATGGTTTATACGAAAACACCGCAATCGCGGCAGACACTGCCTTACAGCGCTATCCGCACCGGTAAAAATGGTGAGCGCTCTGTTTTTATTGTGAATGACAATAAAGCATTACAGCACCCGGTACAGACCGGGAGAACAGAAAACGGGCGCATTGAGATCCTCAGCCCGCTGACAAAGGATGCTGATGTGGTTATCAATGCGCAGGCATTTCTGACAAATGGTGACACTGTCACGCCCGTTAAGGCTTTTGAATGAAATTACAGCTATCTTCATGGGCGATTACCCGCCCCATTCCCGTTATTGTTATCTTTCTGGCACTGACTATTGCCGGGTTATTTTCATTTTCGCAGTTACCGGTCACCGCAAACCCGGTAATTAATTTTCCGATTGTGACCGTCACTGTCACTCAGGACGGTTCTTCACCGGCAGAGCTTGAAAATGCGGTCACCAAACAGGTTGAACGCGCAGTGTCCGGAATTCCCGGCATCCGTCATATTTCCTCCTCGGTGACAGAAGGTATTTCCTCAACAACGGTGGAATTTAACCTGGATATTGATGCCAATACCGCCACAAATGATGTCCGTGAGCAGATAACACAAATCCGCAGTGAATTGCCGCAAAGCATTGATGAACCGCTGATTAACCGCATCGATGTTGAAGGCGGGGCTATCCTGCGCTATGCCGTATCATCCGATACAATTCCGGCAGCCGATCTCTCCTGGTTTGTGGATGACACTATCAGTAAGCAGCTGATTATGCAGCCCGGTGTGCAGAAAGTAAGCCGTACTGGTGGCGCTGACCGGGTGATCCGCATTGAGCCGGATGCCAATAAACTCGCGGCGCTAAAATTCTCGGTTGTCACAATCAACGAGGTGTTGCGCGGTGTTCATCAGAATGCGGCGGGTGGATCATCAAAATACAATGCGCTTTCGCACACTATCCGGGTACCGGGTGAAAAAAAAATCCATTGATGACATTAAAAACATTCAGTTGCCGGTAGGTAATGAACAATGGATAACTCTGGGTGATATCGCTGAGATCTATAACGGACAAAAGGCCATACGTACAATTTCACAGCTTAACGGGCGTGATGTGGTGGGTTTTTCCGTGTTCCGCGCAAAAGGTGCCAGTGATACCGCGGTGGCTGAACATGTTGAAAAAGCCTTGGGCGACCTTGTAAAAAAACATCCGGAGCTGGCGATTGACCTGGTGTCATCAACCGTAACCTACACAGAATCAAGCTATCAGCTGACCATTCAGACACTGCTTGAGGGTGCTTTTCTGACCGTTGTGATTGTTTTTTTCTTTCTGAAAAGCTGGCGGGCAACATTGATCGCAGCAGTCGCACTGCCGTTGTCCATCCTGCCGGCATTCCTTGTTCTGATGATGTTTGGCTACAGCCTGAACAGTATTACCCTGCTGGCACTGACACTGGTTATCGGCATTTTGGTGGATGATGCGATTGTTGAAATCGAAAATATCCAAAAATATATTGAACGCGGAGAGCGTCCTTATCTTGCCGCGCTGAAAGCATCCGATGCTATCGGATTTGCCATAGTGGCGATTACCTTAACGATTGTAGCCGTATTCCTGCCGGTCAGTTTTATCGGCGGATTTGTCGGGAAATACTTTGTGCCGTTCGGGATCACCGTCTCTGCGGCGGTATTGTCCTCCCTGCTCGTTGCCCGCTTGGTTACCCCTCTGATGGCAGCGTATATTTTGCTGCCGGCTAAAAAAACGCATGCCACCGGACAGATCCCGCGCTGGATTAAAAAATACACACAGATCTTGTCGCTGACACTGACGCACCGCAAATCAGCCCTGGCGCTGGCGCTGGTTTTTCTGGTGGGCTCTGTTTTATCAGTAAGTTATCTGCCGGTCGGTTTTATGCCTGAAGGTGATGTCAGTGTCACTCAGATAGGGGTTGAATTACCGCCGGGAACCCCGGTGGAAGAGACGCAGCAGCACCTGCGGTTGCTGGCACAATCACTGAAAACCCGGACGGAAATAAAATCAGTTTATACCATTGCCGGTGTTGCAGATGACGCTGATGGTATTGCGCAGCACAAAGGTGAAATAATCTTAACACTGACCCCGCCCGGAGAGCGTGAGTTATCACAAAAAGAGTTTGAACAGGCGATTGCCCCGCTGTTGGATGAACGCCCGGATGCGCGCTATAACTTCAGTAACAGTAATGGCGGTAAAGAATTTTCGCTGGTCTTTACCGGCAGCTACCCGGCAGAGCTGGAAACAGCAATGCAGCATCTGCGCGCAGGAATGGCCCGGATACCCGGGATAAGTAATGTGCAGGTGATTAAACCGCTGCTGCGTAAAGAGCTGATTGTTTCTCCGGTATCTGAAAACCTTGGTCGTACCGGCGTCAATACGGCTGAAATCGCTGATACACTGCGCGTTGCCACTATGGGTGAATCCGGCTCCCGCAGTGCAAAATTCAATCTGCCGGACAGACAACTGATGTTACAGGTGGCGTTGCCGGAACATCAGAAAAACGATATCCGCGTGCTGAATAATTTATATATAAGAAGCGACTCACAAGGCAATATTCCGCTGAAATCTGTCGCAACTATTGATTTCAGTGATGGTCCGGCACAAATCGACCGGATAAACCGTTCACGGAAAATGTCAGTGGACGCCAATCTGGACGGACTCTCTCTTGGCGATGCGCTGGATGCCGTTATGGCACTGCCTGAATATCAGGATTTACCTGTGACGGTGTCACAATTAGAATACGGCGATATGGAATACATGAATGATATGTTTATGCGTTTCAGTACCACCATGCTGTTCAGTATTCTGCTGGTGCTGGCGATCCTGATTATTCTGTTTAAAGATTTTATGCAGCCAATCACTATTCTTGCCGCCCTGCCGTTTTCTGTCGGCGGTGCCATTGTGGCGTTGGTGATATATGGCGCAATGATTGATCTGCCGGTGATTATCGGCATTCTGATGCTGATGGGAATAGTCACCAAAAACTCTATTTTGCTGGTGGAATTTATTCTGGAAAAACAGCGCAGTGGCATGTGTCGTATGCAGGCCATTCAGGAAGCCGGACAGGCGCGTATCCGCCCGATTATCATGACCACCTTTGCTATGATCGCCGGTATGGTACCACTGGTTCTCACCAGCGGCGCAGATGCCGGGTTCCGTGCCCCGATGGCGGTTGCGGTGATAGGCGGGCTTATCAGCTCCACCCTGTTGAGTTTACTGTTCGTCCCGGTGATTTATACCTTTATGGATGATCTGAAAATTGCATTGCAGCCCCGGCTGGCAAAACTGACCTCCGTCACTAACGTGGATCGCGATGTGAAAGAGTGGTAAGCAGATATCCGTAACAATACTCAACGTCATTCAAGATTCAACCAACGAACCTATAGCTTGAATGAATAAGGGCATAAACAATAAATTCACCTGTGAATGATTGTACCAAACGATTATTATTCAGAAGAAGAGTCATTCATATTTAAGGAATAATCAGTGAAAAAATTAACAGCGGCTGTCTTATTCGCGCCGGTATTTGTTCTGCTGTCAGCCTGTACAACCCCCGTTGAAAAAAACACGCTTACAGGATGTGATGCCGCAACTGCCGCAAAAACAACCGGACAGTTTCAGTGGCCGCTGAAAGGCAATATTGTTGATAACTTTACCAGCCTCAAAGCAATCACTATTGCGGTTGAAAAAGGCAAACCTGTCCTTTCCGCTGCAGATGGTGATGTGGTGTATGTCGGCAATGCCCTGAAAGGCTACGGTAACCTGATTATCATCAGTCATGATGAGGTTTACCGCACAGCCTACGGACATAACGATAAAATATTGGTAAAAGAAGGCGATAAAGTCAAAACAGGTCAGCAAATAGCCACCGTCGGAGACACTGATGCCAAACAGCCACTGCTGCACTTTGAAGTCAGAAAAAACGGTAATGCCGTAGATCCGTGCCTGTATCTGGCGAAATAATCATTCTGTTGTTTGCATAAACCTCCTTATCTGAAGGAGGTTTTTGACTAACTTGTTTCTCTTTTACGACTGATTATAACGTCCCTGAAACAGGGTTTCGCCATCCTGACCATCGCTGTTCAGCGCAACCAGACGGACTTCTGTCCGGATATTTTTGCCTACAGATTCAAAACGGATATGAACCGGTTCGAGATTGATCGATGCGGTAGTAAATGTATCCTCGTAATACAGTTTATAACCGGCGGAAAACGCCGTAAGATCGCCTTTGCGGAACATAATACAGGTCGATGTATCTCCGTGGAAAATAACAAATCCCTGTAATGGTTTATTATCACTGTCTTTTTCAAATACAGTTACCGGCTGACTGCGATCATTAAGTCCGGAAAGTACCACACCCGCGTATTCATCAATTTTCACGGTCAGACCGATAGCATTACTTTCGGTATCTTTTGGTAAATCAGTATATTTGTGTCCGTTAACAACTGCCTGATAATTATTGTAACGGGTAACACTGCCTTCTTCGAAAATAATCCGCGTCAGTGCGCCGGAGTTATCTATTTTTCCGCCGAACGGTTTAACTTCAGTACCGTCCATATAGACGGTTTCACTGGCTTCAATGCCCCGCGAGCCATATATCCCTATCTTGCTGTTCCATACAATATCTTCCTGAGCAGGTATCAGAATAATGTTTTCACTGTCAATTTGTTCCGGTTTTTGCCAGGTAATACCTTCTACAACAATGTCATACTGCTCATAATAGCTGAGTTTTCCGGACGGGAATTTTATCCCTTTACGCCACGCACCATCATGCTGATAATCTGTCAGATAACCGCCACCCGGTTTTTCAGATTTACTCTCTGTCATCTTTATTTCTCCTGAGTATTCCGGAAAGATATCCGGAATACTTTTTTACATCAGGAATGACAATCCCGCTGTTATATAATTTAACAGTGGGATATTAAGATGAATGACCAGATTGGTTATCCCCTCTTTGCCAAATTCAAAGAGGGGATCTATAGCTACTGAACAATAAAAAACGCAAACCGGTTAAGCACCTCACCGGCAAAGACAAGGACTGAGCCGGATAAAATAACCGGCAGACCACTGGTCAGTACGGTGTTACGCATCCGCATCAAACTGAATCCGAGGAATAAAATTCCGCTGATTGATAATGCACCGGCAATAATCCGTAGTCCGGACGTTGTCGCGTAAGCGGCCAGCGGTGAGTGCGGGAAGGTTATCGCATCACTGTTTTGTGCTGCTTCTGACAACCATTCAAGGAAGAATGGCTGAGCCGCCATTCGTACCGCAACCGCCAGGAAAATCAGCCCCAGCGCCACTGCGACAATCCGCAGAGTTGTTGTACCGTCAATGACTGACTTCACCCGCAGCGCCGTGAGTCCCAGCGCAATCGTACCGCCTGCGGCAAATACCGCGGCAAAGAACAGGATGTAGGTATTCACATGCATCCATGTCATCATCGCAGTACTGAAATACAGGGATGCCATACAGTAAATATCAATCAGTCCGAGCAATCCAATCAGCGCCAGAATACTCCGGTTCATCCGCCCTTTGATCAGAACAAACAGCGTATAAAGACACAGCGCCCCCAGATATAACGCGGCAAAGACAATCTCACGGCTCAGCCACGAGGTGCTGATATGGCGCAGCGCATGAAACGCATTCCACGGATACCCCATGTGCAGTGTCGAGGCGAGCAACCCGAGGCAGCCCAGAACTGCGCCGGTCAGTAATACCGGTTTCATGGCAAGGCTTGCGCGCTGATTACCCAGCGATTTTTCCAGACGACAGAAAAAAAGTGCGGAAAAAATCACAACACCGACCGAGCTTTGTACTAATAACGTAAATGCAACTAACGGCCACTCGCTCATGATTTAACCTCCCCTTTATTCTGCGCGCCTTTGTGTGGTTTTATCACCAGATTCGGCTGTGTGATGGTAAAGTCCGGCAATCCCTGAACCTGGCTTAAATGCCCGTATTTTTCACGAAGTTCACGGATTTTACCGAATTTTATGGCATTCAGCGGACAGGTATCAACACACACAGGGTTCTGACCCTCTGCCAGCAAGTCCACACAAAGGTCACATTTGGACATTTGCCCCGTCTCTTTATTCATCTGCGGCGCGCCGTAAGGGCACGACCAGGCACAATAGCCGCAGCCGACACATTTGCCGGTATCAACCCGCACAATGCCATCGCCGGGACGTTTATGCATCGCGGTGGTCGGGCAGTTTTTAACACAGACCGGATCGGCACAATGGTTACAGGAGATAGTTAAGGTGTAGGAAAACACATTGTTTTCATAGCCGCCCTGACCATTGGGTGCAAATCCCCCGCCCTGAACTTCATACACGCGGCGGAATTTCCGCCCGACTTCCAGATTGTTTTTATCTTTACAGGCTACCTGGCAGGCTTTGCAGCCGGAACAGCGTGAGGAGTCAATAAAGAACCCGAGCTGTTCATCACTGACCGGTGCATATTCTTTAAAGTCACTCATGCTTTTATTACCTCAACCAAAACTGTCAGATGCGAGTTACCGTGTGCCAGCGGGGTCATCCGTGTGGATGTCAGCACATTCGGGCAGCCGCCGTGATCAACACCTTTTTCATCCGGGTTCCACCAGGCGCCCGCCTGCATCCCGACAACGCCCGGGATAATGCGCTGAGTGATAAGCGCGGGGATCTGAGAAATGCCGCGCTCATTATAAATACGCACCATATCCCCTTCATTGATCCCGCGATTTTCTGCATCGATCGGGTTTATCCACAGCGCCTGTCCCTGCACTTCCTGTAACCACGGATTAGAAAACTGTGTGGAGTTTGCGCGGTTGCGCCCTTTCCAGGTCAGCATCTGAAGCGGATAGGTGTCAGTCAGTTTATCTTCCGGTCCTTCAATTGCCGGAACATAATGTGACAACGCCGGAATATCCGGGTTCTGCATGTCATACAGGCGTTTGGAGAAGATTTCAATTTTGCCGGACGGTGTCGGGAACGGATTATTTTCCGGGTCGCGGATATTCTCTTCAAAAGCAATAAACGGCTTCTCTTTGAAAAGATAACGGCGGGTTTTCTGTAATTCCTCAAAGGTCGGGAAATCAGGACGCTCAGGGAAGCGGGCTTTATTCATTCCGACAAGATAAGCAATCCACTCTTTTTCACTGCGCCCTTCTGTCAGCGCCTCTTTTACACCCATTTTGTCTGCAACGTCGCTTATCCAGTCATAATCAGAACGGCGTTCAAATGCAGGTTCGATGAGTTTTTCTGACAGAATAAAGTAGCTGCCGGTGCCCCAGGTATCACCGATATTCCAGCGCTCCATAAAGCTGGTTTCCGGCAGCAGCAGATCGGCGTATTTGGCGGACGGTGACATATACAGGTCACTGACGACGATAAATTCAACTTTTGATTCATCTGCCAGTAATTTTGCCGCCGCATTCACATCCGGGTTCTGATTAACCAGATAGTTGCCCGCCAGCGAGAAGATCATTTTGATATTGCTATCAAGCTTATCAACACCGAGTAACCCGTCTTCCGGGCGCACTTTACCGGCATCTTCAACTGCCTGCATCCAGTTCATAATGGAGATTTGCGCTTTAACCGGGTTTTCACCGGTATCCGGTCCGTGCATTGACACACGGTTACCGCCGCCACCGTAACCGGCAGCCCATGCGCCCTCTTTCCCGACATTCCCGGTGATCGCTGCCAGCAACGTGGAGCCGCGCGCGCTGCGCTCACCACAGATATGGCGCTGCGGACCCCAGCCCTGGATAAGTGCCGCCGGTTTGGTCATCGCATACTCACGCGCCAACTGGCGGATAGTATTTGCCGGGACGCGGGTGATTTTTTCTGCCCACTCCGGTGTTTTTTCGGTGCCGTCTTTTTTACCGGTCAGATAAGAAACCAGCGATTCACCCGCCGGGACGCCTTCCGGCATATGCTCTTCATCAAAGCCGATAACATATTTATCCACAAACGCTTTGTCGTGGATATTTTCAGTGACGATGACATACATCATCGCATCCATCAGGGCATTATCCGTGGTCGGCAGCAGCGGAACCCACTGATCAGCCAGAGACTGCGCGGTATCAGAATAGCGCGGATCAACGACAATAAACTTTGTGCCGTTCTGCTTCATTTTCTGATAGTAATGATTGGAATGCCCGAATACGGTTTCGTTCGGGTTATGTCCCCAGAGGATCACTAACGGCGTATTTGCCAGGGTATCCATCGAGCTGCCGGTTTTGGCAATCCCGTAGGTATAAGGGGTGACTTTGACAGTGTTTCCCAGACTGACGGAGTGATAATACGGCAGATAGCCGCCGGTCAGATTAAACAGTTTCTTCATCATAGTATCACCGGAAAAAATACCCCCGGTAACGGCGGTATTAACTGTCAGAAAACGGCTGGCTGCGCCATGTTTTTCTGTCAGACGGGTGACATTTTCCGCGATCAGGGTGGTTGCTTCATCCCATGAAATCCGCTCAAATTTCCCTTCACCGCGCTTACCGACCCGTTTCATCGGGTATTTCAGCCGATCTGCGTTATAGACAAATTTGCGGTAACCGCGCCCGCGGACACACGCCCGCATCACCGGCATGTCATCATCAAGATCGGCATCCGGACGGGTTGTTATTCGTGTAACAATCCCCTCTTTCACATGAGCGCGGATATCACATTTACCGCCGCAGTCAAAGGTGCTGCATGTGGCTATCACATCGGCTCCGGCATTCGCTGCCACGCTGTCTGCTGAACTCTGCGGCAGGCTTTCATCTGCCTGTGCGCAGGCGTTGCTGCTGATAAACGGTAAGGTAACCAGTGCGGCACCCGCCTGCACAAAGTGACGGCGGCTGACCGGCAATCCATCCGTATTTTCAGGTATTATTTTTGTTGTCATTATAATCTCACATCGCTCTTTAATTACCGATAATCATAAGAGGGACTGGTCAGACCTTATTGATTCATATCAAAACCATATAAAAGGTGCGGGATTATGTCGAATACAGGAAGAGTTAGCAGGCGGAGTACCATTTTATAGTGAAAAGCGGACTCGTGTCAGCATATCGTTGTCTCAGAAAAACAGAATAACGCAGTATGCGTATGCCATGAAATAATGGAATTAGATATCTTAATTCAACAAGTTATGACAATTATTTTAGTACGGAAGCGTGGCGGGGATAAGACGGATCTACGCCTTTTGGCCGTAGATCCGGTAGTTATGATGCGGCTATACCCAACGTCATTCAGGATGCAGCCAACGAACCTGCGGTTTGAATGAATAAGGGTATATATCGCCTTACGGGCGTACTGCGGTTACTTCAATTTCCACACGCCATGCCGGGTTGGCTAATTTAGCAACCTGGAAAGTACTGCGTGCCGGTAATGCATTGCCGGAGTCTTTGTCGTTATAAAATTTGGAATAGCCTGCCATAAAGCCTGCGAAATCCATTGTGCCGTTAGTCTCGTCACCGCCGACCAGGAACACCTGCATTTTCACCACATCTTTCATTTCCAGACCTAATTCAGCCAGATGTGCTTTGATTTGTTCCATAACACTGATGGTCTGAGCTTCAGTATTGCCGTAAGACGCCAGAACGCCTTCAGGTGCGTCTTTTGAAATCTTCGCCGGAACTTTTCCGCTGAGGAAAATAATGTTTTTGTTGCCGCTGATTTCCACAGATTCAGAGATAGGCATGCCGTTCAGTTTGTGATGAACAACACCCTCAGCTGCATTTGCCGCACCCCAGACTAACGGAAGAGCTAACAGTAAACTTTTATAACGCATATTGAGCCTCTTTATAATATTGCAGGTAATTAACTAATTAACTGAAACGCGAAAGACTAAACGGTGCCGGATCAATAACCGGTTTTTTGCCGGTAACAATATCCGCTGTAATTTCACCGGATGCCGGACCTTCGGTCATTCCCCAGACGGTCGCTGTATTAATAACCAGCCCCGGATACTCTTTCACTTCAGAAATAATCGGCAGTTCGTCGAACGTTGGTGCAACAATCGCGCCCCAGCGCTCAACCACTTTTGATTGTTCAAATACAGGGAACTCTGCTTTCATGCGGGCGAATACCGCATCCAGATGTTCGCTGTTTTGTGTGGCTGTCGCAATCCGGTAAGTCTCAAAAGGTGATGCTTCATCAAGGTTCCAGGATGTCGCCATTTTAAAGGAGTTAAATAAATCTTCCCCGATGGAGAACTCCAGCGGCAATTCGCCGCCGCCCAGCAGATGCAGGAATTTAGGTCCCAGCAGGAAGCTGTCTTTCACCACGGAGCTGGTGAAAATGCGCGGAGCTACGGCATAAGTACCATCCGCCTGCTCGCGGAAGTGAATACCGCTCGGTAAATGCACATTGCCGCGTGGTGCTCCCGGTACGCCGGAAACCCTTTGCTGTGACAAATACACATTCAGTGTCGGGATATCAATACCCAGATTGCCCATAAACAGACGCGACCAGATCCCCCCGGTCAGTACAACATGAGAGGTTTTGATTGCGCCTTTCTCAGTAACAACATCAGATACTTTACCGCCTGCGGTTTCAATGCCGCGAACCGCACAATGGGTGAAAATTTTGACACCCAGCGTTTTGGCATATTCTGCCAGAACCGGCACACCTGTTTCCGGGTCCACACTGCCGGAATCTTCTTCAAACCCGGCAACTGGCCAGTCTGTTTTTGCACCGGCAAGGCGTTGTTTTAATTCATCACCCTTAATAAAACGGGTATTGAGCGGCGCATCAAAATCAGACGCCCACACTTTGGCGGATTCAACCCACGCCTGTGATTTTTCGAGATCGTCCGCACTTGACGGCACTTCAACACGACCCTGAGTCCGGTAGCTGGTATCCGCACCAATTTTTTCATTCATACCGCGCCACAGCATTTTGCCGTAATGGTGCAGCGGGAAAATTTCTTTTGATGTTTTGTAGCTGATGATCTGGCTGTAAGCCCGGCCGGACTGCTCACCGGCAATATCCCCTTTTTCCAGGACGGTGACGCTCATGCCTCTTTCCGCCAGGTTAATTGCGGTCATTATGCCCATCATGCCGCCGCCGATAATCACCGTATCAGCTTCTTTCGGTAACGCACCTTCTGTACCGGCAACCGCTTTTGCACGGGATGTGGTTTCCACAAATTTACCGTCGCGGCGCACCATCGGAACTAATACTGAAGCACCACCTGCCAATACCCCGGCAGCACCAACCCCTAAAATTAACTTTCTGCGTGAGATTTTCATCTAAAGCCTCATCATTTTATTTAATATTTATATTGTAATTCTCTAATAAAGTAGCACGCTAATTATAACAAAGATCATTATATTGTTAATGAATATGACGTATTGTTAATAATATCGGGACTAAATAGAAGCATTATCAGGTATAACCGATATAAAATATCGAATTTGGCGAGGTATTTAGTTGGATTCAGACCAGATCGTCTGCGGGGATATAACCACAATACAATTATAACCCATTGTTATTGTAGTGTTTAAGGTTAGATAATGAACACAAAGAGGGAATTGTTACATTTATGGTGGTGATAGTAACAAACAAAAACACCGGGCCACATCATGCAGCCCGGAAAACATTAATATATTAATAGTGAGGGGATATCAGGACGCTGCGAGACGTTTTTTACGCTGTAACAACCATTTATCCAGTTCATTGGCAAACTGCTGACGGTCACGCTGATTCATGGTTGCCGGACCGCCGGTCTGAACACCGCTGGCACGCATGGTGTCCATAAAATCACGCATAGTCAGGCGTTCACGGATAGTGGCATTGCTATAGCGTTCGCCACGCGGATTGAGCGCAACACCGCCCTTTTCCAGCACTTCCGCTGCCAGCGGAATATCGGCGGTGATCACCAGTTCATCAGTCTGAACCCGGCGGACAATTTCGTTATCGGCGACATCAAACCCGGCGGGCACCTGTAATGTCCGCAGAAACGGAGATGCCGGTACAACCAGGCGCTGGTTGGCAACAAATGTAATCTCTATTTTTTCGCGATCTGCCGCTCTGTAGAGTATCTCTTTAATTACTTTCGGACAGGCGTCAGCATCGACCCAGATTGCCATGGTATTTCCTCTGAACAGGTATATTGCGCTAAGAATACCGGAATGACGTCAAAACACACAGAATAAAGCCGTCAGACCCGCTTAACTGCATAAAATAGAGCCATCAATATAATAAATCCGAACAAAAACGGCACAGTCAGCGACAATTCATAAAAAACAAAGCGATTCACATGAAAACCGGAAACCGTCTGTGACAGCCACAACGCAACCGGCAATGCACAAAGGGCAGAAAGCACAGCAAGACCCGTCAGCCGGATAAATTTACGGCGGTTTTCCTGTTGCTGCACGGCCTCAAGCCTGCGCTGATACCGGATATACACCAGACAAAGATACCCGGCACCGAGCAGTGAGCCGAAGTGCTGTAACACTTTGTAGACAGCTATCTCCTGCCCGTCAGTCATCCCCTGTAATGCAGACGCCTGCAACAGTGACACCGCTCTGACGACAGTGCCGGTTTCATGGGTAAACGCATCCCAGATAATATGAGTGGCGGCACCAATAAACAGAGAAATCAACAGGATAAAATTTCTGCGCCATGACCCGGTCAGCGGATCGGTTACAGGAACGGGCAGGATTTTTTTCAGCGGATCAGACAAATAATGAAAAACCAGTATAATAAGCAGACAAAGCGGCAGTCCGGTATAAAACCAGCCACTGAAATGGTGCGCATCACCTGCCGCGCGGTATAACCCGAAAGAATACAGTAAATCGGGCGAGAGACTGCCGGTTATCAGAGCGGGAAGATTCAGCCCGCGTCCGAAACGGGAATGTTTCAGCGGAAAAACAACCGCCGGATGAGAAAATGTCCATGGCATAGTGCTATCCTGAATGAAATTGGGTATATACCCGACGGGCTTCTCTTACAGAAACCCCGGGACAACTTCACCAGAGAATCCATTATTTATCAATTTTGTTTTGCATTTTTCCGCTCATGCCCCGCCTTTTTTTTTATACACCGGTGAGTTCGCGTTTAATTTGTGGCATAATGCCCGCCGTTTCCTTTTTCAATTTCAACTAATGAGTATTCGTCTTGTTAATCAGCAATAATATCACGATGCAGTTCGGCGCTAAGCCGCTGTTTGAAAACATCTCTGTAAAATTCGGCGGCGGCAATCGCTACGGCTTGATCGGCGCGAACGGCAGTGGTAAATCCACCTTTATGAAAATTCTCGGCGGCGAACTCACTCCGTCCGGCGGGAATGTCTTCCTCGACCCGAATGAGCGCCTGGGTAAACTGAAGCAGGATCAGTTTGCTTATGAAGAATTCAGCGTGCTTGATACCGTGATCATGGGTCACAGCGAGCTGTGGGAAGTCAAACAGGAACGCGACCGCATCTATAATCTGCCGGAAATGAGCGAAGAAGATGGCATGCGTGTGGCTGATCTGGAAGTACAGTTTGCCGAAATGGATGGCTATACTGTCGAATCCCGCGCCGGTGAATTATTGCTGGGTGTGGGTATTCCGCTGGAGCAACACAGCGGCCCGATGAGCGAAGTCGCTCCGGGCTGGAAACTGCGCGTTTTATTAGCCCAGGCACTGTTTGCTGACCCGGATATTCTGCTGCTCGATGAGCCGACGAATAACCTGGATATCGATACTATCCGCTGGCTTGAGCAGACGCTGAACGCCCGTAACAGTACCATGATCATTATTTCCCATGACCGTCACTTCCTCAATATGGTGTGTACACACATGGCGGATCTGGACTACGGCAGCCTGAATGTGCATCCGGGTAACTATGATGAATACATGTTTGCCGCCACACAGTCCCGTGAGCGTCTGTTAGCGGATAACGCGAAGAAAAAAGCACAAATCAATGAATTGCAGTCATTTGTCAGCCGTTTCAGTGCAAATGCCTCCAAATCACGCCAGGCAACCTCCCGCGCCAAACAGATAGATAAAATTCAGCTGGCAGAAGTAAAAGCTTCCAGCCGCCAGAATCCGTTTATCCGCTTTGATCAGGATAAAAAACTGTTCCGTAATGCGCTGGAAGTGGAAAACCTGACCAAAGGGTATGATAACAACCCGCCACTGTTCAAAAACATCAATATGATGGTTGAAGTGGGCGAAAAAATTGCCGTTCTGGGTATGAATGGTGTCGGTAAAACCACACTGATGAAAATGCTTGTCGGTGAACTGACACCGGATGCAGGTCGCTACAAATGGTCTGAGAATGCGGCTATCGGCTATTATGGTCAGGATCATGGGGCTGATTTTGAAGTCAATATGACAGTTTTCGACTGGATGAGCCTGTGGATGCAGGCTGGTGATGATGAGCAGTCTGTACGCGGTGTGCTCGGGCGTCTGCTGTTCTCCCAGGATGATATCAAAAAACCTGTCCAGGTACTGTCCGGAGGTGAAAAAGGCCGGATGTTATTCGGTAAGCTGATGATGACCAAGCCGAACATTCTGATTATGGATGAGCCGACTAACCACCTCGACATGGAATCCATTGAATCTCTGAATATGGCGCTTGAGTTATATCAGGGAACATTGGTCTTTGTTTCCCATGACCGTGAGTTCGTCAGTTCACTGGCAACCCGCATCATCGAAATCACCCCGGAAAAAGTTGTCGACTTCACCGGGACGTATGATGAATACCTGCGCAGCCAGGGCATTGAATCATCGGCAAGCTGATCAAGCTGATATAGTCTGACCGCTTTTCAATAACAAGACGCCCGATGAACATCATCGGGCGTCTTGTTTTCATTCAGGGGAAATACGGTTTATACCCAACGTCATTCAGGATGCAGCCAACGAACCTGCGGTTTGAATGAATAAGGGTATATTTAAAAATAATAATTAACCGATAGCTGCCAGCGCTGCTCAGGCCTGACATCAAACCCGTCGTTTTCTTTCAGTGCATAGGTTTTCTGCCACTGCACAGCAACATCCGCAGAACCGAAATGTCGGCGTATCTCAGCAAAACCCATGTTTTTATGTTGTTGCAGGTCGCGTTGCAAAATCAGGTTAACATCATAATTATCAATAATATCTTTCTGGTAGACCTGGAATAACACGGATTTGCGTGATGCCATAATATCCGGCATTTTATTGGTCAGATCGGCCGGATTCAGCACGGACGGAGGGATCCGCGATAACTGATCTGCCGCTTTTTTATTATCCGCACTGCCGTTGTAATGCCCTTCCAGGCGCAATGTCAGTTGGTTATCGCTCGTCCAGGTTGTGCCGATTGCGGCACGGTTACGCCACCTGGTTTCCTGCTGATTTTCCGGTAAGGCTTTCTGCCATGCCAGTGGCTGCCGACCACCGGCCCACTCCGTGTACATCAATACGGAACGACTGAGAACCCGTGAGACATTAAGCCCGAACTGCGGCTGGCTGCCGGCCTCGTGATAATAGATAGCCTGAGGATTAAAATTATCCCCGAATTTATAGCTTGCTGATAACAACAGGCGGTCTTCAGGGTTACTGGCGCCCCAGTCAGGACTGAACGCAGCTTTATTCGGTTTATCCCCGAGCTTTGGTGAAATAATGGCGGTTACGGCAGCCTTATCCCAGAACTGCTGAAGCCGGATCATGACATTACCCAGCCGGTTGGTACGCAAACTTTCAGGATCAGCAGAAATAGCTGACCTGACCGTATTCCTGCCAAGAAAATCCGTCGTTATAACCCAGAGCCACACCATAACGCGTATTAATACGCCCGGCATCCACGATAGTCACGGATGACATTTTATAACTGATATAGGCTTCCCTGAGTACATTGACATTCCCGTTATGCCCCAGTGCACCAAAAAAACGGCTATCCGTCCGGTTGGATAAGACAAACCGGACCTTATCAGATCCTGAGGGGAACAGCTGAGTATCCAGGCGCAGATCCAGAGACAGGCGCTGCACATTGCTGCCTGCCTCATTTATCACCGTAGCGGCTTCTGTAAACAAGGATAATGCGCTGTTTTCCGCCTTTTCAAAGACGGTATTATCCGCAAGATCGAGCGCCTGCAATACCGACGTATCCATGCCCTCAGCAGCCACCGCCGGCAATAATGCACTGCCTGCAAGACAGGATACACCGGCAATCAGGTAACTGTGATGCTTCCACATAAATCAGTCATCCCTGATATGTGGTAAAAAATCACGCTGGAACCAGGACTCCGGCACATCACGCCATTCAAATTGCTGATTACGGATAACCGTCACCAACTGCGAATTCATACCATCAATAATTACCGCTTCAGTGGGTCTCTCTCCGCCTAAGACTTCTTCATAGCGCCGGTAAAAAGTGGTTTTCAGAAGACTACCGTTAACGGCATAAAACTCAGCTTTCAGGCTCTTAAAATTGGTTTTATCGACCCACAGCTCCATGGACGGATATGCAGCATCCGGATTCGTTGCAGTTAAATGCAGACGATAACATTCACGATCCTGTTTATATCCATCCTGAATAGTTTCTTCCGCTATAATTGCCGCACTGTAATCTGCCGCCCAGTTTGCCGTCACAACATCACCATTTGATGCCTGACCTAACAACCGCTGCTGTGGTGAGATAGGCACACTGGCTTTGCTGTTAGGATCATACAACCAGAGGTCGCGCCCGCTTTTTAATGTCAGTTTTCCCACATCACGTTGCGGGCTGATAAACCGCAGCAGGCTGTGATACTGTCCGCCGTGAGGATCCGGGCGGGAATAAAGCCGCAGTTCACTTTTTTTCATGCTGAGTGCCATTTTTATAGCTGATTAATGTTGTGACCAGCGTGAATGGTTGCTGCGGATTGCGGACAATGTCGCTTCTCTTCAGAATATCCTGCGCATTTATATCTGCCAGCGCCGGGCGTATTCCTGCAAATAAAAATACAAATGCGAGGCACAACGGGGCGGACCATTTTGTCTGAAATATCATGGTATATTACGTCCTGTGATCTGATTAATTTTTTTTATACCCTTATTCATTCAAACTGCGGATTCGTTGGCTGCATCCTGAATGACGTTGGGTATATTGCATTATGTATATCGTAATGCCTGAACAATAGAGACAACCGCGGCTCTTCTTGATGGCCACCAGGAAGAAAATACGGCGGCAACCATCAGCGTTCCGATAACACCGGCAACCATCAGCGGTTCACCCCATACTTTTATCCGGATAGGAATCGGGGCAATAACACCCGGGGGCTGCCAGGTCAGACCGGAGAGATTGATAATATAAGCAATGATAAGAGCGGAAATAACCCCGGTGACAGAACCTATAATCCCCAGAAGAATACCTTCATTAAGAAACATGCTCTGAATATCCCGCTGTTTTAATCCGATAGCCCTCAGCGTACCAATTTCAACTGTCCGCTCCAGAACGGCCATACTCATCGTATTACCGACAGTAAATAACGTAATACAGAGAATAATCACCAGCAGGAAATTGAATAACTTTCCGAACATGGCCAGAATTTGATTATACAGTGGTTGCAACTGCATAAAATCCAGCACTGCCAGCGGTTCATCAGCCGATATTTCAGTCAGCAACTGCTGTAAGCGCGTTCTGGCTTCATCCATTTGGTCATAATGATTAAGTTGCAGAACAATCGCGGTGACACCCGGTTCACCCTGTCCGAATAAAAGCTGCTGTGCCTGTTTCAGGTGAATATTCACATAGCTGTCATCCAGCTCACGAGCCGCCTGCGGCTGGTGACCGGTAACGTTAATTCTGACAATATTGGGGGCGCCGTTAGCAGACGCTGCCAGCAATTCGATATATTTTCCCGCCCCGGTTTTGCGTTGACCACGGGTATCCTGAACCAACTCAGCGAGATCATCAGGCAGCGCATCCGCAGTGGTATCAGTCCGGCGGGTACCGGTAATATGGCTATTTTCCGGCTCGTCTAATTTCAGCAGCCGACTCAGGCCATTCCCGGTTAATCCGGCATCACTAATTGATTTATCCAGTGCATTGCGCGCACGAATATCTTTACCCAACTGGTATTCGTCCCACTGAGATAATTTCTGCTGACTGACTGCATCGGTGCCATAAATTAATACCGGCCGGGATGTACCGGCAGAATAGTTACCCGCAATTCCGTTCATCAGAAGAACAGGCGCGCTGACATTAATCATCGGGCTTAATACGGGGTCTGTGGAAATGGCATCAATAATAGCCTGGTAGCGGCGGATACTGTATTCCTGAGGATTCGCAATACCCTGAAGAAAATAATCTTTATGCTGAATCTGAAGATGACCGATATCACGGATAAAGGTGGTCCTCAGACTGTATTCAATAGAATGATTATATCCACCAAATAGCAGAATACTGACCGCACCGATAATAATCGCACATAATGTAGAACAGGTACGCCGTCTGTTCCGGAGAAGATTGCGCAGAGCAAGTTTAGTTGTTTGCATCAGTCATATCCCGGATTTGATGGGTAACCATACCGTCATTAATTAAATAAATATCATCTGCTGCTGAAAGTACC
The DNA here is from genome assembly GCF_001676155.1 of Morganella psychrotolerans. Lineage (GTDB taxonomy): Bacteria > Pseudomonadota > Gammaproteobacteria > Enterobacterales > Enterobacteriaceae > Morganella > Morganella psychrotolerans. The sequence continues at coordinate 783,896 of NZ_LZEW01000001.1, read as the reverse complement.
AGCGGATCATGCGACGAAAAAACAACCGATGTTTTATATTCGGTCTGCAGCTCTCTCAAAAGCTGTAAAATTGATTTACTCGTTTTACTGTCGAGGTTAGCAGTCGGTTCATCAGCCAGGACTAATACGGGTTTATGGATCAGTGCGCGGGCAATTGCAACGCGTTGCCGCTGTCCCCCTGAAAGCTGATTAGGGAGAGAGTTTATTTTATTTTCAAGACCGACATTTTCTAACATTGCCATCACTGCCAGCCTGCGTTTTGCCGGAGGACACCCCTGCAGGATTAGTGGAATCTCAATATTTTCATAGGCCGTCAAGACCGGAATTAAATTGAAATTCTGAAAAATAAACCCTAAATGCTGTTCTCTGAATGTACTGCGCTGGTTATCATTCATTTTATTCATTGCATGACCGGCAATCGTAATATGTCCGTCATCCGGAGTATCTAGTCCACCGATTAAATTAAGTAATGTCGTTTTTCCGCTGCCGGATTTTCCGGACAATACAGTAAAACACTGCGAAGTAATATTAAGGCTAATATCTCTTAATGCTGTCTCACGGATTTTTCCGAGAAAATAGCTTTTATGAACATTCTCCATTTCTACTGCATACATCTGAAAATATCCCTGTGGTGTTCATTTTTAATATATTTTCACGGAAGATACCTCATTTGAATTTTATGAAATACTAGAACCATCTTATTATTTCATTAACTTATTATTAAGTAACAGTGCTTTTTTCGGAAGAAGATGATGTTGGTTATGTTCATACAATATATTAAAATAGATATAATGATTTTCACGAATAACTTCATAAAACTGAAAGTAAAATGACTGAAAATAAGATGATACAAATGCCGATGATGTAAAATATCTTAAAAAACAATCGGTAAATAAAAAATCAGCAATTCGGGCTGATAGTGTTGTCCATTTTTCTTTATCTGAAACAGTCCTGATTAGCGTTTTCCGGTTGTAATCCTGCATCCGGAACCAGACCATTTCTTTACCGGTGTCAACAGGACATCTGTTTTGTCAATATCTCCGCCGGTATGCCAGCCCCGTCCGCCGAATTCATCAGGATCTGTGGAGGATGTCAGTTCAACATCATTATTATTGGCATTACATAAAAAATATACAATGTAGCTAAAGATAAATTTAACACATAGTCAATATCTAGCTATATATATAAATATCAACTGAACTTTCAGCACCAATTGACCCCAGAAAGTAATTTGTTTCTGGCGTCCAGTAAATTGCTGGTTTTTCTCCATTTTCCACTTCAATCAAAAGAGATAGCATAAATGAAATATTATATTTTTTCTTTATTTCGTTAAGAATGATGACCTTATCATTTAAAATTGATATTATTTTTCTTGTTTGTTCTTTTACATCATAAGATTCTTCTTTCCTTGTATATATTGACCAGTTTGTTTCTGTACTTGGTCTTTTTTCTTGTTCCGTTAATAGTACCTTTTAAATTTACTTCCATCGGTGAAATCCCGAGTAACTCAGTTATTTCATCAGGATTAAAATCATCACCATAAATTGAAAATTCTGCTTTTACTGTTGTTTTATTCATAAAAACACTCTTTATTTATTAATGAACTCACCGGTTGGAATACCTTCACCTTTACCACCTTTCCTGAATATCCATAACTGACCACTATCCTTATCTGCATAAATATCGTAATGCTTAATTTCAGCCTTAGAGCCAAGAAAATCTTTCTTTATTTGATGAGCATCTATGTTATTGTTCTTTAAGAATTTATCGTTAACTACTTTTATACTGGGCGGTTTTTCTTCTCCATTATCCCCAACCATCTCACTCAAATACACATAAATCGCCGGAACATCGGCTATCGGTGTGATCAGGATATAGTCATTAAATCCCTGCTCATCCGGTGCCGGGCTGGTCAGAATCACCGGTCCGTTATTATGTACCTGAAATCCGCCGGAGCTGTCCGTTTTTCCGGGAAGGTACGGATTGTGATTACCGGTATCTGCCGGGACATCTATTTTGTCAACTTCTCCGCCGGTATGCCAGCCCCGTCCGCCGAATTCGTCCGGATGTGTGGAGGATGTCAGCTCAACGAATTTATTATCTGTATCTACACCCAGATAGATAATATTTCCGTCATCCAACGCAAATTTATAAATAGTCGCCAGTGATTGCGGGGTTGGCAGACCGTCCGAACGGTAAGCCCGGCTGCTCATCCGGATTTCATCCGCTTCAGATTCCGGCGCCTTAACACCCATACGCACCCGGACCTGATCGTTACTGCCTTTTGTGGCGTAAGACACCACGTCCTGTTCGCCGGTTGCCGTATTTTCCTGATATTTAATCCGGACACGGGTTGTTGCCGTACCATTATTTTTAGCTTTTTCAGCCAGATCGTCATAGGTCAGTGAGTCACTGGCGTACTCTTTCGCAATAAACATCCCGACAGGCAATACGGTGTTAAGTAAGGTGAGTATAAATTTGCGCTGCGACTGCGCGGACATTTCGCTGCGGGGGGAATTTTCCTGTTGGAAAAAATCATCATCATTCTGCCGGGTCTTCTGAAGACCGGGATACGGCTGCCCGGCGGCACCGCCGGATAACGTGTTTCCCATTAACTGAAGCATGTAATGGATCGGAAATCCGGCCTCAGCAACCGGTTGATCCGGTAGTAATGGCTGAGTCTGATATTGACCGAAATTATCCAGTCTTTCCGTCTCAGTCCCGGCATCCGTATTTCCGGCTCCCCGCTGTACTGACTTAGCATAGACTTTTTCAGTGATCCGCCGGATGGCAATCACCCGCCGGTGACTATATGGCCAGATAAGGAAATAACCTTCATGCCGGTTTCGGTAATCACTGAGGCGGGATATCTGAGGTGGAGACATATCATAAATACGTTCAGGTAATTCATTACTGAACGTACCGGCGACATTATCCTCATTGAGAATATGCCCCTGTGTCCGGCACCAGCTTTTCAGCGAGTCTTCCGGATACGGCAAAGGGCGTCCGGGATTATCAGCTGTTAATTTATCCGCCAGGCTCTGAGCATCGGCTGTCAGCATCAGTGGACGGGCAGACAGCCCTTCTGCCCGGAAAAGCCCCTGTTCATCGGTTACACCGGATACCGATTTATCCGTTCCCCGTTCTTTCAGCGTAAACGGCAGATTATCAAGAGGCTGACCGACATCATCCGTTAACTGAATTTCCAGCCAGTAACGGTAATTATCACAATCAATACAATCCCTTATTTCACTCACATCATCCCTCCGTCAGTTGACGGCATCCATCCCTTATGTTTTGCATGGCGGAGAAAATCCTCATAAGTGAGAAAATTAATATCGGTCATAAGTGATAACTGCTGCCGAAACCAAATATCCAGACGATGCATTAACTCACCTTCCGGGGTATCCAGTATAAGGGCTTCTTCCGGCTGGTTTTCCCACAGCTCACAGGCGATATTATCCGCATAAAATATCAGTGCCTGTGTCGATTGTTGCCATGCCCTGATCAGATGTGGTTTTACCTCAAACGGCAGATGTTGTATTTCCGGTGCAGGTAAGTCGCAATGAGTGGCAAGTGAGTGAAATGCTTTCAGCTCTGGTGTGGTAACTAATACCCGCGCTACCGGTGTCATCAGTATCCGCCAGTCCTCTTTATTCATTGCCGGAAATAAAATACCCGCGACCCGGCTGTCAGCGAGGCGAAGAATAACGGTATTTCCTTTCAGGGTAACTAACTGACGGCGACGCCAGTGATCGAGATTTTCCTGTAATGACTGACTGCTGCGGTATGCCCAGCCCCATGACGGATCACTGAAAACACCGCTGTCCATTAATCTTCCGAGTGCCGGATATGATGATTGTTTCAACAGGATAAGCCAGGGGCTTTGCTCTGTGATATGTGCCAGTGGGGTGCTGTCATAAATTCGGAATGCATCCTCAATCCAGTCATTTGCATACAGTATTTCAACCGGATTCGGTTTTGCTTGTGTATTCACCATCAGATATATAGGTGCAGGATCGGTTTCTGTCAGCCATTGTGTCGTGTTCAGTCCGGCCATTTTATTCTCCTGATTTTATAATCCAGCTTCCTGCTGTCTGAGCCGCAACCGCACAATATTTTTTCACCGGATACGGTGCTTTGGCAGGCAAAACACCTTCCGGCGACATCAGTGTTACCGGGGCGCCGGTGCCCGGACCGCTGTCACCGATATTCAGGTTTCCGGAGGTAAAAATCGCTCCCGGTGTGATGCGGATAAAGCTATCACCGACTTTCAGGGTGATTTCCGTTCCCGCCTCAATAATGATTTTTCCATCACTGAGGTGGTGGGTTTGCTGCCCGCTTTCGGTGACCAGATTTTTATCCACCCTGGTGTGCTGTTCACCTTTGATATGCAGCGAAACATCACCGGTTGTCTGATGTTTCTGTGAGCCTTTGATTATGACGTGCTCATCACCCGCCAGTTCCGTGTGACTGTTGTTATCAATTCTCTGTTTCAGATCGTGCTGTATATGCCAGGTGACATCATGTTCAACATGCACATTCATATTTTTCTGTGCATGCAGATAAATTTCTTCTTCCCCGGCTAAATCGTCAAAATGCAGCTCGTTAAAGCCGTCACCTTTATGAGTTTGTGTACGAAACGTAGTGCGGGTTTTCTCTTTTGGTAAATCCAGTGGCGGGCGATTTCGCCCGTTGTAGGTACAGCCGGTAATAACCGGTTTATCGATATCGCCGTTCAGATAAGAAATAATGACTTCCTGACCAATACGCGGGATCGACATAAACCCATATCCCCCGCCATTCCAGCCCATTGCCACCCGAACCCAGCAGGAGGCGCTGTGATTGGGCTGACCGCAGCGATCCCAGTGAAAATACACTTTTACCGCCCCCTGCTCATTGGTGTAAATTTCCTCGCCCTCCGGCCCGACAACCGTTGCCAGCTCGTCACCGTCCGCCTGAGGGCGGAAGCGAAACGGCGGACGCCATTCCTGAGTTCCCGGGATAAACCGGACGGTGTTGGAAAACTGCGTACCGTCCCCGCCGCCGTTATCCGCCAGCGGCTGCACCCCGCGATGGCTGACGCTGATCACCTGCCATGACTGATTCATCGCCGCCGACGGGTGATTATTCAGCGTGAATATTTTACCGGGTCTGAGGGAAAAACAGTTGGTATTGGCGGCTCCGGTCTGCCGTTGGTTTTGAGATTGCTCGTAGCGCAGCTGAGTAAAGGGTTTGCCGGTCTCGTCATCGCGGCAACGACCGTAACTTTCGTACACAGCGTGCTGTTTATGCACCTTACCCGTGACCTGATGCTGAAACGGGTAGGACGGACGGTCCGGGTTGTAATCTTTCTGGATAAACACATCACTGCACAGTGTTTGTGTGTAACGCCAGGAGGATGCGGTGCTGTCACGGGTATCTGTGTCTGCCTGCGGGTTATAGATCAGATGAATACCGGCGGTCATGCCAAGGTGATTATCGCTGTAAAAGAGTTTCGGCCCCTCTTCAAACCAGAAATTAATCCCCTCTTCATACGCCAGGCGACACCAAAATTCATAAGCAGATTCGCGTTTTTGCGTGATGTAATCCCGCTTCTGATGCAGTTCATCCTGATAGAATTTTTTATCACATTTGACATGCGCTTCATTCAGCAGTGTCGCCAGAATGTCCGGCACAGACTGTTTCTGAAAAATCCGGCTGTCCTGATTCAGGCTCATCACCCACATTTCCGGGCGGATAATAAAATGATACCAGGTTTTGTTACCGTCCGTATTTCCCTGCTCCGCCGACGCCAGCAGCCCCTGTACGGTACGGACTTTTACGCCGTCACGGATCACCGTCAGTGATGCCGCCGAGCCGAGATGATCATCAAAAGGAATGGAGGGCAGCAAACTGACGGCACTGACTGACAGGGTAAACAGGGAGGAGAGTGCTTCGCTGAGGGTGAATTCAGTGACCTGAAAGGTCTGCTCCGGTAACCGCCCGATTTTACAGGTAAATACCAGACCGGACAACGAACCGCCGGGCAGCAGTGAACCGGCAGTTTTTGATACTGTCGCGTCTCCTGCTTGTTGCATCACATTATTATTCAGCACGGCAGCAGCCCCCGCCGTCTTTTTTTTTCGGTCTTCAGCAAACATACCAGCTCCGGAACCTGTTGGCGTCAGTGCAATAATGCAGAAACACCACACATCCGGGATGAATGTATGGTGTGAATGAAATAATTACGCTTCGACCGGCGCACGCCAGTCATCAGCCCCGGAGGTACCGGAAACTGTGTGCTCCCAGTCGATTTTACGGTAAGAGAGAGACACCTCAATCAACTGAGTGAAATCCGTATTGGACGGTTCCTGACAGTGCGGCATTTTGCAGTCGATATTGACGATGGTCGCATCTTCCAGAGACGTGGTGAAGAAATGCTCCTGCTTGCCTTCGACTGAGGTGCGGTACCATTTCAGTTGTATTTTCGGCAGCATTTCACCGGACGCCAAGGCGTTATACAGCAGCGGAACCGCTTTATTCAGTGCTACGGTGAATTTGAACGGACGGTGTGCACGCTGGCCTGATGGCTGACCGGATTGCGGGTCCGTCGGGACAGTCACAACATGGTCAAACTGCTGCACCAGCATTTCATCTTCGTGACCCTGCACATAAATGTTACCGACAGATTCAGCAGTAAAGGCACCGGCAGTGATATTGCCCTGTGTTTTGCCGTTAATGGAGATATAGCACGGAGTTGGCATGATAAATTCCTTATAAAGTAAAAATAACAATGAGTTATCTGACGTTGCATCGTCATCAGCCAGTGCGCATGGTGATAGCGCCAAAATCATAAGATTAGCTTAACAATATGTAAAGTATTCTCCGGCGCGGATGAAACCCGAATGGACACAGAATAAATGACTTATATTGAGTTTTGCAGAAAAGGTGAGATCTAATACTTAACAGAGAGAGATAGGCGGGGATATCAGAACAATTAACCGGAACTATAATTTTAAATATTGTTTCATTAATTTAAGGTGCCATTTGATTGTTTAAAATCAATTGGATACACAAAATAAGGCTATTCACATGAAAATAAACGATTCAACAAAATGCTTCAGTTAACAATCACATGAACAATAACGAAAAAATACAGCTATCAATAAATAAAATTGAATCATCAGGTTTCTGAATCTGATAAATAAATCCCAAAGGCATAAAAACAGAATATAGTGTTGATGTCACTGAAAGGTGGTTATCTTTAAAATTTTTAATCATTATATTTCAATAGGTAACAAATCCACTTACCATCGTTTATATTTTATAATAACCACCAGCGCAACCGGTCATTTTCAGAATAAGAAAAACCCCGTTTCAGAGCCATGAAACGGGGTTTTTTATTTAGTCAGACCCGGCGGGGGCTTATTGCCGGGTCATTCTGACACTTTTTAAAATCCGTTTCCGTATACCTGTGTCCTTCACCGGAAACTGATAGGAAGAATATCGTTAATCGGATAGAATGTGCTTGCTAATCAGCCCCTGATTTACCTTATTTTTGGAAGAAAATTGCCAATGGACAGCTTTGACAGGAAGATCCTTTCTGAATTACAACTCGATGGACGATTAACTGTCACTGAACTGGCAGATCGCGTCGGTCTGAGTCTTTCCCCCTGCCACCGCAGACTGAAAGCACTGGAGCAATCCGGGGCAATTTGTGATTACCGCGCACAGCTTGACCCACGGGTACTGGGACTGAATTTTTCAGCCCTGGTTTTTGTGACCATGAAAGACGGCAATCAGGAAAGCATGCGCAAATTTGAAGAAGCGGTTGTTGATGTTCCGTATATCATTGAAGCAAAACGGCTGTTTGGTGACCCGGACTATATGCTGACGATTGTGGTGAAAGATATTGATGCATTCCAGCGGCTTTATGACAGCAAGCTCTCCGCTATGCCGGGAGTCCAGCGCCTGACGTCCACACTGGTGATGAAGAATGTTATTCAGTTACGGGAACTGCCGTTACTGTAAGCACAAAAAAGCCGGCAACATTTGCCGGCAGTCAACACAGAACTATTTACAAACTCAGACAGGCATTATTACGCCGGGCTGGATAGTTTCATCAGTACCAGGCCGGACACAATCAGCACCCCGGCAAGTATCCGCATCATATTTGCCGGTTCGCCCAGAATTGTGATCCCAACAATAAAGGCGCCAATCGCCCCGATACCGGTCCAGATGGTATATGCGGTGCCCAGCGGTAATACACGCATTGCAGCGGCAAGCAGCCCGAAACTGATCAGCATCGCGATGATGGTTATCACTGACGGACCTAGTTTTGTAAAGCCTTCAGACTGCTTCATGGTAAATGCCCAGACGACTTCAAACAGACCGGCAGTAATTAATAAAATCCACGGCATGGTACTTCCTCACTAAATTATACCCTTGTTCATTCAAATTTCAGGTTCGTTGGCCGCACTCTGAATGACGTTGGGTATATATTGATTAATAACAGATGAATATTGTAAGTTACCTTTAGTATAGTTATATGTTACCTTTGGTAACTTGTAAAGCGTTTTCAGAACTTTTTTTACTGCCTGATTTGCCCTGCGAGTCTGTGATACACTTTCCGGGTTCCTGTTTTTAAATTTTTTTTATACAACAACAACAAGGAGACGGACTTGTCCGGACGTTTACAGCGCGATGAGCGCCAGATCCAACTGCTGAATGTCGCCAACTCCATCATTCTGGAAAAAGGAACCGATGCGCTGACATTGATCACGCTGGCAGAGAGAGCCGGTGTCACCAAACCGGTGACTTATAAGCATTTCGGCAACCGGAAATCCCTGCTGCATGCACTGTTTAAATACAGTGATGATGCCCTTACCGCCCGGATGAATGCGCAGATGGACCAGCCGATTTCTGATCTGAAAGATGCGGTAACCGTATGTATTACCACTTATTTTGAATGTATGGCGGATGACGGGGAAGCCTTTAACGCCACTGTGGCGGCACTGAAAGCGTATCCGGAATTTTCAGATATCGGATTAGACGTGCAGGATTTTTTCTGTCAGATCCTTCAACGTTCGCTGCAAACATACCTGCCGGAAAATTTCCGGATTCCGGAATGGACGGCTATCATGATTTTCGGGGCGACCGAGTCTTTATGCATCATGATGATCAAAGACCCGGCACTGAAGCCTAAAGTTATCAGTGAAGCTGTCTGGCTGGTCAAAACCTTACTTGCCGATCAACTTAGCCGATTCAGCGGTAACTGACCACCAGCCCCTCTTCTTCTGCCGGATAGCTGAAATGTGCGGTGATCAGGTCAAATTGTTCTGCTGAAGTGATAAACGGATTTTCACCTGTCAGGTTGCGCACCGCCAGCCGTCGTTTGCATTCGTCATCGTCTGCACTCAGCACATGACAGCAATATTGACACCCCGCCTGCTCTGCCAGCCCTTTCAGCCACCTGCGCTGTGAAGGTGTATTCGCCGGAAAATCCAGTACCAGTGTATTCCCCGCACGCAAAAGATCGGTCAGGTGCGGTGCGAGAACAGACTTCAGTAATCCGCTTTTCTCAATATAATCGGCAAGTTGGGTTATTGCCCCGGGATACAGTGCCGCCAGCCAGCTATCTTCTGTCACAAGAACGGCACTTTCTTCGCGGACTAACTGTTTTGCCAGCGTGGATTTTCCCGATGCCATTTTGCCGCAGAAAAAATGAAGCTGCCCCCGGGGTTGTGTATCTGACATATCTGCTCCTTGCCGCCTTCCTGCATCTTGAATGACGTTTTGTATAAGTATTTATGCTGATTTTTTGGGTAATTTAATGCTTATCACAGCCAGTGCCAGCACAATCATGATAATTCCTGTCGCCTCTGTCCGTCCCGGTTCCTCACCCAATAACCACCAGGAAAACAGAACACCACACACCGGCACGGCTAATGTACTCAGGCTGGCGATACCGGCAGGCAATTTCCGCAGAACAAATAACCATAAGCTCCAGGCAACAGCGGTCGCCAGTATTGCACTGTAACTCAGTGCCCAGAACACATAAGGCTGCCAGTCAATTTCCCGCTGCGGAACCAGTAAAGCCACAATTGTCATAACAACGGCGGCATAGACCATCTGCCAGGTAGTCAGAGAGAGCAAATCCACTTGCGGATAGCGACGGTATAATTTTTTCGCCACAATAGCGCTCGCCCCCCAGCTTATCCCGGAGGAAATCGCCAGAAAGGCACTTTTCATTGATGAAAAATCAAGGGACCAGGGCTGGATGACACACACAAGCCCGGCGGCAGCCACTGCAATAGCCGCATATTGCAGGCGGCGCATCCGCTCGCCCAGAAAAACTGCCGCCATAATGACTACCCAGAACGGCATGGTATAACTGAGGATCGCCACTTTTCCGGCACCGCCGCTGACCAGCGCCCACTGCGCCAGCCCGACCATGCCGCAGGTTTGCAGCACAGCAATTCCCAGCGTGTAACTAAACGGAGTAAACCGGATTTTGCGCCCTGTCACACGCGAACGGATATAGAGCACCAGCAGCAGCATAATGGCGCTGAATACACAGCGCATCGCCGTAAAATCAAACGCATCAACGTAGCGCGTGACCTGTTTCATGGCGATCCAACTGTAACTCCAGATCAGTGTTAAAATAACCAGCCCGCTAATGGCGATGGCATTGTCTTTCTCTCGTAAAGCCATAATATTCTGCAAACCACTGCACGATGATGGAATGCCATATACCGCGTGCGGTTCCTCTCCTGATTTTACCATAACTAAAATAATATGCCGGATATCAGCGAACTATCCCGTTTTCCGGAAAATTACTGTGCTATCAACGCCACATTATTAATTTTCCAGTGTCCGTTTTCATTAATGACGGTCACCCGCAGCGGCAATAATTCATCCGGTGGATTACCGAGTGTTACCAGCACCGTTGCCATTTCATCTGTTTGTGATTCGGTATGCGCATCGCGGTAATTTACCCAGGAATCATAAATATCTTGTGATTTGGTGTAATAATTCACATCATTTTCAACCCAGTTATCGCCCCACAGGCAGGCTGAGTGATTCTCTGTGGTTTTACAGGGCCGTGGTATATCACACAGTGCCTGGTCGGTATCATCACTGTCATAATTACAACTAATTGAATCACTGATATTTTTTTTGTAACGTCAGTGTAACATACTGTTTTACACTCTGATCATACCCACCGGATGATGAATCCTGTAAATTCAGGCGGTAAAAATCCAGTACCACACTGACGGGCGATTCTGTCGGTAATAGTGTGGCACCGGCAGATAAGGGCAAAAGCAGACCTGGGATAAGAAATAGATATTTAACTGTTTTCATTACTGTTTTCATGATTATTCTGCTTCGCATTGCACCAACCTGTACATCATGCCATTCTCCCGGATAATGCCAGATGTTGCAGCAGCATAATGGTTTTTCCGTCATTAATGTCACCGCTGCGGATAGCGGCAAGGGCATCATCAAACTTCATTTCCAGTACTTCGACATCTTCCCCCTCTTCTTTCAGCCCGCCGCCCTTATTCAGACGGTTATTGTCCTGATATTCCGCCATAAAGAAATAGAGTTTTTCTGTCACTGATCCCGGACTCATAAAAGCTTCAAAGACTTTTTCCACCTCGGTGATATGAAACCCGGTTTCTTCTTCAGCTTCCGCTTTAATACGCGATACCGGGTCTTTTTCCTCCAGCAGACCGGCGGCGGCCTCAATCAAAAAACCGTCGTGCCCGTTAATGAACACGGGAAACCGGAACTGACGTATCAGTATCACACTGTTTTTACTGCGGTTATAGAGCAAAATAACCGCGCCGTTACCCCGGTCATACGCTTCCCGCTCCTGACGTTGCCAGGTGCCGTCACTGCGCAGATAATCAAAAACATATTTTCTGAGGATATACCAGTTATCGGAAAGAGTTATGGTATCAATAATACGGACACGATCGTGCGGAGAAGTCATTAGCCACCTGATTATCAGACAAGAAAGACGGATGCGCTGAACACTCTAATCTCTTTATTATTGCCGCGCAATTGCTAAACCGGACAGGATAGTTTGCGGTAGTCATAACTCAAACGATATAATAATCAGCAGACAATTACTTCAGAAGGCAATATCCGCATGAGTGACACTCAGGCACTGAATTACAGCGAGTTACACAATATCACTGACACTGATATCACACAGATTAATGAGCTAATTATCACAACCTGGGACTACCGCAGTTGGATCCCGAAAGAGAAAGTTCTGCCGATGGCGGAATTTCTGCTCGATGATGTCATTCTGACCTCTTCGCGTATTTTTGTGGTCCGCGACGGGGAGGCAATTGCAGGGATTATGGCGGTTACCGCAGCCCCCGATCTGATACAAAAAGTGAATGCCAAAACCCGTCAGTACCGCGCCCTGAAAAACATTATTGCCAAAGAGCCGGTTCAGGAAGAAAGTCTGTTCGAACTGTATCTTAATACCCTGATTATTAACGGGGAATTACTGGCACACTGTGAACACCCTTTTGATGCCTCGCTGAATCTGTTTATGATTGATGCCCGTTACCGCGGACGCGGGATAGGCAACCAGCTCTGGCAGCACGCCATGCGTTATTTACGCGATAACAATGCTGCCCGCTATTTCCTCTGGACTGACAGTGATTCTGATTTCGGGTTCTATGAGCATAAAGGTTTACAGCGTATTGCGGCACAGCCTTATGACTGGGGCGGTCATGATGTCACTGAAACCTATTATGTTTATGCAGGTGAGTTACCACCTCTGTCCTGATGCATCCAACTGTCCCACGGCGGATCTGACGGCAGCTTATCCGCCAGAAAATCAATAAATGTCCTGATCTTCGGCGCGTGAGTATGCGCCGGGCTGTACAACGCATAAAGCGCAAACGGTGTTGTTTTCGGGTTATAGTCCGTCAGCACCGGTATTAACTCTCCGTTATTAATATAATCACCCAGCATATATGTCGGCAGGCATACAATCCCCTGATGACAACGTGCCGCTTCCAGTAATCCCAGGCTGCTGTTTACCTCAATAACATTATTAATAGCCAGCGGAAATGCCACGCCATCTTTGTCTGTCATCCGCCAGGTATCAGGAATATTCGGATTAATTAAACAGCGGTGCAATGCAATATCTGCCGGTGATTCGGGAATACCATGTTGTTCAAAATAGTGGCGGCTGCCGCAATACACCCAATTAATATTACACAATTTGCGTAATGCAAAATTATCCGGCGGATGACTGGTAATTCGTAATGCAATATCAAAGTCAGTTTCATTTAAATTAATTAATGCATCGTTGAGATCAACCGAAAGCCACACCTGCGGATTATTTTCCCTATATTCGCTGTAAAGCTGCATTAAATGGCAGACACCAAACGCAATCGAACAGGTTATTTTTAACTGCCCTTGTGCGTGCTGATAAAAACTGGCCGTGTTTACTAATGAATCATCCAGATCCGTCAGTAACTGTTGCGCTCGCTGCAATAAATAGCGGCCGGCTTCTGTCAGCACAAAATTACGGGTGGTTCGTTTCAGCAATACCACACCTAACTGCTCTTCCAGCTGTTGCAGCCCACGACTGACTGAAGAAGGTGTCACATTCAGTTTTTTCGCCGCACCACTCAGGCTGTTGCACTCTACAATTTTAATAAAAAGTTCCAGGTGCCGGAAAATCGCATAGCTGTCTATTTTTGCTTTAAACGCAAAAGTGTTTTTATTTATTAGCATAGTGTCACCCTTGTTCAGATTGCGTATTCCCGCTTACTATAACAACAGCTTTACCCTTATTCATTCAAACTGCAGGTTCGTTGGCTGCACCCAGCCCGCTGGGTCACATACTTGTGTATGCTCCCCCGACGGTCTGAGTTTGCCGCCTTCCTGCATCTTGAATGACGTTGGGTATATAACACCCACTGTACCCATACAACAAAAATATATTCACGTTGTTCCTGACTTTTTTAATAATTAAATCTATAACGTTGAGGAATTGACTATGCAGACAGATGCAAACTCACAAAGCGATTTACGAAAGATTCCGTTTACCAAATATGATACCGGCTGGGTTATTTTATGTATCGGTATGGCAATTGGTTCCGGCATTGTGTTTATGCCGGTTCAGGTTGGCATTAAAGGTATCTGGGTCTTTATTGCGGCAACCTTACTCTCTTATCCGGCGATTTACTGGCTGCAAAACTTATATCTGCGCACATTATCCGAATCAGATGAGTGTGAAGATTATGCCAGCGTAATTACCCAATATCTGGGGAAAAACTGGGGAGTAGCGCTCGGGATAGCTTATTTCCTGATGCTGCTTCACGGCATGTTCTCCTACTCACTGGCGGTCACATTTGACAGTGCGTCTTATATTAAAACATTTGGTTTATCCGAAGGATTATGGTCTGACTCCGTCTGGTACGGACTGATTATTCTGACAGTCCTGGTTGTTATTGCCGCACAGGGTGAACGCCTGTTATTCAAAATTTCCGGTCCGATGGTGATTGTGAAATTCGGTATTATCGTATTACTCGGCGTGGTGATGGTGCCATACTGGAATTTCGCGAATATCACGGCATTTCCTGATATTCTGCCTTTTCTGCGGGATGTGTTTCTGACTCTGCCGTTTACACTGTTCTCTATCCTGTTTGTTCAGATTTTAAGCCCGATGAACATTGCTTACCGCCGGGTGGAAAAAGATAAACGTATCGCGACATACCGGGCTATCCGCGCCAACCGTGTCGCCTACATTATTTTAGCCGTTGCCGTGTTGTTCTTTGCGTTTTCATTCACGTTCTCAATCAGTCATGAACAAGCAGTTTCCGCATTTGAACAAAATATCTCTGCGCTGGCGATTGCCGCTCAGGTTATTCCGGGTTCCGTTGTGAAAGTCATGACGGCGATGCTCAATATTTTCGCTATCCTGACCGCGTTTCTCGGCATTTATCTGGGCTTCCAGGAAGCAATTAAAGGAATTGTTGTCAACGTTCTGAGCCGCTTTATGCCGCAGGAGCGAATCAATCACACCGTATTGCATTACAGCGTATGCGCAGGTGTTATCCTGGCTCTGTGGTTCTGGGTGTCCACGCGCTTTTCAATTCTCTTTTTCATGCAGCTCGGCGGCCCGTTATTCGGCATCGTCTCCTGCCTGATCCCGTGCTACCTGGTGTATCGCGTGCCGGTATTACATAAATACAAAGGGGCGACAGTCTGGTTTATCATCTTTTTTTGGTGTGTTACTGTGCCTCTCTCCGTTCTTTAAATTTTTCGAATAATGCTGTATGAACAGCCCTGTTTATGTGTGAGGATTTTATGACGAAAAAAGCGGTTTCCGAGTTTCATATTGATACACAAATCACTCAGTTAGGCCGTGACCCGGCAACGCAGTCAGGTTTTGTTAATGCCCCGGTTTACCGGGGATCGACCGTGGTGTTTCCGACCATGGATGCCCTGCTCAATAACCGGGCTGAGTTTAACTACGGCACGGCGGGCACGCCGACCATCAAAAATTTAGAGCAATCCTGGAGCGCCCTTGCCGGTGCTGAAGGCACTGTATTATCACCCTCAGGGCTGGGTGCGATTGTACTGGCATTGCTGACAACACTGAAAACCGGCGATCACCTTCTGATGCCGGACAGCGTATACCGCCCGACCCGTAATTTCTGCCACGGGCTGCTGAACAAAATGGGGATTGTTACCACCTATTATGACCCGATGGCAGGCAGTGATATTGAATCGCTGATCCAGAGCAACACCGCCACCATTTTCCTTGAATCCCCTGGCTCCCAGAGCTTTGAAGTTCAGGATGTTCCGGCGATTGTGGCCGTGGCAAAACGCCATAATATCGCCACGATTATAGATAACACCTGGGCGACCCCATTGTTCTTCCGCGCCCATGATATGGGATGTGATATCTCTCTCGAAGCCGGGACAAAATACCTGGGCGGGCACTCAGATTTACTGATGGGGATTGTTTCAGCCAATGCCGCATGGTGGCCTGCACTGCGGGAAACTTATGATTTAATGGCCATGCTGCCGGGTGCCGAAGATTGCTTCCTTGCCCTGCGCGGGTTGCGCACCCTGCCAATCCGTCTGAAAGAAGCACAGGCGCGGGCGCTGGATATGGCGCACTGGCTGAAAGCACGCCCGGAAGTTATCCGGGTGCTGCATCCGGCATTTCCTGATTGCCCGGGGCATGAGATCTGGAAACGGGATTTCACCGGCTCTTCCGGGTTGTTCTCCATTGTGCTGGACCCGAAATTTACACAAGACGATATCGGGAAATTACTGGATGGTCTTTCTATTTTCGGAATGGGGTATTCATGGGGCGGATTTGAAAGCCTGATCATCCCGTTTGACTGCGCAGAATACCGCACAGTAACGCAGTGGAATCCCGGCGGACTGACATTGCGCCTGCAAATCGGACTGGAAGCCAGTGATGACCTGAAAACAGATTTAGCCGATGGATTCGCGCGTATGGCGAAGTGATATTGCCGTTGAAAAAGCAATAGTATGATAGTTAAAAAGACCGGCATTTTGCCGGTCTTTTGTGTTAGCGCACATAAAAAAAAGCCGCATATAATTATGCGGCAAGGAAGTCAGTAAGGGTACCAATAATAGTGAGTCTACTAATCAAACGTAAGGAAAAGGTTAAATCAAAAATACATAACACTGGAACGCAATCCAGCCCAGTACAGCGCCGGCAGGTAAATCAATCACATAATGCTGTTTGGTAAACATACAGGACAATGCAATCAGCAGCGGGAACATAAACACCCACGGACCCAGTGATGCATAAGCCAGTAACGCCGTTAATGTGGCAACGGATACGTGCATGCTAGGGAAACAGTTGGAAGTGTCATCAAATTTCTGTACAAACTGCAAGAATTTCTCAGATGCTTTCTTCCCTGTATTCATCTGACGCCAGTGTGCGGGTACGGCAACCGGGTAGACAACAAAGAAAAACATCTGCATAAACAATAAAATCACATAGCTGAATACGATGATAATAAATTGTCGTGAGTCCTGAATTATCCAGTTCAGATAAAGAATAGCCGGATAATAAAGAAAGCTGTATATCCATGACCACCAGGGCCAGAAAGGAATTTTTTCATCAATGGATGAATTAAACGTTTTAACAGGCCGTACCATGTTTCGTTGTGTAAAAAAAATAAAACTGGTAAACACCGACGATAATAATACCACTAAGCACCAGGTGAATGACCCTGTCGATGAACATCATCTGAAAATATCCTTTTATAAAAAATCAATTAAACTATTTTTCTGATTTTCAGTACACTGTGTTTTAACACACTGATACGACAAATACTATCGTGTCATTTTATGTTGATTTCCATAACGCCATAATTATCAACAAATTACCACCCTTCCGTTCCATAGGGATAATTCCTAATTTTTTCGGAAAACGAGTGCATAATATTGATATAGGAGGCATTATTTCACTCATTATTCGGGTTATCGTTCACTGGTCGGATATAACAAAACCTTAAACCCGGCTGATAAATCAGATATTTCACTAAAAATCATTATATTAAAACAATAAAATTAATGAGGTAAACACAAATGACAGCATTACTCACTTTACAGCCTGTTACACCGGATGAAATCACCGTACTCAGTGACGCGGGCGACAAAGCTTACCGACACCATTTTACCGGTTATTGGGATTCAGTGGCAGAACTAAATACTTATTTGAACAATGAATATCACCCGGAGCCCTTGCAGCAAAGCCTGGCGACACCCGGTGTATTCTGGTTTTTTATCTGTGCTGATGAAAAAATAATCGGTTTTTGTAAATTAACAGAGAATAGCCGGGCTGAAGGGAGCGAATATTGCGCAATGCTGCTGAACAAACTGTATTTTTTACCCGGTGAAACCGGAAAAAGTTACGGAAAAACGGTTTTTGGATTGATAGAAACATTTGCCCGCAGCCGGAACCAGCCTGGTTTATGGCTGGAAGTCCTGGAAAATAATACCGGCGCACAACATTTTTATCAGTCACAGGGAATGATAAAAACCGGCACCCTTGCGTTTGAAACCACACAGCAATCCTCTCAGTTATTTATAATGGAGAAAAAACTGTAATACTCGCTGTTATATTGCTCACGAATGCCTCTCATTATTATTTTTCCATTTTCCATTTACCGGTCTGATTAAGTACCCTGTCAGCCCGGTGGCTATACACAATAATATGACGGACGCGAACAATAACACCGTGCTGCCCTGTGAAGCCAGTAATGCCGCCGCACCAGGTAACAGTATAAAAATACCGACATTATTCATACTTTCAGAGAGTGCAAGCGCCTCACCTTTATTAGCCCCGGCACGTTCAGCCACGACAGATGTACTGACGGGCGCCGCGATACCCAGCATTCCGCCCCAGAGCATCATCCATAACAAGGAGTAGTAAAGACCACCGGTTCCGCGGATAAACGCGGCAATCATCAGGGTCATACCTGTCAGGCTTATCAGTAATAAACGCGATTCCGCTCTGTAACGGCGTATTATAAACGGCAGTAATATATTTCCGAGAAGCAATCCACCACCAAATATTCCGCTGATAAACCCGACCATTTCTGTCGGTAACCCGAAACGCAGGCGCAAAAGCTCACCACTGAGGACAAATAATGTTACAACAACGCTATTCCACAGACCTTTTGCCATCAGAAAACCAATCAGCCGGGGGTTATCGCGGATTTTTCCTGTTTTGTGAGAAACCGACAGTAGCGTGGTACTGATATTGCGGAACAAAAAAACACAGATTAACCACATAATCAGCCCGCCTGTCGCCGTCAGAATAAAGGGCATATACCAGCCCGTACGGGCTGTCAGCCAACCCGCCATAACCGGCCCGGATACAATACCGAGTGTCATTCCTGTCATAACATAGCCCATAATTGTTGCCCGCAGTGACGGAGGAAACTGTTCTGCAATCAGTGCAAATACGGTCGGGATCAGTGCTGCAGAAGCCAGCCCACCCAGAACCCGCAACCCGGCAGCAGCCACAAATCCCGGCGCCAGCGCCAGTGCAAACCCGTCAGCGGCAAATAACAACAGTGCTGCCTGTAACAACTTATAGCGGTTTACACGATCAGAAATCCGCCCCATAAAGGGAGCTGCGACGGCGTAAGATAAGGTATAAACCGCGATAAGCCAGGATGATTGTGCAGGTGTAACCGAAAATGCCTCTGCCAGTGGTGTCAGCATCGGTGACACCATAAATTCCGTTACACCGGTGAAAAAGACAATCATTGCCAGCACCGGCAGTAAATAAGGTGAAGTCATCATAAATTCCCGTGAAATAAGGTTAAAAGGATCGAGGAAAATAAAAATCACATCATCAGGGGAAGTTAATGCAGATAAAACGACAGGAAAAATAAGTGGTAACAATATTTGGGGGGAGGAACAGACATATTGTCACAATGACAGTAGTGTAAACGCAGGAAAGACGAAGAGGAACATAACCAGGTTATGCAGGGACGATTATAACAGAAACAGCCGCCGCCGGAAGCCGCGACCGTCCCTATGATAATTTAATGCTGATGCGCCTGCCATTGTGCATACAGAGACGGCTCATCATCCGGTTTTTGTTGTGTAAACGAAAATCCGGTCTGCTCATGAGGATCCGCGCGCAATGCCACGGCAATCAACTCTGTTGATAAGCCATAGGGCTGTGCATCGGAATTGGAATAAGCATAAACCGCCCGGGTAATGCCTGCCATGCGCATAGCAGCCAGACACATCGGACACGGCTGACCACTGGCGTAAACCACACAACCTTCCAGCCGGGTCTGACCGAGTGTCTGTCCGGCATGGCGCAATGCCAGCAACTCTGCATGTGCCGTCGGATCATTCAGTTCAGCCATCTGATTAACACCTTCGCTGATAATTTTGCCGTCTTTCACTATAACAGCGCCGAACGGACGTCCGCCTTTTTCAATATTGCGGCGTGCGAGTGCAATCGCCTGCTGCAAAAACTGTTTGTCAGCCATTCCCGATCCTTATTAACCAGTCAACGATATTCATCATAACAGCCGGATATCTGAATAATATCGTCTCGCACACAAGTTACATCATCCGTTTCCTTAATATTCCCATATTGCTTTACCCTGCCAGCGGGTTTCAAGCAATGCCAGAAATTGGCGGACTTTAGGCGGTAAAAACTGTTTTGACGGGTAAACGGCACACACCGGTTCTCCGGGGACTGAAAAAGAATTAAATAGTGGTATTAATTTACCCTGCGCTATCTGTGGTCCCGCAAGAAATGCACCAATCTGACAAATGCCGTTCCCTGCAAGCACCGCATCCAGGATAGCGCCGGTGTCCCCCAAACGCATCCTGCCTGTGACCGGCAGCGATATTATCTGTTTATCCCGGCTGAACTGCCAGGCAACCCGCCGCCCGCGGTGACAAAAAACCAGACATTCATGTGCGGTCAGTTCATCCGGTGTTTCCGGTGTACCTTTCCGTGCCAGGTAATCCGGCGATGCGCAGGTAATAAGACGGTGCGGTGCCAATACTTTCCGTACCAGGCGGCTGTCATCGTTTCCGCCGATGCGGATTGCCACATCGACTCCCTCCTGTACCAAATCACAATAATCATCAGAAAAATTGACATCAATCTCCACATCCACCCATTGCGCAGTAAAATCCTGTAAAACCGGCAACACATAGTGACGTCCGAATACCACAGGCAGGTCAATCCGTAATGTGCCCGACGGGGTTTGCTGCCCTTCATGCAGTGCATTTTCTGCATCATCCACCTCAGATAAAATCCGTTTTGCATGAAGATAAAAGCGCTCACCTTCTTCACTGAGGCGGATCTGCCTGGTTGTCCGGTGCAGGAGGCGGGTACTTACCCTGTTTTCCAGGCGCTGAATACATTTTCCGGCTGCCGAGCGGGAAATGTGCAGTTTTTCTGCTGCGGATGTGAAGCTCCCGGTTTCACTAACCCGCACAAAAACCAGCACATCAAATAAATTATCCAGCAATAAGCGATTTTTATCTGCCACGATTTGTCCCCGGTGTTACCCCATATCCCATCTTTATCTGTCATATTGGCGCAGATAGACTAACGCCTCAAGTTATGTTTATTTTTTATGAGGAATGTATGTCAGCCAATCATTGTTTATCTTTACCATCATTACGGCGGGGATGGCTTTCCGTTATTGCCATCACACTTGCCACCTTTGCGGTTGTCACCACCGAAATGCTGCCGGTCGGATTACTCAGCCCTATCGCTGCCGATTTTGATGTGCCGCAGGCACAAGTCAGCCTGCTGCTGACTATCCCGGCGATAGTAGCGACATTATGTTCCCCGCTGGTTATTTTATTTGCCGGTCAGCTGAACCGGCGTTCCCTGCTGATGCTGCTGATGGCATTGCTGATGCTGGCAAATATCAGTGCCGCTTTCGCTGGGCATTTTTATGTACTGGTTGCCGCACGGATTATTGTCGGGCTGAGTATCGGCGGGATCTGGGCGATAGCCGGTGGTATTGCCGTCCGCCTGTTGCCGGCCCGGTCGGTCGCCGCTGCAACATCATTGATTTTTGGCGGCGTGGCGGCGGCTTCCGTACTGGGCATCCCCGCAGGTATCATGCTGGGGGAACTGACCGGCTGGCGGGGAGTCTTCACTATCATGAGCGCATTTTCCCTCGCTATTCTGCTGTTACAAATGGTGTGCCTGCCATCTTTGCCCTGTACACACGCACCTGCTGTAAGCCGGTTTATAACGCAGTGGCGCCGCCCGGTTATCCGTACCGGTTTGTTTATCACGCTGCTGCTGGTAACCGGACATTTTATGATATTTACCTTTATCCGCCCGTTATTACATGAAGATCCGCAACTGCAACCTCAAAATCTGAGCGGATTACTGGCACTTTACGGTATTGCCGGGATAGCCGGAAACTTTCTGTTCGGGCTACTTGCCGGACGTCATCTGTACCGGGCTGTTTTTTGTATCATTACAGGGATCATTCTGACATTAGCCGGGTTACTTTTTCTTCCTCCTGTCATGACTGCCCGGATCCCGTTGGTCATTCTCTGGGGGCTCACCTATGGAGGTGTGTCTGTGGTACTGATGACCTGGATGATCCGATTCAGTGCGCCGGATATTGAAATAACCGGCGCTCTTTATATTGCTTTTTTTAATGCAGGGATCGCAGCCGGATCTGCTGCGGGCGGTATGTTTGTCTCCTCATTTTCACTTCAGGGGGATATCCGGGCTGCATTAGGTTGTGTACTTGCAGCCCTTCTGCTGACTGCTGTTTTCATCATCCGCTCACGCAGGGCTTGCGCGTCAGCCGGTAAAGAAACCACGCCGCACACAATGCCATCAGAATATTAAACCCGAGACTCAGGCTGAATGCAGTAACAGACCCGGCAGTCAATGAAGTAATAACCTCAGACTTAAATGAAAATTGCAGAATAACGGATACCGCGGTAGCCCCTGCTGCCGCACCGATTTGTTGCAGTGTGGCGGTCAGTCCGGAAGCCATTCCGGTATCTTGCGCAGAAACACGGGAGAGCACCAGGTTCAGCATCGGGGTCATGATCATTCCCTGGGTAAAACCCACCCAGAACAACAATGGGGTGAGTAACCACAGCGTATCACCGGCGGGCAACAGATGAAGCCCTGTAATCAGTGCGAGATAACCGGCGGCATACCATAATGCGCCCCGGAAAATAACCCGCTCTCCGTATTTGATCATCGCGCCGGGCGTGATAAATGAGGCAATAACAAATCCGATACTGGCAGGAACAAAAATCAGCCCGGCTTCCAGTGGCGTTGCCCCCATACTGTTTTGCAGCAACAGAGAAAGTATCAGCGGAAATGCAGAGGATGTGGCATACACACAAACCACGACGCCGGTGCCGGTAACAAACGACCGGTTGCGTAATATTGCCATATCAAACAGCGGTGTTTTACCTTTGCGGGACAGGTTAATTTCATGACGGACAAAGCACCACAACAGAATAATACCGGTGATAAATAACCCGCTGCTGCGCCAATCCCGGCCCCATACCGGTAACATCAGTAACGGCAACAACAGCATACTGATAGCGGCTGCTGAAAGAATGACACCGCACCAGTCCGGTGTTAACCGGCCTTCTGCCCGCCCTTCCTGTAAATAACGGGATAACATCAGTGCCAGAATACCGACCGGCAGATTGACCAGGAAAATCAGCCGCCAGCTCATACCAAACAGATCCAGTGTAATAAGCCAGCCGCCCAGCGCCTGCCCGGCAATCGCGGCAAGCCCGAGCGTCATTCCCAGGTAACCGAAGGCTTTTTTTGCCTGTGTTTCATTAAAATTAAGGCGGATCCCGGCGTAGACCTGCGGAAACAGGAGTGCGGCAGCAAGCCCCTGAATAAAGCGGGCTGTCACCAGCAGTGTCGCGGTGGGCGAAAATGCACACAACAATGATGCGACAGTAAAACAGGTCATACCAACACGGTACAAACAGCGCCGCCCGTAAATATCACCAAGACGCCCGCCGGTGATAAGCAACAGCCCGAAAGCCAGTTCATACCCGACAATAATCAGTGTCAGCTCCGTAAAACTGGTGTGTAAATCGCGCTCAATGCTGACTATCGCCACATTAACCACAAATAAATCAAAAATAGTGACAAACCCGGCAAGGACTAATACAAACAGCGCGATCCGTTGTTGCTGATTCATTTTTTATCTCATTATGTAACCAATTCTATACCCGACGTCATTCAGGATGCAGGCAACGAACCTGTAGTTTGAATGAATCCGGGTATAAGCAGGAATGAGACTATAATCGGGGTGTTATCCTGTTACAATTTAACTGGTTATACTATTACTAAAAGCAACAGGCTATATTATTGCAACAGGCTGACAAAACATAACTGATGACACAGGACTACCGACAATGAGTGATAAAGCACGAACCCGCCCGGAACTGGCTGATTTCCTGCGGACAAAACGCGAAAGCCTGACACCGGCAAGTGCAGGTCTGCCGCATACCTCGCGGCGGCGCACTCCCGGACTGCGGCGGGAAGAAGTTGCAGCACTCGCGGGTGTCGGGCTGACCTGGTACACCTGGCTTGAGCAGGGTCGCGAAATTGGTGTATCCACCCGCTTTCTGGATAATCTGGCGCGGACGTTGCAGCTCAATGATGCTGAACGTCAGCACCTTTATCTGCTGGCACACCAGCGGGTACCGGAAACCACAAGTGAAACGGAGCATCATGTCCCCGCTGTGATCACCCGTATGCTGGATGATTTTCCGGACAGTTATCTTTGTTATGTACTGAATCTGCATTGGGATGTACTGGCTTATAATGACAAAGCGGACAGATATTTTCATTTTTCTGATGCCACGCCCAAAATGCGCAACTTTTTATATATGCTGTTTACTGATCCGCGCTATCAGACCCGTTTTACTGACTGGGATATTGATGCACAGCGCCTGCTCGCCAGTTTCCGCCGTGATTATGCGCGGACAAAACAAGACCCCGCGATTCAGTTGCTTATCCGTACATTATGTGAGGAATCCCCGGTATTTAACCGGCTGTGGAATATTCATGAGATTTATCAGCCCTGTAACGGAATGCGGGAGATTGAATTTGACGGACAGCGGGAAACCTACGAGTACGCGTCACTGACATTTGATATTGATAAATCAAACCGGCTGCTGGTGTATACGCCGGTCAGTGATGAGGAATAACCATTAAAACAACCGCAGCAACTGCACAGTATAACAATATGGTGCAACAGGCTGCGGTTATGCGGGAAATATCAGATAACTCAGCTTTCAGTACAGTGTTTTGCTTTCATCATCCGCTGACGTTTTGCCTGACGCAATGTGACCTGAAGGATAATTAACCCGCCCGCAGCAACAGCAGCACCGGCATAACTGACCGCAGAATAATCACCACCGTTCGCCAGTACAGATGCCCCCAGCGCCGCACCAACAGCATTACCCAGGTTAAACGCCCCGATATTGACCGATGATGCCAGCGCCTGTGCTTCCGAGGCTACCTGCATCACTTTTACCTGTAACGGCGGCACAATCCCGAAGCTTGCCAGCCCCCAGACAACCAGCATTACGCCCGCCGTGACACTGTCACTTGCTACCATAGGGAACAGCACCATGGTCAGCGCCAGCAGGGTAAATAATCCGTATAATGTGCGGGAAACTGAGCGGTTTGCCCAAACGCCGCCGAGGTAGTTCCCCAGCGTAAATCCCAGACCAACCAGCACCAGCATGATACTGATTTGTGCTTCCGGCACACCGGAGATAAACATCAGTGACGGCGAAATATAGGTATAAAATGTAAACATTGCACTGGCACCGAGCACAGTACACAGCATCGCCAGTAACACTGCCGGGCGGGTCAGCACCTGTAATTCGCGGCGCAGGTTCAGCTCTTGTCCCTGCATATTACGCGGCAGAGAGCGCAACAGTGCCAGCATAGTTATCAGCCCTAATACACTGATGGCAAAGAAAGATTCACGCCAGCCCAGTATCTGGGATAACCGGGTGATCGCCGGTACGCCACCGATATTGGCAATGGTCAGTCCCATAAACATCCCTGCGATAGCACTCGCCTCTTTCCCTTTCGCGACCACGCGGGTCGCCACCATCGCGCCTATCCCGAAAAATGCGCCGTGATTCAGGCTGGTAATAAAGCGGGCGATAAGCAACATTTCATAATTCGGCGACAGCGCCGACAAAATATTACCGAGGGTAAAAATGCTCATCAGAAAAATCAGGGCAGCTTTCGGTGAACGCTTAATTAATAACAATGTCATAATTGGCGCACCCAACATTACCCCCAGCGCATACACCACAACCAGCATACCGGCAGTAGGAATGGAAACCGCCAGTGAACCTGCGATTTCCGGCAGCATGCCCATCGGGGAAAATTCGGTCGCACCGATAGCAAAAGCCCCGACAGAAAGGGATAACAGTGCAGTATTTGTTCGCATAATGTCCTCAGAAAATAATAACAACGCCACTTTGTTGTAAGTGCGGCGATTGTGTCACATTGATTCTGGCGGAAATAGTCGTTAATCTGCAAAAAATAATTGAGTGAAACGCGAAAATGAACATTACGCTGGAAGAGATGCGGGTATTTATCGCTGTGGTGGACAGCGGATCTATCACTGCCGCCGCCGCACAGAGCGGACTGACGGTTTCTGCCACCAGCCGCGCCCTGCTGCGTCTGGAAGAAAAAATGAACAGCACACTCGTCTTACGTACGACCCGGCGGCTGAAACTGAGTGAGGAAGGCGCGGTATTTTTGCACAAAGCCCGGGATGTGGTACAGCTCGCACAGGAAGCAGAAGATGCGCTGATGAACCACCAGCAGATCCCGTCCGGTATTTTGCGGGTGGATGCATCAACGCCCTTTCTTATTCATGTGATAACACCGCTGGTGGCGCAGTTTAATGAGCTCTACCCGCAGATCCGCCTGGAACTGACCAACTATGAAGGTGTTATTAATTTACTTGAAAAACAGACAGATATTGCATTTCGTATCGGGACACTCGCGGACTCTTCTCTTCACGCCACATTACTGGGTCACAGCCGGTTGCGCATTTTAGCCAGCCCGCACTATCTGCAACAGTACGGCGAACCCAAAACACCACAGGAGCTGACACAACACCGCCTGCTGGGATTTACCTCGCCGGAAAGTCTGAATGAATGGCCGCTGTATTATAATGATAAAAAAGGACTGAAAATCACCCCTGATATTGCCGCAAGCAGCGGGGAAATTCTCTGTAATCTGACTCGTCAGGGTGCAGGGATTGTCTGTATGTCCGATTTTATGACCCATGAGATGCGCGAAAGCGGCGAATTCCGGCAGATCCTGACCTCATTTACGTATGAAAACAAACAACCCATTCACGCAGTCTATTACCGGAGTCAGACTCTCTCCCCGCGCCTGCGCTGCTTTATCGATTTCATTATGCAGCACAGCCAGAGCCTCAAACGCCTGAGCTGAATCTGAACACAATATTAAGCCCACAACGGATAGCTCAGGGAAATGTTCGACATTATATTTCAGATTGTTTAGTCTAATTTTTATCTGCTCTTCTGAGAGAAATAATAATGAAATACGCCGCCACCCGCATATTAACCAGGCTATTTTTCTTACTGCTGACAGCCGGTGTTGTGCTGTTTTTTACCAGTCACCTTGATGATTTCGATTTTGATAACGCGATACAGCAGGAACTGACCTTTGAATCACAGGGTAATACCCTTTCCGGCACACTTCTGTTACCGGGAAGCGGACAACCGGCGGCGGTTGCCGTTATTATTCACGGCGATGGCCCGCAGGATCGTTATTCCAATATGGGTTACAGCCCGCTGTTTAACACACTGACAGATGCCGGTATTGCGGTGTTTTCATGGGACAAAGCCGGTGTCGGCAGCAGCCGGGGAAACTGGCCGGATCAATCAATGCCGGATCGCGCAGAAGAAGCGGCAGCCGCACTGCGCTTTATTCAGTCCCGCTATCCGGACGGCACTGTGCAAGTCGGCTTTCTCGGTTTTTCCCAGGCGGGATGGGTTATCCCTGCGGCGGCCGGACAATCACATCCGGCATTCTCTGTGATTATCGGCGGAGCGGTTAACTGGCGGGATCAGGGGCAGTTTTATCAGGGATTGCGCTATGCGCAGCAGGGAAAAACACCTGATGATATCGCCCGTTTGCTGGCGGAAGAGCAAACAGAAAATGACCGTATTTTCGCAATGAATGGTTCAAAAGACCCGGCGCAACGCAGTGATATGACGCCGGATCGCTTTGCGTTCGTAGCAAAAAATTACCTGAGTGATTCATCCGCTGACCTGCCGCGCATGAACGGGCGCGTATTAGCGGTATGGGGCGCGGAAGATTTAAATGTAAATGCGCGCACTGATGCCTGTCATTATCAGTCAGCCCTGAAAGATAATCCGCAGGCTGATGTGATTATTTTTCCGCAGGCCGGTCACGGATTACTCCGCGCACCCGCCTTTAATTATCAGTTGGAAAGTGACTGGCCGGTGTTGCGCCGGTGGCATTTTTTGTATGCCGGACGCGATGCCTATTATCCCGGCGCCCTGAACATCATTACAGACTGGATAGAAAACGAAAAACCGGATTTAGCGCCTTATATGCCGGTCTGTAAAGTCTGATAAATCCCTTACAGACCGGAAAAACAGGGACATAATCAGCGCAGAGACACCTGCCCGGTGATAACAGAAACCACATCACCGGCAACCCACACATCAGCGCCCTCTTTGCTCAGAAAAATCTGTCCGTCACGACTGAGTGCCCGTCCCTGATTGGCCGTATATTTTTCCGGCAATGTGCCGTTGCCAATCAGCCATTGTGCCAGTGACGCATTCAGACTACCGGTGACAGGATCTTCCTCCACCAGGGAACAACAGAATGCGCGCACTTCCAGTTGTACCGGACCCGTCTGATCGTCATACAGAGCGCAAATACCAATATCATAACCATTCAGGCGGGAATAATCCGGCTTAACCGCCAGCACGCTTTCAACGCAAGTCAGTTGCAGACCTATCCAGCCCGGCCCGTTATCCACCCATGCAGAACGCACAACATCCGCATCTGTTAATCCCAGCGCACTGATAATATGAGCCAGTTTATCAGGCTCCACATCCCCGCCGCGCAACAATTTTGGCGCGGCAAATGCCAGCTTTTCATCCTGCTGACGAATAGGCACTAACCCCACGCCACACTCCTGGATAATAGTGCGTTTTTCCTGAAACGACTGCGTCTCCCGCCAGACATAGCAAGAGCCAAGAGTCGGATGCCCGGCAAACGGAAGCTCACCGTCCGGGGTAAAAATACGTACGCGATAATCCGCCTGCGGATCGACCGGTTTGAGCAAAAAGGTGGTTTCACTCAGATTTGTCCAGCGGGAAAAGCGCAACATATCCTCATCCGTCAAATCATCAGCATCAACAACGACCGCCAGCGCATTGCCCAGTAACGGCACCGCAGAGAAAACATCAACCTGATAGAAGCGATGGGGTTTGGTATTCAATGTTATTATCCTTAATCCCCTTATTCATTCAAACTACAGGTTCGTTGGCTACGCTCAGCCAGCCTGCATCTTAAATGACGTTGGGTATAATGTTTCTTAGTCAGTTAGCGGTACACTGATTATTACCTCAAAAATACATTATGATGTACTGTTTTAATAACGATAGTGATAATTAATTATATAAACTCTGAGAAATGACCATGACCACAAAAATGATTGATAAACTGGCACTGATTACCCTGAAAGATGGCAAAGTCGCGATGGTGCACTCACATAATAAAACCCTGTTTTATGCCCCGGGCGGTAAACGTGAGGCGGGTGAAACGGATGAACAGGCACTCTGTCGTGAAATTGATGAAGAATTGACCGTTACCCTGATACCGGACTCTATCTCTTTTTACGGTGATTTTACCGGACAGGCGGATGGCAAGCAGGACGGCACGCAAGTACGCATCCGTTGTTTTCAGGCTGAATTTACCGGTGAACTGAAACCGGCGGCTGAAATTGCTGAACTGGCATGGCTCGACAGCCGTGACCTGCCCCGCTGCTCTCTGGTGGCAGCGTTGATTATTAAAGACCTGAGCGCACGTAAATTAATTAATTGAATTTTCGCGGCAGATGCGCAATTTTGTACAAGACAGACAACCAATCTGCTGTTTGAATGAATAAGGGTATAAATACAGGTCTATTTTTATGCATGACAAACAGCCGGAGCTCCGGGAAACAGCGGATTATTTTCACCTGGACGATTTTTATGGTCTGGGTATGCTCTCGGCACGCTATCATCAGCAAAAATTCAGCCGTCACACTCATGAGGGCTTTTGTATTGGTGTGATTGAAGATGGTGTACAGCAGTTCTTCCGCACCGGCAGTAATCATTATGCTCCGACCGGGGATATCATCCTGGTGAATTCGGATGAGATCCACACCGGCTCTTCCGCCCTGGAAACCGGCTGGGCTTACCGGGCGATTTACCCGACACCTGAAATGCTGGACACCCTGATGCGGGATCTGAAAGCGACAGACCAGAGCTTTGTTCCCTGGTTTACCAGTGCTGTGGTACATGACCCGGGGTTGTCCGCACAACTGCGGCTGCTGTTTGATTTACTGCTCAAACCGGATAACCGTCTGCTCAAAGGCTCACTGTTGCTCTCCACCCTCGCATGGCTGATAACCCGTTATAATAAAAAAAGTTTTTCCGGGATTGAAATAACCCCTGCCGGTCAGCGCCTGCAACATATCGCGGATATGATGAGCAGCCAGCCGGAGACTGATTACGCACTGGACGACCTTGCCGCACTCGCAAACCTGAGTCCGTGGTACTTTCTGCGCCAGTTTCGTCAGCGCTACGGCATGCCGCCCCATGCCTGGCTTATCCAGGCGCGCCTGCGCAAAGCACGTCAGTTACTGATTGACGGCGGTCGCCCGGCTGATATCTCCGTTCAGTGCGGATTTACTGACCAAAGCCATTTTACCCGCCATTTCAAACGGGCAATGGGCATTTCACCCGGTAAATTTATCCATAACCGCCGCACCCGCTGAGCAATTTTATACAATCTTCCTACCCTCTCTGATGCCAGAGTATCCGCTACTGTTTTATGCTGACGGATGGCTCACTATGACGATAACCTCTGATTTACCCGTATCACCTCTGAAGGATTTTTTTACCGGCGCGCTGCATATGACCCCGCTGAATCTCGCTGTGGTTCCCTGGGCAATCCTTGCCGGTTCGATGGCGGTGGACAGCGGGCTGACCTTTGCACAAAGTGTGGCGATGTCCGCGATGATGTTTGCCGGTGCTGCTCAGCTTGTAACGCTCGGGTTGCTAAACAGTGGCGCCGGGATTATCACGATTATTGTGTCTGTTTTTTTTATCACCTCACAGCACCTGCTTTACGGGCTGACGCTGCGCCCGCATGTACGTTCGTTCACCCCGGTACAACGCGCGGGTATCGGTTTTTTACTGACAGATGAACTCTTTGCCGTCAGTGTTGCCGGGCGCAGACAGTTGAGTTTTGCGTATCTTTTCGGCGCCGGGCTCAGTTTTTACCTGGTCTGGGTGCTGGTCAGCGTGCTCGGAATTGTTCTCGCGCACAGCATCAGTGACCTGAGTCAGCTAAAACTGGATTTCTCAGTCGTCGCGACATTACTGGCCATTGTTGTGCCGCTGATTAAATCTAAAAGTGCATTAACCGGTGCAATTATCTCTTTTGCACTGACTATTTTCCTGACACGCCAGGGTATTCAGGGCAGCACAGTGGTAGCCGGTGTCAGCGCCATGCTGATTGCTGTCTTCCTGGGTCGTAAATGGGGGGATGTAAAATGAGCTGGGGATTAATTCTGACACTGACAGTGATGTTTTTTTCACTGCGCTTTATTTTTCTGATCCCGGGGCTGCCGCTGCGTCTGCCCGTCTTTGTGCAACAGGCACTGACTTACTCTGCGCCCTGCCTGCTGGTGGCTATTTGTGCGCCAATTGTATTATTGGAAGAGCAACAATTCCGGGAGATAAGTGATAATCCGTATTTATGGGGAACACTGTTTTGCATAATATCTGCGCGATTAATTAAAAATACCTTGCTGACAGTTGTTCTGACACTGGTTTTTTTCTATTCACTGATTTATCTGTTTTAATTATACTCGTCATACTTCAGCACCGGATAAAAACCGGTGCTGAACAAATACACGATTAATGTTTCTCGTGTATTTCTTTTGCCAGTGCCGGCAGAATATCAATAGAACGGGGACCCGGAACAAGCTCAGATAAATTCACTTTTATATAATTTTTATTTTTTATCGCACTGACGCCCTGCATTTCCGGCATAGATTCAAGAAACGCTACTTTCTGGTCATAATCATCATCATTACGGAAGCCTTTATAGACAGGTATAATAATGACTTGTGGATCAGACATAATCACATCTTCCCAGTTACCGACAGCCCAGGTCTTTTTAATGCCTTTCCCGGCGAAAATATTTTTCACTGAAATTAATTTAAGCATTTCCGTCGTATACCCCTCAAAAAAAGTATAAGGCTTACCATCCTGTGAATCAAAAATAAACGCGGTTTTCTCAGGGTATTTATTAATATGGCTGACGACTGATTTTAATTTTTCTTTTTCAGACGCAACATATTTATGAGCATTGTCTTCAACGCCAAAAATCTCACCAAACTTCAGCAGATCATTAAAATAGGTATTCACATCCGCGTCTGAAGAGGTCATTGATTCGGGGATATAAACAGAAACGCCTTCCGGAACAATTTTATTCGCTTCCAGTGCTAATTTAGAATATGAATTTGCCCAGCCGGTGGAAAAATCAGGGGAAACTGACATAAACACTTCATAAGAGGGCCATTTTTCTGCCAGCACCGGGATTTTGTCATACGCTTCTTTGACCGGCGGATAAATAGGCTCTTCCAGAAAGGCGGTTCCCACCATACGGTCACCTAATCCCAGTACCAATAACATCTCCGTGGTGATCTGGCTGAGGGAAACAATACGCTGCGGGTGTTTATCCAGTTTAAAATGATATTCACTGCCGTCCAGATTTGCATCAAACTGAACCGGTGCCAGTGCAGTGTGCGCCGGTAGTGAAAATAGTGCAGAGATAATAAATGTACTCAGTAATAATTTTTTCATCATTCCCTCTCCGGGTTACAAACACAAACTAATTCAGAGAAATATAGCCACACGATCATCGACCGGTAGTATGGTAAATTCCACACCAAATACATCAAACAGACACTCTTTGGTAAATACCTGCGCAGGTGTTCCCTGTGCATAAATTTCACCGTCTTTCATCATAATAAGATACCGGCAATATTTGGCGGCTAAATTAATATCGTGAATCGTCATGATAACCGTCGCATCTGACGCCGCTAATGCTTTCATTACCTCAACTTTATACCTGACATCCAGATGGTTTGTCGGCTCATCGAGGATCATGATATCTGTTTCCTGTGAGAAACATTTTGCCAGCATAACCCGCTGTTTTTCACCGCCGGATAAATCGTGATACTCTTTATGTCTCATGGTTTGCAGGCCAAATAATGCCATATAGCGGTCTGCTATCAGAAAATCGTTGTGACTGTAATCAACATAATGTTTTTTATACGGCATTCTGCCCATAACCGCTATCTCTTCAATGGTCAGTTTTCCTTCTACCTGATCATTAAACTGAGTCAGTACTGATATATGACGGGCAAGCGATTTTATCGAAAATGCAGCAATATCCGTCTTATCAAGAAAGACGGTTTTTTTTGTTTTTATATCGCGGTAAATATGTCTCAGCAGCGTTGTTTTACCTGAACCATTAGGCCCGACAATACCAATAATATGTTTACCGGAAAATGATAACGAAATATCTTTCAGTATTCCGTTATAGTTCAGGTCAGTAACATCAACAGTACTCATGTTATCGGCTCCGGTTTCCTTTGATAATGATATAAACAAACAACGGCGCACCAATTAAAGAAGTAAGTATCCCGACCGGAATTTCTTCCGGTTTAAACCAGCTCCGGGAGATGGTATCAATAATGACTAAAAATGCGCCACCGATCAGGCAGGAATAGAGTGATAACTTAAAATGTTTAACCGAAATAAGGTTCCTGACAATATGCGGAATAATCAGCCCGATAAACGCAATAACACCGACGTTTGCAACAATAATGGAGACGACAAAAGAAGACAGAATGATGATACATAATTTAATCGCACCAACATTAATACCTAACTGCTGTGAAGCATCCGCGCCTAATAACAGTGTATCAAGGACATTACTGAATAAAAGACAGAATGCCAGCACGACCAGCATGGCAACAAACGGAAGCCAGATATAGGACCATTTTATGCCTGAAAAACTGCCCAGCATCCAGAACATCGCACTTTTCACCTGACTTTCATTTTTCGATAAATAAATAATCGCGGTTGTTATTGCAGAGAAAAGGCTGGAGATCCCTATCCCGATCAGCACCAGGTTTGTCATATTACTTTTTTTTAAAGTTAAATAACACAATAATGGAGGTGGAAATCAATCCCCCCGCAAAGGCGCCAATATAGATATTATAAGGTGAAACAGAAGAGAATAACCCCAGCACAATCGCGGAAACAGCTCCCGCACTCGCACCGGAAGAAACGCCGAGAATATAAGGATCAGCCAGTTCATTACGGGTAATGGTCTGCATCAGAATACCGACCAATGATAATGATGCGCCGGTGACAGCAACAAGAATTATCCGGGGCAACCGGATATTATAAATAATCGTTTCATACGGCAACAGGTCTTTGCTGTTTATTCCACCGGTGACTATTTTAAGGACAGTTGTCAGTTTTTGATGAAACTCTATATTGACACTGCCGTAAAACAGTGAAAAAAAACATGACAGCGAGTAAAATAAAGAGGTAAAAAAAATAACTGTAAAATACTCTGATACTGATATTTCTTTTTTATTTATCCTGTTTATATTACTTACCATATCCCTCATATATATCAGCCTGTATTTAATGAAACATTCACATAACACGTTGTCAGCATAAGAGTAACGTATTGATTAATCATTATATTAGATTACACAATATAATGACATGTTGTTATGTACTCCCCCGGAGTACATTTCGTGAAATAAGCCATTAACACAGCCATTCCATGTTCTGTATTGGATTACCACAGAATAAAATATCAATTTGGTACCGGATCCCTGTTATTTAAATAAACTGGATCTTTCTTCTTTTTGCCCGGCATATTACAGTACAAAAAAAACAGATACACAGAGGAGAAAAAAAATGAGCCGGTTAAACACATTCGGACAACCTGTCGGCGATTCCATACCGGATTGGTCAGGACGCCCTTACCCTGAGCGGATTAGCGCAGAGGGAGAGCATTGCCGTATTGAACCTTTGGTTCCGGCACACGCGGCTGATTTATATCAGGCATTTTCCCTTGCACCCGACGGACGATACTGGACCTGGCTGCCGGATGAGCCGCCGCGTGATCTCACTGAGTATACGGCACGAATTGAAAAAAATGCGCAACTGACCGACCCACTGTTTTTTACCATTATCAGTAAAGAAACCGGCAAAGCCATCGGGTTGTTCTCCCTGTTGCGGACAGATTGCCAAAATGGCGTAACTGAAGTCGGACATGTTCATTTTTCCCCGTTACTGAGCGGCACGGTGATGTCCACGGAAGCCCACTGGCTGCTGATGAAATATGCGTTTGATACCCTGGGTTACCGCCGTTATGAGTGGAAATGCGACAGCCTGAATGAACCGTCCCGCCGCGCGGCGCTGCGTCTGGGTTTTCAGTATGAGGGATGTTTCCGTCAGGCTCGCGTGGTCAAGGGCTGTAACCGCGATACAGAGTGGTTTTCCATTATTGATACGCAGTGGCCGGATGTGGATCAGGCGATGCAGACATGGTTATCTCCGGACAACTTTACCGCAGACGGAAAACAGATCCATTCACTCGCCTCACTCCGCAAACTGACAGGACAGGCATGAAATTACTGAACATCGGGCGGGTTGCACAACTGACCGGTCTGACAACGGCCACCATTCGCTATTATGAGAGCAAAGGACTGATTACGCCCGCCGGGCGTAAAGGTCTGACCCGTATCTATGAGCCGGAGGTACTGACCCGGCTCTCTCTGATCATACTGGCAAAACAGGGGCATTTTTCGCTGGATGAAATCGCGGTGATGCTCAGTGAATTACCGGAAAAAGGCATCGAACGGACAGCGATTAAAGAAAAAATCGCCGAAATTGATGATAAAATACTCGAACTGCAAAAATTGAAGCAGGGATTACTGCATATTGAGCAATGTCCGGCAGAAAATCACCTGGAGTGTCCGAATTTCCGGAAAATCCTTGCGGTCAGCCTGAAAAAAAACAGAGAAAAAATGATCAAAACCCCCTCTTGACTTCAAGTTAACTTGAAGTTGTATCATCCGGCATACTGATTTCCATCTTATTACATTATTCATCCATATATTAATTTATGACACTGAATAATAAGGAATTATTATGCCCCGTTCTGTTTTTTGGCTGGCTGCCGCTTTAGCTCTGTTTACCACCGGTAATGCGCTGGTTCTTTCTGTGGCGGTATTAATCGGCTCACAACTGGCGGACGATCCGGCTTACGCCACCGTGCCGCTGCTGGCGCAATATATCGGTCTGATTTTTGCCTCTGTTCCCATGGCGCATTTTATGATGCGTGCAGGTCGCCGCCCGGGGTTTATCCTGGGAAATATAGGAGGATTAATTGGCGCTCTGCTGGCGATAGCCGGTATTTATGCGCAGAGTATGACTCTTTTTTCCGTCGGTACCTTTTTTACCGGTATTGCTATCGGCACCGCACAACAATATCGCTTTGCCGCACTGGAAGAGGCCCCTGCCGCGCTGCGGGCAAAAGCTATCGGACTGGTCATGAGCGGCGGTATTGTTGCCGTGCTGATTGGTCCGACACTCGCAATGTCAACCCGCACACTGGTTGCAGCCTATCCGTTTGCCGGGACATTTTGGGCGCTGAGTATCATTTATGTGCTGGCATTTGCCCTGTTACTGTATTTACCGCTTAAACCGCAACATACCCTGCGGGTAACAGATGCGCCGCCAAACCGCCCGTATCGTCAGCTCTATTCCCAGCCATTACTGATGCTGATTGCCGTTGTCAGTGCTGTCGGTTACGCCCTTGTTGTTTATATGATCGGCGCGTTTCCGTTAGCAATGAAAGCGCTGGGCTTTGAGTTTCCCGCCATTGCCTTTGTTTTCCAGTGTCACATTCTGGGCATGTTTGCGCCCTCTTTCTTTACCGGGCATCTCATCAGCCGTTTCGGGGTGAAATTATTTGTCTGGCTGGGTGTCGGCTGCCTGCTTATCACTAATCTGGTCAGTCTTGCCGGTAACAGTTATACCCATTTTCTGATTGCCATGACCGCTCTGGGGCTGGCATGGAATTTTATCCTGATCAGTACCACGCAACTGCTGCCACGCACCTATAGCGGAAATGAACGGGCAAAAATCCAGGGTGCAACGGACTTTCTTATCTTCAGTTTTGGCGCGCTCGGCAGCTTGCTGGGAGGTGTTGCGTTTTATTATGCGGGTTGGTATTGCGTCAATGCTATCGGGCTGGCAGTCGGGGGCAGTATTGTTTTTGCGATGATAGTTCTGCGCCGCAGTATGGATGAAATACCGGCCAAAGCAGCCGGGTTATGAGTTCAATCAGATCGGTGAAAACGGACCGGTATTCAGTGCCGGAAATGGTATTTGAGTTATGCCACCCGGAGCGTGCTCAGACCTGCGCTGCCTGATCACTCTGTCTGTAGTATGTGTTTTTAACCATATAATCAAAATAGCGCTCTGTTTTGATATGAACAAATTGCAGCGGCTCAGTCAGTGTTCCGAACAAGGGTTTGCCGCTGCCTAACAGAACCGGTACAGTCGTGATCACCATCTCATCAATCAAATCTGCCGCCAGACACTGCTGTGCCGCCGTTCCGCCATCAATATACAGTGTCTTATAACCTGAACCGTGAATCGTATTCAGTATCTCATTAATATCACCCTGCATTAATTTCACAGAATTACCGGTCAGCTTTTCCGGTAATTCCGTCACAGAGCGCGATAATACAAAAACTGGTTTATCATACGGCCACTCCCCGTCAAAATTACACACAGTTTCAAAGGTTTTGCGCCCCATCACCACCGCATCAATGCCCTGCATAAACGCAGCAAATCCCATATCATCCTGCTCAGGATTTGGTACGGCAAACAACCAGTCCAGTTTATCCTGTGCATCGGCAATATATCCGTCGAGGCTGGTCGCGATATAAATAATATTGCGCATGATTAAGACCTTAATAGTTAATTAATTAAATGATATATATTGTGCTCTGCCGGCATTCTACACCGTAGAATATCTTTACACAGCTTAGCGGACTGATATGGTTGTCGTCAATAATATGATCAAAAACGGATGGAATAATGATGACGGCAACACGCACAGTACTGATCACCGGCGCTAC
The DNA here is from genome assembly GCF_001676155.1 of Morganella psychrotolerans. GTDB lineage: Bacteria > Pseudomonadota > Gammaproteobacteria > Enterobacterales > Enterobacteriaceae > Morganella > Morganella psychrotolerans. The sequence continues at coordinate 745,806 of NZ_LZEW01000001.1, read as the reverse complement.
CGGGCAGGTCGGCAAATTTCTGACTCAGCGCCTGCGGGAAAGCGCCGGGCTGAATATTATCCTCGCCGCCCGTGACCCGCAAAAGCTCGCTGACAGTGGTCTGCCGGTCCGTTATTTCGATTATGATGATCCGGATTCAATATTACCGGCACTGGCAGGTGTTGATACCGTTTTTATGATGACCGGCTATACACTTGCCATGCTGGAGCAGAGCAAAGTATTTACGGATGAAGCGAAAAAATCCGGTGTGCGCCATATTGTTCACCTCGGCGCCTGCGGTGATGATAATACCCGCGTAGCACACTGGGCCTGGCATCAGTTGGTTGAGCGCTATATTGAATGGGCGGGATTTGATTTCACCCATCTGCGACCGGAATCCTATATGCAAAATTTGCTGGGATATCAGGGTGATAATAATGGCGATCCCGGTATATTGAGCGATTATTTCGGCGATGCAACACTGAGCTGGGTTGCCTGTGAAGATGTGGCAGAAGTGGCGGCGGCCTGTTTACGGGCACCTGAACAGCACCGCAACCGCGTGTACCGCCTGGGCTATGATGCAAAAAACTATCATGAAATTGCCGCTGTTATCAGTGATGTTACCGGGAAACCGTATCGCTATCAGGCGCTGTCTCCGGTAATATTCCGTGAGTTTGTCAAAAAGCAGCAGCTTGAACCGGCGTATATGAAAAGTATTTATGATCATTATGTGGATTTCAGCGAATTCCGTATTCCGGGAGCGGGAACCACATTTGATAACTTCACGGCGATCACCGGCAAAAAACCGATGTCTGTGACGGATTTTATTCTTAAATATCAACACCATTTCCGGTAACCGGAGACTGAACGTGACCCAATCCCGACTGCCGCCCTGCGGGCGGCCTGCTCACCGGGGCAGTAAACTGACACCGGAAAATATACTGACTGAAGCACAGAAAATGTGGCAGGCACAGGGAAAAATACCTTCGATCCGCGCCCTCGCCGAATGCTTAAAGGTTGATCCGATGGCGATTTATTACTATTTCCGCAACAAGCAGCAGTTACTGGAAGCACTTGCCACCGCGCTGGTCGATACAATTTATCAGCCTGACCTGCAAGCACCCCGGCAGCAGGAATTATGCCGCCTGGCAGAAAGTTATCTGCATCTGCTTTATATTTACAGCGGTTTGCTGACTGTCCTGCTGTCTGCGGACAGTGACGGCCCGTCAGAATGCTTCCGGCGGCGCTATCTGCGCATCATAGCGCCATGCGGGCTGAGTGATGCCCGCCGGACTGCCATTCTGCATCTTCTGGCGGATGCATTGCACGGGCACAGTGTCGCTATCCGCCGCACCGACTATACTTATGAACAGAGCCTGGCGCTCTTTCAGCCCGTTCTGGCACTGATTAGCGAACTAATTGAATATCCCGGAGTATCATCATCATGACTATCCCCACCATGGTTGTCCGCCCTGTCACTGCTCAGCCTGAGGACTATCCTCTGATGCAGGCCATTGCACAGGTTCTGCATAACGAGTGGCAGGCACTGCCGCAATGGCAGACTCCGGAGATAATTCTGGCGCGTCTGCTTAACCGGGTAAACGGGGAAAATGGTGAACAATTGTTTGTTGCCACAGATAAAAACGGCGCATTGCTGGCAACCGCCAGTCTTATCTGGCGGGAGCTGAAAACCAGCCGGATGGCAGATGCTGACTGGTGGACAGGTGAAATATATACTCTGCCCGCCGCACGGGGTCAGGGGCTGGGCAGCGCCCTGACACAGACGGTGGTTGATGCCGCAACCGCGCGCCGCGCGCCTGCACTCAATCTTTACACCCCGGATAAACAAGCCATGTATGCCCGGATGGGATGGAAACCCATGTTTGATGATGTTATCAACGATGAAAACGTCACCATTATGCAGCGTCTATTAGCAGACTGATTATTCAGGATACCCTTATTCATTCAGGTTGCGACGTTGGGTATAAGCGCTTTTCTGATCAAAACATGCAGCCCGGCAAGACTGGTTTTCCAGTTAAACGCAGGCTCCATCAGGTCGCGGCCCATCGCACCTTCTGCTATCACCATCAGCCAGGATGCCGTTTGTTGCGGGTTCAGTTGTGAATCAATCTCTCCGGCGGCAATTCCCCGGTGCAATACATCCCGTATTTTACTGTGTAACTTTTGCTCGTTTACCACAAATGCGGTGTTAAGTTCCGGGTTACGGCTCGCCTCGGTGATAATTTCCAGACTGATGCGCGCATAGCCGGGTTCATTATAAAGTGCGATCAACGCCGACACTATTTTTTCAATAATATCAATGGTATTACCGGATTCGTCGCCCATGGCAAGAATGGTCTTGTGATCATCACTGTCCAGCTCTGCAATAGCTTCGATAATCGCGTATTTCGTCGGATAATAATGAAATAAGTTACCCGGGCTCATCCCTGCAGCTTTGCAGATTTCTGCTGTTGATGTCGAATGAAACCCCTTTTCAATAAAGCAGTGCATTGCTGCATCCAGGATCTGGCGGCGTTTTTGGCGCTGCTTTTCCGTTAATTTATCCATGAGAATATTCTCCGAAAAGCTGGACAATAAAAGTTAGACTGATTACTCTATCTTTTATCAATTCGTCTTTTATTATTCATAATGACAAATATAATGAAGAGCACAGGTATAACCACTACCCCTGATGGTAGCAGATTACAAACAGAAAGTTTGGATGAAACAAACATAAACAGCGCATGTGCCCTGTTTTATCAGGCGTTTTCGTCTAAATTTAAAACCATACACGCCATGCCGGATAAGCAACGTAAGGCGGTGCTGGAGATGTTCTGGCAGCGCGGGCTGAGTGAGCCGCATGACCGCCATTTTCAGGTAAAACGTGACGGCAGATTAGTCGCTGTTTACGGGCTGAGCTATGGTGTGAAACACCCGACGGAAAATGCGCCGCGCCCGGTATCCTATCTGACTATCCTGCGCAAAGCCGGGTTTATCCCGTTTATGAAAATCCGGCGGATTTTTCAGATGTTTGTGCATGTCCCTGAACCGGATACCGCCTATATTTCCTATCTGTGTGTGGATGAATCACAGCGCGGAACGGGTATCGGCAACCAGGTGCTTGACAGCATCACAGAGCAGTTACGCACTGACCCGTCCATCAACCGGCTGTCATTGTATGTCTCAGATTTAAATACAAAAGCCCGCGCACTCTATCTGCGGCGCGGCTTTACTGATGTGAAATATGAAACCTCGCAGACCACCCTGCGCTATATGGATATTTACGGCTGGTATTACATGTCGTTACCATTGAGATAATGAGCTGACTATGTTTATTTATCCTTCAGAACATCAGCCCCACAAAGCCACCTGGCTGGCATTCGGGGCTCATCCACGCATCTGGTCTGCAAAACTTGCCGCAGGAGTCTGTCGTGATCAGGCAAATATTGCACAGGCTATTGCCCGCTTTGAACCGGTTAATCTGCTGGTAACAAAAGAGAACAGAGCCATTGCACAGCAGTTACTCGGTGACACTGTCACTTACATTGACTGTCCGCTGGATGATATCTGGCTGCGCGACAGCGGTGCCAATTTTGTTTATGACACCCTGACACAGCGCCCCGCCGCAGTCAGTTTTAATTTTAACGGCTGGGGTGGAAAACAAACAGCAAAGCACGATGCAAACATTGCAGCGGTTATGGCACAATACACCGGTATGCCTTTGCATATCAGCCCGCTGACCCTGGAAGGTGGCGCGGTTGAAGTCAATGGCTATGGTACCGGTATTTTTACCCGCAGTTGTATTCTTAATGATAACCGTAACCCCGGATTCAGCCGTCAGCGGACAGAGCAGTTATTACAGCAAACCCTTGGTCTGAATACAATTATCTGGCTTAATGGTATCCGCGACCATGATATTACCGATGCCCATGTGGATTTCTACGCGCGGTTTATCAATGAAAAATCGTTAATTATTCCGATGGAAAATGACCCCGGTTCCTATGAGTACGAGGTCACGCGGGATCATGCCGCAGCCCTGAATACTCTGCGTCAGCATACTAATCTGATTGATAATATTCATGTTCTGAATAATCCGTCACAGACAAGGGTTAACCGGGACAAGCACCCGGATTTTGCCGCCGGATACATTAATTACTACCCGTGTAACGGCGGGATTATCCTGCCGGAATTCGGCGATAAAACCGCCGATGCGCAGGCGCGATCCCTGCTTGAATCCCTGTTCCCACAGCGCACCGTTGTTCAGATAAATATTGATAATATTGCGTCCGGCGGTGGCGGTATCCATTGTGTCACCATGCAGCAGCCGGATTTTTCTTCTTTTCATACAGACGGACAACACAATGACCGCGATCACCTGGCACACCGCTGAATTTAATACATTATCACCGCTGACACTCTACCGCCTTCTTGCTCTGCGCAGCGCGGTATTTGTTGTGGAGCAGACCTGCTGTTATCAGGATGCAGACGGTGCTGACCTCACCGCACTGCATCTGTGGGCTGAGCAAAACGGGGAGATTGTCGCCTGCTGTCGTATTCTGCCTCCGGCGGATGACACATCACCGGCAGCAATCGGCCGTGTCGTGGTTAATCCGCAGTTTCGCGGACAAAAACTGGGCTATCCCCTGATGGAAGCGGCTATCAGCGCCGTACATCAACATCACGGACAACGGCAGATTCATATCAGCGCCCAGGCTCATCTGACTGCATTTTATGAAAAATGCGGCTTTACTGTCTGCTCAGAGATTTATTCAGAAGACGGTATCCCGCACTGTGATATGACCCGCCGGTAAACCGGTGCCATCAGTTTATTGCTCATTAATAATTTCCGGTGATATAATCGGTCCATCCTATAACTCAGAGAAAAAAAGGAGGCTAATTATGTTGTTAAGTGATGTGATCGAATATTCACATTTCTTTGGTAATCGTCAGAACTCAGGCTGTTCTGTTAACGCTGCGCGTTAATCCTGCCTGAGTGAAGCATTACTGAGTAACACCCTTCCTCAGCTTACAGGGTTATCGCTTTTATGACCCAGGGCGTTGTTACGCCAAAAATTTGAGTAAGCTATGAGTACATTATTATCAACCCGTAATCTGTCATTCCACCCCGGTCACACACCCCTGTTAACCGATATTTCTGTTGCCCTGAATCAGGGAGAGAAAATTGGCCTGATTGGTCATAACGGTTGCGGAAAAAGTACCCTGATGAAATTATTATCCGGACAATTAATGCCGGATGAAGGCACTGTCACACCGGCAAACCGCGTGATAGTGGCCTATATTGAGCAACATCTGCCTGAATCATTACAGTCTGTGACACTAATTGATGCGGTACTGGAAAAACTGCCTGCGGAGCTGCGTGTCTCTGACATGTGGCGGGCGGAAATGTTACTAACCGAAACCGGTTTTGACAGCGCACAGTGGTCTTTGCCGCTTTCCGCACTGAGCGGCGGGCAGCATACCCGTTTGTTACTGGCGCGGGCGCTGATTATCAATCCGGATTTGCTGCTGCTGGATGAACCAAGTAACCATCTCGATTTACCGACTATTCTGTGGCTGGAGCAGTTTTTGGTAAGCTGGCGCGGCAGTTTTATCCTGGTATCTCACGATAATACCCTGCTCGACCATGTAACAAACTGCACCTGGATATTGCGTGACGGCACTATTTCTGTGTTCCGGCTACCTTGTTCACAAGCGCGGGAAGCGCTCGTTGCACAGGATGAAAGTGATGAGCATCGTCACAGTGCGCAGCAAAAAGAGATAGACCGCATAGCGCAGAGTGCAAAACGTCTGGCTATCTGGGGAAAAGTGTATGATAACGAAGCACTTTCCCGTAAAGCCAAACAAATGGAAAAACAGGTCGGACGTTTGCAGGATGATCAGGTTGAACTGTCAGCCGGCAGTCAGTGGCAACTGAAACTGACCGGCGATGCCCTGCGGGCAGATCGTCTCTGTGCATTTAATCAGTTAGCCGTTATCCCGGCCGATAATTGCCCACCGCTGTATGTAACGGATAATTTATCGGTGAAAAGTGGCGACCGCATCGCTGTTACGGGTGCAAACGGCACAGGGAAATCCTCATTGCTGCGAATGATTTGGGCGCAGTCACAGCAGGAGAATGTCACCTTACCCGACAGCCCGCTGGTACTGCATCCACGGGTTCATTTGGGTTATTACGACCAGAAACTGGCGCAACTGAATGATACTGATTCATTAATGGATGCACTAAAACCGTTTGCTCCGCTGATTGATGAACAGCGGAAAATGGCCTTGATCGGCGCAGGATTTCCCTATCTGCGCCACCAGCAAACTGTCGGCTCACTGAGCGGTGGTGAACGGGCACGACTGCTGTTTGTCGGGTTAAGCCTGGCGAAATATTCGCTTCTGATGCTGGATGAACCGACCAACCATCTGGATATGGACGGTAAATCCGCGCTGGCAGATGAAATCAGCCGGTTTGCCGGTGGTTTGATGCTGGTCAGCCATGACCGGGAACTGATTGAAAAAAGCTGTAACCGGTTTTGGTACATCGACGGCTCACGGCTGACCGAGTATCACGATTTGGATCAGGTTTATGATGCTATCCGGCATCTGAATGCTGATCAGTCCCCGGATGCAGTAACACAGTCACTTGCCGCAACAGGTGAAACGACCGAGGTTGCAGATGATGAAGAGAAAAAACTGGCGGCGCTGATCGCGCTGGAAGAAAGGCTTGCTGCCGATGTACAGCGCAAACCCGGACACCAGAAACCCGCACTTCAGCAGCAATGGCAGGCAGAAATTGCCACTTTGCGTGCACAATTAGGGTTAGATGAGTAATTAAGTAAGGCGGATATCTTTCGGTATCCGCTTTTTCTTTTCTCTTATTTTTTGGTCAGACCATCTGCTTTCAGCCAGCCTTCCGTTATTTTTCCATTCGCCGGATGAATATAACGCCCGTGTAAAAATCCCTGATACGGCTGTTTGCGATCAACCCAGACGGCATCATCCAACACAACAAGGGTCTGATCTTCCGCTTTGCAGCCTTTATCCGGTGCATCATAAAAGCGAAGCTGTTTTTGTGTGACGATATATTTGTGCGATGCCGGTTCACTGTTACGCAGTTCTTTTTCATAGGCTTTTTCCGCCTTTTTTGTGACGGCGTCACAAAGGTCATCCTGTGGTTCAAGGCGGTTTACATTGATCCAGCCTTGCGCATTGCCGTAGCCCACCAGCAACCAGCCCTCTTTCTCACCTTTCACCGGGGTTGTCGCCCTGAATCCGTTTACCTGAAGCACATCACCGGGCACCACAAAAGCATTATCATCACGACACTGTGATGTGGGTGCGGCATGAAAATAAGCGCGCCCGGTACCTGTCACCCGCCATTTCGGGGATTGCGCAATAAACGCCTCAAGGCGCAGCGTACCAAGGATTTCCTGACACGCCTGCTCTTTTTTAAAGCACGATTGCACCCGTTGCCCTTGTACCGCACTAAAGGTCAGTGATACGGGGTGATCTTCATCCGGCCCTGTCGCCTGCAATGTGTTCTCTTTTATATTGTAGGTCACCCAACCGAGCTTACCGGCACCGGGGCTGTCCGCCGACGGTGTCTGCCGGGTATCCGATAACTGAATGGCAAGTTCATTGTTATCACGCTTTTCAATATCAATACTCAGTTTGTCTGATGTCACCTTTTCCGCACGGATAAGGTCATGATTACTGCCCGCAATCAGTTTTGTCAGCTCATAGCCACAATCAAATAACGGACCGGCGCTTGCGGCAGATACGGTACCGTCTTCTTCATTTTCCGTTTTCTCTTGCGCCGCAGTGGCGGAAAACGGCAGTACGGCGAGACATAAATTCAGCCACAAAATGGTCTGACTAAAACGCATTTATAATCCTTATACTTTTATTGCAGAGATTCCTGTTGCAGGGCTTCCCGCTGTAACAGGCATTTTTTCCGATCAATTCCCCAGCGATACCCGGCAAGTTCCCCGCTGGTGCGCACCACGCGGTGACACGGAATAGCCACCGCCAGACAGTTTGCCGCACACGCGCCCGCAACAGCCCGAACCGCGTTCGGGGAGCCTATCCGTTGCGCAATATCACGGTAACTGACAGTCGTGCCGACCGGGATAGTTTGCAGCGCCTGCCAGACACGGCGCTGAAAAGCAGTGCCACGGATATCCAGCGGTAATTCAAACCCCGCAGACGGCGCTTCCACAAAACCGACTACCCGCGCAACAACCTGCTCAAATTGCGCATCTCCGCCGACAAGTTCGGCATTCGGGAATTGATCCTGTAAATTTTGCAGCAGTGTTTCCGCATCATCACCCAGCAAAATAGCACAAATTCCCTTTTCGCTTTGTGCAACGAGAATATCGCCCAGCGCGCATATACCGAGAGCAAAGTAGATAAGCGCCCCTTTGCCGCCTGCGCGCCAGCTTTTCGGTGTCATCCCCAGCAGTGTATCTGATATTTCATAAAACCGACTGCCGGAACTGAAGCCAGATTCAGCAATTGCGCCGGTAATTGTCGTCTGTTTTGTCAGTTGGTCACGTAACCGTTCACCCCGGAAAGCCCGTGCATACGCCGCCGGTGTCACCCCGGTGTGTGTTTTAAACAAACGGTGAAAATGAAACTGACTGATCCCGGCGGATTTCGCCAGTTCTGCCAGTGATGGTAAGACGCCCCCGTCGCTGATACAGGCTTCCAGTTCGCGACAAGCCCCGGCAATCAGTTGCGCATGGCGCTGTATCATGACATCACCACGGCGCTGACGCCGCTTTCCGGCACGGTAACCCCGCGCTTCAGCATCAGCGGGGGTAGCAAAAAATTCAGTATTTTCCCGTTTCGGCAGGCGCACCACCGTAGACGGAAATCCCCATGTTTGGGTGGTTCTGACAGCATAAACAAAATGTGCATCTGCCGTTTTGTCCCGGGCAATCAGCGCCGCCCAGCAATCGTCATCTGATGGTCGTTGTATCTCTGTTTTCATCCTGAACTTCCGTTATCGCGTACAGCGAAAAGTAAGATTAAACCGCCGGGCACCCGCAAGCGGATGAACCCCGTTTTTTACCGGACGGACAGCGTGATAGTTCAGCCGGGAACGACCGCCCCACACCAGCACATCGCCATGCTCAAGCGCAAAGGTTTTCAGCGGGTCGTGCCGCTGCATTCCGCCGAACTGAAATTGCACAGGTAACCCGAGCGAAAACGAGACAATCGGCTGGCGGCGATCAGGTTCATCTCTGTCCTGATGCAATGACATTCCCGCGCCGGGACGTAACAGTTAATCAGGCAACTGTCCGGGGTAAACCCGTAAAAACCGGCACGTTCCGCCGCATTTTGTGCAAGAGACAGAAACAGATCCGGCATGGATGGCCACGGATTGCCGGTCAGCGGATCAGTCGCAGTATAACGGTAACCTTTTGCATCTGAAATCCAGCCCTGTGCGCCGCAACTGCTCATCGCCGCTGACATCGGGTATCCGCCCGGTGTCACCATATGACGAAACGGAGAGATAGCCGTGATCGCAGTAATATCCGCCAGCAGCACAGTATCTTCATCACTGAGAAACCCTTTGAATAAACAGGCATCCGGCGCAATATTGAGTGGTTCATCGTGCGCAAAAAGATCTGACATTGTGTCCTGTTCCCTCTGTCCTTCCGGTGGTATACCCTTATTCATTCAAACTGCAGGTTCGTTGGCTGCATCCTGAATGACGTTGGGTACAACAGTATTGCCTGCCACAGGCGGGCAAACACTCCGGCTCTTGCTTTTCAATTCGGATATACTCAACGTCATGATGCAGCGCGCTCCTGTTTTAAACGCCGCCACAAGGTTGTCCGGCTGATCCCCAGCCAGTCAGCCGCCGCCTGCCGGTCACCACGGAAACGGACAATGGCCTCTGCCGCCGTTGCAGTTATCGCAGGCTCTGCTGTAACAGGAAATATGTCAGCGGGTTGCCGCTCAGCACGGCGTTCCGGTGATAACTGCATTAATAATGATTCAGTAATTATTTTGTCAGGATACGCACTGCAATACAGTGCCACCCGCTCCATCAGATTGCGCAACTCACGGGCATTGCCCGGCCAGCGGTACTGATAGAAAAAGGGGCTGTATGCCAGAATTTGTTGCAGATGCCCGCGATGCAGGGGCAAATCCAGTTCAGCAAAGGCAAGTTTGAGCAGTTTTTCCGCTAACAATAAAATATCGGCGTCCCGCTCACGCAGTGCCGGTAATTGCAGACGCAACACACCAAGACGATAAAAAAAGATCAGCGCGGAAGCGCCCTTCCGTTACCCACCGGTCAAGGTCGCCGTGAGTAGCGCAAATAACCCGCACATCCACCGTAATAGGTTTATATCCGCCGATACGCACTATTGCGCGGTCTTCCAGCACCCGCAGCAGGCGGGTCTGAAGTGACAAAGGCATTTCGCCGATTTCATCGAGGAACAAGGTGCCGCCGTCTGCGGCTTCAAATAGCCCGGCACGGCCGCCCCGGCGTGAGCCGGTAAATGCGCCCTCTTCATAACCAAATAATTCAGCTTCCAGCAGACTTTCCGGAATTGCCCCGCAGTTAACCGCAACAAACGGCGCACTGCGCTTTGTGCGTTTATGGGTACGGAACAAGGTATATTCATGGTGAATGGCTTGTGCCGCCATTTCTTTGCCGGTGCCGCTTTCGCCCTGGATCATCACCGTTGCTTTTGAACGGGCAAACAGTGTGATTGTCTCGCGGACCTGTTCCATGACCCCGGATGTACCCAGAATATCATTAATGGTATGACGAATACTCAGCGAGCCGGCAACCGGCAGCGGGAAGCTTTGTGGCTGGTGGCGGATCCGCGTTAATTCTATTGCGTCCGTGAATGCCCGGCGGACAGCATCATTAGAATAAATGAAAATACCGGTCATTCCGCACTCAGCCGCAATATCTGTAATCAGCCCGGCACCCACCACAACGGTGATCCCCGCCGCTTTCAGTGCATGACACGCTGCGCGTGCATCTTCAGCAGTGATGTAACTGCGCTGCTCAATCTGCATCCCGAAACTCTGCGCCAGCGATTCCAGTGCCGGAAAGGTATCCCGGTAATAGACAAGACCAATGCGATCACTGATTTGACGCGCCTGAACCAGTGCCTGCATCACATCAAACCCGCCGGGAGCGGCGATAATCACCGGCACCGGTAAATGCTGCTTCAGATATGCACCATTTGATCCGGCACTGACAATCACATCACAGCTCTGCGTTTTCAGCCGCTCGCGGATGGCATCAACCGCCGCATCAAATCCGAGGTTGATAGCACTGATAGTGGCGCGGGCGCTGAATTCCGGGCTGATATCGCGAAACTGGGTAAACAGGCGGGAGATGGAAACAGTCCAGATCACCGGTTTGTCGCTTTGCGTCATCAGTCTGCTCCTGTTTCAGATGTTTCATTCGTTTCAAGTGTTTCATATGTTTCACTTTGGTTTCATGAAACATGATAACCCAGGCAATGAAACATAAATAGCACCATCATCACAAATCACTAACATCCCGCTTGTCAGACAGAATCATCAACTTCTATAGTGGATGCCGTAATATCCGGATAAACAAGCCGGTATTTGTGATGTGCGTCCCGTTTTAGTTCGTTTTAGCTTAATACCAGGCTGGTTGGCACAGTGATTGCTTTATAACAACCAGGTATCAAATGAGTATCAAACTAATAACAAGGTGAATATATGGCTCTTAACTTCGCAGGACGCGCATTTCGTGATGCCGTAAAGTCTGAATCCCCGTTGCAGCTGGTCGGTGCTATCAATGCCAACCATGCTTTGCTGGCTAAACGTGCGGGCTATAAAGCAATTTATCTCTCCGGCGGCGGTGTTGCCGCAGGCTCCCTGGGTATCCCGGATCTGGGTATTTCCACACTGGATGATGTGCTGACAGATGTCCGCCGTATCACCGATGTGTGTGATTTACCGCTGCTGGTGGATGCAGATATTGGTTTTGGTCCGTCAGCATTTAATGTGGTACGCACTGTGAAATCCCTGATCAAAGCCGGTGCCGCCGGTATGCATATTGAAGATCAGGTTGGCGCAAAGCGTTGTGGTCACCGCCCGAACAAAGAAATCGTCTCAAAACAGGAAATGGTTGATCGCATTAAAGCGGCAGTTGATGCACGTACAGATGAAAACTTTGTAGTAATGGCGCGGACTGATGCTCTTGCGGTGGAAGGTCTGGATGCCGCCATGGATCGTGCTCAGGCGTATATTGATGCCGGTGCTGATATGTTATTCCCCGAAGCTATCACTGAGCTGGATATGTACCGCCTGTTCACCAAAAATATCAACGCACCGGTGCTTGCCAATATTACTGAATTCGGTCAGACGCCGCTGTTTACCCTGGATGAACTGCGCAGTGTGAATATCGCTATCGCCCTGTATCCGCTTACCGCGTTCCGTGCCATGAATAAAGCGGCTGAGAATGTGTATAACACGCTGCGTCGTGAAGGCACTCAGCAAAATCTGCTGTCACAGATGCAGACCCGTGATGAATTATACCAAAGCATCGGTTACTACGATTATGAAGACAAGCTCGACGCTCTGTTTTCACAGAAAAAGTAACACCTGAATCTTACCCGATACTACGCGAAGCAGGTTGTCTGACTATACCCAACGTCATTCAGAATGCAGGCAGGCTGACCGAAGCCCAGACCCTGCAGTTTGAATGAATAGGGGTACATAATAATAAGGAATACCCGTAATGACTAAGCAACTCAGCAAATCTGAACCTACACCGAAGAAAGGTAAAAAATCCGTCGCGCTTTCCGGCGTCGCTGCCGGAAATACCGCACTCTGTACTGTGGGGATCAACGGGAACGACCTGCACTACCGCGGATATGACATCCTGGACTTAGCCACACAATGTGATTTTGAAGAAGTCGCTCATCTTCTGATCCACGAAAAATTGCCGAATGCCGCTGAACTGTCGGCGTATAAAGTCAAACTGAAATCTCTGCGCGGTCTGCCGCACAGTGTGAAAAAAGCACTGGAAGCGCTGCCTGCATCTGCGCATCCGATGGATGTTCTGCGCACAGGCGTATCTATTATGGGTTGTGTTCTGCCTGAAAAAGAAGGGCATCCGTTATCCGGCGCGCGTGATATTGCCGATCGCCTGCTCTCTTCCCTGACCTCAATGCTGCTGTACTGGTATCACTATGCGTTCAATGACCGCCGCATTGATACCGAAACAGACGAAGAAACCGCTGGCGGGCATTTCCTGCGCCTGCTGCATGGTAAAACCCCGTCTGCTGAGTGGGTTCGCTACATGAACTCCTCATTTGTTCTCTATGCCGAGCACGAATTTAATGCCTCGACGTTTGCTGCGCGGGTCATTGCCGGAACCGGTACCGATTTTTATTCGGCGATCACCGGTGCTATCGCTGCTCTGCGCGGACCGAAACACGGCGGCGCAAATGAAGTATCCCTGGAAATTCAGAAACGCTACAGCTCACCGGATGAAGCGCAGGACGATATTATTGCCCGCCTTTCCCGCAATGAAGTGGTGATGGGTTTCGGACACCCGGTGTATACCATCGCTGACCCGCGTCATCAGGTGATCAAAGCTATTTCCCGTGAGTTATCAGAAGAAGCCAAAGATTTCCGCTTATTTAATATCGCCGACCGCATTGAATCTGTGATGTCACAGCACAAGAAAATGTTCCCGAATCTGGACTGGTTCTCTGCGGTTGCTTATCACCAGATGGGTGTTCCGACCGCGATGTTTACCCCGATTTTTGTTATTGCCCGCTCCGCAGGCTGGGCGGCACACATTATTGAACAGCGTCTGGATAATAAAATCATTCGTCCTTCCGCCAATTACACCGGCCCGGAAAACCAGACTTTTGTCCCGTTGAATGCGCGTTAATTATTGAATAATAAGGAATACAGACTATGTCAGCATCCGTTACCCCACGGCACCAAGAGTACGATCAGGTTATTCAGGACATTACTGACTATGTGCTGAAGATGGACATCAGCAGTGAGCGGGCTTATGACACCGCGTATTATTGTTTTCTGGACACCCTCGGCTGTGGTATGGAAGCCCTGGAATATCCGGCGTGCAAAAAAATGCTCGGTCCTGTCGTTCCGGGAACGATTGTTCCGAACGGCGCAAAAGTGCCGGGTACACAGTTTCAGTTAGATCCGATCCAGGCCGCCTTTAATATCGGTGCCATGATCCGCTGGCTCGATTTTAACGATACCTGGCTGGCAGCCGAATGGGGTCATCCTTCCGATAACCTCGGCGGTATTTTAGCGGTGGCCGATTGGTTATCACGCGAAGCACTGGCAAAAGGTAAAGCTCCGCTGCCACTGAAACGCGTACTGACTGCGATGATCAAAGCACATGAAATTCAGGGCTGCCTGGCGCTTGAAAATGCGTTTAATAAAGTCGGTCTTGACCACGTCGTGCTGGTAAAAGTCGCATCCACCGCGGTTGTCGGCGAGATGCTGGGGCTGGATCGCGAACAATTGCTGAGTGCGGTGTCTCATGCATGGGTGGATGGTCAGTCTCTGCGCACCTATCGTCATGCACCGAATACAGGCTCCCGTAAATCCTGGGCTGCCGGTGATGCAACATCCCGCGCAGTGCGTCTGGCGCTTCTGGCACAAAAAGGTGAGATGGGTTATCCGACTGTACTGACCGCGAAAACCTGGGGTTTCTATGATGTGCTGTTCGACGGCAAACCGTTTAAATTCCAGCGCGATTATGGCTCGTATGTAATGGAAAACGTACTGTTTAAAATTTCGTTCCCTGCCGAATTCCATTCACAGACCGCTGTTGAAGCTGCAATGACGCTGCATCACACGCTGGCAAAAGCCGGTAAAACAGCAGATGATATTGAAAAAGTCACTATCCGCACGCATGAAGCCTGTATCCGTATCATTGATAAACACGGGCCCCTGAATAACCCGGCTGATCGTGACCACTGTATTCAGTATATGGTTGCTGTTCCGCTGATTTTCGGTCGCCTGACCGCGTCAGATTATGAAGATAATATTGCCGCCGATACCCGTATCGATGCCCTGCGCGCGCGCATTCATTGTGAGGAAGATACGGCATTCACCAAGGACTATCATAATCCTGAAAAACGCTCTATCGCCAACGCCCTGACCATCACCCTGAAAGACGGTACTGTGCTGGATGAAGTGGTGGTGGAATACCCGGTCGGACACGCCCGCCGCCGTGAAGAAGGCATTCCGTTATTACTGGAAAAATTCCGTATTAATCTGGCGCGCCAGTTCCCGGAAGCACAGCAGAAACGTATTCTGAATGCTGCCCGCGACCGTAAAACGCTGGAATCACTGTCCGTCAGTGAGTTTATGGACTTGTTTGTAATCTGACAGTAGTTTCCAATCTGCCCGGCAACGCAGAAAAACAGAGCGGATATCCTCACCGGTATCCGTTTTTATTTATACCCTTATTCATTCAAACTGCAGGTTCGTTGGCTGCACTCAACCAGCCGGGTCACATACTCATGTATGCTCCCCGTCTGTTTTCCCTTGCCGCCTTCCTGCAACTTGAATGACGTTGGGTATACATCCTTATTCATTCAAACCACAGGTTCGTTGGCTGCACTCAACCAGCCGGGTCACATACTAATGTATGCTCTCCGTCTGTTTTCCCTTGCCGCCTTCCTGCATCTTGAATGACGTTGGGTATATATCTTTATTCATTCAAACCACAGATTCGTTGAATATGCATCGTAATAATTGAAAAGCGGAACCTGTGACGCGCTTTCAAAAGTTTATCCGCGTTACACTGCACACTATTAACTATCTGCATTATATCGCTGTGGACGTGTTATTTTTTCCGGGAAATCCCGCTGACAGAATCGGAGTAAGTCATGATTGTTTTAATTACAGGCGCAACCGCAGGTTTCGGTGAGGCATTTGCACGCAAATTTATTGATAACGGCCACACTGTAATCGGTACAGGACGCCGTCTTGAGCGCCTGGCAAAATTACAGAAAGAGTTAGGTGATCGCTTCTATCCGCTGGCGCTGGATATGATGGATCGTCCGGCGGTTGATAATGTGATTGCCGCCCTGCCTGAATCACTGCGTGAAATTGATGTACTGGTGAATAATGCAGGTCTGGCGCTTGGTATGGAAACTGCTGATAAAGCTGACCCTGCGGAATGGGATGTGGTTGTCGATACCAACATCAAAGGGTTGCTGCACATGACCCGTGCGATACTGCCGGGCATGGTGGAAAGAAATCGTGGCCATATCATTAATTTAGGATCAACTGCCGGTTCCTGGCCTTACATGGGCGGTAATGTTTATTGCGGTTCAAAAGCCTTTGTAAAACAGTTCAGCCTGGCACTGCGCGCGGACTTGTTCGGCAAAAAAATCCGTGTGACCGATATTGAACCGGGCATGGTCGGCGGAACTGAATTCTCCGGAATTCGCTATCGTGGTGATGAAGAAAAAGCCGATAACACCTATAAAAATGCCGATCCGCTGATGCCGGATGATATTGCGGAAGCCGTTTACTGGGTGGCAACATTACCGGCACATGTCAATATCAATACCATGGAAATGATGCCGGTTTGTCAGTCCTTTGCCGGACTGAATGTTCACCGTGAAGGCTGAAAACCACAGTAAAATATAAACTTACCTCATTTATTTCAGGTAATTTTCTTAAATTACCTGAAATTACGCACGAAATGCTTTTTCTTTTGTTGGTGCTCAAATACACTTCGGTATAATGCATAAGATCAGAACGAAATTTGCAGGATTGAACTTTGAGGAAAACACGATAATGACTAAATCCATACTCACAAAGTGGTTTATCGCAACCGCCTTCGCTGCGCCCTTCTTTTTTGCAGCACAGGCAAACGCGGTTACTGCAAATTGCAGTCCGGGCAGCACATGTGTCGTCAGTGGTGGTGATACCGCGCTGGAGAAAGAAAGAGCGCGCCAGGAAAAAGAACGGTGGGATGATACCCGCTCCCTGCGCCAGAAAGTGAACCGCCGTGCGGAAAAAGAGTTTGATAAAGTTGATCGTGCTATTGATGTCGAAGATGCCTGCTTAAAAAGTTCCGTCGTCACTGCGTATTGGGAACCTAATACACAAAGATGTCTTGATGCAAATACAGGACGTGAAGTTACTTCAGGTTGGAAGTAGTAAACATTTAAGGAAAAATGATGAAAAAACTGATTGCGGTTAGTACGGTACTTTTTGCGCTTGTCCCTGCAATGGCACAAGCTTCCTGTGAAAGTGTCACGGAAGAAATTTCGCAAAAAATCATCAGTAATGGTGTGCCTGCTGACGGCTTTACCTTAACCGTGGTGCCTGCGGAAAGCGCAGCACAGGCTGAAGGTCAGGTTGTGGGTAACTGTGACAATGAAACGCAGAATATTATCTATCTTCGCAAATAATTCGTAAATAACATTACGCAGTCAATACTCCGTAATGTAGTTAATGAATGACAGAAAGGGCTATTATTCATAGCCCTTTTCTTTTATTTATCATCAGTCTGATAACTCAGGAAGCGACCAATTCTTTGCCCCAGAGCATCTCAATTTTTTCAGCATTCAGATAATGCGATAACTCGCGCTCTTCCGGACGCAGTAAATACGGGATCTCGCCCAGAAGCGGAGCCGGCAGATGTTTCAGTAAACGATCCATCACCTGCGCGTAATGGGATAGCCCCGGGTTAATCCGGTTTGCAATCCAGCCGATAATTTCCAGGCCATCATGTTTAATTGCTTCAGCGGTTAATAATGCATGATTCACACATCCGGACTGGATCCCGACCACCAGAATCACCGGCAGTTTCTCTTTTTTCACCCAGTCAGATAAAAATGTTTCGTTATTCAGTAAATAACGCCATCCGCCGTTCCCTTCCACCACAACCTGTTCCGCAACCCGGCTTAATTTTTCCAGCCCCGCTGATAATGCAGGAAATTGGATATCCGTCGTCGTCGGACCATAGTTATTTTCCAGCATGACAGGGTTAACATCCTGATAAGTAACATCAATACTGGATGTCTCATGCAGAACCATGGCATCGCGGTTACGTTTACCGTTAAGGGTATCATGGTATTCTGTTGCGATTGGTTTATACCCAACGACAGATTTACCCAGTCGGTTGATGGCTTGCATTAAAGCCCGCGTAGCGACAGTTTTGCCTATATTCGTATCTGTGCCGGTTATAAACAAGCGCCTTAACATAGATGTTTTTCCGTTATATCAAGAAGTGCGTATCAAAATTGATAACAGAACAAGTGTAAGGCATCAGATATCTGTCAAGTTTGCGCCAGCGCAATTTTTTGCGAAAATCCTGTTTTGATGAACAAATCCTTGCCATTAATTTGTTTTATGTCAAAGACCAACACTACAAAATTACTTATCCATTCATCAGTTTTATAAGTAAAGAACCGTTGTACAGCGCTTCTTTAACTAACGCCGCCCCCGGTAATGTACCGGAATTAATAAATTCACATGAAGTCATGGTGAATGTCCGGCTGAATCCGGGTAATGCGCACTGATCAATCCGCGCACGGATTGCCGGAAACAAAACAGACGATGCCGCGTTTAAAGGAGAGCCAATCAGGATCATTTCCGGATTAAATATATTGACCATCACCGCGGCGATATCGCCAATATGATGCCCGACCTCTTCAATAAGTGCGCATGCAGACGCATCGCCGTCCAGTGCCGCGCGACATAAAATGTCCGCTGTCGGCGGTTGACCGTCAGGACCGGTCAGGAACGCCGCGGCACGCTCCAGCACATGATGTATACCAACTTCGGTTTCCAGACACCCCTGATTGCCGCAATAGCAGGGTTTTCCCTGCGGATTAACCCGGGTATGCCCTATTTCCGCCGAGCTGTTACGCCGTGCATGCAATAACGAACCATCAGTGATAACCGCCGCACCGACATGTTCATCAATCACCAGTTGAATGCTGTTCCGGCACTCTTTCGACGCACCAAAAAAATATTCCGCCAACGACCAGGCGGAGATACCATGCTGAAGAAAAACCGGCATACCGGTATGCTGAAATAAGATATCCGCGATAGGTAATTCAGTAATATTATAATAAGGAAAATCGAGGATAATCCCTTTCGCCGGATCAACAACCGCATTGATGGTGATCGCAATAGCGGTCAGACGCCCTACTATCGCGTAGTTCCGGGCAAAAAAGGCATCAATTTCAGCCAGGAAAGGCGGAACAAAATCAGAACAAGCCGCCGGAAATCCGATAATTTCCTCTGCCAGAAGTTTTCCGCTCAGTTCCCTCAGCGCAAAAATAACCTCACCCCGGTTAATACGGACGCACAAAAAATGCCAGCCGCCACAATCTGTTTTCAGCCCTATGGCAGGACGACCACGAAACCCCAGCCCCGGAAATTCCGTTTCACGAACCAGATGCGCATCCATCAGTTCACGCGTAATTTTGGTGATACTCGCCGGGGCTAACTGCGCCTTTTTTGACAGGGAAATACGGGATATCGGACCCTGCTGGTCAATATAGCGATAAACAACCCCCATATTGGTTTGTTTGATATGGTCAATATGTCCGGGTTGTGTTGTCGATTTCACCAGTAATAATCCTGAGCAATGTACGGGCTGAAGTAGTCATTATCCGGGTAAACGCCGGGTTCGTAAGTGGTTTCACAACACCGCACGGTATACCACTATCCCGCTTTTTTGCCGGAGATACAGGTGTAATGGCGAATCTATCACCTGCCGTTCCCGCCGTGTTGATGACGCATTACGCAGAAATAATCCGTCCGGAGTACGGATAATAATCCCCGCGTGGGAAACATCCAGCCCTGCTTGCGGGGAGTAGATACCGATATAATCTCCGGTCTGCAATTGTGCGAGCACCACCGGCGTCAGTGCAGATACCGGCAGCCAGGCAATATCCCGTGCTGTTACCGGCAGACCGGGAATATAGGCGTCCCCCGTCTTGCGCTGATTAAGCTGCTTATGTGTCACCTGAAAGCCCGGTGACAGTTGTCGGGTAATATCCTGTGCAACCGGCTGTGAGCCGCTTACCCAATCTGAAAAAAAGTGACGCCGCTGAAAATAACTGATATCCCCGTTTTTATAGCGGATTTGCGCCAGTTGTCCGGGGAAATCCTGCTGTTGCGGGCTGCGCTTCAGCGCTTCCACATAATCCAGATAGGTAAAACAATCGAGCGCATTCAGATTTGTGACCAGTTGCTCCGGCATTTCCGGCGAACCAACCAACTGATGCGCCCGGTACGGCACTGCAAGAAATTGCCCGGTCAGTGCCGTAATATTATGCGTTATCGCACGCCGGGTGCCATCGGGCTGATAAAAGTCGCTGAGACTCACCGCCGCGCCGGCAATGCCTGACCACAGAGTGAGTAACAAAACAGTTATCGCGGGATATTTATCACACCGGAACACTTGCACCTCAGTTTAAACGGCTCCGCTCAGCGGAAAACATTACTTTTCAGCATCGCAATCAGCCGCTGACCGGCAGGCGATAATATTTTATGTTTATGATACACCAACCAGACTTCAGAAAACGCCTGATTTTCAGCTAAATGCAGGTAACGGACACCATCCACTTTCATCCGCGTAAAGGACTCAGTCACCAGTGACACTCCCAGCCCGGCAGACACCAGCCCGAGTATCGTCATTGCCTCGCCAGCTTCCTGGGCTATTACCGGGGTTACGCCTGCCCCTTTCAGTATATTAATGATTTCATCGTATAATGCTGTTCCCACATCCCGCTCAAAAAAGACCAGCGGCACGCCGTTGAGCATATCAAGTGAAATACCCGCTTCCCTGTGCCGGATTAGCGGATGATCATCATAGACTGCTAACATAAATCGTTCTCTGAACAACAACTCATGAACCAGATTATCGGGCAATTGTGTGTTGCGCATCACACCAAAATCAATCCGGCCGGTAAGTAACGGATTGATTTGCTGTTTTGTATTCATCTGGTGCATGTGAATAGCCACATCCGGGTACGCTTCCCGGTACTGGCGAAATGTCGCGGTAATATGGCGCATAAAAGGTGTGGTTGACGTGAAACCAACAGAGACTTCTCCCAACTCCCCGCGTTCCATTCTCGCCGCTTTGCCGATCGCCGCCTCAACCTGAGCGCGGATTTGATAGGCTTCGCGCAGAAACATTTCACCCGCCGGTGTCAGGCTGACATTCCGGTTATTGCGCGCCAGTAATTTTGCCGGTATTGCCTTTTCCAATGCCTGAATTTGCTGGCTCAGCGGGGGCTGTGAAATATTCAGCCGCTCTGCCGCCCGCCCGAAATGCAGCTCTTCTGCGACGGCAATAAAATAGCGCAAATGGCGAAATTCGATCATTATTGCCTCACTAAGTCGTTTAAAGTATCAATCAAGAGTATTAATATATTAGACAAAATAGTAGCATCTTTTTATCCTCTGTTATATTACTGCGACCTGAGATAAGTGTATGACTGATGAGAATAAACTGACGATTGCCCCGGATATTGACCGGGACAGTGCCGTGAGTCAGACAAAATTGCACTATATCCAGCGTGATGACAAATTGTATCTGCGCGTTACCCTCTCCTTTTTTATGGTGGGTCTGGCGACCTTTGCGCTGCTCTATTTTGTCCAGCCCATTCTGCCGCTGTTATCTGAAGACTTTGCCGTATCACCCGCGCAGGCAAGCTTGTCACTCTCCCTTGCCACCGGATTTATGGCGGTCGGGTTACTGATTACCGGCCCCATCTCTGATGCGGTCGGGCGCAAAAACGTAATGGTTGTCGCGCTGACCTGCGCCGCACTTTTCACACTGCTCAGCGCTTTTACCACAAGCTGGACGGGGATATTGATTGTCCGCTCACTTGTCGGGCTGTCGCTCAGCGGTGTGGCTGCGGTGGCAATGACGTATCTCAGTGAAGAGATCCATCCGGGCTACGTAGCGCTTTCCATGGGGTTATATATCAGTGGTAACTCGATAGGCGGTATGAGCGGACGACTGATAACCGGGGTGGTTGCTGATTACGCCAACTGGCGCATTGCGGTTCTGATCCTGGGGACATTTGCCCTGTTCGGTGCATTTTTATTCTGGCGGCTGTTACCGCCCTCCCGCCATTTCCGCGCCAGTTCACTCAAGCCTAAGAGCTTGTGGAAATATCTGATCCTGCACTGCCGGGACGACGGGTTACCCTGGTTATTTGCTATCGGTTTTATCATTATGGGCAGTTTCGTCACGCTGTTTAACTATATTGGTTACCGGCTGCTGGAGCCGCCGTATAATTTCAGTCAGGCGGTTGTCGGTATGTTATCTGTTGTTTATTTATCAGGCACCTACAGTGCATCCAAAGCCGGTACGCTGACCCGGAAATACGGATACGCCAATATATTGATTGGTGCGGTAGTACTGATGCTGTCCGGTATTCTGATAACGCTTGGTGACGCCACGGCAGCCGTACTTATTGGTATGTTAGTGCTGACCACCGGCTTTTTTGCCGCCCATTCCGTCACCAGCAGTTGGGTCGGACGCCGTGCAAGACGCGCGCGCGCACAGGCATCCTCACTGTATCTTTTTGCTTATTATGGCGGTTCCAGTATTGCCGGTACACTTGGCGGTGTATTCTGGTCTTACTGGCACTGGACGGGTGTCGGTTGTTTTATTGCCGCCATGTTGGTTATCGGACTGTTTATTGCTCTGCACCTGAAGAAACAAATTTCTTCATAAGATTTATATTAATTCCTGTGCAATATCCCCATGGGAATTAATATCTCCGATATATAAAATACCTCATCGGACTAATTACAGAACGAATGCATTATTGGTAATTTTCTGTAGTCAGGCAAATAGTCTGTTTTTCATTTTCATTATTATACAGTGAGGTTATAAATGAGTGCATTTTTTATTAGGTAGTGTTTTATTTTCATTCTCAACGTATCAGTGTGATATTAACTACCCTTCTACGTGTGACATCTGGCCTCCGGTTGGAAAATCAATTACTTACACCCCTTAAATTTAAGGGGTAATGCAAAAAAACGATTAACAGGGAATGTCTTTACCCTTTCTTTTTGTATGCGTATTATTTATTCATATATACCCAACGTCATTCAAGATACAGGAAGGCGGCAAGGGAAGACAGACGGGGAGCATACACAAGTATGTGACCCGGCTGGCTTCCCTGCGCCAACGAACCTGTAGTTTGAATGAATAAAGGTATATTGCCATTACTATCAACGTTTCACTAATAGCAATGGCATTCTTATCTTACTAAATAATAAAACCAGCATAAATTAATAGTTCACTTACATACAGTTAAAAACTAATGTAAGAAAATAATCCATTTAAAATAAAACAGGGATTCTTTATACTCCGGCGATATAAAATACCTCATAAGGTTAATTGTCCTGTCGGGTTAAGCCCGCTAATGTTAATACGTACCGCTGATATTACATCTCAAGTTTATGATAACTTAACATAATGAAGAGGTTATTTATGCTGACATTACTGCTAAGCAGTTCATTAATGGTTCATAATATTTTCCCGCCACGGAATACTGATCAGGTTCCGCCACCACCGCCTCCACGGGAACCAACAATTTCCTATTATATTGACAGCACCTGTTCAATCAGCAATCCCTTCTGTTGATATCATATTTTAATAACAGAGTTCATTTACAGGGAGTATCTATGCTAGCACTATTGTTATCCGGTTCATTATTAATTTCTTCTGCAGCTTCATTTGAAGGCTGCGATATTGTTTCACCTGAATACTGTCCGGTTATATGGGGATATCCATGGTAATGCCTGAAATGTAAATCAATGCCTGATTATTATATCAACAATTAAATTTTACATATAACGAGGTGATTATGTTAACGCTATTATTAAGCAGTTCACTGATGATCCATCAGTTGTTATCCGAAGCCTAATGTAAATGAAGCCCCGCCTGATCTTTGGGAACCGTCAGAAATTCATCAACCCCTGGTTAACTGTCCAAAAGAAAAAATTGGTTGTTCATAATAGAAATACTCCTCTGCGGTATATTATTTTCAGTTACTGTTCGGTAAAAAAGCAATAATTTCGAATTTTAACTACTGATATAACGGATAAAATATATACCCAACATCATTCAAGTTACAGGAAGGCGGCAAGGGAAAACAGACGGGGAGCATACATCAGTATGTGACCCGGCTGGTTGAGTGCGGCCAACGAACCTGTAGTTTGAATGAATAAGGGTATATCGTATTATGCCAAATCAACATCCACCATTAACCCGGTATTTAATTATCGGGTTAATGGTGATTTTTTAATGGATTAATTCTCCGTACTCATAATTACTAATTTACATATAATGAGCCCTTTCGCCCTGCTGCTGAAAGCATTTTATCCTTGTATAAAGCAGGATGCTAAAGTAATCTGATGATAAAACCATACTGTATGTTGTAACTAAAATGGTGAATCTGATGCGATACGATGCAAAAATGTCACTCACAGCCTGTTTCGAACAGCTAGAGAATATGCTGAATACCTTCTGTCTGACACTCAGCCACACACCGGGAGTTCAGGCACAGGTTTATCAGTTACCCGACAGGCTAAAAGGTGAGGAAAATGAAGAGATTACTACTATTCCTGTTATTCCTGTCTCCGGTGAAGCTGCAACAAACATGGCATTAGCGCATTATCAGCGGCTGTTTATTTTTGATAATGACCACAATATCAGCAGTAAATCTGCGGTACGTTTGCCCGGTGTCATATTGGTTCCCCTTCCCCGCGCTGAGCAGCGGCAGGTGAAGCAACAACTCGATGATATTAATACCCTGAAAAAGCAGTTGGCAAAAATAGTCACTGAAACATCCGGGGTCAATAAAACACAGCGTTTTGAATTTGTTCATAATCAAATCAAAGGATTGATTACATTAAATGCTTACCGTCAGATCCAGTCCGTGACCTCTCCTGATACTGTCCGCTTTGGCTGGGCGAACAAACATATTATCCAGAAAGTGGATCGTGATGAATTACTGGCTCAGACAGAGGAGCGTTACCAGAACCCACGGGCAATTGCCCCCCACACCAGAGAGGCATGGCAGGCGTTTCTGGCAAAGGAAATAGCGGCACTGAAACAGATTCCGGCGGATGCCGTACTTAAAATCAAACGGCCGGTTAAAGTCCAGCCGATTGCCAGAGTCTGGTACAGTGAGGCACAAAAGCAGGTGCAGTATGCAAACGCCTCACCGATTATTGTGTTTTATGATGGTGATGATGAAAACAGACCTGTCACAGGGGATTTACCGGATTATGATGCCGAAAATATTAAGGTGCGCCACCGCCCTCAGGCAAAAAAACTGATCTCCGTAATACCCCGCCTGCATTTGTTTATGGAGATAATGTGAGAATACTCGTCATACTTCAGAATGCCCGGGTGTTGACTGCGCTCAGCCCGCCGGGTCACATACTGATGTATGCTCCCCGGCAATCGGAGCTTGTCGCCTACAGGCATCCCGAATTATTTAGAGTATATATACCGTCATACTAAAAATGCTGTTGATTACTTCAGGCTGCCGACCATATCTTCCGGGCGCACCCAGGCATCAAATTCAGCTTCAGTCAGATAACCCAGCTTCATGGCAGAGGCTTTCAGGGTTAATCCTTCTTTATGTGCCTGCTTCGCGATTTCTGCTGCTTTGTCGTAGCCGATGTGGGTATTGAGCGCAGTGACCAGCATCAGTGATTCATTCAGCAACTGACTGATTCGCTCACGAACCGGCTCGATACCCACGGCACAATGCTCATTAAAGCTGCGCATGCCTTCTGCCAGCAAGCGGACAGATTGCAGGAAGTTATGGATAACCAACGGACGGAATACGTTCAGCTCAAAGTTACCGGAAGCCCCGCCGATATTAACGGCAACATCATTTCCCATCACCTGGGCACACAGCATGGTCATTGCTTCGCACTGTGTCGGATTGACTTTTCCGGGCATGATAGAACTTCCCGGTTCATTTTCAGGGATAGCCAGTTCACCGATACCACAGCGCGGACCGGATGCGAGCCAGCGGACATCATTGGCAATTTTCATCATTGATGCCGCCAGACCTTTCAGCGCACCATGCGCATGAACCAGCGCATCACAGGTTGCCAGTGCTTCAAATTTGTTTGGTGAGGTCACAAACGGCTGACCGGACAGCTCCGCGATTTTTTTCGCCACTCGGACAGCATATTCGGGATGCGTATTAAGCCCTGTGCCGACTGCCGTTCCGCCCAGTGCCAGCTCGCTCAGGTGCGGCAGGCTGTTTTCCAGGTGTTTGCGGTTATATTCCAGCATGGCTGCCCAGCCGGAAATTTCCTGACCTAATGTCAGCGGCGTTGCATCCTGTAAATGCGTACGGCCGATTTTGACGATATCACGGAATTCTTCCGCTTTTTTCGCCAGGACACTGTGCAGAGATTTTAATTCAGGAATAAGTTGTGTCGTGACCGCAATGACAGCGGCGACATGCATAGCGGTCGGGAAGACGTCATTGGAACTCTGGCTTTTATTTACATCATCATTCGGGTGAACCAGGCGCTCATTGCCGCGCTTGCCGCCGAGAATTTCACTGGCACGGTTTGCCAGCACTTCATTCATATTCATATTACTTTGTGTGCCGGAGCCGGTCTGCCAGACAGCCAGCGGAAATTCACCGGGATGTTTACCTGCCAGCACTTCATCTGCCGCCGCAATGATTGCTCCGGCGCGCTCCTGCGCCAACAGCCCCAAATCACAGTTAACCGCTGCGGCTGCTTTTTTTGTCATGGCCAGCGCCGCGATCAGATCAGCGGGCATCTTTTCAACTGAGATACGGAAATGCTCTAATGAACGCTGAGTCTGCGCGCCCCACAGCTTGTCAGCCGGGACATCAACAGGGCCCATTGAGTCTTTTTCAATACGCGTGACCGCCATTACTCTCTCCTTAGCACACAACATAAAATGAATTTGAAAATCCGGACGTTGCAGATAAACTCTGAAAACGCCGTCATCTTGCCATAGTTTCATTTCCGATTATGCGATCCGGGCAGACTTATTGTTTTATTGTTACTATCTTATTGTTAATTGTTTAAAAAGAGAGCGAAGCTATGTTAAAAATGCAGAATCAGGTGCAACACTACAGTTGGGGCAGTTATACCGCGATGACAGAAATGTACGGTTACCCGAATCCTGATAAGCAGCCGATGGCGGAATTATGGATGGGCGCACACCCTAAAGCCAGCTCAGTCGTCACGGATAACAGCGGTAACGTCAGCTCTTTATATGATTATATCGCCGCCGACCCGCAGGGCTGTCTGGGGGAAACAATAAACCGCCGCTTTCACCGGTTACCCTTTTTGTTTAAAGTGCTGAGTGCCGCCCAACCGCTTTCCGTTCAGGTGCATCCTGACAAAGCCGCGGCAGAAGCCGGTTTTGCACGGGAAAATCTGGCGGGTATTCCCCTTGATTCTCCTGTTCGTAACTATAAGGATGATAATCATAAGCCAGAGCTGGTTTATGCCCTCACCCCGTTCAAAGCGATGAATGCCTTTCGTCCGCTGCCGGAGATCTGCACACTGCTCAGTGAAGTGGCACCGGCACATCCGGGAATTGCCCTGTTTATTGCAGAACCATCGGAAGAACAGCTTTCTGTATTGTTTACCCGGTTGCTGTCAATGAGCGGTGAAACAAAAGACAGAGCTATTGGTGTGCTGAAATCAGCACTGAACAGCCGTCAGGGAGAGCCGTGGGATACTATCAGGAAGATGACGGAGTTTTACCCGGAAGATAATGGTTTATTCACCCCTCTTCTTCTTAATGTTGTCGAACTGAAACCGGGTGAAGCCATGTTTCTGTATGCCCGGACTCCCCATGCTTACCTGGAGGGAACCGCGCTGGAAGTCATGGCAAACTCAGACAACGTGCTGCGGGCCGGGCTGACACCAAAACATATAGATGTAGCAGAATTACTGAGTAATCTTGATTTCATTACGAAACCGGTAAAAAGCTTATTTATGTCACCACACACCGCAAATGGCTGCGATATTTTCCCGGTTCCGGTCGATGATTTCTCTTTTTCGGTGATTAAATTAAATAATCAGAAAATCACACTGGATAATAATAGCGCTAATATTCTTTTTTTGTGTGAAAGGTCAGGTGGTTATCACTACCAAAACCACGACTTTAAGAGTTATCGAAGGTGAATCAGCTTTTCTCTCAGCGACAGAAAGAAAATTTGAAATAGATGGTGAAGGAATCATTGCCCGCGTTTATAATACGCTGTAAGTACTTCCCTGATTTCTCCCGGACAGTTTGCTCTGTAAACTGTCCGTTAATTTGATACCGTGCGAAAACCTGCAAATTGAATCGCATATAAAGGATGGATTTCTCTATGAAAAAGTCGTTAGTTGCTGTTGGCGTTATTGTTGCATTAGGTGCAGCATGGGGTGTTGCTTCATGGCAGACCGGTAAAACAATCGAAGCGAACCTCGAGCAGTACGTTGCCAAAGCAAATAAACTGATCAAGGATAAATATCCTGATGCTCAGATTACTCTGACTGCAAAAGATTTTTCACGCGGTATTTTCAGTTCTGACGTTAAACTGGTTCTTCAGGGTGAAGGAAGCAGCGCCAAAGACCAGTTAGTTATCGTTAACAAAATTGACCACGGTCCGTTCCCGCTGTCTCAGCTGAAAAAAATGGTTCTTTCGCCAAACATGGCGTCAATCCATTCTGAACTGGAAAGCAGCGAAAGCACCAAACCGGCATTTGATATGACCGGCGGTAAATCCCCTGTTGCTCTGGACACCCGTATCAGTTACGACCAGAATTTTGATATCGACCTTGCTGTCAGCAAAATCGACTACAAAAAAGATGGCGAAGAACTGGCATTCTCCGGTGCAGACCTGAATGTTAAATTCGATAAAGAATTTAAAAACGTGAAAGGTAACGGCAGCAGCAATGAACTGACTTACCGCAAAGGTGAGCGTGAAAGCCTGGTGATGCGTGGTCTGGCATTTGACAGCGACGTAAGCAAATCCGGTGACAGCTTCTTCTATCTGGGCGACCAGAATCTGTCGATGAAAGAGTTGGTTGTTGTTAATTACAGCGATAACGTTACATTGAAAGATCTGAAGCTGAACGGCACGTCCGGCGTCAAAGACAACAAAATGAGCGCGGATATCGATTACAGCCTGGGTTCACTGAGCTATCGTGATATCGACCTGGGTGGCATCACCCTGAAAGGCGCACTGAAAGATCTGGATGCAACTGCAGCAAATACATTGATGGCATCAATGGAAGAATACTCTCAGATGAGTGATTCCATGTATACCGAAAACTTTGATGACAGCAAAATGGACGCGCTGGACGAGAAAATGAAGACCAACGCACTGGCGCTCTTCAAACACAGTCCGTCATTTGCTATCTCCCCGCTGAGCTGGAAAAACAGCGGTGGCGAGTCAAAAGTTAACTTCAGCATGACCTTTAATCCCCTGACTCAGGAAAACTTTAAATCCCTGGAGCACAGTGGCAGCTTTGAAAAAATCCTGCCGGTTCTGGTTAAAGATTTCGCATTCAATATGGATCTGTCAAAACCAATGCTGACTGATTTCGTGGCGGTTGCCATGCAGTCACAAGGTATGGGCGCGAAAGAAGCCAAAGAACAAGGCGAACAAGGTGTTGCTCAGATGGCCAGCATGGGTGCCATGATGGAAGTGGTTAAAGTTACTGATAAAACCATCGGCATGGATCTGAAATACAGCAATAACAACATTGATTTCAACGGTAAGAAATTTACTGTTGCTGAATTCCTCGCAAAATACGACCAATACGGTATGTTGAGTGATAACAGTGACGAAGGCTATAACGAAGAGCCTGTCGAAATGAATGCTGACGGCGACGTCATTGAAGAAAATATTACTATCGGTGAAGAGCCGGCTGCAGACACTGCGGCACCGGCTGCGCAGTAATATCGTTCTTTATCATTAGTTGATTAAGTGAAAGCCGGTCGCCAGACCGGCTTTTTTGTTATCCGTAAGGAATATTGATTATGATGATTAACCGTTCACTCCCCCTCACTGATCTTCATCGTCATCTCGACGGCAATATCCGCCTCTCCACCATTATCAGTCTTGCCCGCCAACATAATCTGCCATTACCGGCTTATGAGCCGGAAACCCTGCGCCCGTATGTTCAGGTGATGAGCAATGAGCCGGACCTGGTGCAATTTCTGGCAAAACTTGACTGGGGTGTTTCAGTACTCGCAGATCTGGATGCCTGCCACCGTGTCGCGGCAGAAAACGTTCAGGATGTAATAGATGCGGGGATTGACTATGCCGAGCTGCGTTTCTCTCCGTATTATATGGCGATGAAACATAAACTGCCGGTTGAAGGTGTGGTAGAAGCGGTGCTGGATGGTGTGAACTCAGTGGCGCGTAACAGCGCTGTGCGCATTAATATGATTGGCATCCTCAGCCGTACTTTTGGCACAGAGGCCTGTCATACTGAGTTGAATGCGCTGCTTGCTCATCGTGAGCGTATTGTGGCACTGGATATTGCCGGTGATGAATCCGGCTATCCGGGTGACCTGTTCACCGACCACTTTCGTAAAGCCCGCGATGCCAACTGGGCGATCACCGCCCACGCCGGTGAAGCTGCCGGTGCCGCCAGTATCTGGCAGGCTATCCGCGACCTCGGCGCACAGCGCATCGGGCATGGTGTGATGGCAATTGAAGACCCTGTACTAATGGATTATCTGGCGGAGCACCGCATCGGCATGGAATCCTGCCTGACCTCCAATATCCAGACCAGCACAGTGGCATCTCTCGCGGCACACCCGCTGAAACAGTTTCTGGCGCACGGCATTCCTGCAACTATCAATACGGATGACCCTGCTGTTGAAGGCATTGAAATAGCGTATGAATATAATGTCGCAGCACCAGCTGCCGGTCTGACACGTGCGGAAATTGAGCAGGCACAGATTAACGGGCTGGACATTGCATTTCTTTCTGAACAAGAGAAAACCGAACTACGCCGGATAGCGGCACAACGCAGCAAATAATCTCCTGCTTTTGTCTGATTATAAAACCGCCGTATGCTGTATGCGGCGGTTTTTATTACCAACTGCCTGAAGCCCGCCTCCGGAAGAGGAACTGCTTCCCCCGCTGCCGGAACCTGAGCTGCCTGAGCTGTATGAAAACGATGTACTTCCCGCATTGCTGTCACCGTATCCTGCCATCAGGCGCATCATAATTACTCCTGTTTGTGAGCCTTACTGCGGCGGGCATAGCGTGCCGCCATTACCGCGCAGACCATCAGTTGGATCTGATGAAACAGCATCAGCGGCAGAACCAGAACGCCCACAACGGCAGGCGGGAACATCACGTTTGCCATCGGTACGCCGTTTGCCAGGCTCTTTTTCGAGCCGCAAAACACTATGGTTATTTCATCTTCTTTACTGAAACCCAGCCAGCGCGAGCCATACACATTAATCACCAGCACTATCGCCAGTAAGACGCAGGAGACAACCGCAATCTGTAAAATAGACATCGCATCAATCTTTTGCCAGATACCTTCCGCGACCGCTTCACTGAATGCGACATAAACCACCAGCAAAATAGAGGTCCGGTCTGTTTTATTGATGATTTTTTTGTTGCGATCCACCCATTTGCCAATCAGCGGGCGGGAAAGATGCCCGACAACAAACGGCAGCATCAGTTGCAGTAAAATGGATTTGATCGCGCCAAAGGTATCAAGGTCATGTGCGCCCTGTGTTTCCATCATAAAACCGATAATGACCGGCGATAAAAAAAACACCAAGAATACTGGATGCGGAAGCACTGCAAATCGCAGCCGCTACATTTCCCCCGGCAACAGAGGTAAAAGCAATAGCCGATTGTACTGTTGCCGGTAAGGCACATAAGTATAAGAAGCCCATGTAAATAGCCGGCGACATCCACTCCGGCACCAGGAAACTCAGACCCAGCCCCAGAACCGGGAACAGAATAAAGGTACTGCTGAACACCATCAGATGCAGACGCCAGTGTCCCATGCCGGTCACAATCGCAGAACGGGAAAGCTTGGCACCATGAAAAAAGAACAACAGCGCAATCGCGGCGGTGGTCAGATAGCGGAATCCGGTGGCAATACTCCCCGTTACCGGAAAAAGAGAGGCTAAAATAACCACTGTGATCATAATAACCAGGAACGGATCTAACCGCAGTTTCTGCCACCAGTTTGTCATACGTTATTCACTTTTTGTCTGAACTATACCCAACGTCATTCAGGATGCAGGAAAGCGGCAAGCTCCGCCAACGAACCTGCCGTTTGAATGAATAAGGGTAGAACCGGAGGGCTGATTACAGCGCTACCGTCCGTTTTGTTTTATGAGATTCCATTCCGGCTTCAATAATCCGGATCACTTCCGCACCTTCCGCCGCTGTTACCGGGTTTGGTCCGTTATTCAGAATCGCTTCTGCTACTTCGGCGTAATAACGCCCGTAATGTCCGGCTTTGTTCGGGTAAATATCTGTTATCAGTTCAATACCATCTGGTGACAGTGTCACTTTTCCGTCTCTGCTGTCGTGACCCCAGTTGATACCAACCGGCATCTCTCCTGCTTTCAGGGCATTTTCCTGCGGATCCAGCCCGTATTTCACATAGCTGCCTTTCATGCCGTGCACGATATACACCGGCGATTCTGCTGCCGCCACTGTCGTCGCATGAAGAATGACTTTCACATCCGGATAATGCAGCTGCGCATGGAAATAATCGACCGCTTCCGCGCCCGGGCGGATCATACCGAGATCAGCCGTTATTGCATCCGGCTTGCCGAAAAATTGCAGCGCCTGGTCAATAAGATGTGAGCCGAGATCGTACCAGATACCGCTGCCCAATGCCGCCGCTTCGCGCCAGCGTTTCTGCGGTTGCGGGCGGTAGCGGTCAAAATGGATTTCAAAGTATTTGATATCACCGAGTTTTTTACTTTCGAACAGGGATTTGAGTGTCAGATAGCCTGAATCAAAGCGGCGGTTATGATAAACAGACAATACCAATCCTGCGTCATCTGCCTGTTTTGCCAGTGAAAATGCATCTGCGGATGTCAGGGTAAACGGCTTATCCACCACCACATGTTTCCCGGCTGCCAGCGCCATCTGCGCCAGCGGAAAATGCGTGTCATTCGGGGTCGGGATAACAACCAAATCAATGGACGGGTCTGCGAATATCTCCTCCGGGGTGGCGACAACCTGTACATCCGGATAATCCGCATGAACCTTCTGCGCGTCACTGCTGGCGACTTTCACCAGTTCCATATTGGCATTATTAACAATAAACGGTGCATGGAATGTTTTTCCGGCAAAACCGTATCCTACCAGACCCACTTTCAGTATTTTTGTCATCACATTCTCCGGGAGATTGTCACGTTAAAGGATAAAAATATGCAGTCAGAATGAAACAATCACCCTGAAAAGTAACACTAACAGATTCCGCGACGCAAACCTTGTGCGCATTTTTATTACATTCTGCCGCTTTTTCATTCTGATACACTCAGTTATACCGCCTTTCACACAATCCCGATAACCCCGGGCGCCGGGGATTGTTATCATTTCATCCGTTTTCCGGTAATGGCCGGTTTTTTGTATTTTATACCTGGGTCATTCAGACGGGTATATAGACTTGCTTTGGGCATTGTAATGGCTGACTACTTATTATTGTTTGTCGGAACTGTGTTAGTGAATAACTTTGTTCTCGTCAAATTCTTAGGATTGTGCCCCTTTATGGGGGTCTCCAAAAAATTAGAAACCGCAATCGGCATGGGGTTCGCCACCACATTTGTGATGACGCTCGCCTCTGTCAGCTCGTGGCTGATGGATACCTTTATCCTGATCCCGCTGGATATTCTGTATCTGCGCACACTGAGCTTTATCCTTGTGATAGCCGTTGTGGTGCAGTTCACTGAAATGGTGGTGCGCAAAACCAGCCCGGCACTTTACCGGCTGCTGGGTATTTTCCTGCCACTTATCACCACTAACTGCGCCGTTCTCGGCGTGGCGCTGCTGAACATCAATCTGTCTCATAATTTTCTGCAATCTGCCGTTTACGGGTTTGGTGCCGCCGCCGGTTTCTCACTGGTTATGGTGCTGTTCGCCGCTATTCGTGAACGACTGGCAACCGCCGATGTTCCCGCGCCCTTCCGGGGGGCGTCTATCGGGCTGGTCACTGCCGGTCTGATGTCTCTCGCCTTTATGGGCTTCAGTGGTCTGGTGAAATTCTGATGACGATTATATGGATTGCCGTCGCCGTGCTCAGCCTGTTCGGGCTGCTGTTCGGGCTGATACTCGGCTATGCCTCCCGCCGCTTTAAAGTGGAGGAAGATCCGATTGTTGATAAAATCGACGATATTCTGCCACAAAGCCAGTGCGGGCAATGCGGGTTTCCGGGCTGCCGCCCTTATGCGGAATCTGTTGCTAATGGTGGCGCGATAAACCGCTGCGCGCCGGGCGGTGAGCAGGTGATGCTGAAACTGGCGGATATGCTGGGTGTTGATCCGCAACCGCTCGACGGTGACGAATCAGCCCTGAATCCTGTCCGTAAAGTGGCCTTTATCCATGAAGATCAGTGTATCGGCTGCACGAAATGTATTCAGGCGTGCCCGGTGGATGCCATTGTCGGTGCCACCCGCGCTATGCATACCGTGATTGAAGATCTCTGCACCGGCTGTGATTTGTGTGTCGCGCCCTGCCCGGTGGATTGTATCGAAATGATCCCGGTCGCTACCACGACGCACAACTGGAAATGGGATTTAAACAGTATTCCGGTCAGAAATATTCCGGCAGAGCCTGCTGCATCCCCGGTCAAACCCGTTCAGATTGAGGCGTCATAAGTTTTATGTTTAATTTACTCAATTTATTGAAAAAAGACCGGGTCTGGGATTTTGACGGCGGCATTCATCCGCCGGAAATGAAAGTGCAATCATCCCGCACGCCTATGCGTGTCTGCCCTGTCCCGCCGGAGCTGATTATTCCGCTGCAACAGCATATCGGCAACGAAGGCGACCTGATTGTCCGCCCGGGTGAACATGTTCTCAAAGGTCAGCCGCTGACAAGCGGCACCGGGCGCACATTACCGGTTCACGCCACATCCTCCGGGATTATCACCGCGATTGAACCTTGTGTAACCGCGCACCCGTCCGGACTGACCGCACCGTGTGTCCGTATACAGACTGACGGGTTGGATACAGCTTATCCTTCTGAAAAAACACCGGATTTCTGCTCCCTGAGTAAGACAGAACTGACTGATCGTATTCATCAGGCGGGAATTGCCGGTCTGGGTGGCGCGGGTTTCCCGACTGCCAGCAAACTCAAAGGCGGCGGTGACCTTATCCGCACCCTGATTATCAATGCCGCAGAGTGTGAACCCTATATCACGGCGGATGATCGTCTGATGCAGGAGCATGGCGGCGAAATTCTGACCGGTATTCACATCCTGATGCATCTTTTGGCTCCGGAGCAGGTGTTAATCGGCATTGAAGATAATAAACAGGAAGCAATTGCCGCCCTGCGAGAGGTAACCGCCGGGGAAACACAGATACATGTGCGTGTGATCCCGACAAAATACCCGTCCGGCGGCGCTAAACAACTGACAAAAATTCTGACCGGGCGGGAAGTGCCGTCCGGCGGGCGTTCATCTGATATCGGCGTGCTGATGCAGAACGTCGGCACCGTCGTTGCCATAAAACGCGCCATTGTTGATGGTGAGCCGCTGATTGAGCGCGTGGTCACCGTTACGGGTGAAGCGGTTCAGACTCCCGGTAACTTCCGGACGCGCCTCGGCACACCGGTACGTTTCCTGCTGGAACAAGCCGGGTTTAACCCGCAGCACCAGCAAATGGTGGTGATGGGCGGTCCGCTGATGGGCTTTACCCTGCCGGATCTTAATGTGCCGGTGGTAAAAATCTGTAACTGTATTCTTGCGCCGACCTCAGATGAAATGCAGCCCGAAGCCCCGGAAGAGGCCTGTATCCGTTGCAGTCACTGTGTGGATGCCTGTCCTGCCGGTTTGCTGCCGCAGCAATTATACTGGTTCAGTAAAGGCAAAGAGCATGAGAAAGCCGAACAACACCATTTATTTGACTGTATAGAGTGCGGTGCCTGCGCCTGGGTCTGCCCGTCCAATATTCCGCTGGTGCAATATTACCGGCAGGAAAAAGCACAGATTATTGAGATCCGCAGCGAAACGCAGCGGGCAGCGGAAGCGAAAGTTCGTTTTGAAGCCAGACAGGCACGGCTTGCCCGCGAAAAAGAAGCCCGCGATGCACGGCATAAAAAAGCCGCTGTACAGGTGGATGAAAAAGACAGTTCTGCCATCAGCGCTGCTCTCGCCCGGGTGAAAGAAAAAAATACCACCGCAGGCGGTACAATTACCATCAATCCGACGGTATTACCGGATAACAGTGCTGTTATTGCTGCCCGTGAAGCCAGAAAGGCACAGGCGCGGGCACGCCAGGCAGAAAAAGCCGCTGAATCCGAATCCAAACCTAATGATGTGATCGCAGAAACTGAAACCGATCCGCGTAAAGCCGCTGTTGCCGCTGCCATTGCCCGCGCCAAAGCAAAGAAAACTGCACAAGCTGCTGAGCAAAACGGCGAAACGCACAGCGCACCTGAACCGGTAGCTGCGGCAGAAGCCGATATTGATCCGCGCAAAGCCGCTGTCGCGGCTGCTATTGCCCGCGCCAAAGCAAAGAAAGCTGCTCAGGCTGCTGAAAAAACCACTGATAATGAAGCGATATAAGCATGAAATTCAGACCCGTTAACTCAAATACACCGCACCGGCTGAAAATCGCAGGGTCACCGTTTACACATAACCGCGACAATACGTCCGCCATCATGCTGTGGGTTGTTATCGCCATGCTGCCGGGCGTTGCCGCACAGCTCTGGTTCTTCGGGATCGGGACACTTATTCAGATACTGATTGCCGTCACCACGGCCATTGTTGCCGAAAGTGTTGCTATCCGTCTGCGCAAACAGCCGGTTATGCCTTATCTGAAAGATAACTCTGCGCTGGTCACTGCGGTGCTCCTTGCGGTCAGTATTCCGCCACTCGCCCCCTGGTGGCTGATTGTCACCGGCACATTCTTTGCCGTGATTATCGCCAAACACCTGTATGGCGGGCTGGGTCAGAACCCGTTTAACCCCGCCATGGTCGGTTATGTGGTGCTGCTTATCTCCTTCCCGGTCCAGATGACAAGCTGGCTGCCGCCTGAAAGCCTGCAAATCATGCCGATTTCAGTCAGTGATAGTCTGCATGTGATTTTCAGCGGATTATCCGATCAGGGGCTGACATTAGAGCAGTTACGCGCGGGTGCCGACGGCATGAGTCAGGCAACGCCGCTGGACAGCTTTAAAACCGGACTGCTGACCCGTGATATGAATGAGATCCTCTCACAACCGGTATTGCAGGGTTCTGTTGCCGGGATTGGCTGGCAGTGGATTAATATCGGGTATCTTATCGGCGGCTGTATTCTGCTGAACCGCCGCGTAATAGCCTGGCAGGTACCGGTGGCAATGCTGGGAACGCTTGCTGTACTGGCAGCCACCGGCTATCTGATGGATGCAGAGCATTTTTCCACGCCGGTTATGCAGCTGTTTTCAGGGGCTACCATGCTGGGTGCATTTTTTATCGCCACAGACCCGGTTACTGCTTCCACCACCCCGCGCGGTCGCCTGATTTACGGCGCGCTGATTGGTCTTTTATTATGGGTTATCCGCGTTTACGGCGGGTATCCGGATGCTGTTGCATTTTCTGTTCTGCTCGCCAATATTACGGTGCCGCTGATTGATACCTATACACAACCCCGTGTTTACGGGCATAAACGGGGAAATAAATGATTGCCACATTGCGCCGTTACGGGTTGATCCTCGCCCTGTTTGCCGCCGGAACCACCGGTCTGAGCGGGTTTGTCTATACACTGACCAAACCGGCGATTGAGCAGCAGGCGGCTGAGCAGCAAAAAGCCCTGTTTGCCCAAATTCTGCCCGCCGGCATGTATGATAACGATATGATTGCAGAGTGTTATCTTGTGACCGACCCGATGCTGGGCAATAATCTGCCACACCGCCTGTATGTTGCCCGCAAAAATGGTGAACCGGTTGCGGCAGTCCTTGAATCCACCGCGCCGGATGGCTATTCAGGCGCCATTCAGCTACTGGTTGCCGCTGATTTTAACCAGACTGTACTGGGCAGCCGGGTAACTGAGCATAAAGAAACCCCGGGGCTGGGGGATAAAATTGATACCCGGATTTCAGACTGGATCACCACACTGAGCGGCAAACATGTGGATTCAGCCGCTGATCCGCACTGGGCAGTCAAAAAAGACGGCGGGGATTTCGATCAGTTCACCGGTGCAACGATCACGCCACGGGCGGTTGTTAATGCCGTGAGAAAAACGGCTGTGTATATACAGACATTGCCGCCACAATTAACTGAATTACCACACTGCGGAGCAGAATAATGAGTCAGGTCAAAACGTTATTCGCCGATGGTTTATGGAAAAATAACTCCGCACTGGTTCAGGTGCTGGGGTTGTGCCCGCTGCTTGCGGTGTCCTCCACGGTCACAAACGCACTGGGACT
The DNA here is from genome assembly GCF_001676155.1 of Morganella psychrotolerans. GTDB lineage: Bacteria > Pseudomonadota > Gammaproteobacteria > Enterobacterales > Enterobacteriaceae > Morganella > Morganella psychrotolerans. The sequence continues at coordinate 707,185 of NZ_LZEW01000001.1, read as the reverse complement.
GGGGCTGGCAACCACCCTGGTGCTCTGCTGCACCAATATTGCCGTGTCTGCTCTGCGCCGCTGGATCCCGTCGGAAATCCGCATCCCGATTTACGTAATGCTGATTGCCTCTGTCGTGACCGCCGTTCAGTTGCTGATCAACGCCTATGCATTCGGGCTATATCAGTCACTCGGTATATTTATCCCGCTTATAGTCACCAACTGCATTGTGATTGGCCGCGCCGAGGCATTTGCGGCAAAAAATGCCGTTTTTCCTTCCGCAATAGATGGTCTTGCGATGGGGCTGGGGTCAACTGCCGCGCTGTTTGTGCTCGGCGCTATGCGGGAAATTCTCGGAAACGGCACTCTGTTTGACGGTGCTGATCTGCTGCTCGGTGACTGGGCAAAAGTCCTGCGGGTAGATATATTGCATCTCGATACCCCGTTTTTACTGGCGATGTTGCCGCCGGGCGCATTTATCGGGCTTGGCTTAATGCTTGCCGCCAAGTATCTTATTGATGAAAAGATGAAAAAACGCAAAAATGCGTCAGACGTAAGAGTATATGAAACTGAAAAAGGATGCGGAAGCCATCTTGTCAGATAAAATGATTCAGGATTAATGAGCCAATGTCGTTATGAATAAAGAAAAACGTATTGAAATTCTGACCCGCCTGCGGGATAACAACCCGCAGCCCACCACAGAACTGATGTTCAGTTCGCCGTTTGAACTGCTTATCTCTGTTTTGTTATCCGCTCAGGCGACTGATGTGAGCGTCAATAAAGCCACCCGTCCGCTTTATGCGGTAGCCAACACTCCGCAGTCCATACTCGCGTTGGGTGTGGACGGCGTAAAAACCTATATCAAAACTATCGGGTTATTTAATACTAAAGCTGAAAATGTGATTAAAACCTGCCGGATGCTGGTTGAACTCCATAACAGTGAGGTTCCTGAAGATCGCGCGGCACTTGAAGCGCTGCCCGGTGTCGGGCGGAAAACCGCCAATGTCGTACTCAATACCGCATTCGGCTGGCCGACCATTGCCGTTGATACCCATATTTTCCGGGTCTGTAACCGCACAAAATTTGCCCCCGGTAAAAATGTGGATGAAGTGGAACAAAAATTATTGCGGGTTGTTCCGGCAGAGTTTAAGGTCGACTGTCATCATTGGTTTATACTGCACGGGCGTTATACCTGTATTGCCCGCAAACCGCGCTGCGGCTCATGTATTATTGAAGATTTATGTGAATTCGGCGAAAAAGTCTATCCGGAGGAATAATTCACTGCGGATTAAACAGAAATTGCCCTCTGTGCTTGCGGACAGCGTGAATTCGCGTAAAAATAACATCAAATTTGATCACCCAACCAGTACGGGATCCTATGTTTCAAGATAACCCGCTGTTAAATCAGCTAAAGCAACAGCTCCACGGTCAAACACTGCGTGTCGAAGGTATCGTGAAAGGTACCGACAAAGGCTACGGTTTCCTCGAAGTTGACGGACAAAAATCCTATTTTATTCCGCCGCCACACATGAAAAAAGTCATGCACGGTGACCGCATTACTGCCGCTATTCATAGCGTGAATAATAAAGATGTCGCGGAGCCTGAAACACTGGTTTTGCCGTTCCTTGACCGCTTTGTCGGACGTGTACAACGCAAAGAAAATGATGAACGTCTCTGGATAATTCCTGACCATCCTTTGTTAAAAGATTCAATCCCCTGCCGCCCGGCGAAAGAGGTTGAACACACGTTCGCACAAGGTGACTGGGCCGTAGCTGAAATGCGCCGCCATCCGTTAAAGGGTGACCGCAGTTTCCATGCTGAAATTACCGGGTTTATTACAGATGCCGATGATCATTACGCGCCGTGGTGGGTCACACTTACCCGTCACCAGCATGCACTGAAAGAGCCGGAGCCGGTTGATGCCACACTGGCTGATGACGACCTGCCCCGTACTGACCTGACAGAGCTCGATTTTGTCACCATTGACAATGCATCCACTGAAGATATGGATGATGCGCTTTATATCACCAGAGGTGATAACAACCAGCTTCGCCTGACCATTGCTATCGCTGATCCGACCGCTTACATCCCTGCGGACAGTGAGATGGATGCTATCGCACATAAACGCGCATTTACCAATTACCTGCCGGGCTTTAATATCCCGATGCTGCCGCGTAATCTGTCCGACGACCTCTGCTCTCTGCATCCTCATGTCCGCCGCCCTGCGATTGTGTGTCAGATTTCCATAAATGAAGACGGATCACTGGCAGATGATGCCACTTTCTTTGCTGCGTGGGTTGAGTCCAAAGCCAAACTGGCTTATGACGATGTCTCTGACCTGCTGGAAGGCGTGGAAGACCGCCTCGCTGTCAATGACACTATCCGTCAGCAGATTGCGCTGTTACAGGAAATGTATCAGCGCCGTCACCAGTGGCGCGAAACTCATGCGCTGGTCTTTAAAGAAAGACCGGATTTCCGCTTTATTCTCGATGAGAATGGTGTGGTCACAAATATCGTTGCAGAGCAGCGCCGCAGTGCCAACCGCATCGTGGAAGAAGCCATGATCACTGCCAATATCTGCGCGGCAGTCGTGCTTGATAAAGAACTGGGCTTTGGTGTGTATAACGTGCATACCGGTCTTGACCCGCTGACGGTTGACCAGGCCGTGGTGCTGCTGGCAGAAAACGGTATTCATTTCACCGCAGAAGAGCTACTGACTCTGGATGGCTTCTGCCGCCTGCGCCGTGAGCTGGATAACCAGCCGACACAGTTCCTCGACAGCCGTATCCGCCGCTTCCAGACATTTGCGGAAGTCAGAATGGAAAGAGGCCCGCACTTCGGCCTCGGACTGGATGGTTACGCCACCTGGACATCACCGATCCGCAAATACAGTGATATCCTCAATCACCGGTTGCTCAAAGCCATTATCGCCGGTAAACCGGCCGAAAAACCGGCTGAAAAACTGGCGGAACATCTGGCGGAGCGCCGTCGTGCCAACCGTATGGCTGAGCGGGATGTCGGAGACTGGTTATACGCCCGTTATCTTCACCCTTACGCGGGTACTGACACACCGTTCCCGGCAGAGATTATTGATATCACCCGTGGTGGTATCCGTGTCCGTCTGACAGAAAACGGCGCTGTTGCCTTTATCCCGGGTACTTTTATCCATCCGGTAAAAGATGAATTACAGTGCAGCCAGGAAACCGGCTCAGTGCTTATCAACGGTGAAGTCCGTTATCGCCTTAATGATATTATCCCGGTGAAAATTGCAGAAGTGAAAATGGAAACACGGAACATTCTGGCACGCCCGGTCTGAGTTTGTTGTTTGTCACCACGCCGTAATATTCATCATAAAATTGCTGGTTCATCAGGATACTATAATACTGATGAGCCAGTTTTTATCACCACTCCCGATACCTGACTGCACAGTAAATCGCCTTCCGCAAAAAAATCATTACACCTTTTTGCCTTGTATATTAATCGTCATTAAACCCAACCCATACTCTCTTTCTGACCATCACTGCAGGAAGATTTTCCGGATTAATAACTTTCCCGATAGGTGTATAGCGATACGAGGATTGAAATGATTCATAGAACAAAACCAGCGTGTGCGTACCGTACAACATAAGATCTCCTGCCTGAATGGCCCCCGGATGCACCGGGTCAGAAAGCAGATCATAAGGAAGATCCGCGAACTTTTCATTGCCATTTAACTCATCCATCCCAAGTTGCAAAGGTAAAGCATTAACAAATGCTTTAGCCGCCGGACTATTATGAAGCCTGACGACAAATTGCTGGTCATTAATGTTCATTGTCACCATCATCGCATTTTCCTCAGGAGTCCGGGCCGGGGTTCCGGCGTAGCAGGCAAAGGTAACCGCCGCAAGCAGGCAGAATATTAAAGCACACGGATATTTCATATGAAGCCCCCTGCAAATAATTAGCCACACTCTTCCGGATGTGGATTCGGATATTATTTAAGGTTAGCGTTAAAGAACGATGCCAGCTTAGCAAAAGGGATGAGATCAGTACGATCATACAAATCTACATGGCCCGCACCCGGCACGATGTATAACTCTTTCGGCTGTCCTGCACGTTTGTAAGCATCTTCGCTGAATTCTTTCGAATGTGCCTTATCACCGGTGATAAACAGCATCGGGCGTGGCGAGATAGTCTCGATATCGTTGAACGGATAAAAGTTCATAAATTTAGCTGTACTGCTTAACATTGGCTTTGTTGTCAACTCTTCTTTCCCGCCCTGTGGCGTATAACCACCCCGTGGTGTACGGTAAAAATCGAAGAATTCCCGCTGAATCGCAGATGTGGAATCATCAAGCTTGTTAACCGTTCCCGGGGTATAGGCAATATCTGCGCCATTAAATTCGGCAAAACGCTGCTCTGCTACAGATTTAATAAACACATTTCGCTGTTCAGACGTAATCGAGTGATGAAGGCCATTGCGGAAAGCTGCGCCCATGTCATACATGCTGACCGTGACAATGGCCTTCATTCTCGGGTCAATTTTAGCGGCACTGATCACGAAGCTTCCGCTGCCACAGATACCCAGTACGCCAATTCTCTCAGGAGAGATGTAAGGCAGCGTACTCAGATAATCGACGGCAGCACTAAAATCATCCGCATAAATTTCCGGGGAAATCAGATGACCGGGTTTTCTGTCACTCTCCCCCCAGAAGGAAAGATCAATCGCCAGTGTTACAAATCCTTGTTCCGCCAGTTTCTGCGCATAGAGATTTGAACTTTGTTCTTTTACCGCTCCCATCGGATGACCAATGATAATTGCCGGATTTTTAGTGCTCTGATCCATTCCCTCAGGTATAAATAGATTACCGGCGACATTCATCTGGTATTGATTTTTAAAGGTCACTTTTTGCAGGGTTACTTTATCGCTCTTGTAAAAATTATCTGCCCCGTCAGACATATCAGCGCCTGTTGCAGCAAATGAGCTGATTAACAGCCCTAACAATATAGTAAATTTTCTCACAGGATAATCCTCAGTTAGTTTGACTGGTATCTTTGCGTGATGTTAATAAAGCCAGGACAGCCGCTATTACTAATAAAATCATACTGATGGTGAAAGAACTTTGATAACCGCTGTGGTCAAATGCCAAACCACCGAGAGTAGATCCCAGCGCGATTGACAGTTGAACGATGGCAACCATCAGACCACCGCCGGCTTCCGCATCCTCCGGCAGAGTGTTGGTGATCCAGGTCCACCAGCCGGTAGGTGCAGCGGTGGCGACTAATCCCCATAAACCAAGCAGCAGGGCAACAATCCACACACTCTGACCAAAAGCGATCAGTGCTCCGGCAATTGCGGCCATCAGTAACGGAATAGTGATAAGTGTGAAATAAAAACCGGATTTCAAAAATGCACCAACCACCAGGGTGCCAATAAAACCGGTTACGCCGATAGTCAGTAAAATGAGCGACAGCGTATTAATATCTACCTGCGTAACTGTCTCAAGGAATGGTCGCAGATAGGTAAACAACGAAAACTGGCCCATAAAGAATAATCCGCAAGCCGCAAGCCCGACAGCAACAAGCGGATTAGCAAAAAGACGGAAAACAGAGCCTGTACGCTTATCACTTTTATCCGTTTTCAATGCCGGCAAACTGAACCATTGCCAGATAAATGCAATCACCGCGACGGGTACAATGCAAAAAAATGCCCCTCTCCAGCCGATGACAGAGCCAAGATAACTCCCGAGTGGCGCAGCTATAACGGTTGCCAACGCATTTCCGCTGTTAAAAACAGCCAGTGCACGGGGTACCTGATGCTTCGGAACCAGGCGAATAGCGGTGGCGGCAGACAATGACCAAAACCCGCCGATAGATATACCAATCAGAGCCCGCCCAACCATATAAATCAGATAACCGGGAGCTGATGCGATAATTGCACCTGAAAATGCCATCAATCCTGTCATGCCTAACAGCAACATCTTTCGGCTGACAGACCCAGCCAAGGTAGATATAGAGAGGCTTGTCAGCACAGCAAATACGCCGGAAACAGCGATCCCTTGTCCGACTAATCCTTCACTGACACCTAAATCTTCCGATATGGGCGTCAACAGGCTGACAGGCATAAATTCAGATGCAATCAGTGCAAAGATGCACAACGTCATGGCAAAAACACCACTCCAGTGCGCGCGCTCTTTGTGAGGAGATATATCATCCGATAATGTGACCATAAATTGCTTACTCCGGGTAGTTCCCGGCTACTTTCAGATAAGCCGGGACCGGACGCTATTCTCAGGAATAACGCCGAAAAAGAAAAAATGAAGAAAAAAATAAAAGAAAAATGAAAGGAAAACTATATTTTATCCGCCACCGCTTACTCATCTCTTGCCGTAAATTTTACATGCCGGATACATTATTACTAGCTAATGAATAGTTAATGGGGTTATAACTTATGCTTATTAATAAAAAAAGAGTCTGCCTCATGAAACGCAATCTGAATGACCTTCTTTATTTTGTCACTGTCGCGCGTGAACGCAGTTTTACCCGTGCAGCGGCACAATTGGGTGTAACTCAGCCAGCCATCAGCCAGGCGATTTCCGCACTTGAAGAGCGTATGCAAATTCGCCTGCTGACACGTACCACCCGCAGTGTGTCACCGACTTCGGCCGGGGAACGGCTGCTGCTGGCGATAGGTAATCGCATTGATGAGATTGAAGCTGAACTGGACATGCTGACTGAATTGCGTGATAAACCGGCGGGTATGGTCCGCATCACCTGCGGACCCAATATTTTGCATAACACGCTGTTGCCAAAACTGATGCCCTTGTTACGCGAGTATCCGGATATTAATATCGAATTCGACGCAAACCATGGTTTCCGCGATATTGTGGCAGACCGTTTTGATGCCGGCGTCCGGCTGGGTGACACAATTGATAAAGACATGATAGCAGTATCCATAAGCCCGGAATTGCGGATGGCCGCAGTAGCATCTCCGGATTATTTCTCGCGTTATCCTGTCCCTGAAACACCGCATGATCTGATACAACACCGGTGCATAAATCAACGGATGATCACGTCCGGCGGATTGTATATCTGGGATTTCGATCAGGATGAGGGGGATCTTAATGTACGCGTCAGCGGACAGCTTATTTTTAATACATCTGAACATATTGTTGATGCTGCACTTGCAGGACTGGGGATTGCTTTTTTACCGGAAGAAGAGTTTGGCGCACATATTGAAAACGGGCATCTGATCCGCGTACTGGAACAATGGTGCAGACCATTTCCCGGCTACTACCTGTATTATCCCAGCCGCAAGCAGCCATCTCCGGCATTTTCGTTAGTACTGGACGCACTGCGGGTTCATCAGAACCCCAAACTTCTGAGGTGATACAAAAAAAGCCGTTATTTAGTCTGTAACAGCTGTTTTAATATGTTGAATGCTCATCACTGACAACAGATATTTAGGTTAATGCAGACCAGCACACTCAGCCACCGGCAAGTTTGACTTTAAAGCCTTTTCCTTCCAGCAATTCTTTGAGTAAATCCCGCTTATCGCCCTGGATTTCAATTATACCGTCTTTCAGCGCACCGCCGCAGCCGCAGCGTTTTTTTTAATTCCGCAGCCAGTTTGGTCAGCGCAGCATCATCAAGGTCAAGACCTGTAACCAGGCAAACACCCTTGCCTTTGCGACCACTGGTCTGGCGCTGAATACGGACAATACCGTCCCCTTTAGGGCGTTCGGCTTTTAGCTGCGGCTCATCGATACGTCCGCTTTCCGTGGAATACACCAGCCGTGAATTGTTATCCATTGTCATACTCCCAATGAGGCATTAATTGCCTGCAATGCCGCCAGCGGGTCGTCGCTGCGGGTAACCGGACGTCCTATAACCATATAATCCACCCCGGCGCTGACAGCAGCACACGGCGTCATGATACGGCGCTGATCACCGGCATCGCTGCCTTCGGGGCGGATCCCCGGCGTCACTAATTTAAAACGCTGACCAAGAGACTGCTTCAGTAATTGTGCTTCATGTGCGGAGCACACCACACCATCCAGCCCGCAATCCTTTGTCAGACGGGCGAGGCGCAATGCCTGCTCTGCCGGAGATATATCCAGCCCGATACCGGCGAGGTCACTCTGCTCCATACTGGTCAGTACAGTCACGGCAATCAGCAGCGGTGCATCTTTACCGAATGGTTGCAGGATCTCTTTCGCTGCGGTCATCATCCGCGCACCACCGGATGCGTGGACATTAACCATCCAGACCCCCAACTCAGCCGCTGCCCGCACGGCGTGAGCCGTGGTATTCGGGATATCATGGAATTTCAGGTCGAGAAACACCTCAAACCCGCGCTGTTGCAATGCGCGGACACAATCCGGTCCGTATAACGTAAACAGCTCTTTGCCGACTTTCAGGCGGCACTGCGAGGGATCGATGCGGTCAGCAAATTCCAGGGCGTTATTCAGATTGTCGTAATCAAGCGCAACAATGACAGGTGATGCAATTTTTGCATTCCCGGCGCGTAACATGAGAGATGTCATGAATTTATTACCTGTGGTTTCGTGGATGATACGGGTAAATGTGACGTTGTCACTGTCCGTCCAAACCCCTGATAGGCTTGATAGTATCCCATGACCGGCAGGACGGACAATGCCAGTACAGGGCGTGGGAGGTAAACCCGCATTTGCCGCAGCGGTAATCCGGTTTGGTACGGATTTGTTCACCCACCATGTTGCGCAGTTGACCGAGGCTCTCTTTGGCGCGGCCTTCTTCTGCTTCTGACAGATAATATTCCATCAGGCGGCAGAACAAACGCATTGTCGGATGGCGCTGTAACTGGCGGTTCACATAGGTGATCGCCATCTCAGGACCTTCCTGTTTTTCAATAATATCAGCAAGATAAAGCTCAGCCGTTGCCCCGATATTTTCATCCGAACAGGTCAGCAGATATTCCGCCCATTCCGCCGGCTGCTCCAGCTTTGTATAACAAATTTCCAGCATGGGCAGCGTTTCGCTGACCATCTCTTTGTCCTGATCAAAAACCCGTTTCAATACATCAACGGCCTTTTGATAATCACCACGATCAATATAGATGCGCCCCTGCATAATAGACACCCGGGCACAGTTTTTATCGGCTCCGGCCGCTTTTGACAGGCAGGCAAACGCGCCGTCTGTGTTATCACTGCCCAGTGCCTGCAAAGCCAGTTCACAATAAAAATTAGCAATATTCTCCCGCTGCCCGGTATCGCCTTGTTTGAGGAGTTTTTCTGCGACATCAATGGCTTTGCTCCAGTCACTGGTGGACTGGTAGATGGATAACAGGGACTGGAGTGCGCTTTGTCTGAAATCAGCTTCATCAATCAGCTGTAAAAACAGCGCTTCTGCGCGGTCATACACACCGGCGGCAACATAGTCGCGCCCCAGTTGCTGAGTGGCGAGAAGGCGTTGTTCGTAAGAGAGAGAGGCACTTTCCATCAGGGACTGATGGATGCGGATGGCGCGTTCCACTTCACCGCGCGAGCGGAATAAGTTACCCAGCGTCAGGTGCGCCTCAAAAGCGGAGCTGTCCTCTTTGAGCATATCGAGGAACAAATCAACGGCTTTATCCTGCTGATCAGACAGTAAAAAGTTTACCCCTGCCACGTAATCGCGTGACAGGCGGTCAGCATGCTGCTGTTGATTCTGCTGTGCGCTGCGTCGCCCCATGTACCAGCCATAGGCGGCGGCAATAGGTAACAGAAGAAACAACAGCTCAAGCATAATGCTTATTCCTTAGTGGTGTCCTGCACCGCAACCGACCCGGAAGACGGCGCAGTCTGGTCAGCTTCCAGACGCTTGATCCGGTGGCGGGCACGGGCCAGCGATAACCGCAGACGTAAATAAAACAGGCCACAGACAATCCATCCCAGCACAAACCCTGTGCCGAACAGCACCGCCAGCAAGGTGGAAACAGAATACTGTCCCTGCGCAATCAGATAATTAAATGTGACTACCTGATCATTATTTGCGCCCAGTGTCACCGAAATGATGAAAACCACCAGAACAAGGATAAAAATCAGAAAATATTTCACCGGCATTCCTATTATCAGGTATCAGGGTTTGCATTCCGCATCTTACGGACAGACTAACCCCTTACGTTACCATTTCCCTGTACGGGAATAAAAGTAATTTATTGTGCTTCCGGGCTTTTCCCCGCTGTTTTGCCTCAATTTATACAAAAAACCGACAACGGTTTCAGCGGGATGTGATTATATCATAATACCTCTTTTCCGCTCTGTTTATTGAGCCATAAAAACAGGCCGCCCACAAGTAACCCATTAATAATCACTGACATAATAATATCAGACGGCCAGTGCATCCCCAGCACCATGCGGCTGTATTGTGCCAGAATCCCCCAGAGAAGAATCACCATCGCTATCCCCGTACGCCGCTGCGCCCAGAAGAAAGCAAATAACAGCATTGACCACGCACCGGCGAATAAGGCATGACCGGACGGAAACGCATACCCGGTTTCACTCTGCCAGTGCTTTAACTGCCAGCCCGGGATCTGATAATGGTTTGACAGTCTGTTTTCCAGCAATTGAGCGCGCTCAGTCCGGGACAGTGCATAAAAATCAGTTTCCGTAATAATGTGCTGCTGTGCCAGCCAGGCGACATAAGGACGTGGCTCCTGCAGGGTATTTTTCATCACGACTTTAACCCCCTGACCTGCCGCAATCACTATCAGCATCATCGCCGCAAGGCGCACAGCCTGCTTTCTGCTACCGGGAAACAAACCAATAAACAAAAAACAAAAGAAGACAGATACAATAATGGCCAGCGGATTCGCTGCCGTATCCGTCAGATACCATAACCCGCGCAACAAATCGTCATCACCGGCAGGTTGCCAGCGCCAGCCGGTCAGCAGCATCACCAGCGGCAACAAAAGTAATAAAACAAAGACAATAATGAAGGGTTTTGTTACGTTTTTCATTGCTGGTTAATTATTCCTGTTAAAATAAATGTTATTTTGTCAATGTCTTGTACTACTATGGTCATGTTCAGTTATTTGACCCGGAAAATGGATGTCAGTTTCATTTCCCGGGCGGCGCAGGTACTGTAATCGCCATTATTATTATCAGCGTTATTGTTACCAGCGTTAAAATACGATATTTATATCAATGAGTTAATTATATCATGAATGATAAATTGCAGTTAAAACGTGTTGCACAAGCCAAATTGCCTACTCCGTTCGGCGAGTTTTTAATGGTCGGTTTTGAAGAAATCGCCACCGGGCACGACCACGTAGCACTGGTGTTTGGTGATATCAGTGGTGATACTCCGGTATTATCCCGTGTTCATTCCGAATGTTTAACCGGTGATGCACTGTTCAGTCTGCGCTGTGACTGTGGTTTTCAGCTGGAAGCCGCACTGAAGCAGATTTCAGAAGAAGGTCGTGGTGTATTACTTTATCACCGTCAGGAAGGCCGGAATATTGGTCTGCTGAATAAAATCCGCGCGTATGCCTTACAGGATACCGGTCTGGATACGGTGGAAGCAAACCAGAAACTGGGCTTTGCCGCCGATGAACGCGATTTTACCTTATGTGCTGACATGTATAAACTGCTGGATATCAGTGCGATCCGTCTGCTGACCAATAATCCGGAAAAAGTCGCGATCCTGACACAGGCGGGGATCAATATCACTGAACGCGTGCCGCTGATTGTCGGACGTAACCCGTCAAATGCCCATTACCTTGATACCAAAGCCGAAAAAATGGGGCATTTACTGTGCCAGGCCCCGGGCTGTAAACACTGATAACGTGCTGAACATCCCTGACATGAATAGTAAAAGCGCGGCTGTAAAGACCGCGCTTTGTTTTTTTGATGGTTGCAACTATGACTGCAACATCTGGCGGATCACATAGCACAAAATTCCGCCGTGGCGGTAATAGGCCAGCTCCGTCTGAGTATCAATACGACACAATGCATTCAGCTCCGTCACCCGTCCGTCCGCATACGTGATTCGTACCGGAACAACCTGCTTAGGCTCAACAATATTTAACCCGCCTACATCAATCAGCTCTTCGCCGGTCAGCCCCATAGTATGGCGGTCGGTACCCGCCGGAAATTCCAGCGGCAGTATTCCCATCCCGATCAGGTTAGAACGGTGGATGCGCTCATAAGACCCGGCAAGTACCATTCTTACGCCGAGCAAATTTGTGCCTTTCGCCGCCCAGTCACGGCTGGAGCCGGAGCCGTACTCTTTCCCTGCCACCACGACCAGCGGCGTTTTTTCATCCTGATAGCGCATAGCGGCATCAAATATAGACAGTGTCTCACCGGACGGAATATGACGGGTAAATCCGCCCTCGGTACCCGGTACCATTTCATTGCGGATACGGATATTGGCAAATGTACCGCGCACCATCACTTCATGGTTTCCGCGTCGCGAGCCGTAGGAGTTAAAATCTGCCGGTGCCACACCGTGAGCCTGCAAATAGCGCCCGGCAGGACTGTCTGCTTTAATATTCCCTGCCGGTGAAATGTGGTCAGTTGTGACAGAATCCCCGAGTATCGCCAGGATACGCGCCTGTTTCACGTCTTTAACCGGAGCAGGTTCAGGCGGCATTCCCTCAAAATACGGCGGATGGCGGATATAGGTTGAGTCCGCCTGCCACTGATACGCCGGGGTATTTTCTACCGGCAGCGCCTGCCACTGTTCATCACCCTCAAATACAGCGGCATATTCTTTGCGGAACATCGCGGTTTTGACGTTTTCCACCGCTGCGGCAATTGTGGCATTATCCGGCCAGATATCTTTTAACCAGACCGGGTTACCCTGTTTATCATATCCCAGCGGATCGGTTTCAAGATTGCAGTGCAGATTTCCTGCCAGTGCATAGGCGACCACCAGCGGCGGAGACGCCAGCCAGTTCGTTTTTACCAGCGGATGAATGCGTCCCTCAAAGTTGCGGTTTCCTGATAACACCGCGCCGACTGTCAGGTCATTATCTTTGATTGCCGCTTCAACATCCGCATCCAGCGGACCTGAATTACCGATACAGGTTGTACAGCCATAGCCGACAAGATTAAAACCCAGGGTATCCAGATACGGTGTAAGCCCGGCGGCATTCAGATAATCAGTGACCACTTTAGAGCCTGGTGCCAGTGACGTTTTTACCCAGGGCTTGCGGGTTAAACCTTTCTCAACTGCATTTTTTGCCAGCAAACCGGCGGTCATCAGCACGCCCGGATTCGATGTATTGGTACAGGAAGTGATTGCCGCGATCACCACCGCGCCATCTTCAGGGGCAGTATTGTCCCCGCCCTGTATTTTATCCGCCAGCGGCTTTTTATTCAGTTCCAGATCAAGTGCTGCCTGAAATGCTGCCGGTACCTGAGCCAGTACCACGCGATCCTGCGGGCGTTTTGGTCCCGCCAGGCTGGTTTCCACTGTCGCCAGATCCAATGCCATACCGGAGGTAAAGCGCGGCTCGTCTCCGGCGTAGCGCCACAGCCCCTGCGCCTTGCAGTACGCTTGCGTCAGGGCAATTTCATCGTCGCTGCGCCCGGTCAGCCGCATATAATCCAGCGTCACGTCATCCACCGGGAAAAAGCCGCAGGTCGCACCATATTCCGGCGACATATTGGCAATAGTTGCGCGATCTGCCAGCGGCAGTTGCGCCAATCCGTCACCATAAAACTCCACAAATTTGCCGACCACGCCGTGTTTGCGCAACATCTGCGTGACCGTCAGAACCAGATCTGTCGCCGTGATCCCTTCGCGCAACTGCCCTGTCAGTTTAAACCCGACCACATCCGGGATAAGCATGGAGACAGGTTGTCCGAGCATCGCGGCTTCAGCTTCAATACCGCCGACACCCCAGCCCAGTACACCCAGCCCGTTAATCATAGTGGTATGGGAATCTGTACCCACCAATGTGTCCGGGTACGCATAAGTTTTGCCGTCGCGGGTTTCATACCAGACGGATTTCCCCAGGTATTCCAGATTGACCTGGTGACAAATTCCGGTGCCCGGCGGCACAACACGAAAGCGGTCAAACGCCTGTTGTCCCCAGCGCAGAAAACGATAACGCTCATTATTGCGCGACATCTCGATGTCCACATTACCGGCAAAAGCCTGATCACTGCCGTATTCATCCACCATCACCGAGTGGTCAATCACCAGATCAACCGGTGACAGCGGGTTCACTTTCTCTTCTTTGCCGCCCAGCGCACGGATAGCCTGACGCATTGCCGCCAGATCCACCACTGCCGGAACCCCGGTGAAATCCTGCATCAGAACACGCGCAGGCCGGAAGGCAATTTCGTGATCCGCCGAACCGCTCTTCTGCCAGTCGATCAGCGCCTGTAAATCCGCATTCTGAACACTGTCACCATCAAGGTTACGCAGCAGGTTTTCAGCCAATACTTTTAGTGATTTGGGTAGTTTATCGAGATTGCCGAGCAGGTCAGCGAGAAGAGAGAGACTGTAGATTTGATAATGTTGTGAGCCGACCGTCAGCCGGCTTTCACATTGTTGCTTTAAGGTTAACGACATAACGCCTCCACCATGATGTGTGCGGGTTAAACAGATATCATCCTTATTATTGTATCTATAAGGGTATCATACTCCCGCAAATAGTGTGGTGATCGGCGCACAGTTTGTTAACTAAATGTAATCGCATGTAATAAAAAACCAATCATTCAGACAAGTGATTGCTCCCTAATCAGGACTGCGCTCCATCAATACTGTCGTTCCCTTACCATTATAATCAAAGGTGATAGTGTCCAACCCGCCATTGAAAAACTGTATCATTGTCAGGTGGTTAACGCCTTTCCATTTATAATCCAGATTCACTGTAGTGCCGTAATCCGTCAGCGACTGATCAACACCCAGCGTTATTGATTTCACCATATCCTTTTGATTATCATATTCATTTCTGTAAATTTGATACGTTTTCAGGATATCCGTTCCTGCGTAATAACACTCATCCGTATAATCATAACTTTCCGGGTCATGTACTGTTGCTTTACAGACCGGTTCAGACAATCGGCAGTGTAATATCTTTAAACATGGCTTCAATATCATCATTAGAGCGCAGTGCGATGGCTTTATCCACGACATCCCGGGTCAGATGCGGCGCGAAACGCCAGATAAAATCATACATATAGGTGCGCAGGAAACTGCCGCGCCGGAAACCTATTTTAGTGGTGCTGTAGCTGAATTTATCCCGCATATCAATGCAGACCAGGTCTTTATCAATCTCCGGATCAACTGCCATACTGGCAATAACCCCTATCCCCAGCCCCAGACGGACATAGGTTTTTATCACATCCGCGTCTGTTGCGGTGAACACCACTTTTGGTTTCAGACCCAGTTTTTCAAACGCATTGTCCAGCTCCGAACGCCCGGTGAAGCCATGTGTATAGGTAACAATTTCATAGTCAGCGAGATCGGCAATCGTCAGGTCACGGCGATGCGCCAGCGGGTGATCTTTACACACCACCACAGCACGGTTCCACTGATAGCACGGCAGCATAATCAAATCTTTATAAAGATGCAGCGCTTCTGTTGCAATAGCGAAGTCACTGTTTCCCTTGCAGACATCTTCTGCTATCTGTGTCGGTGTGCCCTGCTGCATATGCAGGGAGACATGCGGGTAGCGCTGAATAAAGCCTTTGATAACCGGCGGCAGTGCATAACGCGCCTGCGTATGGGTGGTGGCGATGCTGAGTGTGCCCTGCTCCGGATAAGTGTGTTCTCCGGCGACCGCTTTGATCGCTTCAATTTTTGCCAGCACTTCACGCGAGATCCGCAGCACAGACTCACCCGCTGGTGTGACATGGGTCAGATGCTTGCCGCTGCGGGCAAAAATCTGCATACCCAGTTCATCTTCCAGCATACGGATTTGCTTGCTGATACCGGGTTGCGAGGTATAAAGCCCTTCTGCGGTCGAAGAGACATTCAGGTTATGATTAACCACTTCCACAATATAGCGTAGCTGCTGTAATTTCATCCGGTATTCCCTCAGAGCCTATCCATCAGGCTATTCGTATAACCTGCTGTCAGTATTTATACCCTTATTCATTCAAACCGCAGGTTCGTTGGCCGCACTCAGTCAGCCAGCACCTTAAATGACGTCGGGTATAGTTTGTTATTGTCTTAATTATACCAAAAAGTAATAAATAATCATTTTGTTATAACAACAATCCATTTATCGACATTATAACAAAACCCATACAGACACCAGCTAAAAAAATATAAGACGCAGCGCCTGCTGTATCCCGCTTACAGCCGGATACGCCTGTTATCAAACTACACCGTGCTTAGTCTTTTTTGTCAGGAATATATAACAAATCGCTATAATCATTACATTTGGTATAAATAACAGGCGAAAAAAAAACCAGTCAGCGATAATCTGACTGGTTTTTTATTTTTATTCATTCAAACTACAGGTTCGAATTTATTTAGTTTTTTCAACCCATTTGCCGTCGATATAAAATGCAGACCAGCCAGTCGCTTTTCCGTCTTTATCCGATGCCACATACTGCTGCTTGGTTTTACGGCTCCAGCGCACAGTAGTCGGGTTCCCTTCCGGGTCCGCAACCGGTGCATCCGCCAGATAGCGCATTTTTTCAGATAAACGGTCTTTAAAGCGGACTAACTCAGCCACCTGCGGTGCGCGGGTTTCCCGTGATTTCGGGAAGTTATGCGCTGCCAGGAAAATACCGGCTGCGCCATCACGCAGAACAAAGTAAGCGTCTGATTTTTCACACGGCATTTCCGGTAACGGCACCGGATCTTCCTTCGGTGGTGCCACTTCGCCGTTGCGTAAAATTTTGCGGGTATTTTTACATTCGTCGTTGGTACAACCCATGTATTTACCGAAACGTCCCATTTTCAGGTGCATCTCAGAGCCACATTTCTCACACTCAACAACCGGGCCTTCATACCCTTTAATGCGGAATTCGCCCTCTTCGACTTCATAACCTTCACATTCCGGGTTATTACCGCACACATGCATTTTGCGGGTGGTGTCGATAAGATAGCTGTCCATCGCTGTGCCGCATTTCGGGCAGCGGCGACGGGCGCGCAGCGCATTTGTTTCCGCATCATCCCCTTCGAGGATATTCAGAATTTCATGCTCAGGGATCAGGTTGATAGTTTGTTTGCAGCGCTCTTTCGGCGGCAACGCATAACCGGAACAGCCCAGGAATACACCGGTCGATGCCGTGCGGATCCCCATCGGACGTTCACAGGTCGGGCAGATAATCGAGGTGATCACCATCGGATTCGTGCGCATACCGCCTTCTTCCGGCTCCAGACTCGCTTTATCAAGCTGCGTACTGAAATCGGCAAAAAACTCATCCAGCACGGACTTCCATTGCGCCTCATTATTGGCAATGTGGTCAAGCTGGTTTTCCATCCGCGCGGTGAAATCGTAGTTCATCAGCTCAGCGAACGTCTCTTCCAGACGGTCCGTGACGATTTGTCCCATTTTTTCTGCATAGAAACGACGGCTTTCCACTTTGACATAACCGCGATCCTGGATAGTAGAGATAATCGAGGCATACGTGGACGGACGCCCGATGCCACGTTTCTCCAGCTCTTTCACCAGCGATGCTTCACTGAAACGTGCAGGCGGCTTGGTAAAGTGCTGCGCAGGCTCCAGAGAGTCCAGCGCCATGACCGTTCCCACCTCAATCGGCGGCAGCGTTCTGTCTTCATCATTCTTGCGCAGCGCAGGCATGACTTTGGTCCAGCCGTCGAAACGCAATGTGCGCCCTTTGGCTTTCAGACTAAAATCACCGGCTTCCACTGTCAGTGTGGTGGAGTCGTATTTTGCCGGCATCATCTGACACGCCACGAACTGACGCCAGATTAACTGATACAGACGGCGGGCATCCGGCTCCATATCCGACAAATCCGCTTCCGTGATAGTAATATCCGACGGACGGATAGCTTCGTGCGCTTCCTGAGAATTTTCTTTATTACTGTAAATGTTCGGATTTTCAGGGAGATACTTATCACCGAAACTCTCAGTGATATATTCCCGCGCCATCACAATCGCATCCTGACTCAGATTTGTTGAGTCGGTACGCATATAGGTAATGTGTCCGGCTTCATACAGACGCTGAGCCATCATCATGGTTTTTTTCACGCCGTAGCTCAGGCGGGTACTGGCAGCCTGCTGCAACGTGGAGGTAATAAAAGGTGCGCCGGGCTTGCTGGATGTCGGGCGATCTTCCCGGTCAACAACCTTGTATGCCGCAGATTGCAGTTTTGTCACCGCAGCTTGCGTTTGTTTCTCATTGACCGGTTTAAAGGCTTTGCCGTTTTCCTGTGCAACTTCCATGCGTAACTGTTCTGTTTTATCAGACAGTAAGGCGTGGATCTGCCAGTACTCTTCAGGCACAAAGGCTTTAATTTCGCGCTCGCGCTCAACAATCAGGCGTACGGCCACCGACTGTACACGACCGGCAGATAAACCGCGGGCAATTTTTTTCCACAGCAACGGGGACACCATATAGCCGACCACGCGATCCATAAAACGACGCGCCTGCTGGGCATTCACCCGGTCAATATTCAGTTCACCGGGCTGTTCAAACGCCTGGGTAATGGCATTTTTTGTTATCTCATTAAAGACAACACGACTGAAACGACTGTCATCACCACCGATCACTTCCCGCAGGTGCCACGCAATGGCTTCCCCTTCGCGGTCAAGGTCCGTCGCGAGATAGATGTGAGACGCGTCACTGGCAAGGTGCTGTAATTCTGATACTACCTTCTCTTTTCCCGGCAGGATCTGATAATTTGCTTCCCAGCCGTTAAACGGGTCAACACCCATACGGCTGACCAGCGCAGTGCGTTCGTCTTTTTTAACTTTTTTGACTTTGTCTTTTACTTTGTCGCCTGCTACAGCGGGTTTACGGCTCGCTGAACCACTTGTCGGCAGATCCCGGATATGACCGACGCTGGATTTCACCACGTAGTCTTTGCCGAGATACTTGTTAATCGTTTTGGCTTTTGCCGGGGACTCCACGATGACCAGAGCTTTACCCATAATTATCATTACCTAAATTTTCGGGGCGGTTATAAAAACGCCAATTTTTGCGTTAAATACATTTCTTTTATATTGCGGCACTTTCGTAATAGATCAACTCTTTTTTATACTAATGCTTTGTTTCAACTCAAAACATCTGTCGTGAAATGATGTATTTTTTAATATCGCCGTCGCTAAAGTGTATTACGCAAGCAGTCATCCCGCAAAAGTGCGGGGATCTTGAAAAACCCACACTTTACCTGATAAATAGTGATGCGCAACAAAATATTTTTTAAAGGAGTTCACAAAATGCCAAAAGAAACCATCGCCGCCGGTAAAGCCGAACTGTTAGAAAAAGCGAATAAAATCATACAGGAACATGACGACTTCATTGAAGGAATGATCGCTGATGATGTTGAACAAAAATGTGGCGTACTGGTTTTTAAAGGTGAATACTTTTTAGACGACCAGGGCCTGCCGACACTCAAAAGTGCCGCAGTATTTAATATGTTTAAACATCTCGCACATACTATGTCAGAGCAATATCATTTAGTCGGTTGACAGATGATATCCGGTATAAACTGACAAAAACAATAACGGCAGCCTGAGCTGCCGTTACTTTATGCTTATTTGCGGTTATTTTCCGACCGGTCCGTTACCGCGCTGCCACCAGCGCAGAATAAGACGATCCGCACTGAGCATAACACTTTGCGTCAGTTTATCGATAAGCCGTCTGCGGCGGAAATAACGCACCTGAATCACTTCGTGGTCAGGTATTGCGGCGATAATTAAATCATCACTGACCGCGATTTCATCAACCAGTCCCAGATCTTTTGCCTGTGTGCCGTACCAGTGTTCACCGGTTGCCACTTTTTCAATATCCAGTGACGGACGATTCTCAGACACAAAGCTTTTAAACAGAACGTGAGTTTCATCCAGTTCCTGACGGAATTTTTCACGCCCTTCATCTGTATTCTGTCCGATAAAGGTCAGCGTACGTTTGTATTGACCCGCTGTATGCATCTCTACATCAATATCATTTTTCTTGAGCAGACGGTGAATGTTCGGTACCTGTGCCACCACACCAATCGAGCCGAGGATAGCAAACGGTGCAGCCACAATTTTGTCTGCCACACACGCCATCATATACCCGCCGCTGGCCGCTACTTTATCCACCGCGATCGTGATACGGATATTTTTCTCACGTAAGCGCGTCAGTTGTGCCGCTGCCAGACCATATGCATGAACCAGCCCGCCCGGGCTTTCCAGGCGAATCAGTACTTCATCCAGCCCGCTTTCTGCGACAGACAGGATAATGGTAATTTCCTCACGCAGAGACTCCACTTCATGTGCGTCCAGGCTGCCTTTAAAGTCAATCACATAAACACATGGCTTGCGTAAACGGGTCTGCCCGTCTTTTGCATTGTTTTTGTCTTTTTTTATCTTCGTTTTTTTGTTGTTTTTTAAACGCTTTATTCCAGATTTTCTGCTCCGCTTCACTCATGCGGGCATGCTGCATTTCACGCTGTCTGTCGCGGTAATTTTCCCCCAGATCAGTCAGACGCAATTTACCCAAAGATTGCCCTTTACGGATGCTGAGCATGACAAAAAATACAACAATGGCAATGATTGCCAGAACAATTGTTACGGTTTCTGCAAGAAACAAACCGTATTGTGAGAGAAACTCCACCGGCACACCTTAATACTGAAAAATTGAATGCCGCTATTTTAACTAAAAAAAACTGATAAATGCTCAACTAGTTTTGTAACCCTTGATGGCAATCACGCCCTGAGGACGGTATGATAAAAATGGATTCACGCCACGCCTGTGATGTGATACCCGTCCATTCGCTTTTCCGGAGTTATCTGCCATGCATAATAATGATGTATCTCACTTTACCCCATCCTCACCTGATGCCCTGCAAAATAAAGTTATTCTGATAACCGGAGCGGGTGACGGGATCGGCCGTGAAGCGGCACTCACTTACGCCCGCTACGGCGCAGAACTTATTCTGACGGGGCGTACAGAGAGCAAACTGCGTACTGTCAGTGATGAAATCGCACAGAAATACGGTGTCACTCCCCGCATTTATTGTCATGACCTGCTGACACTGACAGCAGAACAGTGCCGCGATTTTGCTGCTGTTCTGGCACACGCCGTACCGCATCTTGATGGTGTTCTGCATAATGCCGGTATTCTGGGTGTGGTCGCACCGATGACGGAACAACCGCCGCAGTTGTGGCAGGATGTGATGCAGGTAAATGTGAATGCCACCTTTATGCTGACACAGGCACTGCTGCCGCTGCTGCTGCGCGCACCGCAAAGTTCGCTGGTCTTTACATCATCCAGTGTGGGTCGTGAAGGTCGCGCTGGCTGGGGTGCTTATGCCGTATCCAAATTTGCGACAGAAGGCATGATGCAGGTACTCGCTCAGGAATATGCAGGAACCGGTCTGCGCACCAACTGCATTAATCCCGGCGGCACACGCACCGCAATGCGTGCCGGTGCATTTCCTGATGAAGCATCAGAAAAACTGAAAACACCGGCAGATATTATGCCGACATATCTGTATGTCATGTGTAATGACAGTGCGGGTAAAAACGGAATCAGTTTTGATGCGCAACCGGGCCGGAAAGCCGGACCTGCCGAATAAAAACAGCAACACGATACCCAACGTCATTCACGCCGCCAACGAACCTGCAGTTTGAATGAATAAGGGTATATTAGTGTGCCGGGGGTAAATCATCCTCTGTAAGAGGCAATATCCCGGCACCAAAGATTTCCCCTGATTCCTGAATAAAATCGCTGAATTTCCGGCCTTCCTCTTTTTCAGCGGTATTATCTTTTTCCCGGCGCAAGGTCGCCTGCCGGTAGTGCTGCGCCATAGACATCAGAACCGTATGATAGCGGTTGTATATATCGCGTTTTTTATTCACATCCCGCTGGTGCTGATATTCTGTCAGTATCGCCGCTATTTCTTTTTCACCCTGCTGTAATTGCGGATCGATAAAATTAAAATTGCGCAGACGATACGTAAACGTAATTTCGGCATCCTGATCAGGTGTAATAATCGTATTATCCGGTAGTGAACTCACCCCGCGGGGATGATATTTCAGAAACTGACGAAACTCAGGTTCATTAAAGCAAACCGTCATCATTCCCTTTTTACCTGCAACATAACTTTCCAGCTCTGCTTTTACGTCAGCCACTTCACCCGGATACTGACATTTAAAAACATTATTATCGATAAGCTCCGCATTACTGGTGCGCAGCGGCCCCTGATAATAATGTCCGTCAAATTCAAATTGCCTTACCAGTGAATTAAACATCGGAGAATGCAACATTTCGTCGTCATAAATAGTGTAGGAATAATAGCGGGTGCGTGACGGATTAATAATACCACCGCTGTTACCCGGGTAGGCAATAAACTGGATAGATTGTCCCTGGGGTGTTTCCAGCTGATTCAGTCCCGCCGGTAAATAAAGCATGCCGCTTTTTTGGTGAGCAACATGAATACTTTTCCCGTTCAGCGTAAAAAAAAATATCGTCCCCGGTAATATTACTGAAGTAATACCGGCTCTGTTCCGGGGGTTCGGGCTGTGTGCTGTCATCGCATCCCTGAAGAAAGCCGATGAGCGCAAACAGGCTATATCTGGTTATCGCGATATTCATCTCCTTCACAGAAAAGGTCTTTTACCGGAAATACGCCCGCTGATGAAAGCACAGACAGAATATCTTAACGTACCTGATGAGTATTTGCATGATCCGGACATAAAAAAAACGCCCGCAGTCACTTACTTCGGGCGTTTATAATATTACTCAGCTATCCGGACACACAAAAATACGTGTTTTTCGTAAAAAACGCGGTTATTTCCCTGCGCGGCGCTTCTGGGTAACACCGGTTCCCTGGCGGGAAGAGGCAGGACGGGCAGAAGTACGCTTCGGCGCACCGGCTCCCGGCAGAGCATGACGTTTCACCGCACGGCGAATCTGATTCGCTTTGATCCGGCGCTTATCACTTTCCACTGACACTTTTGTTGTTATTTCAGGTGCCAGCCCCACTAATTCGCGCAGGTAATTCGTTTTTTCCAGGTTCAGTTCAACCCACCCGCCACGCGGCAGCGCTTTAGGTAAATCAATATCCCCGTAGCGGACGCGGATCAGGCGGCTGACCTGCACACCCACGGCTTCCCACATACGGCGGACTTCCCGGTTACGGCCCTCTGTCAGCGTGACATTAAACCACTGGTTGATCCCTTCACCGCCCTTAAATTTCAGGGCGCGGAATGAGGCAGGACCATCTTCCAGCTGAACACCTTTCAATAACTGATTACGCTTGGTGTCATCCACTTCACCGAATACACGCACCGCATATTCGCGTTCCACTTCACGGCTCGGGTGCATCAGGCGGTTTGCCAGCTCACCGTCGGTTGTGAATAACAGCAAACCACTGGTATTAACATCCAGGCGCCCGACTGCAATCCAGCGTGCCCCTGAAATTTTAGGTAAACGGTCAAATACGGTCGGACGGCCATCCGGATCATTACGGGTACATAATTCCCCTTCCGGTTTGTAGTATGCCAGTACGCGACACGGATTTTTTTGTGCGTCTTTAACACCCAGTACACGCCCGTCAAAACGGATTTTTGCACTGGTATTCACATCAATACGGTCGCCAAGTGTGGCGGTTTTTCCGTCAATAGAGATGCGTCCTGCTTCGATATAGCCTTCAATTTCACGGCGTGAACCATGCCCTGCATGGGCTAATACTTTTTGTAACTTTTCTGTCTTCTGGCTCATTGAGCACCCTCTGCTGTCGCCTTCACAGGCGTCATGAAAATCAACCGCAACATTATACACAGGTTCATGCACGGCGCTAACGCATTTTACACATACCATGCACATCTGCGGCGGTTACAGGAACGGTGAAACATCCCCGGTACCTTCACGGACAATAACCGGCGTGTCATCTGTCAGGTCAATCACCGTTGTCGGCTGCTGCCCGATATATCCGCCGTTAATTACCAAATCCACCTGCTTACCGAGGGTATCATTGATCTCTTCCGGATCAGATTCCGCGAAATCATTACCCGGCAGGATCAGGCTGGCAGACATAATAGGCTCACCCATTGCGGCAAGCAGTTCCATAGCAATCGGGTTAGCTGGTATCCGCATCCCGATTGTTTTACGTTTTTCACTCATCAGACGGCGGGGCACTTCTTTTGTTGCCCGCAGAATAAAGGTGTAATTACCCGGCGTATTATTTTTGATTAAACGAAATACGCTGTTATCCACCTGGGCGTAGGTCGAAATGTCGGATAAATCACGACACATCAGGGTAAAGTTATGATTACTGTCAATCTGACGCAGGCGGCAAATCCGCTGTAATGCGTCTTTATCTTCCAACCGGCAGCCGATAGCATAGCCGGAATCGGTCGGATAAATGACCACGCCGCCCTTATTGATAATCTCCACGCACTGCTTTATTACGCGTGCCTGCGGGTTATCAGGATGGATATGAAACATCTGGCCCATTGTATTTCCTCTGTTAATCCTTCACGACCAATCCTGCCAGACTGGTATCACGCCTCCCGGCAACCACAATTTACGGCCCAGTTCTATCCACGAACACGGCTGATGAAAATCGGATCCCTGAGAGGCTTTTAATCCGTATGTTAACGCATATTCCGCCAGAACCCGGCGCTCATCCGGTGCCTGCTGGCACTGTGCCACTTCCATGGCATCACCGCCGGTCTGTTTAAAGAAATCACACAACCGTTTCAGCCATTTGGCGGATAACCCGTAGCGACCGGGATGCGCCAGCACCGCCTGACCACCGGCGGCATGAATAGCGTCAACCGCCTCACTGATTTCACACCACTGCGGCGGCACATAGCCGGTTTTTCCACGGGCTAAAAAGCGTTTAAACACTTTCGGAATAGTGGATTCCACTTTCCGGGCAATCAACACCCTGGCAAAATGCCCGCGGGTGACTTCTCCGCCCTGCGCCAGCTCACAAGCTTCTTCCCAGGTGCCGGGAATACCGGCCTTCTCCAGGCGCTCGCCTATCTGCATTCCGCGCTCACGGCGGCGTGTTGATTGCTGCGCTAATAATTGTGTCATAGCCGGGTGCTGAATATCAATATTCAGCCCGACAATATGAATTTCATGATGTTCCCACAGCGTTGATATTTCAACACCATTAATCACTTTCAGCGGCAAATTATGTGTCTGCTGATAATGATGCGCAACAGGAAGTGCATCTGTCGTATCGTGATCAGTAATCGCTAACACTGTCACGCCCATCTCCAGGGCTCTGTCCAGTAACTGCTCTGGTGTCAGAATGCCGTCTGACGCTGTGGTATGGCTGTGCAAATCATAGCACTCCCGGTCTATACCTGTGTTTTCCGGCTCCATCGCGTCTCCTCTTTATTCTCTCTGACAACCGCCTGTTTACCCGGGCTTTTCCCGGGGAGGCGTAGTATTCCACAAATATCCTTGACACACCAATCGCGATCTAGTTTACTAGTACGTAGAACGAGGCATATTTAATCACAGATTTCATAAAGGACATCCCATGAACATGCACAAACTAAACAATCGTTGGTGGCGTAACTCTTCCCGTCGGGCGGAATGGTTGTGCGTGCATGTCAGCTGACAGGCTGAACCAAAGCACAGAACCCGCCCCATGGCGGGTTTTTTTATGGCAAAAATACTCATGAGATAAGGTAAATAATAATGAACAGCCCGATTTTCACACATATAACCCTGATTGATTATCCGGTCTATCAGCCGGATCCTGCCGCTGTCTTTACCGCACTTTGTGCACAGCGCCCGGCAACGCTGTTATTAGAATCTGCTGAAATAACCTCCAAGGCAAATTTAAAAAGTCTGCTTATTCTGCACAGCGCCCTGCGGATACGCTGCCCGGGTCATACCGTGACCATAGAAGCCCTGAATATAAACGGAGCGGCGCTGTTACCGGCACTGCATACACAACTGGCAGCAAAAGCGGTATGTGAAATCACAGAGAACATGCTGACTGTCCGCTTCACACCCCCTGCGGCAGATACTGATGAAGATACCCGGCTGCGCGCAGATTCTGTATTTGATGTATTGCGCACCCTGATGAACCTGCCGTCAACGCCTGATGACCGCCGGAATTTATTCTGCGGCGGTCTGTTCAGTTATGATTTAGTAGCCGGTTTTGAAGCATTACCGGCTGTAACATCGGTAAATAATTGCCCGGATTACTGCTTTTATCTGGCAGAAACCCTGCTGACCATTGATCACCAACAACAGACCAGCGAGCTTATCACTCTCACATTTACTGACGACAAAACTGAACAGGTACGCCTGGCATCACAGCACAATGCGTTATTAACCATGCTGGCGGATGAAATCACCGATTCTGCGGTTGTGTCTCCGGTGGACATCAATGTGACAACGTCACATTCAGATGAGGTATTCTGCCGTATTGTCACTGACTTAAAACAATCCATTGTTCAGGGTGATATTTTTCAGGTCGTGCCGTCACGCCGCTTTCAGTTACCCTGCCCGTCGCCGATGGCCGCTTACCGGGTCCTGAAAAACCGCAATCCGAGCCCGTATCTGTTCTATATGCAGGACAGCGATTTCACCCTGTTCGGCGCATCACCGGAAAGTGCGCTGAAATATGACCCCGCAACCCGCCTGATTGAAATCTATCCGATTGCAGGTACCCGTCCCCGTGGATTGCATGCAGACGGCAGTGTGGATGCCGATAAAGACAGCCGCCTGGAACTGGATCTGCGCACTGACCAGAAAGAGCTTGCCGAACATTTTATGTTAGTGGATCTCGCCCGTAACGATCTCGCCCGTATCTGCCGCCCCGGCACCCGCAGCGTGGCAGAACTGACAAAAGTGGATCGCTATGCATTTGTGATGCATCTGGTGTCCCGCGTAACCGGCGAATTACGTAATGACCTGGATATTTTTCATGCTTATCAGGCCTGTATGAATATGGGCACACTGACCGGCGCGCCTAAAGTCCGCGCCATGCAACTGATTGCACAGACAGAAAAAATCCGCCGTGGCAGCTACGGTGGCGCGGTCGGCTACTTTCGCGGCGACAGTACATTTGATACCTGCATTGTTATCCGCTCCGCATATGTTGAAAACGGTATCGCCACCGTTCAGGCGGGCGGCGGCGTGGTACTGGATTCCGATCCGCAGGCAGAAGCCGATGAAAACCGCAACAAAGCCCGTGCGGTGATCCGCGCAATTACCCGCGCACATCACGCAGAGGAGACATTCTGATGGCTGATATTTTACTGCTCGATAATGTTGATTCTTTCACCTACAACCTGGTCGATCAGTTCCGCGCACAGGGGCACAGAGTGGTGATTTACCGCAACCGGGTTCCGGCAGAGGTGATCCTCACGGCACTGGAAGAGATGCACAATCCGGTTCTGGTACTCTCTCCGGGTCCCGGTAAACCGGCAGATGCAGGCTGTCAGCCGCAGGTGCTGCGCGCTGTCACCGGGCGTTACCCGATCATCGGAATTTGCCTCGGGCATCAGGCAATTATTGAAGCCTACGGCGGCAAAGTCAGCAGCGCAGGAACTGTACTGCACGGCAAAGCCAGCCTGCTGCAACATGATAATCAGGCAATGTTTAATGGTCTGCCGAACCCGATGAAAGTGGCACGTTATCATTCACTTGCCGCAGAAATCACCCCGGTGGCACTGACAATTTGTGCCACCAGCGACAATATTGTGATGGCGGTGCGCCATGATCAACACAAAGTTTGCGGATTACAGTTTCACCCTGAATCAATTTTAACCCCGGAAGGTGCGGCATTGCTGGCAAACACGCTGGCATGGGCGCAGGCATAACTCAACCCTGAAAAAACATAAAAAAAACAGACAAATACCCAACGTCATTCAGGATGCAGGCAGGCGGCAAGGGAAGACAGACGGGGAGCATACATAAGTATGTGACCCAGCTGGCTGAGCGCAGCCAACGAACCTGCAGTTTGAATGAATAAGGGTATAAATAAGGAATAGAGAGATGCAAAATTTATTTGAAAAACTATACCGGGGCGAAGCACTAAATCAGGCAGAAAGCCGGGAACTGTTCTCTGCGATTATCCGTGGCGAACTGAGTGAATCCCAGCTTGCCGCAGCCTTAATCAGCATGAAAATGCGCGGCGAACAGCCGGACGAAATCGCCGGAGCCGCACAAGCCTGCCTGGACAATGCACGGGCGTTTCCCCGTCCGGACTATCGTTTCAGTGATATTGTCGGCACCGGCGGTGATGCTTCAGACAGCATCAATATCTCAACCGCCAGCGCATTTGTCGCCGCTGCCTGCGGTATAAAAGTCGCCAAACACGGCAGCCGCAGTGTTTCAAGCAGAACCGGATCGTCTGATTTGCTCAATGCCTTCGGTATCGCGCTTGATACTCCGGCTGAAATATCACGCAGCGCCCTGGATGATGTCGGCGTCTGTTTTCTGTTTGCGCCCCACTATCACGACGGCTTCCGTTTTGCCGCCCCGGTGCGCCAACAACTGAAAACCCGCACACTGTTTAATGTCCTCGGACCGCTTATCAACCCCGCCCGCCCGCCGGTGGCGCTGATTGGTGTTTACAGCCCGGCGCTTATCCGCCCTGTCGCACAAACCCTGAAAGTGCTGGGTTATCAGCGGGCAGCGGTCGTTCACAGCGGCGGCATGGATGAAGTTTCCCTTCATGCCGCGACACAGGTTGCAGAGCTGCATAACGGCGAAATTCGTGAATACAGCCTGACGGCGGATGATTTTGCATTGCCGGTTTATGATATGAATGAATTACGCGGCGGTACGCCGGAAGAAAATCGTCAGTTACTGACCCGGTTATTACAGGGCGAAGGCACGGCCGCGCATAACCATGCGGTTGCCGCGAATGTCGCCCTGCTGATGAAACTCAATGATAACGAAGACTTACGAGCCAATGCGCATCATGCGCTGGCAATGATCCACAGTGGCAACGCCTTTGAGCGCGTCACCGCCCTGGCCGCGAGAGGATAATGACCATGAAAGGCACCGTATTAGAACAAATCATCAATGATAAACGTATCTCATTGATCGAGCGGAAAAAAACAAGAGCCATTACTGAATTTTGCCGATACATTACAGCCAAGTGACCGGGATTTTTATCAGGCACTGAGCAGCACAAAAACAGTGTATATCTTAGAATGCAAGAAAGCATCGCCATCCAAAGGACTGATCCGACAGAATTTTAATCCGGAAGAGATTGCCCTTGCTTATGCACCTTATGCAGCCGCAGTGTCTGTTCTGACAGATGAAAAATACTTTCAGGGGCAGCATGACTATCTGCGCCGGGTACGAGCGCAGATTTCACAGCCGGTACTGTGCAAAGATTTTATGATTGATGCCTATCAGGTCTATCTGGCACGCCATTACGGTGCTGATGCGATTTTACTGATGCTGTCTGTGCTCAATGATGCGGAATATCACTCTCTCGCGACCCTTGCTCACTCTCTGAATATGGGCGTGCTGACAGAAGTCAGTACAGAAGAGGAACTGACCCGCGCCATTCATCTGGAGGCAAAAGTCATCGGTATTAATAACCGAGACTTACGCGATCTCTCGATTGATCGCAACCGCACAAAAGACTTTGCGCCGCGCATTCCGGCTGACTGCATTATTATCAGCGAATCAGGCATTACCACGCATCAGCACATCCGCGAGCTCTCCCCGTATGCCAATGGGTTTCTGATCGGCAGTGCGATTATGGCGCAGGCGGATCTGGATTTTGCTATCCGCCGCCTGATATTCGGTGAGCACAAAGTGTGCGGACTGACCCGCGCAGATGATGCCAGCGCCGTCTATGACGCCGGTGGCACATTTGGCGGACTGATATTTGTCAGTGATTCCCCGCGTTATGTGAATGAAACACAAGCCGCTGTTGTTATATCCGGCGCACCGCTGGCGTATGTCGGTGTGTTCCGAAATCACGACCCGGCAGAGATTGCCGCCATTGCCCGCCGCCTGAAACTGCATGCTGTTCAGTTACACGGCAGCGAAGATGCCCATGATATTGCGATGCTCCGCCTGCATCTGCCGGTGCAGTGTGAAATCTGGAAAGCGCTGGATATGTCACATCAGCCTGATATTACCGTGCCTGACGGCGTGGTGCGCCTGGTTCTGGATAACGGTAAAGGCGGCTCCGGACATACATTTGACTGGACAACACTGCCCGCCTCACTGCCGGTGCCCTTTACCCT
The DNA here is from genome assembly GCF_001676155.1 of Morganella psychrotolerans. Taxonomy (GTDB): domain Bacteria; phylum Pseudomonadota; class Gammaproteobacteria; order Enterobacterales; family Enterobacteriaceae; genus Morganella; species Morganella psychrotolerans. The sequence goes on along the minus strand of NZ_LZEW01000001.1, from coordinate 676,923 downwards.
TGCGGGCGGGCTGAATGCGGAAAACTGCCTTGCAGCTGTATCCTGCGCCGCATCCGGGCTGGATTTTAACTCCGGCGCAGAATCCGCCCCCGGAATTAAAGATGCAGACAAAATCCGCATCTTATTTGAAAAATTACATATGCACGTTGCCTAACGACTTAAACAGAAAGGATCAGAAAAATGAGTAAGTTAAATCCCTATTTTGGCGAGTTCGGCGGGCAATTTGTCCCGCAGATTTTAATCCCGGCTCTGGATCAACTGGAAGATGCCTTTATTGCCGCACAAGAAGACCCGGAATTTCAGCGCGAATTTACCGATCTCCTGAAAAACTATGCAGGACGCCCGACCGCACTGACACTATGCAAAAATCTGACGGCGGGCAGCAAAACCAAACTGTATCTCAAGCGGGAAGATTTACTGCACGGCGGCGCACATAAAACCAACCAGGTTCTGGGACAGGCACTGCTGGCAAGACGCATGGGTAAAACCGAAATTATTGCGGAAACCGGTGCCGGTCAGCACGGCGTGGCAACAGCACTCGCCTGCGCACTGCTGGGCATGAAATGCCGTGTGTATATGGGCGCCAAAGATGTCGAGCGTCAGTCACCCAACGTTTTTCGTATGCGCCTGATGGGGGCAGAAGTGATCCCGGTTCACAGTGGTTCATCCACCCTTAAAGATGCCTGTAATGAAGCACTGCGCGACTGGAGCGGCAGTTATGAACGCGCCCACTATCTGCTGGGCACAGCGGCAGGTCCGCACCCGTACCCGACCATTGTCCGTGAATTTCAGCGCATGATCGGCGATGAAGCCCGCGCACAAATTCTGGAACGCGAAGGTCGCCTGCCGGATGCGGTGATCGCCTGTATCGGCGGTGGCTCTAATGCTATCGGCGCATTTGCCGGGTTTATCCCCGATGAATCTGTCAGCCTGATTGGTGTCGAGCCGGGCGGACACGGCATTGAAACCGGTGAGCACGGCGCACCGCTGAAACACGGACGCGTTGGTATCTATTTCGGCATGAAATCGCCGATGATGCAGACAGAAAACGGCCAGATTGAAGAATCTTACTCCATCTCTGCCGGGCTGGACTTCCCGTCTGTCGGACCACAACACGCGCATCTTAATGCCATCGGACGGGCAGACTATGTCTCTGCCACTGATGATGAAGCCCTTGACGCCTTTAAAGCACTGAGCCGCTACGAAGGGATTATCCCGGCACTGGAATCTGCCCATGCTCTGGCTCATGCCCTGAAGATGATCCGCGAAAATCCGGAGAAAGAACAACTTCTTATCGTCAATGTCTCCGGACGGGGTGATAAAGATATTTTCACTGTTTATGACATTCTTAAAGAAAGAGGTGATTTCTGATGAACCGGTATGAACAACTTTTTCAGCAGCTGACGGCCCGCAACCAGGGTGCTTTTGTACCGTTTGTCACGCTCGGTGACCCGTCCGCAGAAGTCTCTTTACAGATTATCGATGCCCTCGTGGCAGGTGGTGCGGATGCTCTGGAGCTCGGTATTCCGTTTTCTGATCCGCTGGCAGACGGTCCGACCATTCAGGATGCCAATCTGCGTGCTTTTGCCGCCGGTATTACCCCTGCCCGCTGTTTTGAGCTGATAGCGCAGATCCGTGCAAAATACCCGCAGTTACCTATCGGGTTACTGATGTATGCCAACCTGGTCTTTCATGGCGGGATAAATCAGTTTTATGCCAATGCGGCGGCAGCCGGTGTGGATTCGGTACTGATCGCCGATGTGCCGTTACATGAATCACAGCCCTTCAGTGAAGCTGCGCTGGCTAATAATATCGCGCCTATCTTTATCTGCCCGCCGGATGCGGACGACAAATTACTTCAGGCGATTGCTGCCGCCGGGAAAGGCTACACCTATCTGCTCTCCCGCGCAGGTGTTACCGGCACAGAAAACCGGGCAGAAAAATCTCTCGCCTCTCTGGCGGGTAAACTGAATGCTTATAAGGCCGCTCCACCGATTCAGGGCTTCGGAATTTCCGAACCGGAACAAGTCCGTGAATCACTGAAAAATGGTGCGGCGGGGGCAATTTCCGGTTCAGCCGTAGTAAATATTATTGCAGAACATCTGGATAATGTACCGCTGATGTGTGAATGCCTGCGGGAATTTACGCAGAAAATGAAAAGCGCGACACAATTGTGATTATTTCATTTAGCGCGCTGATATTGGTGGGTTATTCTTGTTGTTAATCATATTGATTTCATTAATACTCAAAGTGTCAGGCATTCATTGTCATCTATACCCAACGTCATTCAAGATGCAGGAAGGCGGCAAGGGAAGTTAGACGGGGAGCATACATGAGTATGTGACCCGACTAGCTGAGTACCGCCAACGCACCTGCAGTTTGAATGAATAAGGGTATATACTCTGAATAATTCGGGATACCTGTAGGCGACAAGTGAAGACAGGCATCCTGAAGTATGACGAGTATAAATAAGGAGAGTATATGAAATACATGAAACTGGTTACATCACTCTTTGTTGTCATGTTTATGGCGTTTACGCTGTCCGCCTGTGCTCCGAGCGCAACAAGCGAAGGCACCGGAGGCTATTTTGATGACTCCGTGATCACGACAAAAGTAAAAACAGCGCTGCTGGGTGAAAAAGGCATTAAATCCACCCAAATCAGTGTGGAAACCTTTAAAGGTAAAGTACAGCTCAGCGGGTTTGTCTCAAGCGACAAAGAAGCGACTCTGGCTGTAAATACTGCGCGTAAAGTCCCGGGCGTCAAGCTTGTGATTAACTCCATGAAGCTGCGATGATGCAGATATAAAAAAACGGCGCTCTTTTTCAGGCGCCGTTTTCTTTTTCAGCTATTTTCAGCTAACTGCGGTTATCAGAATTTGTAACCGGCACCGAACATAAAGACAAACGGGTCAAGACGGGTTTTGTACGAATAGTTTTCGCCACCGGCGGTGAAATCCACATCTGTTTCGATATTCATCCACCAGACAGAGGCATTCAGTAACCAGTTTTTGTCTAATTCATAGTCCAGACCAGCCTGCGCTGCCACACCCCATGATCCGCTCATGCTCAGGTCACTTAAACCGGCATTTTTACCGTTGTCGTTAAATCCTTCGTCAAAGAAGAAGGTGTAGTTAATACCGACGCCGAGGTACGGACGTAATTTATCTTCCGGAGTACGGAAATAATATTGCGCCATCAGAGTTGGTGGTAAATGTTTAGCCGTTGCAATTTCACCCGTTCCCGGGGTGGAAATTTTATGTTCAAACGGAGTAGCAGCTAATAATTCAATACCGATATTATCAGTTGCCATATAAGTAAAGGTTAAACCTAACTGAGTATTATTATTCGCTTCAAAAGAACCGACAGAACCCAGAACGTTATCAGACCCGGTATTCGGGCGTACAGTTGCTGTACCGCCGCGAATAATCATATCACCGGCCTGGTGCGCAATTGAAACTGACGGCAAAACCGTTGCCAGTGCTAAAAACACAGCAGAAAGCTTTTTCATTATCTATCCCATCCTAAAAAAAAAGAAAAAAAATTACAATAAATACAGTTTGAAATATACAGCCTTAAATCGAATTATGATCCAAGACAGATCACAAGATTTAAATAAAAAAACAATAATCACGCAAAATCGGATTTATTATTCCATGGGATTTATTTCTTTTATTGATTTGAATCAATAACACATTTCATCATTTTTATTGTATTAATAATTCGGGTGGTTTATATCAATTTTAAACATGTTATGTGTATCTTTCAGCCTTTATCTCTGTTTTATTATTGTTGCGAAAATGTGTATTTTTATGATTGTTATTTATCCTGCAATGCCTGAAACCTCTATTTTTGCCCGGCAGGCAGGTTACACTCTCCGCCATTTTGTTTTACAATTACGTAAAGCGTTTTAATTTATGTCTATACCCAACGTCATTCAGGATACAGGAGCCGTTTCATGTCCATGTCGGTGTCAGGCCTTGCCCGCGACAGTCTTAATTTTTTCCGCAATCAGGCTGCATCTGTTCTGGTTATTTCTCTGCTCACCGCCGTTATTGCCGTTGCTCTCAACGTCCTGCTGACTTATAACTCTAACGGAACGGATATCATCCGTATGTTGGAATCCACCTATATTAATGAGGGTTCCGGCGAATTTCAGCGCGCAGTCGCCGCACTGACTGCCGACGACCAGTGGCAGATGCTGAAAACCGGGCTGGGCAGTATTTTAGGCTCTCTGCTGGGTAATGCGGTTTTTGTGACATCCATAATTTTCCTGGTATTCAGCGCATCACAGGGCGAGACTCTGACAGCGGTTCAGGCAATCACCGGCTCTGCCGGACGTATACCGCGCATGTTAGTTCTGTTGCTTATCTGTTCGCTAGTGATAGCTCTCGGGTTGGTCGCCATGTATTTACCGGGTCTGGTGCTGGCGATGCTGCTGGCTCTCGCGCCTATCGTGATGTTCACCGAAAAAAACAGTATTTTCACCGCGATTAAAATCAGCGGTAATATTGCGATGAAAAATATCAGAACACTTCTGCCGGCTATTTTAATCTGGTTTGCACTGAAACAGGTATCCGTTATGTTACTCAGCCGGTTACCGCTGCCGAATGAACATATTACGATGGTCATCGTATTGTTCTTAAATAACATTATCAGCGGGCTGATGATTATTTATCTGTTCCGGTTTTATCAGTTATTTACGCAATCACAATCGATTAACGATTATCAGTAATTCGTTATTCCCCGCCCCGTCTGTCTGACGGGGTTTTCTTTTTTATTCCCGGAGTTGGATTATGCGAAGTAACGATAATATTTCTCAGGCAATTCTTTGCTGTGCGCAATCTGACAATAATATCAGAGCAGTTATTCTCAATGGCTCACGGGCAAATAAACAGGTTAAAAAAAGACAAATATCAGGATTTTGACTTAGTCTTTTTTGTACAGGATATTAACGCAGCTAAATCAATCCGTCCGTGGGAAGCACTCTTAGGTGTTCCGGTATTACAGCAATGCCCCGATGATATGTTACCGGAAAATAAAGATACGCCTGCGCGCGCGGAATACACATACCTGATGATCTATGAAGATGGTCATCGTATTGATTTGACACTGTTTCCCCTCAGTCATATAACAACGGATTACACACACGACAGCCTGAGTATTCTCTGGCTGGATAAAGATAATTTATTTAATTCGCTGCCGCCCGCAGATGAAAGCAGTTATTTTATCACCCCGCCGGATGCCCGCTTATTTGCAGAAACCGCCAATGAGTTCTGGTGGTGCGCCACCAACGTGGCAAAAGGTCTGGCAAGACATGAAATCACTTTTGCCAAAGAGATGACAGACAATGTCATTCGCCCGGTATTTATGCAGATGCTTGACTGGAAAATTGGCTGTACACACGGATTTAACCTCACCACCGGCAAAGCCGGGAAATATATTTCCCGTTATCTGACCAATGCAGAAATGCAGGCTATATCAGATACCTATTCCGATGCAGCTCCGGAAAATAACTGGCAGGCATTGTTTGTTATGCTGCAATTATTTGGCGAATTTCAGAAAATAACCGCAGACAAAATGGGCTTTGCAATAAATACCGGAACCGGAGAAGCAGAGGCGTCTGTTCGTTATATTAAACGGGTTTATGCGGATGTGGGTTAGGAATTGGCTAACTGTCAGAGCGTAGCTGATATGAAAATGCCCCATTCCGGGGCATTTTCAAAACTAAACATTAAGCGATTACTGCACTTTGCGTACCGCTTTTACATCCAGTTCGGTTTTATTCCACTCTTTATCGATTTCCCCTTCGACTTCAATTTCATCCTGCGGAGTGACTTTTAAGCCATCCCAGCGTTTCGGGGAAATTTCCACACGGATGGTGCCGGTGCTGTCTTTAAATTCGTAGTGCTTATTATCAATCTGGCTGACGATTTTTCCGCGCAGCACAACATTTGCATCATCGGATAATTTCAGCGCGTCGGCAACCGTCATTTTACGGGCATCAGGACCGCTGAATCCGCCGGTTTGGGTTGTGGTGGCTGTGGTTGCAGATGGTGCGCCCGGACCTTCAAACCCACCGTTTTTTGCAGCAAAAGCAGAGCCTGCGGAGCCGGCCAGTAATGTAGCAAGTAATGCGAGTGCAGGTAATTTCTTCATTATTTATCTCCTGATATAAGGAAGCATTGTTGCTTCATGAGATGCATTTAACCATTAAGTTCTTAACAGGATCTTAAAGATAGCCTATTTTTAATTATATTTTTAATTTTAGACAAAACAGGTGGTTATCCTGTGACTTCTGCGCTAAAACTACCACAGCGATACCCCGGGGATAAATATAATGCGAATTTTATTAATTGAAGATGACCGCCTGATTGGCGATGGATTGAAAATCGGGCTGACAAAACTCGGCTTCACTATAGATTGGTTCACTGATGGTATAACCGGGCAGCAGGCGCTGTTTTCCGCGCCTTATGATGCCGTGATCCTCGATCTGTCTCTGCCGGGTATTGACGGGCTGGATATTCTGAAACAGTGGCGGGCACAGAGCCGCGATGAACCGGTGCTGATTTTAACTGCCCGTGATGCGCTGGAGCAGCGGGTTGGCGGGTTACAGCAGGGAGCGGATGATTATCTGTGTAAGCCGTTTGCCCTGGCGGAAGTCGCTGCGCGCTTGCAGGCGCTGATCCGCCGCCGCCATGGTCAGCTATCCGCAAAACTGGCGCACGGCAATGTGGAGATGGACCCCGTCGCGATGACCGTCACCCGCAACGGCGTACCGGTTTCCCTGAAAGGAAAAGAACTCGCCCTGCTCGCGCTGTTTTTGAATAACCCGCAGAAAGTTCTCACCCGCGCCATGATTGAAGAAAAATTGTATAACTGGGATGAAGAGGTATCCAGCAATGCGGTCGAAGTGCATATCCATCATCTGCGCCGTAAATTAGGGCGGGAATTTATCAAAACACGCCACGGCATCGGCTATATTCTGGGTAATGATGATGAAAATATTTAGTCTGCGTCTGCGGCTGGGCGGCTTGCTGCTGTTGCTCTCCCTGATAACCTGGGGTACCGCCAGCGTGTTTGCCTGGTTCCAGACCACAAAGTCCATTAATGAATTATTCGACACGCAACAAATGGGCTTTGCCAAACGCCTGTCTGTTTTACCGTCCAATCTGGATCTTCCTCCGTCCATCATTAAGAAAACAAAAAAAATCCTCTCCGGTAACCGGGGTAAACAGGATAATGATGCTCTCGCCTTTGCCATTTTTACGCCGCAAGGGGAACGGGTACTTGATGATGGTGAAAATGGTAGAAAAATCCCCTTTTCTGATAAAAAAATCCGGCTTTCGTGATGGCTCACTGATTGATGACAGTGATAAGTGGCGCTTTGTGCAACTACCGTCTGTCGATGGTCACTATGTTATTGTGGTCGGTCAGGAATGGGAGTACCGCGAGGATACAGGGCTGAAAATTATTACTGCGCAGGTTATTCCCTGGCTGGTTGCGCTGCCGGTAATGCTGCTACTGTTTTTATGGCTGCTGACGCGTTCACTGAAGCCACTGCGCCTGCTTGCCCGCCAGTTACAGCACCGTAATCCTGCCGATCTAACCCCCGTTGCCCCGCCGGTACTGCCCCGCGAGGTAAAACCGATGCTGGATGCACTGAACGGATTATTTGCGCGTATCAGTACGTTACGGGAGCGGGAGAGTCAGTTTACCTCTGATGCGGCTCATGAATTACGCAGTCCGCTGGCCGCCCTGCGGGTGCAATCGGAAGTGATGCAGATTGCCGGAGACGACCCGGCAACCCGCGAACACGTTGTCGCCAACCTGTTAACCGGTATCGACCGGGCAACACGCCTTGTGGATCAGTTACTGACACTGTCGCGGCTGGAATCACAATCACAACCCGTCAGTTGCACTGTGTTGCGCTGGACGGATATCATCAGTGATGCGGTTGCACAAACACAGAATGAAGCCGATGAACATCATGTAACTGTGCGCAAAATAATCACAGATCCGGAACAGACTATCAGCGGCGAACACCTTCTTCTTACTGTGATGCTGCGCAATCTGCTGCATAACGCGGTCCGCTACGGGCGGGATGGCGGGAGCGTTCAGTTAACACTCAGCCCGCAACAATTAGTAATTGAAGATGACGGACCGGGTGTGAGCGCGGATGTGCAGGCCCGGTTAGGTGAGCGCTTTTACCGCCCGCCGGGACAGGAAAAAACCGGCAGCGGGCTGGGACTGTCTATCGTGAAACGCATTGCGGAACTGCATCATCTGACTATACAGTTCCGCCAACCTGCGCAGGGCGGATTTTGCGTGGTAATCAGCTGGTGATCACGCAGTCTGCGCTGTTTCTCCGCTGCTGCCCTCTTCCGCCTGTGACAGCGCCTCTTCCATTGCTTTTACTCTGCTTTGCTGTTTGCTCTGGATCAGGCGGATAGCAAAGTAGAGATCAGGCACAATAATCAAATCGTCATCATTGCGTTTGATTTTATTTTCAGAGACCCAGCGCGTCAGTTCTGTGCGTCGCCCCGCCAGGATAAGCGTGACACCTTTGATTTTCAGCTCGGTCACCAGCTCATTCAGTGTGGTAAACACGCTCATGTCATTGTTAATAAAGCTGACGGTTGCATCAATCGCCACCCAGGCAGGGCGCTTCGGTGCCGTGTTCACCATCTGCAATACCCGCTTTTTGAAATAAGCGACATTGAAATAGGTCAGCGGGGAATTGAACCGGTACATCATTAATCCGTCGACCTGATCAATATCCACATTACTGTTGTTCATTGAATGGATCATGCCCTGCTCATCCACGCCCAACAGTTGGTCAGTCGGACGGAAAACCGTGCGCAGAAACTGCATCAACCCCAGCAGAACGGCAAAACCAATGCCATTAATCAGTCCCACCAGCAGGACTGCAACCAGGGTAAACAGCGCCAGGGTAAACGCGGAGTGATTGCGCTTACGGAATGAAAATATCTGCCGGATACTGAACATCGACCAGGACGAATAAATCAGAACCACGCCGAGGGTTGCCAGCGGAATATGCCCTAAGAAGCCGGTTAGAAAGAGCAGCACCAGCGCGATCAAACCAGCGGCAATCAATGACACCATCTGGGTTTTTCCGCCGCTGGCGTCATTTACCGCCGTCCGGCTGGTTGCGGCACTGACCGCAAATCCCTGGGATAAACCGGAGGCGATATTAATATAGCCTTGCGCGCGCAGTTCCTGATCCACATCGATGGCATAGCCGTTTTTCTCGGCAAAGCTGCGGACCGTCATCATAAAGCTGACGATACTTATCACGGCTAAGTTTAATGACGGGATCACCAGTTCACGCAGCAGACCCGGGTCAAACGCCGGCATTTTGATATGCGGCAGTCCGTCGCCCAGATTGCCGACAATCCCGATACCCATCGTGGAAAAATCCATCCATGCGCTGACCAGTGTGGCGATAGTCATCACAATCAGCGGGCCCGGCCAGTTGCGGCGGATTTTACCCAGCAGCAACAGCGCCGCCAGGCTGACAGCGGTCAGCACCAGTGTCGGAAAGTGAACCAGGTGTAATTTCCCCGGCAAGGCAAACAGCCGCTCAATCAGCGGAGACGGCAGCCCGGAGACGCCCAGCACATTACCAATCTGCCCGGCAATAATCGTTGCCGCCACACCATTAAGCAGCCCCTGCAAAATTGGCTGTGAAAGGAAATCAGCGAACGCGGCCAGTTTGAAATGACCGGCGATCAGACACCAGACCCCGGTCATCAGCGTCATAATGATCGCCAGTTGCCAGAGCGTATCCGGGTCACCTTTCGCCAGCGGAATAATTGCCGCCGCAATGACTGCGCAGGTGGCAGCATCCGGTCCGACAATCAACTGGCGCGATGAGCCGAACAAGGCATAAGTGACCATCGGCAGAATACAGGCATACAGCCCGACAATCGCATTGATGCCCATCAGCCCGGTATAGGCGATCGCGACCGGCAGTGCGACTGCGGCAACAGAAAGCCCGGCGCGGATATCGTAACGCAGGTTTTTGCGTTCATAGTGCAGAAAAACGGAAAGTCCCGGCATCCAGCGCAGAAGTCGGCTTTGCGGCATTGTTGACCCTTATAGATATGTCATATAGTGTCGTATTAAGACGTAAAATTTAATTTTACAGCTAATAATTAAACTGATTTATAACCGAATGCGGATAAAGAAGATAGTCATCGCCCGTCTTATGGTAAAATATTGCAAAGTCATTTGTAATATATTTTTTTTTCTTTAAAAATAAGCGGCTGGATGGCAATGTGCTTAAAATAAATTTAAATTTCGGACTGACTCAATTATGAAGCAACTACTCGATTTTATTCCCCTGGTTATCTTTTTTGCCATATATAAAACCATGGATATCTATTATGCCTCCGGCGCATTAATCGCCGCATCTGCGGTAGCGCTCGCTGTTCGCTGGTTTCTGTATAAACATCTGGAAAAATCTGCCGTTATCACTTTTGCGATTGTGGCGATTTTCGGCACACTGACCATCGTTTTCCATGACCCGCTGTTTATCAAATGGAAAGTGACTATTATTTATGCCCTGTTTGCCCTGGTATTGCTGGGCAGCCAGTTGTTCTTCAAAAAACCGCTGATCCAGAAAATGCTGGGTAAAGAACTGACACTGCCGCCTCATGTGTGGCAACGTCTGAATATCGCCTGGTCCCTGTTCTTTATTATCTGCGCTGCGGTCAATATTTATGTCGCATTCTGGCTGTCGATGGATACCTGGATTAATTTCAAAGTCTTTGGTCTGACCGCTGTAACGCTGGTGTTTACCCTTATCAGTGTGGTATATATTTACCGTCATCTGCCGCGCGAAGAAGAAGAAAAATAATAAAATCAACCGGATACCTGTCTGTATTGGACGGTATCCTTTTTGTCAAACGGACGTAAGTGTTTCTCATGACTCAACAACAATGTTTACCTAACGGGGAACTGGTGCTGCGCACCTTAACCATGCCGATGGATACCAACGCCAACGGTGATATTTTCGGCGGCTGGTTAATGTCACAAATGGATATCGGTGGTGCTATCCTGGCAAAAGAAATGGCACTCGGGCGCGTCGTCACCGTGCGTGTCGACGGGATAACCTTCCTGCGCTCTGTGGCTGTCGGGGATGTGGTCTGCTGTTACGCGCGCTGCCTGAAAACCGGCAATTCATCCATGACAGTCAAGGTCGAAGTCTGGGTGAAAAAAGTGGCAACGGATCCGATTGGTGATCGCTACCGGGCGACAGAAGCGGTATTTTGCTATGTCGCCGTTGACGCTGATAACCGTCCCCGCCCTTTACCTGACGGAAAACGTAATTTTCAGTTAGGCAGCAGTAACAGCGATTAAAATTAAGATAATGCATTTCCTCCGGGCCACTCAGTAAGAGTGGCCTTTTTTGTACCCGGGTCAAACGACCGCCACCGGATACAGCAGGTTCCCCGCGACACAACCGGTAAGGGATAGTATCATTGGCGGATATCTCTCTTTTTATTTAATCCGGAATTTTCATTGTGACCTCATTTGCTGAACTTAACGCGCTTCCCGCAGAACAACTCGCCAACCTGACCGAACTGGGCTATCTGACCATGACCCCTGTTCAGGAGGCAGCACTGCCGGCTATTCTCGCCGGAAAAGATATCCGCGCCCAGGCAAAAACCGGCAGCGGTAAAACGGCTGCATTTGGTCTGGGTCTGTTACAGCAGATTGATGCCAGACAATTCACCACACAATCACTGGTGCTGTGCCCGACGCGTGAACTGGCCGACCAGGTCGCCGGTGAGCTGCGCCGTCTGGCGCGTTATCTGCCGAACATCAAAATTCTGACCCTGTGCGGCGGCGTGCCGTTCAGTATTCAGCGCGATTCACTGATCCATGCCGCACATATTATTGTGGCAACACCGGGTCGTCTGCTTGATCACCTGAGTAAAGAAACTGTGCATCTGGACGGGTTACAGACCCTGGTGCTGGATGAAGCTGATCGCATGCTGGATATGGGCTTTGCTGATGATATCAGCGCCATCGTGGACAGCACCCCGGCAAATCGTCAGACACTGTTATTTTCCGCCACCTGGCCGGATGAAATCGCAACGTTCAGCCGCCGTTTTCAACGCGACCCGCTGACAATTGAAATTAACAGCACCGATGAACTGCCTCCCGTCGAACAGCAGTTCTATGAAGTGTCCCGCCGCGGTAAAATTGATTTATTACAGAAATTGCTGAGCCGTGAACAACCGGCGTCCTGCGTGGTGTTCTGTAACACAAAAATAGATTGCCAGGATGTTTTTGAAGCACTGAGTGACAGCAATCAGAGCGTACTGGTACTGCATGGTGATATGGAACAGCGTGATCGTGACCAGACTCTGATCCGCTTTGCGAACGGCAGCAGCCGCGTACTGGTTGCAACTGATGTCGCTTCCCGCGGGCTGGATATCAAATCTCTGGAAATGGTGATTAACTACGAGCTGGCGTGGGACCCTGAAATTCATATCCACCGCATCGGGCGTACTGCCCGCGCAGGCGAAAGCGGACTGGCAGTCAGCCTTTGCGCACCGGAAGAAGCGCCGCGCGCCAATGCACTGGAAGAAATGCTCCGGATGAAACTGAACTGGCAGCCGGTACCGACCGGGCTTTCCATCACCCCGCTGGAGCCTGCAATGACAACTCTGTGCATTGACGGCGGCAAAAAAGCCAAACTGCGTCCCGGTGATATTCTGGGCGCCATGACCGGCGATATGGGGCTTAATGGCGCTGACATCGGTAAAATCGTTATCCATCCGATGCACACCTATGTTGCAATCCGCCAATCAGTCGCAAACCATGCACGCAAGCAGTTACAGCAAGGCAAAATTAAAGGTAAAGCAGTCAGAGTCAGACTGCTGAAATAAACCCGAAGGACAGTAAATTATATCAGCGGATGATAATCAGTATTAACTATAAAACCAGGCTATTGCGGGCTGATTTTATTCCATCAGCGTCCCTGCTTTTTGCGGGGACGTTTTTGTACCAACGTCATTCACGCCGCCAACGAACCTGCAGTTTGAATGAATAAGGGTATATACCCAACGTCATTCAAGATGCAGGCAGGCGGCAAGGGAAGACAGACGGGGAGCATACATCAGTATGTGACCCGTCTGGCTGACAGCAGCCAACGAACCTGCAGCGTGAATGAATAAGGGTAAAGTTGAAGGGTCACTGTTATGTCAGCACTATTTAACGCGTTAGTCTCCAACTCTGTATTATTATTCGCTGTTATTTTTATTCTTTCTGTTTTTTCTGCTTATGGCGGAAAATATCTGTTCAAAAAACGTCACGGTAAAACGGATTTGGCGGATGATGAAACCAAAATTGTGCTCGGGGCGGTATTATCTCTGCTGGGGTTATTAATCGGCTTTTTACTGACAATCTCTATCGGCGGCTATAATAACCGCGAGCAGATGGAAGAAAACGAAGCTATTACTATCGGCAATGCCTATCAGCGCGCACAACTTCTCTCTCCTGAAAATAATTTACAGGCGCAGGTATTACTGAAAGATTATCTTGATGCCCGCATTTCCTTTTTTTAATGCAGGATCACAGGCAAAAACCGAACGCTGGCGGGATATGTCTCTTGATGCTCAGAACGCACTTTGGGAATTAGCCGCCACACAAGCCCGCACCGCACCTAATCCTGTAATTGCCTCGGTATTAACGGCATTCAGTGATTTGTATGTGTCTGAAGAGAAAACCATGGCGAGCTGGCGTTATCAAATTCCGGGAGCCGCCTGGGTGTTACTCATTCTCTTTGCCGCAAGTGCCAATGTGCTGATCGGGTATAATATCCGCGGGCTGCCCGGCAATAATATTATGATTTTAATTTTGCCGCTGCTGACCACTATGGCGTTATTTATGATCGCAGAGATTGATATCCCGGGAGAAGGCGTGATTCATGTCACGCCGGATGACCTGATTAATCTGCGGGATGATATCTTTCCCGTGATACTTTTACCGGGTCAATAACCGGACGTAAAAAACCCGGCTCACGGCCGGGTCCTCTTCTTATATACTGTTTATTGTACTGATGTTTTGCCATCCAGGCGGAAAATAATCGTCGTGGTCAGACCTTTCTTCGCTTTTTTCTCATAGCGCCATTTACGCATTGCCTGACGGACTTCCCGGTCAAACATATTTTTCGGGGTGGCGTCGATAATATCGATATTCTGAATACGTCCGTTTTCATCCACATCAAATCTGGCGCGGACCGTTCCCTCTTTACCCAGGCTGCGGGCGCGGGCGGGATAGACAGGATCAGCGCGGCTCAGTGCTTTCGGGTCACCACCACCGTTATCGCTCAACCCGGCTGACGGCTGGTTACTCACAGGTCCCGGCGCTGTTTTTTTCACATCCTGCTGTCCGTCCGGTGTTCCGCTGAACAACGGCTTATCAGAGACCGGCGCTTTGGTTTCCGTCGGTTTTACCGCTGGTTTTTCAATTTTCTTTTCTTTCTTAGGTTTTGGTTTTTTCTCAACCGGCTTTTTTTCCACCGGTTTTTCGATAACCGGTTTCACCACAGGTTCCGGCTCCGGTTCAGGTTCCGGTTCAACCTCTGGTTCAGGCTCCGGCTGTGGTGCTGCGGCGGCGGGTACCGGTGCAAATACAGCCATTTCAACGCTCATCAGCTTTGGTTCTTCCGCACTTTCCTTGTTCATATTGTAATAGATTGCCGCTGCCACAGATGCGTGCAGAGAAAGAGAAATCAGAATCGGCCAACTCACCCAACGAAAAATAGACATATCGATACAATCTTATAAGAAACTAATAATGACAATGGCTACTAGTGTAAATGCAAATAGCAATCAATTTCAATAAGAAAAACATAACCATTGTCACTTGTCGTGCGAAATGTCACTCTTTAATGACTAAAACGCGTATGTGCAAACAGCAGTGAACGACGTTGTCCTGCAATATCCAGTTTTCGCAGTGAAAAAATCCGCAGATTCCGGCGGGACTGACTTTCTAACCAGCGACGACGACGACGGGTTACCTGTCTTAACATCCGCCAACGTGCAACTTCCGGCCTGCTGTGCCTCATAACTAAACCCTTTTAAACAGTGTGTATACCCTTATTCATTCAAACTTCAGGTTCGTTGACTGCATCCTGAATGACGTTGGGTATGTAATAAGCTTCATAATAAGGAGCATTATTATAAGCTCCCTGACACAATAACCAACCGCTTTCCCGCAATAACCTCAGACAATTGAACCAAATGTTGGTCAAACAGACTGAAATCATAAATAAAGCAGCATTACAGAAAGCTTTCTGATACATTTTCCTGTGCGCTATCAATCTGATTTCATATCTGATGTATCTGTAAACCTCATTTTCAGGAAAGAACATACCTATGTCGACATTTTATACATTGTTGTATTGGCTGAGTATTCTTTTCTACTGGCTGCTGATTGCCGGTATCACTGTGCGTGTTATGTACAAACGCCGCCCGGTGACCTCCACCATGACCTGGTTGCTGATTATTTATATCCTGCCGTTCATCGGAATTATTGCCTATATCGCCTTCGGTGAGCTGCATCTGGGACGCCGGAGGGTTGATCAGGCAAAAGGAATGTGGCCATCTGTTGCCGGATGGCTGGAAGGACTGCGTCAGTCAAAACATATTTTCTCCACAGAGAACAGCAGGCAGGCCGCTCCGTTATTTCAGCTGATAGAGAGCCGCCAGGGTGTTCCCGGTGTAAAAGGCAATCAAATTCAGTTATTTACTACCTGTGAAGATTCACTGAGGCAGATAGTAAAAGATATCGATAATGCAAAATACAATATCGATATGGTGTTTTATATCTGGAAACCGGGCGGTGATGTGGATCACGTCACCAATGCCCTGCTTGCCGCTGCCAAACGCGGTGTAAAGTGCCGTATTATGGTGGACTCCGCCGGTAGCTGGCACTTCTTCCGCCGTGATTATCCAAAGATGATGCGGGATGCGGGTATCGAGTTTGTCGAGGCGCTGCCGGTCAATATTCTGCGCTTTGCGCTGCGCCGTATGGATTTGCGTCAACATCGCAAAATCGTGGTTATCGATAACTATATTTCATACACCGGCAGCATGAATATGGTTGATCCGCGCTACTTCAAGCAAGATTCAGGCGTGGGAGAATGGGTAGATATCCTTGTCCGGATGGAAGGTCCGGTTACGGCACTGTTCGGGATTATCTACGCCTTTGACTGGGAAATGGAGCGCGGTGAGCGACGTCTTCCGCCACCGCCTGATGATATCGAAATGCCGTTTGAAAAAGACAGCGGACATACCGTAAACATTGTGGCATCCGGTCCGGGTTTTCCGGAAGAGCTTATTCAGCAGTCACTGATGACGGCAATTTTTGCCTCACAGGAGCGCCTGACATTCACCACACCGTATTTTGTCCCGAGCGATGACCTGATGCATGCTATCTGTACCGCCGCTATGCGCGGCGTGCGGGTGGCGATTGTGATGCCGCGCCTCAATGACTCTTTCCTTGTCCGCTGGGCAAGCCGTGCTTTTTATACCGAACTGCTGGAAGCCGGTGTGGAGATTTACCTGTTTGAAGATGGCTTATTGCATACGAAAAGTGTGTTAGTGGATGACCAGCTCAGTATGGTAGGATCGGTTAATCTGGATATGCGCAGTTTATGGCTGAATTTTGAAATTACAGCTGTTATTGATGATGAAAGTTTTGCCGGTGATCTCAATATCGTGCAAAACGATTATATCAGCCGTTCTGCGCGGCTCGATTATGCTGAGTGGGAAAAACGCCCGCTGACAAACCGTATTCTTGAGCGGCTGTGTTACTTCTTCAGCCCGTTATTGTAATACTGATTATTTTATTATCCCTGCAACTGCCCTGTTGCAGGGAATAACCGGAAAGCTGTCTGACCATGAGCACCCCACGTCCCCGCCGCCTCAGCGAGCAAGAAACCATTGAAATGGCATACGATCTGTTTTTGGAACAGGCAATGGATAATCTGGATCCCGCCGATGTCCTGTTATTTAATCTGCAATTTGAAGATTGCGGAGGTGCGGAACTGGTACCCACCGGTAATGACTGGTCTGAAATCGCCTCTTTTCCGGCACAAACTCCGGACTGCGCAGAAGTGGTTATCGGGCTGGCACCGGACGATGATGCCGATATCGACCAGATTTTCGCCCGTGTTCTCCTCTCACGCCAATTTACCGGCACCCCGGAATTTGCTATTCGCTGGCGGAAATAATCTGTCTTTTTTGTTTCCCGGTCGTGTGCGGGGTTCGCACCCCGCTCATACACTCAGCAACGGCATTTTTCACGGCGCGCCAGCAATGACCGTGTAATCGCTTCAATTTCCGCAGGGTTTTCAGCAGCACCGGCTCGCAGCGCCACATTCCATTTGACGATGGTTTTTGCGTTCTCCGCAAGCTCCGGATGCGCCGCCAGCCGCCCCTGCTGTGACAACCAGACAGCGACTGCCGCCCAGTCCCACAACGGGGATTGCCCGCGAAGGCGCTGAACAGGGCACGGAAAATTACCCTGCCCACGCGTGCCGTCTTTCAGCAGCGCAATCGCCTGACGCGACATACCTGTCAGTTCTGCAATATCACTCAGTCCGACCAGGGCAGAATCCACCGATTCAACCCGGGCATTCAGCCCCGCTGATTCAACATCCTCAACAGCACTGCGGATAGCGGCATCCGGGGACAGCGCTTCGCGGTCAAATTCCAGATACACTGATTTCCCGTAAAAACAGAGTAATGCATCATCACAACCACTTTTAAATAATGCATCTTCCAGATTTTCTGTCTCTGCGGTGACGCCGGAAAGTGTTAGTGTAAAATTATACAGTGCCATACTTTTTCCCTTGTATGGAGGCAGTATTTACCACCCTGATTAATTCAGTCATAACAAACAACTGTCTATTTTTCTTCGAATCTGCTTAGCATGATTTTCCGGGTTTCGCGGTGTTGACCAGACACTCATCTGGTGTAGCCGGTGTTTTTCAGCCGGAGAACCGCACCGCAACCGGCAAAACGCATGTGCCGAATTTCCCGCAGGGATCCAAACCCAGCCCTGAAGCAATGCATACTCAATAGCTGACTGGATATGTTTATCCGGGTGTCTCTTCATTTCCGCTGATACCTGTACTGTAGCCAGTACGTTGACATTCGTCAACAATTAATATTGTCCCGGTTATCCGGGAAATTTCCGTACCGGCGTATGTTTTAAATGAATAAGGATATATACCGGCCTGTAGTTAATAACGGAAACCAGTATCTGCCTCAATGGCCGTTTTTTATGCATCAGAGAGGTTGCTGCGGGCGCGGAAAAAGAGATGTTACCGAATGAAAAAAAAGCGCTCAAAATGAGCGCTTCGTCGCAGATAAGACAGAACTTAAATTTACAGCGGATCGACTTTCAGGCATGAAACCGCATGCCTGAAACTGCCTTCCAGTAACGGACGCGTGCGCGCACATTCACTGTCTGCCAGCGGGCAGCGCGTGCGGAAAACACAGCCTGTCGGCGGGTTAATCGGTGACGGCAGTTCACCTTCCAGTAACTGAATAACTTTATTCTGTTCTCTGTCCGGATCTGGCACCGGTACCGCAGACATCAGTGCTTTGGTGTAAGGATGCAGCGGATTATGATAAACCTCATCATACGTGCCAAGCTCCACTGCGTGTCCGAGATACATCACCAGAACGCGGTCAGAAATGTGTTTTACCACCGCAAGGTCGTGGGCGATAAAAATAAGCGACAGCCCCATTTCCCGCTGTAATTCTTTGAGCAGATTAACCACCTGTGCCTGAATCGAGACATCCAGTGCAGATACCGGTTCATCACAGATAACCAGTTTCGGCTCCAGGATTAAGGCGCGGGCAATTCCGATACGCTGACACTGACCACCGGAAAATTCATGCGGATAACGATTGACGAGGTTAGGCAGCAGCCCGACTTTCATCATCATCGCTCTCACTTTTTCCGTGACCTCTGATTTTTTCATGCGCGGATGATAGGTGCGCAGCGGCTCGGCAATAATATCGCCGATAGTCATACGTGGATTCAGTGATGCCAGCGGGTCCTGGAAAATCATCTGAATATCATTGCGGATGTTATGCCAGTCCTTTTCACTCATGCCGTTCAGATCTTTACCAAGCCAGGTTACGCGCCCTTCTGTCGCTTTAACCAGCCCGATAATCGCCCGTGCAAAGGTTGATTTTCCACAGCCGGATTCGCCGACAACGCCGAGAGTTTCGCCCTCATACAAACGGACAGTAACACCATCAACGGCTTTCAGGCTTTTTGCCGGTTGCCAGAACCACTGTTTGTTATCTCTGACAGAAAAATGGACTTTTAAATCTTCAATTTCCAGCAGAACAGGACGTTCAGGATTCGTCATGATGCCAGCTCCTCAACTGTTTTAAAGCAGGCACGCAAACGGCCCTGAGCAAATGCATTTAATGGCGGCTCCTGCTGAGCACACTGCTCCATCGCATACTGACAACGCGGGCGGAACGGACAGCCTGCCGGCAGACGCAGCAGGTTAGGCGGATTTCCGGGGATAGTGGCAAGTACACTATCTTCAGGACCATCAAGACGCGGAACCGCTTTAAGCAACCCGATAGAATACGGATGCACCGGCTGATAAAATACATCGCGCGCGGTGCCGTATTCCATGGTACGCCCGGCATACATCACCAGCACTTTGTCACAAATTCCCGCGACAACCCCCAAATCATGGGTGATCATAATAATTGCTGTGTTGAATTCATGTTTCAGTTCATTGAGCAGCGTCATAATCTGCGCCTGAACAGTCACATCCAGCGCCGTGGTCGGTTCATCAGCAATAAGCAGTTTCGGCTTACATAACAGTGCCATCGCGATCATCACGCGCTGGCGCATTCCGCCGGAAAACTCATGGGGATACATATTCATACGCTGACGGGCTTCCGGCATTTTTACCGCGTCCAGCATCCGCACTGATTCTTCAAAGGCATCATGTTTGCTCAGCCCTTTATGCAGCATCAGTACTTCTGTGAGCTGATGGCTCACTTTCATATACGGGTTAAGCGATGTCATCGGGTCCTGGAAGATCATGGAAATCTCTTCCGCGCGCATTTTATTTAAGGCTTTCTCTTTCAGATTGAGAATTTCACGACCATTAAACATGGCAGAGCCGCTGACCACGCCGTTACGGGCTAATAGCCCCATCAGTGCAAACGCAGTTTGTGATTTTCCGGAGCCGGACTCGCCGACAATGCCGAGTGTTTCACCTGCCGATAATGAAAAATTGAGTTTATTGACAGCCGTAACATCACCGTCCGGCGTTTTAAACGCCACATTCAGGTCTTTTACCTGTAATAACTGAGTCATTGGCGGCCTCCTCAGCGATCTTTCGGGTCAAGGGCATCACGCAACCCATCGCCGATAAAGTTAAAACAAAACAGAGTCACCACCAGGAATGCTGCCGGGAACATCAGTAACCAGGGCGATACTTCCATGGAGTTTGCGCCATCATTAAGCAATGCACCCCAGCTGCTTAACGGCTCCTGTGTTCCCAGCCCCAGGAAACTGAGGAAGGATTCAAACAGGATCATGCTCGGCACCAGCAGTGAGGCATACACCACCACCACACCCAGCACATTCGGCACTATATGGCGCAGAATAATATTGCGGGTCGGCACACCACAGACTTTCGCGGCTTCAATAAACTCTTTGCTCTTCAGGCTGAGGGTTTGTCCGCGCACAATACGCGCCATATCCAGCCAGGACACCATCCCGATGGCCACAAAGATCAGGAAGATATTCTGCCCGAAGAAGGTGACGAGTAAGATAACAAAAAACATAAACGGGAAGGAGTTGAGAATTTCCAGTACGCGCATCATCACGGAGTCTGTTTTACCGCCGACATATCCGGACATTGCGCCGTAGAGTGTTCCCACCAGCACCGCCACCAGCGCTGCCGCCAGACCGACCATCAGCGAAATACGCCCGCCGATTGCCACACGCACCAGCAGGTCACGCCCGGAGGAGTCCGTGCCGAAATAGTGCCCGGTTTCGCTGTCCGGTGACGCAGACATCATTTCCCAGTCTGTATCATCGTAAGCAAAATCCGATAACACCGGCGCAAAAATAACAAACAGTGTAATTAAAGACAGGAGACACAGGCTGGTGATCGCCGCTTTATTGTGTATAAAACGACGACGGGCATCCGCCCATAAACTGCGCCCTTCAACATTTTGCTGCTCCGCAAAATTCGCCAGAGCGTCGCATTTTTTTTCATTCGGTAACATAGCGTGCTCCTGAGTTAATAGCGGATTTTCGGATCGATAACGGCATACAGCACATCAACGATACAGTTAAAGGCGATAGTCAGCGCCCCTACAAGGATAGTCAGGCTCAGTACCAGTGAGTAATCGCGGTTAAGCGCGCCATTCACAAATAACTGCCCGACGCCCGGTAAACCGAAAATCGTCTCAATGACCATCGAGCCGGTAATAATCCCCACAAACGCCGGTCCCATAAAAGAAACAACCGGTAACAGCGCCGGACGCAGCGCATGCCGCCAGACGATTTTACGCATCGGCAGCCCTTTTGCCCGCGCAGTGCGGATAAAGTTGGAGTGCATCACTTCAATCATTGAACTGCGCATAATACGGGAGATACTGGCAATATAAGCCAGTGAAAGTGCGACCATCGGCAGGATAATGTTACTCAGTTGCCCCCCGTTCCAGCCGCCGCCCGGCAGCCAGTGCAGGTGGATAGCAAAAACAAGAACCAGCAGTGGCGCCACCACAAAGCTCGGGATAACAACCCCGGTCATGGCAACCCCCATAACCGTATAATCCCACCGGGTATTTTGATTCAGTGCGGCAATAACCCCTGCGCTCACCCCCGCGATCAATGCGAGCACAAACGCCGCTATGCCAAGTTTGGCGGAGACCGGAAATGCTGTCGCCACTAAATCATTCACAGAGTAATCTTTATATTTGAATGAGGGTCCGAAATCCCCTTTCGACAACTGGACTAAATAGTCGAAATACTGAACATGGATGGGATCATTCAGATGATATTTGGCTTCAATATTGGCCATCACTTCCGGTGGTAATTTGCGCTCACCGGTAAAAGGACTGCCCGGCGCCAGACGCATCATAAAGAAAGAGATAGTAATCAACACAAATAGTGTCGGGATCGCCTCGAGTATACGGCGAAGAATAAACTTAAACATTGCCCGTTCCTATACAGTACCCGCTCCCGGGGTACATAACCCTTATTCATTCAAACCGCAGGTTCGTTGGCTTCGCTCAGTTAGTTACCGCCTGCCTGCATCCTGAATGACGTCGGGTATACACAGGCAGCCTCCGGGGAGGCTGCCAACCGTCTTTATTATTTTTTCATCAGATAAAGATCTTTTGTATGAAGGTGATCTAACGGATCTTTTCCGCTGTATCCCCCCACGTACGGTTTCACTAAACGGGTACTGACATAGTAATAGACAGGCACAATGGCGGAATCGTTATCCAGCACTGTTTCAGCCTGCTGGTAGATTTTTGCCCGCTCTTCATCAGTTTTCACCTGAAGAGACTGTTTCATCAGCTTATCAAAATCTGTATTTTTATAATGCGGGGTATTACTGCTGCTGTAGGAGAGCATCATATTCAGGAAAGATGAAGGCTCGTTGTAATCTGCACACCAGCCGGCGCGGGCAATATCATACGTGCCCTGATGGCGGGTATCGAGGAATGTTTTCCATTCCTGGTTTTCCAGCTGCACATCAACACCGATGTTTTTCTTCCAGATAGATGCGGCGGCAATCGCCATTTTTTTGTGCAGATCAGACGTGTTATACAGCAGATTGAATTTCAGCGGTTTATCTTTGGTGTAGCCCGCTTCTTCCAGCAGTTTCCGTGCTTTTTCATTACGCTGTGCCTGAGTCATTCCGGAGAACCACTCCGGCTCTTTCGCAGACATACCATCGGTAAACGGTGGAGTGAAGCCATAAGCCGGGGTATCACCCTGCGCTTTCACTTTATTAACCATGATATCGCGGTCTAAACCGAGTTTCAGAGCCTCACGGACTTTCGGATTATTAAACGGCGCTTTTTCATTATTGATTTCATAGTAATAGGTACACATATACGGCGAAATACGCAGTTCGTCCGGGATCTCTTTTTTCAGTTTCTGGAACAGTTCAATCGGCAGGTTATTATACGTCATGTCGATTTCACCGCTGCGGTAGCGGTTTACATCAGTGACTTCTGAGGAAATAGGCAGGAAGCGGATATTATTAATAACGGTTTTTTGGTTATCCCAATAATTCGGGTTACGCTCCAGCTCGATTTTTTCATTTACTACCCAGTTTTTCAGTTTGTACGCGCCGTTACTGACATAATTTCCCGGCTGCGTCCATTTATCACCAAACTTTTCGACAGAAGCCGGATGCACCGGTGACATAGAGTTATGCGCCAGCAGTTTCGGAATATACGGCACTTCTTCTGTCAGGGTAATTTCTAATGTTTTATCATCCAGCGCTTTAATACCGAGCTCTTCCGGTTTCTTTTTCCCGGCAATAACATCATCGATATTCGCAATATGGGCATACTGTAAATAACTCGCATACGGTGACGCGGTATTCGGATCAGCTAAACGACGCCAGCTGTAAACAAAGTCCTGTGCGGTGACAGGATCACCGTTTGACCATTTTGCGCCTTCACGGATTTTAAACGTCCAGACTTTAAAATCTTTATTTTCCCAGGATGTCGCAGATCCCGGTAAAACAGTACCGTCAGGGCCTTCAAGTGTGATCCCTTCCATCAGGTCACGGATAATATTGGCTTCCGGAACCCCTTCCACTTTATGCGGATCAAGCGACTGCGGCTCAGACCCGTTATTACGGACCAGATCCTGCTTCTCAGCCAGCTGAACCCCTGCCGGAACCTCCGCCGCAAACGCCTGAGCACCCAATCCCATTCCCAGCGCACTAATCACACTTAGTGTTAATAAACTCTTCTTTGTCAGCTTTACCATCTTACATAACTCCCCATTGACGAATGTGTTTTGCGTTTGTTGCGTGTTTTTCAGGCACTTATTTTTGTTACTCATGCCTTTATTGTTTTCGCACTACTTATTAGCGTGCAAATTTTTATTATTAATACGTTTCTACCATATATAAGCGCTTAATATCCATATAATCAAGCGGGTCATTACCGGTAAACCCGCCAACTGCTGGTTTTATCAACCGCACACTCACGCGATAATAGACAGGGATCAATGCAGAGTCCTGATCTAACTGCATTTCTGCCTGCTGGTAAGCGGATTGGCGCGTTTTTTCATCGGTTGCCAGTAATGCGCGCTGCATTGCACTGTCAAAAGTGGCATTACGATAGAAACTGGTGTTATTACTGCTGTCTGACAGGAAAATATTCAAAAACGAAGAAGGTTCATTGTAATCCGCGCACCAGGTAGCCCGCGCGACCTGATAGTTACCCTCGTGGCGATTTTGATTCGATGTTTTCCATTCCTGGTTTTTCAGCACCACATTCACCCCGAGGTTTTTATTCCACATGGATGCGGCAGCAATCGCCTGCTGTTTGTTCTGATCAGACGTGTTATAGAGCAATTCGAAGGTCAGCGGGCTTTTCTCACTGAAACCGGCTTCTTCCAGCAGTTTTCGTCCCTTTTCATTACGCTGAGCCTGCGTCTGGGATGCCCAGTCCGGGGTAATAAAGTCTCCGCCGTTAATATAATGTGGCGTAAAACCGTATGCAGGAATCTGCCCCTGCCCCATGATTTTATTGGTAATAATATCGCGATCAATGCCCAGCTTGATGGCTTCCCGGACACGGGGATCGGTAAATGAGGTGGCTGAATTATTGATTTCGTAATAAAACGTACACAGGTAAGGGGAAATATGAACCTCTGCCGGGATATCTTTTTTCAGCTTACTGAATAAGACCGGCGGCACGGCACTGTTAGTAATATCAATCTCACCGGCGCGGTACCGGTTAATATCACTGGTTTCTGATTGCAACGGCAAAAAGGTCGCCTGCTCAATCACTGTTTCTTTATCATTGCGGTATTTCGGATTGCGTTTCAGCACCAGGCGCTCGTTCACATTCCATGATGACAAGGTATATGCGCCATTGCCGGTAAATTTTCCGACAGCCGTCCATTTATCACCAAACTGGTCAATCGCGCCCTTGGGCACCGGTTTCAGTGCCGTATGGCTGAGCATATCAACAAAATACGGTACCGGTTGTGTCAGCTGCACCTGCAAAGTATGGTCATCCAATGCTTTCACGCCGAGTGTATCCGGTGATTTTGTACCTTTGAGGATCTCATCCACGTTTTCGACGTAGGCATAATGCAGATAACTGCCGTAAGGCGATGCGGTTTTCGGATCCACCAGCCGCCGCCAGCTATAGACAAAATCATTGGCGGTGACAGGCGAGCCGTCACTCCATTTTGCATCCGGATATAATATAAATGTCCAGGTCCGGTTATCCGGTGATGACCAGCTCTGCGCCACACCCGGCACTATTTTTCCGTCCGCATCTGTGGAAACCAGACCTTCCAGCAGGTTAAGAATAATATTGGACTCCGGCACACCTTCCACTTTATGCGGATCCAGTGATACAGGTTCACTGCCGTTATTAATAACAATCTCTTGTTTTACAGCCAGTTTTGTTCCGGCAGGCACCTGTGCCGCTGATGCAGGATACGCAAAAAGGCTCAGCAACAACGCGGGGGTGAGGGAAACAGCAATAACGTTTTTTTTCATTTTTCCGTCCCGGTCTGAATAACACCAATTAGACAAACAACGTGATTAAAGCACCGCAAATGCGTTATTACTGAGTATAGGTTCTGTTTATTTCACCGGGCATTTTCTTAGCGCTG
Organism: Morganella psychrotolerans; assembly: GCF_001676155.1. Taxonomy (GTDB): domain Bacteria; phylum Pseudomonadota; class Gammaproteobacteria; order Enterobacterales; family Enterobacteriaceae; genus Morganella; species Morganella psychrotolerans. The sequence goes on along the minus strand of NZ_LZEW01000001.1, from coordinate 650,996 downwards.
ACTGTGATTTTTAAGCCCGGTAACTGTTTTTGTTTGTAAACGCGCTTATCAGCGGAAAAAGCACCGGCAAAATAAAAGGATAATGATTTCCTCTCACACTACGGGAAATCGCTTTCGCCCAAATAGAAAAATAAACATTTAATTAACAAAAAGCAATTTAACCAGAGCAAAAACCTACATGCATCACAGTTTTAACCAATTAAATATTAACAATCAGTTAAAATACAACTGTAAATAAAAAGAGTAAAAGAGTAATTTCCGTTTCAAAATCAAAGAACTAATGTATGAAAATATACTCTCCGACATAAAATTCGCCCCTGGTGTTTATTTGAGCACCTTATCTGTTATACCCGAAAATAAATAAACTGTACCGCTCCTTTTCACTACCAAAATACCGCCGTATTTTTATCATTATTTCTTATGTACTGATAACCTGTTGTTATATCAATGGTGTTTTATAACTGTTTTTATCTTCCGGGCTACCGGAATTGAAATGAAGGACTATCATTAACAATATCTATAACGAATAGTTATAAACAAGTCCGTAACAGACTTTGCAAATCCCGGCTATTTTTTTCTAACGTGTCATTATTAAAACAGATACCCAACATCATTCAGGGGACGCATCATGAGAAAAACAACACTGTCAGTGTCATTGGCTCTGCTCTTTTCAACCTCCGTATTCGCCGCAACACCACCGGGTACGCTGATTGTTGTTCAGGGGCTGGATGATATTGTCAGCCTTGACCCCGCCGAAAGTAATGAGCTTTCCAGTATTCAGACTGTCCCGAGCTTATATCAGCGCATTGTTCAGCCCAACCGTGATAATCCGGCACAGCTTGATGCCATCTTATTAGAAGACTGGCAGGCGGATCCTGCGAATAAAACGCTGACTGTCCGTATTAAAGAAAATGCACAGTTTGCTTCCGGTAACCCGGTACGACCTGAAGATATTATTTTCTCTTATCAGCGCGCAGTGACGATGAATAAATCACCGGCATTTATTCTCAATATCCTCGGCTGGAATAAAGACAATATTGCACAGCAATTTGAAAAAACCGGTGATCGGACACTTAAAATTAAATGGAGTGCGGATATCAGCCCGGATGTGGCACTTAATTTATTATCCACACCGATTGCATCCGTTGTAGATGAAAAATTAGTGACACCGAATATTAAAAATAATGATTTCGGTAACGCCTGGCTGAAAATGCATTCTGCCGGCAGCGGTGCCTATTTTCTTAAAGTTTATCAGCCGAATCAGGCTATTGTGATGGCGGCTAACCCGCATGTTTCTACCGGTGAAGCTAAAATTGCCTCTATTATTATTAAAAACGTGCCGGACCCGGCATCGCGCCGCCTGCTTATTCAGCAGGGAGATGCGGATATTGCCCGCGAACTGGGGGCTGACCAGACTGCCGCACTGAAAAATACCGCCGGTATCAGAGTGGAAAATATTCCGTCCGCCGAACAGGATTATCTGGCGTTCAACACCGGGAACAGTGCAAATCCGCTGCTGAAGAACCCGGCGCTGTGGGAAGCAGCACGTTATCTGGTTGATTATGAAGGCATTACCAAAGATTTACTGAAAGGTCAGTATTTTGTTCATCAGAGCTTCCTGCCGGTCGGTTTACCCGGCACGCTGACTAATAATCCGTATAAATTTGATCCGGCCAAAGCAAAAGCCATTCTGGAAAAAGCCGGTATTAAAGATGCTCACTTCACACTTGATGTAGAGAATAAACCGCCGTATATCACTATCGCGCAATCACTTCAGGCAAGCTTTGCACAGGGCGGAATTCGTGTGGAGCTTCTGCCTGCGGCGGGCAGCCAGGTGTATTCACGGGTGCGGGCGCGTTCACATCAGGCGGCGGTTCGTTTCTGGATCCCGGACTATTTTGATGCACACTCAAACGCCAGCGCATTTGCCTTTAATGACGGCAAAAGCAGTACTGTCGCATGGCTGAACGGCTGGGATATTCCCGCGCTGTCAGAAATGACACTGAAAGCCGTGGCAGAGCCTGATAAAGCCAAACGCACACAGATGTATGCCGCGATGCAGGAAGAATTACAGCGCAGTTCACCGTATGTGTTTATGGCTCAGGGACAAAACCAGGTTGTTCTGCGCGATAATGTGAAAGGCTATCAGCAGGGACTGAATGCGGATATGGTGTATTACGACAGAGTGACCAAATAACCCACTGATACTCGTCATACTTCAAGATGCAGCCAACAAATCTGTTGTGTGAATGCATACGGTTATATAGCCCACCGGGATCACCGGCGGGTTATTGTCTTTTGTTTTATTCAGGAATAGCTGTATGTCTGACTCTTCGCCTGCCGCCGCTGTGCTGCGCCATGTCCTGCGTGTCACTGTTCAGAGTATTTTTACGCTGTCACTGACACTGCTCGGGCTGCTGATCATCACCTTCGCGCTTTCTGCTCTGTCCCCGGTTGACCGGGTGCTGCAAATTGTCGGCGATCACGCCAGCCACGAAACCTATCAACAGGTAAAACTGGAACTGGGGCTGGATCAGCCCGTTTATATTCAGTTCTGGCATTATCTGGGCAGATTGCTGCATGGCGATCTCGGGATCGCCGCCTCTATGGGGCAACCCGTACTTGATGGCGTACTCCATACCCTGCCCGCCACGATTGAGCTGGCAACCCTTGCACTGATCGCGGGGTCATCGCTCGGCATTCTGTGTGGTGTGTTGTGCGCCCGCTATGCAGGTTCACCCCTTGATTTTATCATCCGTACCCTGACACTTCTCGGTAACTCTGTTCCTGTTTTCTGGCTGGGACTGCTGATGCTGCTGCTGTTTTATGCCACGCTGCAATGGAGTCCGGGACCCGGACGGCTGGATGATATCTATCAATATACAATTGAGGCAAAAACCGGGTTTGTATTGATTGATACCTGGCTTTCCGGTGAACCGGGAGCATTTACCAATGCGGTTGCACATCTGATTTTACCGGTGTCGCTGCTTGCCTATTTTTGTCTGGCGGGAATAACCCGGCTGACCCGCGCCGCGTGTCTGAGTGAAATGAACAAAGAGTATGTCACCCTGGCGCGTGCCAAAGGCAATACGGACATGCAGGTTCTGTTCTGCCATGTGTTGCCGAACATCCGTGGCACACTGATAACCGTGGTCGCGCTGGCGTACACCGGAATGCTGGAAGGTGCGGTACTGACCGAAACGGTTTTCTCCTGGCCCGGCATCGGACGCTATCTCACCGCCGCCCTGTTTGCCGGAGACACAACTGCCGTCATGGGCGGCACACTGGTTATCGGGATCTGCTTTATCTTTATCAATAATGTGACTGATATGATTGTGCGCTTAACTGACCCACGGGTGACATTATGAGATTACTGCCGAAAATCCGCCGGTCACCTTCCGCACTGACCGGCTCACTGATTATTCTTTTTCTCCTGCTGGTTGCCCTGTTTGCCCCCTGGCTTGCCCCGTTTGATCCGGTGTTGCAAAACCCGGCACAGCGTCTGCTGGCACCGGACGCACAACACTGGCTCGGCACTGACAGCTACGGGCGGGATATTCTCTCACGCCTGATTTACGGTGCACGCCCGATGTTTGGTCTGGTTGCTCTCGTTGCTGTAATTACTCTGCCGGCGGGTTTGCTGATCGGCATTCTGGCAGGGTTTTACGGGCGCTGGGTTGAAACTGTTCTGATGCGTTTTACCGATATTGTAATGTCGATGCCGCGCCTGATCCTCGCCTTTGCGTTTGTCGCCATCCTGGGGCCGGGACTGATAAACGGCGCGCTGGCGCTCGCACTCACCTCCTGGCCCGCGTATGCACGCCAGGCGCGCAGTGAAATCCGTCATTTGCGCAACAGTGATTATCTTGCCAGTGCAGAAATGCTGGGGATCCGCGGACTGCGCCTGTTATGGGGACATATTCTGCCGCTCTGTCTGCCATCGGCCATTGTCCGCCTCGCGCTTGATTTGGCGACTATCATCCTGGCGGCCGCCGGTCTGGGGTTCTTAGGGCTTGGCGCACAACCGCCGATGGCGGAATGGGGAGCGATGATCGCGGACGGCATGCAGGTTATCTTTGACCAGTGGTGGATTGCGGCGGTACCGGGTGCGGCAATTCTGACTGCCGGTATGGCATTCAATCTTCTGGGTGATGGTTTACGCGATATTATGGAGCCTGAACATGACTGAGCCACTTATCCGTGTCAAAAACCTGTCAGTGGATTATCCGCGTGCGCGGGTGGTCAACAGCATTTCATTTAACCTGGGACAGGAACGGCTGGCGCTGGTCGGCGAATCCGGCTCCGGTAAATCCATGACGGCGAGAGCACTGATGGGGCTGGTGCGCAAACCCGGCAAAGTCAGTGCGCAAACGCTGGAATTTCATAATACCCCGCTGCTGTCATTGCGTGAAAAACAGTGGGCGGCACTGCGCGGTAATGATATCGCCATGATAATGCAGGATCCGCGTTATGCCCTCAATCCGGTAAAAAATCTGTATCAGCAGATTGAAGAAGCGCTGGTGCGGCATCAGAGGCTGTCAAAATCTGACCGTCGTGACCGCGTATATGACATGGCGCGTGCAGCCGGGCTGGCAGAATCCGCCCTTTCCCGCTATCCGGGGCAACTTTCCGGCGGAATGGGGCAGCGCGCCATGATTGCAATTGCCCTGATCAATAATCCCGCGGTATTAATTGCCGACGAACCAACCTCAGCACTGGATGCACGGCTGCGCCATCAAATCCTGGAGCTGATTGTCCGCCAGTGTGAGGAGCGCCGGATGGGATTGCTGCTGATAAGCCACGACCTGCCGCTGGTCGCCGCTCATTGTCAGCGCGTGATGGTGATGTATCAGGGGCAGCAGGTGGATGAGCTGCCCGCCGCACAACTGCCGCAGGCAACACATCCCTATACCCGCACCTTGTGGACCTGCCGCCCGGATGCTCAGACTTACGGGACGGACTTACCGGTACTGGACAGACAGGCGTTGCAGACTTTACTGACTCAGGAGACTCATCATGCCGGAAAATAATCCAGCGCCGATTATTGAGGTTAATAATCTTTCCGTCAGTTTCGGGCAGCGGCAGGTCGTCTGCAAGGCTGGCTTTCACCTCAATGCAGGCGAGACATTCAGTCTTATTGGTGAGTCCGGATGCGGAAAATCCACTATCCTGCGGGTGATCGCCGGATTACAGCGGGAATGGCAGGGAGGCGTTCAGCTGCTGTCACAGCATATACATCCGGGGCTGCGCTATCAGGGCGCACTGCGCCGCAATGTACAGATGGTATTTCAGGATCCTTACGCGTCCCTGCATCCGTTTCATACTATTCACCGCGCCCTTGCCGAGCCGTTACACATTCATAATGAGAATGATATTGAAGCCAGGGTCACACAGGCAATAGAATCTGTCGGATTACCGCCGGATGTAGCGCAGCGCTATCCTCACCAGCTCTCCGGCGGACAGCGCCAACGTATTGCGATTGCCCGCGCACTGATGCTGCGCCCGCAGATTTTATTGCTGGATGAACCGACTTCCGCACTGGATATGTCCGTTCAGGCCGAAATTCTCAATCTGCTGAATCACCTGAAAACTGAACACAGTATGACCTATCTGATGGTCAGTCATGACGCCGATGTGGTCGCGCATATGTCTGACAGAGCGGCATTTATGGCGCACGGAGAGATTGTACGGGAGTTTGATCGCGCGGCATTAGTCCGGGGAGAGCACCGGATGGAAACAACAGAAGAAGTTCGCTGAGCAGTTAAACAAAAGCAAAAACGGGGCTAATGCCCCGTTCAGATTGCGGATAACAGCAATAGCGTGATTATGATAATAACCCCGGAAAGCTCATTTTCATCCCGGTAATAATCAGTTCAATACCTAATGACATCAGCATCAGTCCCATAATACGGGTTACGACGTTGATCCCGGTTTGCCCCAGATATTTCACCCACAGCCCCGCAGAGCGGAACAACAACCAGCAGAAAAACGCAAACACAATACTGGTCAGCGCCAGTCCGGCAAAGTTTTGCCAGCCCTGCCAGCGCGCACTCCAGACCACACAAGAGCTGATGGCACCAGGTCCTGCCATCAGCGGCAGCGCCAGCGGCACAACGCCGATATTATCGCGGATCGCGGTTTCTGATTGTTCCTGCTTGTTTTGTTTATCTTCACCCAGCTTTCCGCTGATCATGGACAGTGCGATCAGAACAATCAGCGTGCCCCCTGCTATCCGGAAAGACTCAATCGAAATACCGAACATCATGAGGATTTTATCGCCGACCAGCAGTGACAGACACAAAATAATGGCAACCGAAAAGTTCGCAATCATATTGGTTCGGTTGCGTACAGCTGCGGTCTGATAATTCGTCATACTCATAAACACCGGCAAAATACCAACCGGGTTTACTAAGGCAAATAAACCGACAAAAAATTTTAAATAGCCGGAAAAGTCCAGTAATGTAGCGCCCACAAAAAATCCTCAACCTGATATACCCTTATTCATTCAAACTGCAGGTTCGTCGGGTATAATAATACTGTAATGAACGGCTGATATACGCCGCCGCGTATTGCCAAAGGGTTGTAATAATTATATTAACCCGGACATCATACCGTTGAATCCCGGATAAAAGAAATTGCTTTCAACAGAATATTTCGCCCCTCAAGCTGACACGATACAGCTCAATCCCCTTATCCATGTGTATATTTTAGTCAATCATCAGTTCCTCTGTAAAATTGACGGCAGACACTATAGTTGAAATTGATAATTAATCTCGTTTACACACAAGCTGAATGGTGTCAGCTTGCTGTATTTGTGATTTTGATCACTTTAATATCCCGCTGTAATGTTAAGCTCATTTTACTGAAGTTGAATCGATTCAACTTCAGTCATTAACAGAATACCTGACGGGCTTTTTAAGCAAATCAGCGGGCTCCCCCGGTTATACTCTGAATAATTCGGGATATAGGCCATAGGTTATGAGCAAAATCGATTTAGTTACCTCTTGCTGTTGTGACTATAATCAAATCGTACCGACCCGCTAATTTGCTTAAAAAGTTTAACAATTTATCAGGAGTCATCTGTATGGCCGTAACCAATGTTACCGAACTCAATGAATTAGTTGCCCGCGTTAAAAAAGCACAGCGTGAATTTGCCGGTTTCACTCAGGAACAGGTAGACACCATTTTCCGTGCGGCGGCACTTGCCGCAGCGGATGCGCGTATCCCTCTGGCGAAACTGGCCGTTGAAGAGTCCGGAATGGGGATTGTTGAAGACAAAGTGATCAAAAACCATTTTGCTTCTGAATATATCTATAATGCCTACCGTGATGAAAAAACCTGCGGTATTTTGTCTGAAGACCCGACATTCGGGACAATCACCATTGCTGAACCTATCGGCATCATCTGCGGGATAGTCCCCACCACCAACCCGACATCCACTGCTATCTTTAAAGCGCTGATCAGCCTGAAAACCCGTAACGGTATTATCTTCTCCCCGCATCCGCGTGCAAAAAATGCCACCAATAAAGCGGCTCAGATTGTACTGAATGCCGCGGTTGCCGCCGGTGCGCCGGCTGATATTATCGGCTGGATTGATGAGCCTTCTGTTGAATTATCCAATGCATTAATGCACCACCCCGATACTAACCTGATCCTCGCCACCGGCGGACCGGGCATGGTGAAAGCCGCTTACAGTTCCGGTAAACCTGCCATTGGTGTCGGCGCAGGTAATACCCCGGTTGTTATTGATGAAACTGCAGATATCAAACGCGCTGTGGCGTCTATTCTGATGTCAAAAACCTTTGATAATGGCGTGATTTGTGCCTCCGAACAGTCTGTCATTGTCGTTGATGAAGTGTATGAACAGGTTAAAGAGCGTTTTGAAAATCACGGTGGTTACATCCTGAAAGGCAAAGATCTGAAAGCGGTTCAGGATATCATCCTGATCAACGGCGGACTGAATGCTAAAATTGTCGGTCAGTCTGCGGTGAAAATCGCTGAAATGGCAGGAATTGACGTCCCTGCATGGACAAAAATTCTTATCGGTGCGGTTTCCGTGGTTGATGAATCAGAGCCATTCGCCCATGAAAAACTCTCCCCGCTGTTAGCGATGTATCGCGGTAAAGATTTTGAAGACGCGGTACTAAAAGCAGAAAAATTAGTGGAAATGGGCGGGATCGGTCACACCTCCTGCTTATATACCGATCAGGATAACCGCCCGGAGCGTATAAAGTACTTCGGCGAAAAAATGAAAACCGCCCGTATCCTTATTAACACCCCTGCCTCACAAGGCGGGATCGGCGACCTGTACAACTTTAAACTCTCTCCGTCACTGACATTGGGTTGCGGCTCCTGGGGTGGTAACTCCATTTCTGAAAACGTCGGGCCGAAACACCTGATCAACACCAAAACTGTGGCAAAACGGGCTGAGAATATGTTGTGGCATAAACTTCCTAAATCTATCTACTTCCGCCGGGGTTGCCTGCCGATTGCCCTGGAAGAAATTGCGACTGATGGCGCAAAACGGGCATTTATTGTTACTGACGGTTATTTATTCAATAACGGTTATGTCGATGAAGTCACCCGTGTGCTGAAATCCCACGGCATGGAAGTGGAAATATTTTTTGAAGTGGAAGCGGATCCAACCTTATCTGTCGTGCGCAAAGGTGCCGCACAGATGAACAGCTTTAAACCGGACGTGATTATTGCACTCGGTGGTGGTTCACCGATGGATGCCGCGAAAATTATGTGGGTCATGTATGAACACCCGGAAACACATTTTGAAGAACTCGCGCTGCGCTTTATGGATATCCGCAAACGTATCTATAAATTCCCGAAAATGGGCGTAAAAGCCAAAATGGTCGCGATCACCACCACATCCGGTACAGGCTCTGAGGTTACACCTTTTGCCGTTGTGACTGATGATGCAACCGGACAAAAATACCCGCTGGCAGACTATGCACTGACCCCGGATATCGCCATCGTGGATGCGAACCTTGTCATGAATATGCCGAAATCCCTCACCGCATTCGGCGGGCTGGATGCGGTAACGCATGCTCTGGAAGCCTATGTATCTGTTCTGGCAAATGAATACTCAGACGGACAGGCATTACAGGCACTGAAACTGCTGAAAGAATTCCTGCCGGCCAGTTACCATGAAGGCGCGAAGAACCCGGTCGCCCGTGAGCGCGTCCATAACGCCGCCACTATCGCCGGTATCGCGTTTGCTAACGCCTTCCTGGGTGTTTGTCACTCAATGGCGCACAAACTGGGTTCTGAGTTCCATATCCCGCACGGATTAGCCAATGCCCTGCTTATCTGTAACGTGATCCGCTATAACGCAACAGATAACCCGACCAAACAGACAGCATTCAGCCAATATGACCGCCCGCAGGCGCGCCGCCGTTATGCTGAAATTGCCGATCATCTGGGATTGGGTGCTGCCGGTGACCGCACTGCTCAGAAAATTGAAAAACTGCTGGTCTGGCTGGATGAAATTAAAGCGTCTCTGGGGATCCCGAAATCTATCCGCGAAGCCGGTGTACCGGAAGCAGAATTTCTGGCGAAGCTGGATAAACTGTCTGAAGATGCATTTGATGACCAATGTACCGGAGCAAATCCGCGTTATCCGCTTATTGCTGAATTAAGACAAATTATGCTGGATACTTATTATGGCCGCGTCTATGACGAGTCCGTTCCGGTTGCTGCGCCAAAGTCTCTGGTCAAACCTGTTTCAAAACGGACTGCTAAGAAATAATCATCTATTAGATAAATAATAACCGTAGAGCCCTCTTCTGAGGGCTTTTTTAATCGCTATCCCATAATAATAACTGAATAATTGTCACAAGATTAATATGTATTCTCTTTTGATCAACAATTCAGCCTGCTGCTGATTTTTAATATTTCACTTAATACAAATGACAAAACAGACATGATGCCGGGGGCTATTTTTCAGTATTTTATCATGAGCAACACAAATACCGCCTTACGTCTTCCTGTTTACCGGGTATCCTTTGCATCGCTGTCTGTGCTTTTATCCGACGCTGATATAAAAATGCCGGACACGCGTGTCCGGCATTTTCCGTATACATGACGCGGGTATCTATTTTATGAATAACATTGTGCCGCCATTACTTTACGCATCGCGTCGCTGTAATGTTTACGACATACCGAAACATATTTTTCGTTTCCGCCAATATCAATTTGTGCACCGTCAGACATTACATGACCCTGTCCGTCATAACGCAAAACACGGCTGGCTTTCCGCCCGCAATGACAAATTGTTTTTAATTCCACTAATTTATCAGCCCAAGCTAATAAATAATGACTACCACTAAATAACTCACCTTTGAAGTCAGTGCGCAGTCCGTAACAGAGAACGGGTATATCAATATCGTCGACGATATAACATAACTGCTCTGCCTGCGCTTTTGTCAGGAACTGACACTCATCTATTAATACGCAGTGTACGGGCGCCTGCTGATGTTCCTGCGTGATAACACTGCCAATATCAGTATCCTCACTAAAGACCCGTGCATCAGCACTCAGGCCGATACGGGAGGTTACTTTGCTATGTGCATACCGGTTATCAATTTCTGCCGTAAATATCAGTGTGCGCATTCCGCGCTCATTGTAGTTATAGGAGGATTGTAATAGTGCGGTCGATTTTCCCGCATTCATCGCGGAGTAATAAAAATAAAGCTGAGCCACCGGCTCTCTCCCTCTCAGTCATTCAAAAATCGCCACAATACTAACACAACCGCTATAAAAATAGCGTGATCAGTATTTGCCAGCATGCCTTAACCGCATGTGCAATATCCGTTATTCATCGTTACCGCAATTCATAGGAAGCATGATTACATGCCGAATATTCACTACTGTTATCAGCAATGGTCATTTTATCCTGTTTTTTATTATATCTGAGCTGAAGAATAACGTTTCTTTACATAAGATAAGGTTAAATATAATTTGTATCGCTATCATCGTTTATGATCAAATCTTTTTAAAATCGCTGAACACCAACACCTTTTTACCCCGTCCCCTTATCGAAATTAAACAAAAAAGCACAAAGACGCTTATTATTCCGCAGAAATAATTGCTTTTAAAAAAAAATGTGTTTTAACCTTACTACGAAATTTGCTATTGCAGATTTTTAAATAGCAATCTATTATTAACTACACATCAGCCAACATTTAATTTGAGACCAGAATTATGAGTGAATCTTTGAAGCCATTTAATAATATTCGTACTCTTCGCGCACAGGCCAGAGAATCTACCCTGGAAAGTCTGGAAGAAATGCTGGAGAAACTGACTTCGGTTGTTGAAGAACGCCGTACTGAAGAATCTCAGGCTAAAGCTGAACTGGAAGAGCGTACCCGTAAATTAGAAGAAGTTCGCCAGTTAATTCTCAAGCAGGGTATCAATCCTGAAGAATTAATTCAGTCAATGTCTACCGGTAAAGTTGCAAGCAAATCAAAACGTGCGCAGCGTCCGGCTAAATACGAGTACATCGATGAAAACGGCGAGCAGAAAACCTGGACAGGTCAGGGTCGCACGCCAGCTGTTATCAAACAGGCAATCGAAAGTGAAGGCAAATCTCTGGATAGTTTCTTAATCAAATAATCCGGATTTCCACACTGAAAAGCCCTTCTGCGAAGGGCTTTTTTTTGTGCGCTTGTTTGCCGGTATTCTGACGATAAAAAGGAGGCTTTCACCTCCTTTTTTGTTACTCAGTGCGTATCTGATTATTTATTTTTGCCGTGATAAAACGACATATACCAATCAACAAACTGCTGTACACCATAATTAACCGGTGTATTCGGAGAGAAACCTATCGTTTTATACAGCTCGCCGGAGTCCGCACAAGTGGATAACACATCACCATCCTGCATATCCATAAAATGCTTGGCCGCTTTAATACCCAGTGCGGTTTCAATCGCCTGAATAAAATCGCCTAACCGGGTAGGTTGTCCGTTACCGACATTATAAATTTTGTACGGCGCAGAACTGGCTGATTTCAGCCCTTCCTCAACCGTCCAGTCATCATCTGCTGTTGGTATAACATCTAATAACCGTACTACAGCTTCCGCAATATCACCGACATACGTAAAATCGCGAACCATATTTCCATGGTTATAAACATCAATCGGTTTACCATCCAGCATGGCTTTAACAAATTTAAATAATGCCATGTCCGGACGTCCCCACGGTCCGTAAACTGTAAAAAAAACGCAGTCCGGTTGTAGGTAACTGATAAAGATGCGAATAGCTGTGTGACATTAATTCATTGGCTTTCTTTGTCGCCGCATATAACGAAACCGGATGATCAACATCATCTTCCACAGAGAACGGCTGTTTACGGTTCAGACCATATACCGAGCTGGAAGAGGAATAAATCAGATGCCCCACCTGATGATGACGGCAGCCTTCCAGAATATTCATGTGTCCCAGAATATTTGCGTCTATATACGCCATCGGGTTCTGGATAGAATACCGGACACCCGGCTGAGCCGCGAGATGAATAACACGCTCAAACTGTTGTGAAGCAAATAATTCACTAACATCACTTTTAACCGATAAATCCATTTTAAAAAAATGAAAATTCGGATGCGATAAAATCAGATCAAGGCGCGCTTTCTTGAGATTAACATCATAATAGTCATTGAGATTGTCAGCACCGACAACCTCATGGCCCTGCTCAAGCAGACGCTGTGTGACATGATAACCAATAAAACCAGCCGCGCCGGTTACAAGTATTTTCATATTCAGACTCAAATTACCGGATTAATGGAAGCACCACGGCCTATACCATAATAGATAAAGCCACGGTTTTCTAAACGTTCCGGGTCATAAAGGTTACGCCCGTCAAAAATAACCGGTGTTTTCAGACCTGATTTAATGGTATCAAAATCCGGTGCACGGAAACTCTGCCATTCGGTACAGATAACCAGTGCATCTGCGCCGTGCAGTGCCGCTTCTTTGGTGCCCATCAGTACAAGGTCATCACGCTGTCCGAAAACACGCTGCGCTTCCTGCATGGCTTCCGGGTCATAAGCCTGAATTTTCGCACCGGCTGCCCACAACTCCTGTAACAGAACACGGCTGGAGGCTTCACGCATATCATCCGTATTCGGTTTGAAAGAGAGCCCCCACACTGCAAACGTTTTGCCGCGCAGGTCATCACCGAAGTGGCGCTTAATAAAAGAAGGCAGTTTGTATTTCTGCAACTCATTCACTTCTTCCACAGCCTGCAAAATTCTCGGCGTGAAACCAATGTGCTCTGCGGTACGGATAAGCGCCTGCACATCTTTAGGGAAGCAGGAGCCGCCATAACCACAACCCGGATAAATAAAGTGATAGCCGATACGGGAGTCAGAACCAATCCCCTGACGGACATTTTCGATATCCGCACCCAGCAGTTCCGCGAGGTTTGAAATCTCATTCATAAAGCTGATTTTTGTCGCCAGCATGCAGTTTGCTGCGTATTTTGTCAGCTCTGCACTGCGGATATCCATCACAATCATGCGATCATGATTACGGTTAAACGGCTCATACAGTTCACGGATGATATCCACAACGCCTTCGTTATCACAGCCGATAACAATACGTTCAGGACGCATACAGTCTGCAACCGCCGCCCCTTCTTTCAGGAATTCCGGGTTGGAAACCACATCGTACGCAAAATCAGTACCGCGTTCGGCCTGAGCGGCTTTGATCGTTGCATTGACTTTGTCTGCCGTACCGACAGGAACAGTTGATTTATCAATAATGACTTTATAACCGTCCATATACTGCGCAATAGTGCGGGCAACCGCCGTCACATATTGTAAATCAGCGGAGCCATCTTCATCCGGTGGCGTACCGACCGCAATAAACTGCAATGTGCCGTGTGCCACACCTTTTGCGGCATCTGTGGTAAAGCTTAAACGCCCTTCTTCATAATTTTTCTTTACCAGCGGCGTTAAACCCGGTTCAAAAATCGGAATAAGACCGTTTTTCAGGTTTTCAACTTTCTGTGCATCGACATCGACACACATAACATCATGACCGACTTCAGCCAGAACGGTTGCCTGTACCAGCCCTACATATCCGATTCCAAATACAGTTACTTTCATAGTTCACCTATAGCGACAATAATTAATTCTGTAATGTTTTCAGCCAATCTGAGAATTCACCACCCAGATGTTTATGGCGCATGCTGTATTCGACAAACGCTTTCATATACCCCATTTTGTCGCCGCAATCGTGACTGCGTCCGACCAGGCGGTAAGCTTCAACGGGGTTTTTCTCAATCAGCATGGCGATGGCATCTGTTAACTGGATTTCATCCCCGGCGCCTGGCGCTGTTTTACCCAGCAGCGACCAGATATCCGGAGATAACACATAGCGCCCGACAATAGACATATTCGACGGTGCTTTAGCCGGTTCCGGTTTTTCCACCACGGCAAACATCGGTTTGCTTTCGCCGGCTGCCAGGTTTTCACCATGACAGTCCACCACTCCATAGTTTGAGACAACTTCAAGCGGCACAGGTTCGACCATCACCTGGCTTGCCTGATTATCTTCATAGCGCTGGATCATCTCTTTAAGATTAAATTTTGACAGGTCAGTGCTGTATTCATCGATAACCACGTCCGGCAGTACAACGGCAAACGGCTCATCACCAATCATCGGGCGGGCACATAACACGGCGTGTCCCAGCCCTTTCGCAATACCCTGGCGGGTCTGCATAATAGTGACATGGCGGGGACAGATTGACTGAACTTCATCGAGTAACTGGCGCTTAACGCGTTTTTCCAGAATGGCTTCCAGTTCAAAACTGGTATCAAAATGGTTTTCAATGGAGTTTTTTGAGGAGTGGGTCACTAAAATAATTTCAGTGATCCCTGCGGCGATACATTCATTAACGACATACTGGATAAGTGGTTTGTCCACCAGCGGTAACATTTCTTTCGGAATTGCTTTGGTGGCCGGAAGCATACGTGTTCCTAATCCTGCAACCGGGATCACGGCCTTATGAACCTTATTTTTCAGCGCTGACATACATCATCCTCAATGCGTATATACAAAACCAATACGCGATTAATACAAAATAATGCGTCTGAGTATACCAGCTAATTTTCAGGGATAAATACTCTGTCCTGTGTAAATGGCAATTGATGTTAAGAGATGTTTAATATCTGACCGGGTTGATAAGCCACTGAAATTACCCGTGACGGGGTCCCGGCGTTAAACTTAATTTGATCTGACTACTGCCGTTCCATATCCGGCATTGCAGATGAGGGCTGAATTCACTTATCTGACTGGAATAAACAGCCGAGAGCGTTCCCAGCGGAATACCTCTGTTTACACGAATAACGTTATTTTCTGAGCGCAGTTCCGCGCTGATCCCTGCACTGGACAGTAATACCGATTTGCGTTGAGTATGATAATACCCCAGCAACAAGGGTAACTGCCCCGGAATACCGGCATCCTGCAACAGGGTATTCAGCTTATTTAAAATCGCGGTCATACTGGGTAACCGGCGGTGATTATTATGAATATAACGTTTAAGCAAATCGTTAAAAATAACGCGGATTAACATCGCCACCAGCGGACCATTCCCGGTGTTTTTGCTGATATCGAGACAATAAAATGCCACTTCGTTATCTGAAAACTCCGCCACATCAAATACCAGCCCGGTCTGGCAGGCATCCGATAATTGCGCATAACGGATCTGATAATTGGCCAGTACCTGAGTAGGCGGCGGGGTAAGCTGTTTTAATAAACGTAAAACATCATCCACATTATGTTGCAGCTGCGACCAGATACCGGACAGGTCATTTTTTTCCAGCAAGCCCGGGGCAAAAAATAAGGGATAGAAATGAGACAGACACAGTTTTTTGACCTCTTCCAGCCGGTTGAGCGGTTTGAGCAACACATCTTTTGCACCAAGGCGCAGCGCGTCATCAATATCAGACATTTTTTGAGTTGCAGAAATCACAATCACCGGGACATCCGGTAACACTGTCCGTATAACGGCGATAAATTCTGTGCCACTCATCACCGGCATATTCAAATCACAAAATATCAGCTCCGGCTGAAAGCCGTTTTCAATACATAACAGAGCCCGGGCCCCCTCTTCTGCAGACAATACTGTCGCACCGAGGTGTCGTAAATACGATGACAGCGTCATATTGAATGCCGGGTCGTCGTCAATGACTAAAATTCGTTTTTCATCCAGTGCTCTTTTCATGGCATTCCCTCATTCCCCGCATGACTACACAGACCGGCACAAACACCGGTGACGGCGCGGTTCCCGCTATGCTGCTAAGATAAAGGATAGCGTGTGATCTGTATTTCCGGTAGCATTTAACCTCTGTTCCTTACGTTTATTTACCCTGAATACACTAATTGATACTTATGCCTCATTTTACTGATAATGCACTCTGCCCCTGCGGCAGTGAAAAAAATATGGCTCAGTGCTGCGGACCTTATCTGTCCGGACAACAATCCGCACCCGATGCCCGGGCACTGATGCGCTCCCGTTACAGTGCTTTTGTCACACATAATGCAGATCACCTGATCCGCACCTGGTATCCGCCTGAGCGCGCTCAGCTAGTGCGGGACGATCTTGAAACCGGATTTACCCAAACTCAGTGGCTGAGTCTCAATATTATTGATTTTCAGACCGGTCCGGTACCGGACGAGGCTTTCGTCGAATTTTGTGCTTGCTTTATTGATAAAAAGTCCGAAGATAAACAGCTTATCCATGAGCGCTCACGCTTTCGCCTGATTGACAATCAGTGGTTCTATCTCGACGGCGTGACACCGCAAACAGGTCGTAACGACCCCTGCCCCTGCGGCTCCGGAAAAAAATATAAAAAAATGCTGTGCATGACACAGAATAAGCACCCTCTTGCAAACAACAAAATATCAGTTATTAAGGATTTACACCGTCCATGCAACACCAAATGAGCCAGAAAAAGATCCTGAGAACCATTTGCCCTGATGCAAAAGGGCTTATCGCAAAAATCACCAATATTTGTTATAAGCATCAGCTTAATATTATTCAGAACAACGAATTCGTCGACCACCGCACCGGGCGCTTTTTTATGCGCACCGAACTGGAAGGCATTTTTAACGACGAAACCCTGCTCGCCGATCTGGACGATGCACTGCCGAAAGGCTCAAGCCGTGAGTTAACAACATCCGGTCGCCGCCGCATTGTCATTATGGTGACAAAAGAAGCGCACTGCCTTGGCGACATTCTGATGAAAAGCGCCTATGGTGGCCTGGATGTCGATATTGCCGCAATCATCGGTAACCATGATGTGCTGGGTCACCTCGTCACCCAATTCGGCATCCCGTTCCATCATATCAACCATGACGGTTTAACCCGTGAACAGCACGATATGCAGATAATCAAACAAATTGATCAATACCAGCCTGATTATGTCGTGCTGGCAAAATACATGCGTGTTCTGACGCCGGAATTTGTTGAGCACTACCCGAACCAGATTATCAATATCCACCACTCGTTCCTGCCGGCCTTTATCGGCGCACGCCCTTATCATCAGGCTTATGAACGCGGCGTGAAAATTATCGGCGCAACGGCGCACTACGTAAACAATAACCTCGATGAAGGTCCGATCATTTATCAGAGCGTGATTAATATCGATCACACTTACAGCGCTGATGACATGGTACTCGCCGGACGTGATGTTGAAAAAAACGTCCTCAGTCACGCGCTGAGCCGGGTTCTGACACAACGTGTTTTTGTTTACGGTAACCGCACGGTTATTCTGTAAACAGGTCAATTGCCTGAAGTTGCACGGAAACCGTGCACTTCGGGCAAAAAAACAACGGACATTCATCTTTTCTCTTTTTTTACTTTACAGCACCCGCATATTTGCTATTATGCAGCCCGTCCTGAGGCAATAACTGTTCAGGCACACAATTTAAAACTGGTGGGATACCCAAGCGGCCAAAGGGAGCAGACTGTAAATCTGCCGTCACAGACTTCGAAGGTTCGAATCCTTCTCCCACCACCATTTCTGCACTGCCCTCCTTTATTTCAAATTCTCAATACAATCCATAATCTTATTCAGCACACTCGCATGTGATTTTGATTTGTACAGATGACAACTGTTTTCTGCCTCACTCTGCGACAGTGGTAAAAAAATAAGCTCACTGCTGTATGGTGATGTTTTCGGGTGTTCATCAATAAAACAGAGATAATCCCCGTCAATTAACAGATGCAGATAACCGTGCGTGCTGTCAATTAAGTGTACATGTTCATGTTTGCTCTGTTCATCATGCTGTTGTAACAGTGTTTTCAGAAGCGGGCTTTCATATAACAGCGGCTCACATAACCAGACACAGCGGGATAATAATGTTTGCAGATTATTATCACAGGACTGAAAAAGGGATTGCCGGCAGCAGATACCAATCTGCCCTTGCGGCAAATTACGCAACAAAGCAAAACGCTCACTGACAACCGACTCAGAAGAAAGCAGCAATGTATTTCCTTCAAAATCGTTTATTTCATCAATACAATCATAATTAAACCGAAATACATTAATTTGCACATTTGCTTTAAATGCAGCTCTGTATAATGCATCAATATATTTACTTTTCCCCCAGTCATAAAATACATTTATCTTATTACATATCGTTCCGCTGATATGTTTTTTAGTAATTTCTTTTTCCTGTGTATACAGATCTTTCAGGTCATTATACAATTCCAGACCTTCCCTTGTCAGGCTCATACCAAATTTTTCACGCTTAAATAAACGCTTCCCCAGCAAAATCTCGAAATCTTTAATCGATTTTGCGACAGGGGGCGTTGTTCTGTTCATCACTTTCGCTGCTTTGCTGAGTGAGCCGTATTCGACAACAGCCATAAAAGCTTCTAACTTCCTTGAAAAAAACATAATGTCGATTCCTATTGCTGTGGTAAACAATCAATAAAACAATTACTTATTGATATATAACGACTTTATATCTAACGTTTTTTTTCTTAAACAAACAGTTTAAATACGTTTATTTTTTAATATTTATTTCAATAATAATATTTTTTTGATACTTATGTTTTCTTATTTAATTAAACCTGTCTTTAAAGATTAATACACAACAACAAAAAGCTGATATTTAAATTTTAGTAACCCTTAGCTCTTTTACTTTACAGCATGAATATGAATAATTATTAATGATGCAAATTTTGTCAATTAAAATTAAGGAATAATAAAAAGCACAGTGAGTCTTATTTTTTATTATTCCTCTGACAGGTTACTTTCTTTCCGTGATCTGTTACTCTTTTGTTGTTAACTCATCAACCGGTTGAAATTCTATGAAGTTTGTCTCTTTTAATATTAACGGGTTAAGAGCCCGGCCCCATCAGCTTGAAGCCATTATCGAGCAACATCAGCCTGATGTTATCGGCTTGCAGGAAATCAAAGTTCACGACGACATGTTTCCTCATGATGCGCTTAAACATCTGGGTTACCACATTTTTCATCATGGTCAGAAATCACACTATGGTGTTGCGCTGCTGACAAAAAATGAGCCGGTTGCCGTACGCAAAGGATTTGCCGGTGATGACGAAGATGCTCAGCGCCGCCTTATTATGGCTGATATTGAAACGCCTGCCGGGTTACTCACTGTTATTAACGGCTATTTCCCGCAAGGTGAAAGCCGCGATCACCCGCTGAAATTTCCGGCAAAAATGAAATTTTATCAGGATTTACAAGACTACCTGTCGGGGCGTTCAAATCAGGATCCGATCATTGTCATGGGTGACGTGAATATAAGCCACACAGATATTGATATCGGTATTGGTGAAGCTAACCGCAAACGCTGGCTGAAAACAGGAAAATGCTCTTTCCTGCCGGAAGAACGTGAATGGATGGAGCGCCTGCTCAGCTGGGGGCTGACTGATACTTTCCGTGCGATGTATCCGGATACGGACGACCGCTTCTCGTGGTTTGATTACCGCTCACGCGGGTTTGATGAAAACCGGGGTCTGCGTATTGATCTTATCCTGGCAAGCCTTGGACTGGCACCGCGTTGTACTGCCACCGGCATTGATTATGACATCCGCGGTATGGAAAAACCCTCTGACCACGCACCCATCTGGGCAGAATTTGATCTGACCCGCTGACAATATCAGATATAAAAAGTCAGACCCGAAAGAAATAACATAAATGAAGCTCCCGGTGCGGAGCTTCATTTATTTCAGCCTCATCCGAAAAATATCCCCCGGACAAAACCAAAAATATCGACATAAATTACATCACGGCAAATGCAAGGATCGGGCATAAAAGTGTTACGGCCATAATAACAAGCGATACTCTGAAAAAAACCTGAACAGAATACTCAATAGCAACCAATCCCTGCTTTGTACTCATTTGATTTTCATTATCTGTCATTTTAATCATTTTATTTTCATTATGTGATTCGCTTCACACAATAATGATATTGCTTACTATTTTAGTCAATGCATATACTAACAACAACTCACTTTATTGATTCGGGTCAAGATTAATCGTTTGCCTGATAAGTTGAGGATCTGAGTTGTGTTTGGGGTTGGGGGTAATGTGGAAAAAATCTGATAATACGGGTTTATATTGAAAGGGTAAAAATGCGGATGTTCAACTAAAGATAAAATAACAGTGATATTAATCTGCAATCCACCATAAAATTCCACAAAAAAAGCCACCAGTAAGTTACTGATGGCTTGCGGTTTTCTGATAATTACCGACAGTTAAAAACTATAGGGAGATCATTCCCACTCAATTATATTTAATACATAAAAATCGTTTAAAATCATATTAATGCATTAAACCCCGTCACACTATGCCATAACTTATACCATTCGTTTATGGCTATTTCTATCTGGTGCTGACAACCAAGGTGATACACGTAATTTGTCATTTTATTTTGTCTCATCCGGTACAGAATTGTAACAGACATAAAACTCAAAACCGGAAAGCAGACCTTTACTACACACATCATGCGATCTGCAATGACCAATAAAAAGCGGTTCTTGATCCACTACGTAGAAACCGCAGTCTATCGATAGCCAGAAATTGTCAAAGCTCAATCTCGCTGTAGAAATTCGTTCATTACAGACTCAATGCTTTCTTCACCTGCGGGCTTTCAAAGGCTGGTACAAGCACCTTAATGTCTTTCGCAGTCATTCCCAACTCATAGGCAAGAGGGCGCCATCTGTCTGTAATGATTTCAGCCATAACCCTGAGAGCCTCGCGAGCTTCACCTGTGTCGATATTGAAGAGCGGTGCCGCGTCCAACACCGCTAAAATATTAAGTTCGTTACCATGAATCTCGCTTATCGCGGTCTTGAGCGTGCCGCCAACTGACGGATCGGGATTGATATCATAGGCAGGGGAAAGAGCCCAGCGATTGCCCGCCCGGATAAAGCCGTGATTACGCAGATGATCATCTGTATTCTGGATCATCACAGAGTAAGCCATACGTACCCAAAGTTCAGCCATATCATCACTCGCACCATTTATCATCATCTGCTCTGCAATAGAGACGTAGTTTGATGGCTCGGTCCCCGCCAGCCCCATAAATGTTTGTGCCGTAATGAAATGGATACGACTGGGATTATTAATATCTTCATAAGAACGATCAAAACGTTTGATTAAAGCAACCGGAAACAGCCCGGATACGACAAGTAGCTTAGCTTCAGCAACCATCATCCCTATTTCGCCTGCGAGACGAAGCGTGAGTACTTCAGCGCGCGCCATATCGTATTCATCACCTATCTTCGGCAACTTCGCTATCCAGATAGTCTGATCCTCGTCACGCACATTTACTTTTGGTCGTGCGCCGCCTAGCGAGCCTGCAGCATCAATCAATATTTGTCCGGCAAGCAACTGTGCCCGGTTTTCACGATAATGGACCGGGTCTGCTTCTAAAGCGCGAGCCTCATGAATCATATCCTCGAGTTCGATGAGCCGTGGTATGGAATAAACATTTTCACCAGTCCGGGGTTGAGCCAGAGGAAGTGCATCCGGCTCATCGCTCTCATAAAAGCGGAGTGCACCCGAACGTAGGAAATCATCGACCCCAATAAGGTATTCGAAATCATTCATTGCACGACCGCCATTTGCCGCACGCATAATAGTGCGCCCCCAAGAATCAGGCGTGCTATCGGCTATCGGCATCACAAGGGGAGATGAGTTTCCCTGCAGACTAGCCGACACGATTACCTGGCTACGAGGCATGAAGGGAGACAGGTCGTAGCCTGCCGGATTATCAATCCAACTCTGCGCATAGGTGAAAACGGAGTTCTGTCGCATTCCGTCGACATTGAAATCCAACTGTCCGACCAAATCCTGACCATCCATCCAAACGTAAAGTCTTTGTCTCATATAAATTCTCTAATCATGAGCCGGAAGAGTCTCGTGTAGCTTTTAAGCGAGAGAGCAGCGATGATGTACGTCCTGACGAGCTGACCACCAACGTCCTCTGATTTTCCTGCCGTTTTGCTTCATTAGATTTTGTCGATCTCTTAGTGACCGCTGTACCTGAAGCTCGTTTCACCATTGTCGCCTCCGGCCGGATCACGACACCTGCTTTGGCACCCTTACTATGGAGCGTCTTTGCGTTTTGCATGACATTTTCACGCAGCATAGATAGACCGATATCATCGTTACGCATGTCGACCAAATTACTTAAGAGATCAAGCTTACCAAGAACAGTGAGCACCATCGCAAGCGTGTTAAGTGAGATCCCGGCACCATTACCACTCTCAAGTCGATGTAAAGTAGATCGCGAGATTCCCGCTGAGTTTGCAAATCTATCAGCGGGGATCCCTCTAACTCTACGTGCAAATTCGATATCCTTGCCTAACTTAACCAAAGCTGCTTCGGTTGAAGGCCGTACAACCGAGCCTTTTGTCCGGCGAAGTTTACTCATATTTTTTTTCTTCGTACATCTTCGTCTCACTCAGCTACGTCTCATCTGTGATACATACAATCATAACATCGAAGGAGTAAATCTTCCAAAATTAGGCTAATCTGCTCATCACTCGTCTCACCTGTGAGTCAGTGACTAGCTCTGCTTACAGCACCAGACCCGTTAAAACCAGCAGCGCAATATTCCGGAATGGATATTATATCCGGTTAATTCATTGATTTTTATAGCCAGAAGCTCAGTACTCCGGCAGACAATGAATGCAGACCTTCGACACCGTATAAATTGAACCAATTGATCCGGCGCACAACAAAGTAAACGGGAAGCCCCGCTGGCACTGTGTCCCCGGTGCAAAATCAGCATTGCGGCCAGCCTGCGGGCGTGGTGCTTGTCAGGGGTTCGCTGAACCATTTTCTGCATCAGCCGTCGTTAATTACGGAATATTGGTGCTATTATTGTCATCGCTCAGTCCGGTTAGTGATTTTGGTTGGTTTGGCGATTGATCAGATCGCACAATCCGGACGGAGTTCCTTTCAGGTGATCTATTTTAATACCGTCATCTATTTTATTTTTCTGACGGTATCACAGCCGGTTTATAGTGATTTTATTTTTTGATACCGTCACATATACCGTCAAAAATACCGGCTCTTGTCAACAATTAAAAACAATAGAAAACAAAAAAAGCCACCAGTAACTTACTGATGGCTTTCGGTTTTGTGATAATTACCGACAGTTAAAAACTATAGGGATATCATTCCCACTCAATGGTCGCCGGTGGCTTGCCGCTGATATCGTAGACAACGCGGGAAATACCTTCAACTTCATTGATGATGCGGTTAGATACGCGACCTAACAGGTCGTATGGCAGATGTGCCCAGTGTGCTGTCATAAAGTCGATAGTTTCGACTGCACGCAGGGAAACAACCCAGTCGTATTTACGTCCATCGCCCATTACACCGACAGAGCGTACCGGCAGGAAGACAGTGAATGCCTGGCTGACTTTATTGTACATGTCGGCTTTGTGAAGCTCTTCGATAAAGATAGCATCTGCGCGGCGCAGGATATCGCAGAACTCTTTTTTCACTTCGCCCAGTACGCGGACACCCAGACCCGGTCCTGGGAAGGGATGGCGGTACAGCATGTCGTACGGCAGACCCAGTTGCAGACCAATACGGCGGACTTCATCTTTAAACAGTTCACGCAGCGGTTCAACCAGCCCCAGTTCCATATCTTCCGGCAGTCCGCCGACATTATGGTGTGACTTGATGACGTGCGCTTTGCCGGTTTCAGATGCAGCCGATTCAATGACGTCAGGATAGATTGTGCCCTGTGCCAGCCATTTCACCTGTTTCTGTTTTGAGGCTTCTTCATCAAAAATTTCAATGAATGTATGACCGATTGCTTTGCGTTTTGCTTCCGGGTCCGCAATGCCTTTCAGTGCATTGAGGAAGCGGTCTTCGGCTTTGGCATGAATGATATTGAAATCAAATTGTCCCGCAAACATCGCCATAACCTGCTCTGCTTCATTCAGGCGCAGTAAACCGTTATCAACAAAGACACAGGTCAGGCGCTTGCCGATGGCGCGATCTAATAACATTGCAGTGACAGATGAATCCACGCCGCCGGAAAGTGCCAGGATAACGTGATCGTCGCCAATCTGCTCGCGCAGACGGATAACGGTATCTTCAATAATGGCTTCCGGTGTCCACAACGCGTCACACTGACAGATTTCCAGGACAAAACGTTCCAGGATCGCCAGACCCTGATGCGTGTGAGTCACTTCCGGGTGGAACTGTACGCCGTAAAAACGTTTTGCATCATTCGCCATAATGGCAAACGGGCAGGTTTCTGTGCTGGCAACAGTGGTAAAATCAGACGGGATCGAGGTGACTTTGTCACCGTGGCTCATCCACACATCCAGCTGTGGTTTACCGTTTTCATCCAGTATGTCGTGAATGCCACGGAACAGCTCACAGGTTTCACGGATCTCAACCTGCGCATAACCGAATTCGCGCTCACCGGAAGTTTCAACCGTTCCGCCAAGCTGCATGGACATAGTCTGCATACCGTAGCAAATACCCAGAACCGGAACACCGGCGCTGAAGACATAGTCAGGTGCGCGCGGGCTGTCATGTTCTGTGGTGCTTTCCGGTCCGCCGGAGAGAATAATACCGTTCGGATTAAATGCGCGGATCTGTTCTTCAGTAACATCCCATGCCCACAGTTCACAGTACACACCGATTTCGCGGATGCGGCGCGCGATAAGCTGGGTATATTGTGAGCCAAAATCGAGGATCAGAATGCGGTGCTGATGAATATTCGTAGTCATTAATGTATGTTCCAAAAGCAAACAATTATAGGCTGGCGACCCGCAGGCCGCCGCATGAATCACAGACCTGAGCGGTAGTTCGGTGCTTCTTTGGTGATAGTGACGTCATGGACGTGACTTTCCTGAATCCCGGCACCACTGATGCGGACAAACTCTGCTTTAGTATTCAGTTCGTGGATAGTTGCACAACCGGTCAGCCCCATGCAAGAGCGCAGACCGCCCATTTGCTGGTGAACGATAGTTTTCAGCACACCTTTGTAGGCAACGCGGCCTTCGATACCTTCCGGCACCAGTTTGTCTGCTGCGTTATCTGTCTGGAAGTAGCGGTCTGATGACCCTTTGGACATCGCGCCGAGTGATCCCATACCACGGTAGGATTTATAAGAGCGCCCCTGGTACAGTTCAACTTCACCCGGAGATTCGTCCGTACCGGCAAGCATTGAACCGACCATGACACAGGCTGCACCCGCTGCCAGTGCTTTTGCAATATCACCGGAGAAACGGATCCCGCCATCGGCGATAACAGGGATACCTGTACCGGCAAGGGCTTCGACTGCGTCAGAAATAGCGGTTAACTGTGGTACACCCACACCGGTCACAATACGGGTGGTACAGATGGAGCCCGGACCAATCCCGACTTTCACAGCGCTGCAACCCGCTTCCGCCAACGCTTTTGCGCCTTCTGCGGTAGCAACGTTGCCGCCGATGATTTCCAGATCAGGGTATTTTGCGCGGGTATCACGAATACGCTGTAAAACGCCTTCGGAGTGACCGTGTGAGGAGTCAATCAGCAGAATATCGACACCAGCGGCAACCAGTGCGTCCACGCGCTCTTCATTACCGGCACCGGCACCGACAGCAGCACCGACACGTAAACGTCCGTGCTCGTCTTTACAGGCGTTTGGTTTGCGCTCTGCTTTCTGGAAGTCTTTTACAGTGATCATGCCGAGCAGATGGAATGAATCATCCACCACCAGTGCTTTTTCAACACGGCGCTCATGCATTTTCTTCAGAACCACTTCGCGGGCTTCCCCTTCGCGGACTGTTACCAGGCGCTCTTTCGGGGTCATCACTGCGGTTACCGGCTGTTCCAGGTCTGTCACGAAACGCACGTCACGACCGGTGATAATACCCACCAGTTCGTTTTCGGTTGTAACGACAGGATAACCGGCAAAGCCGTTCTGTACAGTCAGTTCTTTGACTTCACGCAGTGTTGTGCAGGGAGTGACAGTTTGGGGTTCGGTGACCACACCACTTTCATGTTTTTTCACGCGGCGGACTTCGTCAGCCTGACGCTCAATTGACATGTTTTTGTGGATAAACCCGATGCCGCCTTCCTGGGCAAGGGCAATCGCCAGACGGGCTTCCGTTACAGTATCCATCGCCGCCGAGATCATCGGGACGTTTAAACGGATTTTTGCGGTGAGCTGTGTTGATAAGTCGGCCGTGTTTGGCAGAACCACAGAATGGGCCGGAACTAAGAGAACATCATCGAATGTTAAAGCTTCTTTTTTGATACGTAGCATGTGCAATATCTCACCAGGCAGCAGGATTAAAAGGGATAAAATATTGCCGCGGCATTATACAGGTGGTAATCGGTTGCGCCTAGCCTTTTTTTAAAAAAATGCGTTGATAATCTGTCAGAAGGCGGTAGTATCGGACGATTAAGTCATTGTTTTATTATTTGATCTGGCTCACATGTTGCTATCAGAAAACAACGCAATTTTTACCGTTACGCGCCTGAACACGACCGTACGACAGTTACTTGAACTGGAGATGGGCCGGATATGGATCAGCGCTGAAATTTCCAATTTCTCCAGACCTTCATCCGGTCACTGGTATTTTACGCTGAAAGACGAAAAATCCCAGGTCCGCGCCGCGATGTTCCGGGGAAATAACACCCGCGTGACGTTCGCGCCGCAAAATGGTCAGCAGGTGCTGGTGCGTGCTGCCATTACGCTGTATGAGCCGCGTGGTGATTATCAGCTGATTATTGAATCCATGCAACCTGCGGGTGAAGGTTTACTTCAGCAGCAGTTTGAGCAGCTCAAAGAAAAACTGAATGCCGAAGGTTTGTTCGCCGCTCATCTGAAAAAACCGCTGCCGCTTCCCGCCCGCTGTGTGGGCGTGGTGACGTCTGCAACGGGCGCGGCACTGCACGATATCCTGAATATTCTGCGCCGCCGCGACCCGTCACTGCCGGTGATCATTTACCCGGCACAGGTTCAGGGAGCTGACGCCCCGGCGCAAATTGTCCGCGCGATTGAAACCGCTAACCGCCGTGATGAATGTGATGTGCTGATTGTCGGGCGCGGCGGCGGCTCGCTGGAAGATTTATGGAGTTTTAATGATGAACGGGTAGCGCGGGCGATTTTTGCCAGTCGTCTGCCGGTTATCAGTGCCGTGGGTCATGAAACAGATGTGACGATTGCCGATTTTGTCGCGGACTTACGCGCACCAACGCCATCTGCGGCGGCTGAATTAGTCAGCCGCGATCAGGTGGAGCGCCTGCGGCAGATTCAGTCGGTACAACAACGGCTGGAAATGGCAATGGATTACTTTATTGCCAAAAAGCAGCGAACATTCAGCCAGTTACATCATCGTCTGCAACAACAGCATCCGCAACTTCGCCTGGCACGGCAGCAACAGTTAATTCAGGGATTACAGCAGCGGCTGGTTCAGGCCGGGCAGCGCGCGGTAATACAGAAAACCCGTCAGCTGACCATGCTGGATCAGCGCCTGATGCGCCGTGATCCGCGCCCGCAGTTACAGCAGCACCAGCGGCATGTGCAACAGTTACAATACCGGCTCGCGTCTGCCATGCGCCAACAGATAAGCCAGCAACGTGAACGCTTTGCACGGCTCTGCTCGACGCTTGAGGGTGTCAGTCCGCTGGCAACACTCAGCCGGGGTTTCAGTATCAGCCAGACAGACAGCGGTGAAGTGCTGAATAAAACCCGTCAGGTGAAAGTCGGACAAAAAATCACGACGCTGTTACAGGACGGACAGATAGAGAGTGAAATTATCGCGGTACACAAAAAAGCGGCTCCCCGTAAACGCAAAGCCGCAGAATAAACCTGTTTATCATTGTGACGCTGTCACTTATTAGTGACGGTGTCACAAGTATATTTGCCGGTATTATTTTATATCTGCGGCCTGCTCATCCAGCATCAGCAGGAACACATACCCGAGCGCAATGTCCCATAAGTAATTGAAACGCCCTGATTTTCCGCCATGCCCCGCTTCCATATCCGTATAGAGCAGTAACAGATTATCATCTGTTTTCAGCTCCCGCATTTTTGCCACCCATTTTGCCGGCTCCCAGTACTGAACCTGAGAATCATGCAGACCGGATGTAACCAGCAAGTTCGGATAAGCTTTTGCCTCCAGATTGTCATACGGGCTGTAAGCACGGATATCACGGTATGCTGATTCACTTTCCGGATTGCCCCACTCGTCATATTCACCGGTCGTCAGCGGAATGGACGGATCAGACATCGTTGTCAGCGCATCCACAAACGGAACCTGTGTAACCACGCCGCGATACAACTCCGGCGCCTGGTTTATCACCGCCCCCATCAATAATCCGCCCGCGCTGCCGCCGGTGGCATAAATACGATCCTTTGCACCGAAACGTTGCGCAATCAATTCGCGTGTGACATCAACAAAATCATTGAAGCTGTTGATTTTGTTTTGCATTTTTCCGGCATTATACCAGCGCTTACCTAACTCGCCGCCACCACGGATATGCGCCTGTGCATAAACAAACCCGCGATCCAGCAAACTAAGGCGATTGGCATCAAAATCCGGGTCCATACTTGACCCGTATGCGCCATAACCTTCAATCAGCAGCGGATTATTGCCCTGCTGATAATGATCTTTATGCCATACCAGGGAAACCGGCACCTGTACACCATCACGGGCGGTTACCCAGATACGCTCACTGT
The DNA here is from genome assembly GCF_001676155.1 of Morganella psychrotolerans. Lineage (GTDB taxonomy): Bacteria > Pseudomonadota > Gammaproteobacteria > Enterobacterales > Enterobacteriaceae > Morganella > Morganella psychrotolerans. Next base: position 621,797 of record NZ_LZEW01000001.1, on the reverse strand, counting down.
GGTAATCATCCCGCTGAAAACCATTAACCTGCGTCTGTTTAAGCAGTGTTCGTTCGCCGGTGTCCATATTCAGTTCATAAACCGTCGCCGGTGTGGTCATTGAGGTATAACCATAGCGCAGCATGATGCTATCCGGTTCCGGATTCAGTCCGAGCCACGCACAGTAAGCTGCATCATCAAACGCAACCTGCTTTTCCTCCCCGCTGTGGCGGTGAATAAGGCGGATATGCGGCAGCGCGGCTGTGCGTTCCTGCAATACCAGCCAGTCACGGAACAGCGTGAAATCTTCCAGGTCAGTATCCGGCTGCGGGGCAATCACTGTCTCCCACGGTTGTTCCGGAGACGGGGTCTGATACAGACCAAACAGCTCGCTTTCGTGATCTGCGCGGATATAAAATTGCCCGCCGAGATGATCAATATGATACTCGCGCCCGTCCTGACGCGGCGAAAAACACACAACCGGTTGCAATGGTTCGCGGGCATTAATCAGATGTGCCTCTGATGTGACCGGGCTGTGGCAGCCGATAATAATCCATTCGCGCGAGGAAGAGAGTGCTAACCCGGTATAAAAACGATCATCTTCTTCGCGGTAAATCAACTCATCTTGTGCTGTATCTGTTGCGAACCGGTGGCGATATACCTCAAACGGCAGCAAAGTCTGCGGGTCCTGTCTGACATAAAACAGCGTATCGCCGTCTGCTGACCACACCAGGTCATCGGCGACACCCGTAATCACAGACTCCTGCCAGGTTGCTTCTGTCAGATTTTTATACGAAACCACATATTCACGCCGCCCCAGTTTATCTTCCGCTATCGCTATCCGGCGGTTATCTTCACTGACTGCCAATGATACCAGTTCATAATAGGTCAGCCCCTGCGCGCGTTCATTGCCATCCACCAGCAATTCCCAGTCTTCATCTGTCACGCGGCGGCGCTCATACAACGGATACTCTTTGCCTGCATCAAAGCGGGTACGGTAAACATAACCATTGTAAATATAAGGCGCGGATTCATCCGCCTGCGGCATACGGGCAACCATTTCCTGATACAGCTCATCACGCAGCGGGTCGCACGCCTGAAGTTTCTCATGCGTATATTGGTTTTCGTCAGTAAGATACTGTATTACTTTCGATTTTTTCCGTTTATCATCCCGCAGCCAATAATAGTTATCTGTTCTGGTTTCGCCGTGCGCCGTGAGTTGAACGGGCTTCTGCATTGCTTTCGGGGCCTGCATACGTGATCCTTATTTGTACAGCTTTCGCTGTCAGGTCAAAAAAAATTATCAAAAAAACGTTATCTGTTCAGGTATCCGGCATTATGATAATAATGTTTTCATAGGTTTTATTTCTCATCCATCCCCGGCTGTACAGCCGCTCAGAGAGGTTAAAATGAAACAATACCGTGTTGCAGTTGTTGTCGGTTCCCTGCGTGAACAGAGTTACAACCGCCGGCTGGCTCAGGCGCTGGTGACACTTTTCCCCGCCCATATTCAGTGTGAGTTTATCAGTATCGGCTCACTTCCTCTTTATAATCAGGATGCTGACCCGCATCCCTCTCCGGTGGTCAGTGCGTTTAAACAGCAGATTGAACCGGCAGATGGTGTTATTTTTGTGACCGCTGAATATAACCGATCTATCCCCGGTGTGCTGAAAAATGCATTGGATCAGGGCTCCCGCCCTTGGGGTCAGAACAGTTGGGACAGTAAACCCGCCGGAGTTATCGGCACTTCGCCGGGGGCGATGGGCACCGCGATGGCGCAACAGCATCTGCGTAATGTGCTGGCATTTCTTAACATGCCGACACTCAATCAACCGGAAATGTACCTGCAATGGCATGATGAGATGATAGATGCCGACGGGCGGTTTAATGAAAAAACCGGCGCGTTTGTACAGAAATGGGTTGATGCTTACACCGCATTCCTGACACAGCACGGTTAATATTCCCCGCTGATACTTGGGCAGCACTACAGAAATGTCAGCTGCTGCCCTGTATTAAAATCGTTTGCCTTCAGTGCCTTGCGCCCTCTTCCTCCGGTACAATGGCAGCCGAACACCTGCGTTTTCGGGTCAATCGCCTGTTGTGCCCGGCGCAGTGCTGCCGGAGTGGCACGGCGCAGATGCAACCCGCCGACTACCGCCTGAACCGGTGCATTATTCGTCAGTTTCCGGGCATACCCGACCACTGACTCAATCCCCGCATGGCTGCATCCGGTAATAATCACAATACCGTCATCCCCGCGCCAGATAAGAAAGCTGTCATCGCGCACATAATCCGCCTCTCCGCTATTGAGCAGCACACCATAACGGCGTATTACAGCCCGCTGTGTAATTTCACCGGCGAACAGAAAACGGGACGATATGGCGTGCGGTTTTTCCGTCAGCACAAATTGATACTGCGCCCGCAATGTCTCTTCACAAAACGGCGGTGAAAGCCGCTTAAATTTCAACGGATATCCGCCGAGCCAGAGAGCGGCACGGCGCGGCTCAAAAATATGCGGATGCGCAATAACCGTCAGCGGCGACGGCAGATGGTGACGGGCTGTCCGGGTCAGTCCGCCGAAATGGTCATAATGTCCGTGAGACAACACCACCGCATCAATCTCTGCCAGAGAAATCCCCAGCGCCTGCGCATTGCGGATATAGGTATCATCCGCGCTGGTATCAAACAACAGTGACGTTTCACCGTCATCAAGCAGCAGACACAGCCCGGCGTGGGCTTCCAGGCGGGCGTCTGTATTGGAATTTTCCAGCAATGCGGTAATGCGTAACATAGTAGTCCTATATAGCCAACGTCATTCAGGATGCAGGCAGGCGGCCAACGAACCTGCAGTTTGAATGAATAAGGGTATAAATGAAAGTATTCTGCCGTCAGCCATATAACACGATACTTCCCACTATAACGTATCTGTATTTCCCCGTGGAGAGCGAAATATTTTATAATTCAGTAAATGTTAATAAAGCCGCATGACCCGGCGGTCAATTTGTTAAATAATAGCCATCCGACACGGATTTTTCAGGAGTCCCTTATGGGAATTATTACCGCTTTTGCAAAAAGCACAGATAACAGCCAACTTTTACATCTTTTGCATCAGCAGATAGAAAAACAGGATGTGCCGGTTGCCTGCCACGATGAACTGGATCGCCAGCTAACCGATATTGCCGTGTATATGAATAATGACGAGTATCCGGCCCTTGCCACCCGCCGCCGCCGGGTCAATATTCTGACCGGTATATTGGCACTTCCGGTGCTGTTTTATACTCTGTTACTTTTCTCTCATAAAATTATTAACTGGTTTTCATTAGATATTGACATCAGTTATCTGGCGCTGACCATTCTTGATCTCAGTCTTACCTATATCTGGGCTATTTTTATTTATGCTTTTATTCTTTTCGGCACCATTTTTTACTTTTACGTCCTGCAAAAACAAACAGAAAAATATGCAGGTTATTTAATTGATGATTTTATTAACCGGATCTCCGGTTATTAATCTTTTATTAAGGCTATATTAAGTCATGTTGCCACTATAATGGGTTCGCGCTGTCACAGTACCGGGCAGTGTTATACTGAAATCCGCTGATGCAAAGAGAGAGAGCCAACGTGCACATTCTGTTAGTCGAAGATGATTTACAATTAGGTAAAGCACTATGCCGGGGGCTTGAGCTTGCCGGGTTCCGGGTGTGCTGGTTACGTTTGCTGAGTGATGCCCGTAAGCGGCTGGCTGAGCAACATTTTGACCTGATGTTGCTGGATCTGGGGCTGCCGGATGGTGATGGCTTTGATTCCCTTGTCGAATGGCGTAACAGCGGAGAGCAGATCCCGATTATTATTATGACGGCCCGCAGCCAGCGGGATCATCTGGTTAATTCGCTGGACTCCGGCGCAGATGATTTTATTTCCAAACCGGTTGAACTGCCGGAATTAATTTCCCGCGTAAAAGCAGTATCACGGCGGATTGCCGGGTTTTCTTCTCAGTTATGGAAGGTGGATAATATTACCTTAAACCCGATGAATCATCAGGTCAGCATGAATGAGGAATTATTATTATTGTCCGGTAAAGAGTACCAGCTGTTATACGAATTAATGCGCAATACCGGTAATGTTGTCAGAAAACAGGAACTGGAGCAGCGGCTATTCGGATTGGATGACCGGATTGAAAGTAATTCGCTGGAAGTTCATATTCATAATTTACGCCGGAAAATAGGCAAAGAAAAGATTATTACTGTACGCGGCATCGGCTATTTATTAAAAAAGGACAGCGAATAAGTGAAAGTCCGCTCAATCTTTGTTTATACTGTTTTTCTCCAGACAGTTTGCATGCTTTTACTGTGGGGCGTCTGGATTGCCTGGCTGAAATACGCTTATCTGCCTGACGTTAGTGAAGATTTTAATACCCAGCAGTTAGTTATTGCCCGCGGTATTTCTGATACGCTCAAAGATACCCCTACAGATGCTGCCAATTTCCGGCAAATTGCCTCCGCCCTTGAAAGCATGTACACCAACGCGATGCGCAGTGGTCTGGAAGACGAAAGCTATGATCCGCTGATTGCCATACTCGGCAGTAACGGCGACATTCTTTACAGCAATAAACCTGATATTAATATTCCGTTGAAACCAAACGGAATAGTTCGTTTTAGTGAAGAAGGTGAAACCTGGTATCTGGCTTATGATACCGATACTGCCACAACCCGGACAGCCGTTGTGGGAGAATCTGCAACAGACCGCCACATGCTGATTGGCGATCCGGCTTCCGGCACCGCGATCCCTTTACTGTTTATCCTCGGTACCATGCTGGCATCGACTATTATTACCACCTATCTCAGTATGCGTCCGTTGCGGGAAACCACACAAAGCCTTGCCGCCCGCAATCCCGGTAATCTGACGCCTATCAGCATGAAGCATCAGTATAATGAGCTGCGTCCGGTTCTCCGGGCAATTAACCAGTTAATGCAGCGGGTTGATGCCGGTAATTTACGGGAAAAACAATTTATGGCAGATGCCGCTCATGAATTACGCACCCCGATTGCGGCCGTTCTGGCGCAAATTCACCTGTTAAAACAGATTGATGACCCGGTCGAGCGCAATGAAATCACCGCTGATATGGAAATCAGCCTTGATCGTGCGGTTTCCCTTTCCCGCCAGTTGATTGATCTGGCACGGCTGGAAACAGAAGATTACCCGCTGAAAATGGAAGAGATTGACCTGAGCCGGGAACTGAGCCACACCATCGCCATGATGGTGCCTTATGCGCTGCGCAAAAATATTGAACTGGCCTTTGATGGTCCGCAGGTTTGCCTAGTCATAACCGATAAACAGGCGCTTTTCTCGATAATTAACAATATCCTGAATAATGCGGTTAAATATTGTCCGCCTGGCAGTCTGGTTGAAACCACACTGGAAACCGGTCACGCAGATGATATCCGGATAATCATCCGTGATAACGGCGACGGTATAAGTGAACAGTATCGTCCCCGCCTGTTTTCACGTTTTTTCCGTGTTCCGGGCAGTTGTGAAACCGGCAGCGGACTCGGGCTGGCAATTGCGCAAAATCTGGCCGGAAAAATTGGCGGGTATTTGTCTGTCACTGATGGTTTACAACAGCGCGGGATCGGTTTTGTTATCCATATTTCTGCACACGGACTCTCTGCGCTTGCAGAGAGCAACAGTACGTCTGCGGTACATCATGACAATTCAGACACGTAATATATGTACAGTGGCGCGTTCCCTGTTACCGGCCGGTAACAGGGGAAAATCCTCACCACAGTGACAGCAGATAACGCAACAGCGCAGTGACAACGGCGGCTGCCAGAACAATCAGCAGAAAGGGTTTTTTATACCATGTCAGAAGCCCTGCCACTGCCACTCCGGCAATTTTAGGCCAGTCCGACAATTCCTGTCCGCTGAAAATAGTCATGGTGACGGCTACCGCGAACAAAATCACAATCGCCCCCATAGACAGCAGGTTTTTCACATGTGATGACACAGAAAAACGTCCGCTGAGCAACGCACCGGATGCGCGCATAACATAGGTTCCGACGGCCAGCAGCGCAATGCCGGTCAATATTGATAATGTATCCGGCATTATACTCTCCCCAGACTGACAACCAGCCCCAGCAGTGATAACAGTACCGGGATACCCGGTGGTAAGAATGGCGTGGCTGCCAGCGCGATCACCGCGCCCAACAACGCCGCCCGGCGGGTTTTTTCCTCACGCAGAGCGGGCAGGCAAAGTGCAAGAATAATGGCCGGGAACATCGCATCCAGCCCAAGCGCTTTGGTATCAACAATAAACGTACCGAGAAATTCGCCGATAATAGTCCCCAGCGGCCAGCACAAAAAGATCCCCAGTCCGCACAACCAAAACGCGGCTTTCTGCTTATCTTTCTCTTTTTCAGCCATGCCGAACACCACACTTTCATCATTAAGAATATGAAAGCCGAGGAGTTTTTTAGCGCCCTTGCCGGTAAGATCATGAACCGCCATACTGAACGGTACATGGCGCGCATTGACCAGAAGTCCTGCCAGTGCGGCAGAGACAGGGCTGCCACCGGCTGCCACCACGCCGATAAACAGAAATTCAGATGCCCCGGCAAGCACAATTATTGAGAGCGTCAGCGGCACCCAGAGCGAAAATCCGTTGGCATGTGCCAGTGCACCATAGGACACACCGACGATTAAATCCGCCACACACACCAGAACAATATTGCGGATCGTGACATTATCAAGTGGAAGAGCAAGTTTCATTGCGGTAGACTTATAAAATGAACGATATGTCCATTATGTCGAACGCTTTAAATTACGCAAGTGTTAATTCCGGGTTATGGCCAACGTCATTCAGGATGCAGGCAGACGGCAAGCTCCGACCGACGGGGAGCATACACAAGTATGTGACCCGGCGGGCTTCATGCCGCCAACGAACCTGCAGGTTGAATGAATAAGGCTATTTCCTGTTAATCAAAGAGAGTGAATATTATGGAACCATCTGCCTCTCCACCCCTTGAGATTATGGCAGCGACCCTGACACAGGAGCGCCAGCGCCAGGGGCGCTCAATTGCCGATATAGCACGCAGTGCAGGTATCGCAAAATCCACACTGTCACAGCTGGAATCCGCTCAGGGAAATCCGGGGATTGAGACATTATGGGCACTTTGTGTTGCGCTTAATATCCCGTTTGCCAGTCTGTTTGAAACACCGAAAAGCCGTGTGACGGTACTGCGGCGCGGCGAAGGAATACGGGTCAGTGCAGAAAATGCGTATTATCATGCGTTTTTGCTCTCCTCTGCCTCATCGGTCAACCGCCGTGATCTCTACACCATTACCGCCCAGCCGGGCAAAGATCGTGTGTCCGAGCCGCATATGGCTCAGGTAACAGAGCATATCCTGCTGATGACCGGCAGTGCCGTTGCCGGCACACTTGACGAACCCGCTACCCTGCTGCCCGGTGATTATATTTCCTATCCCGGCGATGTTCCGCATATCTTTAAAGCCCTTGAGCCGGACACTACCGCCGTGATGATTATTGAGCACTGATACATATCCGGTATTCATAAAATCAGGTTTATCGCAAATAATGTTAAATTACGCTATATTTTTCATGTATATTCCGCATCCGGCGTCATATTATACTTTGACGTTATGATTTCACATATGGACTTACCAAGGAGAAACCATGCTTGATTTTAATCGTCAGAATTTAGCGCAGATGACCGCTGATGCCCTGAAAAAACAACGGGGCTATTTATGGATTATTGCCATACTGCTTCTTATCGGCGGCGTGGCATGCCTTATGAATCCACTGATTTCCGGGGTAACGCTCAGCTATATTATCGGTGGCCTGCTCCTGATAAACGGAATTTCCATGCTGTTTATGACACTCAGCAGCCGGATTTACAGCGGCGGCAGTAAGGTTTTTTCTATTCTTGTCGCCGTTGCCTATCTTCTGTTGAGTTATGTCTTCCTGACCGATCCGCTGCAAGGCATGATGAGCCTCGCTATTTTGCTGGCTATCCTGTTTATTGCCGGTGGGATCCTGCGCCTGGGTGCAGGTCTGCGTCAGTTTTCGCAGCCGCGCGGCTGGTTAAATCTGGTCATCGGCCTGCTGGATCTGTTCATTGCCTATCTTCTGGTCGGTAATGGTCCGCTGGTTTCTGTCACCCTGATTGCCACCCTGGTGGGTATCGAGCTGCTGTTCAGTTCATTCGGCCTGATTGCGATTGCTTCAATGCTGAAAAAGAACAGTTAATCTCCTGATTGATTTTTTTAGTACATACCGGTGGTGTGACTCAGACAATCTGTTTCACGCCCCCGGATCTGCCATTCTCCGCAATTCCCTGCTGTATTTTAGGCTATTACGCGCCAAATACGTCAAAAAATGATACAGTAATCAATGCGATCCCTTTTTTAACATTTTCTGCTCACCAGTGAGCCGGTTACATCCCGACCCGGAGACTTTTTTTATGGAGCAACAACTGCGGCTGTGGCTGCAACAACAATTCGAACTTAATACCGACTATGCTTCAGGCGCGGCCATAGCCGGTGTCATATCCCTGATAGTCCTCATTGGTGTAATTTTGCACCTCGCGCTGCACAAAGGTCTGCTGCCCTATATAGAGCGCCGCTCCGCCGGAAGCGCCCGCCCGTGGGGCGCATTAATTACCCGCACCAAGCTGTTCAACCGGTTTGCCTTTCTTATTCAGGGACTGGTATTAAATATCCAGGCGCTGGTCTGGCTGCACCGCGGCACCACACAAGAAATTCTGACCACCGGCGCACAGGCATGGTGTCTGTTGTTCGGCATGCTGCTGCTCTTCTCACTGATGGATATCCTGCTGACGCTTTCCCGCAGCACACAATCACTGAGCAAACTCCCCCTGCGCGGTGTAATGCAGAGCCTGAAATTAATTATCGCCGTATTATTCAGTATCCTGATTATTTCATTGCTGATTGGTAAATCGCCGCTGATTTTGCTGAGCGGACTGGGTGCGATGACTGCCGTACTGATGCTGGTCTTTAAAGACCCGATTATGGGGCTGGTTGCGGGAATTCAGTTATCTGTCAATGATATGCTGAATGTAGGTGACTGGCTGGAGATGCCGAAATACGGGGCTGACGGGGCGGTGACCGATATCGGGCTGACCACGGTTAAAGTGCAGAACTGGGATAATACCATCACGACTATCCCGACTTATGCCCTGATTTCCGACTCATTCAAAAACTGGCAGGGTATGACGTCCTCAGGCGGGCGGCGCATTAAGCGCAGCATGAATTTAGACACCACCAGCATTCGTTTTCTGGATGACAAAGAAATCAGTAAACTGCGGCGTTCACACCTTATTTCCGGCTATATTGATGCAAAATCACAGGAAATAACGGATTATAATGCACAGTCACAAGAGCCGGAAGACAGTGCGCTCAACCACCGTAGACTGACAAACCTCGGAACATTCCGCGCCTATGCGGAAGCCTATATTAAAGCAAACCCGGCTATCCATAAAAAAAATGACCATTATGGTGCGCCAGTTAGCGCCGACACCGGATGGTCTGCCGATTGAAATCTATGCTTTCACCAATGTGACGGCGTGGATAGCCTATGAGCAGATCCAGTCCGATATTTTCGATCACCTGTTTGCGATCCTGCCGCAATTCCATCTGCGGGTACATCAGACACCAACGGGCTTTGATATGCGCGGCATCGCCGCACACTTTGCTGTCCGTGAATCAGAATCAGAACGCGGAACCGGGTTGGCGTAAAAATTCACATTCTTCCGGGGTGGATTTTCGCCCCAGAATCTCATTACGGTGCGGATAACGGCCGAAGCGGTCGATGATCGCTTTGTGCTGCCGCTCGTAATCTTCGGTATTCTCATCCAGACCTTTAAACAAAATAACCGCCTGCTTATGGATCAATGCCGATTCTGAATGCATATACGGCATCAGCACAAATTTCCGCTGAACAGGCGGTAATTGCAGGTAATCCGGTGTTTTTACCGCTTCCTGCGCCAGTACCAGCGCCATAGTATCCTGTGAGAAAGCCTGTGCATTATCGCGGAAAATATTACGCGAAAACTGGTCAAGAACAATAATTTCAGCAAGACGCCCGCCGATATGTTCACGCCAGCCAAAGCACTCTCCGGCTGCGGTCTGCTCCCATACCGTCAGAAATCGTGAGCGGATCTGTGCATCAAACTGCGTATCTTTTTTAAACCATTGTGCAGGCGTGATTTCATTGAACCAGAAATTCAGAATGTCCTGTGCTTCCATTGTAGTGCTCCATGTCTTGCCGGATATGAGGATCTCTCCCTTTGTCCGGAGGTGATATCGCGGTATGCTGGCAAATTCATTATTAGTTTAACGTATACCCTTATTCATTCAACCTGCAGGTTTGTTGGTTGTATCCTGAATGACGTTGGGGATATATCTTACAAGCTATTTATCACAGGCTGATATTTATGGGAAAATTTTCCGCACACACTGCCACTTTTTACGGCATTCTGGCTATCCTGTTCTGGAGCACAATTGTTGCTTTAATTAAACGGGTGAGTGAGGATTTCGGGCCGACATTCGGCGCAGCACTGATTTATACCCTGGGCTCTGTGATGTTGCTGCTTGTTATGGGGCTTCCCGCCATCCGTAAATATCCGCGCAAATACCTCATCTGGGGTACGGCGTTGTTTGTCAGCTATGAATTGTGCTTTATCCTGGCGCTGGGCTTTTCGCAAAACCGCCAGCAGGCTATTGAGCTGGGAATGGTCAATTATCTGTGGCCTTCACTGACAGTCGGGCTGGCAGTGATTATGGGCGGGCAGCGCCTGCGGCCCCTGCTTATCGCCGGACTGGTGCTTGCCGTGCTGGGAATAAGCCGGGTGATCGGCGGTGACAGCGGGTTATCTTTTTCCTCCGTTATGGACAATGTCGCACTCAATCCGCTGAGTTACGGACTGGCATTTACCGGGGCCATTATCTGGGCATTTTACAGTAATTTGTCACGCAAACTGGCTGACGGAAACAATGGTATTACCCTGTTTTTTATCCTCACCGCACTGGGGCTGTGGGTACTGAGCGCGTTTGACGGCATCATAATACCGGCTGATGTCTCCGTCTCCACCCTCGGTTTTCTGGTTGCCGCTGCCGCCCTCACCTGTGCGGCTAATTCACTCTGGACTATCGCTGTTTTGCGCGGCAATGTAGCACTAATTGGCACACTTTCTTATTTTACACCGGTACTCTCTACCGCGTTTTCATCTCTGTTGCTCAGTACCGCCCTCTCTTTCGCTTTCTGGCAGGGCGTGCTGATGGTCACAGGTGGCTCCCTGCTCTGCTGGCTAGCCACCCGGCGGCGCTGAGATACGGTAACCCCGTCGGCAACCAATTATACGGGTTTAATTTATAAGGAATACCATGTCAAAAAAACTCAAACATAAATTAGCAGGATGGTTCCTCCGGTGTTATACCCGCCGCCGTGATTTGTCACACACTGTCTCTGAATTCAAACAGTTACAAAATCCGGACTTTAGAAATATTGTTATTTACTCTACTACCGCACTCGGTGATTTTCTGATGAACACCCCGGCGATACACGCCGTAAGAGTCCGCTTTCCGGATGCCCGTATTACGGTTGTATCCAGCCACAAAATGCACAGTTACATCAACAGCGGCACCGGTAAAGACTGGGATGCGGTTATCCCGTGGAACGGAAAAATTCATGGCGTGCCCGCACTGGTCAAAGCCATCAACGCACAGGGCGCACCTGATTTACTCCTTATACTCCATTCCCGCGGTCCGTATGATTATCTGAGTGCGGTAATAAGCGGAGCCCGGTTTATATTCAGTTGCTCAGATACCGGGATCCCGGGCACTGAGCGCTGGCTGACAAATTATCTCACGGCATTCCATGGTCATTCTGTTCAGGCACGCCTGGATCTTATTGCCCCGCTTGGCTGTCAATTTACTGAAACCAGTGTTGAGATGCATGTTCCCTGCGGTGTCACAAAAACACCATCAGATTGCCTGCGGGTAGGTTTTCAGATGGGCGCATCAAGTGAAGAGCGCCGCTGGCCGGTTCATTATTTTGTGCAGGTTGCACTGGCGCTGTTTGCCCTGGATAAGAAATTAATAATCGTATTATTCGGCGCACCCGGTGAAATACCGTTAGGTGAGCAATTTTTAGCCCGGTTACCAACACAATTACATCACAGAACAGAATTATTAATCGGAAAAACCTCAGTGACTGAACTGACACAAGCCGTCAATAATATTGATGCGCTGGTTACCGGCGATACCGGGACAATGCATATTGCCCTGGCATTAAAAGTACCGACTATCAGCCTGTTTGTCAGCGCCAATCCCTGTTACACCGGACCTTATCAGAACCTTGAAATACATCAGGTGATTTCCGGGTTTGCCTGCCCGTTACTGATGGCTCCGGGTGACCACGAAATGTCAGCGGTTAAGGCCGAGCCGGTTATTAATGCCACGATTAAGGCGCTTACCAAATAAAATACATATTTACGGTACATAGTGTGTCATAAAATGAGTAACACGCTGTTTTTAATAAATAATACGTAATTACCCGAACTATCCCGGATACAAAAATAAAGTAAACTGGCAAAAAAGGAGGATGTATGTCAGAGAATTCAACAAAGCCAAAGATGACGCGGGAAGAAGAAGATGAGATCGAATCGCTGGCTAAAAGTCTTGTACAGCGGGATAAACTGAAACTGCTTAAAATTGATAAAGAAATTGAGCAGCAGCGCCCTGAACGGTTACGGGCCTGGTTTAAAGAGCGTCTGAAATATCACCGCGACGCCGCAAAAAATAACTGATTACTGCGACGATCTCTCCGGTACAGAGTGTTCCGGAGGGATCGACTATATTATTTTGCCAGCTTAATAATTTCTTTTGCTGTTTTTCCCTGCAATTTCTCTTTCATCGCGGCCATCATTTTTGCTTCATCACCACCCGATGCAAAGGCAGCCTGAAAACCAATTTTGGTAATCGCCCCTTTCAGTTCACGCGCATCTTCAGGTGAAAGATCTTTTTCCATTGTTGTAATTGATTCTTTTGCTGTTTCCTGTGTACTCATATCCAGCGTGGCTTCACCACATCCTGCCAGGACAAAAGAAAGTGCAATAACTGCCAATATTTTTTTTCATTTTTCACCTCATTAATAAAATCTGCGGTATTTTACATCGGTAAACAAATAAAACCACGCTTATTCAATTATCTGTGTATAAATTATTTATACAGTACCTGCATGAGCATCTGCCACAGAACAAAAACAGAACATATTCCGACCCGGATCACTGATATTTATCTGTTATTGTAAATCAACTGTTATTCAGTACTGAGGCAGATATAATGCCACAGGTAAAAAAACCTACCGGAAAAATTATGTTTAATGAGCGCGTTGTTGATGACATTCTTGGCTGGATAGAAAGTAATCTGGAATCAGATCTTTCATTAGAGGCTGTGGCACAGAAAGCCGGTTATTCAAAATGGCATTTTCAGCGTATATTTAAACAACAAACCGGCTATACCCTGGCAAATTACGTCCGTGGCCGCCGCTTGTCCTGTGCAGCAATAGCCCTGCGGTTGCTGCCGCTTAACCTGATGCACTTGTCATTGAAATACCGGTTTGATTCACAGCAGACATTTTGTCGTGCATTTAAACAGCATTTTGGTATTACGCCATCAGGTTACCGGAAAAAACATGGCTGGCACCCCGGTGGTTTTGTTCTGCCAAAACGTTATATTGATAAACTGCACTCATCACTGGAAATAACGATGCTACCGCAAAAGATATTAACCGGTACATCACATATATATCAGGCAGCATCCGATACCTGGAATCTGAATACTCCCGTATTACGTCAGCAATACTGGTCATTATTTTTGCAGCGGCTTCCTGTTTTACCGGATGTCGTATATGCAACACATGGTGTAAATAAATCAGCCGGTGATACATTTTCGATGTGTTATACCACAATGGCAGAAACTCACTGGCTGACAAATACAACACCACAAGATATTGTTTATGAACCGGGCCTTGTACATTATCTGAAAATCATATTCTCCGGTGATTTTTCAGATATTGATTTTCAGGATATTACCTATGATATTTATAATAATATTCTGTCTGAAATGAGTATTATCCGTCATCCCGACCACCCGGATATTGAAAAATACCTGTTAACAGACAAAAGACCTGAAGACGCACGCACAGAGCCAAAATCCCTGATCCGCGCACTGCACTATTATATTCCGGTGATATTGGATAACCCTGTAAGGTAGTCTTATATATTATCTATCAGCCAGAGAGACACCTTCACGGCTGTCAGGCGATGATACATTTTGTTCAGTGAACGCCTGTCGCTCACTATAGGTATCACTAAATCCGAGAATAAAGGTAAACAGTACAAATCCGTATACCATTTTTCTGCCTGATGGTATTTTCCTGCTTAACAAAATATAAATACTCAGTGAAATAGTCATAACCAAACCGGTCAGATATACGTAGTTCTCCATAATACAGACCCTTCCTTTGTCATAATGAACGTACTTTATCTTATTCATTCGGTCATTATTCTGATCTCTGCCTGATAATAACAAAATTCGGAATTACCTGTTCGTATCAGCCCTGTCTTTTGCCCGGGAACGGGTTACTATGAATTAAGGTATCTGCTGATTTCACGGAGGATAAGGATGACATCACACGCAGAGCACATTACTGTCGCACATATTCAGTGTGACGCAGAAGAGGAACTTCTGCCCCTGTTAAAAGAACTGACAGATAAACAAATGCTGGGCGGCTGGCGGCTGCGTAAACATGAAACAATCCCCTCTCCGTCTGCATCGCCCTGGTATCTGCTGAAAGATAATACACAACTGGCACTGCTGCCGACGCATCATTTCGCCGCAGTGACTATCACCGATCCCGATTTATCCGGCGAGAGTGCTATTGCGGAGCATAATGCAAAAGTAGAAAATTTGTATAACGCGATAAACTCAACGTACAGTATTTTATATTGTCACTTATCATTTAAAACACCCGTAACCTGAATCAGATAAAGTACCGGTGATAATTCCGGTATTTTAGCGCGTTTTCCCGATTATTCTGATACTGGTGTATGCAAAACAGAACTATGTTGTCATACGCCATTTTCTCAGGAGTTTATAATATGAATGCGAATACCAAAAGAGTAAGCACGGTGATTTTATCTGCAGCTCTGTTGCTTGCTGTTGCCGGCTGTTCAAATATGTCGAAACGCGACCGGCACACCGCAATTGGTGCCGGTGTCGGTGCTGTTGGTGGCGCTATCTTAACTGATGGCAGTGCATTAGGTACTGTTGGTGGCGCGGCAATCGGCGGACTTATCGGTCGTCAGACAGGAAAAAAAATAATTTAC
This sequence comes from Morganella psychrotolerans, assembly GCF_001676155.1. Lineage (GTDB taxonomy): Bacteria > Pseudomonadota > Gammaproteobacteria > Enterobacterales > Enterobacteriaceae > Morganella > Morganella psychrotolerans. The sequence continues at coordinate 606,396 of NZ_LZEW01000001.1, read as the reverse complement.
CGGAGCCGGTATCATGCCGGCTCCCTGCCTTACCCGGCTTTCGTGTAACGATAATGTCCCGTTATTTTCCAGCTAAACAGCACATCCTCACTGACCTGCCCGCCGCCAATATTGTGCATAACCAGCGGTCGCCCGCTGAGCTGCGATTTTTTATCAATCACAATGCCGATATGCGGGCGTCCGTTATTCAATTGCCAGGTCACAATATCGCCGGGAACATAGTCTGTCGCCTGCTGTGTAACGGGTTTACTCTCTCCTTTACGGCTGAAAAAAACAGCCAGGTTCGGTACCCGCCGGTGATCGATATTGGTATCCGTCCGGGTTAATCCCCACAATTTCCGGCTCGGGTAGCGGGAGAAATTCGCTTTCATGTCCTCATGAACTTCCTGTTGCAGATCAATACCGATTTTCCGGTAACTGCGGATCACCACATCAGAACAGACGCCCCTGCGGGGTGACACATCACCACCGGGATACGCAATTTTTTCATACGCTGAATCATAAAGTACCAGGCTATCCAACTGCTGTGCTGCCCGGCTCAGTTTATCCGCGCTATGGGCGACCGGCACAATAACTGACAGCAGCACACCACACAATACACCCGTAACACGTCTGCACATTAATATAATCCTGTTCAGTTGCTGCCGGTCAGTTGCTGCAGAAAGTTAAAACATGCCTTCGCTTACCCACAAATAACGCAGTAACCCCGCGCCTTCGTGTGGCTCTAACTGCAAAACACTCTGATACAACGCTGATTTTATTTCACAGGTTAATATAGCGTCTTTTTCCGGAATATCTGCGTCTTTTTCGTCAATCAGATCACCATAGGTGTGACGGAGCCTGAGAAAAAGACCGATATATAATGCATCAGTCTCCGCCGCAGATAATCCCGCCACCGGTTTCTGTGCCATAAACGGCTTTATCTGTACTGCGGAGATGTATATTGCAGGGTTTTCAGGATAGATACCACGGAAACAACGCTTGCCGGACGGATCATCTGCCAGCGTTTGATTAAACAGAGCAAGGCGGTTATCCGCGTATTGCATCACCACTTCATCCGGCAGACGATTTAATATAGCCGCCCTGTCAGGTGCCGTCCGTGAACGGAGTATCCGGTACAATTCATCAGCTGATTCTGCTGATAAAAAGTTAATTCTGCTGCTGTCCGAGGTTTTACCTTCTGCTGTCTGTTTAATAAAAACAGAGAAAAGCAGAACAATAAAAAATAAGATAGTGGCAGAAAAATAACAGGATCTATTTTTCTTTATTAACATATCGCCGGATTCATTCTAATACCAGTTTTTCCTGGCCCGCTTTTTCAGCCCATACATTGTATTCTCTGACCAGAGACATCACTTCATTATTGGAGTCTTTCATTTCACGCATGTGTGCCTGAAGTTTTTTCAGATCCCCGGGATAATCACGCTGGATCTCCTGCGCTTTTATACGCAAACGCTGCATTTCTTTATTTCTTTTTTCCAACGCTGCCAATAACTTATCTTTAATTATATTGCACTGCGAGATGGCCTCATAATTCAATTCTGAATAATCCGGCATATCGTGGTTATCAGTCATAACGTATCGTCCCTATCTGCAATAAACTGAATTATGATTATAGTGCTTCACCGGTGGCGTTGTTCCCGTCGCTTACTGTCCGGAAATAATGATGAATAACTGCTTATTCGCTCTGATATTTTCATCATTAGTAATATTTACTTATTATATCGGATATAAATATTCTTCGTGAAAATAAAAAAAACGGTCGGAGTAATACTCACATTATATTCATAACACACTATTTTATATGACATTCACTGTCAGATGATATCAGATAAAGTGCATTATAATAGGTGATATTTTTATCTGCGACAGATTCAGACTATTTTCAGACAATACCGAAATAAGGTTTTGTTATCCCCTGTGCTCACCCCGGAGATTAATCATGCGACCTGATTAACGGATTGGATCATAGTCTGTATTTTTTAATGTAATACCCAGCAAACTCTTACTGGTGTTCTGATGGTATAAAGTATCACTCTGCTGTAGCAGGAACATTACTTTTTCTTAACATTATGACTCAGGCGGAATTAGCTAATATCAGGCATGGTCTGTTGTTATTAACGTTATTTCACTTATTTTCAACATGAAAATAGTTATTATTACCTAATCGACTAATACGTAGCAGATAGCAGCTATTTTAATGTTTCAGCAGCTAATAATGAACAAAAAAAAGATACTCGAGTTTTCTACAGATTTAAGCTATTTTTTCACCAATAGTCAGAGCAATACTTCGTATATTACTTATATACTAAAATTAAACCCCACATCTATTGATCTTCTATACAATTATTTTAAAATATAAAAAATAGGAAGTATCTGTAAACCCCCTATTTACTAAAAACAAAAAAATCATCTGATGCAAATGTTAATTTTAAATTACTTAAAATTATAACTGTATGAAAATGATAATTATATAAATAAACACAGCACTCCCCACTAAGGTAAACCCGCGTTGAAAAAGATTAAATATTTAGGTTTAGCAGTGATGTTATCTACCTCTGCGACTACTTTTGCCAGTACGATTACATCAGAAAAAGTTAGTGCGAACATGAATGTTTATCTGACTGTACTTAAAGCCTGTACGGTTTCTGTCAGTGATATGAATTTCGGTAACCAGTTCAGTAATGCTGGTGAGCAAACCACGGATGCTACAGCCTCCGTGACATGTACCCAGGGAACTAACTATAAATTAACGGCCGATGCCGCAGATGAATATATGCTGGAAGATAACAGTGGTAATAAAGTCTCTTATGCTTTATATACCGACCAGGCAGGTAAAATTCCGATGACAACCGGAACAGCAGAAACCGGTACCGGTTCTGCCCAGCAATTAAAAATCTACGGTAAAATTGCAGCAAATACACTGAAACAGGCTCCGGCTGGTGTTTATAAAGATACGGTTTCTATTTTAGTAGATTATTGATCACACACAAAACGCAAGGAGTCTTTATGACTCCTTTTCCGTCTTATACCGGCTTATTTTATGTTTAAATCAATATATAAAAGATTAGGGATTTTTCTTACCTCAGCTTTATTGATCTCTTTATCTGCTGATGCGGCAACATTGCAGGTTTATCCGGTCAATATCGATTTTTCACCAGATGAAAAAGTGAAAGCCGTCTATGTTTCTAACGCCGGAAGTACCGCTATTAATGCCCAAATCCGGATATTCCTCTGGGAACAACAAAACGATAAAAATAAACTGTCAGAAACAAAAAAATATTATTGTCAGCCCGCCGATTACTGATATTCCGCCAGGACAACAACAGTTAATCCGTATCATTATTCCGGGACTTAAAACATCAGGGACAGAACAATCATACCGCCTTGTAATTGATGAGTTACCGGGAAATGATGCTCCGAAAAGTGATGGTGCGGTCAATTTTTTACTTCGTTATTCATTGCCTGTTTTTATTAATACACCAGAAGAACCTCTTGATAATCATAAAATTGATGTTCGCATTAATAGCCGCACACAACCGGCAACACTTCAGGTTAGCAATAATAATGCCCAACACATCAAATTAAGTGATATTGCGATTGTCAGTAACGGAAAAGAACAAATTATTAATAAAGGATTGCTGGGATATGTGCTGGCAAACAGTCAGATGCAATGGCCTATACCGGGCAACCTGTCATCAGGACAGACACTGAAAGTGACTATTAATGAACATTCAGAACCTCAGAATTTCGTTATTCATTCTGATTAGTACCGCCTTGTATACCACAGGTGGATTTGCGGCACCTGCAACAGAACTGCTTTATCTTGATGTTTCAGTTAATAAACGGGCAATACCGGATCTTATCCCGGTAAGAAAAGAAGGTGATACTTTTTGGCTGTCAGAGGAAGAAAGCCAGTCTCTGAACTTAAACACAGAAACATTACCCAAACAGGATGGCTGGATAAAACTAACGCCACAGCCCGGATTTACATTTAATTATGATCCTCTGACACAATCCCTCGCTATTACAGCCGAAAGCAGCCGGCTTGCCGGGCATCAGAATAAATCCTCCCCGGAACAGGGCTTTTTACTGAAAGAAGACCAGATAGCCCCGGCAATTAAAGGCGGGGTCATTAACTATGACCTGTTTGCCAGTCAGGATAAATACACAGACAGTGCCAGTGCATATACTGAACTGCGGGCATTTGGTTATGGTCAGGGAAATTTTTCATCATCATTTAATACCCGGATTTCCCGCACAAATGACATAACAGATAATACCTTTACCCGGCTGATGACATCCTGGACATACAGTAATGTTGATTCTTTAAATGTACTGACACTCGGAGACAGCATTACCGGCGGACAATCAGGGACCAACAGAGTCCGGTTCGGTGGTATCCGGTTTTCACATAACTACACCGTTCAACCTAATTTTAATACTGCATCACAACCTATTTACAGCAGTACCGCCGTATTGCCCTCGACGGTTGATTTATATATCGAGGGCATGAAAAACAGCACACAACGGGTTGAGCCGGGACAATTCACATTAAATACCGCACCCTATTTCTCCGGTGCCGGTAATGCGCAGCTTGTCATTACCGATATTAACGGACAGCAGCAGAAAATTGATTTATCGCTTTATAACACTAATCAATTATTATCCCCCGGGCTGTATACATGGGATATAAGCACCGGCTGGCTGCGTGATGGTTACAGTGACCGCTCTTTCAGCTACGACCCCCGGTTAATGGTTGTCGGTGACGGACGCTACGGATTAAGTAATAAAATTACACTGGCTGCACACAGTGAAATAAACAGTGCACTTCAGAATACAGGAGCTGGCTATCACTGGCTTATCTCACCTTATCTTGGCGTATTCCGGACTGATGCGGCACTGAGCCGTTACCGGAATAATAACGGGTCACAATGGGGTACCGGATGGCAATGGAATAATCCTCAGTTCAATATATCGGCTGATCATCAGCAATTCAGCGGTAATTATGCGGATATGTCGGTAATGGCAGGTAATACGCTGCCGAAAACATCTGACAGTGTATTTATCAGTCAGGCATTTGACAATATAGGAACACTTGGCAGCGGATGGGTAACCAGACAATATCCGTCTGCAAAAGTGCAGTATGCGAATATCTCCTGGACTCGGACATGGGATAATTCATTTACATTATCAGTCAATGCAACCAAAGAACTGACAAATCAGAATGATCATGCCTTATATCTTATGCTTAATATTCCCTTATCTTCTGAGCATTATGTATCGCTTCAGACCAGCTATGAAGATCAGCGCGTTAACCAACAAATTCAATACCAGAAAAGTCTGGTACCGGACAAAACAGGTTGGGGATGGGGATTATCATCCCTGACAGGTCATAATAATAGTCTTCATGCCGATATCAGCCGCCGTAATGAAATAAACGAATGGCAGCTTGGTTATAACCGTAATAACAGTCAGGACAGCTGGTTTGCCGGCAGTAATGGAGCGATAGGTCTTCTGGATGGTCAATTTTATTTTATGCGGACGCTGGGAAATGCATTCGCAATTGCTGACACATCCGGAATACCGGAGATCCCGGTCTATCTGCAAAATGTTGAGGTGGGTAAAACAGATGAAAACGGATTTTTACTACTTAATGACCTGTATGGATATGAACCACAAAAAATAAGAATTAATGCTTTGTCACTTCCTGCCGATTATCGTATCAGAGACACTGAAAAAAAACGTGATATTAAGAGATGGCAGCGGAACCAGAGTAACCTTTAATGTATACCAAACACGGGCCTTGTTGCTGAAATTGACACAAAAAGGCGGGCAACCTATGCCCTTTGCAGCAACAGTGACAACAGAAAATAACACACAAAAAACAATTGTCGGGTATGACAGCCGGATTTACCTGGAATCATGGGCTCCCGGAGAAACAATTAATGTGACCTGGCCGGAAGGTCAATGTCATATTCAGATACCGGACATAAAACAAAGCACCGCAGCCTTTACTGAGGAAAATGCAATATGCTTGTAAATAATAACTATTTGATTTTCATTGGTATATTCTTCCTGTCTCCGACTGCATTTGCAAGCAGCAATTGCTGGAACGGAAGTGGCACCGCATTTAATTTCGGTACCAGCACTCAGGGTCAGGCTAATTCAACAACCGGAAGGGTTATTTTCACCTGTAATAACTATGAAAACTCGACACGGTATATCCGTGCCTGCCTGCGTTTACAAGATGAGGCTCCGTTATCTATGCGGACAAACAGCTATCCGGCAAATGAGCTCTATTTTAATCTTTATCCGCTTAATGATCAGAGTGTTCCTTTAAGCCGTTCGACACAACAATACGCGCAAATTGATTATGTCCTTCCTACCGCATCCACTAAAGAAGCCTATTTTAATCTGTCTGCAAAAATAATGCCGAACCAGACATCACTGGTGGCATCGTCTTATTACAATTATGGATTCTCTACTGTAATTAAGTTTATGGCGGCAGAAAAACAGGCGCAATTACCCACCTGTAGTGCAATGCCGGAAACAAATTTACGGACAGTTCAGTCATCCGCCAGTACAGAAATAAGACAGGGATGTCAGATAGACAGTGTCAGTGATATGAATTTCGGCACATTGTCACCCGTCAGCGGGAAAAAACTGGCCTCAAAAACAACAGCCAAAATTACAGCCAGATGCCCTGTCAATACATCGTTTTATCTGGGACTGGGTCCCGGCCTGCATTATAAAGATAACAGCCGGCAGCTTTGTAACCAGGGAAATTGTGTCAGCTATCAGCTTTATCAGGATGCGGCAAATTCAGCGCCGTGGGGTGACAGTATTCATACCAATACAGTAAGTATGGTATCTGATAATGGAAACAGTCAGAGTGTAACTGTACATGGTGCTATACCGCCACAGGACTGGCCGGTATCAGGAAATTATACTGACACTGTTGTGGTGACACTGTTTTATTGATGATGATTTCCGGGAAATAAAAAACTGCACTTGGCGGGCTGTTTGAATTGAATCTGAATAACTTGATATTTTATCCGGGAAGCCTGTATGATTTCTTGTATTTCCTTGCAATAAGTTTCCCTCATGTTAATCACCTGGTGATGCAAAAAGCCTCAGTTAAGAGGTGATGTGTGATCTGAATTACAAGCCATCCATGGTCTGTGGTTATTGCGCTACCCGCTTACTTATACGATGCATCCCACTGCGTTCCTCTTGCTTTGCCATCTTTAATCTCACAAATAACTTTTTGTGCCTTTAATTGCATTCATACTGTTGATTCATAAACTTCAGTCCCAAATATGTCCCACACCCCCTAAGTGTCGTTGGTGAGCACAAAAGAAAAAACCCGCTATCTCAAAGAGATAACGGGTTTTATATGGTGCCGGCTACCGGAGTCGAACTGGTGACCTACTGATTACAAGTCAGTAGTTTTATTGTTTAATCAATTAGATACCGCATTAAGTCACGCTTTCACGTCCCAACAATTAAAAAGATTGAAAAGGTATTAAACACATCAAAAACCATTTGCGTCCCAAATGTGTCCCATCACTAAAACCCCAACCATCACCCACAACTCAGATCCCCGCATAAATAACCTCACCCACCACCACACAAAAACATATAACCACTATAACCCCTAAATATATTGACGCCCAACCAGTTAAGGGTTACTATAACCCCATCGAAACAAAACAGAGAGCCGGAGGATGGATAGCAGAAATGCAATAGCAATGATTGAAGCTGATGGGTGGTATCTGGTAAGAGTAAAAGGCAGTCATCACCAGTTTAAGCACCCGACAAAAAAGGGGTTGGTAACAGTAAAACATCCACACAAAGATATACCGTTACCCACACTAAAAAGCATCAAAAAACAGGCGGGGCTTTAAGCCCCTCCTACCGGAGGTTTTAATGTTATATCCCGTTGCTATTGATAAAAGCGATTCATCTTTCGGCGTTCGTGTCCCTGATATTCCGGGCTGCTTTTCTGGTGGTGATGATTATCAGGATGCGATTGAAAGCGCACATGAAGCTATAGAGGCGCATATTGAGTTACTTGTCGAAGATGGCGAGGCTATTCCGGAAGTAACCAGTATCGAAAAGTGGGTTAACGACCCGGAGTATGCCGGTGCGGTTTGGGCGCTGGTTGATGTCGATATTACCCGACTGATGGGGAAAGCGGAGAAGATAAATGTAACTCTGCCCTCACTGCTGATCCGCCGTATCGATCAGTTTGTCGCTCAGCATCCCGAATACGGTAGCCGCTCCGGCTTTCTTGCCCAGGTAGCGGCGGATAAGGTTATTGCGACAGAGAGAAGGTAAATACGGATGTATGCCCCTTGACTGCGGTGTGGTTGAGGGGTTTTGAAGCGATTGCGTTACCACATGATGAACCAATGCATCACAATATTATCAAATTATACCCGTCCGCAGTATCAACAGGCTGCGGGTGAATATGGTATGATATCGTGAAGAAAACAAAGCGGTGACACCTAATTATGAGTATTCGTTCTAATATAAAAAAACTAATAATCGCCGATTTTTTTAGATATAACAGCAAGTTAACATTCTATTCTTTTTATCGGACATTCATAAAAAATGAGTCGTTTAATTTTTTATTCTGGTTTCGTGCGAGTAATCACGAAAGCTGGCCGATCCGAAAATTGGCACGCCTATTTTATAAGAAAAAATGCAAAAAATTTAATATATTTCTTCCCGTTGAAACGGTTATCGGTGGAGGATTGTATATTGGACATATAACAGTCGGTGGTATATGCATTAACCCGACAACAATAATTGGTGAACACGTCAACATAAGTCATCAAATAACGATCGGGGCAAATAAAGGGAAAGCAGCAACCATCGGCGACAATGTTTATATTGCCCCTCATTCCTGCATTATTGAAAATGTATCTATTGGAAGTAACGCTAAAATTGGAGCAGGATCTGTTGTTGTGTACGACATCCCTGCTAATGTGACTGCCGTTGGTGTGCCCGCCAGGGTAGTAAAAAGCCAAAACCATGATGTTCTTTCATTTAATTTAATGCAGCATCCATGCGATCTATAATATTACAGGAAAAAATAGAGTGAAATTATTACATTTAATTAATTTGCAAGGATTTGGCGGTGCTGAGCGCCTCTTTCTTGAATATTTAAAGAGTAGCTCTTTTGATAATGAAATTTTATGTACCAGCAACAGTGTAAATAAAAACATAAAAAAATGAAATATCACAATTAAACATTAGGTTTTCTAATTTCATTGGGTCTACAACAATAAAATACCCAACGTTTTTAAGAAAGATTGTACTGGCTAAAAAAAATAGAAAAGAGCAAAGCAGATATAACTATTGTTTGGGATTTCATACCACGATTACCCTATAAACCCAAAAATACTACTTTGGTTTATTATGACCATGGTTGTTCTTGGCAATATGAAATCAATGAAAAAACCATATCTTTTTTTTAAGATGCTAGACCTTGCCATTGCTGTTTCTAACGCATCGAAAAGAGTTATGGAATTAAGGTTCAATCCATCATGTTCGATAAATACGGTAATAAACCGATTACCAATAGAGCCCTTACCATCATCTAAAATGATTAACCATGAAAAACCTATTACACTGGGAGTCGCCTCTCGGCTGGTTGGTCTGAAGGGTATTGGAGTTGCAATTCTCTGTATTAAATCCCTTGCCGAGCAAGGAATGGATGCCAGATTAATTATAGCTGGCGATGGTGAGCAAAAAAATGAACTAATAGAATTGGTCATTAAATTAGGGTTAGAGGAAAAGATTAAATTTATTGGCTATCAATCTGATATGTCAAGATTTTACTCAACTATTGATATATACATTAGCACACCAGTTGCTGAGGCCTTCGGTTTATCATGTATTGAAGCCATGTCAAATGGCGTGCCGGTCATATTCCCTTTATTGAATGGGCAACCAGAAGCGGTAAAAGATAAAGAATGTGGCATTGGTATCACTCCAGACATTTCAGTGGAAGAATACCATAAAGCAACAGGACTAAATGTTGATTTTCCCCATGATGTCTATGACCCTATTAATGATCACCTCGCTCCTCCTAAATTAATTGACCCCAAAAAATGCGCATCAGAAATTAAAAACATCATTAAAAACTATGACCAATTCAGCAAAAATGCACTAGCGTGGTCTAAGGAAACTATGAATTACGACCTATTCATTAAAGAATTTGAATCGGCTATAAGAAAATAAGTCAAGAAATTATAGCGGCATACGTGTATGCCGCTATAATTACCCATCAAAATTACCCTATACGACACAACCCCATCAACATAATATAAGCGTTAATAGCCTATTGCAAAATAACTAAAACCCAAGCTACTCTGATTGCCTGTCAAGGTAAAACCAGTTCGGCTTCTATTTTTCGTCCCCATTGATTGATATCCCAAGCTATCCGTTACCATTACCGCAATGCATGCATTAGGAAATGCTATTGGGAATTTAAAATCTAATGATTGCCCCGCATACCATGTCTGAGTATTCCACTGATGCATAATGCCGGTATTACCACACTTCCACCATCCTGCTATTGCTTTATTGGCAGTGTTGGCACCTACAGCCTGTCCCTTCGGCTGATACCTATTATCCGATTCCGCTTTTGAATAACTGTAGCCCGCCGCCTGATAGTTGCCTTTGGGTTGATATTTATCATCTGATTCCGATTTGGTATAACTGTCACCTTTGTAGGCGTAATTGCCTGTAGGGGCATAGTTACCTTTCGGCTGATAGCTGGAATCAGACTCTGCTTTTGAATAGCCGTAACCCGCTGCCTGATAGTTTCCTTTTGGCTGATGCCGGTTGTCAGCCTCTGCCTTAGTATAACTATCACCTTTCATTGCATAATCAGCTGCCGGAGCGTAATTCCCTTTCGCCTGATACCGCGTATCTCCCTCTGCTTTGGTGTAACTATCACCTTTATAGGCGTAATTGCCGGTCGGGGCATAATTGCCTTTTGGCTGGTAATTGGTATCAGACTCTGCTTTTGAATAACTGTAGCCCGCTGCCTGATAATTACCCAACGGCTGATATCTCTTATCCGCATCACCTTTGGTGTAAACGTCAATATCACCTGCTGTCAGATCCGCTTTCAGTTCAGCCCACGCAGCGCCCGCGACAGGTTCAATATTGTTATTCTCAACCTTCGATTGCCAGGCTTTTTTATTGTGATATACAACGGCACGGACAGCATACGGCTTGCCTTCTACTGCCCATACCGGCATACCGAACGCCTGCAATTCACCCACGGCACCTGTAATGTCATAAAAAATGCCGTTCATCTTCTCGCGCTCGATATCTTTTGCCGCCGGGTCTGTTACCTGGTCACGTTCATAGTCGTAACCGTAGCCCTGAACGTAAGACAGAGACCCGTCAGCCTGAATATCATCAGGAATAGCAGCGCGATCCCCTTGTGTTGCAAAGGGGACTTTAAATATTTTAGTCATGAATTTTATGCTCCGAAGTTACTGCTCAGGAAGTTTTTACGGTATTCGCCGTGACCGAATGCTTTCTTAGTCACGATCCGGTATTTGACGCCGACCCCGGACGGGCGCGGCATAAGGTCGAAGTTTTCCAGCAGAACGCGCAGGCGCTCATCAGGGTTGAAATTGAAGACGTAATACATGTACGTCATATCGAGCGGATCCAGCACAAAGACTTTGCTGTCCTCATTCCAGAAAAACCGCTTAAGAAATTCATTGATATTGGTAACGGTCGGGCTTTGCGTCAGGTTGAAATACCGCATGCGGATAATCAGCCGCTTTTGTTCCGGGGTCAGTGACAGGGTGTAATCTGCGTTGCGCCGGAAGTTTGCCCGGAAGTTGGCTTTTTTCCTGCCGAACCCGATACCAATTTTGGCTTTATCACTCGGCGGGATGTCAATCCCGAGCGGCACGTCCAGTATCCGCGACCAGACCGACAGCCCGAAGTCATCGGCGGTGTCGATGTTAAATACATCACGGTACCAGTTCTGCCAGAAATCCACCGTTGCCCGTTCAAACCAGTCCGATTTATACCGCGCCAGTGCTTTGAGGTTGCCGGCACCTTCGTATTGCCACAGGATCGCCCGTAACAGGTCTGAGTGATGGGTGATACTCTGAATGGTCTGTGTCATACAAACACCACCTGCACCGCGCTGCGGTTGATTCTGGCGACTTCCGTCAGCTTTACAGGAAATGTGTCTGATGACCAGTCAGTGCCGTTCAGTGAAAGCTCCACGCGGGTGACAAACAGGCGCGGTTCTGCGCTGTTAACGCCTGCCGATATTTCAAACGGCGACACCTCGCGTCCGACGACCAGTCCGCCGTCCCCCTCTGTTTCCCCGTTCGCCCACGCCTCCACCGCTGCCGGAATAATGGTCTGTGCGTCCACGGATGTTTTCTTTACCGTGACGCGGCAGAACAGCACCACCTCTTTCGCCCGGTCAAATTTAACATTGTAGGTCTGACCGCTGACCGGCTCCGGCACCTCAATTTCCTCACTGCCGTTAAACGCGGCACCGATGGTCTTTGTGCGCAACAAGGCTCCGGCAATCTCCTGACTGTCTCCTCCCTCGACACAGACATACACACTGTGGGGCACCATAGTGACCCCCTCAAATATCATCGGCACATCAGTGTAGTTCTCGCGGTAAGCCAGAGAGCGCACACCTTCCAACTCATACAGCGCAGAGGTGATCGCCTCGCCGACACTGACCGTGTTTTTTGCCAGAGTCAGTTTACGGCGGCGGCGTGACTGTAAATCAGATTCGGCAACGCGCCCCAATACTGCACTGGTCGGGTTGGTCACGGTTTCCCATCCGAGAACTGAGCTGGCAATTCCGTTAAGCTGCCCGGCGGGGCATTCGGTCAGCCCGGTGTCAACTGCCCGCATATCGCCGGTTGTTTTTCCGTCTTTACCGATAATGAGTGCCCGGGTCGTGGAAAACTGATCGCCGGCCATCGTTTCAGCCAGTGAGCCTTTGGGAATAATGGTTCCCGGCACACCGCCGAATGCAACCTGCGTCAGTATTGACCGCGTGGCATCCCACCGCTGCCCGCCCATCAGCGCCCAGATAGCATCCAGAAACACCCCGCCGGCAATGTCCGGGTTAATCTGGTTTGCCAGCTCTGCATTATTACGGGCAACCGCATCACGGTTCTCGGTTTCCATGGTGATCAGCACCCCCTGCGGAGTCTCCGGGGAGACGTCCAGATCCTGACCGAACACCGCCTTAAACTCATCTTCAACCGCCGTACGCTGGTCGCCGGTGTCAGGGATAATAACGCCGGACGATGTAATATATTTATAATCAGCCATTTAGCGTGATGCTCCCGTACTCGGTTTGTAAAACTGCAACGTAATTAAGCTCGTTATCGCTCAGCGTGGCACTGAATGACACCACCGCCGTCACCTGCGGAATTTCCCGCATGCGCTCCCGGAACGCCGCCTCGAACAGCGGCAAATCCGCCTGCCGTCCGAACGTGGTTTTCCAGTACGGAATGCCTTTATCCATTTTGTGCAGCATTTCACCGCGCAGGGCTTTGACATACTGTGAGCAGGTATTTTTCACTGCCACCTCACCCTGCACCACGGACAGGTTGTCGTCATTACCAAGGCAGAGATCGTTGTTTCCGTTAACATTGAATGTCTTCATACCGGCTCTCCTGAATTACCGTCACCACCCTGAACCCCGGAATGCCTGTGGGTAGAGCCGATATCTTTCCCGTTATGCTTCATGGTGCCGCCGTTTGAGTCACTGTTACCGTTTACCGCGTGGTTGCCGTTGATGGTGACGTTGCCGGTGTAAACCGTTTCCGGGGCGTTAACCTCAAGCAGCGGCGTGTCCAGTACGGCTTTGTCCGCGTGAAGGGAGAGGCAGACAGAGCCGTCCGTTGACTGAATAACCAGCGCATCGGTGTTTTTCCCGTCAATCACCCAGCCTTTTAGTGTGTCGGGGTAAAACATGGCATCGCTGAATGTGTGCAGCCGGGCGGTATTTGGTTCATCCTCCAGTCCGCCGCGCTGAAATATCAGGCTGATATCGCGGTCATTGGCTTTTAACCAGCCAAAATCACCGGCTTTAACCGGCATACGGATAAAAAACCCGCCGCCGCCGAACCGGAATACCGGGATATTCGGCAACGCCCCGCGCCCGATCTTCTGACCTTCTGTGGATACCATCATCACCAGGGGTTTTATCACCGCCCGGTTGGTGACATCGTCGTAACTCACGACAGTGGCAGGCAGCATGTCGTCAATGTTCATCAGCAGGTTACGGAACGCAGCCGAGAACTGCCCGGCGAGACTGCCGTCATTCGCCTGGTCGCTGTTTGGTTGATTCATGGTTTTACCTGTGTCAGGCTCGTTTACAACTTGCCTGGTAGAAGAAAGGATCGTCGTGTGAGGCGATATCGAATTTAAGTTGCTCGATGAGATAATCCCCGTTCAGAGCGGGATTGAATTTGCTTTCCAGTCGCAGCATGCCGCCGAGAGAGGATTCCCCATCGATAAGGTAAGTCACATCAATGCCTTTTTCGGTGGCTTTGGGAATGCCGACCATGCCGCTTTTCTGATTAAGGACCCGCAGCCTGCCGGTGAGCGCTTTGTTGCTGTCTTTGACATACAGCACATCATCATCAATGAAGGCTTTTACGTTGCCGGCTTCCTGTAAGCGATCCACCTGCTTTAGTGCGGCACCGCAGAAATACCAGTTAGCAATATTTTTATCGGTCGCCTGAAAATCCAGAGAGACGTTGCAATCCTTTGCTATCCCGGCGGCGATTTCGCTCATTTTTGCCAGTGCTTTCCCTTCTGATGACACAATGTCACGGGATGACGCGTTATTGGTCTTCGCTTTCAGGGTCAGGGTAACGTCAGGCGGTGAGGTGATTTCGGCACTGACGATATCGCCGGAGAAGATGCGGAACACACCGGAACCAACACGCCCGGCCTCAACAATCAGCCGGTTAGGGGTCTTACTGCCTGCATACGGGCTGGTTTCCGTCAGCAGCATGGTGCGCGTTTCGGCATTCAATCCGTCAATATTAACGGTGCATTCATTCTGTAGCGGATTGGCGTATTTGGTGCCGCTGGCGCGTATGCGCAATCCCTCATACCACTGCATGCGCCCGTTGACTTCGACACCGCAGCGCACCCGGCGTAAATCAATCATCATCCCCCCAATAAATCAGTGTCTGCGTTTTATCAAACAACTCCCACCACGGCAGAGTGTCACCCTCCGTCAGTACGGCAAGATTACCGTCTGACGTGAGGTGACGATACGGGATCAGCGGCTGCTCCGGCATCATGCGTATACCCTGCACAATGATGACATCATCCCGCCGGATATCGCAGCACATCACCCCGCGCGCGGCTTTGATGGTCAGCTCCCATTCCCGTCCGCCGAGCGTGACCCGCAGGCGCTGATTAGGTACGGTGTTCAGTGGTATTATTTTCATCAGATACTCCAGTCACCATCGGCGATACGTGTCGCGACAGAGCCTTTTTTCTTCGTTGCGGTATCGGCTTCTTTTGTCTGAACCTTTCCGCGGTTAACCGTGCCGGACTGCTCTTTTTTAGCCACTTTACGCGGCGGCAGATCCCCGTATTCCGGTTCAACCGTCCGCCATTCTGTGAAGCGCAGAGAGAGTTTTATGGCATCCGCCATATCGGGAATTTCATCGTGGTAAAAATTGACCATCAGCATGGGCTGATAGGTTTTTACCCGTGTCTGAACACCGACCAGTTTGTGCTGGTCATACGCCTGCTGCATAGCCTCAAACGCATCTTTCAGCTCCCCGGTGATGATGAGATCCATGCCGATTTCCACCGCATTCACCACAATGTGATCGCTGCGGGTTTCGCCGGATTCCACCTGAAACTGTGTTGCCTTGTGTTCATCACGCACGTTTATCTGAATCGGACTGACGGAGTCGAACAAGGTGGCGAACGATTCCGTATCAAAGATTTTCACTTCCGTTATCATTTTGCCATCCCCGTTCCGTGCTGCTGTCCTAAATCCTGTAACTGCGAATTCAGTGCGTCTTTGGTTCCGCTTGCCATACCCTGCGCATCAGTCGCCTGCGTCTCAATTTTCACCTCGCCGATAGACAGGTTGGTTTCATTGGTCGTGCTTGATTGGTTGCTGATAGCCTGGCTGGTAACGGAGTTCATCGGATTAGCAGAAAGGTTTGCCAGATGGTGAGTCAGTTCGCCTGCCAGTTTATTGGCATCTTCATCACTTAATGGCGGGTCTTGCGGGACATCGTTCTCAATCTGCCCCCGGTCATTTACGGTACGGTTAACAGTCTGATTAACCTCCATATCATCACCGGCACCGAACCAGCCCTTAACGGTCGCCCATCCGTTTTTTATCATGTCCAGACCGTTGTTGATCCAGTCAAGATAGGTTTTTATCTGCTCCCACAGCCACTTGAAGATGCCGACAACGGTGTCCGATACCGTGTCGAATACCTTCCCGAAATCATCACCCCATGCCATCACGCCCTGAATGCTGGCAGTCAGCCAGCCGATAAAATCATTCAGCGCCTTATTCATGATTTTGTAGGCGTCCACCACGATATCCGCAGCGACCATAACGACCGCCATAATGAAATCGAACAGGACTTTAAACGCCTCCCACAAAGCAAGGATGACGGTTTTCAGTGCGGGGTATTTATCCAGTATGCGACCGATCATCGAGTCGTTACCGTCGATAAAATTCATGATGTCGTCATAGACCAGCGCAAATGCTGCCGCCAGCAGAGCGATAACGGCAATGATGGCGATAATGGGCCATGTGGCGGCAAGTGTTGCCGCAGCCGCCGCCAGCATAGGCGGGACGTAGTAAGCGGCAACCGCGACCCCGATGGCGATAAAAAAGCCGGTGAGCAGCGTTTTATTTTCTTTGCAGAACAGGACAAATTTACCGACCCATTTCAGACCTGTGGCGAGGACAGGGATCACCATTTCCATAAAGCTGTTTTTTAACAGCCCGGATGACTGTTTAAAGCTCTGCATGGATTTATTAAATTCAATTGACTGCGCAATGCTATCTTTGGTGATACCGGAATACTCTTTCTGTATTCCCATCGTCCGCTCAAGCTCTTTGCGCCCCTTCATCATCAGCTCGACAGTTTTATCATCCGATACGCCAAGCCCCGCCAGTGTGGCTTTGGCTTTGTCGAATTTCATCCCCTGCACCTTATCGGCAGTTTTCAGGATTTTTTCCATGGAGTTACCGGCAAAACCAAAGGATTTCGCCATGGCTTCCATGTCAGTTTGTGCCGCCTCGCGGGTGCCGCCGAGTTCTGCCATAGATCCGGCAAACGCATCAACATCTGCCGTGGCCACGTTTATTTTTTTGCCGAATTTATCAAGGGATTCTATTTCAGCCGCACGGGAAACCGCCTCACCGACAATGGCTGACGCCCCCATAAACAGCCCGACCGCCGCCAGTGCCTTTTTGGCAAATCCGGCGACAGATTCCCCGGCTTTCTTGTACTTCCCGTTTGTTTTATCCAGTTCGTCCTGAACTTTTTTCTGAGTATCTACTTCGCTTTCACCAGCTTCGGCACCCTTTCGGCGGGCTTCTTCGACAATCCGGATCAGCTCTTTATAGTCACCCTGCAAGGCTTTAATCATCGCGCCCGCAAGACGCCTGACCGCATTGCCGCGACTCTCTTCATCAGTCAGGACAGCAACATCACCACTCAGTGCCGCCACCGCCTGAACCAGTGCCTGATACCCTTCCTCCGCGCCCGTCAGTGAGGCTTGTGTATCCTGCCATTTGGCATCTGATCCCGCCTGCTGAGATTCCAGCGTTGACAGGGAATCCGTTACTGCATCCACCTGTGCTTTTACCGCACCGGTCTGCTCTGCCACATCGGCAGCATTAGTGGAAAAATCGACAGGGTGATCGCCGGACAGACTTTGCAGTGACTGCCAGAGTTCATTCATTACACTGCCGAGTGAATCAGATCCTTGCTGTGCAGCTTCCTGCGTCTGTTTCATGCCGTCGATAATGTCATCTGTTGATCGCCGGACACGGTCAAATGCACTGTCAGCCTGCCGGGTATCAAACTCAAATACCTGAACAAACGTATCCATCATTGACATTATCTGTCCTTTGAAGCGGCCTGCGCTTCGTTATAGCGGTTGATGATGGCGATTTCCCACATGTCCATCGCCTCTTCAAGATCTACTGTGGTTTTGAGTTCGGTGAGGGTGGCGAACCCTTCACTGAGGATGACTGCAACGAAGCCATCAGCGTTTTTATAACTGACGGGAGTGAACTGCCTACCTTGCTGATGAGGAAGGGCAGGAAGCCGGAGTTCCCGCCGCTGCCGAAAAAACTGGTGTTATATTTCAGCATTTCCAGCTCAAGGCGGATCAGGGATTCCCCGTCCGGCACATGGTTATCAATCAGTGTCGATGTCTTCAGCGGGATTTCTTCGCCGTCAACCGTGACGCACACATACGCCATCATTTTCAGCATGGCTTCTTTGCTGACCTCGTAATCCCCGATTTTCGGAGCATTGGACAGCGGGTACTTGGCGAGAATTTCACGCCCTGTTACCGCAGGCAGGCGGCTGATGACGAACATTTTTTCAATGCCGTCCACATCTTTAATTGCCACTTCTTTCGGCTTAATCAGCATGATTTTTTCCATAAAAAAAGGCGGGACATGCCCGCCGGAGATGAACGAAAATTAACGCACCCGTGTGGAGTCAAAATCCTGAAACACAAAGGTGTATTGCTTGGATTTGAGACGTCCGGCACTGGCAGCGGAGTTACCCCGGCTGCCGTTGGTGATGCGTCCGTTACGGGCGGTTGTGGTGGAGCCGTCACCGTAGGAGGCGACCATGGTGATAATGTCACCGGCATGACGACGACCCTTTTTAGCCGTGTTGGCTTCCAGCAGGATGGACAGGTTCTGATCTTCCTCACTGCCCGCCAGCACGTTCACTGTGACTGTCTGCGGCGTGGGTGTTGACCAGCTCACCAGATTGCCGTTGATATCCATACCGACCTGCGCGATATCGACCGCCGGTAAATCCAGCGGATCGGCATCATCGGCAAATGCGGTGATAAAAATACCGGTCGGGAATGTTTTGCTTGCCTGCACAACGAGTGCAAGACCGGTTGCTGATACATCATTCATATTGCGTTCCTTACACTAAATTGTGTGAGCCATCGACTTTACGCACCCAGTCGCCTTTGCCGTAAATCAGCACGTATTTCATGACGTACTCAGGCAGTCCGCTTTCACCGGTACTTTCAACAATCTGCGCGTTGTACCAGTAGCCTTTATCCTGCACATCATGCCAGGCGAGATCATCACCGGACGCATCCGCCACTGCGATTTTTTGTACTTCGGTCAGGGTTTTACCCGGCAAGACAGTACCGTTGTTTACCGCTTTGGTGACTGCGCCGGCAATAACCATCAGTGCCCGCGCCTCCCCGTCTTTGTTGGCAGGAATACCACGGGTCGCCAGTAACAGACTGAACCACTGCTGCGCGATACAGGCTTTCAGCCACTGCTCATTGGCGTGAACACTCATATCGAGCGGATTGGAGTGACTGCCGCACAGGAAACCACGCTGATAAAAGCGGATCTGCGAACCGGCAACGGCGGTTTCACCGTAGTAGTTCACCCGCAGCTTATCAAAGCGGTCCGCATCCTGATCGGTGGTGACCTGTGCCGGAAAGGTCACGCCAAGCTGACGGAACATATAGTTTGTCGTCGCGTTGGTGCGGTCGTAATCCGTTGCCGCCATCACTGCCATCGGCAATGCCTGGATGAAAAATCCGCTTTCCGTTTTCAGGTTCAGCCCGGAAGATGCAGTCCCGATCAGCGCTGCACTGAAATCTTCGGCGCTCTCTTCTGTCACGCTGATATGAAGCTGATACTTCACATTTTCACCGGACACGTACTGTGCCAGTGTGACCGCCTGATCCAGTGATAAGTCACTCAGGAATGTGGCACTGCCGAATGAATCCGATACCTGTTCAGCAATTTTGAATGCCTCCAGCGGGGTCTGTGCCGGATTACCCTCGGATGCGCGTCCGGCTGACAGTCCCATAGCGTCTGCCAGTACCGAATACGCCACGCTGACGGATGCCCGTTCCTGCACCCCGCCGCTCAGCTCAAACGCACTGTCCAGCGCGTTAAAGGTCAGATAAGCCCCGGCAAACTGCGGTTCACTTTCCGCGTTCAGTTTTGCCTGAATCAGTGACGCGATATCGGCATAGGATTTGGCGTCGGATAAATCAATATCTTTATAACTTTTGGTGACCTTCCCGAACGTGACTGACAATGTGCCGTCAGCGATCATTTTCAGATCAGCCAGCGCACCGGCTTTGGCACCGAACAACGTTGGCGCACGACCGACCGGCTCATAAGAGGCAATCTGTATCTCTTTCGGCTTACTGACCGGTGCCGGACTGACGTAGCTGAAATACTGGCGGGCGAATTGAGCTTCCGGGGTGTTTTCACCCAACAGCTCATCTACCTGACCGGATGCAAATTCCAGTACATGCCCGGCGGGAATTTTCGGATTAGTGGAAAAGAGCCGCGCCGTCAGCTTTCGCATCGGCACAGCAGACGCGCCGATCACCGCACTGGTGATATCGACGTACCGTGTTTGTTTAATTGGCATAGTGGAACCTTATATGCGGTGAATGTCCGGGGTAAGCGCTGAGGCAACGCCTGTGTCCGGCCGGAGTGTGCGGATGAATGTCACATTAAAATCAAAGGATGGGTTTTGTTCGTAATCGCCGTGGTCATTAACGAAATGCGGGGAGCGGATGGCGGTCGCCCGCTGGATGCCGATCCCCTGCTTGCGCAAGGCTTCAACAAACGGCAATGAGTTAACGATCATCCTGACAACGGCGGTAATGTCTTTCGCGGTATAGTCGCCGCGTTGAGTGATAAATGCCTGCATCTGATAGGTGACTTCCGCCTGCTGCTCTTCCAGATGATTGGCGTTTCTGTCCTGCACGTTATAGCTGCGTTTCTGCCAGCCCTGCGGTGCCTCGCCAATGGTGAAAAACATCACAAAACTATCTTCACGCCCCTGCTTTGTTGACTGAAAGCCTGCCTTTACCGCGATATCGATACCGGACTGCTTCAGCTGAACAAGCAACTGCTTACGGATGGCAATATCAACATCATTGTCTGTCATGATCCCCCGCCTTAATGCAGATAACTGATTTCCAGCCATCCTGTTCATACCAGTCGGCATCACCGGTCACGTCATAGCGGTTACCCTTAAACATCAGATAATCCGGTGAGGTGCCGCGCTGAATGCCGCTGATATCGTGCGAGGTATAAAACCGGCGGTACACCTGAGCAGTATCAAGCCCCATCGACATGGCGTCCTGAGTATCGACCGCCTGCCAGCTCCCGCGAACTTCAACCAGGTCGTGATACGTATTCCGGTCATGCCCCAAATCATCAGGCTCCCGGCTTTTAAAGCGATACCAGAGTACTTTTTGCTGAGGGATGTACCGGGACGCGATACGATGTAAATTACCGAACATTATTTATCCTCCACGGCAAAGGTGACGGCTTGCAGCATCTGACCGGAATCAACCAGCGGTTTGTTGGTCGATTTGCCTTTGCTGTGACGCCGGGATCGGGCAGCTATCGTTGCATCATTAAGCGGTGGCGTGGTTACTGATTTTATTGACATCTGCACATCACCCGCCGCCTTTGCCCCGATTTGTGTCAATCCGTTGGTCACTGTGATTTTACCGTTAACTGCCGCTTTAACTGCCCTGCCGATCAGCTGACCATACTCCTGACGATGTTCAGTCATTGCCGGACGCATAAACGGGCGCGGGGGGATGCCGCCAGCCGGATAACCCAATTCCTGAATCGCCGCTACATAGGCTATCGGGGTGCCGTCCGGATAGGTTGAGTGCTCAAAGAAACCGACTTTAAGTTGCTTTTTCGCCAGTTCGTCATACACGGCTTTTAACTGTGCTAATTTCGTCACTGACGCCCTCCCCGCGTGAAGCGACCAAAGGCACCACGAAAGGCCGCCCGCTCACCACCGCCCCCGTGATAACGCGGCACACTGCACCGCTTGACCAGCGCAAGGAACTGCTGACCATACGGAGTCAGCTTGAACCAGTGCGACCAATCAGACCCGGCAGGCGGCGCTGTGTAGGACACGCTGACCTTATCAATCGTCACGCTGGTTACCACGCCGGTCGGGGATTCACCGTCTGCAATCTTCTGATTCAGATACAGCATGTGAGCCACAACCAGCATCCACAGCTCATTCGTGCAGATGCCACGGCAGGGAGAAAAGTAATTCAGGGCGGATTGTGCAATGACGTAAATATCATCAGCCGGTACCGCGCTGAACTCAGGACGCAGAACACGGAACGATTCAACCGGGAATGTAGCCGCATCCATAGTGCCCCCTTATTTTTTGGCGTTCTTTTTGTCTTTGTTGCTGACCGGTGGCTCTGCACCCTCCGCAACCAGTTGCTCTTCTGTCAGCGGTGCGGATTTGTCAGCAGCTTCCATATTGGTGGCGACTTTTTCCGGGTCCTCATTGCGGGTTTCCACCGTAATAAAGCCATTTTCTTTGTGCAGCTTAAAGACGTGGTTATTTTTCAGCTGCGAATACTGTTCGTCGCTGACTTCCGTCACACGCCCGCGCGGGGTGTACATGTGTTTGGTCATGACGTTAGCCTGACCGGCAATAAAGATTTTAGCGTCCGGCGTAGCGTAATTCTGGTCGTTGGACAGGGTACAATAAACATACAGAGGCATAATTATTCTCCGGGAATAAAAAGCCCTCCGCAGAGGGCAATGAGGCGTTACGGGTTTAAATACCGGTCAGGCGGGTGATCGCCCACGGGCGGGTAACAATGACACCGGCTGTCGCGTTGGTCGCATCTTCCAGATACCCTTTAATCTGGTTTTCTGAGCCGATTAGCTGGTATTTCACCGGCACAACCTGGAGGATCACTGCACTGGTTGCTGTTGAACCGTCATCGACAGTCTCCGCAAACATGTACGCTACATCCGCGCCACCATTGGCACCGGCAAATTCTGGTGAGAAGACAAAACGCATATTCGGGTAGTTTTCTTTCACCCACTGATACACAGTTTCACCCCGGGCGACCGGATTTGCCACATTCAGTGCAGAACGGTAACCAAGCGGCAGGGTCAGCGTGATAGACGTATCATCTTTGATAATACCGCCGGAGCGCATCTCCAACTGCGAAAACATATCCGTAATATCTTTGGTGATATTCGCGAATGTACCGCCTTTCCACGTTGCCGCTGCTGTTTCATAAGGCGGCAGGTTAGGTTCATTCATCAGACCGAACACACGGGTTTCAGGGCTGTTAAACCCGTAGTAACCGATACGCTCGCGCCCCTGCTCAAGAGACTCGGTAGCCGCATTACGTTTTTCTGCTGCCGCTTCAAAACCGGCGGCTGACTGACGGGCTTCTTCCAGTTTACCTACCTGAAAACCCTGCTCAAAACGAACGATGCCGCGACGTTCCTGATCCTGCGCGTAGGATGCCAGCGGGACATTGGTGTGGTCGCCGTACAGCTCAGCTTTCGCTGCCGGTGTTGCGACATTCAGGATAATCTCTTCATCGTGCCATTGCCCTGCCGTCACTACGCCGGTGATTTCATCCAGCACACGGACGCGGGTCGCGGTACGGATAAGACCGGGTAAAACATGCTGGAGCATTTCACGCTGAATAAAACCGCCGCTCATAGCAGGACCGGATAACGCGGAGTCCATTGATGCCAGACCGCCAAAGCCGATTTGTTCCAGCTCGCCGTATGTCCATTTCTGTTCCGGGTTAACATTCAACTGCCCGTGCTTTTTAATATCGCGACCGGACATATAAAACTTCTGCTTACTGACTGGCATTATTCACCTTCCTTTACAGCCACGGTGTACGGGATTTCTGTCAGACGGATAACGCACAGACTCGGTGTCTCTGCTGACTCTTTGTGACGGGACACATAGCCAATAACAACGTCGCCGGCATCGGGTTTTTCTTTCGCAGACAGCGAACCGTCATCGGCGCTGAATACCACCGGTGCATTAATCTTTTTCGCCCCGGCTGTGATTGCAACGTTAATCTCACCCATGGTCAGGAATTCACCCTGGGTACCGTTAAGGGCAAATTCTTCACCGATGCGGTACGATTTCGGGTTAATCATAATTCCCGCAAAAGAACCGGTGCCGCCGACCTGAACAGATTCGACTGAATCGTCTTTGTAGGTGTAGGCGTGTCCGAACAGGTTTTTCTTTTGATCCGCAGAACTGAGGATCGCCGCTGTTACGCGGGTCGGGCCATGGTGACTGATTTCGCCGATAACACCGGAAACCATGCCGTTTGCTACTGAATTCGGAATTGCCATTATTTTTCACCCCACTTTTTTAAAATTGAAGAGTTGCTGACAGCGGAGTCCATCGTTGCTGACGGCTTCTGTGAGTCCGGTGTGCGCCCCTGCATCCACGCATTCACCGCGATACTTTCAGTGCCTTTATCACACTTGACGCCGAGCTTTTCAGCGCCGTATTCCGCGACCTGCTGCTTTGTCATGGCGGCATGGTCAAACACACCGATAAACGGGGTCAGCTTTTGCGCCAGCGCGTCACGTTCACCGATCTGCTTTAACAGTGCGCCGGTGTCCATGGTTGGCTTAGCTTTCTCCAGGCGGGCGATTTTGCGCTTCATGGAAGACATTTCGTCCATCGTGGTAAAGCCGCGTTTCAGACGTTTCAGGCGGCGGTTCAGCCCGTCTGTGGTTGCCTTGTCGAGTTCATCTTTGGCTTCGGAAATAGCTTCTTCTGCGGCTTCGATAGCCACCTCTGCCGCTTCCACTGCTTCCGGATCACCTGACTCCGCTTTTTCGGCTTCCGCTTCCGCGTCTTCAACGGCTTTTTCCGCGTCTTCGGCAACCTTTTCCTTTTCAGGATCAGGATCTTCGTCAGTGGTTCCTTTTTTCTCCGGGTCTTCATCTGTCGATGGCTTGCCAGCTGAGACAGCAGCGGCGATCATCGTTTTTAACTGCTCAAGCTGCTCAGGTGTGAATGACCCTTCGTCAGTTGTGGGCGTCTTGTTTTTGTCTTCTTCGCTCATACGAATAAGTTCCTTTGTATCAATGGTAATAACGAGATGATCCTGCACAGCAACGTCAGCGCCGGTGCGCCCCTCATCGACTAATGCAAGGTGATTGCCACGCAAATGGCGCTGAACAACTTCGTATGCCTCCCCTTCGTAAACGCCGGGGTTGTCGAAGTCATACCGGCTGCGGTAGCCGGGTGAAAGGTCAATCTTTCCGCCGCCGATATCACTCAGGGCGGCATCAGAGAAAATTTTGATATTGCCTCTGAGGTACGGGTGATCGAAATACACGTTTTCGCCGATAACCCCCTGAATGCCCTTTTTCTCAGCCGGTGTGGCGTCCTTTCCGAGCATTTCGTGATCGACGATAAACGGGGTCAGCCTGAATGACTGAATAGTCTCTTCGTTGTCTAACTCTTCCGGCGGGCGGAAGACTTTGTAAATCTTGTCCGGCTCCGGTGCGCCGATTTCAGCCCCCAGATAATCAAAAACCCCGACTTTTGAGATGGGGTTATCTTTTACTTCGAGCCAGCCGTTAAGGTCGTATGTTCGCTTCGTCATATCTCCTCACCAAAGTCGATAACCGGTGTCCAGAAGCATTTACAGTTCGGCAGCTGTCCGGGTAAGCCTCGCTCTCCCGTCTTTTCATCAATCACCGGCGGCTCATCCAGATCGAACACTTTGCCATCCAGCCGCTGATGTAATTCGCGCGGCTCCGCGCTGCCTGCCGAGTGATGCCAGATGGCTTTACGGATACCGGCTGATTTCATCCGTTCGTAATTTGCCGCCGTGGTGATTTTGCGTGTCTGGTCAACGGCAATAAAATTAGCCCGCTTTTCTGTCACCCCGCCGATATCCCGTATTTCATCCAGCAGCGTTTTACTGCCGCTGCCGGTCTGACTGACAGAGCGAAGCGCCGCACTCTCGATGCGGTAATGAAATTGCTGCGGGATAGATTTAATCAGGGAGACGTTTTCAGCCGTGGAGGCGATCACTTTATCTTTCAGGGCTTCAGGCATATCCGGGGTTTTTATTGTGATACCACCGGAGAGTTGTTTCAGGGATTCGTCCAGATTTCGCCTGGCGCTCATATCCACCTGTGAAGTGAATTTATCTGCCATTGCGCCAGCCTGCTGACTGAATATTTTATCCCACTTTCGTTTCAGACGGTTCAGCCAGATACGCGTCTGACTGGCAAAACTGGCGTCCATTGTCGCGCCGTCAAAGTCTTCGTGCAGGTCGCCGAATGTCGATTCGTAATCCTTAATCATGGCTTGAATCAGCCGTGACATGTCACCCTGATAGCGGCTCTGTGGTGCTGCTGAGTACCGGAGGGGACTGCCCTTCATTACCGCCTGCCGGGATGCCGCCCACTGTGCCCGTTGGGTTCGTACCCGTATTTTCCGGGGCATAATCTTCCTCATTCACTTCAATGCCGTAGTAAGCAGACTCTTTATCAGCTGCCAGCTTTTTACGGATATCAAGCCCGTCGATAGCACCAACCGTTGCATACGCGGAATCGGCTTGTGCCTGTTTCAGCTTAATGTCTGAGTCTTCGATAGCGGTCGGGCTGTCCAGCGGAAGCCAGGTGACAGAAAGCTCCTCTGTGCCAAGTTCCTCGCTGCGCTGTAACATGTCGTAGTGACGTTGCAGCAATTCCTCAAGGTCATTAGCCTGAATGCTCTCCAGTTCTTCCCGGTAGTTGGCTTCCTCGTACTCGCCGGTGGCATTAAAGCCTTTCGGGGTCGTGCCGAGTAACTTGGTCGCCGGAACATTCGCCGCTGCCGCCACAAGCTGATACTGCGTCATGATGGTGGCATCCAGATCTGCCAGTGAGGTATCGAACTGCTGAACGGTGTCGGTGGACCCGACCGTCTGCACGCCGTAGTTATCCCGCATATCCATGAAGTACAGCATGTTTTCATGAATAACGTTTTTATCTACGCCATCCAGATCCGCCATGCCGATGGTCAGCAGACGCTTGGTCATTGCCAGTTGCGGGGCTTCGTTCGCAGTCCGCTCTGAGGCATACACGCGCTCGTACACGCGTTCGGGCACGGAAACACCAAAGTAGTTGTATGTCGGCTTGAGTACGTCCGGAACAGGGAACGGGACAAATTTAACGAAATGCGATTTGTGATAACGCCGGTTACCTATAATCCAGTAGGTCGGTTCATAAAAATCAGGGCTGGCAGGGTCTTGTAAATTAGCATCGGTTAAATCCGGAGTTGCCCACTGCGGATCAAGCTGCTTAATCCCTTTGTACATACCTTTGGTCACGCCGTCAGGATTAAACGGGTTTTCGTACCACTCTTTCGGGTTTGATGTCTCAACCAGAAACAGCGCCAGCCTGCCGCCGTACACGCGCCCGAAGTGAATTAATTCTTTAATGTGGTGCTGAATGCGGTACTTCTTATCCAGCTTGCGTAACTTTTTACTGACATCCTGATTCCCCCCGCCTGCACAGTCGAGGTCGTACCCCTGCCGGATAGCATCACGCGCGGGCATATTGCAGGCTTTATCTACCAGCCAGTGCTTTGCTATCACCGCGCACATGTTGTTGCCGATAAACATCTGCGAGGCATACCACGCCGCCTGTGATTCAGGAACGCCGTAGACCTGTCCGCCCTTGAATGCCGGTACAGTGCCGTCGATGCTGTCCATCGCGACACCCTGCATTGCAGGTTGTGGCAGACTCAGCCCCTGAAACCCTTTATCCGCTGCCAGTGCTGAATATAAATGCGTGGAGAACGCTGACCGCTTAGGTGCGGCAACCACTGCTGTTTTCCGCTTTCTGAACGGCCACATGTTATGTCCTCTTGCGTGAAAAGAATCCGCCGCCTTTTTTCTGGTACAGATAACGTAATGCCTGTGTCATGGCATCAACCGTGTCATCGTGCCCGGCAAACGGGAATGTTGTGATTTCTTCCACCGTCTCAGTTATCCACGGCTCAATTTGCTTGTGAGGCAGCCAGACGTTACCGGCTTCCCATTCTGCGGTACAGGCGTGAGCGCGGGCGATTTTACTGCCGTCCGGCTCAATCGGTACCAGACCGGAAACAGTTGATTTCAGTGTGTCAATCACCGCCGGACCATTGGCTTTATCCTCGACCAACTTGCGTCGTGCCTGCGGAAATTTCTCCACCAGTAATTTCACGGCTTTCAGTGTTTCGGTAAAACTCATGCGCTTGCGGATCTGATGCAGCAGATAGGCATTTGCGCCCTTCTTGCCCCAGACCTGACCGACAACGTAGTCCGTGCCGTCACTGTCCTTAAATGTCATATCCCAGCTGTGAATGACTTCATCAAAGGACTCAGGCAGATCTTTCAGCAGATAGTACCGGGCGAATTCTTCATGGAATATCTGCCCGTCTCCCGGTTTCGGTTTCTGCTGGTACATGGCGGACCAGAAGTAATCGCCGAGAATAGCTTTTGTTTCGAGCAGTTTGTCCAGCGGATGCAACTCCGGGACAAGCGCCTCACCCTGTTCGTTGATAGCGGCAAACTCCAGGACTTCGGCGCGGGCGTTATTTTCAATTACACGACCGGACAGATCATCAGTAGCCCAACGGGTCGCCATGATGATTTCGCCGCTGTTCTTCGACAGACGCGTTTTAAACGTGGAAACATACCAGTTCCAGACGGATTGCTTGGTTGTCGGGCTGAGTGCTTCTTTGGCGTTTTTAATCGGGTCATCAATAATCCCGAGATCAACCTTTTTACCGGTTAACGGACCACCTACGCCCTGGCTGATATAGGTACCCTTGCGCCCGATAATCTCGAACGTTTCAGAGTTGCGCTTTGCTTCCACTTCGATGGTAACAACGCGCTTTGCATTCAGGCACGATGCCGGAAATAGTGCTGCATATTCCTCACCCATCATGATCCGCTGTACATCACGGTTCATGTCCGAGGCTAAATCTTTACCGTATGACAGACCAGCAATACGCAGGTCGGCATATTTCCCGAAGATGTACGCGGGGAGATAGCGGGACACGATATCTGACTTACCGTGCTGAGGCGGAGCACCAAGGATAATCACCGGACGCTCACCGTTTATCATCCTGACGATAAACCGGTCTAAGGCATCACAGACCGTTTCTGAAAAGTGACTGGTGATATATTCCGGGTTAATGTACTGGATAAATTCATGCAGACTACGCCGCGCTATCTCCCTTTTGACTTCCTCATCAAACAAGTCGATATCGATATCCATTACATCACCTAAATTTGCAGAAACAGACTTTTCAGCCTCAAATCATCATGAAGATGATTCCGGTTTTTTGATAACAAATGAGTAACAAAACAAACGGGCATTTTGCCCGGGGATGAGTGTTGATTTTGATGCGTTCAGAATGCTTTTTGAATGAACCTGATTTCGCTTATTCGGGTAACGGTCATTATGTTAAAGAGAGGCTATTTTCTGGATTTTTCTCTCAGTTGCAAAAGCTGATCAACACTCAGGTGGCTAAGGTCAATTCCGGTCGGGGTCATCGTGCCATCTGTTGACGTGTGATCCAGTTTCTTCGGCGCTTCCCACCCTTGCATATCCACGATTTGTTTTATCGCGGCTTTCGGGTCGTGCAGTTTTAACTTGATGCCGTCTTTACCAGCGGTCAGTTCAGATATCGCGGACAGCGCTTGTGGGTTTTGCAATGCCGAGTCTTTGAATCGCCAGACGGCTTGTATAACCTGATTGCCGTCGTCATCCTTCCCCATGTCGTGCTCACTGAACTCAACCATTTCTGATACTGACGCACGTCCGATTGCAGATAGTCGCTCCAAGGCTTCCTGACGGGTCATAACGGCATCCGAGAGAGCGGATGTGCTCATTGCGGAGAGAAACGATTTAACGTTAGCAAATGTTAGCATTCGGCTTGATTGCGATCTTGCTGCCGCATCGGTTTTCACTTTGTAGCCAGCCTGTTTGTAGGCATCGGTCTGATTCAGCCCTTTCAGGATGCCTAACGCGAATTGCTGTTGCTGTTTCGTCAGGGCATCAAAAAGAACTCTTTGCTCATCAGTGAGCGTTGGTTTCTTTTGTGCCATACCTTTTCCTTAAATCGTAAACGCCTGAATGTGCCCGCCGCTGTTAGGATCCATATCAATAGCAATACGGACAGCTTCTACCGCGTCTTTTCCGCAGTGCATAGCCGTGCTGGCGATAACGCTGCCGCTTCCGATTGCATAGGGTTCTGTCTGTGGCGATATTCCTGCCCTGTCCTCACCCTGACTTTTGCCAATAATGTATGCGAGGTTTTTGCTGATAACCGCGATGGCAGTGAATGAGGTCGACGGGATGAACTGTGATGCGTAAGTCAGGTTTTCTGACATCAGTTTCTGTAGTTCTCTTTCGATACCACACTCTCCGGCGCACCCGATAGCTAATACTGTCTCACCGTAGATACTCCAACGCTCCCCTGGTTGAGGCTGGTATATCTTCACTTCCGATGTAGAGCAGATAATATCGGATGCCTGAGCCTGACTATCAGATGCCAGTGTCTCTCCGTCCCATGCGATAGTTGTCATACGTCCTCAATCAGAATAATAATCTGGTTTGTTTTGTATTTGCCCGTGGTACAGCGATACCACTGGAGTCAAAAACCTATATAAATCTCTATCAACGCCACTCGTAAGCGACGTTTGCAGAATTTTATATTTCGTCAGCTACTGGGGTGACTGCGAATGATTGAACCAAATCAACACGAATGCTGTATGTTTCTATCCTGTTAGGATCTGTCAGTACAGTGATGAAAGTGTCACCTTCTTTATAGATATCCGGTGTTGCTGAGTACCCCACGACTGCGAGTTCATCTATATGCATCGTTACTTTGAAGTATTTTATTGCCGTTGCGTTGTATTGCTTCATTTCATCACCTGCCGTTGTTGTTCAATCTCCCGTATTGCCCGCTTATCGTGATTGCAGTTGGCGATGTATTTCATTGCATCAGCCAGCAACTCAACAGCGCCACCGAACGTCAGATCATCCGGTATAACTATCTGTTCGCAATCAGCGGTCAGGTTTGGCGGTATCGAAACCACTGGCGCGGGCACGTATTCCGGCGGCGTACTTTTGCAACTCACTAACAGCATCAGCGGGCACAGGAATAGCAGCGCATTCGCTGTCTTTGAAAACCGTTTTGATAACAGTCTTAACTTTGACATGCTCAGTACCCTCTACCTGTTTGGCGTTGATGTTGTCGAGTGATACGCGGTGATTGACTGCGACTGCCGCTATGGTGATGTTATTAACAGTGGTCAGGCGACTGTGTTTTTCAGACAACAGCTGATAATTATCTTTCAGCCCGCCGTACAGGTGTAGCATCAGCAGCAAGCCGATAGCCAGTGTTCCGCAAATACCGAGCCATATCTTTGTCGCGGTACTCATGCCGGTATTTCGATATGAGGCGCATCAATGAACCGTGTCTCAATCGGCAATGACGGGTCATTCTTCCAGTTGATACCGAACCGCAACTTCACGCCAAGTTCATCAGCAGCCTGTTTAACTGCTTTCAGCAACGGCTTGAATTCTTCAATCTGCCACTTGGTGTTAACCGGAATAATGTCTACTGCATGGCCGGTCAGATGTCGGCTGTTATTTGTTTGTGATTTACCAGCTGCGACCAATTCTTTTTGGCGAGCTTGTGTGCGCAGACCTTCAATAACAATGAAATCCACCGGTGTAATCTCCAGCGCGCGGCGGATAACTTTCACCAAGTCAGGATTGACGCCTTTCAGGTTATCTTCACTGCGCTTACTGAATCTGAAGCTACTCATTATCAATTTTCCTTTTTATCCGTTTCTCAAGCGCCTTAATGAACTCAGCACCTGACCATCCCGCCAGACCTGCAATGCCGCCGGACAGCTCCGGAACCCATGTATAATAACTGGCAGCGAGGAAGACCAGCGCACCGGCAAAAACAGAGACAACCATCTGAAGAAAGAAAACGCCCCAGCTGATGACTTCACCATTCAGGGCTTTATAGGCACAACTGGCAGCAGTGCCGAGTAAAGTCATGATGACTATCAGCAGACTACTGAACCAGCCGTAGTTATTCGGGTCGTTAGGCATCTTTTTCATGGCTCACCCCCTGACGGAGGAATTTAGTTAATAGGGTGCCGCGCACAGTATCTCTGCGATGATTACGTTTGTTTGTTCAGGATTCTGTGGCGGCGTATATGAAAAAAGGCCGCACATGGCGACCTCTGGTATCAGTTGTTCGGAATAACCGAACATGTGAGTAGTCAACTATCGGTTGACAACTGATTCGAACTATCCGGAAATTCCGGAGAGTTGAACCTGTAAGCTATCGTTACAAGTTGCAGAAATGCGAAAGCCCCGCACTTGGCGAGGCTCGTTAATCTGGTTAAGTGACTTAAGGTACACGTAAAGCAACTTACCTGATAAGTATTGCTAATTCGATAAAGTAAGTCAATAGCAAAGTTCGGTTATTTTACGTATTTTACCCACTCGTTTGCGACTGTTCATTGCAATTCGCAACGGTTCATACAAAACCCATTGAGCCGCCTTGAGTTTATCGTTGACCTCATTACGACAAGTCCCGAGTGACGGACGCCTGATTTTATTCCCTCCCCTCGTTTGCATTTTGCGTGGTTTTGCAACTCCGTGATAGTAAGATGCAATCGCCAGCTTAGATGACCCGTTGGCATAGTAACTGAGTAATATCGCATACGCCTGTGCGTCAGTGGCGATGACGGAATCTACGACCTGAGAAATCAACATTCCGTCATCGTCATTACACATTGGTCTGGTCGGGTTTTTATCCGGCTCTACCGTCTGCATAAACTTATAAATCATATTTATTTTGCGGATATCAATCCTGCCCGAGTGAACCCACGCACCCCACAGTTCCAGCCACTGATTAAGCCAGTCCAACTGATCCTTTGTGAGTTCCTTTTCTCCGATATAGCTCATCTTACCTCCGGCAATACAGTGTGCTTGTGGCAGTCGTACCGGGTGCTGTATGCCTTCCTCAGTAACGATTCCTTACTTTCACCGGCTTCCTGCCGTACTGTGAGGTGTCCGTCTCTTCTTTGTGTGACTACGTGGTGATGCTTTGTTTCCTGCCTGAGCCAGCGGGCTTCTTCGATTGCCGAGGAAATATCAGTAAATGCTGTCATCATCTATCTCCCATATCGTGATATCCAGAGAACCGCCACTCACCCTCTCCCCGCGCCGAATGCGCATATCATCAATCTGACTGTCGTCCTTCCAGAAACAGGCATGCGTGAGCGAATCGAATACCGCCTTTGGAAGGTTATCGAGGTCTCTCTGTCGTTTGTCCGGGGGATTTGCTGTGATGCTGACTTTGATGCGGGAAGTGGTGCTGATATCTAGGTTTTGCTGTTTGATTAACTCTGTGATGTGCTGCCGGTATTTGGTTCCTTTTTCTGCGATGTAGTGCCGACCCCTTGCATGACGCCAGTACGTATTATTTGACGGTGGCCACGGCAATTTCAGGTGGTATTGATTCATGTCGATATCTTCCCCTCCTCCAGAAGTTGTGCCTGCGTCCTGATAACACCTTCGAGGTGGCACATCCTTGCATATTCCGCATCCGTCAGCCGTGTACGCCGGTCTATCTCATCATGACACGCAATACACGCCCACGCTCCGAACATGTCGTCAGGCTTCATTCCGGTGCCACATAATCCCACCATCCGATAATGAGCCAATACCACAGTTTCAGGGTTGCCGTTACACACTCCCGGAATACGAATTTGGCATTCTCTGCCCCGCGCTTCTTTTCGTAAGTTAGCCATAATCACCACCAGTATTCATAGATACCCAGGCAGAGTGAAAATATCACCCAGCACATAATCCACGGGATATATTTACGCATCACTCTCCCCTCTGATTTTATCGACAACTTCCAGATGCTGGCAGTCATCAGCACATTGCTCACAGGCGTATGTTTCGTCGTCTGCGAGTTCTTTACCGCATAGAGCGCAAGTCATGGTATGCCTCGCTTAATTGACCTTTTTGCCTCTCGTCGCAGCGCTATACCGAGCCGCTCAAGCCAATCGGCATACTTCAGTACTGCATCAGTTTCATTATCAAATCTCGGAAAATCATCCATGGCTATTTCAACTTTGAAGCCGCGGCTAAAAAATAACTCACAGGTAACGCTCAGCTCCTGCTCCAGTATTGTTTTCCCGTTGTCATGTCTCACCATGTATTTTTTGGATTTTTATCTTTGCCTTTTTCATAGTGGATTAATTCCATTGAGGTCTGCTTAGTCTTCACGTCCGCACCTCCCGCAGCTTCGCGTCAAACCCCTTGAAAAAATGATTACCCGCCATCGCATAATATGAATCAAGGCAGGCGTCCGCACCGGGTGTAACCGCATACAGAATAGTGCGCTTATTTTTCGAGCAGACCCGGACGACCGTCCCTATTTCCTCAAGGATGCACATCTTTGCGTTTGCGGTTGTTCTCAGCCATCCCATAGCCAACGCCACGTCACCGGACGTGAACGTCTCGCGGTCACGAAAAGCACTGATGATAAAATTAAGTTTCAGGTACATTTTTTCGGTCATGATTCCTGCTCCCTATTCCTGATGTCCGTAATAATTAAAGTTGTATCGCGTTGTGCGGGGCTTCACTCCCTCACCTATAGCCCACGCCTGCGAGTACTCGATTAAGCTCGTCATGCGCTTCTTACCCATGCTTGCAGTGCTCTCTCTTGCCAGCGGTACAATCTCGCCCTCCAGTCCAGGAATAAGTTTCCCGTCTCTGCCTGTGGCTTTCGCGTGACCGGACACAAAAATACATTTCCAGTCCTGCAATCCCCATGCATTACCAGCCCACACGATGCGCTGCTCTGCGACGTTGCCACACAGTGCGTGGAACATATCGTTTTGCGGGAGTGTTCGGGATGAGTCTGAGATTTTTACTTCGAGGGGAAAATCGTCGTTGAGCGGAAGATTGTCGAGTGCTGCTTTGAGATTGCTGAGTATTCGCGCATTCCTGAGTAGGAATGTCTGTTTTTGCATTTAACCCCCTGTTGGTGCTCTCCGGTTCCAGGCTGAAATTGCCTCCGGCTCGTTAAAGCGCTTAATCCGTACATCGCAGCCGTCACAGGCAATACTGAACAGAGTCATATCCTGATATGTCGGCTTGTGAATTGTGATGTCCGCGCATCCGCAAAACGGGCATGGCTTTAGCTTCTGTGTTTTCTCTGTCATTTCATCACTCCTCCGGTGGTTGTGGTAGTGCCGGTGTCTGATATGGCAGCATGCTTATTACGCCCGCGGTATAAGCGCGGTATCTGATGCCAATCTCACCATGCTTGTATTCGGTGCCACCGAAAATATTCTCTTTCCGCTGCGTCATGATGTACTCAGGCGAATAGCCAAGCTCACCCGCACACCACTTTTCAAACTCCGTTGGTTCCATAATCAAAAGTCCTCAGTTAATCGCTCTGAACTGATTAAAATCATCTGCTGTTATGCCCGGCACCATGCAGTTTGCAAACAGAACCACGCCTTCAGGTGACTTCACGAAACGGAAGTTTTTGAACTCCGGTTCCTGCTGAATATTCACATCCATATCGGCCGGAAATTCTTTGTAGTTATCCAGTAGATAACTCATCGCATCCATCCATCCGTGCTTATCTGCATCAGTGAAATAATATTCCTGAAGCAAAGCGTATCCGCTCATAATCAAAAGTCCTTCTGTCTTGGGTTATGCCGTCCGGAAGCCGAACTTAGCCTTGATATCCGCGATATGTGCCAGCGCCTTATCTTTCGGCACCGGGATATGCATCTTCGGGATCATCACTCGGGGAGCTGGTATGTTTTCACCTGATCGGATTCTGGCAGTCATCCCCGCCAATTCTTGACCGCAGCGCTTTCTCAGCTCCGACTCAGTTAGTCCGGATGCGCGCATAACCGAGTATAATTTCGTGACCATCCAGTAGCATGCGTTGTTAGCCCATGGATAATCCTCTGCCGTCCGGTACATGCTGCGGTTGGCGCTAAACTTCATGACCATGCCGTAAAGCTCGTCAATGTCCGGAAGACCAACTCCGACAGGATCATTTTGGCGGCAGCCTTCGATGAATTGCCCCGGTGACGGCCAGAATGGATTTTTGCTTGCCCGCGCCCAGCGCATGCCTGCTGACAATTGTTCTTTGGTGCGAATCCCGTTCTCAGCGAATGCGGCGATCCACTGCTGCTTTGCGTAACGCTCATCGTCAGGTGA
Organism: Morganella psychrotolerans; assembly: GCF_001676155.1. Taxonomy (GTDB): domain Bacteria; phylum Pseudomonadota; class Gammaproteobacteria; order Enterobacterales; family Enterobacteriaceae; genus Morganella; species Morganella psychrotolerans. Next base: position 570,011 of record NZ_LZEW01000001.1, on the reverse strand, counting down.
TTTCAGGTTGGTTTGTGCTGCGGCAGGGAACACCTGTTTGAGTTGCCGGAATAGCGCATCAACTAATTGTTCTGCCTCGGGATTTATAATTTTACCCCCGGCAGGCGCTTGTGACATTCTTGCCAGCGCACCGGCATCACGATTGGCAATTGCGGTAACGATGTTTGGTTTCACAGAAAGCCCTCCCATGATTCTGCTGTGTTCCAATCGACAGGCTGCTCAGGTGCTGCGCCACGTTGCGCTCTCCCCGGCTGCTGACTCTGAATTACCAATGTGCCCCACTTCTCACGGAGCTTTGCAGGGCACAGAACATTCGAGCACCAGAATGGATCTTTGTTCGCCCACTGGAACAGACGGCAGATTTCTTCGTGAGTCCTGCCGTCAATCTGCCGCATCAGGCGGATGTCATTAGCCCAGCCGTGCCAGGTTGGTTCCTGTGCTGACGGGCAAATGATTTGGACTTTGCAGTAAATCCACTGAGCAGCTTTCAGGTCATCAGCGGTTCCCCACTGGTTTCCCTTGGGTGAACTGACTGCGGCATCTGGTCTGACAGAAACAAATTTACTTTTCGGCGGGTCTGAGGATTCGTCAGAATTCTCGGACGTAGGGTTTATATTTTCTTTTATCTTTAAAGTATTTCTTTTGTGTGTCTCCAAACTAGAGACATCATTTGTCTCTAACTTAGAGACTTTTTTTAGTCTCCAGATTAGAGACACTGTCTCTAAGTTGACTTTTCCACGCTGAAACCTCTTTGTTAACCCCAATTCTGTTGCCATCTTTTACGATGTAATTCATTGAAATTAATTCTTTCTTTGCCTTATTTACGTTCTGCCGGGACAGACCTGAAATGTCAGCTAACTGAGAATCAGCTATCCGGTCATTTTTCTTCCCGAACCCGTATGTTTTTCTGATCAGCGCCAACATGACCCGAAACTGTCTGGCTGTCAGATTGCAACATGAAAGAGACTCCAGCAGTTCATTGGCGAGCTTGGTATAGCCATCGTCCAGATCTGCCATTCGTGGTTGCTCCGGCTTAACAGGGAATTCATACAACTCCGCTGTATTCATAGCGACCTCCATGTCTTTGTTTAATAATTAAACTCATGTATAATTACTCCATAATTTGCTGCATCAAAAAGGGGAGCCGTTAATTTCCCCTTTGCTAAATTACTGTTTATTGATACAGTGTATTTGCTGTTTAAATTGTTAAGTCCATCTGAGCCTCGGTTACCGCCGGGGCTTTTCTTTTGACCTTTCCCTTCATCTCCAGCATCTGCATCAGCCATTCAGCATCAGCGCCCTCGACCACTAAGCGCGGTGGCTTGCTTTCAACCTTCACTGAATCTTCCGGTAACCCAAGCGCTGTGATTGCTTTACATGCCAGCCGAAACGCTCTTGTCTTTTCCCGGCTTGCTGCCGTTGGATGAATACCTAACTCTTTTGCCAGGTTGTCATTCTTCATGGCGAACGTCTGCCGGATGAAAAAGCTCATCAGCTCGTTAGATGTGCAATCGACTTTGATACTTTTTGATAATTCCATAATTCACAATGTCCTTATTGAGATACAGTTATTCGCTCACTTCCTGTGAGGTGTTGCTGTGTTGAAAAAGTGTTCCAGCGCATATCCGGAACGGGCTAAATTTTGAAAGAGCGGTGGTTTGTTATGCTGCAAGTAGTTTTTGTTGACTAAGAGTAAGCAGATCGCTCGCTTTGTACTTACCATTTGAAATGGACTGGATGATTTCTGCGTAGTTCGTTTTCCCAAAGAATTCAGTCTTTGGCAGGAATCCGTTGTTAATCCATTTGTACACTGCTCGCTCACTTACTCCGCATGCCTTTGCTACATTGACAACCCCAATATCTGTAATTGGTGTGCGTATACTTTCCATATGCGATCTCCATTGTCGTACTTTAAGTACACATTATCTCTGTACTGAAAGTTATTTGCAAGGCGTTTATAATTGAACCTATGGTACAAGCTGAAAAAGTGCGGAATAGTTTTGCCCAGAGGCTAGCACTGGCCTGTAAAGATGCGGGGCTTAATGAACATGGAAGAGGCGCGGCGATAGTTAAAGCTATTGGCGTGTCGTCTAAAGCTGTCAGTAAGTGGCTTAATGGAGAATCGCTACCAAGACAAGATAGAATGAATGACCTAGCTAAGTTTTTGGGGTGCGATGTTGTTTGGTTGCAGCATGGGAGCATGGCGGGATTTGATAATAACGTCTCTCAACCTAAGCCATACAAGCCATCACCTAAATACCCTGTTATTAGCCTTATCCAGGCTGGGGCGTGGAATGACGCCTGTGAGGCATATTCACTTGATCAAATAGATGAGTGGTATGAATCAGAAGTTCATGTTCAAGGCTCTGCCTTTTGGCTGAAGGTTGAAGGCGATTCAATGACCGCTCCGATGGGAACTAGCATTCCCGATGGGTCGTTAGTGCTTGTTGATACAGGCAGAGATGCCATTAATGGAAGCTTAGTTATAGCTAAATTAACAGATTCTAATGAAGCGACATTTAAAAAACTGATAATTGACGGAAGCGCTAGATTTCTTAAGGGATTAAATCCTGCATGGCCAATGACGCCTATTAATGGCAACTGCAAAATTATCGGCGTGGTTGTGCAGATGATGATGCGGTTTGTTTGACAGCCTGACGACACGTTTTGAGGATAAAAAATGGCATTTAATGACATTGAAGTTGCACAAATTAAACAATGCATGAACTATTTCATGGAAAAATACCGCCCACCAAAACACATTAGGGATGAGCATGACCTTCAATATCGCATTGAAGATGATAGCGTGGTCATTTTTGATGTTAGGCAACTTGCCTGGAGTTCCGGAACCGTGGAAGAAATGCTGGCAAAAATAACAATCAATAGAGTCAGTAATTCATGGTCATTGTTCTGGTCTACTGAAAATAACGATTGGCGACACTATGATGCAAAGATGATAGGTAGCTTTTCCGACGCAATAAAAATTATTGACGAAGACGCGACCCATCGATTCTTTGGCTGACAGCCTGACACTAATCCAATGAAGCGCCTATACAACTGGATATGCTGCCACAAGCTGTACACTCTGCTTATAGCTGTGATTGTGATAGATGCGGTGCTGTGGGTGAGTTGGGCGCGGTGATGCGGTTTAGGGTGTGGTTGACGATGTAATTTAACAAATATTATTCCGTGAATGTAGGTTACTAATGATCTCAAGTGAGATAAAATAAGGAATATAAATGAGCAACAAAGGCGGAAATAAAATGGCTAAATCTATATGTTTTTTCAACCACAAAGGAGGAGTTAGTAAAACAACCACGGCATTCAATATTGGTTGGGAGTTAGCAAATCAAGGTAAAAAAGTTTTATTGGTTGACTTGGACTCACAATGTAATTTAACGGGAATGGTCCTCGGATTTTCGAGAATTTTTGATGGGCTCGAAGGGTTTTACGCTAGTAGAAATAACCTAACAATGGGGCCGATTGTTGAGTTTTTAATTAATGGCGGACAACCAGAAAGATACCTGGAAACAGAGGCTGGTCAACTAACGACTACATTAAACAATAATCTATTCTTGCTTCCGGGGCATTTAAGTGTTGCGGAGCTTGATTCGCAAATTAGCGTATCTCTTAAAATTGCCGCCGGTATACCAGCAACGAGAAATATACCAGGAAACCTACCAAAGACCCTGCAGATAATAGCTGACCAACATGAAATAGATTATGTTATATATGACCTTAGCCCAAATGTTGGCGGTTTAAATGAAGTAATATTAATGTCTAGCGATTATTTTATAGTACCAGCTACGCCAGATTTCTTTTGCTGGCAAGCAGTCAAATCACTGGCTATTAATATTCCGAAATGGCATGCAGAATTATCTTTCTTTAAAATATCTCACGACGGAGCCTCTGCTAAGGCCATTAAAAACCAGCCTAAATTCATTGGCATGATTCAGCAGCGCTATCGTCCGCGCAATGGAGCCCCAGCGAAATCTTTTGAATTATGGATATCGAAAATAAGAGAGGCTGTAGATAACACTTTGATTCCTGAGTTAAGCCAAATAAATTGTGTAGCAGATAAGTCGTTAATCCAAAACGTGCTGGATGAGAGCCATGGAAATGGATTATCTGCATATGATTTAGCTCATATATCAGACTTCAACTCATTGATTGCAATAAGTCAAACGCTATCAGTACCTGTTTTTGATATAACAGACCAAAATATAAAAGATTCAGGGCAGTTTGGTCACTCATTAAATACTATGAAAGAAAGCAGAACGGCATTTAAAGAACAGTTTTCTCTTCTTGCTGAAAGGACGATAAAAATAACATCCTGACAGTTACCCCAGCCCTCCCCGCGAGGGCTTTTTTGTGTCAGCTGTTACTCATCAGGTCGATAGCGACCTCGTAAACCTCGCTCATAAACCTATCAACCTCTTGTTCTTTATGGGAACACAGCAATTGCCGGATATTTGCTTTTGATATCATCTGTCGTGAATCCAGCAACATAATAGCGGCTCTGCCCGTTACTCTGCATACCTCACTGTAAATCAATTCGCGGTCATTACTCATACGTCACCTCTATATATTTCCTCAACAGTAACACCCGCGACAGTGTCTGGACAGGCAATAATTGTATACTTCTCACCCCCTCCGGTGTGATCTGCGTCCAATCGTGACGATTTTTTGAAAATAAATTATCTGTTAAATCAATAACATTGTACTAATAGTCACTATTTTATTAATTTTCCGTACTTTTGGTCTTGTCTTTATCGTACTAAAGGTACACAATTAAACCCATCAACGGCACGGAGCCAAAGATAAAACGGAATTAGCTCTTTAACAAATTAGAACCTGATCTGAATAAGTGTCAGATCACCACTGAGTGGTTTTTGGGATTGGTCATGACCGCCGTCGCCAAAGGCATGACGGGAATGATGGATAGAGCGCCATCGGCCAATCGCCAAAAATTACTCAGGAGGCAATATGGCAACAATTACTGTTATTCCAAAGAAAGATAACGCGAAGAATCGCCGTCTGGCTAAACAGATGGCTTTCTGGGACAGAAAGCGTGCGGAGTATGCAGCGAAGCCTAAAAGCCGCTCAGTGGAAGAAATATTCGACTCAGTGTTCCCGCCAGTTAAAGCCCCCCTGCCTACGCTGACTCTGAAACCAGCAGAATACTTCCCGTCCGGTGATAACTGTTGCTTACCTAAAGTGGCAATTTTCAGCGGAGTGAAGGCTAAGCAGCCGAAAGATGAGTTCGGGATAACAGTGCGGGCATAACCGGCGGGATGGATTGTGTGAGCGCAGATATAGCCCACGGATGGGCTAATCTCTTTCAGATAATAGTCTTATTTAAGGTAAAGCAAATCCAATGCTGATTTCTCTGCATCTTCCGGGTCGTCAAACGATTCCAGAATATCTGAGTATTTAGCTGCCTGACTCAGGCTTTTAATATTTTCCTCAACCTCGGATTTTTGCTCAGTAGTCAGCGCGTCAAAAATTGATTTCAGCAAAATATGCTGCGCGTCCAAGCGCTTTGCAATGTCTTTATTATTCATTTTTATTTGTCTCATTTTATAGGGTTAAGAGCATCTTAACTTATTTCCATCAGTGGCACACGGACACCTCGCCTGATGTGGTTAAAAGCAGGCATCCAGTCAGTATTGGGATTGGTGAATGCGAGAGGCTGACTCGCGGTCGATGTATAAACAGCGCTCATGATTGTCGTAACCACTCGACGTCTCAAGACAGTGCCGCTGATAGTGAGGGCGCTCTAATCAGCAAGCAGGAGATCAGCACCTGCCACCAATCACCAATACTGACTAACCATATTCCCGAGTGAGTTCGGGATCACAACGAGGAATAGATATGACACGGTTAACCAATAACATCAAATCAGAAATCATCAGAAGCGCTTTGAAAAAAGCAGGAATATATGAAGAAAAAGAAAAGTTAAGAGTAGAAAAAAACACTCTGGCAAATGACGCAAGGATCGCCTCTTTCGGCGGTAATGACGCCGCCGCAAGAGCAGAAGAAAAACTGGCTTCAATACTGGCGCTGGTGAAAGATCTGCAAAACACAGTGGATGGGTATATCTACCTAACTAATGCTAAAGATTATTATATATATCCAGCATTTGGCGGGCAGCGAAATCGCTTGGCGTATGGCGACGATAGTCAGGGGAAATCGATTTCTCTACTCACACCAAGTGATGATAAGTGCTTATTCCCAGCAGATCATGAACTAAGTAAGCGGTTTACTCAAATTAACGAGAAAGAAGCCAGTATAGAGAAAAGAGAAGCCGAAATAAAAGCAAATGTAAAATCTGCGCTGGACTCAGTGACTACGATTAAGAAGCTCATATCAGTATGGCCTGAAGTAAAAGAGATTCTTCCGGATGGTGAGCAAATTGAGCGTGTAACTTTACCTGCGGTTAAGGTCGAAAATCTCAACTCTCTTATTGGTCTGCCGACTGAATCAGAAGCGGCATAACTGACTAACACCCCGCAGCGGGGATAACTATTCGGACATCACGTAGCACAGGGAAGTGCATAGGAGGAAGTAACAATGTCAGGACACCCACATGCTGACCTTATGGCTAAGGCAGCAGAGATAGCGAAGACGGATCAGTATTGGCAGCGACATTTTGAGGAAAAATTTCACAGCACTGATAAGTGGAATCCAATGTCAGACGTCTTCTTTCAAACGCACAGAGAATACCGCCTTAAGCCTCGTTACATCGACATTAACGGGCATCAGGTTCCGGAGCCGGTGCGGGAGCCGCCGGAGATTGGAAGATGTTATGTGATAGCTGACATAACAATCAAAGGATTGTGCACGCAGATATGGCAAGGCGATGATGGCGACGTATTTTTACTTCAGTGCGGGCTTATACATTTGTCAGCAGAAGCAGCAGAAGCCACATAGTCGCCCTGCTCTCTTTCACACAGAAGTAACCCACCCTATAAATAAACGGAGTTAATTATGTCAAACGAACTGGTCATTATCGAACCAGAGACGGCGCTCGACATTTTTACGGCACCGGATAAGGTTCAAATGATGTTGTCCAGCATCCGGGAGAAAGCCCTCGCAGAGCAGGCTGAACTGGATACTGATTTATCCAAAGCAAAGAACCGCGACGCCATTAAATCACTGGCCTACAAAGTAACGCAGTCGAAAACATACATCGACAAAGCCGGTAAATTGGTCGTTGATGAATTAAAAGAGCTACCGAAGAAAGTAGATGCCAGCCGCAAGCAATGCCGTGATGAACTCGACGCACTGAGCGATGAAATCCGCAAGCCTGTCACCGTGTGGGAAGATGCTGAAAAGGCGCGAGTGGAAGCCGAAGAGCTGGTTAAAAAAAATCGAACGTGACCACGACGAAGCGTTGCAGATGAACGAACTGCACGACCTGCGCAAAGCCGAAGAAGAGCGCAAGCGCATTGAGCACGAAAACGAAATCAAGCGTCAGGCAGCTGAGCAGGCGCGCATCGAAGCCGAGCAAAAAGCACAGCGCGACCGTGAAGCTGCCGAGCTGAAAGTTAAGCACGAACGCGAAGCCGCTGAATTAAAAGCCCGACAGGAAGTCGAGGCAGCAGCAACGCGTGAACGTGAAGCCAGAGAAGCACAGGAACGTGCTGAACGCGAAAAGCAGGAAGCTATCGCAAAGGCTGCAAATGATGCCAAAGAAGCGAAGGAGCGCGCCGAACGTGAAAAGCTGGCGGCTATTGAAGCAGAGCGTCGCAAGGCAGAGGAAGCCGAAAAAGCACGACTGGCAGAAGTTGAGCGCCAGAAGCAGGAAGAGTTAAAGCGTCAGGCTGATACCGATCATCGTGCGAAAGTGAACAATCAGGCAATGCAGGATTTAATCGCTGCCGGCATCCCGGAAGAGTGTGCAAAAGCATGCATAATCGCCATTGCAAAAGGCACCGTATCATCAGTAAAAATCTCTTACTGACGCCATGAACCACGCACTCTACGCGGCAACACTCTTCATATCAGCATCACTCATCTTACTTATTTTACGGTAATCACATGACTATCAATCAGAACGTTTTCCGTCTGGCGCAAGCGCAGGCGCGGGTAGCTATACGCCAGAATTGTGATGACATCTGGTGGTTAGCAATGGAATTACTCAGAGAAAGTTACGGGAGGCATGCGTGAAAATAACATGCGACCACTTCAGCGTTTCAAGCGGCACTGGTAAGGCGGTAATCACTACCCACGGACGGGTATTTATCAACGGACTTGATTCTGAGGCTATAGGAAATAGCGATGCCGACATACAGGAGTTAGTCGGTACTGAATTACGGCTCATGGATGAGCAATCAGTTGTTGAAACGCTACGGAAAGCGGGATTCGACATGGACGTCATAGCAGCACTGGCAGGCAGGGAGGCGGCATGAACGCATACGCAGTGCAGGATGCTCAGGAAGAGCGGCGGATGGAGCATGCAGCATGGCAGGATGCTGTGTCGCGTGACTTTGAGGAATTCATACAGGACGTGATATTCGGACTCAGCACGGAAACGCTGGCGTCGCTCGGAGATCAGGGAGAAAACGAAGTCAGGAAGGCAATCGAAACCACACTCAGAAAACGGAGCATGCTGCATGGAAACGGGAATATTTTACGGGCTTAGTAACGAGGACTATCACCAGGGATCAGGTGTTAGTAAATCCCAGCTCGACGATATAGCAAAAAACCCTGCTGTTTATCAGTGGCGTAAAAAAGCACCGGTTGATGAAGAGAAATTAAAGGCTCTGGATATGGGAACCGCCCTGCACTGCCTTTTGCTTGAGCCTGATGAGTTCGATAGCCGGTTCATTGAAGCGCCTGAGTTTAACCGCAGAACGAACCAAGGGAAGGAAGACGAAAAGGAATTTCTGAAATCGTGCGAAAGCACAGGGAAGATCGTAATAGATTACGAACAGCACCGGAAGCTGAAGATCATGAGAGACAGCGCAATGGCTCATCACGCCGCCAGATATTTCCTTGAGGCGGACGGGTATAGCGAGGCGTCAATTTACTGGAACGACACGGATGTTGATGAGTTATGCAGGATCAGACCCGATAAGTTTTTATCAAATCAGCCGGTGATCATCGATGTAAAAAAAGTCGCAGACATGGAGCGTTTTCCGCGGCACATCGAAGAATTTCGCTATCACGTACAGCACGCAATGTATCAGGAAGGTTATTTGCGTCACTTTGGTGAATCACCCGTTTTTTTATTTATCGCTGTCAGCGAAACCATCGACTGCGGTCGCTACCCTGTCCATGTTTTTGAGCTTGATTCTGAAGACGTCGACGTCGGGTTTAATTTATTCAAAAAAAACCTGCAAACCTTTCATGAGTGTCGCGTCAATGATGATTGGGGCGGCATAGAACCAATATCGCGCCCCGAGTGGGCAAGAAGGAAAAATTAATATGTCACAGGAAATAACGACAATTGATGTCGATCGCGAAGCTGACACATCGAGCGCAATCTTCAGTCCATCAGGGCTGCAAAAGTTACAGGCATTTGCAGAAGTAATGTCGATGGGTATCGCAACGATTCCGAAGCATCTGGCGGGGAATAAAGCTGACTGTCTCGCCATTGCTCTACAAGCGGCGCAGTGGAAGATGAATCCCTACGCGGTCGCTCAAAAAACACACCTGGTAAATGGTGTTTTGGGCTATGAGGCGCAGTTGGTTAATGCCGTTGTGACCAGCTCAAAAGCTGTTACCAGTCGTTTTCATTACCGGTACGGTGGCGATTGGACACGCATTACCGGCACGAAAAACAAATCAGATGAAACCGGTCTGTATGTTGAGGTTGGTGCAATTTTGCGCGGTGATACGGAAATCACCTGGGGCGAACCACTCTATATGCTCGACATTACCACCAGAAACTCCCCGCTTTGGAAAACAGTACCAAAGCAGCAGATCGCTTACCTTGCGGTGAAATATTGGGCGCGACTCTACTGCCCCGAGGTCATCTTGGGAGTTTACACGCCTGACGAATTTGATTCAGAGCCACGGGCAGTGCGGGACATAACACCAAGAGCCACAAAACAAGACCTCAATAATCTGATTAACAATAAACCTGTCGAAGAGAAACCATCTGACGACCGCTCACCAGATCAGATTTTATGTGACTTTACGGAAGCGGCCGGCAGCGCGAAAAGTATCGACGAACTCGAAAAGTTCTACAAATACAGTGCTAAAAAATTAGCAGATAACGCGGAGCTGCTGGATAAGGCAACTGATATTTACCAAATCCGCAAAGACGAAATAGCGCCCGTCGAATAACCCCACCGTTTCAGGATGAAGCTTAATGCAGGGATGCTGAGGAAATAACAATGACTGCTTACTATAACGAAATCGATCCGTTCGCTGCTCAGTGGTTACGGAATCTCATTGCTGCCGGTCATATAGCGCCGGGTGTAGTGGACGAAAGGAGTATTGAAGATGTCACACCAGATGACTTACGCGGATTCACACAATGCCACTTCTTCGCCGGTATCGGAGTGTGGTCACTTGCCCTGCGCCGTGCAGGATGGACGGATGATAAACCAGTCTGGACAGGAAGCTGTCCGTGCCAACCTTTCAGCGCGGCAGGCAAAGGAAATGGGTTTGCTGACGAGCGGCACCTTTGGCCGGCATTCTTCCATCTCATCAGCGAGTGCAGGCCTGGCATTATCTTTGGTGAACAGGTTGCAAGCAAAGACGGCCTCGGTTGGCTCGACCTTGTACAAACTGACCTGGAAGCAAAGGACTACTCCACAGCGGCGGTCGATTTATGCGCTGCGGGCTACGGTGCGCCGCATATCAGACAGCGATTGTTCTGGGTGGCCGACACCGACAACGCGGGATTGGAAGGATGGAAAGGAATGCCAGAACGTTCCGCTGAATGCCCTGCTCGGTCGGGTAGCATGGATGGCGGGATGGGCGACTCCAAACACAATGGATTCGTTGCCGATTCGCTCTCAGGAAGCCTTAGCGAGAGCCAAAACAAAAGGCGGTTGCTCAAATCTGAAAGACCAGATGCACGAACTGATATATTGCCAATATCCAGCCCGACTAACGGCTACTGGCGAGATGCTGACTGGTTGTTCTGCCGGGATGACAAGTGGCGGGCAGTTGAATCCGGAACATTCCCGCTGGCTGATGGGGTTGCCGGTCGCGTGGCAAAAATTCGCGCCTACGGAAATGCCATCGTTGCGCCGGTCGCAGAAGAGTTCATAAGGGCTTATATGCTGATAACAGAGGAATGAATATGAAAAAAGAAATCGTTGAGTTTCTGAAAACAGATGACACAAAAACGCTGATGATGCGTGGCGAACACACGGTGGGAGAGGTAATTGACGCAGCCATTAAGTCAGAAGAAATTGAAGAAGAAGACCGCCAGCAATGGGAAAAGCACGACAGGTTCGATGTTGGTTATTTCAAAGCTGTTCCGCGTGATGGATATTCCACATATTACTACCCATCAAACAAAGATGTTAAAGGCTCGTTTTTAGCAACTACTTTAACTAATTATTGGTGATTAAGCAGATTCAGGAGGGGTGATGAAAGACGACCCATTAAATTATTGCTTTTGCCTTGTCGTTTCGTTCCTCTTTGGTGGGGTTGTATTTTTATCTGTCGCGGCAGTTGGGAAATATTGGTTATAAATAAATCATGAACATCATCGGATTTGTATTACTACTAGTAATGCACGGCTCTGCTGTGCCTGTTACCGATGATATTTATACGCTCGCAGAATGTGAGCAGAGAGTCCGGCAATTAATGATAGTCCGGGATGTTGAATTAGTGTGTACAGAGGTTTTGAATGGACATTGAATTAAAGAAAGGTGATAGCATTCGCGTGTCGTTTCTGCCATTCCCAGTTACCGTTTATCGCGTTTATGATGATTTTATTCATGTGATTGATAAAAACGGCGACATGTACCAATGTAATTTAGACGATACAGGTCTGGAGTTAGTCAATGAACAAATACAGTGACAAGTCAGACTTTGAGATTAATAAGGCTATGGCTATTGCTCTTGGCAAGGTTATAGGCATAAGGCCAGACTCCAATATTATATATTTAATTGGCGGTGATGAGCTTATAGAATTCGACCCCTGCAACAACCCAGCTGACGCAATGCCGATTATTATGGATAACAAAATCGACTTAACTCACATCGTCGGCAACATGGTATGCGCAAAGCACAAAGAATACTGGTGTATTCGTAAAAATCCATACCGCGCCGGTTGCGAGGTTTATTTGCTGATGAAGGATGCGGAGAATGAAAAAAGTTGAAGCAGTAACGACATTGGTTTTAATTAATGGTGAAACATATCAAATAGCGCTACCGAAAAACATAGTGGCGCTTCAGGCAAAGCAAGTATTAATGATGGCTCAGGAATTTGGCGGGATAATAGTTCCTTGTGATTTCGCCAGCATCAAGCCAATGAAGGCAGACGGGATGCCGTTTAATATAAATGATAGCAGGGCTGAGAATGAAAGCTGATTACGGCGGGAGCGCAACACCAAAGGAATTGCGTGATTTGTGGCAAACTCCCCTCCCGTTATTCTCAGCACTGGACGCTGAATTCGGCTTTTACCTTGATGCCGCCGCCGATAAAAATAATACCCTCTGCCCTTATTACCTCACCGAAAAAGACAACGCATTAATCTCCGACTGGCAGAGTTACGGCTCAATATTCTGTAACCCGCCTTATTCAGATATCCAGCCTTGGATTAATAAAGCCGCCGAGCAATCCAGTGAGCAATTGCAACCAGTCGTGATGTTAGTTCCTGCTGATACTTCTGTGGGCTGGTTTAAGTCAGCATTAGATACGGTCGATGAAGCCAGGTTTATTACCGGTGGACGGATATCATTTATCAATGCCGGAACAAATAAGCCAGTGAATGGGAATAACAAAGGATCAATGCTTTTAATATGGCGACCGTTCACCAATCCCCGCCAAATAATTACCACAGTCAATCGTGATGACCTGATGGATATCGGCAGCCGGTTACTTGAAGCACAAATCTGAGGTGACCAATGACACCACAGGAAGCAGAGAACGGACGCCGCACAATAGCAAGGGAATGCTATCACGAACTCGACGCGAATCGCCCGCTTAACGACGACAAGCGCCGCACCATATTGAAGAAACACCTCAGGCAATTCACGTCACTATTAACCGAGTATCACCATAAGCGGTCGATACCGGCTATTTGGCTGAACGTGTATTTATTTAAGTTGGAGAAGGAGATGAAGGATGGAGGTTGCAACTAAACCGACTTTAGCTAAACCCCGCGCACTAACTTTGTGCCGGCCGGCGGTAGACTCCTACCCGATGGATAGCCGTGAAGCGTGTGTCTTCATGGGGATATCGTACCCTACTCTGAAAAAATGGATTGATGCCGGCAGACTGGCTGGTGCGAGAAAAGACCCACTTAAGCCCAAATCGCCGTGGCAGTTCACCAGGGCAAATTGCATTGCAGCCATCAACTACAAAATGCACAATACGCCTGAAAGCGTGATTAGTGCGGAAGAGGAAAGGACATGTCAATCTTCCGGAGAGGTGAGACCTGGTACGCCAGTTACTCGCACAATGGTAAAAGAATTAAGGAGTCGCTTGGTACAACGGACAAAAAGCAAGCGCAGGAGTTGCATGATAAACGAAAGGCCGAGCTGTGGCGTGTAAGCGCACTTGGTGAAACTCCGAAGGTTACTTTTGAGGTTGCCTGCACGCGGTGGCTTGAGGAAAAATCAGGTAAAAAATCACTTGATGATGATAAGACCAAAATCCTGTTCTGGCTCGATCACTTTGAAGGGATGCACCTAGCAGATATTGATGAAATTAAAATCTATGATGCTGTCAGCAAGCTGAAAAATCAGAAGCAGGAAGAGAACTGGGAAAAGCATGTCGCCGGCAGGAAACGGCGTCCCGTCAGTAAGAAATCAGAACCGGTTTCTGTGGCAACCAAAGCCGCCTACCTTGCCTTTATTAAGTCCCTACTCCGCGCTGCCGAACGTGACTGGAGATATCTCGATAAAGCCCCGAACATCCGGGTGCCAAAACCGAAGAACAACCGGATACGCTGGCTGGAGCCGTGGGAAGCAAAACGCCTGATCGATGAATGCAGTGAGCCGCTTAAATCTGTCGTTACATTTGCTCTCGCTACCGGTCTGAGACGTTCCAATATTGTTAATCTGGAATGGTCACAGATAGATATGCCGAGAAAAGTAGCCTGGATTCATCCGGATCAGACCAAGTCAGGAAAGGCGCTGGGCGTTGCTTTGAACGATACTGCATGTAAAGTTCTGCGGGAACAGATAGGCAACCACACTAAATATGTTTTTGTTCATACAAAGGCAAAAAACAGATCTGATGGCTCAATGACTCCGGTTATCAGAAAAATGCGGGTTGACGGAAACACTGCGTTCAGGACTGCACTTAAACGTGCCGGTATTGAAAACTTCCGGTTTCATGACCTGCGGCACACATGGGCGAGTTGGTTAATTCAGGCGGGCGTACCACTGTCTGTGTTGCAGGAAATGGGAGGATGGGAGTCAATCGAAATGGTACGGCGTTATGCTCACCTGGCACCGAGACATTTAAGCCAGCACGCACAGCAAATTGATGCCGTTTTTGGTGAGGATGTCCCAAATATGTCCCACACCGCGCTAAGTGTAGTTGGTGAGTGCAAATGAAAAACCCGCTAACTGGTTGAGAGTTAACGGGTTTTATATGGTGCCGGCTACCGGAGTCGAACTGGTGACCTACTGATTACAAGTCAGTTGCTCTACCAACTGAGCTAAGCCGGCTAATTTGGTGGAAGGATAGAGATTCGAACTCTAGGACGGTCTCCCGTCGGCGGTTTTCAAGACCGCTGCCTTAAGCCACTCGGCCATCCTTCCATGGGGCGCGATTATCCTGAAAAATGAGGAACCTGTCTACCCCTGTAAGCAAAAAAAATCATTTTTTTTGTCTGTCTGCTCAACATTCAGGCATTCCGCCTTATCTATGGCTGATTACAGCTATTATTGTGCCGGTAATTAATATGCTAGAATCAATTCCCGGTGGATTTTCAGTCAAGTACTTACTAATAAGGTTGTAACGGAAAATATGTACAGACATTCAAATTCCAAGCCTTATACGATACCCGGCTTTTATGCATCATTTGTTTCGCTGTTAGTTTTATCTCTCTTCTTATATGGATATAACTACTACGATGCCTGGCTGGGAAGCAAAAAAGGCGCATTACTCAGTTTCAGCAACCGGATAGAACATCAGGTTGAAACATACCGATATCAGTCAATTGAGCTGTTCAGGCTCGCCAATGCAGCGGATACGGAAAAACGTCCCGAACTCGTTCCTCCGCATAAGATCCTGAATGACATTTACTGGATTGACAGCCGTGTACCGATTGTCGATGCTATTTTGTTCGGACGGACCGATGACGAAACCTATTCGATTGCCAGACGGTTTTCTGATTATCTGACCATTTTGTGGGGCGGAAATAACCAATTCAATTCCATGTATTACCTTAATGGTCTGGATAACAGCCTGCTGTTAGTCACCTCTCACTCTGCCCTGCGTCCGGAATTACGCTACCGCGAAAGCTATCTGACACTCAGTGCTGATGAAAAACGTACAGAAATGCTGGCGGATTCAACGGCGCTGGATGAACGGGAAACATTGTCGTCATTTACTAAACTGCGGACTGAGTCGACCTATTACTACACATACCGGGCGATGTTTAATAACCCCGGTCAATTAACCAGTGTAGTCGCATTCGATTTACCAATTAATACCATGGTGCCTGATAACCTCGACCTCGCAAACCTGGCACTGGTCCCGGCGGAATCAAATATCATCAGCAACCGGACAAGTCCGGTGCAAATCAGTATTAACGGGCTGTCACTGAAACTCAGCTACCGCCTCAGTGATATGCCGTATCAGGTTATCTATCAGCTCTCCCTGCTCGCGCTGGCTCAAGAGATGCTTTCAGCCAATATATGGTTATTAATTTCAATTTTGCTTTTCAGTATTTTATCCGTTGGCGGTCTTATTTATATCCGCAAGCGATTTATTTCGCCGCTGAATTCATTAGTCCGCCAGGCAAAAAACAGCGAAGCGATGACGAATGAAATAGTCGCTCAACTTCCGCTCGGGCTTGCAATTTATGATTTCGCCACCAATAAGCGGCTGATAAATAATACGATTGCCAATCAGCTACTGGCATTGAGTGATTTAAGTAAAACCCGTGACATGGCCCGCGAACATCAGGGACGGATCCAAACCACCATTGATAATGTCGTCTATGAAGTCAGTATGAACCCTGTCCGCAGTATGAATGATACCTATCTGATCCTGTTCCAGGATAAAGATCAGGAAGCATTGACGGCGCGGCGTCTGCAATTATCTGACCGTGAATATAATAAGAGTATTAAAGCCCGCCACTCCGTACTGAAGAATATTAAATCTGAGTTAGCGATACCGGTTAAGCAGCTTGGTAATGATCTGCACGCGCTGAAAATGTATGTCACCGACAATACCGGCAGACAGTTAATGAATAAAGTCGCGACAGAGTCCGGCTACCTCAGTGAATGGATTGAAAATATTATTTTACTGGCCGACCTCGAAACTGATGACTGGAAGCCAACAAATGATGAGTTCCTGTTATCAACAACCATTGAAGATATTGTGAAACAGTTTTCACGACAAATTAATGACAAAGGGATCCCCCTTTATTTTCATAACGGGATAAACAGACAGCTAAACTATATTGGTGATGGGCCGATCATAAGTAAAATTATTTTATTATTGCTGAATTATGCTGTCAGTAATTTAAAATATGGAAAATTAGTTGTTCGCCTCAAGAATATATTCAAGGATGAACATAATAATATCAAGTTTGAGATAATTGCCAGCGGCTCTGGTTTACCCTCTTCTGATCTTGTTAATCGCTATGATCCTTTTATGTGTCAGGTAGCAGAAACAGAGAATCGTCCTAATTCAGGTCTGGCATTTTATTTATGTGATTTATTATGTAAGAAGCTTAAAGGTAAATTGAAGATTGACAGTAAACCGGATATCGGTACCCACTACATTGTAGAGCTGCCGCTGCCTGCGACGGAGTCGCGTGGTGAGCCATCCGGTATTCTGGAAGACACTCTTTTCAAGCTCAATATCATTAATCCGAGTATTCGGGAAATAATTAATGCAATTATAAGTGAAAACGGCGGAATTTTATTTGATAAAAATCGCGCGTTATTGCAAGATGAGTACGATATATTGATAACGGATTTTGATAAGAAAGCGAGAAAGCCGATATTATTTTTACGTAATGATATTGTTGAACATAAAATGATTACACCCTCTCTTGTGGAATGTAATTATAATTTCAATGATGAGATTCTGAATGCAATTACATTGCTCATCGAACAAAGCTTAACTTCGGACGAGTTTGATGATAGATTCTTACCCGGAGATTCGGGTATTAATACAAGTACACTTTCTGTAGGGGAAGTTGTAGCTTTATATAAAAATCAATTGGCACAAAGTACGTATAACGATTTGTTTGCCACCACAGTACCTCCTGATATAAATAAGATGTACACCGAAGCAGAATTAAGTGAATTGCAGCCACTGGCGCTGACGGTACATCGGGTTAAAGGGGTCTTTGCTGTGCTTGACTTTGATTATCTGAAAACACGGTGTGAAGATATAGAACAGTATATCGCAGACAAAAACAAAATTAAGATTGATGAAGGTATCCGTGAAATCGATGCCATTGTCATTGAATTGCTGCAGCAAGGTAACCACGAGTATGAATAACCTGAATGTTATTATCGCTGATGATCATCCCATTGTTATTTTCGGGATTAAAAAGTCCCTGGAACAACTGGAGACAGTCACTGTTGTCGGTGAGTTTGAAGATTCAACTGCACTTATCAATAATTTAGCTCGTCTTGATGCAGATGTTCTGATAACTGACCTCTCTATGCCGGGAGATAAATACGGTGATGGTATTACGCTGATTAAGTATATCAAGCGCCATTATCCTGACCTGGCTATTATTGTTCTTACCATGAACAATAACCCGGCGATACTCAGTGCCGTACTGGAACTTGATATCGAAGGGATCGTACTGAAACAGGGTGCTCCGGCTGATCTGCCGAAAGCACTGGCTTCATTGCAGAAAGGGAAGAAATTTACACCTGAAAGTGTTGCCAAACTGCTGGAGAAAGTAAATGCCAACGGTTATGGTGATAAACGCCTGTCACCAAAAGAGAGTGAGGTTCTGCGGTTATTTGCCGAAGGACATCTGGTTACTGAGATTGCGCGTAAACTCAACCGCAGTATCAAAACCATCAGCAGCCAGAAAAAAATCTGCCATGCTGAAACTGGGTGTTGAAAATGACATCGCTCTGCTGAACTATCTTTCGTCTGTCACTATTGACAGTCACAGAGAAGTATAATGTAACCGTACCGGTTATTAATACAAAACCGCCGTTCAGTGAACGGCGGTTTTTTTATCCTGTTACCACACCCGGTTACGCCGGTTTTACCGGGGTAACCTCCGGTACATATTTCTGCATCATGGTGCGCAGTGACTGCATTGATACCGGTTTGGAGAGGCAATCATTCATACCGGCGGCCAGACAGCGCTCACGCTCTTCTGCCATCGCATTTGCGGTGATACCGATAATCGGCAGCACCACGCCCTTCCCGCGCAATGCCCGTGTCAAATCATAGCCGTTCATATTCGGCATATTAACATCCGACAAAATGATATCCACTTCATGGGTTTCCAGAAAATTCAGGGCATCCAGTCCGTCATCCGCCGTCGCCGTATGGAAACCAAACAGATGCAATTGATCTGAAAGCAGATGGCGGTTGATCGGATGGTCATCCACAATCAGGATACGGACATAATTCGCCTGCTGATTATCCGGCAGTGCCGGTGGCGGCATATCATCCGGCTCTTCTTTGCGATTATCCAGCCGGTCAGCGATAAATTCATACAGACCATCAAGCTGATGGGTATTATGAAGCCAGTGGTTTCCACCCTGCGGCACGGGCTTATCGGTATAACCTGCATTAAGTTCAATCAGCAGCCGCGCCTGCTTCATCGCCGGTGTAACCATATCCGTTATCACCACCGCCTGCGATAAATCCGTGCACTCATCCACACTGAGCAGTGCCGGGGCGATCCCTGACCACGCACACTGCATATAATCGGCCAGCACACGGTTATTGAATTCAAACACCAGAGGGAATGTCAGCGGCTCAATATCAGTACAATTGCCGGACCGGTACGCGGTATAAAGCGGAAAACGTATCCCGAACAGGCTGCCGACTTCTTTCTGTGACTCCACAATCATGTCACCGTCCATCAGTGAGATCAGTTTCTCACAGATAGGCAGCCCCAGCCCGGTGCCCTGAGACGGGCTGTCCCTGTTCGGTATAATCTGATAGAAGGGATCAAACAACTGGCGCAATTCATCATCGCTTATGCCGCCGCCGGTATCCTGAATATCCACATGCAGATAGTCACCGTGTACATAAACATGAATGCATACCATACCAACCTGCGTATATTTAATCGCATTATTAAACAGATTGGCGATCACCTGCTGCATACGTACCGGGTCATTACACACCAGCTCCGGCACATCTTTTTCAATAAAGCAGTACAGCGAAAGGTGTTTTTTTGCCACCAGCGGCAAATAGTTCGCCACAACAAAATGGATATGTTCGCGGAAATTAAACTCTCTCGTCTCAATTTTCAGCTGTTTGGACTCAATTTTAGAGAAATCGAGAATATCGCTGATAATTTTCAGTAACAGAGATGAGGAGTTATTCATGGTGCCCAGCAGGCGCTGTGCATCCTGGGAGTGCGCCATTGACTGCAGCAGTTCCAGGTTACCGATAATGCCGTACAACGGGGTACGCAGCTCATGGCTGACGGTTGCGAGGAACATGGACTTGGACTGGTTCGCCTGCTCTGCCGCCTGTGCCACTTCCTGTAACGAGCTTTCCAGTTGTACACGGGCGCTGATATCCACCAGCACACAGATAGCCACTTCCTCATTCTGATAGCGCGAATGCACAAAACTGACCTGAAGGTGTCCTCCGTTACGGGTCACCATATCTTCCATTCCCTGGCGCTTTTCTTTAATCAGAAGCCCGATACGGTTGCGATCCTCAAAAGAGAGCATACGCCAGTAATTATGTGCCAGCTCATTACTCAGCAGTGCGGTTCCGTCCTGAGTCCGCAAAATACAGATACCGACAGGTGCAGAGGCTACAATTTTATGATTGAACTGCTCATGCTCTTCCAGACGCACGGCATTATTCTCGGCTGGCATAAAAATCCGCCGTTCCAGAATCCAGGTAAACAGCCCGATAAAAATGGCGGAGATCAGGTTCAGTATTGCACCATTGAGCAACTGAAATTTCAGTTTTTCATAAATGGCACTCAGCGGCGTGGTATAAATCACATTAAAAGAGGAAGGTGTCAGTTTGCGTTTGAGCATCAACTGGGTAAATTCTGCATCATAACCGAAATAATTATCTTCAACCTGATAGCTGTCTTTATTCTTCTGCGTATTAACTTCATTCGGATACGACAATACTCTCTCATTCTGCTCATTCATAATCAGAAGATTGACCGGGAACTGACGCAGACGATTATAATTTTCCAATTGCAGGTTACGTTCAATTCCCATCAGCGCAAGAAACTGCCCGTCATAATAGATTGGCATCATAATAAACAGACTGCCCGTCCCCTGATTGCTCCCCGGCGCAATCCAGTAAATAGTCCGCTCTTTTCCCTGACTTTTCAGTTTGAAATAATACTGTGAATAATCATTGACCATTCTGCGCAGCGTTTCCGGGTCGGTGGAGAGGTTTTTTATCGGGAACGATACCATGCAAAATGTTTTAGAACCGATCAGAAAAACCTGGTTCAGTCCCTGGGGTGCAGAAATATTATCCTGCCAATAAGTAAGAAGATCTTTAAATGCGATAATATAAGAGCCGGTGGTGGTGCGGAATACACCACAATCCGCTTTGGCATTCAACGGCTGATAACCAATAAAAGACCCGTCTGTCGTGCGTTTGAGTGTCGGGATCAGTCCCTGCTCATTTTTACCCTCGACAAACCGCTCATTCATATACTGAATATCACGCGTAATATCTGCGGATTGCCGGAAATACGCTAATAACGCATCATAATCTGAAAGATATTGCTGGCGGATATCATTACGCATCCCGTTATAGATATTCAGCAAATAGAATACGGTAACCAGTGCGCCCAATCCCCATAACATCACACCGACGATCCGGAACAGATAACGCGAAATTTTTAGTGATGTCTGGAATGATGAAAAGTATCTCAAAGGGGCTCCGCCAATAATGAACCTTATATATTCATAAGGTTTCAGACTCTTATGCCTAGGATATACCACTGTGCAATGTTTACAAAATCCCGGAGCTAAATAAAAAGCAGGAACAATATTATTGTTCCTGCTTTATTAATATACCCTTATTCATTCAAACTGCAGGTGTGTTGGCTGCACTCTGAATGACGTTGGGTATACACCTAGGTTTATATTACAAAAACCCGGTAAATTTAACCGATATTATCTTCTGTATCAGTATCACCGTTTTCTGCGATATCTGCGACATCCGTACTTTCACTGTCAGAATCAGGTTCACTTTCATCCTCTTCCGGTTCGGCGAGGCGCTGTAAACCAACTACTTTTTCTTCTTCACCCGTACGGATAAGTGTCACACCCTGGGTATTACGTCCCACGATACTGACTTCAGAAACACGGGTACGCACCAGTGTACCGGCATCGGTTATCATCATTATCTGATCATCCGTGCTGACCTGGATGGCGCCAATGACTTTCCCGTTACGCTCACTCACTTTAATTGAGATAACGCCTTGTGTGGCACGGGATTTTATCGGATATTCCGCCTGCGCAGTCCGTTTACCGTAACCGTTCTCTGTCACTGTCAGAATTTCACCGTCATCACACGGGATAATTAAGGATACAACCGCATCATTATCACCAAGACGGATACCACGGACACCTGTTGCGGTGCGCCCCATGGCACGGACAGCATCTTCACGGAAACGGACAACTTTCCCTTCCGCCGAGAACAGCATAACTTCGTTATTACCGTCAGTCAGATCCACACCGATCAGTTCATCGCCTTCATTGAGATTAACCGCAATGATACCGGCGCTGCGCGGACGACTGAAATCAGTCAGTGAGGTTTTCTTCACAGTACCGCTTGCCGTTGCCATGAAGACGAATTTACCTTCTTCATATTCACGGACAGGCAGGATAGCAGTGATACGCTCGTTCTGTGCCTGATCCAACGGTAATATATTGATAATCGGACGACCACGGGCACCACGGCTTGCTTCAGGTAACTGGTACACTTTCAGCCAGTACAGTTTCCCTTTATTGGAGAAGCAGAGGATAGTGTCATGCGTGTTCGCAACCAGAAGACGCTCAATGAAATCTTCTTCTTTGATGCGGGCGGCTGACTTACCTTTACCACCACGGCGCTGTGCTTCATAGTCTGTCAGCGGCTGATATTTCACATACCCCTGATGTGACAGTGTCACAACCACGTCTTCCTGATTAATCAGGTCTTCAATATTGATATCAGCGGTGTTTTCTGTGATAACAGTCCGGCGGGCATCATTGTACTGCTCTTTCGCTGCAACCAACTCTTCACGGATGACTTCCATCAGCCGCTCCGGGGTTTGCAGGATATACAACAGACCAGCGATCAGTTCCAGTAATTCGCGGTACTCATCCAGCAGTTTTTCATGCTCAAGACCGGTCAGTTTCTGCAAACGCAGATCCAGGATTGCCTGAGCCTGAACTTCTGTCAGGTGATACTGTCCGTCACGGATCCCGAACTCTTCAGCCAGCCCTTCCGGACGGGCTGCGTCATCACCGGCACGCTCAAGCATCGCGGCAACTGTTCCCATCGCCCAGGCTTGTGCCAGTAATCCGGCTTTAGCTTCCGCAGGCGTTGGCGCACGGCGGATAAGCTCGATAATCGGATCGATATTGACCAGCGCAATCGCCAGACCTTCAAGGATATGCGCTCGTTCACGCGCTTTGCGTAATTCGTAGATTGTCCGGCGGGTCACCACTTCACGGCGGTGGCGGACAAATGCGCTGAGGATCTCTTTCAGATTCAGGATCTTCGGCTGTCCCTGATGCAGGGCAACCATATTGATACCAAACGTGGTTTGCATCTGCGTCAGTGAATAAAGGTTATTCAGTACCACTTCACCGACTGCATCGCGTTTCACTTCAATAACAATGCGCATCCCGTCTTTATCGGACTCATCACGCAGTCCGCTGATCCCTTCAAGACGTTTTTCTTTAACCAGTTCCGCAATTTTTTCAATCAGGCGCGCTTTATTCACCTGATACGGAATTTCATGAACAATAATGGTTTCGCGACCGGATTTTTCATCTGCCTCAACTTCGGCACGGGCGCGGATATGAATTTTACCGCGACCGGTACGGTAGGCTTCCAGAATACCGCGACGACCATTAATAATTGCTGCTGTCGGGAAGTCCGGTCCCGGGATATGTTCCATCAGCCCTTCGATTGAAATATCTTCATCGTCGATAAAGGCCAGACAGCCGTCAATGACTTCACCCAGGTTATGAGGCGGGATATTTGTTGCCATCCCGACCGCAATACCGGAAGAACCATTCACTAACAGATTCGGGATGCGGGTCGGCATAACCTCAGGGATCATTTCAGTGCCATCGTAGTTCGGCACGAAATTCACGGTTTCTTTATCGAGGTCAGCTAACAGCTCGTGGGCAATTTTCGCCATACGGACTTCCGTATAACGCATTGCCGCCGCGGAGTCACCATCGACGGAACCGAAGTTACCCTGACCATCCACCAGCATATAACGCATAGAGAATGGCTGAGCAAGGCGGACAATTGTTTCATATACAGCACTGTCACCATGAGGGTGATATTTACCGATAACGTCCCCGACCACACGGGCAGATTTTTTTATATGCTTTATTCCAGTCATTACCCAGTTCTTTCATCGCGAATAATACGCGGCGGTGAACCGGCTTAAGGCCGTCTCTCACATCGGGGAGTGCACGTCCGACAATGACGGACATCGCATAATCAAGATAAGAGTTTTTCAACTCTTCTTCGATATTAACGGGCAAGATTTCTTTGGCGTTGTCGCTCATGGAGCCAGTATCCCTCATTACTCCGGATTTCAAGGTCTGGAACTATATCACAAATCGTCAATGTTTAGAAAATTAGAAAATGAGATATTAAATTATATACCCAACGTCATTCAGGATGCAGGCAGGCGACAGCATCCTGAAGTATGACAAATATATACTCTGAATAATTCGGGATGCATGTAGGCGACAAGCGAAGCCCGCCGGGGAGCATACACAAGTATGTGACCCGGCGGGCTTTGCGCAGTCAACAGCATCGTGAAGTATGACGAGTATAGTATTTTATTTCTGGCGCATACAGATCCGCATTGTATACTGGCGGCAATACGAATTCCGGCAGGTTCTGCCGCAGGAAAGAGAGAGAATAAACGAATGAACGACACCACCCGCCCGCAACCCTCCCCGCTGACCGCCAATGTCGACCCTGCTGAAATTAAAAAATTTGAGGATGTTGCCTCACGCTGGTGGGATAAAGAAGGCGAATTTAAACCTCTGCACCGGATAAATCCGCTGCGCCTGGGCTATATTCAGCAACGGGTCAACGGCGTATTCGGCAAAACGGTGCTGGATGTCGGCTGCGGCGGCGGTATTCTCTCTGAAAGCATGGCGCGTGAAGGCGCGATAGTGACCGGGCTGGATATGGGCGCAGAGCCGTTACAGGTTGCACGTCTGCACGCGCTGGAAAGCGGTACCGATATCACCTATGTGCAGGAAACGGTTGAACAGCACGCAGAACAATACCCGCAGCACTATGATGTGGTCACCTGCATGGAGATGCTGGAGCACGTACCGGACCCGGCATCTGTTATCCGCGCCTGCGCCCGTCTGGTGAAGCCCGGTGGCGATGTGGTGTTCTCAACTATCAACCGCAACAAAAAAGCCTGGTTTATGGCGGTTATTGCCGCCGAATATATTCTGAAGATGGTGCCACCCGGCACACATGACGCGAAGAAATTTATACGTCCCGCCGAAATGATTGAGTGGATGAATAATACCGGCCTGCGTGAACAACATATAATCGGCTTACACTACAATCCGTTAAGTGATAAATTCTGGCTGGCACCTAACGTAGATGTAAATTATATGTTGCATACGCGTTTTATTTTATAGTGTCAATATAATTACGGGATAGATTAATAAAACGCCAAACGAATCGCATTTTATTAAAATTATCTGTTCACGTAACAAGGTAAGCACAGTTTCATTTCTCCAGTGATCTCAGTGCTTACCACTCCGTTTGCAGGTGACTGTCCTCAGGTTATCCACAAAAGATCCCAATTTTGTACACTTGATCCCGGCGCCATTTATCATTATCTTGTTACCCATCTTTTACAGACACACTACATCTTGTGTTTGAATCGTTTAGCGCCCACCATTGACATTCTCGGGATTTTTGTTCAGGGGATCGTTTTTTTTTTGGTTTATTGCGCAATAATAACGGCTTCAACACCTGACTGGTGTAATTTTCAAAACAGGGTATATCAACTGATGAACCAGAATCTGCTTGTTACCAAACGTGACGGTCACAAAGAACGTATCGATTTAGATAAAATCCACAGGGTCATTGCCTGGGCCGCTGAAGGTCTGAATAATGTCTCCGTATCCCAGGTCGAGTTACGTTCCCAGATTCAGTTCTATGACGGGATCCGAACTGCGGATATCCATGAAACGATGATCAAGGCAGCCGCTGACCTTATCTCCGCAGAAACCCCGGATTATCAGTATCTTTCAGCCCGCCTGGCTATTTTCAACCTGCGCAAGAAAGCCTACGGTCAGTTTGAACCGCCTGAATTATATGCCCATGTGAAAAAGATGGTTGAGGCCGGGAAATATGACGAAAGTCTGTTAACGGATTATACCGAATCAGAATTTGATCAGATGAATGAGTTCATCGACCACTGGCGCGACATGAATTTTTCTTATGCGGCGGTCAAGCAGCTGGAAGGAAAATATCTGGTTCAGAACCGGGTTACCGGTGAAGTCTATGAAAGCGCACAGTTTCTTTATATTTTAGTGGCGGCATGCCTGTTTACGCATTACCCGAAAGAAACCCGCCTGGATTATATCCGCCGTTTCTACGATGCCACGTCCACTTTCAAGATTTCACTGCCGACGCCGATCATGGCCGGTGTCCGTACCCCGACCCGCCAGTTCAGCTCCTGTGTTCTGATCGAGTGCGGTGACAGCCTGGATTCTATTAACGCGACCTCCGGTGCGATTGTCAAATATGTCTCCCAGCGCGCAGGTATCGGTATCAATGCCGGTCGTATCCGCGCACTCGGCAGCCCTATCCGTGGTGGTGAAGCATTCCACACCGGCTGTATCCCGTTCTACAAACATTTCCAGACTGCGGTTAAATCCTGTTCACAGGGCGGCGTACGTGGTGGTGCGGCAACACTGTTTTACCCACTCTGGCATCTGGAAGTAGAAAGCCTGCTGGTGCTGAAAAACAACCGGGGTGTTGAAGGAAACCGTGTCCGCCACCTTGATTACGGTGTCCAGCTAAACAAGCTGATGTATGAGCGCCTGATCAAAGGTCAGAATATTACCCTGTTCAGCCCGTCTGATGTGCCGGGATTATATGACGCATTCTTCGCTGATCAGGATGAGTTCGAGCGCCTGTATGTGCAATATGAGAAAGACCCGTCCATCCGCAAACAGACCCTGAAAGCAGTGGAACTGTTCTCCCTGATGATGCAGGAGCGCGCTTCAACCGGGCGTATCTACATCCAGAACGTCGATCACTGTAATACTCACAGCCCGTTTGATCCGTCAGTCGCGCCGGTGCGCCAGTCCAATTTGTGTCTGGAAATCGCCCTGCCGACCAAGCCGATGAATGATATTAATGATCCAAACGGCGAAATCGCGCTCTGTACTCTTTCTGCCTTTAACCTGGGCGCAATTGAGAGCTTGATGAGCTGGAAGAGCTGGCGGTGCTTGCTGTCCGCGCCCTGGATGCCCTGCTTGATTATCAGGATTACCCGATTGAAGCTGCCCGCAAAGGCTCTATGGGTCGCCGTACACTCGGTATTGGTGTGATTAACTTTGCCTATTATCTGGCAAAACACGGTGTGCGCTATTCAGACGGCAGCGCCAACAACCTGACACACAAAACCTTTGAAGCTATTCAGTACTATCTGCTGAAAGCCTCCTGTGAGCTGGCAAAAGAGTACGGCGCCTGCCCGTTATTCAACGAAACCACCTATTCACAGGGTATTCTGCCGATTGATACCTATAAAAATACACTGGATCAACTGACTGACGAACCGCTGCATTTTGACTGGGAAACCCTGCGTAAAGAGATCAAAACACACGGTCTGCGCAACTCCACGCTCTCGGCTCTGATGCCGTCTGAGACATCATCACAAATCTCAAACGCCACCAACGGTATTGAACCACCACGCGGCTACATCAGTGTGAAAGCGTCCAAAGATGGTATTCTGCGCCAGGTTGTACCGGAGTACGAGCGCCTGAAATCCGCATACGAATTATTATGGCAGATGCCGGGAAATGAGGGCTATCTGCATCTGGTCGGGATCATGCAAAAGTTTGTGGATCAGGCTATTTCATCCAATACAAACTATGACCCTACCCGATTCCCGAGCGGCAAAGTGCCGATGAATCAGTTACTGAAAGATTTACTGGTCGCGTACAAATTCGGTGTGAAAACACTCTATTACCACAATACCCGCGATGGTGCGGAAGATATCCAGGGAGATCTCCCGGATGAAGTAATAGAAGCAGCCGATGATGATGGTTGTGAAGGCGGCGCGTGTAAAATTTAAGGTGAATAAATAATGGCTTATACAACATTTTCACAGGTACATAATGATCAGCTCAAAGAACCGATGTTCTTCGGGCAGCCTGTTAACGTCGCCCGTTATGATCAGCAAAAATACCCGATTTTTGAATCATTAATCGAGAAACAACTCTCCTTCTTCTGGCGTCCGGAAGAAGTGGATGTGTCCCGTGACCGTATTGACTACAATGCGTTGCCGGATCACGAAAAACATATTTTTATCAGTAATCTGAAATACCAGACACTGCTGGATTCCATTCAGGGACGCAGCCCGAATGTGGCGCTGCTGCCTCTGATCTCGATTCCGGAGCTGGAAACCTGGGTGGAAACCTGGTCTTTCTCGGAAACGATCCACTCCCGCTCTTACACGCATATTATCCGTAATATCGTGAATGACCCTTCAATTGTCTTCGACGATATCGTGGCAAATGAAGAAATCATCAAGCGGGCAAAAGATATCGCCGGGTATTATGACGACCTGATCCGTATGACCGGTGAATACCATATGTTTGGTGAAGGATCGCATACCGCCAACGGTAAAACTCTCAATGTGTCGCTGCGCGCCCTGAAACGCCAGTTGTACCTGTGTCTGATGAGTGTCAATGCACTGGAAGCGATTCGCTTTTATGTCAGTTTCGCCTGCTCATTTGCCTTTGCCGAGCGCGAACTGATGGAAGGAAACGCGAAAATAATCAAACTGATCGCCCGCGATGAAGCTCTGCATCTCACCGGCACTCAGCATATGCTGAACCTGCTGCGCAGTGGTCAGGATGACCCGGAAATGGCAGAAATTGCCAAAGAATGCGAGCAGGATTGCTATGATCTGTTTGTCCGTGCGGCAGAACAGGAAAAAGAGTGGGCAGATTATCTGTTCTGTAACGGCTCCATGATCGGCCTGAACAAAGAAATTCTCTGCCAGTATGTGGACTATATTACGAATATCCGCATGCAGGCAGTGGGTCTTCCGCTGCCGTTCAATGTCCGCTCCAATCCGATCCCGTGGATAAATGCATGGCTGGTCTCTGACAATGTGCAGGTCGCCCCGCAGGAAGTGGAAGTCAGTTCTTACCTGGTCGGTCAGATAGACTCTGAAGTCAATACTGATGAACTGAGTAGTTTCGAGCTCTGATGCCAAGCCATAAAATTACCCTGCATGGCAACATGCAGGGGATACAACTGCGTTATGTCAGTGAAGAACATCACACCCTGCTCAATACTCTCGAACAATCCGTTCCTGTCGAATTTCAGTGCCGTGAAGGGTATTGCGGTGCCTGTCGTGTCCGGCTGAAACGCGGAAAAGTCGGTTACCGCACCCGCCCGGTCGCCTTTATCCGCGACGGCGAAATTCTCCCCTGCTGCTGTTACCCGATGAGTGATATTGAACTCGAGCTCTGAACCAGTTCATGACCATTTTTGTGACCGGATCTGCAATCCGGTTTTTTTACGCCCATGGTGTAACGATATCTTTACGAAATGCGTAATTTAAATTTGACACCTTTCCTGTTTTTCATTAGGCTTTGTTCACTTATTATTAATAGATATATCATGAGGTTTTGGTGAAAAATCGTACACTGGGAAGTGTGCTGATCGTTGCAGGGACGACGATTGGTGCCGGTATGCTGGCAATGCCACTGGCGGCTGCGGGGATCGGGTTTCCGGTCATTTCGCTTATTTTGATCGGCCTGTGGGCGATCATGAGTTATACGGCTTTACTGATGGTTGAAGTTTATCAGTACAGTTCACCGGATACGGGCTTAGGCACAGTCGCCCGCAAATACCTCGGGTTACCCGGACAAATTCTCACAGGATTCAGTATGTTACTCCTGATGTATGCCCTGACAACGGCGTATATCGGCGGCGCGGGTGAGATGATCTCCGCAAGCTTTCAAACCTGGTGGCAAATATCTGTTACACCGGGCACCGCCACCATTGTCTTTACGCTGATTGGCGGCCTTGTGGTGTGTGTCGGGACTCACTCTGTGGATTTTATCAACCGCCTGCTGTTTACCGGGAAAATTATTTTCCTGATCGTGATGCTCGCTGTCATGATGCCGCACGTTAATATGGCAAACCTTGCCAGCATGCCGATTCAGAACGGGCTGGTACTCTCCGCCATTCCGCTGGTCTTCACCTCATTTGGTTTCCACGGCAGTGTACCGAGCCTGGTAAATTACATGAACGGCGACAGCAAAAAACTGCGCTTTGTCTTTCTGACGGGGAGTGCCATCCCGCTGATTGCTTACCTGTTATGGCAGGTCGCAACACTCGGGGCTATCCCGTCTGATACCTTCTTCGGGATCCTCTCTGAGAAAGCTGGTCTGAACGGGCTTCTGACCGCCATCAGTGACACTGTTGCCAACAAACACGTTAATATCGTGGTCAGCCTGTTTATGGATCTGGCATTAGCCACCTCTTTCCTGGGTGTGGCGCTCGGGTTATTTGATTACCTCGCCGATCTGTTCAGACGCAGCAACAGTGCATTCGGACGCTCACAAACCGGGATACTGACTTTCGCACCACCACTCATTTGCGCCCTGTTCTACAGCAGCTTTACCCAGGCACTGGCGTATGCCGCCGTGGCACTGTCATTCCTGGCACTGCTTCTGCCTGCCATGCTGGCTTACAATGTGCGGAAAAACCCGAAAAAAGGTGCTTACCGCGTTGCGGGCGGTAATCTCATTTTACTGTTCGTCTTCCTGTTCGGGCTGCTGGTTATTTCCATTGAATTTATTAAGGTTGCCGGCTATCTGCCGAATATCTGATAAACAGGTATCATCATAGAATCATCACGCCGGGATCTCTCCCGGCTTTTTTTATGTTCTGTTTTATCTGTTTTGTTACATCTATATTATTAATAGGTGATGAAATCTTATAGTATCAACAGCGTAATCTTCAAATATTCACATAACGGAAAAGATATGGATCCTGAAATCAAGGACAGACGTCCGATAAAAGCCCGCCAGACCCGCTGGGCAACAGCAAGCGCCCGATGGTTACAACAGCGCGGTGCTACACCAAACGGCATTTCAGTGGCAAGCGTTGTCTTCGCCCTGTTCGCCGCACTCGCTTTTTTCGGCGCACTGAACAGTGAGATAACCGTACTGCGCATACTGCTGTTTGTACTGGCGGCGTTGCTGGTTCAGGGACGGCTTATCTGTAATCTCCTCGATGGCATGGTGGCGGTGGAAGGCGGGCTGCGCAGCCCGGTCGGGGCGGTATTTAATGATTTACCGGATCGCATATCAGATTCACTGATCCTCATTGGTGTGGGTTACGGGCTGTCCGGGTTTATCACATGGACACCGGAGCTTGGCTGGGCTGCCGCACTGATGGCGGTCATGACCGCCTATGTCCGCGTCCTCGGCGGCGCCTGTGAACAACCACAAAAATTTCTCGGCCCGATGGCAAAACAGCACCGGATGGCACTGCTCACTATCATTGCCGTTATCGCCTGTTTTCTGCCTGCGGACTGGGCTCAGAGCTTATTTTTCATCGTGTTATGGGTAATCACACTGGGCGCATTCTGGACGACACTGCGCCGCACATCCGTATTGATGGCCGATTTACGTAAGGATAACGAAAGATGACCCGCAAAAAGATTTCACCGGATAAGAAAATCGTCTCCGCGCTGCTGGTATCGGTCTGCCGGTTCCTGACCGGGATCCGCGCAAAACAGAATGCGCCGCTGCCGGAAGACAAACCCTGCATTTATTACGCCAATCACTCCAGCCACCTGGACGGGTTGGTTATCTGGTCATGCTTAAAGGGTGAAGCCCGTGAGCACGTCCATCCGGTCGCCGCGCAGGATTACTGGGATAAAACCAAATTCCGCCGTTATATCGCACAGCGTATTTTTGGTGCGGTATTAATTGCACGCGGCAAAAAGATTGAGCCGGTCAATGAAACAGAGCACAGTGATGCCCCGCCGGCAGAAAACCCGCTGGATATTATGCAAAAAGTACTGAGCAGCGGAGATTCCCTGATTTTATTTCCGGAAGGTACGCGCGGTGACGGTGAGCAAATTCAGGATTTTAAAGCTGGGCTCTGGCATCTTTCCCGCCATAATCCGGATGTGGTACTGGTGCCGGTTTATCTGGAAAACCTCAACCGCGTGTTGCCGAAAGGCTCACGGGTTGTCGTGCCGATAATTTGTACCGCAACATTTGGCGCGCCTGTTGAACCTGCGGGCGAACATGAAGAAAAAGCAGACTTTTTATTACGGACCCGCCGGGTGTTAGAGGCAATGCATCATGAAAGATAATGAATTATTCTGGATATTCGCCGGACTGTTTGGTTTTTTGACCGTCGCAACCATTATCGGGCTTACCCTGAAACAGGTGAAAGGCAACACATCGGTAATAAGCAATCTTAATGCCCGCATCCGTGCCTGGTGGCTGATGTGTATTATTTCCGCTGTCGCCATCAGCATAGGACCGATAGGCTCAGTGGTACTGTTTGCCTTTATGTCCCTGCTTGCGCTGCGCGAGCTTATTACTCTCACGCCAACCCACAGGGGCGACCACGGCGCACTTTTCTGGTGCTTCTTTATCATTCTGCCGATCCAGTACATTCTGGTTGGTGTTCAGTGGTATAACCTGCTGGCAGTATTTATCCCGGTTTATGCTTTTCTGTTTATCCCGACCCGCATGGTGCTTTCAGGTGATACGCGCCACTTTCTGGAGCGCATGGCAAAAATACAGTGGAGTGTGATGATTGCAGTTTACTGCCTGAGTTACGCACCGGCGCTGCTCCTGCTGCCAATCCCGGATTTTACGGATAATATCAATCTGCTGCTGTTTCTGATGATCGTGGTTCAGATTTCAGATGTGCTTCAGTATGTGTTCGGTAAACTGTTCGGCAAACACCCGATTGTGCCGAAACTCAGCCCGAACAAAACAGTGGAAGGGTTTATCGGCGGCATTATCAGTGCAAGCTTTGTCGGCATGGCGCTGTGGTGGGCAACACCGTTCAGCCCGTGGGCGGCGTTCCTGCTCTCACTGATGATTTGTCTGGCGGGCTTTGCCGGTGGATTATGTATGTCCGCCATCAAACGAGACACCGGGATCAAAGATTTCGGCTCAATGATAGAAGGACACGGCGGCATGATGGACAGGCTGGACTCACTCTGTTTCGCAGCCCCCGTCTTCTTCCATGTTCTGAAGTATTTTTACGTGTAAACAAGTCCGCATAAAACGTAATACAAAAACCGGCGCCGTCAGAAAGCGCCGGTTTTCTTTATTATTTAGCAGAATAACTGTTTTGCTGATAATCCGTCATCCATCTGACAGCAAAGTCACACATCGGTCGGGCGCTGACCAGCAGCGAATCCGCACTACCCACCTTTCCATGCCGTGCATCAGTCATTTCCCGGCAAAAACCCACCACAACCGCAGCGAAATATCCGTCAGGAAAACAGTCACATACAGAATCGACGGTATCAAATTCCTCACACATCACCCAACGAACATGCCCGCCGGCCTGATACAATGGTAACTCTTTGAAACGTAATCGTTTATCTTTTAGCGGAGCGATGCTTTCCGCATGATGCAGCAAACTCATGGTGTCTGCGGGCGCTCCCAGCATCAGCACTTTTCCGTTTTCCGCTACCAGTCGGCCAAACGGAGAATCTTCACCATAACCATATAACAGCGAATGGTTCTCTGTAAAATAGGTCGATTTTGCACCAACCGCCGCCACTGACGCACCGGGATTTGCACTGCGCAATACATTCGCCCGGGTACGGAAACATTCAGCAAAAATGCCATGATCAGGACTTGCACGTGATCTGCTCACATCAAACGGTGCTATCAGCGGTTTCAGTGCTTCAGGTACTCTGCCCGCAGCATCAGTGCTGTCTTCATAATTTTCCAGCCAGTTGATATAACACAGCACCGTTCCGTTATCACCAATCACCTGTAGCAGTGCCGCGATC
The DNA here is from genome assembly GCF_001676155.1 of Morganella psychrotolerans. Lineage (GTDB taxonomy): Bacteria > Pseudomonadota > Gammaproteobacteria > Enterobacterales > Enterobacteriaceae > Morganella > Morganella psychrotolerans. The sequence goes on along the minus strand of NZ_LZEW01000001.1, from coordinate 536,019 downwards.
ACATCATCGGCTCCGTTCAGACAGGAACCGACAGTGCGCATAGCCGTATGAACCATGACGGAATCACCTTTTCTCAACCCCAGGGCGGTAAGATGATCCGCAAGCTCCGCCCGGCTCCAATAGTATTCATTACCGACAGCTATCAATTCTCCTCCTTACGACACCGTATGTTATTTATCACTGATCACCGGCATTTTTACCTTAATCCGGTTTAAAGTTTACTGATTGAATACAATAGCTATCATTATTTTTATATTTCAATGTATTACTTTTATGTCATTATTATCAAATAATACAATATAGTTATTATAAATAATAAATTTCAGGAAATGCATGACAAACACAAAGCATAACTCTGCCGCACATAAACAGGAAATCCTGCTTATCCGTCATGGCGAACCGGCGCTGGACAAAAAAACACCAGTCGCGCTGCGTGACCTGAAAAACTGGCTGGCGGAATATGATGCAAAGGGTGTTCATTGTCCGCAAAGCCCGCCGTTATCCCTGTCTGCATCTGAATTATCCCGCTATTTCCCGGTCGCCAGCCCGCTTATCCGGACATCAGCGTCTCTGGCTGAATTAGGAATAACCCCGCGTGTTATTATTGATGATTTGCATGAAGTTATATTGCCGGTCTTCTCCCCCGCACTGCTGATGCCGCTGAAATTGCCGCCGATGTGGTGGGTGACCGCCTTTCGCCTTCTGTGGCTGGCAGGTGGCGGAAAGTCTGTGCCGTCAGTGGCACAGGTGCGCCAGCGGGCACAGAGCGCCGCACAAACACTAAGCCTGCACGCAGAGGAGCACGGTGCGGTACTGGTGATGGCACACGGAATTATCAACCGTGCACTGCGCACAGAGCTGGAAAAACAGGGCTGGCAACTGACTGAAAAAACACACAACAGTTACTGGGGAATGATGCGTTTTACCCGCAACATTCCCGTTTGATAGTCACAGAATCGCTTATTCAGCTGAACAGACAGCTATACTGTTAACTCACTGTGTGTAAAGACAAATTTATTCACATCATACAACCCGAGACTGGTGAGTTTCAGTGCCGGGATCACCGGCAGCGACAAAAACGCCATCTGAATAAACGGCTCATCCAGCATCACACCGCACTTCCGGCAGGCGGCTTTCAGTAATTCAATTTCTGCCGCGATCTCATCTGCTGTTTTGTCACTCATCAGCCCGGCAATGGGCAGCGCCGCATGGCTCAGAACCTGTCCGTCTGCCACCACACACATGCCGCCGCCACCGGCGATCAGCTGATTCACCGCCAGCGCCATATCTGCGGGATCGATTCCTGCCACCACAATATTGTGGCTGTCATGGCTGACCGTTGAGGCCAGCGCACCGCGTGTCAGCCCGAAATTGTGCAGCAGTGCGGTCGCCGGTGGGGTTTCACGCCCGTAGCGTTCGATCACCGCCAGAGAACAAACTCCTTCACAATCAAAGTGATTGCCACTGTACGTAACCAGCTTCTCCCCGGTAATAAGCTCATTCGGAATAACACTGATGGCACGGTAACGCCGCCCGTCTTCCGGCACAAATGTCAGGGATTGCGCTGTCACTGCACTGCGTTTCACCGTATTTTGTAACGGCGGGCGCGAAGCTGTCTGTTTTGCCTCGCGGGAGCGCAACAGCGCGGTTTCATCCACCCACTGCCCGCCGCACATCACTGCCTGAATATCGACTGTTTTCTCATCACGCAGCAGGATCAAATCCGCTCTTTTTCCGGGCGCCACCAGCCCGAGATTTTTCAGTCCGAAATGCCGTGCCGCTGACCAGGACGATACCCGGTATGCCACATGCACCGGGATATGGTGCTGATTAATCAGCCGGTAAACCAGGGCATTCATGTGCCCTTCATGAATAATTTCCCACGGGTTACGGTCATCCGTACACAGCATGCATTGCGGGCTGCTCATCGGCGTAATAAGCGGCGCGAGCGCATCAAGATTACGTGCCGCCGAGCCTTCGCGGATCATCAGCGCCATTCCGAGCGCCAGTTTCTCCAGCCCTTCCTCATAACGGTGAGATTCATGGCAGTTTTCAATTCCCCCGGCAATATACCCGTTCAAATCTTTACCGGTGACCATCGGACAGTGACCATCCAGTGTCATATCACGGAATGCATCCAGTTTATCCAGCGTATCTGATTCACCGGCAATCACCGCCGGGAAGTTCATCATCTCCGCCAGACCCAGTACATGCGAATGATCTTTGTATTTCAGCATGTCTGTCAGCGGGAAATCTGCACCGTTTACATCACTGCCCGGCAGTGCCGGTACACAAGAGCTGATCTGCACAAACTGATTCTGCTGCGCGGTTTGCGCGCAACGCAAAAACCATTCGATACCCTCTTCACCCATCACATTCACAATTTCATGCGGATCACAGACAATTGTCGTCACCCCTAGCGGCAAGGTCGCACTTTCAAAGGTCACCGGTGTCATCATGCTTGATTCAATATGCAGATGCGCATCAATAAAGCCCGGAACGATCACGGCATTTTTTCCGTCAATGACCTGATGCGCCGGAGCCTCTTTATACACCGCGCCCACGCCGGCAATTGATGTGCCGCTTATCACCACCGGTCCCTGAAACTCACCGCCATTCACCAAATCCATGATCCGGACATTATCAATACGATAATCAGCAGGTACTTCACTGCGGGCAACGGCAAGGAGTTTTGTCATCGCGTCGCGATCCGGCGTACGTGTATGTTTATTTTTCTCACTGTTCATCACTGTCCCCTGTTTTTCTCTCACATTGATAATGTGATTTCGCGGCGTAATCCCTGTTGTGTGAGCTGCGCCGATATAAAGGTGATCCCCGCCGCAATTGTTTCAAATTACTGCGACACCGCCGGATGATTACCGCCTCTGTGGGATGTTATTACGATACTGGCATTGATTATGCATTTATCAGACCAGTTATTTTCCCCCCACGGGCGACAGGAGCATAAAATGGATAATCACACACCGGAGACATGCCGGGAGACAGGTGCACTGGGACGTTTTTTCCGTTTACAGGCACACGGAACAACAGCACGTACTGAAGTGATAGCGGGCTTAACCACCTTCCTGACCATGGTATACATCGTGTTCGTTAACCCGCAAATCCTCGGCGCTGCCGGTATGGATACGCAGGCTGTTTTTGTTACCACCTGTCTGATTGCCGCCTTCGGCTGTATTCTGATGGGCTGCCTTGCCAATCTGCCGGTTGCACTGGCACCGGCAATGGGGCTGAATGCGTTTTTTGCTTTCGGCGTGGTTACCGCAATGGGTTACACCTGGCAGATAGGGATGGGCGCGATTTTCTGGGGGGCACTCGGCATGTTGCTGCTGACGGTGTTCCGCATCCGTTACTGGATGATTTCCAGTATTCCGTCCGGGCTGCGGATAGGGATCACCAGCGGGATCGGGCTGTTTATCGCCATGATGGGGCTGAAAAATATCGGGCTGGTTGTCCCGAACCCTGACACGCTTGTGTCAATGGGCGACCTGACCTCACACTCCGTTTTGCTCGGCGCGCTGGGCTTTTTCATTATTACTATCCTGGCGGCACGCCGTATCCATGCGGCGGTCCTTATCTCTATTGTGGTCACAACACTGCTTGGCTGGGCGCTGGGCGATGTGACTTATCAGGGTATTTTCTCCATGCCGCCGGATGTAACCAGCGTGCTGGGTAAGGTGGATGTGGCTGGTGCCTTTGATATCGGTCTGGCCGGTATTATTTTCTCGTTTATGTTAGTAAACCTGTTTGACTCCTCCGGCACCCTGATCGGCGTGACAGACAAAGCCGGGCTGGCAGATAAAGACGGCAAATTTCCAAATATGCAAAAAGCGCTCTACGTGGACAGCATCAGTTCCGTTGTCGGCGGGTATATCGGGACATCATCAGTCACCGCGTATATTGAAAGTACGTCCGGGGTGTCTGTTGGTGGCCGGACAGGACTGACGGCGGTGGTGGTCGGTTTCCTGTTCCTGCTGGTGATTTTTCTGTCTCCGCTGGCGGGGATGGTGCCGGCTTATGCGGTTGCCGGTGCGCTGGTCTATGTCGGGGTGTTGATGACGTCCAGCCTGGCGCGGGTGAACTGGGATGATTTAACAGATGCTGTTCCCGCCTTTATTACCGCAATAATGATGCCGTTCAGTTTCTCAATCACGGACGGTATAGCCCTCGGCTTTATCTCTTATTGTGTGATGAAACTGGGCAGCGGGCGCTGGAAAGAGCTGAATCCGTGCGTGATCCTGGTTGCGCTGCTGTTTGTACTGAAATTTGTCTTTGTTGATCACTAAGTTATCCGACAGGTGGCGGTATTGTGCCGCTGCCTGTTACTCTGTCTTCTCTTTTTTATCGCGCAGGTGCCGGTGCAGCGCCTTAAACGGCAATGCCAGCCCGAGTGTCAGAAAAATGAGAAAAACAAACCCTGTATTAAGATGATCTCCGGCCCGGCTTTTTACCGCCACACAAGATTCTGCTTCTGCCGGTTCACCGTCATCATCAATGCCATACGCTCCACGGTGTAATTCATCAAGAACAGCCCGGGCCTTTTCCACATCATCATGGCTTACCAGCAATTTCACGCCACCGACCGCCTGTGCATACATCTGGTTGTTCCAGACAATATTCTCATCCAGCAACATCACCCCAATCCCTTCAGATTCCAGTAACCCCGCTTCAATACGGGCTTCCAGCGGTGACAGATACTGAGACAATAATTCGAATTTCTCCCGCGTCGGGTGAATATTCCACATAATTCCTCCGTTATCCGGCTGCATTTCCTGTACTGAAAAGCCAGGATTCAAACGCCCGGTGTGCTACCGTTTTCTGAACGCCGACCGGTGTCAGGGCATAATAACAATAAGCATCGGTGATAATGTCGGGGAAAACAATCTGAATATCCCCTTTTTGCAGACTGTTCTGCAACAGATTCACCGGACCAATGCCAAACCCCAGCCCTGCTTTAATGGCTTCTGCCGTTACATAGAAATGATCAAACCGGTGCACACTACTGCGCGGCACATGTTTGATTCCGGCGGCTTCACACCACTTTGTCCAACTGCGGGGACGGGTCAGTGTTTCAATACACGCCTCACTGAGAACATCCTGCGGTACAGAAACCGGATGGCAGCTGATAAAACCGGGTGACGCCAGCAATGTACTGTGATCACAAAAAAAACGGTTTTATCTGTGATATCGCATCAGGCTGACGGCGGATAACCAAATCATACCGCCCGGTGCTCTCCTGCTCACTGCTGACCGCAGAGTCAATTCTCAGGTTTACATCCGGATATTGCTGATAAAACTGAGCGATACGCGGCATCAGCCAATACAGACAAAACGACGCGGGCACACTGATGCGCAGCGGATGACTCACCATCACGTTGCGGTGACGTAATGCAACATCACTCACACCCTCCAGTGCCTGAGTCAGTTCCTGCGCCAATGTCAGAGCATAAGGTGTCGCCACGCGCCTGGAGCCTTTGCGCTCAAACAAGGTGGCACCGAACCAGGTTTCTGCCACCTGCACCTGTTTGCTGATAACCCCGTGAGTAACATTCAGTTTTTCTGCCGCCTCACTGAAGCTGTCACTCTGACAGGCAGCCAGAAATGCCCGTAATGCAGAGAGCGGAGGTAATTCGCGCATTAACATCCTCTTTTTATTCACAAGGGTGTGAGTTTTCAGCGCTGCAGGCATCCCGTGCAGGAATTATGCTGATCCGCGCTGACCTTTTTTAATTATTGCGCAGGAAACAGATTAAAACATGAGTTATTTATTATTATCATTAACAAGCATTATCGCCGGGCTTATCAGTGGCGTCACAGGAACCGGATCTTCATTAATTTTGATCCCGGTACTCACCGCCACCCTTGGCGCAAAAGAAGCGGTTCCCGTCATGGCAATTGCTGCGCTTCTCGGGAATATTTCGCGGGTGGTTATCTGGCGGAAGAATATTGACTGGTCAGCCTTTTGCTGGTTTGCGCTGCCCGCACTTCCGGCGGTGGTTGCCGGTGCCAATACCCTGATTGCCCTGCCGGAGTCCATTCTTAACACAACGCTCGGGATCTTTTTTCTGGCGCTTTGCCCCGCACGGCACTGGCTGAAACGCAGCAATTTTACCCTGCGTCCGCTACATTTATTATTCTGCGGAATATTCACGGGGTTTCTGACCGGATTAGTATTTTCAACCGGTCCACTGATGTTGCCCCTGCTCAGCGCATACGGGTTACTCCCCGCACCTTTACTGGCAACAGAATCTGCCATTTCATTTCTGCTTTATCTGACAAAATCCGTCGCATTCACCCGGCTCGGCGTTCTCACCCCGAACATTATTATCAGCGGCCTGCTCACCGGCATGATGATAGCCCTCGGCTCACTGGGTGCAAAGCGCATCGTCCTTGCTCTTCCGCCCGCATTCTATTCCCTGATCCTCGATGGTGTACTGATTATGGCGGGAGTTGGGTTGGTGTTGGGGTAATTCATATGAGAACGATACCGTAAACATGATAACCCGTTACTATAAAACTGAAATTTACTGTGCTAGCATTTATGCAAACAACCTTGATATACGGAATTCAGAATGAATAGCAAAAAAAATACGGGTAGGCCTGATTATCGATGAGTTTTTTTGGTGCAAATAATACCCGTTTTGGTGGATATGGCTACTTAGCGAGATACTATATAGCTAAATACCTGCCAAATGATAATTTTGAATTCGACATACTTCTGGGGAAAGGAAAAAGTCATTTCTTCGCTGAAAAACACCATACCGATGGTGTCGATCTTTATCGTCTTCCAAGACGTAACTGGTTTGCTAAGCAATGGCTGAAAAAACAAAATTATGATATTTATTTTAGTATTGAATCAACTTATGAGCATGTATTAAAAAATGATCCTTCAGAAAATAAAAAATTGATTTTATGGATCCAGGATCCAAGACCACAATATGAATGGGATGAGATTTTTACAGTAAAATTATTCCCTGAAACATCATATTACAACCAACATCTGTATGACTTAGTTCATAACTGGTACCAACAAAACAGAGTCAGGTTTGTAACACAAGCTTATTGCCTCAATGAAAAAGCAGTTGATTTATATCATCTGGAAAAAGATGTCAAAATTGATTACTTGCCTAACCCTATCGATATAGATCACTCATTTGATATTCAGACTTTCCCGAAAAAAAATAAGGTTATTTTTCTGGGAAGGATCGCGTCAGTAAAAAGAGGATGGATTTTTTGTGAGATAGCAAAAAAAAATGCCTGATTATGAATTCTTTGTATTAGGGAAAATCTTCCGGGAAGATGATGAAAATCATAAAATAATGGATAACTACAAAGATATTAAAAATTTATATTTCACAGGTCATGTTGAAGGTGAAGAGAAAAATAAACACCTTAAAGAGGCAAAAATTCTTGTCAACACGTCTATTCATGAAGCGCTCCCTGTCTCATTTTTAGAAGCACTTGCTTATGGCACATTACTTGTCAGCAACAGAAATCCCGATGACCTTACTTCCAAATTTGGTATCCATGTCGGGGATGTTCTTGGCGATGGTTTTGATAAAGTTGACCTTTTTGTTGATGCTATTAATCAGTTAATGAATGATGAAGAAAATCGGATGTTATTAGCAAATAAAGCTATTAATTATGTCAAGCAATACCATAATGTTCCTGATTTTATTGAAAACACACACCGAATAATAAAAGAAGAAATAGCAAAATAAAATTAACATTCTGGCTGCTTTTGCAGCCAGATATCCTGATGATAAATATAAATGATAATTACCGGAGGATCTCCGGTTTTCAGCTCACCATACATGCTGAGGTTCACTTATCTAACCGAATTTTACCCACCGCATACCCACCTTATGGATAGGCAGTTCAATAGCTGACCAATGACAGACTCCTGTACGCACCAGAAAAATCGGATAGCAAAACTACAACCTGCTTATGCTGCTACAAGTTACAAACACCCGTTTAACTAACTGAATCATCTTATTATGCGGGAGAAATCAATCGCATATAAACAGGCTAAATTTGTCTGCACACGCTTAATATGAGTGATAGATACAGGTAAAAACCCGTATGCCAAATAAATATTATCAGAATATTCCTGAGCAAAATTTTATAAAACCTGAAAACTCATTGTCATTTTGTTTATTATCAATCCCCGATACTGTACCTGATTTTCGTAAACATCCTAAATTATCACTATTTTGTCTATGTTATAGTGATTTCACGGTAAATATACAGGGAACCGTATTCGATGAAGATCTGGATTATAATAGCGTTGGTGTTCGGCTTTTCATTAACATCACATGCTTATACAAATACACAGCCGGTCCCGAGAGATCAGGCAATGACTTATATTATAAAATACTCCGGCAGTACAACTAATGCGGGTAAAGAAAAAGTACTGGATCAGTTTGATACATTGATCAGCCAACATCCTGATGATATCGCTCTGCGCCAGCTCTACAGCGACCTTCTCATTGTCGATACCCGATATGATAAAGCGATAACACAGTTAAATATTATTTATCAGGATACGCAGGTTCCCTCATTAAAATTGATGGAATGCATGTTAACTGAACGGATAAAATTACCTCATAACATTTGTTACCGTGATGTAATCTCGTTATTTGAAAAAAAATAACCTCAGAGATTTTAATTATCTCCTGGCCTTACACCTGGGAGAATCACCTGATTTTGAGTTGCATAAAAGAGATTGGTTAGCGACGCATACACTATCAGATGAACAAAAAAAAGGTTATTGCATTAAATCCACGGACGTTAGTTAATACCTACTATCCTTAATAGTTATTAATATGGATTATTCCTGAGTTGTTTTACGTAATTAAAAACACGGGAATAGAAAATAAATGAATTCCTCCGGTGGTTACGCTAAATTAGCAAAGATAATTATCTGAGCCGGACGAACGAAAGAAGGAACTTAGCGATGCCGTTTTTACATAAAAGAATGCACCTGACCGCCGGTGATACCATCGTGGTCGATTGTGGGCGACCTTGTAATGTTTTAATGATGACTAAAATGAATTTTAATCAGTACCGCAATGGTATGCCGTTCCGGACACATGGCGGAAGCGGGTTCTTCCATGAGTTACCGGCCAGAATGGTCGTCCCTTTCGATGCGGACTGGAATATTACAATGGATATTGAAGAAGGCGCACTGACCGTCGAGCACTCAATTTCTGTCGAGCCCTGTGCGAATAAAGCAATAGCGAAGAAATAGCGCCGCAGACACTGGATAAAAATGCACTCTTTTCATTCGAGATACAGCCAACAAACCGGCAGTTTGAATGCATAAGGGCATATTATTCTGTTTTTGGTGACAATGCTCTGCGTAATGAATGCAGCGTCGGTGCCGGTAATACGCCGGGGGATTGTAATTGCGGATGATAAAGTACATCCTGCGGGGAGCCGTCTGCAATCAGCCCGCCGGCATCAAGATGCACTACGCGCGGAAAGTGCCGGGCAATAAAATCAAAGTCATGGCTGATAGCCAGGATAGCGGTTCCGGCGGCCTGCTGTAATGCCAGCCAGGATTCAAAACGCGTAAGCCAGAACGCATCAAAATCCCGCCCCGGCTCATCCAGTAATAAAAATGAGGGTGCCGCCGCACTCAGCCCGGCAACCGCCACCATCCGGCGCTGACCGGCATGCAAATCCAGAGGATGAATCTGGATAACATCATCCAGCCCGCAATCTGTTATTGCCTGTAATGTCCGCCGTTTTATCTCTGCTGCCGGTAATTTCCGCCGCCGTAACCCGAAAGCCACCTCATCATAGACTGTGCTGTGAAAAATCTGATGCTCTGCTTCCTGAAACAATACACCGATATGGTCTGCGCGCTGTGCAGCGGTGTAATCTGTCAGTTCCTGTCCGCGGAATAACGCGCGACCTTCATCCGGGCGCAGTAATCCGGCAGCAAGACGCAGTAATGTGGATTTCCCCGCCCCATTATCCCCTGCCAGCGCCACCCATTCCCCCGGGGCGATCGTCAATGACAGTTGAGTGATACAATTTTGTCCGGCGCCCGGCCAGGCATAGCTCAGACTCTCAAGGTGTAACATGATTTTCCTTAAAGGCAGCGATCAGTGCCGTATCATCCTGCGGAACGGCACCTTTCCAGTGTCCGCTTAACATCAGTTGCCCTGCCAGCCGCCAGGCATCCGGCATCATAATCACCGGCAGTGCGGCGGTAAAAACGGTCTGCAAAGAGCCTGTTGCCATGAGCTTACCCTGCTCAAGCAAAAAGAATTGATCACAATAGTCCGCCGCCGGGAACAATGTACGCTCAAACAAAATGACACTGCATCCGCACGCATCCGAATACTGTTTTAAATTCATCAGAATTATATGTGCCATTGCGGGAGTCATTCTGCTGAATGCCTCATCGAGCAGTAACAGTGCCGGTCGCATCGCCAGTGCCCCTGCAATCACCACCCGCTGGGCTTCCCCGCCGGATAAGGTTGCCGGATGCCGGTGACGCAACGCGTCACACTGCGTCAACCGCAGTGCGTCATTCACCCGTTGTTCAATCTCCTGCGGAGGTAATCCCAGATTTTCCGGTCCGAAAGCCACTTCCTGCTCAACACTGAATGCACAACCGGATAACTGCAATTGCGGTGATTGTTGTACCAGTTGCCGGTAAGCGGCGGTCTGAACAAGAGAATGCGTGCCGGGTGCCATGCCCTGAATATCCGCCGTACCGGTTAATGTTCCGATCAGCAGTTCCGGAAACCAGCCGCACAATACCTGCGCCAGGGTACTTTTTCCGCTGCCGTTTCCGCCCAGTACCGCCGCCCACTCACCTGACGCCAGCCGGAAATCAGACAGCGAAAGCGCAGGCTGCGCAGCACCTTTTGGTGTAAAGGTGACATTCTGTAAATTTACCACCACAGACGGAACCCTCCTTCAATCAGGGTAAGGAACAGCAATCCGTAACGCACCCTTTGCTGTATACGGCTGTCCGCGGGCGCATTCAGTGTGGTGCGCCGGGAAACAGCACGAAATCCGCGCATGTCCAGAGCCGCACCCCGCACTGCCAGCTCACTCAGCGTGTGTCCCGCCAGCGGTAAAATCAGCGCAGGCAGCGAGGTTAACCGCTGCCATAGATTGCCATCCAGAGGGACTCCGCGCGCTAATTGTGCCTCACGGATAATCCCCAGTTGCCGCCGGAGCTGCTCTGCCAGCAACAGCGGACCTGCAAGCAGATAGGCAAAACTCACCGGCAGACGACTGGCGAACAGTGCGCGGATAAAGCGTTCTGTTGTCACGTATTGCAGCCATAATTGCGCGCCGCTGATAATCGCCAGCAGTCTGAACCACAGGGCAATGGCATACGCCTGACGACTGTTATCTGGTGTTACACCTGTCAACCAATGCGCCAGCCAGCCACTGTGGATAAGCCACAGCCCTGCCGCCATCGGCAGCAGCAGCCAGACCACAAATTTTACGCGGTGCCGGGATGCAGGCCAGATAATCAGCGCAGCAAAGGTCACGCAACTGACCGCGGACAGCAGCCAGCCAAAAGATAAAAACAGTACCCCGGCACTCAACCACAGCCAGAGTGTCAGGGCGGTAAACGGGTGCAGCATTACCGCACCCGCGCCATGTGCGGGAAGTTCCGCTGTGCGCGCTGCGGCAACCTGCGTACCAGCAGCCAGGCGATCAGCGCTGATAAAATTTTATCTGCCAGATTCACGCCAATCACGGTAACCGCAACTGATTCAATCAGATTGTCACCGACGGCATGCAAATACGCGACAAAGAAATCAGCCCCGCTGCCGGTTGTTCCGGCAAATAAATACGTGCGAATCGGAACGGCGATCACTGTCAGCGCCAGGGTTATCACTACGCCGGAGACAACAACACGCGGCAATGAACGGAACCATCCGGCGCGTGCCATCAGACCGGCACTCAGACCTATCATCATCGAAACAGGTGCAAATGCGGCGGCAACCGGTCCGCTGAGCAATCCCCACAGCAGATTGGTTAATAATCCGCTGAGTATTGCCACCCACGGACCTGCCAGCAGTGCGCAAATAATCGTACCAATTGAATCCAGAAAAACCGGCAGTTTCAGTGTTGAGCTCAGTTGCCCGCCGATCATATTAATGGCGATCGCGACAACAATCAGAACAAGTGTACGACTGGAAAGCAGGGGTTGTGATGCGTTCATACAGGCACCTTTATTGATCACAGTTAGTTGATGATGTTTTTGTTTTTGGTGTTACCACCAGCTCTTCATACCCTGAGTACGCGCACATTTCACGCGTGAAAACCACCTGCTCCAGTTCGCCGATAATTAACTCAAGTGTGGTGCGTACCGTACAGCCCGGCATCATATGCCCGCCACGAGTGTGCCCGTTTTCATCGGATACACACAGATGCAGGTGCTCACCCTGTGCATCCAGCGTGCCGATCAGTGAGACAATTTCGAATTTCCCGGTCAGATAATCGGTTTTTTCCTGCCCGGCAAAGCGCAGTGCGACATCGGTCAGGCTGCCGACACACCCGGCAATAAAAGCGGATTGCAGATGATGCTGTTGTACATACCGGTGCAGTACCGGCAGAACATCATCTCCGGGTAATAAACGCAGTGCGAGAAACCGCGCACCGGAAAGAGGCGTGAGTGTTGATTTCATTGAATATCCCTGTAAATACACAATATTAACGGCATATCTTTATATTTATTATGCCGCCATTTTTTCCGGGCTTTTTCAGCCTTTTTTAATTGCCATTTTCCATTGTGCATCACCGATTTGTTCAAAATCAGTAACATCATGCCCCGCTTCAGCCGCCCAGCGCGGAATATTTTCAGTTGCCTGCGCACAATCATATTTAATAACCAGTAAATCACCGGTTGATAATGTTTCAATGGCTTTTTTAGCTTCAATTAACGGGAACGGACACAAATGCCCGCGGGTATCTAATTCCAGCGTATTCATAGTTTCACCTTATTAATTACTTTATTTTCTGAGGACGGATAATCGTAAAATAACTGATAATCCAGCTACCCAGGATAATGCACGGAATAAAAGCCCAGCCCTGCCAGGAGAACCAGGCGGTATTGACCAGGGTATTTCCCAGCATACAGCCACCGGCTAATCCGCTGCCGACGCCCATTAATAATCCGCCCGCCAGGCTTTTTATCATGACTGGTACCCCCGGACTTCGCATACGGAATTCCCGGCTGCCTTTTGCGGCAATAAAAGCACCTGCAAAAATACCAATAAGAAGATATCCCGCCCAGTTAAAGAATTTCAGGTCACCGGATGTGATTAATGAAAATAGCTGCGCACTCGGCCCGCTTATGCCTAATCCACCCACACGTCCGTCCGCCAGACTTGAAGGCCAGGCGAGCAGTGCAATAATGCCGATAATCAGTGCCGATATAAACGGGTGCCAGCGCGCCTCAAATAAAATATGTACAATGCCGGTTTTCCGGGCTTTCATTTTCGGTATTTTTACGGATTTAAATTTATTCAGATACCTGGTTACCAGAACAAGGGTCAGCAGCACTAAAATAAATATCGCGATATAAGGCGGGATATTAAATGTTTGAGTAATAGTTGCGGAATCCAGTGTTGGCGTGGTCACCGGAGAGAAAAAAGATTTCGCCACAGGCCGGCGGATAAGCCAACTGGCAACAATAAACCCGCCAACGGCAATAATGCTACCGGCAAGCCCTTCTGCCGCGCGATAATATGCACCGGTTGAGCAGGAGCCGGCAAATGCCATTCCCATTCCGAACAGTAACCCGCCGACAAGTGTTGCCAGCCATGGGAAAGCCCCGCCGGGAAGTTGCGCGATACCAAAATATGAAAAGGTGAAAAGACCAATACTCTGAACGGAGATAACAATCAGAATAGCAATAAGCATTCTGCTGTCACGGAAAAGATAGAGATCACGCAGACCACCGGCCAGACAAAAACGGCCGCGCTGCATAACAAAACCCAGTAATACCCCTAAGAATAGACCGGATAGATGAGATAAACTTATCATAGACATCGCTCCTTTAAGGGCGATATCTTAGCGTAAAAATCTTTTGATTATTTATGAGAGATCACAGAAAACAAAAATAATATTTTTATGACCTGGGTATAACCACTATCCACCGCAATAAACGGCAGATAATGGTTCAAAAATTATACATTTTTTCTCTCAATGGTTTCCTCACCCCAGTATAATCTGTCCGCATCTGTTTTGGAGAATGCCAGTGGCAGCACCTCATCAGAGCCCTCTTCCCAGATTTGTTCTGCTAAAATTTCGTCATTACCGGCCAGTTCAAAGATAGCCTGTGCAATTTCAACAGAGGTTTCGCGAACTTTTGCCCACGCCGCAATATCATGTGGGTCTTTCATAGTCTGGCTCCTTAGTTTCATCCGCCGAGATTTAAATGCTGTAAAAAACATATCGGCAACAGACTGAGTATAGCCGGAAAATACCCTAAATATACTATTCTGACTCACACCTGTTAATTTTGCCCTTCCCATTAATGTTATTAAATAAATTATAAATCCTGCTGCCTTAAATCCGGAATTTCGTTATTTATTCACCTATAAAAAAAACTAATGCGATAATAGATGCTGTTCATAATAAAAATCATCAACTCACTGAATTCTCCGGAAAATTCTGCGTTACTCGCTCTGAGAAATGTGTCACACTATTTAGTGAAAATCCTGTTTTTGGATTAAAAAAAATAATAGTTACTTTTTTAATATACCGGATATCTTTATGGACGAAAATACACCTGTCACACCCGCGGCAACCGCGCCCCGGGGCGAACTTAAACGCAGTCTGACCAACCGCCATATTCAGCTTATTTCTATCAGCGGGGCTATCGGCACCGGACTGTTTATGGGATCCGGAAAAACCATTTCGCTGGCAGGTCCCTCGGTTTTATTTGTATATATGATTATCGGATTTGTTCTGTTCTTTGTAATGCGGGCAATGGGCGAAATTCTTCTCTCAAACCTTAATTATAAATCGTTCAGTGATTTTGCCGGTGATCTGATAGGTCCCTGGGCCGGTTTTTTTGTGGGATGGACTTACTGGTTCTGCTGGGTAATTACCGGCATTGCCGATGTGGTGGCGATCACCGGCTATATTATGCACTGGGCGCCGGATTTTCCGCGCTGGGTCAGTTCCCTGCTCTGCATTCTGCTGCTGTTATCCCTGAATCTTGCGACCGTGAAATTATTTGGTGAGATGGAATTTTGGTTTTCAATGATAAAAATTGTCGCCATTGTTGCACTTATTATTATCGGCGCATTTCTTATCGGCACGCACTTTGTGTCACCTGAAGGACATCAGGCGGCGCTGTCAAATATCTGGTCTGACGGAGGTATGTTCCCGAAAGGGATTATCGGCTTCTTTGCCGGGTTCCAGATAGCCATATTCGCGTTTGTCGGTATTGAACTGGTCGGTACGGCGGCAGCTGAAACCCGTGACCCGACCAAAGCCCTGCCCCGTGCCATTAATGCTATCCCGTTTCGCATCATTGCATTCTATGTGCTGGCGCTGATCATTATTATGTCAGTAACGCCGTGGCGCTCTATTCCGGCGGATAAAAGTCCGTTTGTTGAATTGTTTATTATGATAGGAATACCTGCGGCAGCAAGCCTGGTGAACTTTGTGGTATTAACCGCCGCCGCATCATCTGCCAACAGTGGCGTATTCTCCACCAGCCGGATGTTATTCGGATTATCAAAACAGGGCAGCGCACCAAAGCAGTTTCGTCAGTTATCGAAACAGGCTGTTCCGGCGACCGGGTTGATTTTTACCTGCATCTGCCTTTCTGTCGGGGTTGTGCTGCTCTATTTTATCCCGGATGTGATGCATGTGTTCACCCTGGTAACAACCGTATCGGCTATCCTGTTTATGTTTATCTGGAGCATGATCCTGTGTAGTTATCTGGCTTATCGCCGTCGCCGTCCGGAATTGCACCTTGCCTCTGCATATAAAATGCCGTTCGGTCGCTGGATCCCCTGGGTCTGCCTGGCGTTTTTTGCTTTTGTGATTGTGCTGTTAACCCTGGAGCCGGATACCCGTCAGGCACTGATCGTCACGCCGTTATGGTTTGTGCTGCTGGCAGTCGGCTACCGGCAGGTAAAAAAAACATCGCAGTCTGTAAAATACGATAAAAAAAATCCCGGCGCAGTCTGTACTGTGCCGGGATTTTTTATACTACGAAATATTTATACTACGAAATCTTTATACTACAGAATGTTTATACTACAGAATGTTTATACCCAACGTCATTCGGGATGCAGGAAGGCGGCAAGGGAAGATAGTTGGGGAGCATACATTAGTATGTGACCCGGCTAGCTGAGTACCGCCAACGAACCTGCAGTTTGAATGAATAAGGGTACGCTTATTCTGCATGACCAAGATACCGCTTCTCCGCCTGAGCAAACCGCTCCTGCGCTGTTTTACCCGGTGCTTTTCCTGCCAGACTGACAACCACTATTGCAATCACCGCCAGGATAAAGCCCGGAATAATTTCATATAAATCAAACCATTTATATTCCATCCAGAGAAGAACGGTAACGGCACCGGTAAACATGCCCGCCAGTGCACCGTTGCGGGTCATGCGCTGCCAGATAACCGAGAACAGCACAACCGGTCCGAATGCGGCACCGAACCCGGCCCATGCGTTACTCACTAACCCGAGCACTTTATTGTCTTTGTCGCTGGCGATATAGATGGCAATCACCGCGATCACCAGCACCATAATGCGCCCGACCATCACCATCTCTTTTTGTGAAGCATTTTTACGGAAGAACGGCTTATAGATATCTTCTGTCAGCGCACTGGCACTGACCAGTAACTGACAGCTCAGCGTACTCATTACCGCCGCAAGAATAGCGGACAACAGAATACCGGCTATCCACGGATTAAACAGGATAGCTGTCAGGCTCATAAAGATGCGCTCACGGTTTTCAGTTACCGCACCGGCAAGCGACGGATTTTGCTCGAAAAAGGCGATCCCGAAGAACCCCACACAGACTGTTCCGAGCAGACAGAGCACCATCCAGGTCATACTGATACGGCGTGCGCTGCGGATGGTATGGTGTGAATCCGCCGCCATAAAACGCGCCAGAATATGTGGCTGCCCGAAATATCCCAGCCCCCAGCCGAGCAGAGAAATTATCGCGATAACATCCAGCCCGCGGAACATATCCACATACGCCGGGCTTTTTGCTTCAATAATCGCCAGCGCGGTGTCAAACCCGCCGACAGAAACAACCACCATAACGGGGGTCAGGATCAGGGCAAAAATCATCAGTGTTGCCTGAACCGTGTCCGTCCAGCTTACGGCAAGAAAACCACCGAGGAACGTGTATGCGATTGTCGCACCCGCCCCGATCCACATGGCTTTTTCATAGCTGATGCCAAAGGTGCTTTCAAACAGCAGACCACCCGCCACAATGCCGGACGCGCAGTAAATCGTGAAAAAGATTAAGATCACGGCAGCGGACACAATACGCAGGATGCGGCTTTTGTCCTCAAAACGCTGAGTGAAATAATCCGGCAGTGTCAGCGCATTGTTTACCTCTGTCTGTAACCGCAGGCGTCCGGCGACAATCCGCCAGTTCAGCCACGCGCCCAGACACAGACCTATAGCAATCCAGGATTCTGAAATACCGGAGAAAAAAACCACGCCCGGCAAGCCCATCAGCAGCCAGCCACTCATATCTGACGCGCCTGCCGATAATGCGGTAACAAAACTGCCCATCCGGCGACCGCCGAGAATATAGTCATCAAATGTGGTGGTGGAGCGGTAAGCCATATAGCCGATAAACAGCATACCGAAGATGTAGACAATAAATGTCACCAGCAACGGTGTTGTCAGTGTCATATTCATAGTTGAGTTCCTGTACTGAATTTATAATCCGTCATTACATCAGCATTGCGTGTACAGGCTCTCCTGCCCGCTGCATGATGGCATCACACCCGCAGGAGAAGCAGAGTATCACTATGTTGTACTGGTATTACTGTGTTGCACATAGTGGCTGCTCTCTCCTGCCGGCACAGATAATGCCCCGTTAATCATTATTTTTTTATCTGCCGGTAATGTGTTGTGTTCCGTTTAATAGTAACGACAACAACAATAAAATAACAATTAATTAACGATACTGAAGTGAAAATTCGTGACTTTCATCACGAGAGTGATCATCCGTTTACGATGATATTAATCACTTGATTTAATCATTATACGCCTTTAAATAACCAATACACCATTGTTATATAATGATTTTATTTTAACCAGTACGGGTTATTTATTAATCACTTCATATTAATGGTATTAAACAGCGATATTATTCACACTTTAGGTATTCTTTTATTTAACAACGTTGCACAAAGTTGCAACTTGCCGGATATTGATACGTAACTTAGATACAACGCTGCTTATGAGGAGTGAACATGGCGAGTACCACAATGGGTGTAAGGCTGGATGATGAAACCCGCGGGCAGATTAAACTGGCGGCACAAAAGATTGACCGGACCCCGCACTGGCTTATCAAACAAGCCATTTTTGAGTATCTCGCGCAGCTCAGTGCTCAGCCGGAAAGTAAACTACCTGAACCCGGAGTTAATGCATCCGGGGATGAAGCAGAACTGACAGCACACCCGGTTGCTTATCAGCCATTTCTTGAATTTGCCGGGGATATTCTGCCGCAGTCGGTAAAACGGGCAGCCATCACCTCCGCCTACCGGACACCGGAGCCGGAAGCCGTGTCTATGCTGCTCCCTCCGGCACAGTTGTCCCCGGAACAGGCGCAGGCAGCTTATAAACTGGCTTACGGGCTGGCTGAAAAACTGCGCAACCAGAAAAACAGCAGCGGGCGCGCCGGTCTGGTGCAGGGATTATTACAGGAATTTTCACTCTCCTCTCAGGAGGGGATCGCGCTGATGTGCCTGGCGGAAGCTCTGCTGCGTATTCCTGATAAAGCCACGCGTGATGCGCTTATCCGCGATAAAATCAGTACCGGAGACTGGAATTCACACCTCGGGCAGAGCAAATCCATGTTTGTAAATGCTGCCACCTGGGGATTGCTGTTTACCGGCAAACTGGTGGCGACACACAATGAAGCCGGGCTGTCCCGCTCCCTTAACCGGATCCTGAGCAAAAGCGGTGAACCGCTGGTGCGCAAGGGCGTGGATATGGCAATGCGCCTGATGGGCGAGCAGTTTGTCACCGGCGAAACGATCGCACAAGCGCTGGCTAATGCCCGCAAAAATGAAGCCCGCGGGTTCCGCTACTCTTATGACATGCTGGGTGAAGCCGCACTAACAGAAGCAGATGCGCAGGCCTATCTTCTTTCTTATCAGCAGGCTATCAATGCTATCGGCAAAGCATCGGGCGGGCGCGGAATTTATGAGGGACCGGGAATTTCGATTAAACTCTCCGCCCTGCATCCGCGTTACAGCCGCGCACAGTATGACCGGGTGATGGATGAATTGTACCCGCGCCTGCTGAGCCTGGTGCTGATGGCGCGCCAGTATGATATCGGGATTAATATTGATGCCGAAGAAGCTGACCGGCTGGAGATCTCCCTCGATTTGCTGGAAAAACTCTGCTTTGACCCGCAACTGGCGGGCTGGAACGGGATCGGTTTTGTTATCCAGGCGTATCAGAAACGCTGCCCGGCAGTCGTGGATTATCTTATTGATCTCGCTTCACGCAGCCAGCGCCGCCTGATGATCCGTCTGGTAAAAGGGGCATACTGGGACAGCGAAATCAAACGCGCCCAGGTGGACGGATTAGAGGGATACCCGGTTTATACCCGCAAGGTTTATACGGATATCTCGTATCTCGCCTGCGCACGCAAGCTGCTGTCTGTACCGAATCTGATTTATCCGCAGTTTGCCACACATAATGCACATACATTGTCTGCCATTTATCATCTGGCGGGTAATAATTACTATCCGGGACAATATGAATTTCAGTGCCTTCACGGTATGGGTGAGCCACTGTATGAGCAGGTGGTCGGGAAAATCGCTGATGGCAAACTGAACCGACCGTGCCGCGTGTATGCACCGGTCGGAACTCATGAAACACTGCTGGCGTATCTGGTGCGCCGCCTGCTGGAAAATGGCGCGAATACCTCGTTTGTTAACCGGATAGCTGACGGCAATATTCCGCTGGAAACCCTGGTGGAAGACCCGGTGAGGGAGGTTCTGTCTGTAGCGGAAAAAGAGGGCGCGGTTGGTCTGCCTCACCCTAAAATTCCGCTGCCGCGTCAGTTATTCGGCAATTCACGGGTCAATGCCGCCGGTCTTGATCTGAGTAACGAGCACCGCCTGGCGTCACTCTCCTGCGCCCTGCTCAGCCGCGCCGGTGACACACTTTATTGTGAGCCGCTTACCGGCAGTGATTTTGTATCTGCATCCCCGGTTGACCGGCTGCCGGTCAGAAATCCCGCCGATCATAATGATATTGTCGGGCATGTACGCCCTTGCGCAGAAGATGAGGTCGACAGCGCGCTTGCCACGGCTGAACAAGCCGCCGGTATTTGGTTTGCGACTCCGGCGGAAGATCGCGCAGCAATTCTGTGCAAAGCGGCACAGCTTATGGAAGCAGAACTTCAGCCACTGCTGGGCATTCTGGTGCGCGAAGCCGGGAAAACCTACGCCAATGCCATCGCCGAAGTCCGCGAAGCAGTTGATTTCCTCAATTATTATGCCGCACAAGTGCGGACACATTTTGCCAATGATACCCACCGCCCGCTGGGACCTGTGGTCTGTATCAGTCCGTGGAACTTCCCGCTGGCCATTTTTACCGGGCAGATAGCCGCCGCCCTTGCCGCCGGAAACCCGGTACTGGCAAAACCGGCAGAGCAGACACCACTGATAGCCTCTGTTGCCGTCGGATTGCTGCATCAGGCCGGTGTGCCGCGTGATGTTCTGCAACTGCTGCCGGGAGAGGGTGAAACCACCGGCAACCAGTTGGTATGTGACCCGCGTGTTCGCGGCGTAATGTTTACCGGATCGACCGCGGTTGCAAAAATTTTGCAGCGCAACCTGGCGGCACGGCTCTGCACAGAAGGTCAGGTTATCCCGCTGATCGCAGAAACCGGCGGGCTGAATGCCATGATTGTGGATTCCTCCGCGCTGACCGAACAGGTTGTCACTGATGTGATAAGTTCAGCGTTTGACAGTGCCGGACAGCGCTGTTCGGCGCTGCGCCTGCTCTGCATTCAGGAAGATGTGGCTGATCGCACCATCACCATGCTCAAAGGTGCGATGGCAGAATGCCGGGCAGGAAACCCGGAAATACTCGCAACCGATATCGGTCCGGTGATTGATGAAGAGGCACATAACAGTATCCGTCAGCATATTCAGCTGATGCGCAGCAGAGGTAAACCGGTGTATCAGGCAGCATTCGCCATGGATGCCGGTTTGCCGCAATTACTGAACGGCACCTTTATTCCTCCGACACTGATTGAGCTGGATGATGTAACCGAACTGACGCAGGAAATTTTTGGTCCGGTGCTGCATGTGGTGCGCTATCCGCGTGACAGTCTGGCTGACCTGACGGCGAAAATTAATGCCGGTGGTTACGGGCTGACATTCGGAATTCATACGCGAATAGATGAAACTATCACACAACTGATACAGCAGATTGATGCCGGGAATATTTATGTGAACCGCAACATTGTCGGCGCAGTGGTCGGCGTTCAGCCATTCGGCGGCGAGGGACTTTCCGGCACCGGGCCGAAAGCCGGCGGACCGCTCTATCTCCACCGCCTGCTTGCGGAACAACCCGATGATTCCGTGATGAATGCCCTGGCAGAAATTGATAACAGTACCGCGCCGGATGTCACTCTGCACACACAGTTACAGGTGCCGTTCAATGCATTCTGTGCCTGGCTGCAATCACAACACAGCGATGATGTTCTGCCCGCAATCACCCGCTATGGCACACTCTCACAAGCCGGAACCTGCCGCCTGTTACCGGGACCGACCGGCGAGCGCAACAGTTATCATCTGCTGCCGCGCGGTACCATTCTCGGGTTAAATGACACAGAACATGATGCATTGCTGCAACTGGGTGCGACACTTGCCACCGGCTGCCGCCAGCTCTTTGCGGACACGGATCACACCCGCGCACTGTATAACCGGTTGCCGGATGCTGTCCGCTCTCAGGTAACACTGGCAGCGGATTGGGCAGCTGAATCTGTTGAATTTAACGGGGTTATTTTCCACGGAGACAGTGACAAGCTGCTGGCAGTGAACCGGGAAATTGCATCGCGCCCGGGGGCAATTATCCCGGTTGCCGGTTTAAGCCACGGAGAAACACATATTCCGCTGATGTTGTTAATGCATGAACGGGCTGTCAGTGTGAATACCGCAGCCGCAGGCGGAAATGCCAGCCTGATGACCATTGGCTGACCAACAATAACCAATTGATTTAAAATAAAAATATACACTCTGAATAATTCGGGATGCATGTATACCCAACGTCATTCAGGATGCAGGAAGGCGGCAAACTCAGACCGCCGGGGAGCATACATGAGTATGTGACCCGACTGGCTGAGCGAAGCCAACGCACCTGCAGCTTGAATGAATAAGGGTATAAAAACGGAAAAAGGGAACGAATGTCCCCTTTGTTCTATCTGTTAAAGATAAAAAAAAGTCAGGCTCTGTAACTCAGTGCCCTTTGCCCTGCCAGTGCAGATACTGTTCGTACTTGCGCAGTGCAATATTGTAGTTACTCAGTGCGGAGTCAGATAAATCTTCACTCAGCTGTGCCTGAATAATTTCAGTTGAAAATGCAGTGGTGGTCGGGAACGCTTTCGAGGAAAGCAGTTCGTCGAGGCGGCGTAAGCGGACAACATATTCGCGTACGGTGCTGTGGCTCATTTCAGTCTCTTCAAACAGATACTGTTTAAATGCCATAATATCGAAGTAATCTGTCGCACTGTTGCAGTAAATTTCGCTGCAAAAACGGCACAGTGCCACAAATTTGTCCTGTAATCCCATCCAGATAGTATCATCGATCATATCCGTCATTTCAGAAATGGCTTCTTTATTGATCAATTGACCATTAAAGACCAGTGAAATGCGGTCGAGGGTTTTCTGGCAGTGACTGCAGTGGGTCTGGCTATGTTTAAAATCTTTAATATAACGGCTTACAGGCCGTTTCTTTTGTTTTGAAACAGACATAATTCTGGCGCCTTGTGTAGTCTAGTCTAATAAAATAAATCAAAGATAAAGTCAAAGTTACTTCATGGATTTTAAGCGGGCCCGCAGCCTTTTTATTGCCTGGCTGTGTAACTGGCTGACGCGGGATTCCCCTACGTCCAGCACTGCGCCTATCTCCTTAAGGTTCAGCTCTTCCTGATAGTAAAGAGTCAAAACCAGTTTTTCACGTTCAGGTAGTTGTTTTATCGCCTCAACCACCTGGTGACG
Source organism: Morganella psychrotolerans (assembly GCF_001676155.1). Taxonomy (GTDB): domain Bacteria; phylum Pseudomonadota; class Gammaproteobacteria; order Enterobacterales; family Enterobacteriaceae; genus Morganella; species Morganella psychrotolerans. Next base: position 512,556 of record NZ_LZEW01000001.1, on the reverse strand, counting down.
CAAACTTTCGTCTACCAACAAACCGAGCGGGTTTCCCCCGTCTTCATCATCACGGACGGGTTCGCAACTCTCGCCGTGGATCTCGTGCCACTCATCATAGGAAAATAGCTGGCTGTTATTAGTGTCAGTTAACACCTGACGATATTCCGCTATATCCATCTCTAATGAGTCAGCAATCTCCTGTTCGGTGGCAGTGCGCCCTAATGACTGCTCTAATGCACGCACCGCTTTCGTTATTTCCCGCGCCTGACGGCGCACACTGCGGGGTGCCCAATCTCTTCCCCGCAATTCATCCAGCATTGCACCACGAACCCGTTGTACCGCGTAGGTCGCAAATGTCGCGCCCTGCATGGCGTCAAACCGTTCAACCGCATGCAGTAAGCCGATACCCCCGGCCTGAATTAAGTCGTCAATATCAACGCTTGCCGGTAATCTTACCTGCAATTTCAGGGCTTCGTGCCGGATAAGGGGATAATAACGTTCCCACAGGCTATTTTTGTTGATAACACCTTCGGCGGTATACAAATCACTCACAACCTGAAAACCCTTCGAGTTTCATGAAAGGCTTTTATTATCGTGCCCGAAAAAGAATTCAATCCGGTGAGTAGTGAGGTAAATCACGCCTTATTTGCCTTATCCTAAATCACCTCATTAACAAATAGCAATACTCTCTTTCATATTTAGCATCTTTTTTTTCAAAATCACGGTTATTTTATATGATAAAAAGAAAAATATATGTTCATTGATAGAATAAAAAAAACAAATAATTAGAGCATTATTTGTTCTGTTATGGGTAACAGCCATAAAAAAAAGGTCAGAATATTCTGACCTTTCAAATATGTTAACGCTATTACGTATATAGACGTATATTAACGTAACAGGCTCAGAACGCCGTTAGGGATCTGGTTTGCCTGTGCTAACACAGCAGTACCTGCTTGTTGCAGGATCTGACCACGGCTCATGTTAGACACTTCAACTGCGAAGTCTGCATCTTCGATACGGCTGCGTGCAGCGCTCAGGTTGTTAACAGAGTTGTTCAGGTTGTTGATGGTAGACTGCATACGGTTCTGGATAGCACCCAGGTCTGAACGCAGGCTGTCAACTGTTGCCAGTGCTTTGTCTAAAGTACCCAGAGGACCTTTAGCATCAAGTGCTTCTTGTTCAGTGGCGCTTAACGCAGCAGGAGCACCAAAAACTAATGTCGCAGCAGTTGCACCATCAACACCGCTGGCAGCAGTTGCTGTCACGCTTGCTTTCAGCGTAACATCTTTACCATCTACTTTACCCTGAATGAAGACATTGCCTTTATCTTCTGTACCATCAGCTTTGATCTGGTAAGAAACTTTAGCACCTTCAATGTCTTTACCACCGAACTTCAGACCATCAAGAGCGGTCTGAGCAACAGCTTTACCGGCAGTGTCGTCTTTAGCAGTACCTTTCAGATCAGCAGCAAAATCATCTGCTGACAGAGTTTTACCGAATTTAACGCTGCTTGCATCAAAACCGGTCAGACCTAATACTTCGCTGTCGATTTTTTTCAGGTTGATATCGATAGTTTCTGAATCGTTAGTACCCACCTGAACTTTCATTGAAGTATCTTTGCTCAGTACTTTCACGCCATTGAACTGAGTTTGTTCAGAGATACGGTTGATTTCGTCCATACGGGCTTTAACTTCTTTATTGATTGACTCGATGTCGCTCTTGGAGTTAGTCCCGTTTTGCGCCTGAACAGTCAGCTCACGAACACGCTGTAAGTTGTCGTTGATTTCGTTAACAGCGCCTTCAGCGGTCTGTGCGATAGAGATACCGTCGTTAGCATTACGTGCAGCCTGAGTCAGACCTTTAACGTTTGAAGTGAAGCGGTTGGCAATTGCCTGGCCTGCTGCATCGTCTTTTGCACTGTTGATGCGTGAACCTGAAGACAGACGCTCGATTGCAGAACCCAGTACGCCCTGTGAACGGTTTAAGTTGTTCTGAGTAGTCAGAGAAAGAACGTTAGTGTTGATAACCTGTGCCATGATATATGTCCTTGTTATTGAAAATAATAAACAGCGTTTATCTGTTTGGGTTTCTGATTTTCGCCAGTAATAACACTATCGGCACCCGGACAGGTCACTTTAGTTTTTTTAGTAAATATTTTTAGAAAATCGTCGGGGAAAATTTATCAGCAGGCATAAAAAAAAGCCGGAACAGAGGTTCCGGCGAAACATTAAAACAGAGGAATGCTTTGATTTATTTGTATAATTTGTCCGCTAACGGATTAACGCAGTAAGCTCAGTACTGACTGAGGCACCTGGTTTGCCTGTGCCAGTACAGAGGTACCCGCCTGCTGCAGAATCTGACCACGGCTCATATTTGACACCTCGGTGGCGAAATCCGCATCCTGAATACGGCTGCGTGCCGCGCTCAGGTTGTTCACTGAGTTGTTCAGGTTATTGATGGTGGACTGCATACGGTTCTGGAACGCACCGAGCTGGCTGCGCTGGGAATCTACTTTGGACAGTGCTTTATCTAAGGTACCCAGCGCATCTTTATCATCCAGGGCTTTCAGTTCTGTCGCATCTAATTCTGCCACACCGGTAAATTCCAGTTTTCCGGCGGTCGTACCTGCTGCGGCAGTCGCCGTAACGCCGGCTTTCAGTACCACATCCTTACCATCAACTTTACCCCTGATGTAGACGTTTGCTTTATCCACGGTGCCATCAGCTTTAATTTGGTAAGAAACTTTAGCATTTGTGACATTTTTATTGGCTAACTGTATACCCTTAAATCCGTCCTCTGCGGCCTTCAGCGCTTCTGCGTCAGTGCCTGTACCTTTGATGTCTGCAACAAAATCACCTGCTGACAACGACGCACCAAATTTAGATGCTGCAATATCCAGTTTATCCAGACCTAAAGACGCACCGTCCACTTTTTTCAGGTCGATATCAATAGTCTCACTGTCATTCGTTCCGACCTGGAAACTCATTTTGGTATCTGATGATAATACTTTGATGCCGTTAAACTGGGTTTGCTCTGAAATACGGTCGATTTCTTTCAGACGCTGACCGACTTCTTCTTTAATAGAGTTAATATCACTCTCTGAGTTAGTCCCGTTCTGTGCCTGGACTGACAGTTCGCGGATACGCTGTAAATTGTCATTAATTTCGTTGACCGCACCTTCCGTCACCTGCGCAATAGAAATACCGTCGCTGGCGTTACGGGATGCCTGGGTCAGACCGCGTACATTCGATGTAAAACGGTTGGCAATCGCCTGACCTGCCGCATCATCTTTTGCACTGTTAATACGGGCACCGGAAGAAAGACGCTCAATTGCTGTACCCAGCATACCTTGTGAGCGGTTTAAATTATTCTGGGTAACCAGAGACAGGACGTTAGTATTAATAACTTGTGCCATGATGATATATCCTATTTTATTGAATGAAATAATCTGAATTATTGTTATTCCGCCTTGGCGGGGTAATATTAATAACGGCACAAATAGTTGATTTATAACACGATAAAGGTCGTTTTTTTTATCTTAATACGACGGAATCACTGACACGGGAAATTTAATCTTAAAAATAAAAAAAAGCCGGAACAAAGGTTCCGGCCGGGTATTAAGACAGAGGGATTAATTTATCGGAATAATTTATCTTTTACCGATTAACGCAGTAAGCTCAGGACTGACTGCGGCACCTGGTTTGCCTGTGCCAGCACAGAGGTACCCGCCTGCTGCAGAATCTGACCACGGCTCATATTTGATACTTCAGTGGCGAAATCCGCATCCTGAATACGGCTGCGTGCCGCGCTCAGGTTATTAACCGAGTTGTTCAGGTTATTGATGGTGGACTGCATACGGTTCTGGAACGCACCAAGCTGGCTGCGCTGAGAATCTACTTTGGACAGTGCTTTATCTAAGGTACCCAGCGCATCTTTATCATCCAGGGCTTTCAGTTCTGTCGCATCTAATTCTGCCACATTCTCAAATTCAAGTTTCCCCGGAACCGCAGCTGCTCCCGGCGTCACCTTGACATCCGCTTTCAATGTCACATCCTTACCATTAACTTTACCCCTGATGTGGACGCTTCCTTTATCCACAGTGCCATCAGCTTTAATTTGGTAAGAAACCTTGGCATTTGTGACAACGTTAGCACCTAACTTAATGCCCTTGAGTCCGTCCTCTGCAGCCTTCAGCACTTCTGCGTCAGTAGCCGTACCTGTACCTTTAATGTCCGCAACAAAATCACCTGCTGACAACGACGCACCAAATTTAGAGGCCGCAATATCCAGTTTATCCAGACCTAAAGAGGCACCATCCACTTTCTTCAGATCGATATCAATAGTCTCACTGTCATTTGTTCCGACCTGGAAACTCATTTTGGTATCTGATGATAATACCTTGATGCCGTTAAACTGGGTTTGCTCTGAGATACGGTCAATTTCTTTCAGGCGCTGACCGACTTCTTCTTTAATGGAGTTAATGTCACTTTCGGAGTTAGTACCGTTCTGCGCCTGTACTGACAGTTCGCGGATACGCTGTAAATTGTCATTTATTTCATTGACCGCACCTTCCGTGACCTGCGCAATGGAGATACCATCGCTGGCATTACGTGATGCCTGGGTCAGACCGCGTACATTCGACGTGAAACGGTTGGCAATTGCCTGACCTGCCGCATCATCTTTTGCACTGTTAATACGGGCACCGGAAGAAAGACGCTCAATTGCTGTACCCAGCATACCTTGCGAACGATTTAAATTATTCTGGGTAACCAGAGACAGGACGTTAGTATTAATAACTTGTGCCATGATGATATTTCCTATTTTTTGAATGAAATAATCTGAATTATTTTTATTCCGCCGTGGCGGGGTAATACTGTTAACGGGTAATAATTCATTTTATTTACAGACAAAAAGTCGCCATATTGTTAATTATCGATATTTATAGCCGGAAAATAGTGGAATTTATCATTTCTTCTTTATACGCTCTGACCTTGCTGTGAGGTGGCAATTTGCCGGTACCTGCTTAATAGAGACAATAAACCGGCTTTATCTGCGCAACTCCACCCATCATTTTTTGTTGTCAACGCTAAAATTATCCCGCAACCAACCGATAACTATGTAAAACCACTTTAATTCAGGAGAAGCACATGGCAGGCATAGCATCGTTAGGAGTTGGCGCGGGAATGGATCTCAATAAGCAGCTGGACATGTTAGAAGCCGCAGAAATGCGCCGTCTGGAGCCATTAGCCGCTCAGAAAACAGCGTGTGATGCTCAGATCAGTGCATTCGGTAAGTTACAGTCTTCACTGGAAAAATTAAAATCAGCGGCGGAAGCCCTGAAAAAAATACGACGATATCAGTACCACCAAAGTCAGTGGTGAATACAAAAGCTTTGATGTCTCAACCGACGGTAAAGCCGTTCCGGGTGTATATGATGTGCGGGTGGATAAATTAGCCAAAGCACAGACTATTGCAACCAAAGGTCAGGCAGATAATAAAGCAGACCTCGGGGACACCTCCGCAGATACACGTACAATTAAAATTACCCAGGGTGATGGTACTGATCCGAAGAAAGTCTTTGAAGTGACACTGGATAAAGAACATACCTCATTAATTGAAATTGCCGATGCTATCAATAAAAAGGATAAAGGGGTTTCTGCCTCTGTTGTTAAAGACAGTAACAATGAATATCATCTGGTTTTAACCTCAAAAACCGAAGGGATAGATTCCCGTATCAGTGTAAATGTCACTGGTGATACTAAACTTGCTAATGTGCTGGACTGCACTTCAGGGGTTAAAGAAGAGCCAGTAGACCCTGCCAAGCCGACCGGACCCAAAATTAAGGTAACCGAGGTGTCCGGCGGTAATATGGAGCAAAAAGTCGCCGCTAATAATGCGCGGCTGAATATCAATGGTTTTGATATTGAAACCAGCACCAATGTCGTAAAAGATGAGTTTCCGGGTCTGAAACTGACTCTGAAAAAAGAGAGTGAAAACGGTAAAGAAGACCACCTGATTATTTCTACGGATATTGAACCGGCAAAGAACAAGATCAAAGCATGGGTGGATGCCTATAACGAGTATCAGAAACTCAGCACTGAGCTGACGAAATATACTCAGACCGAAAGTGGAAAGGCAGCTGATAAAAGTAATGGTCCGCTGATTGGCGACTCTACTTTGCGTGGTATTCAAAATACGATGCGCGGCCAGATCCGTACTCCGAACGGCAGTGGTGAAGTAGACACCATGAATAAACTCGGTATTAAGCAGAAGCTTGACGGAACACTGGAAATTGATACTAAAAAATTAGACAAGGCACTTGGCGAAAATTCGTCCAGCGTAAAAGAATTTTTCGCCGGTGACGGAGAGAAAACCGGTTTTGCGACTGAAAACTTTAATTACCTGAAAAAGACATTAGACAGTCGTGAAGGCACTATTCATAACGCGACTGATGGTCTGGAGAAAAAGAAAAAAGGCATCGATAAACGTATCGAGCAAACCACCAAACAGATTGAAAACTCGATGGATTTATACCGCCGTCAGTTTCAGAATCTGGATAAAATGATGAATACCCTTAGTGGTACCACCCAGGCACTCGGCAAAATGTTAGGTTAAAAATATGTATCAACGCAAGGCAAATCAGGCTTACCAACAAGTTAATCTTGAAAGTGAAATTACCAATGCCTCGCCATATCAGTTGATCCGGATTTTGTTTAACGGGGCGCTCAGCGCCCTTCGTCGCAGCGAAATCTTTATGGAGCAAAATGATATTGCCGCCAAGGGCAAAGAACTGTCTAAAGCCATTAATATTATCGATAATGGCTTAAAACAGGCGCTGGATTATGAGGCGGGAGGTGAATTAGCGCATAATCTGGCTTCACTGTATGACTATATGATTATGCGGTTACTTAACGCTAATATCGAAAATAACGTGACCTATATAAAAGAGGTCTATCAACTGCTTTCCGATCTCGCAGAAACATGGCAACAAATCGGGGCAAATGTGGATGAAAGATAACCAGGTGAGTACTCAAACAACCATTAATTTACACGATATATATAGCCATGTTTTAGTACTGAGTGAGGAACTTGTTACCCTGGCAAAAAACAGTGAATGGGATTCATTAATCGCCCGTGAAACTGATTATGTCAGTGCTGTTGAATATCTGACACACATATCTCATGAGCTTGAAAAAGAACAGCCGGTTACCGGCGAATTAGTTGAAGTACTGCAAGCCATCATTGAGAATGAACGGGTAACAAAAACCTATTTGCAAGATCACCTTAACTATCTGAGCAAAGAAATAAAACAGTTGGATCAACAACGGGTGATTAATAAAAGTTACGGGCAGTTTAATGACCCGGATTATTCGATTAATATTAAGCCAATGGAATAACCTTTTGCAGGTCAGAGCTGTACATTAAAACAATCAAAAATACCGTCTGACCTATTCCGGACGGATGGGACGTTCCTCCGCCAGACCGGAATTTTATTACCCGGCCACGTTTTGTGTGCCGGGTTTTACGCGATTGCCTAAAAATAACCCGGCTATCACCGCCAGAAAACCACCGATAATACTCACCAGAAGGTAACTTACCCCCGTCAACAGTAATCCGGGCGATGACATTATTTCAAATGCACCGTACACAAAACTACTGAAAGTCGATAATCCGCCCATAATACCTGTCGCCACAAGCGCGTTCACATATTGATTAATACGATTGCGCTGCAATAATGCCGCAGTAATTCCCAGCAAAAAAGACGCAATAATGTTCGCTGCCAGAATATCAAGGGGAAAACCATCACTGAGTGATGGCACACCCAGCATCAGTAATTCACGGCAGATTGCACCAAATGCCCCGCCGGCAAAAATCAGAATAACCATATTCATGCTGTCTTCCTTATGCCGCAAGCCAGATGCCTGTTGCCGCAGCAACAAGACCACACACCACAGAAAGCAGTAAATAACTGAATGCCAATATCCGCTGCTGCGTATTGACAAGTTTTGCCGCATCCAGTTGCATACTGCTGAATGTGGTATATCCACCCAAAATCCCGGTTAAAATCGCCGCATGCAGAAAAGAACCAAAGCGGTCATGCCAGTCAATAACAAACAATGTGCTTAAAAAACCGATAATAAACGCACCGGAAACATTAATGATAAAGGTACCCAGCGGAAAATGACCGTGATAACGTTCTCCGACAAGTTTTCCGACCCACCAGCGCAGCAATGAACCGCTGCCGCCACCTGCCCCAACCCAGAAAATATCTGTCACCGTCATAATAACCCACCTGTTGATTACTCTCAGGATAAATACGCATAGCTGATAGTGTAGGTTTTCCGGCTGAATTTCACAATTAACCGACAAGAATTAATCAAATTAATGCAAACACACTGTTAGAATAAACCCGTTGTGAGTTCCGCACTGTAATATCCCGGCATATTCTGTTTTTCGTGGATTTATAATGCCGTACACAGAAAAATACCGGCAGCAACAGCAGGGTAAATCCATATCCGGAAATACAATTTGGCTGCATACCGTCACGGAACTAATATGATTTTTCCGTGGTCAAAGAAATACAGAACCGGATTTCCCGTTACTTACTAAGGATTGCTGATGAAACTTACTTATATTCTTGCCCCTGCGCTTTTATTACTTGCCGGATGCAGCCACAGCTACAGAGCAGACCAAACCCCTGCCCCGTCAAAAGTTTTATATATTGATTCTCAGTTGGCAGACTGTGTCGGTGTTGCACCGATGAAATGTATGAAAGTAAAAGAAAAACCAAATGCAGAATGGGAATTTTTCTATCAAAATATTGATGGGTTTACCTACGAACCGGGCTACTTGTACCGGATCGCGGTCAAAGTAACCGATATCCCGAATCCACCAGCTGATGCGCCAAGTGCCAGATATGAATTGTTAACCGTACTGGATAAAGACAGGAAATAAATACATCCGATGAAAAAAGTAATTTTACTGATAACAGCCGGTGTTATTGCCGGTTGTTCATCCGCCCCGCAAAGTTCGCAAAAAATAGGAATGGCAAACCCGGCATCCGTATATTGTGAACAATCCGGCGGTACGCTTAAAATAAAAGATACGGCTGATGGTCAGGTTGGTTATTGTACATTACCGGACGGCAGTGAAATTGAAGAATGGGCACTGTACCGCCGTGACCATAAATAAAAAGAGTGGAATATAGGCAGGGGTGATAAATTATCACCCCTGCTCTGTATACAATGAATAAGGGTAGATAAATTTATTTACTTTTTATCAGCTTACAGGTGCGACCTTTATCTTCGGCGACACGGCCGTTAACGGCATCATCTTCCGAAATAGTAGCTAAATTAAACTCGTTCTTTCCTTTCGACCAAATCTGGAAGTTTTCCCCGACATAACGGGCGCCGCTTGCCGCGACAGCTTCTTTCAAAACAATTAACTCATCGCTGTATAACATCACTGCCGTTTTTTCATCCGGGAACGATACTTTGATCTTTTGCCCATCACAATTATAGGCTTCTGTTTTTGCAGCAAACGCCGGGCTTGCCAGCAATACAGAAACTAACGCAACAGCAGATACAGACAGAATTTTACGCATTGCTTTCTCCTGAAAACGAGTAAAACAGCTATTTATTTTGATGCAGATTAATTATCTTCTTATCTCGCGCAACAGAAATAGGATATCTCTGTAATTATCTGTTTTGTTGCATTTATATACCCGGCAACTGTACATGCTATACAAAGAAAATGAATGAAATTATTATCAATACTTCCGGTGATTACTTATTAATATAATATACGCAGCCATCATATAAATATTCTGTCGTATTCACCTCAATACAAATATTCAATCATCTTTTTCAAACAGCTCCTCAATACTTTTAGTCGTATAGAACAGGTTGTTTTCATTTCCGCCCTGTAGCTGGATAAAACCCAGCCCGAGATAAAATTTCTTTGCCTTATCGTTCAGCGCTTCAACAAACATGCCGTGAATACCTACCGCTTTTGATGCATGATAAACCACATTCATTGCATGGGCGACAAGCAACTCTCCGCAGCCCTGCCGCTGGATACTTTTATCGATAGCCAGACGCCCCAGGGTTACACTCGGCACGTTTTTGTAGGGCACGCGCTTTTGTTGACTTTTACTCGGCAGATGCTCCCTTTCAAAGCAGCTACCGGATAACGTGTAATATCCCATAACGCGTGGTCTTTCTGCTTTAGTTACCAGCAGATAACCCCGCAAAAATTTGCCTTTATGCTGACGCTTCAGGTGGTCAGTGAGGAACATATTCAGATAGTTATCTCCACAATCGAAATGGCTTAAATCATAATCCATTTCCTCAGAGAATATTTTTATCTTTAAGTCGTTCACTCATTTCTCCAGTTTCTGTAAACGTCTGGCGGCTTGTTTCAGCCGGCGGTTCGGCGATGGCGGATTATCGAGTGCATTCTGAACCAGATTCCATGATTCTTCACTAAGAATCAGGCGACGGTGCTGTTCAATAACTTCTACTGCACGCAGTGAAGCAGTGCTGACCATGAATTGAGAAATAGACTGGTTAGTCATTGCCGCAGCTTCCTCAATCATATTTTTGTCTTCTTCATTTAATCTCAGGTCAATGCGCTGTTTTTTCAGTGCTGACATGGTCTTTCTCCCTGACCATTTGATGAACGGAAAATGGTCAATTTTTAGTTACTTACGAGCCACCGGGTTCCTGGCTTTTTACTGACTGTATATCCATATTTTGACGTACCGCCAAGTAAGGTACGGTTTTTTACCGTACATTTATAGTAGTACTATACTACCCGAAGTTCAATCACAATGTACATGAACAACACAAACAGACCTTATCATTTACATGCCTGGCCCTGCCTGAAAAGACAAATACTGATACCGAAAATGGAAGGAGAAGAGTGTGTGACTGTGTCGGACACATGCACCTTTGTGTTTCAGCCGCAAGTTACCGCTCATAATGGATTAAAGACAACGCTCTACCCGCCGGATGGGGCACGTTTCATCGAAGATGACATGATGTTTAGGGTGCATGGATGAGTGAAAATGATGCAGACCAGGTTGCAATTATGAATAACAATGCCCCACCCATGCCCCGGGCTAGTTTTGATGTTGACATTTAGTGTTAATTATCAATCAGATAACCACATCACACCGGCATTGACATAATCTCCTGGTATGCAGCAACCAGCTTGTTACGCACCTGAATACCCATTTGCAGGCTCAGGCTGGCTTTTTGCATGTCCACCATAACATCATTGAGTGAAACATCGGCTTTACCCAGGGTAAAGTCTTCCGTTTTCTTCGCAGACTCTACCCGCGTGGTATTAATCTGATTAACGGCTGAAACCAGATGATCACCGAAGCCCACACCCTCAACCACAGGTTTGGTTTGGTTTGCGACCTGTGCTGCCGTTACATTCAGTTGGGAAACAACCCCTTCAATTGCCTGAATCGTCATGTTTTTCTCTTCTGTTATTACGGGTTATTGAATTTCACAGCGCGCTTTTTTTTCCTGCAAAAACACCTGTCATATCTTATGCCGCATTACCCTAACACACCCTTTTTAACTTGAAGCCCGTAAATAACACCTAAATCACAGGCTGATTCCGTCATTAGATTTGTCATTCACGGAGAATAATAGCAGCGTAAAAAAAGTGACGTTACAAAGAGGGAAATTACGTTGTTTCGCCAAAACTATTTTCACCCGTCAAATCTGCAAGGCAGGGAATGTTTATGAGTGCCGCATCACAAGACACCGGAGATACCAAAAAGGGATTAGCCCTGATTATTGACCGTATTAAGGCCGATCCGAAAGTTCCGCTGATGATCGCGGGTGCTGCCGCAATTGCGATTATTGTCGCACTGTTCCTCTGGATGCGAAGCCCGGATTACCGCGTGCTGCTCAGCAATCTGAGTGCAAAAGACGGCGGTGATATTGTCGGTCAGCTGACACAAATGAATATGCCGTATCAGCTCGCGGATAATGGCAGCGCCATTCTGGTGCCTGCGGATAAAGTCCACGAACTGCGTCTTAAACTGGCTCAGGCCGGTTTACCGAAAGGCGGCAATACCGGCTTTGAATTGCTGGACAAAGAGCAGTTCGGCATCAGCCAGTTCAGCGAACAGGTTAACTATCAGCGTGCCCTTGAAGGGGAGCTTTCCCGTACGATTGAATCACTCAGTCCGGTTCAGACCGCGCGGGTTCACCTCGCCATTCCGAAGCCGACTCTGTTTGTCCGCGAACAAAAATCCCCGACCGCATCCGTAACAGTCGGTTTGCTTCCCGGACGCGCCCTGGATGAAGGCCAGATAAGTGCCATTGTGCACATGGTTTCCAGCAGTGTTTCCGGATTAACAACCGCCAACGTGATTATTGTCGATCAGGCCGGACGCCTGCTCACCAACAATGATAACAGCCAGCAATCTGTCAGCACCTCACAGATGAAGCTGACGAATGAAACGGAAGCCCGTCTCAAACAGCGGATTGAAGACTTACTCTCCCCGCTGGTCGGTCGCGCCAACGTTCAGGCTCAGGTTACCGCACAGGTGGATTACTCCAAAGTCGAACAAACGGCTGAAGAGTACAAACCTAACCAGCAGGCGGATACCGGCGCAGTCCGTTCACGCCAGAGCAGCCAGAGTCAGCAAAACAGTAACGGCGGACCGGGCGGTGTGCCGGGCGCGTTATCTAACCAGCCGGTCAGCGCACCTGCTGCGCCGATAGAAACCGCAAAAGCGGATAATAAGGACGCGAAGGATAATAAAACAGCCCCGCGTGCCGATAATAACCGTAATGCCAATATTAATTCGCAGAACGATGAAACCACGAATTACGAAGTGGATCGCAAAATCAGCCATACCCAGCGTCAGATTGGTGTGGTCGATCGCCTCTCTGTAGCGGTCATCATTAACTATCTGCCGCAGAAAGCGGAAGACGGTACAGAAGAGATGAAACCGCTGCCGCCGGAGATGCTTAAAGAGATTGAATCGCTGACCCGTGAAGCAATGGGCTATTCCGTTTCGCGCGGTGACAGTCTGAATATCACCAACACCCGCTTTACGGATGAAGGTCAGATTACAGAAGAACACTCCGTCTTTACCAGTCCGGTGATTATCGCACAGGCGCTGGATTACGGAAAAATTCTGCTGCTGTTACTGGTTGGCTGGCTCCTGTGGCGTCGTGGTATCAAGCCACAATGGCAACGTTACCGCAAAGCACAGCAGGCTGAGAGCGAAGCCCGTCTGTTTAAAGCAACACAAATGAAAACGCCGCTCGTGGCTGATGAAGCCCTCAGTGACGATATGGACGAGAAAACCCGCCGTCGCCTGACCCGTCAGCGTGTCAGTGCCGAGATCCAGAGTCAGCGGATCCGTGAAATGGCAGATAAAGATCCGCAGGTTGTGGCAATGGTTATCAGCCAGTGGTTAGGAAAAGCACAATGAATTTAAGCGGAACAGAAAAGAGCGCCGTCATGCTGATGACGCTCGGTGAAGATCAGGCCGCAGAGGTCTTTAAACACCTGAATAACAAAGAAGTTCAGCAACTGAGTATGGCGGTTTCCAATATGCGCCAGGTCTCTAACGCCGAACTGGCAGAAGTCCTGACTGAATTTGAGGAAGCGGCTATTCAGTACGCGGCACTTAATATCAATACCAATGATTATCTGCGTTCCGTCCTTATCAAGGCGCTGGGCGAAGACCGGGCTGCCAGCCTGCTGGAAGATATTCTTGAGAAGCATGAAAGTGCATCCGGTATTGAAAGCCTCAATTATATGGAGCCGCAGACAGTGGCCGATATTATCCGCGACGAACATCCGCAGATTATCGCTACCATCCTGGTTCACTTAAAACGCAACCTGGCGGCCGATGTACTTGAATTATTCGACGAACGCCAGCGCAATGACATCATGCTGCGTATTGCCACCTTCGGCGGCGTCCAGCCGGCCGCTCTGGCAGAACTCACCGAAGTGCTCAATAACCTGCTCGACGGACAGAATCTCAAGCGCAGCAAAATGGGTGGCGTAAGAACCGCAGCCGAAATCATCAACCTGATGAAAAGTCAGCAGGAAGAAGGTGTTATCGGCGCAATGCGCGATTACGACGGCGAACTGGCACAGCGTATTATCGACGAAATGTTCCTGTTCGAAAACCTTATCGAAGTCGACAACCGCAGCATTCAGCGCATCCTTCAGGATGTTGCCAACGACTCGCTGGTTATTGCACTGAAAGGTTGTAATGAAGAATTACGCGAACACTTCCTGCGCAATATGTCGACCCGTGCGGCAGAAATTGTCCGTGATGATCTGGAATCCCGTTCACCTGTACGTATGTCTCAGGTTGAGAATGAACAGAAATCCATTCTTCTGGTGGTCCGCCGCCTGATGGAAACCGGTGAAATTGTGATTGGTGGTGGTGACGATGTCTATGTCTGATAAGGGAAATAACAATCCTCAGTGGAAACGCTGGCAGCCGCGGGAGCTGAATCAGTGGGATCTTAATTCCTCCGTGCTCCCTGCCCTGTCAGATGTCCCGGAGCCGGATGCCCCTAAAATCCCCTGCCTGGAGCCGCGCGAAGTTCTGGAGCAGATCAATCTGCTGGACAATCTGAAAGAAGAAGCTCAGCGCAGCGGCTTTCAGACCGGTCAGGAGCTCGGCGAAAAGGCCGGGTATGATGCCGGTTTTGCTCAGGGTTTACAGGAAGGCGCGGAGCAAGGTCGTCAGCAGGCTCTGGCAGAGCAGCAACCGGTTACTGATTCCTGGCAGAAATTACTGACTGAGTTCAGCTATTCCCTGGACACCTTTGACACGGTGGTCACCACAAAACTGCTACAGATTGCCCTGACCGCCGCCAAACAAGTGCTCGGACAGCCCGCTGTCTGTGACGGTACCGCGCTGCTGGAAGAGATAAGCCGTCTTCTGAAACAGAAACCCCTGTTTACCGGTCAGCCTGAACTGCGGGTAAACCCGGTACATATTGAGATGCTGGAACAGCATCTCAGCACCCAGCTAAATCTGAACGGCTGGCGGCTGGTGCCGGATCCGCAGCTTCATGCAGGCGGGTGTCGCGTGGTGGCGGATGATGGTGAAATCGACATGAGCGTTGCCACACGCTGGCAGGAGCTGTGCCGGTTATATGCCCCGGAGATCTCATTATGACGGCGCGGATTGGCCGCTGGATTGGCGCGTTGGACGGGCTGGATGCACGGATGAGCGGCGTGCCGATGACCCGCCATTACGGGCGGCTCACTAAAATCACCGGACTTGTGATGGAAGCGGAAGGCATCAAAATGCCTCTCGGTGCGACCTGTTTTATCGAGCGCATCATCAACGGCAAAACAGAAGAAGTCATCTGTGAAGTGGTCGGATTCAACGGACCACGCATGCTGCTGATGCCGCAGGGCTGATGCTGGAAGGAATAGCGCCCGGTGCGCGCGTTTATGCGCAGTCTACCGGCGCGGGCGGGCAGACCAGCCGCCAGTTGCCGCTGGGCGATGAACTGCTCGGGCGGATCCTTGATGCATCCGGCAATCCGCTGGACGGCAAAGGTCCGCTGGACGCTAAAATACGCGCACCTCTGTATACCCCGCCGATTAACCCGCTGGAGCGCAGCCCGATCAAAGATGTACTCGATGTCGGTGTGCGGGCCATCAATGCTCTGCTGACAGTCGGGCGCGGGCAGCGGATGGGATTGTTTGCCGGCTCCGGTGTCGGAAAAAGTGTGCTGCTCGGCATGATGGCGCGCTTTACTCAGGCAGACATTATTGTTGTCGGACTGATTGGCGAGCGCGGGCGCGAAGTTAAAGATTTTATTGAAAATATTCTCGGCGCGGAAGGATTAAAACGCGCCGTTGTTGTCGCAGCACCGGCAGATGTCTCCCCTCTGCTGAGAATGCAGGGCGCATCTTATGCCACCCGTATCGCGGAGTATTACCGTGATCTGGGTCGCAATGTGCTGTTAATTATGGATTCCCTGACCCGTTACAGCATGGCACAACGTGAAATTGCGCTTGCCATCGGAGAACCGCCTGCTACGAAAGGCTATCCTCCGTCGGTGTTCGCAAAATTACCGGCACTGGTAGAACGGGCGGGTAACGGGAAAAACGGTGGCTCTATTACAGCGTTTTATACTGTCCTGACCGAAGGCGATGACCAGCAGGATCCGATTGCTGACTCCGCGCGGGCCATTCTTGACGGCCATATCGTGCTGTCACGCTCGCTGGCTGAATCCGGACACTACCCTGCTATCGATATAGAAGCATCAATCAGCCGTGCAATGACAGAACTTATCGACAAAAGCCATTACAAGAAAATACAGCGGTTCAAACAGCTGACGTCCGCCTATCAGCGCAACCGTGACCTGATTAATGTCGGCGCATATGCCGCAGGCAGTGATCCGATGCTGGACATGGCGATTCAGTGGTTCCCGCACATGGCAAAATTTCTGCAACAGGATATCGATGAACGCTGTGATTACCCGGATGCCTGTGAGCAGCTTGATCAGGTGGTGCCGCAAGCGTAACGAGGCCGTCAATGTCAAAAAATAATGCATTAACCACACTGTTAAATTTAGCCGAAGATGCCGCCGAAGAGGCGGCAAAAGTGTTGGCTCAGGTGCGCATGACTCACACGCAGATGAGTCAGCAGCTCACTATGCTGGAAAATTATCAGGCAGATTACCGCCAGAAACTGAATCAGACGCTTCACACCGGAATGGCCGCCGATAAGTGGCAGAATTATCAGCAATTTTTAGTCACACTCGATGTGACAATAGAACAGCAGCAAACCCAGTTAACCGTCTGGGCACACCGGGTCAGTGAGGCAAACCGCCACTGGCAGGAAAAACAGCAGCGGGTAAATGCGTTCGATACTCTTATTCAGCGCGCCGATCATGCACATAATCAACGACAGAACCGGCTGGAGCAAAAGCAGATGGATGAATTTGCCCAGCGGGCTACTTTATGGAGAACCCGATAAATGGATGTCAATGCCGGCACCAAACCGATCAGTTCAGCTGACAATGCATTGAATAAACAGGAATCCCCGAAGGCGGAAGACGTACAGGCAACGGTTCTGCCGTTTCAGTCCGTCCTGGATGCACAGCAGCCCCGCCCGGAAAAACCGGCACAGGTCAGTGCGGCCAATGGCGTAAAAAACAATCAACATGATGCTGCTGCCCGTAAACCTGCCGGAGATGCAAAAACCACCGCCGCGCAAAAGCAGACCAGTGAAGATACCCTGGCTCAGCTTAATTTTTCCCGTCGTTTACAGGGTGATACTACCACGGCGGACCTTAATCCTAAGCTGTTACAAGGTGCTGAAGACGGGAATACCGCGCTTCCGGCTTCTGATGAAGCTGACAATGCGTTACTGACAGCACTGAAAGAGCGCCTGACCGGGCGCGACGGTACTGTTGCAGAAAAACCAGTAACAGAGACAAAACTGCATATTGATGACAGCGGGAAAAACAGTGCCAAAACAGCGGAACTGCAGGATGACATCCTGGTAAAAACGGATGATAAACCGCTGATCACCGATGAAAAAATCGACTCACGTACCCTGTTTACTGATGAAAAATCAAAACCGCGTGTCGATCAGCCCCGCTTTTCTTTAGCGGATGCACAGAAAGCCGATCCGAAAACGCTTGCGGACGATTTTATGCCGCTGAATAAAAAATCAGCAGATACAACAACACCGTTATCGCTGGTCTCTGTTACAGAGAACAATAGTGATAACAGTAAAAGTGCATTCAGTATCAAAACTGAAAACAGTGCATTTCAGACTGTCACGGCACCCGGAGCACATACCGCACTGCAAAGCCCGGCAATGATGCCGTCCGCCGCACAGGTATCTGCCACACAAGCCGCAGCACCAACCGCACAGGCAATGCCGCTTACCGGTCAGTTGGGCAGTGAATTGTGGCAGCAGCAGGTCAGCCAGAATATCACTTACTTCTCCCGTCAGGGATTACAGCAGGCGCAACTCAGGCTGCATCCGGAAGAACTCGGCTCGCTGAATATCCATCTTAAAATCGAAGATAATCAGGCTGTTATGCATTTTGTTTCACCACACAGCCATGTCCGCGCCGCAATGGAATCAATGATGCCGGTACTGCGCAGTGCCCTTCAGGAAAGCGGCATTAATCTGGCGCAAAGTTCTGTCGGTCAGGAATACCACGGCGATCAGCAAAACTCCGGGGAGGGTCAGAACGCGCGGCAATCCGGTGAATCACTGTCCGCTGCCGGAAACATCACCGGTCTGAATATTCAGGGTGATACCACCGTCAGTCGTGTGGCGCACAGCGCGGCCCTTGCACGCGGCGGAATAGATACCTTCGCCTGATCCTTATACTTAATGGCGGAGCGCGGGAACTAAAGCCCCGAGTTACCGCCTTTTTGTTTCGTTTTTCCCCCCTTTAGTCCCGCAGAAGCACGCCATAATAGTCGGGTATACAGAGTATGAAACCCCTGACGGGTTTTGCTAAAAGAAATAGGAATTCAGTTAACATGTCGTCTTCACGTAACGCCTCAAAAGGTTCCAATGCCGGGTTACTGGTTTTATTCGCCCTGATTGCCCTCGCGGGTGCAGGTTTCGGTGGCTACAGCTGGTGGTCCCAGCAGGACACCACCACCACGGCCGGTACCGGAGAAGAGAAACGGGCCAATATGCCTGAACCCATCTTCATGGGGGTTGAACCTTTTACCGTGAACCTGCCCGGTGTGAATAACAGCCGTGACCGCGTGTTATATATTGATATGACACTGCGCCTGGCCAACGAACGTTCCCGTGAACAACTCCATGAATATCTGCCGGAAGTCCGCAGTCGTCTTCTGCTGCTGTTATCACAACAGACATCACAGATGCTGGGAACACATGACGGAAAAATTCAGTTAATGAATGCGGTTAAAACCACACTCGCCCCGACGCTGGTTCCCGGTCAGCCGGATCAGGATATTTCGGACGTGTTATTCACTACTTTTATTCTTCGGTAAAGCTGATGAGCGATAATATTTTATCTCAGGCGGAGATCGACGCGCTGCTCAATGGTGATTCGCCATCAGAGTCGCTTCCTGCCGACGGAGCACAGGAAAAAGATAAGGATCAGGTTCGTCCTTATAACCCGAATACTCAGCGCCGCGTTATCCGTGAGCGGATGCAATCCCTCGAAATTATTAATGAACGCTTTGCCCGTCAGTTCCGTATGGGACTGTTCAATATGCTGCGCCGCAGTCCCGACATCACTGTCGGTGGTATTAAAATAGAACCTTATCATGAGTTTGCCCGTAATCTTCCGGTGCCGACTAACCTGAATCTCGTGCACATGCCTCCGTTGCGCGGAACCGCACTGTTCACCTTTGAGCCTGCGCTGGTGTATATCGCCGTCGACAATCTGTTCGGAGGTGACGGTCGTTTTCCGGTTCGTTCTGAAGGTAAAGAATTTACCAATACCGAACAACGCATTATCCACCGCATGCTGAAACTGGCACTGAATGCTTACCGTGATGCATGGAAGCCGATTGCTGACCTGGAAGTGGAATATGTCCGCTCAGAGATACAGGTAAAATTCACTAATATCACCACCTCACCCAACGATATCGTCGTTACGACATCATTTTTGGTCGAGATTGGTAACACCATTGGTGAATTCAGTATCTGTATCCCGATAGCCATGATTGAGCCTATCCGCGAGCGGTTAATCAATCCGCCGATGGAACACGGCAATCAGGAAAATGAAGCCTGGGTGTCAAACCTGGTTACACAGGTGAAGCATTCTGAGCTGGAACTGGTCGCTAATTTTGCTGAAATGCCGCTGCGCATTTCTAAATTACTGCAATTGCAAAAAGGGGATGTGATCCCTGTAGATAAACCGGATCGCCTGATTGTCAGTGTTGACGGCGTACCTGTATTGACCAGTCAGTATGGCACCCGTGATGGCCAATATGCGTTGCGTGTAGAACATTTGATTAACCCTGTATTAAACACTCTGGACGAGGAAAAAACCAATGAGTGAGGCGAATAACACTCCGGGCATGAACCCTGAAAAAAATGATGAATCTCTGTGGGCTGATGCGATGGAACAACAAAAAAAAAGCAGAATCCGGGACTCAGAACCCGTTTGATAACCTTGACAGCCAGAATCCGCTGAGTCAGCTATCCGATATCAATCTGATTATGGATATCCCTGTCCGCCTCTCTGTTGAGCTGGGCCGGACAAAAATGACCATCAAAAAACTCCTGAGTTTATCGCAGGGTTCGGTGGTCGCACTTGACGGACTCGCCGGCGAGCCGTTGGATATTCTGATCAACGGCTATCTGATTGCGCAGGGCGAGGTGGTGGTTGTCTCAGATAACTACGGTATCCGCATCACGGATATTATTACCCCGTCTGAGCGTATGCGTCGTCTGAGCCGCTGATATGATAGCAAACAGCGCCGGGCACGCCGCGTTACCGGCAACAGAAAAAACGGCAGACACTGCCGTTTTTTCTCCGGTAATCACACAACCCTCTGTACCGGGCACGCAGGCGGTCAGCAATACAGACAGTCTGATCCAGGTTTCCGGGGCACTCGGCGGAATAATCCTGCTGATCCTCGCCCTGACCTGGCTTGTCAGAAAACTTGGGTTTTCCGCAAAACTTGCGGGGAAAACAGCACTGCTGACAGTAAAAAGCAGCTGTTCCTTAGGCAGTAAAGAACGGCTGGTGGTTGTGGAGATTCAGGATGAGTGGCTTATCCTGGGTGTCACGGCACAATCTGTTAATTTACTTCACCGCTGTCCGGCAGACCCGGATGCGGTAACAAATGCACCCTCAGCCTTTCACGCATTGCTGAAAACCAAACGGGCCGCGCCTGTTGATAAGCCAATCTGAGAATCCAAGATGTTATTTCACAAACGTGTAATCCCCGTACTGATGCTGCTTTTGCTTCTTCCCCAGGCAGCACTGGCGTCTTTGCCCGGCGTTGTCAGCCATGTACTGCCGGACGGCAGTCAAAGCTGGTCACTGCCGGTTCAGACACTGCTTTTTTTAACACTGCTGGGATTTATCCCTGCGCTGTTGCTGATGATGACCGGCTTTACCCGCATCATTATTGTACTGGGATTGTTACGTAACGCGCTGGGTACGCCTTCAGCACCGCCGAACCAGGTTCTGCTGGGACTGGCGCTGTTTCTCACCTTTTTTGTGATGTCACCGGTCATTGATAAAGTGTACAAGGAAGCGTATCAGCCGTTCAGTGAAGACAAAATCAGTCTGGAAACCGCACTTGAACGCGGCACCGCACCTTTCCGCACCTTTATGCTGGGTCAGACGCGTGAAAGCGATCTGGCACTGTTTGCCCGCATAGCCAAAACGGAAGATATTCAGGAAGCTAAAGATGTGCCGATGCGCATTTTAATCCCTGCCTTTATTACCAGCGAACTGAAAACGGCATTTCAGATTGGCTTTACGCTGTTTATTCCGTTCCTGATTATCGATCTTGTCGTCGCCAGCGTGCTGATGGCGCTGGGGATGATGATGGTGCCGCCTGCCACTGTTTCCCTGCCCTTTAAGCTGATGCTCTTTGTGCTGGTGGATGGCTGGCAGTTGCTGCTCGGCTCTCTGTCACAAAGCTTTTTTAACTAGGAGACGTCATGACACCTGAATCCGTTATGGCTCTGGGAATTGAAGCCATGAAAGTGGCGCTGATGCTGGCGGCACCTTTACTGCTTGCCGCCCTTGCGGCAGGTCTGTTGATCAGTTTATTGCAGGCCGCCACCCAGGTAAATGAAATGACATTGTCATTTATCCCGAAAATCCTGTCAGTTATCAGTGTGATCGTGATTGCAGGTCCGTGGATGCTCAATCTGCTCATCGACTATATGCGCAGCCTGTTAAGTAATCTGCCGTTCATTATTGGTTAATCTATGTTAACCATTACCAGCGAAACACTCACATTATGGCTGAGCCAGGGATTTTATCCGTTTATCCGGATCCTGGCACTGCTGAGCACCGCACCCTTTTTCAATGAAAAACAGTCCATTGGTAAAGTCCGGGTCATGCTGGCCTTTTTTACGGTGCTGATTGTCTCGCCACAGTTACCGGTGGTGAATATTCCGCTGTTTTCCGCGCCCGGCTTATGGGTCATTCTGCAACAAATGGTGATTGGTATAACCATGGGGCTGGCGATGCAGATAGCATTTGCCGCTGTGCGTCATGCCGGTGAAGTGATTGGTTTACAGATGGGTCTATCTTTCGCGACTTTTTTTTGACCCGAGCGGCGGTCCGAATATGCCGATTATCGCGCGTATATTTAACCTGATCGTTCTGTTGCTGTTTCTCTCTTTTGACGGGCATCTGTGGCTGATTCATATTGTGGTTAATTCATTTGATCTGCTTCCCATACAGATACTCCCGCTGAACCGCGATGGCTTCTGGATACTGGTGCAATCAGCTAACCATATATTTTTAAACGGATTGATGCTGGCACTGCCGTTTATTACCTTATTTCTGATTCTTAACCTGGCGTTAGGTATCTTAAATCGCATGACACCTCAGTTATCTGTCTTTGTGGTCGGTTTTCCACTGACGCTGACCGTCGGAATAAGTATGCTCGGTCTGATTATTTCTGTTCTTCCGAGCTATACCGAGCGGGTGATTAATCAGGCGTTTGAACAATTATCACTGATTTTCACACTCTACGCAGGTTGATTGTAAACACCGGACAAAAAAAACGGTAACCACTGAGAAAGTGGTTACCGGCTCCGGTAACTGACGTACAAAAATAGCTTGCTGTGTGTAATCCGGAAACGACTTGAGAAATAACTCTGTTACCAATTCCCTGCTGAATAACCACCATCGACCGGCATAATCGTGCCATTGATATAATCTGATGTCAGCAGAAAACGAATACTGTCTATAATATCTTTAACGGTTCCGACTTTATCAGCCGGGGAAACTAAATTAATTAAATCTTTATTCAGTCCGGAACATGTCGGTGATTCAATATACCCGGGGGCGATGGCATTGATCCGGATATTCTTCTTCGCATATTCCAGCGCAAGCGCCCTGACCAGACCATGAACTCCCTCTTTCACCAGAACACTCAGGGCGGCGGGGATTTTTTGGGATGGTTGCAGCGCAATAGATGACGTCACAACAATAATTTTTCCGCCTTCATTTTTCAACATGTTTTTAATTGCTAATTGACTCAGATTAAATAAACTATAAATATTACTGTTTATTAAATGCTGAAGATCATCTGTAGTTGTTGTTTCAAAAGGTTTGCAGACAAATGCTCCGGAATTATGAATGATAGCATCGATATTTCCGAAATGAATAATTCCCTGCTGGATAATTTCATTCGCAAAGTCGGCTGAATGACTGTCACCGACAATCGGTAAAAATGACGGTTTATTATCCGGCCCCTGCATAAAGGCCTGCATGGCCTGCTCATTGCTGAATACGCCAATCACTCTATAATGTTCATCAAGCAGTGTCCTGGTTAATTGCTTTCCCAGACAACTTTCTGCATCTGTAATGACGGCAGTACGTTGTTGTGGATTCATAAATAACCTGCGCTTATGTTTTTTCTTCAGTAATTGATGGTAGTTATTATATATTTGACCTACGTAAAATAAACTACCCTCAGATTACTTCATTATTAACCCGAGGTTAACAATGCCGCGTCACTTTGATGATTTAATGCTGGGAACTCTGGAATTGTTTTGCCGGGCCGCAGAGTTGCAGAGTTTTTCACAGGCGGCAGGCGCACTGAATATTTCTCCCGCCGCCGTCAGCAAAACAATTCACCGGCTGGAGCAGAAACTCGGCTGCGCATTATTTGTCCGCACGACCCGCCATGTCCGGCTGACAGAAGCCGGAGAGCATTATCTGAGCTACTGTAAAACTGCCCTCAATGCCATGTATGATGCAGAAAATGCCTTGCAGGATCTGAAAACAATTCCGGCAGGAAAAATCCGCGTTTGCCTGCCAAATGACTACGCTTATCTGAAAGTGTTTCCGCTGATACCAAAATTTCGCCGGCGTTATCCGCAGATTGAAATCGATTTCAGTCTCCGGTTCCGCATCCCCCGCCAGGAGAACCCCGGTTGTGATATTGTTCTGACAAGCTGGCTGAACTATCTGCCGGACTGGGTGGCAACAAAAATTGATTATTCCGTCTTTTGGGTAGTGGCGTCGCCGGACTATCTGAAGAAAGCGCCGCCGTTAGATACTATTGATGACCTGCGCAATCATAACTGCCTCCAGATGCATCTGCCGGAAAACGTACACGCGCTGCGCTGGCCGTTTGTACTCGACAATAATGAGGTTGTTCATATTGAAACACAAGGTGATATGGCATTCTTTGAAGATGTTATGTCCACCTATTACATGGCGCTCAATGGTAATGGTCCGGCGATAATGCATGATTTTATTGCCCGCAAAGCCGTGGATAACGGACAACTTGTCCGCCTCCTGAAACCCTGGAGCCGGGTTTCACATATTCATTATCTTGCCAGCCCGGCGGATGCAATGAAATCCCCCCGAATCAGAGCCTTCACCGCGTTCCTGGCAGAAGAACTAAAGCCTGCCGATGGTTTTCCGCAGGATGCTGTGATTATTCCTGTCCGGTGATCCCGGGAAAATATAGCCATAAAAAAAAGGCCGTCATAATGACGGCCCCGGAGAGGAATATAACTATCCGTAAATTAACGGCTGAACAGCGACATACTGTTAAGATCTTTAAAAATGCTCTGGGATGCCTGGAA
Organism: Morganella psychrotolerans; assembly: GCF_001676155.1. GTDB lineage: Bacteria > Pseudomonadota > Gammaproteobacteria > Enterobacterales > Enterobacteriaceae > Morganella > Morganella psychrotolerans. The sequence goes on along the minus strand of NZ_LZEW01000001.1, from coordinate 487,805 downwards.
CATGGACATCTCTTTCTGATAATCAGAAATAGTGCCGGTCCAGTCAGTCTCCATCAGCTCACTCATGCGGCTGTCATTCTGGATTTTCCGGGTGTCTGACAGGAAATCCAGGCTGTCAATCTCCTGGAGCTGCAAGCCTTGTTTCGCTTCAATGTTGGAGATTTTATCCATTCCGGCTTTAATGCCCTTATTGGCATCTCCCATAGCAGCATTCGCCTTGTCCAGATCTGCCTGAGATGCATTTTGCTGCGGGATCTTCAGAGCTTCCAGCCCTTTATTAATCGCCGTAAACATATCTGCAACTTTTTCACCTTTTGTATTTGTGGTTGTGGCAAACACCTCAGAACCATTGAAATAGCTGATCATTTCACGGTCACTGCCCACGTTTTGGGTGATAGATTTGTCACCGCCACGGTAGATTACATCACCGGTTGTTGCATCCACTTCAAAAGGTGGCTTATCGGATTCATAACCACCAAAAATATAACGCCCGTTGCCATCTGTTGTATTCCCCAGGGAGACTAATTGATCTTTCTGTCCCTGTAGCTGTGATGCCAGAGAATCACGATCCGCATCACTCAGTGTGCCCTGATTAGAGGCCTGAATAACCGTGGTATCCATCTGTGTGGAGACATTATTCATCTGGCTGAGAATACTCATTTGCAGCGTCATCCCTGTTTTTGCAAAACCACGGGTTGAGGCATACTGCTGGTTACGGGTTTCTGACTGGCTGATACGCACCGCCTGTGCCGATGCCTGTGCATCATCAGAAGGCTTGCTGACACGTTTGCCGGAAGCCAGTTTAGAGCCGGCTTCCATCCAGCGGGCGGTTGAATTATTCATATCCGTTACCCGCTGACTGAACATTAAATTAGTACTAAAGCGCATAATAAATTCCCTTATTTACATAATCACTAATCAGAACGCACGCATCAGCGCATCGAATAATTCGTCAACGGTGGACAGCACTTTGGCATTAGCATTGAAAAATTGCTGCATTTTCTGCATCTGAACACTTTCTTCGTTAGTATTAACGCCGGAAATACCCTGTTGATTCTCATACAAAAGGATAGTCACTTTGTTTTGTGTTTCAGAGTTTGACAGGGCCTCTTTCGTTTTACTACCGACATCATTGACCAGAGAGGCATAAAAATCTGACAGGGTTGATGTTCCGCCCACCAGTTTTTGATCCTGTAACTTCACCAGATCTTTGATGTTTTCGTTATTGCTCGCGCCCCCCGTACTATCAGATGCTGCAAAATCAGCCGCATTATTAATCAGGGTATTCATACCACCGATAACATTGTCCACCGGTTTCAGCAGGAAACTGTCCCCGGCCTGTGCGGTGTTATTGCTGATTTTGATATCCATACCATCAAATTTTAAACTTCCGGTTGCGCTGTCAAAATTAGCATTAACCTTTGTCCCTTCCGGCAAACGGGTTACATTCCAGTCAGTACCGTCAAAACTGACATCATAATTATTGCCGGATACCGCTGATACATCGGTATATTTGATGTCAAAATCCGCTTTTCCTTTATTATGCGTGTTGCTCACCACACTGCCGCCGCCAACCGCAAAAAAATCTTTACCGGTATTGCCGTTTGCATCATAGCCTTTGCGATGAACTTCATTAAATTTCTCCGCAAAAACCAGTGCCATCTGATTCAGTTTTTGTCTTGCGGGGTCAATAACTTCACGACGGGAACGCAGAACACCGCTTAACTCACCACCACGGATCTGTTCATCTTTTATTTCACGGACATTCCCGGCTGAATCCACAAACCCGACACTCAGGCGGCTGTCATCTCTGCCCGACGGTATCGCTTCCAGACGGTTTGCCCGTCCGCCTGTTACCAGCGGAAGACCATTAGCAAAAGAGACGTTAAAATTCCCGTTCTGCTCAATAACTTTTACACCAATGACTGAATTCAGCTCATTGACTAAACGATCACGTATATCCAGTAAATCGTTCGGTTCACTGTTATTCACAGACCGGGAATTACTGATTTGTTCATTGAGCTGTGCAATTTTTTCTGCGTAGGTATTAACGTCTTTGATTTTATTATCGAGCTGATGATTAACATCACGATCCATTTCACGCAGACGGCGATCAGCCTCTTTCATCTGATTTACCATGGATTTCGCTTTACCGAGAAATACATCAACCAGCGTTTTATCACTTGCATCGCTGGCAGCTTCATCCAGTGAGGTAAAGAAATTTCCCAGCATACCGGCAATATCATCAGTGCTGTTTGACAGCATATTATCGACATCACTGATATTTTTCAGATACGCTTCATGCTCACCACTGAGTGAACGCGCACCGTTATATTGTGCATTAACAAATTCATCAAATTCACGGCGGACATGGCTGAAATATGTACCATTACCGAAATAGCCATTTGTGGTCATTGTGCCCGGATTCTCACCAAATACCGCACTCTGGCGATGGTAGTAACCGACCCCGGCATTCGCCAGGTTGTTGGAAATAACGCTCAGCCCGCCCTGGGCTGCATTAATTCCGCTTAATGCGTTATTCATTACATTATTCAGCATTCGCTTTTCCTTTGACTGGTGCCTGCTCCCGGGAACAGATGCCATCCGTTTAAAATTATCTCTTACTTAGTTATCGGAAAGACGGCGTAAAAATTTAGTGATATAACTTTATTTTTACACCGCAAACAGATTAGAAAATATCGCTTAAATCGAGGGAATAGGCCTGAACAGCGCGGGAAGCAACCGGATTGGATGGCGCAGTTCCTCTGATCTGGTTAATCAGCGTGATGAGTTTGTCTGAGTAACCCGGATCAGTTGCGTAACCGGCCTTATGCAGGCGCTGTGCCGCCAGTTCCGGGCTTGCCGCCTGCTTCACACCGTGGTAACGCGGGTTTTCTGTCAGCAAGCGGGTGTAATCCGCAATTGCTTCCTCGTAAGAACCGTAAACGCGGAAGTTATCACGCATTTTGATGGTATTACCATCGATAACCTCCGTGGTCATGATATTCGTGACCGGTCCTTTCCAGCTTTTTCCGGCTTTGATACCAAACAGGTTATGACTGGTTTTACCTTCTGCGGTCAGAATTTCACGCTTTCCCCAGCCACTCTCCAGCGCCGCCTGGGCAAGAATAAGCAGATGCGGTACCCCGCTTTTCTGTGACGCCGATTTTGCCGGTTCAGTCAGTTTGGCAATAAAGTTCTGACTGTTCAGTCCCAGTTCGCGGACTTTTTTCAGAGGTGCGCTTAACATATCACCAGCCGAACTGAATTTGCGCATCAGTTGAGCCATCGCCTGTTGTGGCATCGATTGCACAACGGAGGCATCACCCAGTGACATCATTGATGAGTTAAGCGGCATTTCCGTATCCTGATTGCCGGAAAGCTGCTGATACATCATCTCGCCGAATCCCAGCCCTTTTTGTGACAGGTTTTGTGCGATTTGCTGATCGTACATACTGGTCATCATCCGGGTCTGATCACTGGAAAACATACCATCCTGCGGCAGTGCCGCCCGCATACTTTTGAGCATCATCTGAACAAATGTCGCTTCCAGTTGCTGCGTCACCTGACGCAGCCCCTCTTCCGGTTTCTCATTCAGTTGTTGCTTCAGGCTGCCCAGCGACTGCACGTCATAAGCAGCACTCTGCATTAACTGCACGTCGCTCATCAGATAATCTCCAGCTTCGCCCGCAGACAACCGGCACTTTCCATCGCCTGCAAAATAGACATCAGATCGGTCGGCGTTGCCCCTAATGTATTCAGCGCCTGAATAACCTGATTCAGATTTGCCCCTGCATTCACTTTTTTCAGTGTGCCGTCCTGCTCGCGGATCCCGACATTGGTATTGCGTGTCACCACTGTCTGACCGCCGGCAAATGGCGTATCCGGTTGATTAACCTGAGTATCACGATCTACCGTAACCGCCAGGCTGCCGTGTGCGACAGCGCAACTTTCCAGTGTCACCGTGCGGTTTATCACCACAGAGCCGGTACGGGAGTTGAGAATAACTTTAGCGTCTGTCTGCGGCGGACGAATATTCAGATCCTGCACTCTTGCCAGAAAACGCACCTGGTCACTGTTACTTTGCGGAACCCGTAACTGCACAGTGCGTGAGTCCAGCGCAGTCGCCGTACCGGAACCGTTCATCCTGTTAACCGCATCCGAGATATCCTGCGCCAGGGCAAAACTGTCTTCATTCAGCTGAAGATTGATAACACCACTCTGACCAAAGCTGCCTGCCAGTTCGCGCTCAATACTGGCACCGCCGCTGATACGCCCGCCCGCTAACTGGTTAACTTTAATACTGCTGCCACCGGCACTGACACCGGCTCCGCCGACCAGGATATTCCCCTGCGCGAGCGCGTACACCTGCCCGTCCACACCTTTGAGCGGTGTCATCAGCAATGTGCCGCCACGCAGGCTTTTGGCATTACCCATCGAGGAAACCACAATATCAATAGATTGCCCGGAACGACCAAATGGCGGCATTTTTGCGGTAACCATAACAGCCGCCACATTTTTCAGCTGCATATTGGTGCCCGGCGGAACCGTGATCCCCATCTGGGATAACATGTTGCTCAGACTCTGAGTGGTAAACGGCGTCTGCATCGTCTGGTCACCGGTGCCGTCCAGCCCCACGACCAGCCCGTAGCCAATCAGGGCATTTTCACGAATTCCCTGAACACTCGTCAGGTCTTTGATCCGCTCACTATGAGCCGGGGCACTTAATACACCCAGAACCGCAACCAGCAGACCAGCCAGTACTTTTTTCATTATCATTACCTCTGCTCAGTACGGTGATACATTCAGGAAGAAGCGCTGTAACCAGCCCATATTCTGCGATTCATTAATATAGCCATCGCCTACATACTCAATACGGGCGTCTGCAACCTGAGTCGAACTGACGCTGTTATCCGCACCGATTGTGCGCGGATTGACCACGCCGGAGAAACGGATAGATTCCGTTCCCTGATTGATAGCGATCTGTTTTTCACCCACAACATGCAGGTTGCCGTTTGCCAGAAGTTGATCCACCGTGACAGTAATCGTACCTTTAAAGGTGTTTTGTGCGTTTGCGCCGCCTTTGCCGGAAAATTCACTGTTGCCTTTCACATCCAGCTCAGTGTTACCGCCGCCGAGCCAGCCGCTCATAAAGCCCGGCAATATTGAGGCGAGGAACCCGGTTTTCCCGGCACGGTTTGCATTCGCGGAGGAGTTTTTACTGGCGCTGACATTTTCCTGCAAATTAATCGTCAGGATATCCCCGGTATTGCGGGGACGTCTGTCCTCAAACAGAGGCTGATAGCCGTAAAAAGCCGGCTGCGCGCTCTGAAAAATAGCCCCGTTGGGTGCCGGAGCTGTCGGTGCCACCGGTAAGGCGGTTGTTTTGGTGTCCACCAGAGGTTTTGGCTTGATGTAAGCACAGCCGCTGAGTGAAACAGCAATCACTGCTGCCGCCACCAGTCCGCGCCCGGAAACAGACAAGGCAGGAGAACTTGCGCAATCCTGCTGCTGTGGAACAATGCCATTTTCAGTCATCTTTTTACTCTTGCTGTTCTGTGCGTGTCTCAGTAAAAAAGCCCTGTCCGCAATTCATTCGCGGACGGGGCGGGGAATTACAGCTGAGTCAGACGTTGTAACATCTGGTCAGAGGCGGAAACCGCCTTACTGTTGATTTCATACGCGCGCTGAGTCTGGATCATATTGACCAGTTCTTCGGCTACGTTGACGTTGGAAGTCTCTACCATTCCCTGATAAATACGCCCTGCGCCATTTGTTTCAGGCGCACTTTCAGTCGGTGCACCGGAGCTGGCGGTTTCCATGTACAGGTTTTCACCCATGCTTTCCAGACCGGCATCATTGATAAAGGTCGTCAGCGTGATTTGTCCGATCTGCTGTGGCTGACTCTCACCATACATGGTGACAGAGACAGTACCATCGCGACCGATTTCCATCTTCTGCGCCCCTTCCGGGATCATAATGGCAGGCACAACCTGATAGCCGGATGATGTCACCAACTGACCATTCTGATCAGGATGCAGAGAGCCGTCACGGGTATAGGCATCAGAGCCGTCAGGCATCTGAACATGGATAAAACCCTGCCCGCTGATCGCAATATCAGTCGAGGTACCGGTTTTATTCAGACTGCCCTGCTCATGAATACGGGTGGTCGCCACAGGGCGGACACCTGTACCCAATTGCAGACCGGTCGGCAAAGAGGTTTGTTCGGAACTCAGCGCACCCGGCTGGCGGATGTTCTGATAGAGCAGGTCTTCAAACACAGCGCGCTGGCGTTTAAAACCATTAGTGCTGACGTTCGCCAGGTTGTTGGAAATAACATCCAGGTTTGTCTGCTGGGCTTCAAGCCCGGTTTTTGCAATCCATAATGAACGGATCATGATAATTCCTTACTAAGTATTAACTTACAGCCAGCAGCTGATTCGCCCGCTGGGCATTTTCATCCGCGCTGTGGACGACTTTCATCTGCATCTCAAAATGGCGTGCGTTGGCTATCATCTCCACCATCGCCTGTGCCGGATTGACATTACTGCCTTCCAGCACACCCGCCATCACTTTGCCGCGCTCACTCATTGGCAATGCATTGCCGTTGGTGTTACGGGCAAGCGGTGTCAGATGAAACAGCCCGTCTTCACCGCGCATCACATCCTGCGGCTTCGCTTCCACCATTTTCAGACGACCAATCTGCCCGAGCATCGTCGGTGGATCAGTCGGGATGAGCGCCGTAATGGTTCCGTCGCCGCCGATAGTAAGCTGTGCATGCGGAGGCACATCAATCGCCCCGCCGTCGCCCTGTAACAGGTTTTCACCCAGCATCAGCTGACCATCGGCTGAAATCTGAATATTCCCGTTACGGGTGTAGGCTTCATCACCGCCCGGCAGTGCAACAGCCAGAAAATGTCCGTCGTTAAGCGACACATCCATTGATCGCCCGGTATAATTGAGCGGTCCCTGACTCATGTCCGCCCCGGGTGTTGTGGAAACCACCAGTGTCCGGGTCTGTTCCGTGTCACCATTGACAGGAACGGCGCGCATAGCGGATAACTGTGCTTTAAACCCGGACGTTGAGACGTTGGCAATGTTGTTCGAGACAATGGCCTGATTTTCCAGCGCATGTTTAGCGCCACCCATTGCCGTATAAATAACGTGATCCATGACCGCCCTCAGTACTTAGCGTAAGTTAACCAATGTTTGCAGCATCTGATCCTGCGTTTTGATGGTCTGTGAGTTGGACTGATAGTTACGCTGCATCACAATCATATTGATCAGTTCCTGGCTCATATCCACGTTGGATGCTTCAAGCGCGCCGCCGGTCAGGTTACCGAACTGACCCGTTCCCGGCACACCGTCCATCGGGTTACCGGAGGCATTGGTTGCTTTCCAGACGTTACCGCCCTGAGAGGCCAGTCCGTTCGGGTTAGCAAATGAAGACAGTGCCATTTTGCCGACAGTACGCTTCTGCTGGTTTGAATAGCTGGCAGTAATTGTGCCGTCGTTTTCGATTTTAAAGTTGGTGTATTCACCGGACTGATAACCATCCACGTCAATTTTGCTGACGGATGATTCAGTGACTTTCTGCTGACGGGTTTTATTCAGGCTCAGATCAATCGCACCGGGATCAGCACCGTTTAATCCTTTATAAGCAACTGTAAAATCGGCAGGACCTTTCAGTTTACCGTTACCATCAAACTCCATAGGACCCAGATCCTGAATTACCGATGTTTTATCAGTACTGTCCTTTGCCTTAACATCCCATTTGTTATCCGCTGTTTTCACAAAGTAAACAGCAATTTCATGGGTATTTCCCTGACTGTCATACGCGGTCATCGTGGTACTGAAGTTGTAGCTGTCCGGGTTATCAGGGTCAAACGTGGTAACAGTCGGAACTTTGTCGTCGGAGTTCAGGTTAATGGTTAATTCACCTTTGGCTGACGCTTTTGCATCCATCATATCCGTCGGGATATTCAGTGGTTGTGGTACACCACCGGTCTGGATAGTTACATTACCGTTAGCATCCATACCCGCAGGGAAACCACTGACCATCATTCCCTGGTTATTAACGAGATTTCCGCTCTTGTCGCGGTGGAATTCGCCGTCACGGCTGTAAACCACGTCACCGTTGGTATCCAGTAAACGGAAAAAACCGTTACCTGAAATAGCAACATCCGTTGCGCGATCAGTACGGGTAATTGAACCATCTTTAAAATTCTGGGAAATCGCTGCGACGTTTACCCCCAGACCAACACCGGAGCCTGCAAACATATCGGAGAAAGAGGCATGTGCGCCTTTAAAACCGTTGGTTGCTGAGTTGGCAATATTGTTACCTATCGAGTCAAGCCCCGATGAAGCGGCATTCAGACCGCTGACTGCTTGTGAAAAAGACATGTCACCTCCATGACAATTGGGTTTACTTATTAATTAGCCGGATACACTTTAAATATTTCAGATAACAACACACTGTGACCAATGCCCACATCCAGCAACGGTGCATCCGCCCCCGGTGTTACTCCGTTAACTTTTGCGTATTTCAGTCGGATAAGATTGCTTTCTGCGATCTCTTCGCCCTTCATGCTGGCTTTGATTTCAAAGGTATATTTACCTTTAAGGTCAGCAACCAGCTCACCATTATCATTGCGGCCATCCCAGGTCCGGTCATAAAGATCCGGTTTGGTTTCACCCTCAATCGTAATAGTCCGGACAATGGCTTTGTTTTTATCACGGATAGTGATATCAATTTTGTCGGCTGGTTTACCGAGGAAGAAGCCGAACGGTGAAGACTCATAGCCGGTATTACTGCCTTCGTTATTCCCGCTGTTTCCGTCATCCGGTTTATCATCGGCAAACGGCAGAACAGATTCATCAGTACCCGCCAGCGGATTCGTTGGTTTCACTAATTTCTGTGTACCGTCAGTATTCAGCGGAGTCAGGACTAAATCACTGCCGGGAATAAGCACGCTTTTTCCGACCAGCTGAGTTGCCTGCAATGACTGACCCGAATTAATTTGTTTGGAAATACCGGTCACACTGTCATTGAGCTTATTCATGCTCTCAAGTGATGCAATTTGCGCCAGTTGGCTGGTAAGATCCGTGTTATCCATCGGTTTGGTCGGATCCTGGTTCTGCATCTGCGTGACGATCATCTGCAAAAACGTATCCCGCATATCATCACTCTGGCTTTTTTGCGGCTTTTTCTGAGTGTCAATATCGTTATTCGTTGATTCATTGTTCGTGGCATTAATTCCCATGATTTACTCCGTTACTGCCCCAGTGTTAATGTTTTCTGCAACAGGGTTTTCGCGGTATTCATCACTTCCAGGTTCGCCTGGTAGCTGCGGGAAGCCGAAATGGTGTTGATCATTTCGCCGACGGTATCCACATTAGGCATACGCACGTAGCCTTTTTCATCTGCCAGCGGGTGACCGGGTTTGTATTCAAGCCGGGGTTCTGACGGGTCTTCAATCAGCTGGCTGACTTTTACGCCGCCGATGTCATAACGCCCCTGCGGCGAGGTCTGAAACACAACCTGCTTCGCACGGTACGGCTCACCATCCGGGCCTGCCACACTTTCGGCATTCGCCATATTGCTCGCACTGACATTGAGACGCTGTGACTGCGCCGTTAATGCTGATGCGGAAATATCAAAAATACTCAGTAATCCCATGCGGATTATCCTTGCTGTAAGACAGCCAGCATGCTTTTCACGCGACTGTTAATAAAGGTCAGGTCAGCCTGATATTTCAGGGTATTATCAGCAAACTGGCTGCGCTCGACATCCATATCGACGGTATTACCGTCCATAGATGTCTGATACGGAACGCGATATTTCAGATCAACCGCAGAAGGTGTGGCCGTACCCTGTCCGCTGATATGTCCTTTCGCAGTGACCGCCATTGTCAGACCACCGCTTTTGGCTGTGCCGTTGTTCATTGCCTGTTTCAGCTGATGGCTGAAATCAATATCCCGCGCCTGATAGCCCGGGGTATCTGCGTTAGCGATATTGGATGCCAGCACTGTCTGACGGTTTTCACGCAATGAAAGCGCCTGCTGCTGAAACGCAAACGTAGCATTTAACTTATCAAGCATGTCTGTCCTCAATTGATGTGGAACGCCTGTTTTAGTGATAGCTATAGTAGCCGTCCCTGAAAAATTCAAATGGCAGGATAAACGTGAAATAACCGGGCTATTTACCGGATTCAACGATATTGAAAGTGCGTAAACTGCGGACATCAGAAATGGGCTGATTGACTATACCCAACGTCATTCAGGATGCAGGCGGGCTTTGCCCGGTAAACAAACCTGCTGTTTGAAGGAATAAGGGTATATGAGGAAAAAGTATGTCTCTCCGTTACCGTAAATTACTCATCAGCGGTTTACTGGTATTTTCCGCCTCTGCGCAAGCTGCATTGCCGGAGGATATCAATCAGTATTTCCGCCTGTTACACCCGGAGCCGCTGAAAGTGTCGATAGAGGTAAAAACACCTATCGACCGCTGGCCTGCATGTAAGAAACCGGTGTTACAGTTACCGGCAGGCGGGCGTAATACGGGTAATGTTTCACTGCCGGTGCTGTGCGGGAAGAAACGCACATTTATTCAGCTGACCGTGAATGTCACCGGACAATATTACGTTGCCACCCGGCAAATAATGCGCGGCGAAGCTATTCAGTTTGTGGATATCGGTGCAAAGCGGGGCTTATTACATAAGTTACCGGCAGGCACAGTCACCGATAAAATGGCACTGCGCGGAGGCGTTGCCCTGCGTAATATTGATGCCGGACAGACATACATAAGTTCAATGTATCGTCAGCCCTGGGCAATTAAAGCCGGACAAACCGTATTTGTTGTAGCGGACGGTGACAATTTTTCGGTAAAATACGAAGGGCGCGCCATCAATAATGCTGCAACGGGTGCCACAATCCGGGTGCGTCTGGTTAACGGACAAGTCGTCAGCGGCGAAGCACTTGAGAATGGCAGTGTAAAAGTATCACTTTAGCTATATACCCGACGTCATTCAAAATGCAGGCTGAGCGTAGCCAACGAACCTGCTGTTTGAATGAATAAGGGTATAAATTTAGTTATAAAGTTTCAGATAAAATTGCCGATATGTAGTGAGTATAAGGGAGACACCCTCAATCACCGCAGATCGGGAATAAGGAAAATAAATATGGCAATTGAGCAAACATCCGCGATTTCATCACTGACTAAAGTGACCAACCGCGACCCGAAAGAAATGGCCGCAGCACCGCGTGATAAAAAAAATTCAGACCGCTGAAACAGTCCGCGAGAGTGCATTTTCACCAAGTGAAATTCAGAAACAACTGCTGGCACCGAATAAAAATGATATCAATACGGTAAAAGTTGCTGAAATCAAGCAAGCCCTGAAAGACGGTACGCTGCGTATGGACGCCGGTAAAATAGCTGATGGTATTCTGCGTGATGCACATGAATGCATGCTATCAATAAACAGTGCTGATAAAGATGACTGAACAACTTCTGCCGCTGCTTGAGCAACAACTCGCTCATTTACAATCACTGCACCAGGTGATGAAAAATGAGGAGTTGTTACTCGGCTATGCGCGCGTTCCGCAATCCCCGTATCAGGAAACAACGGAACAAAAACGGTTTTTGGTGGCTGCTATCGGTCACAATGAAAACCATCGCCTGCAACTTGAGCAGGAGTCCGGTATATGCCCGCCCTATGAGGACGATGAAGGTATTCATCTTGTCTGGAACAGCATTAAAGATCTTACCATCATGCTGAAAGAGATGAATTACCGTAACCATCAGATGCTGAAACTGCACATGCAGCTTAATCAGGAACGACTGGATTTTATGAAAAAACATAATAACCAGGCGACTTATGGTGCTGATGGTCAGGAATCCGGCAGCCGGTTACTGGGTAAGAAAATTATTGTCTGATAATTAACTGCCTTCTGTATGGCAGTTAATTGTTTCATTCCTGCATCCTTCTCCGCTTCCCCCTGTTTCCGCTTATATTTTCTGAATAATCCCTGTATCTGTCCCTGTTCCTGCCTCTGAATGCAGATCTCTGCGGTTTCACGCAAAGCAGCGGACCCAAACAACATCCGGCAGAATTACGCACATGCTGCACATAAAAAACGGGAGTCTGTTTTCACAGGCTCCCGTATCGTATTAGTGCAGTAATTTAGTGCAGCAATAATGTCTTAATGACTTATCAGCTTATCAGCTTATCAGCTTATCAGCTTATCAGCCGCCAATCATGGACGTCATTCTTATCTGACGACGGTCATTCAGTTCCAGGTTTGACATCACCACCAACTGCGGCAGACTACGGCGCAGGAAGCGGGATAAAATCAGACGCAGGGAGTGATTCACCAGCAATACTGTTGGTGCACCCATTGCTTCCTGGTGTGATACGGCGGCGATTGCCTGCTGCTCAATGCTCTGCGCCAGGTTCGGCTCCAGTCCGCCGCCGTTTTTCGATGCCTGTAACAGGATCTGTTCCAGACCCGCATCCAGCCCGATAACCTGAATCTCACCGGCAGAGCCAAACCACTGCTGTGTGATCGCACGGCCCAGGGCTATCCGCACCTGAGATGTCAGAATATCCGCGTCTTTCTGTTCGCCATTATCACCCACCTGCTCCGCCAGCGTTTCAATAATGGTGCGCATATCGCGGATCATCACGTTTTCTGCCAGCAGATTTTGCAGGACCCGATGGAAAAGCGTCAGTGACAATGTATCAGGAATAAGGTCATCCGCCAGTTTCGGCATCTCTTTTTTCACGCGGTCATACAGCATTTGTGCTTCCTGACGCCCGAACAGATCACTCGCGTACTCCAGCAGAATCTGATTAAAGTGCGTCGCCACCGCCGTACTTGCAGATACCACGGTATAACCCTGGATTTGCGCCTGCTCGCGCAGATCATCATCAATCCACACTGCCGGTAATCCGAAGGCCGGTTCCTGCGTCGCATCCCCTTCCAGAGAGCCTGCCGCATTACCGGGATCAATCGCCAGCCAGCGACCCGGCTGAGCTTCCCCGCGTCCTGCTTCCGCACCTTTAATCAGAATACGGTAACTCGTCGGGGTCAGTTCCAGGTTGTCACAGATGTGCACCACCGGCGGCAGATACCCGACTTCCTGCGCAAATTTCTTGCGCAATCCGCGGATACGTCCGAGCAGCTCGCCCTGCTGGTCATTATCTACCAGCGGGATCAGCCGGTAGCCAACTTCCATTGCCAGTAAATCTTCAGCGACAACATCGTCCCAGGTGGCTTCCGTCACTTTATTGGCTTCACGGAAGTGCTTATCCTGCACATTGGTTTCTGTGACTTTCTCCGGTGCCTGCGATTTTTTCACCAGATACCAGCCAAGACCGGCAAGTGCGGCAGTGAACAGCAGGAAAACAAAGTTCGGCATTCCCGGGATAAGCCCGAGCAGCCCGAGCACCCCGGCGCTGAGCCACATGACACGCGGATTATTGAACAGCTGGGAAATCATCTGTTCGCCCGCATCTTCATCTGTCGCCACGCGGGTTACAATAACACCGGCAGCCGTTGAGATGATAAGTGCAGGGATCTGTGCGACCAGACCATCACCGATAGTCAGCAGTGTATAGGTGCTGGCGGCATCGCCCAGCGGCATCTGATGCTGAGCAACCCCGACAATCAGCCCGCCGATCACGTTAATCACCATGATCATAATACCGGCAACGGCATCACCACGGACAAATTTACTGGCACCGTCCATCGAGCCGTAAAAATCCGACTCCTGAGTGACTTCAGTACGCCTGCGTTTGGCTTCTTCATCCGTGATAATACCGGCGTTCAAATCGGCATCAATTGCCATTTGTTTACCGGGCATACCATCAAGAACAAAGCGTGCGCCCACTTCCGCAATACGCCCCGCACCCTTGGTGATAACCATAAAGTTGATTAATACCAGGATAATAAAGACCACAATACCAATGGCAAAGTTACCGCCGACCAGAAAGTGACCAAATGCTTCCACCACCTGTCCGGCGGCAGCCGGTCCGGTGTGTCCGTCCATCAGAATGATACGGGTCGATGCCACGTTCAGTGACAGGCGAAGCAGGGTCGAAAAGAGCAGAATGGTAGGGAATGCCGCAAAATCCAGGGTACGCCGGGTAAACATAGCGACCAGCAGAACCATAATGGAAAGTGCAATATTAAACGTAAACAGCAAATCCAGAATGAACGCCGGCAGCGGCAGAACCATCATGGACAGGATCATCAAAATGAGCACAGGTCCTGCAAGTAACTGCCATTGTGCTCCCTGCATGTTTTTCGGTAATCTTAAAAGTGCAGCCAGATTAGCCATTTCAGTTATTTTCTCCAACAATATCAAGTGCCTGAGGCACCGGTAAATTCTTCGGTTTCTTCGGTTTCAGCCCGCCTTCACGACGCCAGCGACGTAACTGAAACACCCATGCCAGAACTTCAGCCACGGCGGCATACAGTGCCACCGGTATTGACTGACCCACTTCAGCATGGCGGTACAAGGCACGCGCCAGCGGCGGTGCTTCCAGCAGTAAAATGCGGTTTTCCGCACCTATTTCTTTTATCCGCAGTGCCAGCACACCGGCACCTTTTGCCAGCACTTTGGGGGCGCTCATTTTTTTATCGTCATACTTGAGTGCAACCGCATAATGTGTCGGGTTAGTCACGATGACATCAGCCCCGGGCACATCTGCCATCATGCGGTTATGCGCCATCGCCCGCTGTTGCTGGCGAATTTTTGCTTTTATCTGCGGGTCGCCTTCCTGCTGCTTAAACTCATCCTTGATATCCTGACGGCTCATCCGCAGCTTTTTCAGGTGAGAACGCAACTGCCAGAACACATCAAACGCCACCATCGGGATCAGCATAAATATGATGAGATAACCGGCAAAAATAACTTTCTGCATCGCATTACCCATTGCGGTTCCCGGTGATTCCATTGCCAAATGCAGTAATGAGGGCCAGGCCTGCCATAAAAAAATCCAGGCACCAAGGCCGATAAATGCGGATTTAAGAATGGCTTTGAATAACTCGGCCAGCGCATTCATGGAAAAAATGCGTTTAAGCCCCTTTAACAGGCTGAGTTTTGACAGATCAAACTTGATGGATTTTGTATTGAATGCCAGCCCGCCGACCAGTGCCGATGCCGAAATACCCACCAACGCCAGCCCGCCGACAACCGGCAGCAGCGCAAACAATGCTTCAGTAATCACTTTGCCCAGATAGCTGAGCATCAACCCGGAGTTTTGCAGATAAAAACTGTCAAAAATAAATCCCTGACGAAAAATAGTGCGCAACTGTCCGGCCAGATGTCCGCCGCTTAACCACAGCAAACTAACCCCCGCCAGCATCATCATCAGTGAACTGAGCTCTTTTGAGCGGGCTATCTGTCCGTCTTCTTTCGCTTTCTCTTTTTTATGGGGGGTGGGATCTTCTGTTTTTTCTACATCACTTTCATCAGACACGCACGCCTCCGCCGTCTGCGGCTATTTTGCTTATGGCTATAGCATGACAGAGTACGGCTGATTCAATGGTGGAAAATGACTGATCTTAACGGGGTAATTCCCTGATTAAAGCCGCTCTGATGAACTTTCCAGCAGAAAATAACTTCACAATGAAACAAATCATGGTATTGCAATGCTTTATCTGTGCAAACCCGCCCGCAGCCCCACGAAACCCCGTATTTTATGTAAATGATTAAATTAGGAATAATTCCGATAGGCATAATTGCTGGTTTATTTATAATTCCGGACGATTTATTCCACGATAATCACAAGCAAGGTACTCACTACATGAAAAAAAACAATCTTAGCCTGCTCTCTGGGTTTGATGGCTCTGGCACTTACCGCATGTTCCGGCGAAGAAAAAACAGCATCAGCCGTTCCGGGCGCTACTGAAACCTGTAACAAATACTTCTCTGAAGTTGATGCTTTAATGAAAAAAGCCAGCGAAAACGAAGCAGCTAAAGCTCAGTTAGAGCCGATGATGAAGCAGTACGATGATGCTAAAAAGCAAATCGCTGCAATGCCTAAAGATCAGCAGGATGCTGCATGTAAAGCAGGTAGCGAAGCACTGGCTCAGGTTAAGCAGGCAATGGGTATCTAATATCCTTCCCGTGTGGAAAGATATTTCACAACCGCAGTATCCTTACTGCGGTTTTTTTACAACTAAAATCCGAGTTCATCCAGCAGGTCATCAACCTGTGACTGTGATGCCACCACATTGGAGCCTTTCGGATCAATCTGCGGTCCGTTCTTGAGGCTGTCGACCGGGTGTTTTGCGCGGATATCCGCCGGTGTATTTTCCATCAGCAGGAATAACAGCTGTTTCTCTGTTTCTTCCACGACTTCCATCATTTTTTTCACAACCTGGCCGGTCAGATCCTGAAAGTCCTGCGCCATCATGATTTCCATCAGCTCACTTTTGGTCACCGCACTGCCGTCAATCACCCGGCGGATAAAGGCCATGGTTGATTCCTGCAATAACGGGTCACTCTCCGGTGACGGGGACGATTGCCAGCGTTCCTGCAAATCCAGCGCCTCATCATGCATCTTTACCTGTAACGGCTTGATGGTGTCTATCCCGTTGAGTGTTCTTTCGGCGGCCTGTGCTGTCATCTGAGCGATATAACGCAATCGGTCTTTTCCGTCCGGAATTGTCGCGACCGCTTGTTGCACGCCCTTTTCTAATCCCAGTTCACGCATGCTTTCTCTCAACATCCTCGTTAAAAAACCAACCCGGGTGATGATCTGTTTTAAATCATCATCACTGTTTTTATTTCTGTCCGTTGATATGCTTTCCGTCATCCTGCTTTCCCTCTGCTGATACTTCTCAGTTCAGACCCATCTTTTCAAACACCTTGTTCAGCTTTTCCTCAAGAATGGCTGCGGTGAACGGCTTGACGACATAACCACTGGCACCCGCCTGGGCTGCGGCAATAATGTTTTCTTTTTTGGCTTCAGCGGTGACCATCATGACCGGAATGTGCTTGAGTGCCTCATCTGCACGGATGGTTTTCAGCAATTCCAGTCCGTCCATATTCGGCATGTTCCAGTCCGCCACCACAAAATCAATCTGTCCCGCACGGATTTTCTCCAGTGCATCCACACCGTCTTCCGCCTCTTCAATTTTGTTGTATCCCAACTCTTTTAAGAGGTTGCGTACAATACGGCGCATTGTGGAAAAATCATCAACAACCAGAAAATTTAAATCTTTAGCGGCCATAACCACTCCTGCTTCAATACAATGAATAATTGCTGCTCCCGCTACGCGGAAACAGCGGCAAGTCTTTCCAGCACACTCGGTGCTATTTTGAGGAGATCGCGGATTTCATCGACGGCATCCAGTTCAATTGCGGCTCTCGGCATACCAAACACCACACAGCTGCGCTCATCCTGCGCGTACGTCACCGCGCCTTTCTGGTGCAGATTAAGCATACCGCGTGCGCCGTCCATACCCATCCCGGTCAGTAATATCGCGATACATTTACGCCCGGCACTCTCTGCCACTGAGTCAAACAACACATCCACAGACGGACGGTGACGATTTACCGGCGGCGTCTGTTGCAGCGCCACCTGATAACCATGCCCTTTATCCACAATCAGCATGTGAGCATCTCCCGGTGCGATATACGCATGCCCTTTCAGCAGAGTATCGCCGTGTTCCGCTTCTTTTACCGTCAGCGCACACAGTTTATTCAGCCGCTCGGCAAACGAACGGGTAAAACCCGCCGGCATATGCTGGGTAATAACCACCGGCGGACATTCCGGCGGCAACATTTCCAGGAACTGACGGATAGCTTCTGTGCCGCCTGTTGAAGCACCAACCGCTATCACGCGGTTGTGGCAAACATACGATGACAGCGGCTTGCCGGTAACCACCGGTGTCGCAGCTGTTTTTTCCTGACGCTGAGTACGGCTTGCCCGGGTGACTTTTGACATGGCTGCCGCACGGATTTTTTCACCGATAAGATCACGGTAACTCATCATGGTTTCACGAATGCCGATCTGCGGTTTGGTGACAAAATCCACCGCCCCCAGTTCCAGTGCTTTTAACGTCACCTCAGAACCTTTGGAGGTCAGTGTGGAGACCATCACCACAGGCACAGGATGCAGGCGCATCAGTTTTTCCAGAAAGTCTATTCCGTCCATACGCGGCATTTCGACATCCAGCGTGACCACGTCGGGCTCATGCTGTTTAATCAAATCACGCGCGACATACGGGTCCGGTGCGACATCCACAACCGTCATATCCGGATGGCTGTTAATGATTTCACGCATTAACTGGCGCATCAGCGCGGAGTCATCAACGCAAAGTACTTTTATTTTTTTCATCACCTCTCCCGGCAGCCTGAACGCTGTATACGGTTTGTCCTCTGATGACATAACGCTGGGATAACTGAGATAAATTCTCTGAGTGTCCGATAAACAGCAGTCCGTCAGGCTTCAGTAGCGGAATAAAACGTTCCAGCAATTGTTTTTGCATCTCTTTATCAAAATAAATCATGACATTACGACAGAAAATGGCGTCAAATTGTCCCTGAAACTGCCAGTCAGTATCGGTCAGATTCAACAGCCTGAAATCAACCATCCGCCCGAGTGCCGGTTTTATCCGCGCATAACCTTCATATTCCCCGACGCCTTTCATAAAGTAGCGCTGGCGCTGAAGAGCATTCATATTTTTCAGCTCTTCAAGGCGGTAAACACCTTTGCGGGCTTTTTCCAGCACTTCAGTGTCGATGTCGCTGGCGATCACTTTGGCATTCAGTGCATTTTGTCCGAGGACATCACTGAGTGTCATGGCGATAGAATAAGGCTCTTCCCCGGTTGACGAGGCCGCACACCAGATATTGATCGGCTGATCACGGCGGGAGCGGATAAATTCTGTCAGTGTCTGAAAATGGTGCGGCTCACGGAAAAAAGCCGTTAAATTCGTCGTCAGTGCATTAATAAAAGCCTGCCATTCCGGGTGCAGCGGCTCCCGTTCCAGCATGCGCAGGTATTCAGAAAATGTGCCCGTATTGCAGTCTCTCAGCCGCTTTAACAGGCGGTTGTAAACCATATTTTTTTTATTCATGCTAAGGACGATGCCTGACTTTTTATAAATAAACCGGCACACCCGACCAAACTCATCATCTGTGAGTGGTGCTATCTGTGGCGCAAAAAGCATCGTACTTGTTGTCCTTTCTGTAAAAATAGTCATACGACCCGGCACCGGACAGCCTGCGATATAGCGGCCCGATACCGGGGAGTTTCACGACTTAATCAGCCGGCAAAGCCGGTTTTGGGCCCTTTATTGTCAGGTAATTCAAAGAACGACACTGTTTCCACCAGGTTATTAGCCTGATCTTCCAGTGCTGCAGTGGCGCTGGTCGACTGCTCAACCAGCGCGGCGTTTTGCTGAGTAACAAGATCCATCTGACTGACGGCGGTTGCCACCTGTTCAATTCCCCGGCTCTGTTCATTGGATGCCGAGGCGATTTCACTCATTAATTCTGTCACCTGATTTACCGCAATCACCAGCTCTTCCATAGTCTTACCGGCGCTGTCCACCAGTTGAGTACCCTGTCCGACCCGATCAACGGACTCATCAATCAGTGATTTGATCTCTTTCGCCGCTTCCGCACTGCGTTGTGCCAATGCACGGACTTCACCTGCCACCACCGAGAACCCGCGTCCCTGCTCTCCGGCACGGGCCGCTTCAACAGCCGCATTCAGTGCCAGGATATTGGTCTGGAATGCAATGCCGTCGATTACGCTGATAATGGCGCTGATTTTCTGCGAACTGTTGGCAATTGAGGTCATGGTTTCAATCACGCTGTCCGTAATTTTCCCGCCACGCCCCGCCGTTTTAGATGCGGTTACCGCCAGCTCACTGGCCTGGCGTGCATTATCCGCATTCTGTTTCACTGTGGCGGTCAGTTCTTCCATGCTGGCTGCCGTCTCTTCCAGAGAGGCCGCCTGCTGCTCTGTACGTGATGATAAATTATTATTGCCCAGCGCAATCTCACGAATTCCGGTATACATTTGGTCTGTATTCAGGCGAACGTTTGATATCGATTCTGCCAGTGATGTCTGCATCAGTTGTAACTGCCCGAAAACACTACCGATTTCATCACGGGACGTGACATCTATCTGCTGATTCAGTTTTCCTTCTGACACCAGCATAAAATGTTCACTCATGCTGGTCAGCGGATTGATAACCTTGTAACGCATCCAGAAATGCGCAAGCACAGAGATAAACAAAATGGTGCCGGTCACGCAGAAAAACATAATCCATGCCAGGCGGTTATAGAATGTGCCGGACTCAATGGCACTGCGGCTTTCATCATCGAGTAATGCAAGATAATCGCTGACAACCGCCCCCATTTTGTCCTGATACATTTGTGTAGGGTGCTCAACGTAAGCAGGAATGTTACCTGCATCAATATAACCGCGCAGTTCCTTCACCACTCCGAGGTAAGACTGATACTGCTCCTCGATACCGGCGAAATCCTCTTTTTCACTG
Source organism: Morganella psychrotolerans (assembly GCF_001676155.1). GTDB lineage: Bacteria > Pseudomonadota > Gammaproteobacteria > Enterobacterales > Enterobacteriaceae > Morganella > Morganella psychrotolerans. The sequence continues at coordinate 467,279 of NZ_LZEW01000001.1, read as the reverse complement.
AGAACCGGCTGCGCTTTAAACTGGTTATAATCTTCAGCCGCTTTTTCCAGCAACATATCAAAGGCGGTTTTCACCTGACGGATATCACTCTCTTCAGAGCCGACTTTGATATGGATAACAACCTGAGTCAGCAGGTTACGTGCCTGCATCAGATCTTCATACGATGAAACCAAAAGTGAACGCTTTTTAGAGCCGAGATCGACCCGTTCCAGCGACGTTAGCTCTGATGAAACAATTCCCAGCGATAAACCGCTGGAAATTATCTGCATGCCACAAAAGAAAATGAGTAGCAGATATAAACTGACAGAAATCCGAATTCTCTTACCAAACATATACCATCCCCAATTGCGTCCGCTCAGAGCTCACCTGCTTCAATTATTGTTATCGCTGTGATGCACAAAAGCGCCGTCAGGTATCACCCTGACAGCGCAAAGCTGAGACGCGTCGTTAGAAAGTTTCCCAATTGTCATCATCTTGATGATTCTTCGATGATATTTTACTGAGATCCGGGGTTTTCACGACGTTTGAAATCGTTCTTGCCGCCGGTTCAGTATACTTATCGTCCCTGTGTTTCAAGGCCGGTAAGCGGAAAATAGCTATCAGTTGTGACAGTTTTGCCACCTGTTCTTCCAGCACATTTGCCGCCACCGCAGACTGCTCAACCAGTGAGGCGTTCTGCTGCGTCACTTTGTCCATTTCAGCCACTGCAATACTGACCTGTGAAATTCCTTTGCTCTGCTCATCAGAAGCGGTTGCGATATGGGCCATAATGTCAGTAACACGCGTGACGGATTCCACAATCTTAGTCATGGTTTCACCGGCATCTTCTGCCTGACGGGCGCCTGTTCCGGTACGGGATACCGAGTCTTCAATGAGCGTTTTAATTTCTTTTGCCGCATTCGCACTGCGCTGGGCAAGGTTGCGGACTTCGTCTGCGACCACAGCAAATCCGCGTCCGTGTTCACCGGCGCGCGCTGCTTCCACGGCAGCATTCAGTGCCAGAATATTGGTCTGGAACGCAATACTGTCGATAACCGCAGTGATATCAGAAATTTTCTGTGAACTGTCAGCGATATTCAGCATGGTATTCACCACGTTAGACACCACTTTCCCGCCTTCACGGGCAATGACAGATGCCTGACCGGCAAATTCACTGGCCTGATGGGCATATTCAGTATTCTGTTTTACAGTGGCAGTCAGTTCACTCATGCTGGCAGCGGTCTGCTCCAGACAGGCAACCTGCTCTTGTGTGCGCGCAGATAAGTCATTGTTTCCTGCTGCAATTTCACTGGTGCCCTGATAGATATTTTCACTGCCGTCACGCACACCGCGCACCGTATTGATAAGCTCCTGCTGCATGTGCTGAACACCACGCCCCAGATCCGCTATTTCATTATTACCATCAACCTGCACTGTCGGGGTCAGATCACCGGCAGCAAAGATATTGATGCGCTCCACCAAATTATTCAGAGGGAAAATAATGCCACGTTTAACATAGCGATAGCTGATAAGGCTGGTCAGTGCCAAAATAACGGCGAGTACAATCAGCATATAAAGTGATTCATCGAAGTTATCTTCTGCGTTAATCACTTCACCACGGAAAGCGGTTGATATGCTGTCAAAATAGGCATTGAACTGTTCTTCAAATTTCATCTGATACCCTGATGTTGCATAGGTATAGAATTGATCTAACTGATCATTTTGCACATACGTTGACAACCGGGTTAACGCATTACGGTAAGTTTCATAAGTTGAAAGCAGTTTTTCAAACTTAGCCTTATCGTATGACGTCCCTTCCATCATTTTCATATAACGGGCATACGCTTTATCAGCATCGGCTAACTGGCGATGTGCCGTTTTAATCAGATCTTCCGGTGTTGCATCATCCTTAAAGGCATGTTCTCTCAGTAAAAAACCATTTGCCGCGCGGTTTAAGTTCGCACGGGCCTGGATCAGATTGACCCAGCTCTGGGTTAATACTTGTCTCTGGCTCTGGAGCGAGTCCAGAAAATGTATGCTGTCGCGATTCTCACCCAGCTTGCTGAACATCAGCCCGCTGGATGTTAATTGCAGCAGTACAAAAATAAGAATGACGGATAAAAGCCCTGATACAATTTTAATTCGGCTATACATAATTTTTTTACTGACATAGTTTTATTGTATTTTTGATATCGGTCACATCAAAAAAAAACTTTAGTGATAGATACACCAAAACCATTTAGCTTAGTTATCATTCAGCCATGCTGTCGATAAGCGCCATTTCATCGCTGGAAAGCAGCTTTTCAATGTCCACCAGGATAAGCATCCGCTCACCGATGGTGCCAAGCCCGGTCAGATAGCGGGTGGATAATGTCACGGCAAAATCCGGGGCCGGGGCAATCTGCTCATCTTTAAGAACCAGCACATCAGATACGCCGTCCACCACAATTCCCACCACGCGATCTTTAAGATTGACCACAATCACCACGGTGTTGTCGTTATAGGTCACGTTCTGGTGAGAAAATTTCACCCGCAGGTCGATAATCGGAATAATAACGCCGCGTAAGTTAGTGACACCTTTAATAAAGTCCGGTGTATTCGCAATCCGGGTAACTTGCTCATATCCCCGGATTTCCTGTACTTTCAGGATCTCAATGCCGTACTCTTCTTCGCCTAAGGTGAAAATCAGATACCCTTCGCCGTTTTTTTCTTCATCAAGTTTGTTAAAATCATCATCCATCATAGACATGGTCATTTACCTCTGTTTATTGCATCACGACGTGTGACGTGTTCAGTTTTTTGCTGCACAAAATTTCGTTGTTCATCCGCTGTAACTCCGCCACATCAACAATCAGTGCGACAGTGCCGTCACCCATGATAGTCGCGGCAGAAATGCCCGGAATTTTGCGGTAGTTGCTTTCGACGTTTTTCACCACAACCTGCTGCTGACCCACCAATTTGTCGACCAGTAAGGCGTAACGGTTGCCCGCATTCTGAACAATCAGCGCAATGCTTTTTGCCAGGTCGCGTTCCGCACCATCGATACCGAATACCTGATGCATTTCGACCAGTGGCAGATATTCTCCGCGCACCAGTAACATTTTTTCTTCACCTGCCAGCCGGTAAATATCTTCCTGACGCGGTTGCAATGTGCTGATAATGGCGCTGAGCGGTACGATAAACACGTCGTCTGCAATTTTGACGGACATGCCGTCCAGGATAGCCAGGGTCAGCGGCAGCAGAATACGGGTGATGGTTCCCTTGCCTTCTGTAAAGCCAATCTGGATACGTCCGCCCATGTCCTGGATGTTCCGTTTCACTACATCCATACCAACACCGCGCCCGGACACGTCTGTAATAACCTCGGCGGTGGAGAATCCCGGTGCCATAATCAGCATCGCGATATCATCATTGGTCATGTTGTCGTGGACATCCATTCCCTGCTGGCGGGCTTTCGCCAGAATGCGTTCGCGGTTCAGTCCCGCGCCGTCATCGCGCACTTCAATACAGATATTGCCACTCTGATGCTCTGCCGCCAGCGTCAGTGTCCCGGCTTCCCGTTTACCGTTTGCCGCGCGGACTTCCGGTCGTTCAATACCGTGATCAAGACTGTTGCGCACCAGATGCGTCAGCGGGTCAATAATCCGTTCGATCAGGCTCTTATCCAGTTCGGTTGAGCTACCCTCAACTTTCAGTTCGATTTTTTTGTTCAGTTTGGAGGCGATATCACGCACCATGCGCGGGAAGCGGCTGAATACGTAATCCATCGGCATCATCCGGATGGACATAACCGACTCCTGCAATGCCCGTGAATTGCGCTCAAGCTGAACAATCGAACTGAGCAGCTCGGCATATTCTGACTGTTCAACCTGCTGACTGTGCTGTGTCAGCATCGACTGAATAATCACCAGTTCACCCACCAGGTTAATCAACTGATCGACCTTTTCCACTGCCACACGGATACTGCCGCTGTCGCCTTTAGTTTTAACAGCCGGTGCTTTGCGTGCAGGCTCTGCCTGTTTTTCCACAGGAGCGGCCTGCGGGGCTTGTACAACCTCCGGCTCTTCCTGCTCTGCCGGTTTTTCTTCCGCAGCCAGAATAGCGGCTAACTCTTCCGCCGGTGTTTCTTCGTGCGCTATCTGCGATTCATCCACCACAAAGCAGAGTACGCCGCAGACATCTTCAATATCCGTATTCGTTCCGAGCCAGATCCGCAGTGTGTCTGTGCCCTCTTCTGTTTTATAAACAGTCCCGAACAGTGCCAGTTCATCCGCCAGTAAAGGGACTTCCGTGGCTTTTAACTGACTTAGCGTGAAGGTGACGTGATGCGCAAAACCGGTTCCCGCCGCCGCAGAAACAGCGGTTGTTTCCGCCGGTTCATCACCGGTGCTATCCTGTGAAGACGCAGCCTGTGTTGTGATAACAGCGGCATCAGCGACACTCTGTTCTACACGGCCCAGCACTTCACAGATGCGGTTAAAGCTCTCTTCGTCCGGCAGCCTGTCACTTTTGTAAGCATCAAGTTGCGAGCCCATCACATCTTTTGTGTCCAGGAAGATATCGATAATATCCGGCGTCAGTGTCAGTTCATCATGACGGGCTTTATCGAGCAGATTTTCCAGGGTATGTGTGGTTTTTTGCAGCAGCGTAAATCCGAATGTCGCAGCACCGCCCTTGATAGAGTGCGCGCTGCGGAAGATGGCATTAAGCTGTTCGCTGTCCGGGTCATGAGGATCGAGCTCCAGCAGATGCTGCTCCATATCCAGGAGCAACTCGTCAGCTTCATCGAAAAACGTTTGATAAAACTCGGTTATATCCATCGCTGTTATCCAATTTTGCTTGCGTTACGACTGACAGGTACTGCCGGAAAATCCGGCAGTACCTGTGTTTCATATTTATTGTTGTTTGTCTGCCGCTGTGGCGGCATCCTGTGGCGGTGTTCCGCCGGGTTCTGCCGGGATCGCCGGTTGTTTTTCCGGCTCCGGTGGTATCACACTGATTTCCACCGGATTTTTTTCCGCAGGGATCCCGGACGGAGGCATCTCCAGCGCATTCAGTTCCTGTATGCTATTGATGGGTACAGCACCTTCATATTCATGCAGGATGCTGGCCCTTTCTGCTTCATTCAGAACAATGATACTGATACGGCGGTTTATCGGTGCCAGCCCGTCTTTTTTGTCCAGATGAACAGATGACGCCATCCCGACCACCCGCAGAATTTTATGTTCATTCATTCCGCCACGAACCAGTTCACGGCGGGATGCATTTGCACGCTCTGCGGATAATTCCCAGTTACTGTAGTTCGCGCCATTCGCGTACGGCAGATCATCCGTATGACCGGAGATACTGATACGGTTCGGCACATCATTGAGGATCGGCGCAATAGCCCGCAAAATATCCCGCATATAAGGCTCAACGTGTGTTGAACCCACCATAAACATCGGGCGGTTAGCACTGTCCACAATCTGAATACGCAAGCCGTCATCAATCATGTCAATCAGCAGGTGCGGCTTGAGTTCATTCAGACGCGGGTCATTTAAAATCGCCTGCTCCAGATCCTGTTTCAGTTTTTCGAAATTACCTTCCGCATCCTGATCATCGGTCATGCCGTTCGGATCAGGCATAACATCACCTTCCTGATAGATGATGTCCTGACCGCCGCCCGGGATAGGGTTTGTCGCATCGCCGGTTTTTGAGCCGGGATTAATTGCCGTTCTCAGCGGTGTGCGAAAATACTCCGCTATTTGTGTCAGTTCCTGCGGACTGGAAATTGAAATCAGCCACATCACCAGGAAGAACGCCATCATTGCGGTCATAAAATCCGCATAGGCAATCTTCCATGATCCCCCGTGTCCGCCGCCGTGCGAGTGTCTACCCCGCTTTTTGACGCGGATAATCTGCGTATTGCCCGGTTTCATTGTCTGATTACTCCTCGTCCTTCGCTTCGGTGCGGTGACTGACTTTCACCTCGCGGACTTTATCTTCCAGCTCGGTAAATGACGGACGATCAGTGCTGAACAGTACTTTACGACCGAATTCGACAGCAATTTGCGGAGGATAACCCTGAAGTGAAGAGAGAAACGTCACCTTAATGCATTCCAGCATTTTTAATTGCTCGCCGCTGCGCAGACGGATAAGTGAGGCCAGCGGTAAAATAAAGCCGTAAGCCACAAGTATCCCGAGGAATGTTCCGACCATCGCGTGAGCAATCAGTGCGCCCAGCTCACCGGCAGGGCGATCGGCTGAGGCCAGAGCATTGACCACACCGAGAACCGCGGCAACAATACCGAATGCCGGCATGGAATCACCTACCATATTCAGACCGGATGCAGGGACTTCACTCTCCTGGCGGAACGTTTCCAGCTCTTCTTCCATCAACGCTTCAATTTCATGACTTTGCAGGTTACTGGTAATCATCAGGCGCAGATAATCAACAAGGAACATCAACGCAACGGGATCTTTCAGAACGCGGGGATACTGGGAAAAGATATCGCTCTCCTGCGGATTTTCGATATCTTTTTCCAGTGCCAAAAGCCCCTGCTGGCGGGATTTGTTCAGAAGCTGAAACAAAAGTGCCATCAGATCCATTGACATAGTTTTGTTGTAAGCCGAGCGCCGGAACAGGCGTGGCAGGACTTTACCCAGGGCAATAATGGATTTTCCGCTGTTACCAACGACAAACGCACCAAAACCGGCGCCTAAAATAATCAGAAACTCTGCGGGTTGGTAAAGTGCGCCCATATGACCGCCGACCATCAGATATCCGCCGATGACCGTGCCCGTAACAATGATGTATCCAATGAGTATTAACACGCTATTCCCTTTCACTCAGTTAGGTATCGGATGGCAGTCAAAGGGAGTTTTCAGGAAGGACAGGCAAACTATATTTGCCTGTTTACCAAATCAATCCAATCACATTACCGCTTTGGCAATGCCATCCTGTCGATATAGCGTAATATCGGCGGGATGAGCGGAAAGTTTACGTTTTTTTATTGCCCGTGACGGAGGCTGACACAGACTACAGGTAAAACTGTTTTCAGGGATGTGTGCATAGGTGATAAATGAGCCTTTGCACCCGAAGCAGACAGAGCATTGCAACATACCGCTGTCCACAAACCGGACCAGAGTCCATGCACGGGTCAGCGCCAGCAAAGGGTCCTCACCGGGCGCTGGCGGGCACTGCTCCAGGTAAAGCCGGTAAGCCTTTACTATCACGTCAACTCCGGTGCACTGGTCGCTGTTCATTAAAAACTGGTAAGCGTTATAAAACATGGAAGCATGAATATTTTGTTCCCAGGTCATAAACCAGTCTGTCGAAAACGGCAGCATGCCTTTCGGCGGCGGGCAACCCCGCAGCTCTTTGTATAACCGAATCAGTCGTCCCCGGCTGATTTGTGTTTCACTTTCCAACATCTGAAGACGGGCACCCAGAGTGATTAATTCCATCGCGAGACGGATATCCTGAGCCTCTTTGATGATACTTTTTTCAGCCATGATACTTATCTTTTTCTTGCATGTGAGTCAGAGTCACCCGCGCCATGTGTTTGTAACAGGCGGGTTGACAGTAAAATTCCGGTGTGAATTTGTTGTAGTTCATCCACGCGGGAATCGCGTGTGAGTCGTTCAATCGTTTCGCTGTTTTCAAATCTGAACTGACAGATTAGCTGGTTAGTTTCTGCTAATTTGACTAATTGATGGAGGGAAAGATTTGCTAATGTAGTTGCCATGGCGTCGCTTACACCCAACCGGAACATGGCAGTGGCTTTTTCCTGAGCGATAAGTTTTTGGGCAAGCAGTAAATATGAGAGATTAATGTCATAAATATGCTTCAGAAAATCAGTCGTCGGGTTCATTTTTTTTTCCTTTCCGAATATTAGCAGCATCAATGTAGCGCAGAAACAAACCCGGGGTTTGAGTGATGCCTGAGAACCTGTTTTAAGTAATATTGTAATTACCGGAGGAGTTCATTCCATTGTTTGACCTGTCAGTCCATATATGAATATCCGGCATGCGTGTGCAGTACACAAAAGTAAACTTAAATTAAATACATATCAGGAATACCTGTAAACAATAAAAGTACCGATGAAAATCAGTACTAGCTTATTTAATGTCTGGGTCAGCTTATATCATTTATGGGCGTGATTTATTATGCACCACAAAATTAACTATTCAAGCCACTGATGTTTGTTTTTAGCCCCCTGATATAAATAACCCATCATGCATTAGTACAATTTCACTATTTATTATATTTTGTCTCTTCATATCCCAAATAGCCACCATACTTATAACTCACATAAGTCAAATGTCAGTAATCTTCAGGTAAATCCGACTCTTTTTACGTGCGGCATGAGTTCAATACACCAATCACATTACAGAACAAAGAATATTGATCCACATCAAAATGTTTTATTCGGAAACCCGCCATTACAATAAATAATGCAGTAGCACTTGATTAAAATGGTGGTATAAACCACTTATTTTGCTTATTTCACATGATTAAAGCCACATTTTAGTATTTTTTTTGTCAGGATAATAGCCATGTCATGACAGAATGTAACAGTATGACTTCTGATCAGGATTGAGATCAATGTTAAGTGTTTTTTATCAAAAAATAGACAGCATCAATATCAATTCATTAATTTAACTTACGCTTGGTTCTGATTTTAATTTTCTCAGAGAATAATTTAATATTTAATATTTTTAATTATTGGCGGGGTTTTTATATTCGTTTCAATTACTGTTTTTTATAAAAAACAGCATTATTTATTTTTATACCTTCATTTATTTCTCGTTTAAAAGTGAATACGCTCACGTATATCTGTTCCGGCAATACTTTTATAAATCCGGTGCCCTCTTTGCGCCCCTTGCGCGCTATACCTGTCCGACTGTAAACAGTCCCTTTTTGTTATTTGTTACATCTGTGACCTGCCGGTATCGCAATCCCGGTATTTTCCTATTAGCAAAAGCGTTAATTAAATGTAGCATAAGGGTGTAAATTAGTAGAATTATGATTCCGTAGACTATAGTAACGAAACGTTACTATATACTTTTGTTTTTACAAATTAGACGAGTAAATCGGAATCGACGGGATAATGACTAACCATTCGCCGTATTAGTACACACATCAGACAGCTGTTTTTAACGGCTTATCTCCAAAATAATACACAGATCAAAATTAGCCTTTTTTCATTTTATTTTTTCTGTCTGAATAATATGAATAATTTCCATTATTTGAGCTCCGGATCACAATGCAGCGCAAATTTTCTGAAAAATTTCCAAATCTACAGCCTGTTTTTGTGATGAAAATCACGTATCTATAGTAAAAAAAAGTGCAATTTATCCACTTGTGCGAAGACGAGATCCCGTTGTCACTACTTCGCCGTTTATCCTCTGCATGAATTTTTTTTTAGTTCTTTATTCTTAATAAAAGAATAAAATCACATCCCTGTCCCGCTATTAATTATTGCCATGTTTCAATATTCTGTTGATACGCGAAATAAAGCTAACAACTTATCAGATAAGTAAATATCCGGATTTTAATTGGTGACAGCCGTAATGACCGCCACCAATCCCCTGCGAAAATATCAGACAGGTTGCTCTGATGAAATAATCCAGTTCACTGCACTGACACTTTTCTCCAGACTGACGCGGCAAACGATGCCTTCCACCTCTTTTTGCTCTGCCGGTGTAGCCTCAACTTCAGCACAGACCTCCAGTAATCCCTGTTGAATGTCCGCACTACTGAGTGATTTAAGACGGACATGTAACCCATTCAGAGCCTGTAAAATGACAGTACGGACTAAAATTTCATCTTTTTCATGACAGGTAACACGAATTTTATAGTTCTGCACCAGGTCTGTAGCCTGGCTTTTTGGCTGTGCATTAATTCTCAGAGCAGCCTCCCGCAACAAAATATTCGCGCATAAAATAACCAGCGTGGCTGTCGCGGCAATAGTGAACTCTCCTAATCCGCACAACACACCAATCCCTGCGGAACACCACAATGTCGCCGCCGTGTTTAATCCGCGGATATTCATACCTTCACGCATAATGACGCCGGCACCTAAAAACCCGATACCGGAGACAATTTGCGCCGCGATCCTGCCGGGGCTGTCCGGTGAGGCACTGACAGAGCTTAAAATAAAAACAGTGGCGCCAATTGCGACCAGAGCATTGGTCCGCAGCCCGGCCATGCGCTGACGCCACTGGCGTTCTGCACCAATTAATGCACCGAGTGCAAGTGCGGCAAGTAAATTCAGTAAATAAGGAATTGCAAACATAGTAACCTCCACCTGTATGACGTAATGACGTCAGGTGTTCAAACAGAAAAAGGGAAAATAACGGAAATTTCTGCTCAGTTACCGGGAGGAAAGAGTGTATGGAAAATAATGAACATGCTGCATACCTTTACCGGTGAGTCCCCCCTTTAAAGGAGATCACACGTGATTGTTGCAGTACATGATAACAATGCACCGCCGCCGGGGTTCCGGCAGGCAGTTTCAGAAGGGAACGCGGGCCGGATTACTACAATGTGTCGTCACTGCAACTGTCCAAATCCGGATCCTCTGCTTAAAATTAATGCACGGAGTATAGGTTGGCGGGTAAAGTAAGTAAAGTCAGATATCATTACCCGGCGTTACAAATACACCATCCCCCCCTTCTTTCTCGTTAAAAAACCAGATACCTCCGGGATATTCCGGCAATGAAACCAGATACATAATGCCTTCACTAAAAGGTTCAATCAGTAAGATCTTACCTTCACGCGGAACATCTGAGTCCGTTTTGACATACACAGTGTCATTTATCTGCATCATGTGCCCCTTTGTGCCCTGTTTCGGATAATGAAACAAAAAAACGGACGAAAAAAAAGCCCGCCACTTACATGGCAGGCTTGGAATTTGGTTTGGCTATATCTTACAGCGGAGTTACGTTAGCTGCAGCCGGGCCTTTAGCACCATTCTCGATGGTGAATTCTACTGCTTGGCCTTCGCCCAGGGTTTTGAAACCTGCGCCCTGAATGGCAGAGAAGTGTACGAAAACATCTTTGCTACCATCAGCCGGAGTGATGAAACCAAAGCCTTTAGATTCGTTAAACCACTTAACTTGACCTTTCATTTTGTCAGACATGTGTCTTTCCTATATATATAATAAATGCATTGCCATATTGGCAGGTACTGGCCGGAAGCAAAAACTAAATGGAGGCACACAGCAGATGAAACGGTCAAAGGCTATCCAGGATAACACTCAACTACACGCTCAAACTCAGTTGTCATACATAAAGCTGCTCTTTTTATCGGGCCGCAAACATTAACTCATGGCAGACACTGAATAGCAACTGATTTATCGGGACAATTTCTGTAAAAAGTGAATAAGCTCATATTTATCTGTTTTCATTCTGATTATTTTTTGCAATTTCAGTCAATTAAGTGCTGTGTATCACATTTTTTACGGGGTTAGGATTATTCTTATTTGACCCGCAATCATAACACTTCGCCAGGACAAATAAGATAACTGATCTACTCTGCCGGAACAGGGTTATGTTAATATAATGTATCATAAAAGTATCTTCAGAGGCCACTATATGGATATCGTCAAATCGCTTATTACCAGCGCGCTTGATACGATTAATCAGCGCGAAAAACGGGACGGAAAACCCCGTTTTAACAGCCATTTTCTGCGCACATACCCTTTTTTGTGCCTGGCAATGGTAGTGTCCTATCTCTTTTTGGGTGTTCTTATTTATTACGCGCCATACTTCGGATTTTATTGGCTGCTTGGTTTCAGTGCCCTGTTTCTGGTCATGGCCGCAGTGCTGCTCTTTGAAATCAAGCCTGTCTATCACTTCGCGGACATCGGCGTTCTGGATTTACGCGTGTGCTATAACGGCGAATGGTTTGTCAGTGAGATTGTCCCGCCGGAGACGATTAATGCCTTACTGTCACATCCACAGGTTAGTGACAGCCTTAAACAAGACATCCGCCGCACTAACGAAACAAAAAACGATCTTTCTTTTTATGATCTGTTCCTTATTGCCTATCCGGAGAAACACCCGGAAAAACAAGCCTCTCACTGGATGAAAGGTGCGGCTTAACCCGCTGTTTATGCGACTTTTTTGTTCATAGCGTTCACTTGATGAGCAAACAGTGCAAATTTGATTTTTCCCCATTGACACAACGCAGGCGCCCCGCTAATATGCGCCTCGTTCCCAAGGGAACAACGCTTCCTCCATAGTTCAGTTGGTAGAACGCCGGACTGTTAATCCGTATGTCGCTGGTTCAAGTCCAGCTGGAGGAGCCACATTTAAAAGCCCGCTCAATGAGCGGGCTTTTTGCATTCTGCCACTGGCATCATCCGGATTAATAACACCCGTTTTCTCTCTTTTTTTACCTGATATACGCTGAATAATCCCGGATGCCTGCAGGCGACAAGCGAAATTACATTAAATCGCTCACCCCTTGACCACTCAGACATTTTTTTGCATTTTGTCCTTTACAACCCGGCATCACCCCGCTATGATTCACCCCGTTCTCACAGAGAACTCGCTTCCTCCATAGTTCAGTCGGTAGAACGGCGGACTGTTAATCCGTATGTCGCTGGTTCAAGTCCAGCTGGAGGAGCCACATTTAAGAAGCCTGCTCAATGAGCAGGTTTTTTTTTCGTCTGTTATATTCCTCCTTCTGTCACCACAAAATCATCCCTGAAAAATACAGAAATGCCCCCTTCATCAGTGTTAACACCGTGATTTTGATGATTATTCCACCGCTATGCTCAGAAGTCCGGCAAACAGAACATCTTCTGTGATTTTCGCTTTGACAATCCTCCCGGTCCGCATTATTATCCACCCCGTTCTCACAGAGAACACGCTTCCTCCATAGTTCAGTTGGTAGAACGCCGGACTGTTAATCCGTATGTCGCTGGTTCAAGTCCAGCTGGAGGAGCCACATTTTAAAAGCCCGCTCAATGAGCGGGCTTTTTGCTTTACGGTCTGCGGGCAAAATTCAGTTTCAGTGTCTGCCAGTGCTGTAAATCCACATCCGTAAACGGGCGGATCTGGCAATAGGTCATAACCAGTAATGAACTGGTCAAATCATATGCGGCAACATACTGATAAAGATGCATTCCCTGCTGCTCCGGCTCACAATAAAATTCAGTACCGGCTATCTGTTCAACAGTATGAAACGACATAAACTCTGTCAGCCCGTGAAGTGTCATATTCTGCTGTAACAGCGTGATTTGTGCGGTGAGATACTCTGCGGCGGTTTGCTCCTGCGCAAGGCGGTCACGGGTGAGTGTCAGTGTGGCATCCAGAGACGGAAACTTCAGAATATGAACACTGCTGTCCAGATAATCTGAAACCGGCAGGGTAACCGCGCCTTCCTGGCAATGGTAATTCATAGTAACTCCTTGTTTTTAATGTAATGACGGGATATTACGCTGTCGCTGTTCCGTTCCCGTCAGGTCAATGTCACATCATTGTCCTGTATTAATTTACCCTGCGTTCCTGTCCGGATCTATTAGTAAATCCCTTATTTTTCACACTATAAATGTATGATGTGAACCATCCGGCAGTTCAATATCAATATTCAGTTTACCGCCTATCGCATCAACATAGCGTCTGAGTGTCGATAATTTCAGGTCACGCCCCGGTTTTTCCATTCCGGCAACCGTTGGTTGCTTGATTCCCAGCGCCTGTGCCATTTCCACCTGGGTTTTTTGTACCCGCTCCCGCAACTGCGCAAGGTGGATATTAAGCAATATCTCTGTTGCCATCGCTTTTGCATCAGCGACCACTTCAGGTGTTTCATCTGCAAGCAGTTGCTCCAGTGATTTCCCCATCTTTACCTCCTGTTCTTTAGTGCATTCAGCCAGTCAGTGAACTCCCGATCTGCCTGCGCAATCATCTGTGCATAGAATCGTTTTTCATTTCCGGTTTTATTACCGGCACACAATAAAACGCCACGGCGTCCGGGATCAAATGCATAAAATGCCCGTATCGGTTCACCCCTGCTTTGGATCCGCAACTCTTTCATATTCATGTACAGTGAACCTTTAATGGTGTCACTGTAGGGGCGCGATAATCCCGGCCCCTGAACCTGTAATACAAGCATCGCCGCCAGTACAGCAGCACGATCTGATTTATGTTGCACGGCAAGCCACGCAGTAAACGTATCCGTCGTCACAATCGTCCACACAGTGCATCCTCACTAATATAGATTATAAGCTATATCGCTGTAAAGCAATATAGGTGTAAAGCAATAGTGAGGATCTTATAACAGCCGCAGCCAGACTATACGGAGGAACAGTAACAAACAGAATCTGCATTCAGATAAGACAGGCGGTTTTCAGTAACAGCTAAACCAATTCAGGGCGTGTAACGCAAAAATCAAATTAACATATACCCAACGTCATTCAGGATACAGGCAGGCTCCCTGTGCCAACGAACCTGCAGTTTGAATGAATAAGAGGATAGTATTTACCTGCATTTCGTTCTATTATCCTTCTCCGGCTTATGGCATCCGCCATCAGGTTATCCTTATACTTATTTCGGAGCCGGTTCAATGACTCATCCAATATCTTCCCTGAAAATCCGCCGCCCTGACGACTGGCATATTCATTTCCGTGATGGCGCGATGCTCAATACTGTTGTGCCTTATACCAGTGAGTTTTTCGGCCGTGCCATTGTGATGCCGAATCTGGCTCCGCCGGTAACCACCGTGGATGCCGCCATAGCGTACCGTGAGCGCATTCTGGCCGCTGTACCGGATGGACACCATTTTACCCCGCTGATGACCTGTTACCTGACAGATGGTGCAAATACCGCAGAAATTGAACGTGGCTTTAGTGAAGGGGTATTTACCGCCTGTAAGCTTTATCCGGCAAATGCGACCACCAACTCTGCGCACGGTGTCTCTGATGTCAGAAATATTTATCCGGTGCTGGAGATGATGTCGCGCACCGGTATGCCGCTGCTGGTTCACGGCGAAGTGACACAGGCAGATATTGATATTTTTGATCGCGAAGCGCGTTTTATTGAGCAGGTGATGATCCCGCTGCGCCGTGATTTTCCGGCACTGAAAGTAGTTTTTGAGCACATTACCACCAAAGAGGCTGCGCAGTATGTCCTTGACGCTGATGATAATGTTGCCGCAACACTGACCCCGCAGCATCTGATATTTAACCGCAACCATATGCTGGTTGGCGGAATTCATCCGCACCTGTATTGTCTGCCGGTGCTCAAACGTAATATTCATCAGGAAGCACTGCGTCAGGCGGTGGCAAGCGGCTCTCCGCGTTTCTTCTTCGGAACAGATAGCGCACCGCACGTACGCCACCGGAAAGAATCATCCTGCGGCTGTGCCGGTGTTTTTAATGCACCAAACGCCCTCGCGGCTTATGCTACTGTCTTTGAAGAGCTGGGTGCACTGGCACATTTTGAAGCCTTCTGTTCACTCAACGGACCTGCATTTTACGGCTTACCGGTAAATGACGGGTTTATTGAATTAACGCGGGAAGAAACAATAGTTCCTGAAACTATCGGTGAAGCAGAAGAGGCGCTGGTGCCTTTCCTGGCAGGCACTGATGCCCGCTGGCGTGTTAATGTTTGTAAGTAAGCCTATTTACTTAGTATAAGTACCTGACTCTTTGGTGCAATAAGGTGAAAAATGCGTTATTGCACCACAATTATATAAAAAAAAAGGTGAACTTGCTGTTTTCTGCACAATTACAGTCCCTCCCCCTCTGTTTACTTTATTAAAAAGCCCTATACTGGTAAAGCTCGTTGTTAACGGGACGTTAGCTCTTAGTCACAGATATTATCATCTTGCATTATGATTAGGAGGTACCAATGGACGATAAGAAAGCGGTCATTCAAACCCACCCCGTGATCGGATGGGATATCAGTACTGTCGACAGTTATGATGCAATGATGTTGCGCCTGCATTATATCAGGGATCAATCCCAGGCCCCTGAACATGCGGAAACCGATAAAACGATGTGGCTGACAACCGATGTTGCCCGCCAGTTGATTTCTATCCTTCAGGCCGGAATTGATAAAATAGAATCCGGCGAATATTGCAACCGTTCTGATAATATTAAGCACTGACACAGCAAAATGATCTAAGAGGGACACCAACAGGGTGTCCTTTGTTTTTTGTGCTGTTTTTCTGCCACAAAAAAGACCACCCGAAGGTGGTCAGAGGTATTGTGTCACTATTTATTATATGTTGGGTTGAGGCAGATAATATTTATCAGGCAGCAGAAATCCGTTCCACTTTTGCCGGTAATCCCTGGCGGACGGAAGCACCCGTTACCCAGTCAAGCCAGGTATTGCTGACTTGTCTTGTCGGATCCGCAAAGCCCAGATCGTTGATGTTGATCCCCGAAGCAATACGTTTGTCCATCGCCATCTCTTCACCATCCAGATAGTGCTGACGCGCGCCCATCTCATGATGTCCGTAACCGTGTTCAATCGCGACCACGCCAGGCATAACACCGGTCAGCAAACTGACCTGTGCCTGCGCGCTGCCGCCCGGAGTGGTAATGCGCACCCAGTCACCGTGCTGTACGCCGAATTTCTCGCCGTCTGCCGGGTTCAGTGCCACCATATTGCACGGTTTCACATGGTGCAGACGTTCGATCATCGTGGTCGAACTGCTCATCACATGAGATTTAAACGACATCAGCTTCAGCGGCCAGGCATCAACCGGATACACTTTATTGATATCGCTGCCGTCTGATAAACGCGGCGGATAGTAAGTCGGGCAGCCGCTGAACCGTTCACCGGTGATTGCGTGACGATTTTGTGCCACTTCCGCATTCCAGATTTGCAGCGGTTGCTTCCACTGCGGCCCGGTTTTTTCGCCATCCCAGCTTTTTTCATACGGTGCAAAACGTCCGCCGCGACTGTAGAGATACGCAACACGGCTGATTTCATCCGCTTTCAGTGTGCGCTGCATAGCGGGTACAATGCGATCGACACCCGAGAGCTTAATATCAGCCTCTTTAGCTTCCGGTCCCGGTTTCTCACCCATGAATGCTGTATTGGCTGCCACGCGCAGATAATAATCTTCAGCCGTATTCAGCGGATAAGTATTACCGTCATTATCTGCAATCGCATTATCACCAAATCCCGGTAAATTCAGGGCTTTCGCGACTGAGATACAGAAAGATTCCATTGAGACTGGCTGCCCGTCTGCGGTTTTTGCCACGCGAGGTTCAACAATCGGCCAACGCGCAGTGGTCGCTTTGGTCTGAACACCAGACCACGGCGCACTGAATCCCCAGCTCTCAAAGTTATGCGTATCCGGCACAATGTAATCCGCCAGCGCGGTGGTTTCATTCATAAAGGCATCAATGCCGATGATCAGCGGCAGATGTGCCGGGTCTTTCAGTTTATCTTCCATAACCTGACGAATACCCGCGATCCCATAAAGCGGATTGGTCATATTGGTTATCCAGGCTTTCAGTTTATGCGGATACCCTTCCAGTGCTGAGCCGAGCTGCTCTGTTAACTGACCGGCTGCCAGCGGATACCACGGCGCTTTTGCCGGATACGGGTTCTGACCTGCTGCCACTTTGTTTTTGTATTCATCTGATTTTTCGTAGACTGATTTACTGCGCGCCAGGTTCATGCCTTTCGGCTTCACTTTGCCCGGGAAGCTGTCCATTTTGTAGCACGGACCGTCATTGGCACCATTAAATTTGCCGCCGCCGACAGACACGCCGCCTTTCAGATTCATGTTGCCGATCAACGCATTGAGCATGATCACCGCCCAGGCATTATAGAATCCGTTACCGGACATCATACCGCCGTGTGAAATCACTGCGGCTTTGCGCCCGTAAGATGTCAGCGCTTTTGCAAGCCCGGCAATAGTCTCTTCCGGCACGCCGCAGCGGGCAGTGTATTCTGCCAGGGTGAAACGCTGAGCGGCTTCTTTCAGCAGCAGGAAACTACTTTTTACAGTAACCGTTGTGCCGTCTGCCAGTGTTACCGGCTGACTGACATCAAGTACCGCGCGGTCGCACTCTGCTGCCGGAACCAACACATTCAGATCATTAAGAACCAGATACACCGGCTCTTCTGACGCCACGCCATTCAGGGCTTCCGCGGTCAGATGCTGTCCGGCAAGCGGATGTTTATCATCGGTGATAACCAGGTGCGTGGCATTGGTCCAGCTGCTTTCACCGACCCGCTTCATCGCGGCTTCGCCCGGTACAGACAAATACTCCGCATTGTGAAGATTATTTTCAATCATCACGCGGATCATTCCCATGACCAGTGCGGAATCCGTGCCCGGCTCAATCGGGATCCAGTGTCCGTGGTCGTTTGCCAGCGTTGTGGTCAGCGGCAGCGCCGGTGACACAACGGCATAATTAAAGCTGTCACGGATACGGGCATTCGCCAGTTGGCGGCCCTGGCGCTTGAACGGGTTGCCTGACTGTGCCGGTGATGTGCCGAGGAAAAGGGCAAATTTGACATAATCCCAGTCCGGTTTAACGTGGGCATTTTTATCAAGATCATTCATCAGTGCGCCGGAACCGGCACGATATGCCAGCCCGCAGTAAGAGCCGTGCGCCCCGAAGTTTTTACTGCCGAATGCATTCTGGGCAAACCGGCGGATAAAGGTATCGCGCCCGTCATCCCCGGCATTGGTCACCAGCAGCTGATTTGCCACCGGACCAAGCGCAGGCTGCGCCGGGTCAATCAAAGTATCAAGGTCGCGGATCGCCCGTAAGCCATCCACATGCCCTTCACCAAACAGATCGCCGCCTTCAATGACTTCCTGCATCAGTTGTTCATAACTGATGCGCTGCCATTTCCCTTCGCCGCGCTTACCAACACGCTTCATCGGCTCCAGGATACGCAACGGGCTGTCCAGCCCTTCCATCAGGGTTGCACCACGGGCACAGGCAGTAGAGCGTCCTTCCAGCCCGCTTTCGCCGCCCATATTTTTCAGGGCATCTGCCAGCGGGGTGTTATACGCAATATGATGATCATGCGACAGCGGATGATACGGGTTTCCGGCAATGCGGATAACCTGATTGGTTTCGCGGTCAACACGGGCGCGGATCCCGCACTGGGTCCAGCAGCCGAAACACTGCGTCATGGATACTGCCTGAGTTTTATCCGCCTGCCAGCCCTTTAAGGCATTCCCTTCCGGGATCAGTGAATTACCATTGATACGGTGGAGTGTCACTTTACCGGATGTACCGTTCATCAGCCCGTCGATGGCGCGTTTTGCCACATCACGGTAACTGATCCCGAAAGCCACCAGCCCGCCGACCGCCAAACCTGCTTTTAACCACTGACGTCTTGTTGACTTAGCCATGCTGTACACCCCCGTCCTGCGTAATATTTTGTTTATTCTGTACTTTATTATTTACCCAGCGAATACCTTCACGGAATATAATCACCAGGGCTATCCACAAGCCGACAGTGCCGATAATCGCCTGGATACCGTCAGTGCCCATCGGCAGGCTGTACGGGTTATGCATAACATTGTATTTCGGTAAGGTCTGCACACTCATCAGCAGCATCCAGCGCAGCGACCAGGTGAGTAACAGGGTCAGTACCGCATGGACGGTGATATAAGCCACTGAACGGCGACCGGTCAGAAGACGCACAGCCAGTACCATCAGGGCAATCCACAGCACGACTTCGCCCATTGCCATTGTCCATCCGGTGCTGCCGAAACTCAGTTGTGCGCGGATAGCGGCTCCGGAAAGCGTGTCTCCCGCAATCCAGAAGCCCATACTCACTGCCAGCAGCAGCAATGACACTATCTGTAAGCGGGCAAGCTGTGCCTGATACTGCGGTTCGCGGCGCGCACCCAGCATCATAAGCGCCGGTAATGCCTGTAATGCACTGAAAAACAACAGTACCGGTATCCAATAACTGAACCAGATCGGATGAGCGCGGACAACAGACACCTCGCGTCCGGTGTATAACAGCAGCCCGATTGCAAATGCCGCGCTGCCGAGTGCCACCCAGCGGGTCAGTTTAAATTGTTTACCCCATATTTTATCCGCCACCAGCGCCAGAAAATACAAACCGATACAGCCGGTGAATGCAGGCAGGAATACCGCCCCCCAAGGCATCCACGACCACGGTGTCGGATACGCATAAAAATGCCAGACGCGGGCAGTCTGATGCAGATCAGCCGTCAGTGCCAACGGTGCGGCAATACCTAGTGTGATACTGATAAAAACGGCCAGCATCTCAAGGCGGGCATCACGTTTATCACCACGCCAGCGCTGCCAGCAGGCATAAAGCGCGGCGCAGGCGGCAATCCCTATCATAAAGAAGTATTGCACTGCCCACGGCAGCCAGGTGATTTCCTGCGGGCGGGCCAGCACTTCCTGAATTAACATTGTCTGTTCAATCATCAGTGGATCTCCTGCCATAATGCGGGCTGACCGCGATTTTCCAGCGGTTGGACAAAGGCATCATCCAGCCCCAGATAAAACACCTGCGGTAATGTGCCGCTTTCCGGTTTCAGAACTTTGATTGCGGCTTCGTGTTCATGCAGCATTTTGCTTATTGTGCTGGACGGATCTTTTAAATCGCCGATGATACGCGCACCGCCGACACAGGATTCCACACAGGCCGGTAACAACCCGGCTTCCAGACGGTGGGTACAGAACGTGCACTTATCCGCCGTTTGTGTACTGTGGTTAATAAAGCGGGCATCGTACGGACAGGCCTGCACACAGTATGCGCAGCCCACGCAGCGGGTGTTATCCACCACCACAATTCCGTCTTCACGCTGGAACGTCGCCTGCACCGGACACACCGGCACACATGGCGGATTATCACAGTGATTGCACAGGCGCGGCAGCAGGACGTTAGTTGTTGCGGCATCCTCATTGCGGATCTGGATCTGATACTGACTGACGGATGTGCGGAATTGCCCCTGCGGGCTCTGATTTTCTACGGAACAACTGACGGTACATGACTGACAGCCGACACAGCGGCGTAAATCAATCAGCATTGCGTAACGTTTTGACGGGTCACCTTCACGACGGGTCGGTGAAAAATGCATACCGGCTTCCGCCAGCGGAACCAGTGAAGCCCCGGCGGTCAGGACTCCCAGATTTTGCAGAAATTTTCGTTTGCCAAGATCCATACTGCTCTCCAGTGTCTTTCAAACTTCATTGCGCTTAATGTTCAAACTCAGCCAAAAAGGAATAAACGTGTGCTGAGTAAAGGGATATGTCATTATGTTGATTGTAAAAATTGCCGGGGAAACACCCTATTGTGGTTAACCACATAACCGGTGATACCTTGATCTGAAACAACAGATTTATCTTAAGATAATGACTCAGGACGCAATGTGAGATGGCTGTACGCATCGGGCTGTTAACCGGGCTCTTATTTTTTTTCCTCATTCTCTTTTGCCGCACAGTGGACAATCGGCGTGCTGGCACTGCGGGGAGATGCACCGACGCGCCATTTCTGGGCGCCGCTGACCGAACAACTGAACCGCGCCCTGCCCGGCGAGCACTTTACCCTGCTGCCGCTGACACTCGATCAGATGCGCGAAGCGCTGCATAATAATAAAGTGCAGTTTGTTCTCACCAATCCGGCGCAGTTTATCCAGCTGGACAGCAATTTTCCTCTGCGCTGGCTGGTTTCCCTGCGTTCAGCTTTTGAGCCGGACAACGCCACCCGCAATGTTGTCGGCAGTGTGTTGCTGGTACGAAAAGACAGCCCGTACCACACGCCATCTGATCTGACCGGTAAAAAAGTCGGTGCTATTGCCCCTGATGCTTTTGGCGGCTATTTATTAGGCTACAAAGCATTACGGGATATTGGTCTTGATCCGCCGCGTGATTACCACCTGCAATTTTCCGGATTTCCGGCAGATGCCCTGCTCTATCTGCTGCGTGACAGTGCCGTTCAGGGCGTGATTGTGCCGGTGTGTCTGATTGAATCAATGAATAGCGAAGGTCTTATTCATCAGGATGATTTCCGCCCGCTGCTCCAACGGGAAAGTGCAGTTCCCTGCTGGAGCAGCAGTGAGTTATATCCGAACTGGTCATTTGCCGCAGGCAGTGATGTACCGGATGAACTGGCAGATGATGTCACCCGTGTGCTGATCAACAGCCACGGAGAAAATGAAATGCGCTGGGGTGCACCATCCTCCACACGCCAGGTGGAAAATCTGCTCAGAGAGGTTAATCAGCATCCGCAGCAGCGCCGGTTCTGGCAGGACATTGTCAGTTGGGGCAAAAAAAAACAGCTGGCTTATCGGCACAGTCGCACTCGCCTTTCTGCTGCTGGGTATTAATCATATCTGGATTGCGTTTCAGATCCGCCGCCGCACCCGGCAACTGGAAACCGCACATTCACAACTACAGCAGCAAGCCCAGGATCTGGAAAAAGCGCAGCAACTCAGTGTACTGGGAGAAATGGCATCCGGCTTCGCGCATGAGCTGAATCAGCCACTGTCAGCTATCCGCCATTATGCACAGGGATCGCAAATCCGCCTGCAACGCCAGGACCCGGAACATCCGTTACTTCCGGTGATGTCGCAAATTGAAAATCAGGCTGAGCGCGGCGCAAATATTATCCGTAATCTGCGCCAATGGGCAGGTAACAGTCCTGTTACACCGGAAAGCGCCCCCGTTGCACAACATGTGGCCGAAACGCTGGATCAGTTATGGGCGCTGTTAAGAGTAAATGAACATTATCCGTCTGCTGTATTGCACAATACTGTTGCGCCGGATGTACTGTTGCATCTGCCACCCACATTGCTTGACCAGCTGCTGTCAAACCTGCTGAGTAACAGTTTGCAGGCGGGTGCGGACAGCATCCGTGTCACGCATCACCGTACACCCAACGGACAGTTGCTGGTGGTTCAGGATAACGGCGGCGGTATGGATGAAAGCCGGCTGGCGCAGCCCTTCTCACCGTTCCGCTCAACCCGTTCAGCAGGTCTGGGGCTGGGATTGGTTATCTGCCAGCGGCTGATGCGCAGTCAGGGCGGTGATATTCATATGGAAAATTATAGCTCCGCCGGTGAACAGTCCGGCTTATGTGTTACCCTTATCTTTACCCGACTGACAGAGGAGCCACCATGCCCGTAATTCACCTGGTTGATGATGACATCGCCGTGACACAGGCGTGTCAGTTTTTACTGGAAAGCCTCGGCTATGATGTCAGTATCTGGAATGACAGCCGGACATTTATTGCACAGGCACCACTGCATACTTACGGTATTGTATTACTGGACATGCGGATGCCGGACCCTGATGGTTGCCGGGTTCATCAGCTACTCCGTGAGCAGCACAGTACGCTGGCGGTTATCTTTCTGACCGGACACGGCGACCTGCCGATGGCGGTCGGACAAATGAAACTGGGTGCAGTGGATTTTCTGCAAAAACCGGTGGCCACACAGCCGTTACAGGCGGCGCTGACACGCGCCGCAGCCGTCACGGAAAAAGCTGTGGCTGACAGAGCAATCCACGGACGCTTCCTGACCCTGACCCCGAAAGAGCGCCAGATTGCCGGATTTGTGGCTCAGGGGCTGATGAACCGCGAAATCGCTGATGTCGCGCATGTTGCTGTGCGGACGGTAGAAGTTCACCGCGCAAAGGTGATGGAAAAAATGGCAGCCGGCAGCCTCGCAGAACTGGTGACACAACTGAATACTATCAATGCCGGTGATAGTTGCGTGACAGAAAACTGATATTACCGGAAAATACGACGTATAATTTATTATTATATCATTTACCTGCATCTCTGTGATGCATCCGACAACGATTTCTGACTATGATTACAGCACCTGTTTTTAAGCGCACATTGTTGCATCCCCGTTACTGGCTGACCTGGATTGGTGCAGGAATATTGTATGTTCTGGTTCTGCTGCCCTATCCTGTCATTTACCGGTTGGGTACGTGGCTGGGCCGCCTGTCTATGCACTTTCTGAAAAGTCGTACCGCGATTGCGGATCGCAATCTGCAACTGTGCTTTCCTGATATGCCTGAGGCAAAACGCAAAGCCATGGTTATTGCTAATTTTGAATCTGTCGGCATGGCGCTGTTTGAAACCGCAATGGCATGGTTCTGGCCGGACTGGCGGATAAAGCGCTGGTTCCGGGTCGATGGCTTTGAGCACATCAGTAAAGTGCAGGATTCAGGCAGAGGCGTCATTGTTATCGGTATTCATTTTCTCACCCTGGAACTCGGCGCGCGGATGATCGGCATTATGAGCCCCGGGGTAGGCGTTTACCGTCCGAATGATAACCCGGTGATAGACCTGATACAGACTACCGGGCGCATGCGCTCAAATAAATCAATGATCGACCGCAAAGACGTAAAAGGAATGGTGCGCGCCCTGCGTCAGGGAGATATTCTCTGGTACGCCCCTGATCATGACTATGGTCCGCATAAGAGTGTTTTTGCCCCGTTCTTTGCTGTTGAAAAAACCGCCACAATTACCGGAACATCCGTTCTGGTCAAAGCCGGACGTGCGGAATTAGTGCCGTTCACGCCCCGCCGTTTACCGGGTGGTAAAGGTTATGAATTACTGGTTCAGCCGCCTGTGGAGGGTTTTCCGGAAAATGATGAAGTCGCCGCTGCAACTTTTGTGAATCATATTGTGGAACAAGAGATCCTGCGCGCACCTGCACAATATATGTGGTTACACCGGCGTTTTAAAACCCGGCCGGAGGGCGAACCGTCCCTTTACGATAACCGGGACAATGTACATTAATACACACACGGCTGCTTCTTTGAAACAGCCGTGTTTGTTTGAAGTATACATTAGTATATGGTCAGGCTGACTGAGTGTAGCCCCTGCAATCCGAAGGATGATAATTTTTAGGTAGCTTTTAATTATTCATCAAAATAATTATTTACTCAAAATCATTCGGATTGCAGGTAGGCGGCAAGTGAAGACCGGCGGGGAGCATACATCAGTATGTGACCCGCCGGGCTGAGCGTAGCCAACACCCCTGCAATCTGAAGGATGAAGAGTAAAGTGACCCGGCTGAACGAGCGCAGCTAACACCCCTGCAATCTGAAGGATGAAGAGTAAAGTGACCCGGCTGACTGAGCGCAGCTAACACCCCTGCAATCTGAATGATGAAGAGTAAATGAAGAGTAAAGGAGAACAATGCTCAACAAAGCCCCCAACCGTAACTGGAAACAAAACCTGTATGTCGTCTGGTTTGGTTGCTTCTTAACCGGTGCTGCATTTAGTCTGATTATGCCTTTTTTGCCGCTTTATATAGAGCAGATGGGCATTACGGACCATCGTGAGCTGAGTTTATGGACCGGGGCGGTATTCAGCATTACATTTCTCTTTTCGGCGATTGCCGCCCCTTTCTGGGGAAAATTATCTGATCGTAAAGGACGTAAACTGATGCTGCTGCGCTCCGCGCTCGGCATGGGGATTGTGATGCTGCTGATCGGCTTTGCGCAGAATATCTGGCAGTTATTATTTCTGCGTGCGCTGCTCGGGCTGCTCGGCGGTTTTATACCGAATGCGAATGCGCTGATAGCCACTCAGGTACCGGTAAAACGCAGCGGATGGGCGCTGGGAACCTTATCTACCGGCGCGGTCAGCGGTGCATTGATAGGTCCGCTGATCGGTGGTTTTCTGGCAGATAGTGTGGGTCTGCGTCCGGTCTTTTTTATCACGGCAACAGTGCTGATTATCTGCTTTTTTGTCACTTTGTTTTATGTCAGAGAAAATTTCACGCCGGTGTCGCGCAAAGACGCACTGAACACAAAACAGGTCTTTGCCACAATTAAAAATCCCCGTCTGATTATCTGCCTGTTCTTCACCACCATGTGCATTCAGATTGCTGCCGGCTCTGTCAATCCGGTGATCACGCTGTATATCCGCGAACTGGGCGGACAAAAAGAAAACCTGGCATTTATCAGCGGATTAATTGCCTCGGTTCCGGGAGTTGCCGCACTGATTACCGCGCCGCGACTCGGTAAACTCAGTGACCGGATAGGGCCGGAAAAAGTCCTGATAGCGATGCTCGGTCTTTCTGTGTTTGTCATCCTTCCCATGGCCTGGGTAACACATTACTGGCAGCTCGGCGCACTGCGTTTTCTGCTTGGTGCTGTCAACTCAGCCATGTTACCGGCGGTACAGACACTGATTATTTATCATATCACTCACCAGATTGCCGGTCGTATTTTCAGCTATAACCAGGCGCTCAGGGATGTGGGAAATGTTACGGGCCCGTTAATGGGCGCCTGGGTCGCCGCTCAGTTCGGCTTCTCCTCTGTATTTTATTTCACCGCTGCCGTTGTACTGTTTAATCTGTTTTATTCGTGGTGGTGCATAAAATCTCACAGCCAACAAAAAAATTAACCGCACGATATTACCCGTATCCCTCCTGTTTTCATCCTGTTATTTTTACGTACCAGCCATTTGTTGCCGGAATTTCATATTTACACAATCGATTATCTGTAATTGATTGATTTTAAATATTATTTCATAAAAATGAAAGCCTCATAATTCTGGCTTTTTGTCAATGGCATCCGTCACATAGTGTCAAAATAAGTATCGTGAAATGATATTTTCATCGACATTTAATCTAAAAAAATGGTTTATAAAATAGAAAACGTGCTTCAGATGAATAAAATTCACAACAAGTGTGTTAAAAATACTTTAATAAGACAGGATGTTTATTGATACGTAAATGTATCATTTTGTTAACAGGAACTGTTTATCCTTTTCATTTTTGGGTTTATCCTCCGTATAAACCCTCGGGAAATTACAGATGCAATCAAAAACTAACAATAATCGTACCTTCTTCGGGCACCCTTATCCGCTGAGCTCACTGTTCTTCACTGAAATGTGGGAACGATTCTCTTTCTACGGGATCCGTCCGTTACTGATCCTGTTCATGGCCGCCACCGTCTATGAAGGCGGGATGGATATCCCCCGTGAACAAGCCTCTGCCATCGTCGGTATTTTTGCCGGGGCAATCTACCTGACCTCATTACCGGGCGGCTGGCTGGCTGATAACTGGTTAGGTCAGCGAAAGGCGGTCTGGTACGGCTCGATCATCATCGCACTCGGGCATCTCGCTATCGCCTTGTCCGCTGTCTCATCACCTAAGCTGTTCTTTATCGGTCTGCTGTTTATCGTCATCGGTACCGGGTTGTTCAAAACCTGTGTGACGGTGATGGTCGGTACACTGTACAAAAAAGAAGATACACGCCGTGACGGTGGTTTCTCCCTGTTCTATATGGGCATTAACATGGGGTCATTCATCGCCCCGCTGGCATCCGGCTGGTTAGTTCCTAACTACGGCTGGCACTGGGGCTTTGGTATCGGTGGCCTGGGTATGTTAGTCGCGCTGCTGGTTTTCCGTTTCTATGCCGTGCCGCTGATGCGCAAGTATGACAGTGAAGTCGGTCTGGATTCCAGCTGGGATCGCCCGACGGTTGTCCGTAAAAATGTCGGTATGTGGGTGAGTCTGGCTGCGGCAATTATTGCCGTTGTTGCAGGACTGGTAGCAACAGGTGCTATCCCGTTCAACCCGTTGCTGGTTGCCACCAATATGGTCTACCTCATCTCTGCGATGGTTATTCTGTACTTCATTTACCTGTTTCTCTTTGCAGGCCTGGGGCGCAGTGAACGCATCCGCTTATTTGTCTGCTTTATTCTGTTAGTGACAGCCGCGCTGTTCTGGTCTGCTTTCGAACAGAAACCAACCTCATTTAACCTGTTTGCGAAAGACTACACTGACCGTAACATGATGGGCTTTGAGATCCCGACAGTCTGGTTCCAGTCTATTAATGCCCTGTTTATCATTCTGCTGGCGCCACTGTTCAGCTGGTTATGGCCGGCACTTGCACGCCGTAATATGAACCTGAGCAGTATCACCAAGTTTATGTTCGGGGTGCTGTTTGCTGCGGGTGGCTTTGTGGTCATGATGATGGCATCCGAGCGCGTAATTGAAACCAGCGCCGGGGTTTCCCCGCTGTGGCTGACATTCAGCATCCTGCTGCTGACCCTGGGTGAGCTGTGTTTAAGCCCGATTGGTCTGGCGACCATGACCTTATTAGCGCCGATGAAAATGCGCGGTCAGGTGATGGGATTATGGTTCTGCGCCAGTGCGCTGGGTAACCTGGCGGCGGGTATCATGGGCGGTAATGTACGCCCGGATCAGCTGTTAAACATGCCTGCGTTCTTCTCACATGTTTCTGTCGCACTGGTTATCTGTGCTGCGGTGCTGTGTGTACTGATAATCCCGGTCCGCAAAATGTTGCGAAGCGCGGATAATCAGGCTGCCTGATTAGACATAATGCTGTACAGAAAAGGGTGAGCTTCGGCTCACCCTTTTTTTATGCGCCCGAATTTCATGCATACACATGCCGGCGTATCACCGTAATGACGTCGGAAAGCACAGGTCAGGGAAGATTGAGTGCTGTATCCGCAGCGCAGCGCTATCTCCGGCAGTGTCAGTGTGGTGTGACAAATAAGGTGTCGTGCCTGCCGCAGGCGCAGTTCTGTCAGAAACATTCCCGGCGTTTTACCGGTCGCCGCCATCAGCCTGCGTTGCAGCGTACTGGCGGAAAGCGCACAGCCCGCCGCCATTTCTCTGACGGTCCACGGATGATCAGGTTGCGCACTCAGCAATTCGTTCAGTGTCCGCAGCCAGCGGTTATCCTGACCCGGAGGCTGTAACTGTACCGCCAGTTGTTCCGCCAGCAGCAGACGTGTACTGTCAGAATGCTGCTCAATCACCTGCGGATAGCGGATAAGCCAGTCCACATAGGCACGGGTGGCGTCAGGTAATTCAGACCAGAGCGAATCAGAATAATGAAGAGAGAAATTGTCAGCCGGCAGCTCAAGTACAACCTGGCGGTTATGCCCCGTACCACAAAAACCATGATGAACACCCGGCGGAATAGCCACCATCCGGCCCTGTTCAACTGCTCCGCTGTCATTACCGACCGTCAGTTCCATT
Organism: Morganella psychrotolerans; assembly: GCF_001676155.1. Lineage (GTDB taxonomy): Bacteria > Pseudomonadota > Gammaproteobacteria > Enterobacterales > Enterobacteriaceae > Morganella > Morganella psychrotolerans. Next base: position 438,357 of record NZ_LZEW01000001.1, on the reverse strand, counting down.
GCACCAAAGCCGCCCAGCACCAGTTGCCACATATCATCATGACTGTGTTCAAGAGTTTCGTGCTGATAGGTACGCAGAGAGATAACCGGTCGTTGCATGGGCGGTGTCCGTTTAATAAGAACACCCCATTCGACCCGATTTTACAGAAAAGCACAAGCCATAACCGCGATTATATCAGGCGGTGACCATTGGGTACGGGCAGGGAGAACCCGGCAAGGACAATATCACCGTCCGCATTTGCCACCCCTGTGATTAAGACTTCTGATTTCACACCGGCCACTCTTTTAGGCGCGAAATTACAGACACACAAAACCTGGCGTCCGATCAGTTCACCGGCGTTATACAGCACAGTCACCTGCGCACTTGAGGTTTTTATACCGAATTCCCCGAAATCGAGGGTGAAAATATAGGCGGGTTTTCTGGCTTTCGGATTCAGTTCCGCACTCAGTACCGTTGCGACCCGCATTTCCACTTTTTCAAAATCTGCCCATTCTATCTCTGCTGATGTCATTGTATTTCCTGCCTGCATCCTGAATGATGTTGGGTATATATTATCCGCTGTATTATACCTGCGCGCAGCGGCAACTGCTGTTGCCGGACAGTCATTCTTTATCCGCAGACAGGCAATCAGCGGTATGCTTCAGAGCCCGGCAGTGATTCGCGGGTCAGCCCCAGCGAGAGCATCAGGCGCTCCACATCATCATCCATCTGGTTGAGATACAACACGCTGTCTATTACCACATCTTGTTTATCATTGTTCATCAGAACCACAGGAACAGCACGGTAACTGTTAATCATTTCAATGGCTTCCGATAACGGTACTTTATCCAGCACTAAAGCACCGGAGAGCCAGTCAATATCGGTATACTGGCGCTGAAAGACTTTTGCCCGCCCTTCCGGCAGGATCTCAAGGCGCTGACCCGGCCCGACCGTTTCTGTTTTTCCGCCGAAATGCGTGGTCACAACCTGATCAAGCGGACAGACAGAGACTTTATTCCCGACGATATCCACCACAAAATTTCCGGTATCAGACTCAACCGTCACCCCGTTGGCGGTTACCTGAAACGGACGCTGCTCTTCACGGCTCTCACTGACCGCAAACCGGGCGCGACCGGAGAGCAGTTTTACCGCACGACTGTCATGGTCATACGCCACCACCGCGCGGGACTCTGTATCCAGCTTCAGCTGGCTGCCGTCTTTCAGGGAATACTGTTTAATCTCTCCCCGGTGCGTGTAATGCTCTTCCACGCCTTTTTCCTGTAGCCGGGTTGCGTTGTACATTGCATATCCCCCGAGGATCACCAGAAAAACCAATAAAGTGATCAAAAAACGGCGGCGCCGTGGTCTTAAAAATAAATGTTTCAACAATTTTCTCCTTGCGGATAGTTGGCCGCTTAAAATCCGCATTTTCGGCGTCACCTGATTTGTCCGGTAACAATCAGGAGCCGTACGCCGTAGATAAGGTATTCCGATGAATAACGTACGTTACTGTCATTAGCTCACATACATAATGCATAATTCGTCTCTGACATCAGCCCGTCATAACCCTGCGATTAAAATCCGGCAGCAGGTCTTCACGATAAAAACAACATGACTGACACCTGGTCGGCCGCAATACAGTCATAAGAAATGAGATAAAAAATAGCCTGTTAATTCATGTGGTTAATAAATGAGACGGGGATTTCATCTTTTGCTGAGTATAATACACTTTCTCCCGCGCCGAGCCGCGACCTTACGTTTTGTTACACTATCTGCCATCCGGATACACTCTTTCTGTGCGTAATACTATTTTGTATCTTTTTTTTAACCCGGCGGATACCTGATGTACGAATTCATTACAAATATTGAATGAGTCCATACAATTTATCTACGTAGTCTCACTGTATAAATGACTACCAAAAATGTCATTTGCCAGTCAATTACACTTATACGCAACGTCATTCAAGATGCAGGCAGGCGGCAAGGGAAAACAGACGGGGAGCATACATTAGTATGTGACCCGGCTGGTTGAGTGCAGCCAACGAACCTGCAGTTTGAATGAATAAGGGTATAGTGGCATTATGTCAGACACTATTTAACCTTGATGTCAGTCACGAGGAATGCTCACATGCTGGATATTATCCATTACCCCCTGTTTTTGGTGTCTGTTTTTATTTTTGCCGTCACCCCGGGGCCGGATATTGCCTATGTGCTGGGACAAAGTCTGGCGAACGGGCGCAAAGCCGGGATACTTTCCGCTCTGGGGGTGATGCTCGGCAGCAGTGTACACGCCATCGCCGGTGCCATCGGGCTGGGGGCAATCATTGCCGCCTCACCGACTTTATTCACTGTGATTAAATACCTGGGGGCGGTGTATCTTGCTTTTCTCGGGGCAAAAATGATTTGGGGAACACTGAAAAAACGGGGGCAAACCGGGGAAGATGAAGAGGTTGTCATTCAGAAAGCGGCAGCAAAAACGATTCTGATCCGTGGCTTTATTACCACACTGACCAACCCGAAAGTCCTGCTGTTTTTTATTGCCTTTTTCCCGCAGTTTATTGCCGCAGACGGCGGCCATTATGCAGAGTCGTTTCTGTTGCTCGGCGCAACTTATGCGCTGCTCGGATTCTGTACTGACCTCACACTGGCGCTGATTGCCGGTACGCTGGCTGCCCGGATTTCAGGCAGCCCGAAAGCACATTACTGGATAGACAGAGTGGTCGGTACCACTTTTATTGCGCTGGGACTGCGCCTGGCATCAGTGGCACGCTGAAAACTCAGCCGGAAACAGCCGTATCAAGGTGTGCAAGATAACGGCTGATGTCTGTTTCAATCTGCGGGTTTTTAACGACATCAAAACAGGCAAATGTCGGCAGCGGTGACATCCCGGTAAACTGATTAGCCTTGTGGAACGGGAAATATACGCTGTCCACACCGCGCCCTTCAAAAAACTGCGCATCATCCTCAAAGGCTTCCTGTGGCGCATTCCAGGTCACTGATAACATATATTTTTTATCTGTTAATACACCACCTGACCCATATTTTTTACTGATGTCATGGCGGGTGCGCCCGTCATTAATGTGAAAACGGTCATCAGACTGCGTAAAGACATCATCAATATATTTTTTCACAATCCAGGGACCTTCCATCCACCAGGCGGGCATCTGATAAATAATCAGATCCGCCCACAGGTAATTCAGAACTTCCTGCTCATTGTCATATCCGTCATCAATACGGGTGACACGAACATTCATTCCTTTACTGATTAAATGCTCACGGGCGGTCATGGTCAGATGATCATTCAGTTTGCCTTCCGACCCGCCAAATACTTTTGAACCGTTGATAATAAAAATATTTTTCATAGAATTACACTCTCAGATATTCATTTTGCTGATAGTTTTATCTTAAGCGATATATCCCGTAAATCTCTTAACCTATCCTCCCTGATCTTTGCCTGATCCTCTCATTCAACCCAAAAATTTACGCGGAAGGCATAATTTGTAACCGTTTTTTATCCTGTCCGGGCGGCAGACCAAATAGCCGGCTGTATTCGCGGCTAAACTGAGATGCACTTTCATAACCAACGCGGAAAGCAGCTTCTGCGGCATCCGTTGATTCCACCAGCAGCAAACGCCGGGCTTCATTCAGCCGCAGCCATTTTTGATATTGTAACGGGCTCATGTGCGTTATCTGTCTGAAATGACGGTGAAAAGAGGATGTGCTCATCTGGACATGGTGACTCAGTGACTCCACCGAAAGCGCTTCATGGTAATGCTCTTTGAGATAACACAATGCCCGGGTGATTTTGCTGCACTGGCTGTTTTGTGACGCCATCAGTTGCAAACGCGCACCCTGATCACTTTTCAGAAGGTAATACAGAATTTCTTTATTAATGAGGGGCGCCATTACCGGAATATCGTCCGGGGCATCGAGTAATGCCAGAAGACGGCACACGGAGCTTACCAGTGCATCCGTTGCCGGCATAACCGCCTGGGGTGCGGCCACGACAGGCGTCAGTAACTGAAACCGGCTTTCCTGAATCAGTGCCGGGATATCGTTCAGATTCAGTTTAATCATTACCGCCAGAAACGGGGCATCCGGTGTGGCTTCACATACCTGCGCAATTGTCGGGATATCAACAGAGGTCAGCAACACCTCGCCTGCGCGGTAACAATAACTGTTATCCCCGATAGTGATGCGCTTCGCGCCCTGAACCGCCAGGGCAATACCCGGCTCATATAACCAGCCTTCCGGCTCTGCGGGTGCCGTCCACCGGCACAGTGACAATCCGGGAACCTCAGTATCCCATCCGTCTTCACGCTGTGCCGTATGTCTGACGAGTAATTGCGTCAGGCAGCGCAGGCGTTCTTCTGTATTCATCTCTTTCTCAGTTATTACCGCCAGAAAATATCTGACGGTAATCCTGCATGAAGTGACGCCGGAGTGAAAGAGAATTGGCAACATTATGTTCTGTTTATAAGGATTTTTACCCCGTACTGTTGTCTGCAATACGGGGGAATTCCCGGTAACCAGCTGAATCAGCGGAAAAATTCATCTCCCTGAGACATCAGAGTGGACTCTGTTGCCTCAAGCAGTGTCAGCATATTGTCCATGTGCGCTTTAATTTCACAACTTGCCGCATCCAGCAAAGTACACATATTGGTGACTTTTTCGACATAATGCAGACTCTCATGAAAACTCATGGAGAGATCTGTCAGCGATGAACGGATTTGTGATAATTCATGGCTGCCGAGATGATTATGACTGTGTGCATTCATCATATCAATACGCTGGCGGGTGCTCTGTTCACGACTTTGCAGCACCTGAACCGACTGTTTCAGTTTACACAGATTACGCTGTAAATCACCGCCGACCCCGCCAAGTGTTTTACTGCTCCATTTGGCTGATTTTCGCTGCGCTTCAACACTGCCAATCTGTCCGGCTACCCCTTTTTTATTATTAATATAGTGTTCGCTTTTACGGCTGCGGCGGATAGCTTTACCCTGATCCATCACGGCGAGCGCCGCAGAGGCAACCATTTTACTTATCCCCCCGTCAGGGATAAATCCAAGCGGCGTGGTCAGATGAGTTGCCAGATTTTTTGTCACCTGAACCCGGGCTTTATCCGCCATTTTCCGCATCACCCGGTACGTTTTACTCTCCCGCCCGTCCTGGTAAATACCGGCGGTTTCATCCAGCAAACCTTTCCCGCCGACCACATCCTGATCCAGATGCATTCGCTGTGCGCTGTCTGCGCCAACCATGACGGTAGTATGCACTTTTGCACCCACCGCCTGCGAGATATAGGTGGAATAGAGCTTTTTAACAGAGAGCGCTATTTTTGTCCGCTCTGCAGCCATCACTTTTTCATCCAGCGCACCAAGTGGTGTATCCAATGCACCTAAGCCAACTAGTGTACTAAAACCTGTCACGCCTTTCTGCGCCACCGCCATTATATTTCCTGCCATAAAATTCCCTTTTTATTGATAAAATAACACTATCCCCCGATAAGCACTGAAGGCATACCGGATATAATTGTGCCGCCGTGCGCCGTGCTGTCTCCCAGACGGGCCGCGGGTTTGTTATTCAAAAGTACCGTCATACTGCCTGTAGCGATAACATCAGGTATCCCGGTGCACACGCACATCTGCCCGAGTGTTGCTGCCGGTAATCCGCCAATCAGAATGGTGGACGGCGCGGGCAGAACCGGTCCGCCCACATGCGGGATCGGAACCGGGGGCGTTTGTCCCGGACACAAATGCATATCGCCGGTTCGCGCCGCGGGTTTCATACACTCTCCCCGCGGGCAATTTTCACTCCCAGAGAGATAAAATGCGGGTAACGCGCTGCTGCCTGCGCGCCGTCAGGCAGTACCGCCATCAGATTCACCGCTCCGCTCAGCGCTTGTGCATACAAAAACGGCGGTGCGACTAATGGCGGCTGTGCGGCATCCAGCATGCTGCCGGTACTCCAGAACACCGCCTGTGCCAGCCAGCCGGCGGCGGCCTCCTGTCCCTGTAATTGTGCGGCATCACCGGCACTGCGCCGCTGCACTTCCCCTGAGCGGGACAGCCAGGCTTTGACGGTTTCCAGTACAATCTGATCTGCCTTTGTCCATTCCGTCAGGCTCTGCGCGCAGCAATAGCCCCACCAGAGCGCCTCTTTCAGCGGCAATCCGTGAGCAAGAAAAAGCACGGCATCCGCATAACATTTCTGTTGTTGCGCGGCAGACAAAAAATCTGCCGGAACAGGGTATTTTTCTGCCAGTGCAATTGCGCCGTCTGACGGTGTGTAATTCTTCATCACCTGCATCACACTGCTGTAGGGTATTTTGCTCAGCATTGCCGCCCCTTAATTAATCGTTGTCAGTGCGCCGTTAATTTTAACAACCGCGCCGCCCTTCACTTCTGCCATCGCCGAGGCGTCTATCTGCACCAGCGCGCCGGTCAGTTGTGCTTTTGCCTGTGCACTCATGGTCAGAACGGCACTTTCCAGTGTCACTTTCCCGTCACCTTTTACAGTAATCTGCGGCGCACTGAGTGCTATCCCGCTTGCGGAAAGTTCAATTTTGCTGCTGCCGACGGCAAGGGTAAGCGTTTGTGCGGCGGTTAAAGTGATGGTTTTTGCATCAGCGGTCAGTGTGTTATCCGCCTGCATTTTCAGGTTTTTTTCTGTCTGTTGGGTGATCCCTTCCCGCGCATTCAACTGCCACTGTTTTTCACTCTGATACTGCATATTTTCTTTGCTGGCGACAGTCAGGCTTTTATCTGTTTCACAGCGGATAGCCCCTTTTATCTGCGTCAGCCAGTCATTATTTGCCGTCAGCTGTAAATCACGCTGCGCTGCCAGTGCAAGACACTCTTCATCCCGTTTATCTTCAAAGCGCAGCTGGTTCCCGGCACCGCGCGCACTATCCGGCGTAGATCGGCTGTAGATCCCGCTGGTGGCAGCGTCACTGAAAGGGCGCGGATGGTCACGATACCAGAGCGCACCCGCCACCACCGGTTTGTCCGGGTCACCATTAAGAAACTGGATAACCACCGCGTCCCCGACCCGGGGTAAAAACTGAACGCCCGCACCGGCTCCGGCACCCGGGGCAATGATCGGCAACCACGCCTGAGATAAACTGCCGTCACCACTGTTATCTTCCCAGTGAAAGCGGACTTTCACCCGCCCCTGCGCGTCATACCAGGTTTCACTGTTATCCGGCCCGACCACGGTTGCAGTCTGTAATGCATGATTGCGTGGTTTGGCAATCAGCGGTACACGGAATGGTGTGTGTGTCTGATGACAACGGAAAGTGTTGTGATACAACGGATTTCCGCCGGTTTCGCTGCTCTCGGCAGTGTGCGTTATCTCGCTGATATAATACTCGTCGTTATAATCATCAACCGGATGATCGCAAAACCGGAAACGCATCCCTGCACAAAGTGATGAAATTGCCGATCCCGCTTCATAATAGTGCGCACAAACCGCCGCCGCATCACAGGCAATCTGCGCGCTGTCCGCAGGAGTGTCATAATAGTGCACCTGCTGTGTGGTGCCTGCCACAGACAGCAATTGTGTCTCCGTGCGGCTGTGATGCTGCTCCTGAGAGTAAGTTTGCGCAGAAAAATGTTGTCCCGTTGCCTGCCAGCAGGCACGGAATTGTGTTATTCGTGCGCCATCATCTGTTTGTGCCACCCGCCAGGGAATATCCCCGCACGTCGCCAATGCTGCATGTTGCAGCGAATCGGTTATTGTCCATTGCGTGATATTGTCCGGGTTGCGAAAGCAAAACCAGCCTTGTGCCGCCATAATCCGGCGGATCATCGCGCTGTCACTTTCATCCATCTGACACATACAGGGCGTGGCTTCCCCCTCATGGCGCAAGGCAAAACGGACAAATGCAGATAATTGATGTGCGGTGAGCAACGTGGTTATCTGCGCTTTGCTGTTCTGATTCTGAAACAGCCGCCTTTGCTGCCCGTGACGGAGAAATGTGATCGGGTCTGTTGCCGTGATACGGTAAAAATAGTGTTGTTTGTCCGGGTGAAACCCCTCACATTCAAGTTGTTCTGCCAGACCGGCAAAGGTACGGATGATGTCATGATCCCGGTAGCTGACAACCACCAGCTTGCCTAACAATGCGGGTGTGAGCGGCGTCACGCTCAGCAGGCTGACCTCCAGCCGGAAACCGTCTGCTAATGATTCATGTGCATGCAGGCGGCTCGCCACACAGGGTGTGCTGTTATCAATCACAACCGTCAACGGACGGGGCTGTTCAGCATAGTTGTCCATAACATTACTCATTATTTCAGCCTGACAGAGAGGTCAGTGTGTCACGGAACCGCAGCACAATTCCCGCATCCATTATCGCGATTTTGTGGATTTTCAGCGAAATTACTGCTTGTATCACCGACGTTTAATAATGATACCGGCAACCGGTATTCACTGAATAATGCAGACAGTAACGGAAACGGTTTGCCGTTTATCCGGTAACTGAAACGAAACTCATATCCGTTATCTGATACCGACATTTCAGGCACCATTGCCGAACCGCGTGTCTGTGCTGACATCAGCCAGCGCAGCAATCCCCATTCCCCGGGCACCGAGGCCGAAAATACGGTGTTTCCCCGGCGGACATAATCCGTCGTCAGTTGTGCGGCATCCGGTGCGGGTGGCCAGTGAAAAACCTGCCGGACACGCGGCCCCTGCTGATAAAGCAGGACATCATTTCCCTGAGTGAGCCGGAACCCTGAAAGCGAGGGCGTCAGCGACACCGGGCTGATATCCACCCGCATATTCAGTGCTGATTGCCCGTCTGCATAAAAAAGCTGACGCAACTGCTCTGTTTGTGTGGTGATTCGGGCAAGCGCCGGGACCCCGGTGCCGGACGGCAGAGATTGCAGAAATGCTGCCATTACACCGTCAGAGGCTAAAAAATCATGTAAATCAGTCAGTTCAACTGACTGCGCATTATCTGACGTAAACGGATAATACGGCGCGAGACGGTCGCGCCAGAACGGATACACACGCTGCTGCCACTGACTGTCAAGCCAGCGCTCCGCCATTATCGTCTGTAGTTGTGATGATTGCTGCCGCCACTGCTCAAGCCAGGCGGATAATTCTCCGGGCACACCTGTCAGCGGCGCGGCTGCCGGTTCAGCGGTACCTGTCATCAGTTGCTGATAAAATCCGTATTGCGGATCCGGCGCGCTCAGTCCCTGCTGCCACTGTATCCGTAATGCACCGGCGGCCTGCTGCCACGCCACCAGAGCAGGTGAAGGATCGCCTGCCGGGGTGAGTAATGAATGGTATCCGGCGAATGCCTGTGTGATAGCAGCTCCGTCAGGCTCATCCGTGGTTTTGCGTTTTGTAAAAACTGACTGCCAGCGCCCCGCTTTTCTCAGCTTGCGGCTGATTTTACTCAGTCCCAGCAGTGCGGCAGTCTGCTGTCCGGCTTTTAAATCCGGCAGTGCGGTACCTTTATTATCCGCCACAAACAGGGTATTGCGGGTTATACCGCGGATCACGGCAAGAACAGGGTCACGGTAGTTCTGACCGGGAAGCTGCAACTGTGCCAGCAGAGCCTGCGGCACAGTAACTTTTTTCAGTGACAGTTCAGATAAAAATTGCTGCCAGAACTGAATGTATTCCTCCTCATATAACCGGTTAATCTGAGCGACCACCATTTCCGGTTTAATGTCTGAATTGCCAGACCATGGCTCAGAGAGTGCAGAAAAATGCGCCTGAAAACCCTCATCCTCCCATTGTGCCTGCCAGCTCTGATAACCGGCCTTTGTCATAGAAAATGGGATCTGTGCAAAGCGATTTCCGGGCTGAAACAGAGGGGACAAATCTGCGGCAAATACGGTTGTGAGTGAGACAGACTGAGGTGTCTGCTGCTGATCAAACCGGTCACGCAATGCGTGATACAGCACCTGCGCAGGATCTGCCGCCATCAGTTGCTGCATTGCGTCCGCCACAAGAGCGCTATTATATAACCGCTTCTCACTGAGGCTGAGCGGCTGAACCGGGTAATCACTCAGCAGCGCGGTGATATCATCACTGCTGCTGAGATCACTGACGGCAGCGCCGATATGATCGTCGGTAAAAAGTTGCTGATAATCACGGATAACCGACAATAACTGCGGGGAAAATTCTGCCTGTGCCGTTTTCAGACGCCGTTCCCACTGTACGGCAAGACGCGGAAACACGATGTTGCGGATCTGCTGCTGATAACGGCGGTATACCGGCAGTTCCTGCGACGGAAACCACCAGCGGGCGAGGTATTCCCGGCGAAGATCAGCCATCAGCGGTTGCAGACTGTGCAGGCGGTGAACCCGGTCACTGTCCTGCTGCGCCATCAGACCGGCGAGAAGATCCCGGCGAAGTATTGTTGTATCACGCTGATCCTGCCACTGAGTCCACTGCATAAAACCCGCCGCCGCCAGCCCGGACAGACAAAGACTGACCACCAGGCTGTACGCCAGCAGATAACGCCGCTCCTGTCCGGTGCGGATAACCTCATCCCTGCCGTGAATAACCCGCTCAAACAGTGGCGTGGCAATCTGCTGGTGTGAAGACTCCCCCGCACACAGCATTGCCGACGACAAAACCAGCCGGGTTCCTGCCGGGCGATGATGGCGCAGCGCGCCTGCATAGTGCTCCCACACAGACAGATGTTCCTGTAGTTGTGCGGGAAAATTCAGGATCACGGCATTTTCCTGTGTCTGACCCACCACCAGTTCTGCGGTCTGTTTCTGCTGTAATTCACTGATAAGATCAGCAACAAATTGCGCAAACGGGGCATCCGGCAGCACCTGTCGTTCACGGCAAAAATCTGTGCTGTGACAAAATTGTGCCTGTAGCGGGTCGGCAAACCGGCGGCGCAGCGCCGGTACACTGCTTAATCCGCAGATGGCAAGATGCAGCGGCGGGCGGCACTGTAAGTGTGTGGCAAAGGTCATTAACGCCCGGTGATGCGCCAGCCCCTGCTGCTGCGCCTGCTCGGCACTGAGTGCGGCAACAGACATTGCGTCATGCAATACAATAAACCCGTTCAGTGGCTGACGCGGACGCAGGCGCAGTAACTGCCGGGCGCTTTCCTGCCCGCCGTCACCGGCAAGCCGGGTAAATGTGCTGACCCAGATCACGGTTTTTCCCGCCTGCCAGCAAAGCAATTCGTCGTTATCCGCCACCAGCGTAAAACCATGCTGCTTCAGGCACGCCTGCGCCCGGTGTAAATCCTCACACACCAGCCAGTAAGCCCGCACCCGGTAGGGATCACGGCGCGGAGCGCCTCCACTGCGGCGTAACTGCCGGATAAGCCTGCGCCAATGCATTTTGTATTCACGACGCTGTTGCAGACGTTGCAATTTTTTTCTCGTCTGTTGCACTGCGAAATGCCGTTTTTATCAGGATGTAAACCGCAAAACTCACACTCAGAAGCGTAACCAACACCGGCAACAATATGCTGCCGCCCTGTGTTGCGCGGTAATACCAGGCCGTTATATTCAACCCGCCCAGTATCAGTATCACGGTGATAAAACCTGCCACAGCCCGGATTTTCATCAGTCTCTTCCTTATCAGAGCAGTGTGGTCAGCGCAGCACTGAATTGCTGCAATGTATGCTGGTAATACACATCTGCGGCTATCCGCAGGGCAATACAGACCAGCAGCGCGCCGGATATAATCAGCGTGAGCGGAAACAGACGCACAGGTCTGTTCCCGCGCACCTGTACGGTTTTCCGCACCTTTCCCGGTACCTTGTTTTCCGTCACCAGACAATGGCGCAGCCGGACATAGCAGGCGGCCAGCGCATCCGGCTGTGCACGGTATTTACCTTTGAAACCAAGGGATAACACATAGAACTGAAGCTCAAGAAAATCATGAAGCGGGCCGGGGTTATGTACGGCAAGTTGCAGATAACGGAAAAACACCTCCCCGCCCCGGCGATTCTGAAATACCGTGCCGGTCAGTGTGTGTTCATGCCAGGCGGATGTCGCACCCCACGGCGTGACCAGTACGGCTTCATCCAGCGCGGCGCACCAGACAAACGCACTTTTTCCGGTTAATGAGGGATGTACCTGATGCGCTGCGCAAATCCGGTAAAACCGGCTCAGTGCCTGTAACATCTGCCGGCGGAAAAACGTAATATCCGCAGGAATGTGTCCCTGCGCCAGCATGATCACTGCCTGAAATAACGGCTCCCCGGCGGTTAACAGAATATTGTGTCCGGCAGGCGGCTGTTCACCACTTTTCACGGCAGTGTCTGCCGGTATTGCGGAAAATGTGTCCATCAGGGTTACCTCCCGGTAATCAGATAAGCATTCAGTGTGAAATTACGCAGCTGACCATCAATATGCAGTGCCAGCACGGTGTCCTGCTGTACCAGCCGCGCCCACAAGGGGCTGCGTTTGTCAGGCTCAAAGCAGACTGCCTGCGGTCGTCTGCGGATCCCGTCCGGCGGCACCGCCAGCGCAAGCAGAGGTATCCCGGTCAGCCCGTTATTCACACAGGCCGCTATCTGGCTGTTTCCCGCCAGTTTTAACAAGCGGGCGATCAGTGCGGTATCTGCCTGCGTGCGGGTATCATCTTCATATTCAAGAATGATGCGGCAATGGTCTGACAGCGCATCTGCGGGAAGCGAAACACGTAATAACCGGCGGGATGCCAGCAACTGCGTATCCCATGTCAGTGTCTGCACCTGTGTGCCGTCCTGCGGGGATAGCTGTTGTTTCAGTGCCTCAAGGCAGGGTGAAAAGAGTCTGAAATGGTCATCGTTACGCCACGGTTGCGCCTGCGCAGGCCAGGTAAAGACCAGCGCGCACAACACCGACTGTAACTGAAGACAAAAACGGTAGAATTCGCGGGGCGTCATACTGTCGCCCTGTGTTCCCGCCGGGAGTTGCGAATACAGCGGCATCAGTTGGCGGAATGCCGTTTCCCGGGTGCCGTCTGTCTGGTATCCGGCCTGTTTGCGCAGATGTGCCAGGGTATCATGCAGGCGTTGCAGCTTTTGCTGTAACAACGTGCGTACATCGTCCATCTGACGGCATAACCAGGGGTTATCCTGCACAAACAGAGTGACCGCACAGAAATCAGGTTCCGGTGATACGCGGGCGCTGCCGTCAGTGCAATGCAGACGTGCAACCGCCAGAGCCGTTTCATCATCACGCCGCTGTGAATCACTTTTCAGTTGCAGATTAAGTGCCGCAACACTCATCATCACCGGCGGCTGTGTTTGCGGAGTGCAGCAATCCGTTACACTGAGAGGACAGGCAACAAAGCGGTCTGCCGCAGATGTCAGCGGCAATGTCAGCCAGAAAGTAATATCACCGTTCAGCCCGCAGAGATCGGCTGTCAGCGGCGAATTCAGCACAAACGGTGTACCGTCAGGCATCACACCCCGCGCCTGCAACAGCGTCAGTTTACCTGCGCTCAGCAACGACTCATCCGTTTCCAGCCGGGAAAAACCGTGTGCCCCGCCGCTTATCAGCATCAGACTGTCGCGCTGACAGCGGCTGTGCCAGCGGCTCTCCTGCTGAAAATGAGCGGGCTGTAAAAACAGCCCTTCCTGCCACCAGACGCCTGCATCATCATTCATCAGCATCCGCTCCGGCAGTCATACTCATCGTCAGTCCGTCCAGATGCAGCGACATCAGCATGACCGGCAGAGGCAGCACCGCTGCCACTATTTTGTTTTTTGCCTCACCGGCTCTTGCAAAGCCCGCCAGTACACCAATGTGAGTGGTTCCCGCCTGCAACGGCAGCAGCAGATTTTCGTCACTGCCGGGATAAACAGGCCCGGTGGTGCGTTTTGCCAGCAACTGCTCTTTCAGCAGTGACTGATCATGCTGCCAGAGCGCCATAAAGGGTTCTCGGTTAAAAATTTCATCACTGTTAAGCTGATAAATCCGCAGAACGATTGGTGCAGGCCGGTTATCCGCATTCGGATTAATATTCTCCTGTGCGCGGACAGCCACCCGCAGCACCCCACTTTCCGGTAATGTCAGACTCCGGCAGGCAGTCAGTCCTGTCAGTACAGAGAAAAACAGGATAACGCTGATTATCCGCCTCATACTGACTCAATAATCTGTGTGTAAAATTCACTGCGAAAATAATCAATAAGCTTATTTTGCAATTGATTATCAGCTGTCTGCCGGCTGAAAAATTGCTGGTAGGCCTGCCAGTAATCGATTTTTTTCGCCAGTTTCTGATCACGGCACAGCGCGGTCATGTGCAGAGGAGAAATATCGCGGATCACTTTATCTGCGGCATAGCTCAGTGCCCGGCTGATTTCCGGCAACAGTATCCGGACAAGCGCCAGTTTTTCACGACTGAGCTGCTCCGGTGAAAGTGTCTCTGTATCCGGCAGCTCAACGGGCGCGTCATCAGGAAAAAACGCCGGTGCCGGTTCACTGACAAGAGAAACAGGTATCACATCGGGTTCCGGCTCAGGCTCTGGTTCAGGTGCCGGACGGGAATAGGGTCTGGCGACGGCGGAAAAGCGGTAGCGGATCTCGTGAGGCTCCGGCTTTTTAGGCGGTTCAGTACTGAGAAACGGATCGTCTGCAAAATGTGCCGCGTTATCTTCCGGGGAGAATAATCCACATAGAGCGGCTTCATCATCGGCATTCTCCGCCGGTAAGGCCTGTGGCGTGTTCAGCGGCATAAAACAGGACACCAGCAGCCGGAATGAGCCGACTGCCAGCATATCCCCGTCCTGTAGCGCATAATGCAGCCCGCAGCCCAGCGCCTGCGGATTATTATTAATAAAAATGCCGTCACGGCTGTTGTCTGTCAGCACATAGCCCGTTTCCGTACAACGCAGCGTGGCATGAATATCATCAATATGCGCATGCGGATCATTCAGAACAATATCGGCTTGCGCATCCCGGCCGATGGTGCCGTCTTTACCATCAAAATAGTATTGTGACGGACGGTTTCCCTGATCATCCGGTGAGCTGATTATCCGAATCGTTAATGACATGGCTGTGATCCTGCGCTTAATCAATAAAAACATCAGGCTCATTATCAATGACAGATAATGAAACCCGGGTAATGGCAGTCTCCTGCCGGTGTTTGTTAATACAAGCTTCGGCAATCAGAGGCAGAAGTTTACCCGCCAGCCCCTGCTCAATAGCTCTTGCGCCGGTTTCTGCTGAATACGGCAGCGATAACAGATACGTTATTAATTCATCCGTATAGCTGAATTCACATTGATACGTTTCACGAATACGTTTGCCTATTTTGTCCAGTGACAGCCGGGCAATGGCAGTCATTTCATCGTCATTGAGGGGATAATACGGAATGATGGTGGTCCGCCCGAGAAACGCCGGTCTGAAATGGTGCAGCAGAACCGGAAAAATCGCCGGTACCAGTTCATTCACCCCCGGACGCCCGTCACGGCAGCGCGCGACAATGTCACTGTCGGCGGCATTGGTGGTCATAATGATGACCGTGTTACGGAAATCTATTTCACGCCCTTCACTGTCGGTGATCCGGCCTTTATCAAAAATCTGATAAAACACATCATGGATAGCGGGATGCGCTTTTTCCATTTCATCGAGCAGTAAAATACTGTACGGATTGCGCCGCACGGCTTCCGTCAGTACCCCGCCTTTGCCGTAGCCGGTATAGCCCGCCGGTGCGCCGAGCAGCATGGAGACTTTATGCGGCTCTTTAAATTCGGTCATATTGAGTGTCACCACCCGGCGTTCGTCACCGCAGAGCACTTCACTCATTGCCAGCGCCGTTTCGGTTTTCCCGACACCGCTCGGCCCGCACATCAGAAAAACACCCTGCGGACGCGCCGGGTTATTCAGCCCGGTACGCGCAATGCGGATAGCCTGCGCGATAGCGGCAACCGGTGCTGTCTGACCTATCACCCGCTCTGCCACGCGGCTTTCCAGCTCTGTCAGCCTGGTGATTTCATCCCCCGCCAGATGTCCGGCGGGAATGCCCGTCCACATTTCAATAACCGCCGCAATATGGGTTTCATCCACGGCATCCGCAGCATCCTCCGGTGTGACTGAGTGCGATACCGCAAGACCGGCGCAGGCGGTATCCAGCAGGCTGATCGCTTTGTCCGGCAATTGCCGTTCCGGCAGATAACGGACAGATAACCGCACAGCCGCCGCCAGTGCCGCGTCGGTTACCGGCAAACCATGATGTTGTTCCAGCACGGGGCGCAGCGCACTGAGAATACTCAGTGTTACGGATTCATCCGGTTCAGCGACTTTTACCGGCTGAAAACGGCGGGTCAGCGCGGGATCAGGTTCAATGAATTGTTTATATTCCGACCAGGTTGTCGCGGCTATTGCCCTGAATTCACCGCGCGCCAGTGCCGGTTTCAGAATATTGGCAGCGTCTCCCTGCCCGGCACTGCCGCCTGCACCAACCAGGGTATGCGCTTCATCGATAAAAATAATTTTTGGTGTGCTCCCGGCGCGGATCTCTGCCAGTACATTTTTCAGGCGTTGCTCAAACTCACCCTTCATCGCCGCACCTGCCTGCAATGCAGTCAAATCCAGCTCCCATACTTCGCAGCCGCGTAAACGCGCCGGAACCTGTCCGTCACAAATTTGCTGAGCCAGACCTTCTGCTATGGCGGTTTTTCCGACACCTGCCTCCCCGACCAGGATCGGGCTGTTCTGGCGGCGGCGGCAGAGAATATCCAGCATCTGCCGGATTTCACTGTCGCGCCCGATAACCGGGTCCAGTTTTCCCGCGCGCGCAAGTGCCGTCAGGTCGCACATGGTTTCCAGCAGTGTTTCCGGGGCTGACATACTGATCGCGGGGGCAACATCCGCTTCCGGCAGGGTTTTCAGTTGTGCCGCCAGCCAGCCGGGATCAACCTCCTGCGCCCACGCTGTTACCGCTGCCGGTATTCCCGGGCACGCGGCGGGCTGGCGTAACACCTGCAAAATATGCAAATCGCTGATACGTTGCCCGCATTGATTCAGCGAAGTATGTAGCCAGAGGGTTTTCATCAGCTCAATCAGTGCCGGGGCAAAAACCGGCGAGGTACTTGCCTCCGGCACTAATGCCGCCAGCGCATCATGCAAACAATTTTGCAGCACCGGTGACCCGCCCTGCGCCGCACACCAGTGCAGGTCACGCCGTTTCGCTATTACCAGAAACCAGTGCAATGGCGTGATGGCACTGTGATGACGGCGCACACATTCCTGTGCCGCCTCTTCCAGTGTGGTAATGAGTTCAGGGGATAACCGTTTGATTAAATGGTTTAAATCGATAGCCAGCATAACTATTCCTTGTCAGATCCTTGTCAGAGACAGATATTCCGTCCCAATAATGATGGCGTAACAGCCAGTTGCGCAGGGAGTATCAGTGCCGCTGACGGGCGGATAATCACCTGCCACAAAACCGGACGGCGGAGAAAGGTGCGGAGAAATTGCCCGCATAACCGGTCACGCAGCCCGCCGGGCTGCCACTCGTCATACACCCGCAGACTGTCTGCATATATCGTCATAACCAGATGTGCGGTGCGAAGCAGACAATGGCTGCCCAGCATCGCCCCGCCGCCGAGAAGCCGTTCTGTTCCCGCGCGCGGGGTATACGGCACGCGGACAGGCGGCGCATAGTGAAAGTCGGTCCGCTGTGCAAAATAAGCCGATGCCAGCCTGCTGAGTGCGCGCAGCCGGACATTGCCGCTCAGGGTCATCCCTATTCCCGGGTAACAAACGCTGTCTTCAGGCATCAGTCCCTGTAACAGCCGGGTAAGGGGTAATGTCTCTGGTGTGGAATCAGCCGTAACCCGCTGTTTTTTATTAATGTTGCTCTGTAATGTGTCGCAGCATTTATCAAAAATACGGAAAAAATCCTGTGGTGCACACTGCTGATGCACCTGTGCGTATTCCGCCACCCGCCCGGTAATACAGCGGGGCAATACACCATCAGAGCCGAGCAGCCCGGGGGGATTACGCCGCTTCATCCGTTCATCTCAGCAGACAATCTCAGCGGGCAGTGATGTGCTTCACGCACATTTTCCTGCCAGCGCAATGTCAGTTGTATAAATTCATCATCATCACTCAGCACAATAAAAACCGCTTCCAGCAATGCGGCAAAAAATGCCGTTCCCGCAACCGGGGCGCTTTGTGAAAGTGTGACCGTAATATGCTGTCCGGTGAGAGTCAGCGGGGTGTTCTGATAAAAACGGACAGTAACCCCGGTCGAGGAAGTGACATCGTCAATTGCCGCTATCAGGCGGGAAAGCACCGGTGCGGATTGTCTGTCATACAGAGTAAGTAAGGCTTTCAGTGGTGCCGCGCCCTGCGGGCTGCGGATAAGATCAGACAACCGCGTGTGCCGGTGATGCATAAAGAGCGCGTCCGGGTCCGGTTGCGATATCAGCGGGGTGAGTAACGGGCGCTGCGTTGCCGACGCGCGGTACGCCAGCGGCTCTGCCCGCAGGGAATTTACCGCCGACGTTACCGCGCAACGGGTGGCTGCCGCGCCCTGAGTTACCCTTGTGCGCAGCACCCAAAGTCCGGATGTTTCTGTTTCGCCGTCTGTCCGCGGCTCAGACCGTATGGCATTAAGATGAGTTACCGCGCCATCATCTGCACACACCGCCTGCCAGTACCAGCGGGAGGGAATACCTGCGGTTTCATGATACAACTGCGCGACCGTGGCAGACGGCAGCGTGCTGATATCCGTCACTTCTTCCACAGAATGCAGAATGAAATCCGCGTGTGTGTCTGTGCAGATCCGGTGCGGATTGGTATCCCGGGTAATGCGCAGCGGCTCAGTCTGATGGGGGAAACAATTTGTCAGTACCGCACTGAACAGTGTGATCGTACTGTTCTGATCAAATACCGCCGGATCAGGCGGCAGTTCACGGAACAGAAATTCCAGGCTGAATGTCCGTTCACGGCAGTGAGTAAGGACATCACCAAGTTGCAGCATCACCCCGGTGTGGCGCTCCGGGCGCCACAATGCATGATACAGCAGTGCACTGACCGTATCGCCTGTCTCTGCGCTGTGGCTCAGGGGCAGACGGTGACAAATATGTGCCGGTAAAAAAAAGGACGGTTTCCCCGGCGGTCAGGCGGATCCCCGCACACAGGCGGTGAACAGTGTCATCTGCCTGCCACGGCGCTTCACCTTCTCCGGTAAAATTCAGCGTCAGTGAAGAGAGCGGCAGCGCCGCCAGTGTCACGCCGGGTGCGGTCACCGACAGTGTCAGGAGAAGCGAACAGGACGCACTGTACATGTGTCCGTTTTCCCGGTACGCCGTGTCCCGCGCAATAAATTGCTGTGCCGTCAGTGCCAGCGGCAGAAGTGTCAGCGGCGCCTGTGTCCGCCAGTACAGCGTTTCCCCTGTGTGACTCTGAGTACTGAACGGCGTATCCGCCGGGAGTTCTGTTGCCTGCATCGCTTCCGGTTGCGGCGTGAATATCACCGGCATCAGTGCCGGAACCGGGCGTAAATAATCAGGAAATGCCATGCGGATCAGCGTTTCCGTCAGCGCCGGCGCAATACGATCCAGCCGTTGTGCGGTTAGCCCGTTGAGAAATGCCACGCCGTCAATCAGCGCACGCAATTGCGGATCTGTGATTTCCCGGTATCCGATCCCCAGTAATTGCGCCTGATGCGGATGCAGCCGGGTAAATTCAGCCAGCCCTTCCTGTAACAGACGCCGCTGTTGTTCAAAATAGTGCAGTGTCGTATTACGCATGACTGTCCCCGCTGCTTATCATCTGCCCGGTATTAAAATCCAGGCACGCCTGCAGACTCAGTTCTCCGCCGCCGAGCGCGTCAATCAACCGTGCCGTAATCTCAAAACTGACCTGATGCTGCTGATACGCCTGCAATCCGGTACAAACCGTTACCTGTTGCAGACGGGGTTCATAAAGCCGGATAAGCGCTTCAATTTCCTGAGTGATAACAGTGAGATGAAACTTTCCCTGCGAGCGCAGCAGGTGACTCAGCCCGAACGTGGTTATTCCGCCTGCCCGCGCCGCAGGCTTTTGACCCGGCCAGACCGGCGCGCGGGCATTGATAATCTGATACAGGTGCGCCACAACGGAGCGGTAAGGATCACTGAGATACGGCAAATCGTCCGCATCATGACACAGGCGCTCAAGCAGACTCACGACAGCACCTCATTTTGCGGGCGCGTAAACCAGAGCGCGATATCCACTTTTGCTTCGCTGATATCATACTGATACTGTGGTTGCAGACAGATACGGCACCGGTAGCGGGTCGGGTCTGCGGCATCAGCACTCATTTCAACACCGGCCTGACGCAGCGGATAATCGGCCATAATGGCTTCCTCCCCGTAATCCACATCACTGACATACTGTTTCAGCCAGCGCTCGACTGACTGCTGACACGCCGCCAGGGTTTCAAAACTGCCGATTTTGTCGCGGATTTGCGCTTTGATGGCATGCGCAAACCGGCAGGCCATCAGGTTGGTCTGTAACATTGTCAGTTGCCGCCAGTGAGGTGCGGGCGGCTGCCAGACACTGTGATGACTGAAAAAACCGTACTGCCCGCTGAGATAGAGGGAGGTACAGGCAGTCAGTCCCTGCTCTCCCCAGAAGCTGTCCTGCTCACAGGCGAGATCGGTTTCGGTGATGATAGCCGGCGGCGTGCAACTGTCCCCGCCGGTCAGCGGGGCTATGATCGCACCCTGAGTGGCATTGTCGTCATAGCTGCGCAGAAAACCAAACCAGCTTATCCGCTCAAATTCACGGATAACATTCATGACCAGCAGCCAGGCCGCGTTGCCCCATAATTCTCCGCCTGCCGGGTTATCCGGCTGATACACAAATCCGCAGCGCGGTGCGGTATGCGGATAACGCACTAAAAAGCGGGGTAATGTCAGATATAAAAATCGCGCACTTTCGTGACAACGTAACTTTTCCCACAGGCGGTAATCGTCGCTGCTGAGTATCCTGGCAATCCGTTCCCGGTCAGCCGTGAACCAATGCAGGTCATCACCGGTAAATTTCGGATCTGTCCCCATGATAACCGGGCAGAGTGAGACTTCGCCCAGCTCCGCGAGACGGGTAGCGGTATACAGTTCGTCATACTCATCGCAGCCGGTAAAGACCAGCGGGTGATCCACCAGCAAAAGACCAAAGGGTGTGCCGCCCGCCGTGTTCAGCTCCCGCTGATACAACAGGCGGTACAAAAGGGTATGGCGGATCTCAAAGGCGGTATTCAAATCCCGCGCCAGCGGTGCCCATGCTAAATCAAGCAGGCGGATAATCACCCGCCCGGACCGGCTGACCAGGGCGGTAAGATGCTGAAGGCTGCGCCAGCGGGCTTCCAGTGCACAAAATTGCGGATGATTCAGTACCTGCTGTAACTGCGTACTGCACCGCCGGTCAATCAGATGGATCCACTGCCCGATAAGGGCGCAAAGCCGGTTGTGCTCCTGTTGCTCTGTACCCGCCTGATACTCCGTCATCATCCGTCTTCCTTTTCCTGACTATTCCTTTCCTGAATATTTCTCTTACTAAATCAGCCGCCCGGAATATCGGCCACCATCCGTAAAGACGCACTCAGCGCTTCCATCTGTAGCCACGGACGTATCCACGCAACAGCAGCGTACATGCCCGGGCGTCCGGGTAAATCACTCACGGTGACTTTGGCTTCTGCCAGCGGATGGGTCGCTTTGGCTTCATTGCCGATGGCATTCGGATTCACATATTGATGGATCCAGCGGCTCAGCGCTTTTTCCACATCCGCCGCCGAGAGATTTGAGCCGATACGGTCACGCCCGATTACTTTGAGATACTGCGCAATACGGCTGCTCGCCATCACATAAGGCAGGCGGGCAGAAATTGCCGCATTCGCGGTGGCGGCAGGATCGGTATAACTTTTAGGTTTATGAACCGTCTGCGCACCCATAAAAACGCCATAATTAGCATTTTTATAATGAACCAGCGGCAGAAAACCCAGGTCGCTCAGCTCTTTTTCCCGCTCATCCGTCAGATTGACCTGTGACGGACACATCTGCACCGTGTCGCGGGCATCATTGCGATAAATAAAATTCGGCAGATTTTCCACTTTGCCGCCATTTTCCGCACCACGGACAGCCGTACACCAGCCGAAACGGCGGTACGAATCTGTCAGCAACAGCCCGTAAGCATACGCCGCGTTACTCCAGACAAACTGATCCTGTGACGACACCCGTGCCGAGCCATCTTCGCGCACAGGAAGTTCTTCAAAACTGAAACCGCTGACCGGCGTACCGTTCGCACCATAAGGTGTGCGCGCCAGGGTTTTCGGCAGAGTCAGTGCCACATAGCGGGATTCATCAGATGCGCGGAATGCATTCCAGGCCGCATACGCCGGGGCATCAAAACCGGCGGCAACCGGTTTGCCGTCCGCAAACTGTGTAAATGCCGGAAAATCAAACATGGTGTGACCGGCGGCGGCAACAAACGGTGCATGAGATGCACAGGCCACTTCGCCCATATAGCGCAGCAGGGCGACATCTTCTTCACCGTAGCCGAATTCAAAATCCCCGAGCAGTGTGCCGTAAGGCTGTCCTCCGGCGGTGCCGAATTCCGCCTGATACACCTGATTAAAAAATGGGCTGCGATCAATCGCCGGGGCATTTTCAAACTGTTGCAGCAGTTCTGTCTTGGTAAAATCAGCAAGACGGATTTTTAAATCTGCGCCCAAATCACTGTTTTTCACTAATTTCTGCAAACCAAGCCAACTGCCTTCCAGCCGCCTGAAGTCCGGTGACATCATCACCTTTGATAACTGCGCTGAAATTTTATTGTCGATCGCGGCAATCGCATTGCGCAGCGTGAGTGTCAGGTTTTTATCCCAGCTCACCGTGCCTTCCATTGCCTGGCGTGTCAGTGCGGTCATCAGTTCCCGCGCGGTATCCGGCGGGGTCTGGACGGTCGCCTGCAACGCGCGATCCAGAAAACTCAGCTCAGAAACTGTTTCCTGCCCGGCGGCCTGCGCCTGTAGTGACTCACTCATTGCGGCCCTCCGTTACCGCCAATTCTGACGAGAGCAATTCAAGTGCCTGCGTATTTTGTAATATCTCTTTGAGCAATTGCTCCAGATCACGGGAGCGGTCAGCCTTGCTGAGCAATGTTTTCAGTTGGTTACGGGTATCAACCAGGGATTTAAGCGGCGCTATCTGATCCACCAGATTTTCCGGATGAAAATCCGCCATTGACTGAAAACGCAGTTCTACCGGAAATTCACTGCCATCATCACACAAAGTGTTATCGACATTGAATGTCAGCTCCGGGCTAATCTGCGCCATCACATCATTAAAATTGTCTTTATCAATACCGGTAAATTCGCGGTCTTCCGGTGCGCATTTTTTATCGGCAGATTTATGACCGGAGAAATCCCCGACCACCCCCACCACAAACGGCAATTCCCGGTTTTCTGATTCACCATTTGTTTCAACGTCATAGGTAATACTGACGCGGTTTTTATTGACCCGCTTATGTTGCGCGTTAATTGCCATATCGCTCTCCTTTACGCAGTGGATAAAACGGGAAGCCCGCAGGCTTCCCGCTCAGGTTTACTTCGCGCCGGACAATAATTTGCCCTGAGGCAGGTTGTAGGTCACGATACCGCCCTCTTTCAGCTCACCACCTTCCAGTTCGTAGGCATGTTTCTGCGAAATTTCCACATACGAAAAGGTGATCATTTCATGAGGCTGCGCACCGTCATAACCACTGACGTTGTAGCCGATAAGCCGTGCATGGGAGAGTTTTATCTGGAAATACACTTTCGCGCCTGAACCATCAGCTTCAGGTTTGGTAAATGCGATTTCCACTGTTTTGCCCTCTTTGCCGGGGTTAAACAGAAATGAAAGCAGATCTTCCGATGCGCCATCAATCTGCTTCGCCACATTCACCGGCTGAATAGCAACCATTCCGGAATCGGCGTTATTGCCGTTACCGATATCCATTGCCACATTGCGCGTGCCGCCCCAGCTGTAGGAGTCCACGGCAAACCAGCCGGCTCCGTCCAGCCCGATAACTGTTGCGCCGCCTTTAACATCGACACCATCAATCCGCATATAAATACTGGCCATAACTATCCTTATTATGTGTTGTAATTACCAGCGAAGTGCCGTATTACGGGCATCCGCCGGTGAGTCCGGGTTTTTATCCATAGCCTTATCCCCTGCTGAACCCGGCGCATTACCGAGCTCAGGCAGTGTGGCCATTTGTATTTCATTCAGTCCGGTCAGAGAAAAAATCCGGTCCAGTAATGAACTGTTATCTTCCAGTAAAATTTCCTGCCAAAGTTCAGATAACGACATCTGACCCCAGCGGATAGATTTTTCCAGCAGATAGGAGAGCGGGCTGTGCGGCTCGCTCCGCCTGAAATAGAGCGAAATGTCGCGTAACTGATGCAACGCCACATCCCGGTTATAGTGATTACGCTGGCTGAGCGATTGTAAATCCGGAATACCCGGATGCGGTGCTGCCTGCGCCGGACGGGATTTTTCTGCGACAGTCTCCGGCTCTGTATGAGGTTGTGGAGGGCTTTCTTCCGCCTGTTTTTCAGATAACGGCAGCCCGCAGACTGTCATCACCGCCAGCCGGTAGTCAGTCAGTAAATTAATAAAAAAACCGGGGAAAACATCAGTCGTACTATTTTGAGCAGCAAAGAACGGCACCAGTGGCTGCAAGTGCGCCAGGCAGGCAGAAAGAAAATCAATGCGCTGACGTGCCGCCGCGCGGGCGTCTGGTGTCAGTGGCGGAAAATCCGTAGTTTGGGCACGGCGCTGCTGTTGCAGATAGTGGTAATACGCCATGTCATCTGTCACCGGCAGCAGTAAAACCGCACTGTAAAACAGGCAGCTTTCCGTCCCTGACCCCATAAACAGTGCCAGCTCCTGCAATTTACTCTCTCCGGCACCGGCATCATCACAATGCTGCGGAGGAAGCGATTCCCAGTGCGCGGTTATCTGCTGCGAAAACCAGGACAGGCACAGTTCAAGTGCCTCAAGGGTAGGGTCCAGTAAAATCTGACTGTTGATAAACCAGCCGGTAAGGCTTAAATCGCGGGCGGTACAGCGTAGTACAGGGAAAAGCGCATCGGCGAGCGCCGCCTGATCACTGAGCATCATCTGCTGATGCAGCGCCCGGTCTTCTGCCTCTGTTTGCTGTAACAGCTTGCGTAATGAGGATTGTGCAATATTAAACAGGTTACGCAGCGGGCGGTACAGACTACTGTCTGCCTTTAAATAGCGCCCCTGCGGCTGTGTTTCACTGATTGGCAACAACAGTGCTTTGCGCTCATCCTGAGACAATTTCATTCGCTTCCCTTCGCCTTCCGCCTGTGTTTTCGGATGCAGAAAGTAAACCATACTTAAACGGGCATCACTGTCAGCCATGCGGGGGGATTTTTTAGGTTTACGGCGAAGAAGAGAGCAGAATATTATGGCGGAGAGTTACTTATGACGCGTGTTTATTTTATCTCTTTAAAAGATAAACAAATACAGATACGAATCCCTGTATGCTGTGCGGAGCCTGTTGTGCCTGTTTCCGCGTCTCATTTTATCAGGGGGAAACAGATATTACCGGCGGTGTGGTGCCGGTGGAAATGACCGCGCAAGAGCGGCTTATGGTCTGCCCCCGCTGATAACACCCCCTCATCATCATGATCATGCCGCCTGATGACACCTGTTTTGTACTAACGTTTTCGCCGCCGTTCGGGTAGGATAAAACCATCAAAACCAGAAAGAGAAGGATAAAACAGATGAGTGATTATGCACAGAGTGAAGCTGCCGTGGAAAAAGCGATTGAGAGCAACAATATCACTGCAATGAATGAATTAATGATTAGCCTGGGTGACGCTAACCCGCTGCCGTACGAACAGCGTTATGAACTGCAACAGCGTCTGCGCCAGGCGATTATGGATCATGGAAAAGTACATCACTAGTTAATTTATATTCTGTGCCGGATATTATATAGAATAATCATCCGGCGCAGAGTGTCATGTTAAAACACTTCCCGCACGCATCATCATTATTTAATGTAGCTGTATTTCCTTTGTCACATATCATTATCCGGATGACAGGTCTGCCTGAAACCGTACCATTCCGGACATATCATTCTTATTTATAACAAAATAATCTTATTCGTTTTTTTGATTTTCTATTGAAATATGGCCAATAACACAATGATATTTAATAAAAAATAAAAAAAAAGAGCCTAATATTATGACGGCGAAAAAATCCACGTATTCCCTATGGAGAATCAGGAGAAATGAGAATATGATGAAGATGTTTCACTGACGTGACTATTTACCGTCAGGATTCCTGTTCTGCTTATTCCGAAACATGGATAAGTTAATTTTTGCCAATGCACCGTCCCGGCAGCAATCCCGGGCGGAAATATGTTTTGGGTTATGTTCTCTTGCACAGAACACCGGCAGAGCCTGTAAGGAATACCTATGGAAGTATCAGATTATTCACCGTTGCGAAGTTATTACGCGTACATCCGCAAATTTATTGTTTCACCTGCGACGATGGGGACCATTGCGCCGTCATCCCGCTGGTTGTGCCGCGCAATGGTTCGTCACGTTAACTGGGCAGACACACAGAATTTTGCTGAACTGGGTGCCGGAACCGGCGTTATCACCCGCCAGATTCTGGAACAGATGAGCCCGCAGGCAAACCTGGATGCCTATGAAATTGACCCGTATTTTGTCAGTCTGCTGAATAAATTTCAGGATGACCGGCTGGGCATTTTTTCGGATTCCGCAGAGAAACTGAGCCGCCCGTATAATGTTATTTTTTCCGGTTTGCCGTTTCTCTCAATCGATCGCCGCACCGGATTGCGTATTCTGAAAGCGGTCCGCGATAATATTGAAGTCAGTGACGGGCAGTTTATTCTGTTCCAGTACACCACTAAATTTGAGAAATACCTGCACCGCTACTTTCATTTCCGCAAAGAGCGTGTGTTATTTAATGTGCCTCCGGCGTGGGTGTATATCTGTACGCCGAAAAAACGTCAAATTAATCATTAAGTTCCCGCGATACTCCGATAACGCCGGGGTATCTCTGCCTTTCTGTCCACATGAAATACCGGCACTGAGTAGCGGGAACAGATTGTTGCGCTGATTATCAGCCAAAAACGCCGGTTGAGAGATAGCGGTCTCCGCGATCACAGATAATCGCCACAATCACAGCTCCGGGCTGTGTTTGTGCAATCTTCAGCGCACCGGCAACCGCCCCGCCGGAACTTACACCACAGAAAATCCCCTCCTGCTGCGCCAGTTGACGCATGGTGCTTTCCGCCTCCTGCTGTGTGATATCCAGAATATCATCCACCAGTTGTGGCTGAAAAATACCGGGCAGGTAACCCGGCGACCAGCGGCGGATCCCCGGTATCTGGCTGTTTTCTGCCGGTTGCAGCCCGGTAATATTCACCTGTGGTGCGACTTCTTTCAGGTAACGCCCCACACCACTGATCGTCCCGGTGGTACCCATTGCAGACACAAAATGCGTGATGCGCCCGTCTGTCTGCTGCCAGATTTCCGGTCCGGTTGTCTGATAATGCGCCAGCGGGTTATCCGGGTTATTAAACTGATCAAGCACATAACCCTCACCCGCCGCCGCCATCTGCTGCGCGAGATCCCGCGCCCCTTCCATACCCTGCGCACGGCTGACCAGCACCAGCTCCGCGCCGTAAGCACGCATTGCCGCCTGGCGCTCCGCACTCATGTTTTCCGGCATCAGCAGCTTTAATTTATAGCCTCTGACTGCCGCGATCATTGCCAGCGCAATCCCGGTATTTCCGCTGGTCGCCTCTATCAGGGTATCTCCCGGACAAATTTCACCACGCGCCTGCGCACCTTCAATCATGCTTTTTGCCGCGCGATCTTTTACTGAGCCACCGGGGTTATTACCCTCTGTTTTTACCAGGATTTCTGCCCCGGTGCCCTCACTCAGCCGGGCGAGCCGGATAAGCGGGGTATTGCCGATTACATTACTGATCGATGCCACGTTTTTCTGCCTCTGAATAAGTAAGCTCAAACCATACTGCCACAGCCCCGGTCATGTCACCGGATTTATTGTCATGCGCGGAAAACAGTCAGCGTTCTCAGCAACAGATTGAGATTGTGTCTGCCACATCAGTTCATCCTCCCCGCGAAATACCCGGACACTCTGCGCCGTCAGCCAGACGGACTCCCCGCTGATAACCTCCGGGGCATCCTGCGGTAAAATAACCGTAATCTCATGTCCGGCGGCAGCCGTGGTTACCATCGCTTTGCGGTAATGTCCGTATGAACGGACAGAACACACCTGTGCCACAAAACTTCCCGGTGAGAAAACAGCGCTAAGTGTCAACGCCCACGGGCGCACAAACACACTCACTAATCCGGGTTCTGCCATGAGACTGACCGGCTGGTTTACCCCGCCAATCTGTAAGATACCGCTATCCGTAATCACACCGTTCAGGGTATTTACCTGCCCGAGAAACTCGGTCACAAAGCGGTTTTCTGTATTTTCCTGCAAGGTATCCGGCGCGGCAATCTGCTCAATCTGCCCGTTATGCATCACCACAACGCGATCTGCCACCTCAAGGGCTTCATCCTGATCGTGGGTGACAAAAACAGCGGTAAAATGCAGCGACTGATGGAGTTGACGCAACCAGCGGCGCAGCTCAATTCTGACTTGCGTATCCAGCGCACCAAACGGCTCGTCCAGCAACAGAATACGCGGCTCTGCCGCTAATGCCCGGGCGAGCGCCACGCGCTGTTGCTGCCCGCCTGAAAGCTGTGCGGGATACCGTTGAGCCAGATGCGGCAACTGTATTTTCTCCAGCAGAGCGGTTACTTTTTCATGGATCACTTTTTTTTGACGGCCGGTTTTTGCGCGGCAGAACCGTCAGCCCGAATGCAATATTGTCAAAAACAGTCATGTGACGGAACAATGCATAGTGCTGAAAAACAAACCCGGCGCGCCGCTCTCCGGCAGGCAGATGTGAGACTTCCTCCCCGCCGATATAAAGCTGCCCCCGGGTGTGGGACGTCAGTCCGGCAATAATACGCAGTAAGGTGGTTTTGCCCGAGCCCGAGGGTCCGAGCAGCGCCACTATCTCGCCGTCAGCGACTGAGAGTGAGATATCCCGCAGTACCGGGTCTGCACCGAAATGGTGTGTAAGGTTAGTAATTTCAATGCTCATAATGTCTCCCGGACAACGCCCGCCGAGCCAGATACCAGGACACGCCGTGGCGGATAAACAGTGTCACCACAGCCATCAGCGCCAGCAATCCTGCGGCCGTAAATGCCGCGACGGTTTGATAATCCTGATGTAAGAGTTCCACCTGTAACGGCAGAGTGAATGTCTCACCGCGAATAGCACCTGATACCACAGACACCGCGCCAAATTCACCTATCGCCCGCGCATTGGTGAGGATCACACCGTAAAACAGCGGCCAGCGGATATTGGGTAAGGTAATGTGCCACCAAATCTGGTGCGCCGACGCACCGAGCAGCACCGCCGCCTCTTCTTCCTGCGCGCCCTGACTGAGCATCACCGGTACCAGTTCCCGCACCACATAAGGACAGGTGACAAATATAGTTACCAGCACAATACCCGGCAGCGCAAACATAATCTGTGTATTAAGGTCATCTTCAAAAAAACTGCCCAGCCAGCCATTTGCGCCATACAGTAATAAATAGAGCAAACCGGCGATAACAGGTGACACCGCAAACGGTAAATCCGCCAGCGTCAGTAACAGCTGACGACCGGGAAAACGAAACCGGGTAACAAGCCACGCAAGCAATGTGCCGAAGACCAGGTTTACCGGCACGGTGATCAACGCAACAATCAGTGTCAGCCAGATAGCATGCTGTGTATCCGCCTCGCCCAGTGCTTTCAGGACACCGGCAATACCATCAGACAGTGCGGTCACAAAAATCCAGCCAAGCGGAATAATTAAGATCCCGAGTGTGAGCAGCATCCCGGCGGCAATCAGCAACCATTTTTGCCACGCAAAACGCGGGCGGCGACGGAAATTATCAGCCATGTGCCCCGCCTGTCCGCAAACCAACACGGCTCTGAATAATATTGACGGTAAGAAGCAATACCAGCGATGCCATCAGAATAACGGATGCAATCGCAGTGGCGGCAGGGAAATCAAATTCCTGTAAACGGACAAAAATCAAAAATGAGACAACTTCTGTTTTCCATGCCAGATTTCCGGCAATAAAAATCACCGCACCAAACTCACCCAGGCTGCGGGTAAAAGACAAAACAGTCCCTGCCAGCGCCGCAGGAGCAATTTCCGGCCAGATAACACGGTAAAAAATTTGCAGGCGGGATGCGCCCAGGGTTTCTGCGGCCTCTTCATACTCCGGCTTCAGCGATTCCAGTACCGGCTGCACAGTGCGGACCACAAACGGGATACTGGTGAATGCCATAGCGACTGCAATTCCCACCCAGGTATTCACGACGGTGATATCAAAAGAGTGAAAAAAACGTCCATACCAGCCGTCCGGCGCAAAGAGTGTGGCGAGTGTCAGCCCTGCGACTGCCGTGGGTAAAGCAAAGGGCAGATCCATCAGTCCGTCCAGAATGCGGCGGCCGGGAAAGCGGTAGCGCGTCAGTATCCACGCCATCAGTATGCCGAAAACGGCATTGAACAGGCTTGCGGCCAGCGCGGCTTTAAGTGTAACGCCATACGCGGCAACCACCTGCGGGCTTGTGATCACATTCCAGTACTGCGACCAGCTCATCTGCGCCAGTTGCATCACCAGCGCAGTCAGAGGCAGCAATAAAATCAGCCCGGTATAGAGCAGCGTAAAGCCAAGGGAAAGCCCGAAACCCGGTAAAACCCGCCGCGACATATCAGCGGCCTTGTGCCATCAGCGTATCGAATTCACCGCCTGAATTAAACCTGGTTTCCATCACCTGCGCCCAGGGACCGAACTGCGTTTCAACACGGAACAACCTGACCGGCGGGAAACGCGCTTTGTTTGCCGCCATAATTCCCGCGTCTGTCACGCGGTAGTTAGATTGCATCATTTTTTCCTGCGCTGCCGGGCTGTATAAAAAGGCCAGATAGGCATCCGCAACTGCCTGTGTGCCATTGCGTTCGGTGTTTTTATCTATACGGGCAACCGGAAATTCCGCCAGGATATTAAACGGCGGCACGATGACATCATAATCATCTTCGCCATATTCACGGCGTATATTATTTACTTCAGATTCAAAGCTTATCAGCACATCACCCAGCCCGCGTTCAATAAATGAGGTGGTCGCTCCCCGCCCACCGGTGTCAAATACCGCCACATGACTGAGAAATTTTGCCATATTCTTTGTGGTTTCCGGGCTGTTTTTTCCGTTTTTCTGCTGCCAGAAGCCTTCTGCCGCCAGATAGGTGTAACGCCCGTTACCGGAGGTTTTCGGATTAGGAAAGACAATTTTCACATCACCACGCAGCAGGGAATCCCAGTCCGTTATCTGTTTCGGGTTTCCCTTGCGCACCAGAAACGCCATGGTGGAATAATAAGGTGAGCTGTTATTCGCCAGGCGGGACTGCCAGTCCGCCGCAAGCAGTTGCCCTTTGTCATGCAGCACCTGAACATCAGTGACCTGGTTGTATGTCACCACATCCGCCCGCAGACCCTGCAAAATCGCCAGCGCCTGTTTTGAGGAGCCGCCGTGAGACTGACGGATAGTCAGGGGATCATCCGGATGCGCCGTATTCCACTGTTTTTCAAACAGCGGATTCAGTTCAGTAAACAGTTCGCGGGCAATATCATAGGAGCTGTTCAGCAGTTGTGCGGCGCTGGCGGCCCCGCTCAATAGTGTGGTCAGTATCAGCAAACCAGCGGGTAATACCGTTTTCGGGAACTGTTTCACGGCGACATTCCTTATTGTGATGACAAGTACGGATTACTCTAGCCAGTTTGTATATAGCAGGATAGTGAATATAACTGTTTTCTTATATCAATATGGAATGATATATATACCCAATGTTATTCAAACTGCCGGTTCGTTGGCTGCATCTTGAATGACGTTGGGTATAAAACAATTTTCTCTGAAGAATTCGAACATAAGCGCCTCCTTTGTTGTGTGCAAACAAAGGATAGAGATTCCCCTTCAGGAGAAGGTACAGCGGAATAGTGTCATTTAACCTTTGTATTTGTAAGGATAAAAAACATGTCAGTAGCTACTTCAGCGTATTAATAAAAACAGAATATCAGGTTTTGCGGTCAGCTCTGTTTTTATGAGATAGAGCATGATCCTCAAATATTATAAAATCAAGTATCTTCAATGCTCACGTGTATAGAATGATAATTTTTTTAATAATTGATCAGGCGTTAATTTATTGAAAATAAATATTTTTTTAATTTTCATATAGGAGGTTTATCAAATATTGATTTTGCACCTCCCTAAGTTATGAATTACCATTCAACTTACAAACAAAACATATTCATAGTAAATAATAAAAACCCAGAAAAAATCAAATCCGGCTGTTATTATAATACCTCAACTTTTATAGCGGAGATATTAATTTAATTAAAAAACTCGTTAGCCTGATAAATTAACCCCATACATAATAAAAGGTTTATAACCTTAATTTTGTGGAGTTGTGTGATAACGGACACCTGATATCTATCGACCAAAATATCATCTTATTTCACTAAAAATGCAAAAAGGAACAACGTAACTATGAAAATAAATATTTTTTTAGCGATGTTAATGGCCGGGGCTCTGCCGGTCTGCATGTTCGCTAATGCAACAGATATAACAAATGATGAAAGAGCTAAAAATAAAGTCGATAAAAAAAAATTATACAGCAATAATTGGAGCAGACCCCCAACCATGGCGCCTGCATACAGGTGATCCAAACTCTAAACAAAACAGAGGACCATGGTTAGACGTCAATAATAAAACCTCTCAGGCTATAAAGTCTCATAACGGCGTTTATTTTTATATTGTAAACGGTGATTTAACCGAGTTTGGCCGGTCTGGTACATACAAAGACTATGCTAATGTCTACAAGAAAAACCAAGTCCCTGTTTATGAAGGGTTGGGGAATCACGACTATGCCAATAATGTTAACGATTGCTACGAGAATAGTTGCGCTTATAGTGCTGTTGACAGAATGGTTAATGAATTAAATAAATACGCCAGAAGTCTGGTTAACTTTAGTAAGGATGCATCCAGAAACTCACTTACCGGAACTATATCAGGAAGTCTGGCCTACTCCTGGGATTTTGGTGATATTCATTATGCACAACTACAAAACTATCCTACTTATTACGTCCGGTTTTATAAGGCATCTACTGTCGTAAGTATAGGTAAATCACTATATTGGTTAGAAGAAGACCTGAAGAAGGCACATGAAATAGGTAAAGCATCAATTATTAATTTTCATGATGGAAGCTACCATTTTATCTCAAAGTCAAGTGATGCAGAGAAACAGCGATTTAAATCTATGCTTAGCAAATATAATGTTAAAGCGGTATTTTTAGGTCACACTCATAGTCAATCATATTGCCGGGCTAAAGACGATAAAGTATATGGTAACGTTCCGATATATACTGCGGGCGCTTTGTTTAACGGTGATTATTACCTTATAGATGTGAAAGATAAGGATGTTAATGTCAAAGCTTTCAATGGCTCTACCGGAACACCAGAATTGATTAAAGATTACGGGATGATTGGTGCCGATACTGGTAATTCGTATAGTTGCAGTTAAGAATAAGCAAGCCTGTAAGAAGCTGCAATTTAAATTGTGTAATTGCCTGTCTGCTTTCCGGAGATCCCTCAGGGGAAGGTACAGCGGAATAGTGTTATTTAACCTTTGTATTTGTAAGGATAAAAAACAAAGATAAACAGTGATTATTAATTAAGCCCGGGGAGCCGCTGACAACGGACAAAACGAAAAGTCGCTGTAAATACATCCGTGTACGCCCGGCTGCGCCATCCATGGCGCAGACGCTTTTCGTTCTCTTGTCCGTTATCGCTGCTTTACCTGACCGCAGGTGTTATCTGTAACAGTATCCCGGCCAGTCCGATATTATACATACCCAACGTCATTCAAGATGCAGGAAGGCGGCAAGTGAGGATAGGCGGGGAGCATAGGTAAACTATGTGACCCGGCTATCTGAGCGCAGCCAACGAACCTGCAGTTTGAATGAATAAGGGTATAAATGATTACAACGCGTTCAGTTGATCCATAGACGGTGCATAATAATAAGCGCCGGTTTTTGGTTTACTGAAACGCAGTAAATCATCCACTTTACCGTCTGTTTCACCGAACATATTCAGAAGCTGCTGTTCAATGTTATGCAGACGGGCGCAATAGGCGATAAAAAACAGCCCGTGCTCACCACTTGCCGTGCCGTATGGCAGGCTCTGGCGCAGGATAGCCAGTTCTTCACCCTCTTCTTCGATAACCACGCGGGAGACGTGAGAGGTGACATTGCGCACCTCTTCATCCAGCTCCGTGCTGTCCGCTTTGGTACGGCCAATCATTTTTTCCTGCTGCTCCTGCGTGAAGCGCGTCCATTTATTCAGACTGTGCGCCCAACGCTGAGTCAGAACATAACTGCCGCCTTCATCGATCCCTTCAGGGATCAGCGCAACGTCCGGGCGCTCTTCACCCGCCGGGTTTTCTGTCCCGTCAATAAATCCGCTCAGGTCACGATCTTCTGTCCAGCGGAAACCGTGGGTTTCACCCTGAATCTCAACAGCGTCACTGAACGCGGCAACCGCCGCCTGTGCCAGCGAAAAATTAATATCATGGCGCTGTGAATGAATGTGGATCAGGAGATCATACTGTGTGGCAGGTGCCAGGCCGCGTCCCAGTTCACGGAAATCTTTCAGTTCCGGCGCACTGCTTTTACTGCTCATTTCACGCCACATTGAATGCCCGAATGCGACAGTTGCACCCAGTTGATCTGAGGGAAACTCTGTCTGTAATTTTTTCAGTGCCGCCAGAAAAACCTGACACCCGGTCCGGATTGCGGATTTATCACCTTTGGTGATGGCTTCAATAAAAATACCGAAACGACAATGTTCCGGCAGGATACCGCTTTGTGCATGTGCCATGTAGCTTCCTTTGCATCAAAAGTCAAATCACGAAATTGTCTTATCATAAATCACTGATGATAAATTACTTTGCTATTCCGCAAGTTCACTCATTATTCCGGGTTATTTATTCGACCAAACCATATGGCTGACAGTCCAGCTTTTCAGAATATCGTCAGACGGCATCAACGTCTCAGGACCAAACCAGATCCCGCGGAAGACATAGGACACGCGCTTACTTTGTGGTGCGGTGCAGATAACCTGTGCGCTGTCGTCAAATTCAGTTGTCAGCGTACAGGCTCCGGCGGAAGCCTGCGGGTAAATATCTGAGAACAGTGTGCCTGCGGCGGTATCCCACTCTGTGGAAATATCAGGATCACTGACAACAATGCGCCGGACAGTGCCGTTTTCCGGTCCTGAAAGGCGGATCAGTGTTTTTCCGTCTTTGCGGCCTTCAAAGATTTTCACAATATCGCCCTGCTCTGTCTGCATTCCGCTGCGCAGGGTGTAATTATCCTCCAGCCCGTGATTTATGGCTGTTTCTGTCATCAATGTGGTGCTGTTCACACCGCCGACCCCTTGTGC
Organism: Morganella psychrotolerans; assembly: GCF_001676155.1. Lineage (GTDB taxonomy): Bacteria > Pseudomonadota > Gammaproteobacteria > Enterobacterales > Enterobacteriaceae > Morganella > Morganella psychrotolerans. The sequence continues at coordinate 402,778 of NZ_LZEW01000001.1, read as the reverse complement.
TGTCAGAGTCAGGCTGCTACCGCTGAACCAGCTCACCGGCGATAATGATGACCATGAAAACGAGCTGCACCCGTTCAGCATAAGTACAGCACCGGCGGCGACCGCCAGTTTCATTGCCTGATAACGCCTCATTCCTTTACTCCTTTGTTTTCAGTTCAGGTATCTGACTCCGGAATTGCCAAAACATTCATTTTGAATTCTCACATCAGATATTTTTATCAAAACACGTATTTTTACTGATTTTGTAAATTATCATTTCCTATAAGATATCTCCTATTGCACAATAAAAGACAAAACCGGCTAACTGATTTATTATGGCAAAATGACTTATATGAAACCGTCTTTTTACCTGATTTCCGCGTTATTATCTGCGGGTATTTTATCGCATCATGATGCGGTCGCTCTGCCGTCTTTTTTCTGCCTATGAATACCACCAAAGCACAGTAAAGTGTGACGTACCTCAGCGCTTTATGGTCAAACAACTGCCATATCTCAAAGACAACAGCCGCGTCATTCTGGAAGGTAATATTCAGACACAGCTTGATCCTGAGCATTATCTTTTTGCTGATTACAGTGGTGTGGTCGAAATAAAAATTTCAGCTGCATTATGGGGAAAAACCATCATCACACCTTATGATACAGTACGTATTGAGGGTGAAATGGAGAAAGACCGCCACACTATTATGATCATGGCAGATAATATAGATGTGGTGAAAAACCCGGCCTGACGTTAATATTCCGGGTCCGTAATCAAACGTTTACTGTATGTCAGGCTGTCCTGCTGACACTCGTCATACGCCAGCTTATCAAACATACTCAGTGTCGCCGTATTATCGTCCGGGATAGTCACCAGCAGTTGCGGGCATCCGCGCGCCAGGAGTTTTTTTTCCAGCCGGGTTATCATCGCATTGGCAATACCGCGCCCCTGAAATTCCGGATGAACCGCCAGATAATAGGCATAACCCCGGTAACCGTCATAACCGCCCAACAGTGTGCCCACCACTTCTCCGGTGACTTCTGCCACCAGAAACAGCGCAGGATCGTGTGCCATTTTCCGTTCAATCACGGTTTCCGGATCGTCCGGTGGTGTGACCATATCACAACGTTCCCAGAGTGCAGCGACCTCTTCAAAATCACTTTGCTCAAATGTGCGGATTTCCATACTGTCACCTGTTTGCCGGTTTAGCTGCCCGTAATCCCCGGCGGGAACGGGGATCGGTATCTTATAAAAACAAAATGATATACTAAAGTTTATGCGTAGCTCAATGGGCATTATGTTATGAATACCCCCGATAGTAACAGTGTTAATGATTTTTTCCTTAATTTGCAGGATTCTCTCTGCCGTCAGTTAGCCGAATGTGACGGCGGTGCTGTATTTACCGAAGACGCGTGGCAACGGGAAAACGGCGGCGGCGGTCGCAGCCGTGTACTGAAATCCGGCGCATTATTTGAACAGGCAGGTGTTAATTTTTCACATGTCTGTGGTGAGAATCTGCCACCTTCCGCCAGCGCACACCGCCCGGAACTGGCAGGCCGTCACTGGCAGGCGATGGGGGTATCTCTGGTGTTGCATCCGCATAATCCTTATGTACCTGCGGCTCATGCCAATGTGCGCTTTTTTATGGCAGAGAAAGAGGGTTGTGAACCTGTCTGGTGGTTTGGCGGCGGGTTTGACCTCACACCGTTCTATCCGTTTGAAGAAGATGCGGTTCACTGGCACACCGTCGCAAAAGAGCTGTGCCGTCCGCTGGGTGAAGAGGGTTATCCACGTTATAAAAAATGGTGTGATGACTATTTTTATCTGAAACACCGCAATGAAGCGCGCGGCATCGGCGGTCTGTTTTTTGATGACCTTAATGAACCGGATTTCGCACACAGTTTTGCATTCACCCGCGCCGTAGGTAACGGCTTTACACAGGCTTACCTGCCGATTGTACAAAAGCGGCGGGATACGCCGTACGGCGAGCGTGAGCGGCAGTTTCAGTTATACCGGCGCGGGCGCTATGTCGAGTTCAATCTGGTGTGGGATCGCGGAACATTATTCGGATTACAGAGCGGCGGGCGGACAGAGTCCATTCTGATGTCAATGCCGCCACTGGTACGCTGGGAGTATGATTATCAGCCGGAAGAAAACTCGCCGGAAGCGGCATTAACACGGGATTTTCTGATTGCCCGTGACTGGGTCTGACCTGACAGACAAGCGCAGTACACTGAGTAAAAAGCAGACTGATAGTCTGCTGCTGTGAATAATTTTCTGCATAAAAATAGCGTTTCCAATAACCGGAGGATACGCTATGCCCGTAAATACACACAGCCCCAATTACTCTTTCTTACCGCCATGGATCATGAAAAATCGTATGGATCATGATAATAATCATGAGGAAACCCGGCTCTGTTATCAGCACATTCAATTATTGCTGGGTAAACACCACCGCTCTGACGATAGCGTCTTACCAAAGCCGATTTATCTCACTGAAAAAAAATCGGCGAATAACCCGTTGGCTGCTCACCGCCGTGTTATTCATCTCAAAAACATGACGACCGGCCCTGACCTTTATTACCGCGAAGATAAAAAAGCAGAAAATGATCAGTACACTACCACCATCAAAAGTGATACTGATACCGACAATATGTTTGAATATCTTGAAATAATTTATACTTTTTTTGCCGATGTCTTTGATTATGAATCCTTTGATAACCATAATGCGACAATATCCGCAATGACCCATTACGGCAGGGGTTACTCCAACGCATTCTGGGACGGCACGCACCTTGTCTTTGGCGCAGGCGATCTCACAACCAGCAACGCGCCCCTGTTTATGAGTTTCGCTCAGCTCGATATTGCAACCCACGAATACGGGCATGCGGTGATTGACCACCTCTCTCCACTGACGTACAGCCGACAATCCGGCGCATTGAATGAATCCGTTTGTGATGTGTTTACTGTGATGCTGCTTCATTATCAGCAGCAACACAAAAGCCATCAGGGTGACTGGTCTATCGGGCGTACATTATTCACAGAAAGCAGTGGTATTAAAGCATTACGCTCTCTTTCTGACCCCGGAAATGCCTATAATCACCCTGCCATCGGAAGAGACAGGCAGGTTTCACACATGCGCGACTATATTGAACTGCCTGATAATGTTAATAATGACAACGGCGGCGTCCACCGCTACTCGGGAATACCCAACCATGCTTTTTATCATTTTGCCACCGCGCTGGGAGGCTATAGCTGGGAAGTTGCAGGACAAGTCTGGTTTGATACTCTGCGCAACGCAAACCTGCCGCCGGAGTGTGATTTTCTGACGTTTGCACGCGAAACGGTACGGATTGCACGGGATAACTACGGTGATGATGTTGCCGGTATCTTACTCAATGCCTGGCATGCTGTGGGACTGAACCCGGAGGTATAAAAAACACAAAAAAAACCCGCATTCTGTGCGGGTTTTTGCAGGGATCAGCAGGACAGATTAATGCCCTTTTTTGATATGTGACAGCAGACGTTTGCGTTTACGCAACTGGCTTGCCGTCAGGGTATTCTTTTTATCCGCAAACGGGTTTTCACCCTCTTTAAACTGAATACGGATAGGCGTACCCATCACTTTCAGCGACTGGCGGAAGTAATTCATCAGATAGCGTTTGTAGCCATCCGGCAAATCACTGACCTGATTACCGTGGATAACGATAATAGGTGGGTTATATCCCCCTGCGTGCGCATATTTCAGTTTCACGCGGCGTCCGCGGACAAGCGGTGGCTGATGGTCATCTTCCGCCATTTTCATGATACGGGTGACTAACGCGGTACTGACCCGACGGGTTGCGCAATCATACGCTTCCTGCACAGAGTCAAATAAATTACCGACACCACTGCCGTGCAGTGCTGAAATAAAGTGAATACGGGCAAAATCCACAAAACCCAGACGCAGTTCCAGCATATCTTTAACATGGTCACGATCTTCCGCGCTCATGCCGTCCCATTTATTGACAGCAAGCACCAGAGAACGACCGGCATTCAGGATGAAGCCCAGCAGAGACAGATCCTGGTCTGAAATCCCTTCACGGGCATCAATAACCAGTAACACCACGTTGGCGTCTTCAATCGCTTTCAGCGTTTTGATAACAGAGAATTTTTCAACTGTTTCAGTTACTTTCCCGCGTTTACGCACACCAGCAGTATCAATAAGAACATACTCGCGGCCATCACGCTCCATCGGAATATAGATACTGTCGCGTGTGGTGCCCGGCATATCAAATACCACCACACGATCTTCACCGAGAATACGGTTGGTCAGTGTGGATTTACCGACGTTAGGACGCCCGACAATCGCCAGCTTAATCGGCTGATCAATCGGGTTGAAGTTATCATCTTCTTCCAGCTTCGCTTCAGCGGCTTCCGTTTGCGCTTCCTGCTCGGCCCAGTAAGCAGCGTTTGCTTCTTCTTCCGTTAATTCACGCCCGTCTTCACTTTCAGGCTCACCATAAAACGGGATCAGTGAACGGCTGATTAACTGGTTTACACCGCGACCATGTGATGCGGCAATCGGCATAACCTCACCCAGACCCAGGCTGTAGAATTCACCCAGCGCCTGATCCTGATCGATACCATCAATTTTATTTGCCACAGCAAACGTCGTTTTGTTATCACGACTGCGCAGGTGCTTGGCGATAGCCATATCCGCCGGCATCATACCGGCGCGGGCATCAACCAGAAACAGCACAATATCCGCTTCTTCAATCGCTAATAACGATTGCGCCGCCATGTGTGTTTCAATGCCTTCTTCCGCACCGTCAATACCACCGGTATCAATAATAATAAATTCCTGCCCGTCAACTTCTGCGCGACCGTATTTACGATCCCGCGTCAGGCCGGGAAAATCAGCAACCAACGCATCGCGCGTACGCGTTAAGCGGTTGAATAACGTGGACTTCCCTACATTGGGACGTCCGACCAGAGCAACGACAGGTACCATGCTTTTACTGCCTCATAACACTGAAAAATCCCCTGCCGCATGCAGGAGATTAAAGACGAAACGGCTCCTGTCATTCAGGAGCCGTCAATGGATCCCCTCAGCGGGATTATTGACCCGCGGAGGTTACACCGGTAACAGAGAATCTCTGTCAGCGGCGGAGCAGATACAGACGACCATCACGGGTCTGTACCATCAGTTTATCACCGGCAATTGACGGACGGGCGAAAATGCCGGAGCTGTTCAGTTTATTTTGTGCAACAAACTGTCCTGTGCTGGTATCCAACCAATGGAGATAGCCTTCGCCATCACCGGTCACCAGATAACCATTAAAGATTGCAGGTGCAGAAAGGTTACGGTGCTGCAATTTATCCTGTGACCACAATGTTACCCCGTCCGCCGCGCGGATAGCATAAACATTGTCATTCTGGTCAATAATATAAAGTGACTCACCATCCAGCACCATTTCATTTACTGAGCCGAAATCGCGTTTCCACAGGATTTGACCACTGCGCATATCCATGGAGACAAGATTACCATTATACGCGATAGCGTAAACACGGCCATCAGCAACAATTGGTGTCATGTCCACATCATTCAGACGGCTGATTTCAGTGGTGCCGGTTGTCATAGAAATCCGCTGTTGCCAGATTAACTGACCCTGGTTCAGCATAACCGCACTGACGCGTCCGTTATCACCGCCGACAATTGCCGCACCGGTAGAGATTGCCGGAGCGGACTCACCACGGACAGATAAGCTTGGCGTATCCAGATTCAGGCTCCAGCGGGATTCACCGGATGCCGCATCAAATGCCTGTAACAGACCGTTTCCGGTATGTACCAGCACCAGACCATCACTGACCACCGGGCGGGAAAGTACTTCACCACCGGCATTTTGTGTCCAGGCAAGCTCACCATTGTTGGTGTTCAGTGCAATCAGTGCACCGCGCTCTGTACCGACATAAAGATGTTCACCGGAAACGGCCAGACCACCGGATAACATCGCCGAAAGATTAGATGACAAAAAGCCGGTTTTTTCTGCCAGATCGACTGACCAGATTTCAACACCTGAATCAATATCCAGCGCTTTTACCAGACCGTTGCGATCAGCGGCATAGACAGTTGATCCTTCCCAGGCCGGCGAAAGATGCGAATAATATTTTCCGATACCGTTACCGATGGATTTATCCCACACGGTCTGTGGCGAGAACTGACTCGCAACCTCCGGCAATGGTGACATCACAACGGTATCTGTCTCACTGGAACAACCTGCCAGCAGTACAGAAGCAACGAAACCAACCAGGAGTGTCTTACGCAGTTGCATTATTAATAGTCCTCTCACCCGGCTAAGTTATCGAGTTTAAATGTCATAACGGATTTGATAGTCCCGGCACCTTCACTCTGAATACCTGTGGTGTAGGCTTCCTGCGCGCCTTTCACATCCCCTTTATGTAACAGGGCATCGCCACGGATATCCTGTGCGTAAGCCGCCCAGCCTTTCCCTTTAATATTACCGGCTGTACTCAGCGCGGCATCTGCATTTCCCTGACCCAACTGAACGCGGGCCAGACGTGCGTTAATAAGATCTTTTAACTCTTCATTTTCTGCTTTCGGCAATGCCGCGCTCAGTGCCGCTTCGGCACCCGGCAAATCATTGCTTTCAACTGATTTCTGAGCCAAATCAAGACCGGCAAAAGCGCCATAGGTATTATTGGCTTCTTTTGCGAATAATTTCAGACGGGTTAACTGCTCTTCTGCCGTCCCTTTCACCACAGTCGCCGCTTCATACGCAACGGCTGCATCCTGTAACTGAGTGACCTGATGAGACTGATAGTAATTCCAGCCGACAATACCGCCGATACCGATGATCAATCCTGCTGCAATCGCTTTGCCGTTTTCGACAAAGAAATTCTTCAGCACTGATACCTGTTCATTTTCTGTGGTATAGACTTCCACGCGTCTCTCCTTAACCTAAAAGTTCGCTCAGACGGGCAGATAACCCGCTCTGTGCCAGCGTCTGTTGCTCACCGGTAGCCAGTTCTTTAACTGTCACTGTCCCGTTGGCGATTTCATCCTCACCCAAAATCAGCGCGATACGTGCACCGTTTTTGTCAGCGCGACCTAACTGTTTTTTAAAGTTGCCGCCGCCGTAGTTGGTCATAATGCGTACGCCGGGTAAACTGTCGCGAACCTGCTCTGCCAGTAACATTGCTGCCACCTGGCTGCCGTCACCGAATGATGCCAGATAAATATCGGTAACTGCGGTTTCTTTTACAAAGTCAGGATTAACTTCCTGAACCAGCAGCACCATACGCTCCAGGCCCATCGCAAAACCGACCGCCGGTGTATTGTGACCACCGAGTTGCTCAACCAGCCCGTCGTAACGACCACCGGCACACACTGTACCCTGTGCGCCAAGTGCGGTTGTGACCCACTCAAACACGGTGCGGTTATAATAATCAAGACCACGGACCAGACGCTGATTAATACGGTATTGAATACCGGCGGCATCCAGAATGGCGCACAAACCGTCAAAGTGGATTTTTGATTCTTCATCCAGATAATCAAACAGTTTTGGTGCATCGTTCAGGAGCGTCTGCACGCCCTGATCTTTCGAGTCCAGTACGCGCAGCGGATTTGTGTACATCCGGCGCTTACAGTCTTCATCCAGTTTTTCTTTGTGCTGCTCCAGGAATGCGACCAGCGCTTCTCGGTAGTTTGCACGCGCCTGCAGCGAACCAATAGAGTTCAACTCCAGTGTAACATGTTCTGCAATACCCAGTTCACGCCACCAGCGGGCGGTCATCATAATCAGCTCAGCATCAATATCCGGACCACTCAGCCCGAAAATTTCCGCACCTAACTGATGGAACTGGCGATAGCGGCCTTTCTGCGGGCGCTCATAGCGGAACATCGGCCCGATATACCAGAGGCGCTGTTCCTGGTTATACAGTAATCCGCGCTCAATACCTGCGCGAACACAGCCCGCTGTTCCTTCAGGACGCAGCGTTAAACTTTCATCACCACGATCCTGAAAAGAATACATTTCTTTTTCAACAACATCAGTGACTTCGCCGATGGCGCGCTGAAACAGCGGGGTGTGCTCGACAATGGGTGTGCGAATTTCACTGATCCCGTAATTTGTCAGAATACGTTTGAGCGTGCTTTCAATGCGCTGCCAGACAATCGTATCAGCAGGCAGATAATCATTCATACCACGAATGGCTTGGATATTTTTGGCCACGTTAGTTCTCTTAACTCAATGAAATATGTTACCGATTATAAAAGCGACCCGGAGCGGGCGCAATATCGGGAGACCGATATATCGTCTTAAAACCGGTTCATTATACAATGAACCGGTCAGTTATTACTCTTTATCGACCAGATTAATGGCAATCCGGTTATTTTTATCCAGCATTGCCGCTTTGGCGCGAATTTTTGCCTCAAGCTGGTCAATCATATCCGTATTATCCAGGCGCTCTTTCTGGCGGACACCATCTTCATAAAAGCCGCTGCGCGTTTTCGCGCCGGTCACACCCAGTGTTGAGACTTCCGCCTCACCCGGACCATTGACCACACAGCCGATAATAGAGATGTCCATCGGCGTCAGAATATCTTCCAGCCGTTGTTCCAGCGCATTAACCGTGCCAATCACATCAAATTCCTGGCGTGAACAGGTCGGGCAGGCGATAAAATTAATACCGCGGGCACGTATCCGCAGCGATTTAAGAATATCAAACCCGACTTTCACTTCTTCAACAGGATCAGCCGCCAGCGAGATCCGCAGTGTATCGCCAATCCCCTCTGAGAGCAGTAACCCCAGGCCGATAGCAGATTTCACTGATCCTGCCCGCGCACCACCCGCTTCTGTAATACCCAGATGCAGCGGCTGGTCAATTTTGTTCGCCAGCAGCCGGTAAGCACCCACTGCCAAAAAGACATCAGAGGCTTTCACACTGATTTTGAACTGATCGAAATTCAGGCGATCGAGAATATCCACATGACGCATGGCGGATTCCACCAGCGCTTCCGGTGTCGGCTCGCCGTATTTTTCCTGAATATCTTTTTCCAGTGATCCGCCGTTAACCCCGATACGGATAGGGATATTGTAATGGCGTGCGCAATCCACGACCTGACGGACGCGCTCTTCGCTGCCGATATTCCCCGGGTTTATCCGCAGACAATCCACACCGTATTCCGCCACTTTCAGCGCGATACGGTAATCAAAATGAATATCTGCCACCAGCGGCACAGAAACCTGCTGTTTAATTAACTTAAAGGCTTCTGCCGCATCCATTGTCGGCACAGAAACACGGACGATATCAACACCGACGCGCTCCAGCGCTTTAATCTGACGAACTGTCGCGTCAACATCCGTTGTCCGGGTGTTTGTCATTGACTGCACCGTAATAGGTGCGCCATCACCGACCGGCACATTACCCACATAAATCCGGGTGGATTTGCGTCTCTTTATCGGGGATTCACTGTGCATAATTATTTCTCCGGAACATCCCTGTATCCTCAATCATTGCTGTGTTAATTAAATTAATTGTAAAAATTACAGATAGAAAATTTTATTATTCTGCTTTTGGTACGCTCAGATTTGCGACCCGGTTAGCCCGGATAAAACGGCTCATATCAATCGCCTGACCTTTAAACTGAACATCCACGGAAGCCGGTGCGCCAATTTTCAGACGATAAGGTTCCGCCCCTGCAAATTCCAGAGTATCGCCTTTCTGTTTGGTACCACTGAATATTTTTGTGCCTTTATTGTCCGAGACTTCCAGCCAGCAGGCATTTTTAAATGTCAGAACCAGTCCGTTCTGTGTCAGCGCCACAGCCGCAGCCGAATCACCTTCACTGCCGGCGGCACGGTTTACAACCGGCGGGATACGATTACTGCCCGGTAACGGCACAATTTTACTGCTGTCAACAACCTGCTCCTGCGGGGTTGCCGCAGAGAGTTCCTGTGTGGCTGTATTGGTATTAGCAGATACGGCCGGAACCGGCGGGGTACTTTCAACCGGCGGGGTATTTTGTACCGGCGGTTGAATATTGTCAGGCAGTGCATGCTCAGCACCTGCCGGTGGATTGACCGTTACATCATTTTGCTGTGCAAGAGAGCGGAGATCTGCCTGCTGTGCCTGATATTGCTGCCACCACCACAGCCCGACAAGGGCAATAACAACCAGCAGCACAAGCCAGGTAAATTTCATCAGCCAGCCTTCGCGTTTTTTGCGCTGCCGACCCATAGACACACTTTTCATCGGCTGGACTTTCGTCATCTGCGCCGGTGCGATTTTGTCGAGATACGGCATAATTTCTGCTTCAGGAATTTGCAGTAATTTTGCATAAGTACGGACGTAACCACGGATAAAGGTCGGATTGGTTTCTTTCAGTGCATCTTCTTCAATTTCACGCACTGTTGTCAGTTTAAGACATAACCTATCTGCTACTGTTTCCCGTGATAACTGAAGTTGTTCCCGACGTTGTGTTAAGAATTGACCAAGAGAGAGTTGAATATTATCTTGAGATTGCGAATTATTCATGAGTTTCAGGACACAAGCAGTTCTGGTTACGAGAAAGCGCGGAGTCAGCTACTCCACGCACCTAAGTTCCGTATTCCGACGTACCGCGTGCTACCATTAAGGGCAAAATAACGTCGAAAACAACATCTGTTTTATGTTGTTTTACAAGCTGTTATCCGGCAAACACGAATAGGCCGAAACGTACTGTACCACAGTATCACTGCCTGACGGGGAATTCACGGCTAAATTTAGGTATTTTTCCGCAATTTCAGGTTGCTGGTCGCACTTTGCTGCCAGCGCCATTCCGGTCAGAGCCACGGTATGCTGCGATTGTACCTTCAATACCCGGTCATAATGATAACGTGCAGCATCATAATGTCCGGCATGAAGATAGGCCTCTCCCAGCGCCAGCCGCGTATTTACCGCTGTCAGCGGTGCCTGCGTAACCGGTGCTGTCCGGCATCCTGCCAGCAGCACTAATCCTAATAATCCCGGGTAATACATCCTTATCATACTGCCTCCTTTACGGTGAGGCAGATATTTTATCGTAAATAAACACCGGGGAGTGTTACGTAATATTAATGTCAGACTGCTTTAACAGCAATTGGTTCACCCGCCATGCGTTTTTTCAGTGTCCGCTTTGTGCGGTCAATGACATCGCCGGCTAACTGACCACAGGCGGCATCAATATCATCACCGCGTGTCTTACGCACAATCGTGGTAAATCCGTATCCCATCAGGACTTTTGCGAAGCGGTCGATCCGGCTGTTGGAGCTGCGTCCGTAAGGTGCGCCCGGGAACGGGTTCCATGGGATCAGATTGATTTTACTCGGCGTGTCCTTCAGGCATTCTGCCAGTTGATGCGCCTGCTCCGTGCTGTCGTTGATATGATCAAGCATGACATATTCAACCGTCACCCGCCCGCTGTTGGCATTGGATTTACTCAGATAAAGGCGGACTGATGCCAGAAACGCTTCTATATTGTATTTTTTATTGATAGGTACGAGCTCATCACGCACATCGTCTGTCGGTGCATGCAGAGAAATTGCCAGCGCCACATCAATCATATCACCCAGTTTATCCAGCGCCGGGACGACACCGGACGTGGAGATTGTCACACGCCGCTTGGACAGACCAAAACCAAAGTCATCAAGCATGATTTCCATTGCAGGAACAACGTGAGTCAGATTAAGCAATGGTTCACCCATCCCCATCATCACCACATTGGTAATCGGACGACGTCCGCTGGACTTCAGGGAGCCGATAATTTTTGCCGCCCGCCAGACCTGACCAATAATTTCAGATACCCGCAGATTGCGGTTAAAACCCTGCTGCGCTGTTGAGCAGAATGTACACTCCAGCGCACAACCTACCTGAGAAGAAACACACAATGTGGCGCGGTCATCTTCCGGGATATACACGGTTTCCACTTCCTGCCCCCCGACACGGATAGCCCATTTTATGGTGCCGTCCGACGAGCGCTGCTCTTCTGAGACTTCCGGCGCACGGATTTCCGCCATCGCTTTCAGTTTAGTGCGCAGCACTTTGTTGATGTCGGTCATCAGATCGAAATCATCATAACAATAGTGGTAGATCCATTTCATTACCTGATCGGCACGAAACGGTTTTTCGCCCATGTCGGCGAAGAACTGGCGCATTTCTTTGCGGGTCAGGTCGAGTAAATTAATTTTACCGTTGATTTTTTCTGGATAAATAGGTGCGGAGCCTGTTTCGCAGGCATCTGGCGTGGTCAGTCCGGACATAATTTTTAGTGCCTCGTTGTTACACTTTCGGCGGTGATACGCAAACGCATCACAGATACTGAAATAAGGATAGCCGTACATAGCCATAACGCCACATGCACGACTGAAATAATCATTGTCCCGTACAAATACAGGCGCGGCGGCATTGTACAAACTTTGCAGGCGGTAAGGCAAACGGAAAATCAGTTAACAGAAAAATAACCCGGCCGGAATGGCCGGTTCTTTTATTTTGCAGGAAAACAGACGCAAGCAGAAAGAGAATACAAATCAGCGCGGACAGATTTCGTCAGAAGTGAAAAAATAGGCAATTTCACGGGCAGCGGACTCTTCGGCATCAGAGCCGTGGACGGCATTCTCTGTAAAGCTGTCTGCATAGTCTGCGCGCAGAGTGCCTGCCAGCGCATTGTCCGGATTGGTCGCGCCCATCAGGTCACGGTGACGCTGTACAGCATTTTCACCTTCCAGAACCTGCACCATAATCGGTCCGGATGTCATAAATTCAACTAAGCCGTCAAAAAACGGACGCCCTTTGTGCTCAGCGTAGAAACCTTCTGCCTGTTCACGGGTCAGGTGCAACATTTTGGCAGCAACAATGCGAAAACCGGCGCTTTCAAAACGGTGGTAAATGGCACCGATAGCATTTTTCTTTACCGCGTTTGGCTTGATAATGGAGAATGTGCGTTGTACAGACATTGGTAAACCTCATTGTGCGCGGGAGCGCTGTTGTCATTGTTATTTTCGGCTGATGGCAGACCGGTCCACATCATGTGGTAAGATGATGATTATAAGGGATTACGCCAATTTCACCTACAGTTTCGCAACATTTTTGTAAAGTTTACCACCCCTGATATGCCCGTTTTTCCGGCTGAATCACACTTTTTCTGATGAGCTGCCTGCGGTTTGTGCTATTTCAGCCTGAAATTAACCGCACTGACCTGCCCGCTGAGATCCAAAACAGTAAGCTGATAGCGCCCCGGGGTATCAAGTGTAAGCACCAGCGGCTCGCCGGGTTCTGTGCTGCCGGTTTGATCGCCGTTAAGGAACCACCACTGCGTGCCCTCTCCGCCCTGGGTGACAACCCGCAGATCCAGTGTTTTTGCCAATGGCAGGCGGCGGAGCACATCACCTTCCCGAATACCGGAAATCAGCAACGGAGCGGCTTCGACCCGCAACGGACGGCAGGTTTTACTTACCGGTGGCAATCTGTGACTGCGCTGTTCACCGGGCGGCAGAAAGCTTTCCAGCGCGATAGGCCACAGCGCAATGGTTTTTTCCTGTGCGCCCGGACAATCCGGCGCAACCCGTTCGCCCTTTTCATCCACCCACATCACCGCATTTGTCCCGGACAGACTTTCCTGCCCGGCTGATGGCAAGGTCGGCGGCACCGTATTATCCAGGATACGCGCCATGCGCTGCTGGCGGCAGTTAGGATCCTGCTTATCCGCAGCCAGCCCTGACGGCCAGCAAATCATTTTGCTGCTGACACTGAGCGGTTTCGGATCAGGGATTTTTTTACCGCCCCGCGCGCGCAGGTAACTGTCAATCTGGTAAAGGATCGGAATCGCGGTTGCAAACCCGACCTGCCCAGCCACCGGTGTGCCGTCCGGTCGCCCGACCCAGACGCCGATGGTGTAACGGTTATTCAGCCCCAGCGCCCAGGCATCACGGTAGCCGTAACTGGTACCGGTTTTCCACGCAGCGGCACATCCAGCGTCAGGCGGTCATCAGCCAGCGGACGGGTTTCCCCTGCCATAATGCGCCGGGTTATCCAGGCGGCTCCCGGTGACATCAGTTTGCGTTCCGCCAGCGGATCCTGCGGGCGAAAACGCACCGGTGCCACTTTGCCCTGACGACCAAACGCACTGTATGCAGAAATTAATTGATCCATCCGCGCGCCGGTTCCGCCGAGGATCAGTGAAAGATTAGGATCACTGCCGAGCGGGAAGCGCAGCTCCACCCCCGCATTACGCAGATTGGCACTGAAGCGTTTTGGTCCGTAAACATCCAGTAACTGAACAACCGGCAGATTCAGCGAGCGGCGCAGCGCCTCACTGACACTCACCGGACCATTGAAACCGGTATCAAAGTTACCGGGGCGATAATCATTAAAACGGCGCGGCACATCCTGTAACAGGGATTCGCTGTGGATAAGACCATCGTCCAGTGCCAGCGCGTACAAAAAGGGCTTCAGGGTAGAGCCGGGAGAGCGCCAGGCGCTGTTCACATCCACATGACCAAAGCGTTTGTCGTCAGAGAAATCGATTGAGCCGACATAGCCCTTCACACTCATATCGAGGTTATCCACCACCATGATGCCGAGTGAGGTTTTTTCCGGTAACTGATATTTCCAGTTACGCGCCATTTCCTCAAGCTGTCGCTGAATGCCGGGGTTGATAGTGGTGCGTATAACCGGTTCTTTTACACCGAGCGCCACCCGGCGCGCCAGCAGTGGTGCGGAGTGCGGCACCTGACGCGGTGCCAGCCAGATACTTTCCTGTTTTAAATCATCCACTTTTGCCTGCGGCCACACCTGAAATTCCGCCAGCCTGTCCAGCACTTTATTACGTGCCGCTTCCGCGCGCTGCGGATAACGATCAGGACGCAGACGGCTCGGTGCCTGCGGCAGAACCGCCAGCATTGCTGATTCCCCCGACGTCAGTTCTGACGGCGGTTTGCCGAGATACATCCAGCTTGCGGCACCAATCCCTTCCACCGTACCGCCGTATGGCGCCCGGTTCAGGTACATCTCCAGAATTTCATCTTTGGAATAGTGCCATTCCAGCTGAACAGTGCGGAAAACCTGTTTCAGTTTTCCGCTCAGCGTGCGGTCATGGGGATCAATCAGCCGGGCTACCTGCATGGACAACGTACTGCCGCCGGAGACAATTTTTCCGGAGGTCAGATCCTGCAATGCCGCCCGCCCGATGGACAGCGGGTTAATACCCGGGTGCTGATAAAAATAACGGTCTTCGTATGTCAGAAGCGCTTCAATAAATTCCGGTGATACCTCTTTCAGTGTGACGGGATAGCGCCAGACGCCGTTACTGTCAGCAAAACGCCAGAGCGGCGAGCCGTCTTCTGCGGTCACTGTGCGCGCCATCACCAATTCTTCCAGCGGCAGCGGCCAGAGTTTATCCGCCAGCCAGAGCAATGGCGGAGTTATCACAATCATTATCAGGCCGGAGAGCGCAAGGCGCTTAAACCACACTTTCATCAATCAGTCCGCAGTAAATTATCATCTGTCAGTATTGAAATGGCGGAAAAATACATTACTGATTTCCGGCACAGAATGCAAAAGGGGGAAAAATACACTTTTCCCCCTCAGGTAATAATCTCAGCCCCTGAATTTACCTATAAAACGGTATAAGGGACTGAGGATAACCATATGGCTATTTAACGGACAACTTCCAGTGTTGCAGGTGTCACACCGACTGCACGCCAGGACGGAATATACATGGATTCCACCTGTGGCGCAGGCACGCTGTATTTACCCGGCGTCACAGCACGCGCCAGATAAACCAGTGTTACCGGGCGGTACTCTTCAACCACCACCTGAGACACAAAGCGGTCATCACGATATTCCGTGTGGCGGATTGTCGCCTGCTGCATATCCTGAATCGCTTCTGCCAGGTTTGGCGCGCTGTCACTCAGGCTGGCGCTGCTTGCCGCCAGATTCTGATTTTCCAGCTCCAGACCGGCCGGTAACAAATCAACCACCAGCGCATCCGGCACGTTGCGATCCGCCTGAATATCCAGACGTACCACAACCATATCGCCGCTGCGCAGACGATCAATACTGATTGGGTTACCATTGAGATCCAGATACGTCCGTTTAATCTTCAGGACTTCAGATTCCGGTTTTGGTGCCTGAACAGGATAACCCACAATATTGATGCGCCCATAGAGTTGACTGTCACCTCTGTTCGCCACGCTGATGCCCTTCTGCAACTGACGTGCGGTCAGGTTTTCACGCAGCGCACTATCGTGGCTGAGAGCAGGTGCTTCGCCGTTCAGTACCGCAGACCACGGCACTTCGCTCTGATTGAGATAATGACGACCGGCAAGATACAGCGCGTTACTTTCCTGAGTGGAGAAGTAGCGGCGGTTCTGTATCTCATTGGACAGCGACTGCAATTTCACAAAGCGCTGTTCTGCATCAGAATCTGACTCACTGAGCAGCGCAATAATCATTGCATCATCACGGACATTGCTGCCGTAATCACCGGTATAGGTGTTGCTGTTGCGGTTTTTCATCACGCCGAGGCGGATAGCTTCATTACCACGGTCTGCATCACCCATTTTTTTCAGGGCGATACCGAGCTGAACCAGTGCCAGTCCGCTGCTTGCATCATCACGGCGCTGATACACCTGACGCAGCGCGCCCAGCGGGGCTTTCTGCTGTTGTGCCAGCACATAACCGGCATACGCCTGAACGGCAAAGCGCATTTGATCACTTGCCCCGTAGTAGTTGCTGCTGATAACAGAGCGATCCTGCAAATAGCGCAGCAAACGGTTGTTGGCATTGCTCAGTGCTGATGCCGGAACATCAAACCCGCGCTGTCCGGCACGGAACAGGAAGTCTGTCGCGTACGCTGTCAGCCACGGCTCTTCCGACCCGGTGTTATCCCACAGAGAGAAACTGCCGTCACTGCGCTGCATTCCCAGCAGATGCGGAATACCGGTCATAATCGCCTGGCGGCGTCCGGCATCGGTCTGGGTTTTGATCCCCAGTTTTTTCAGTTCAGCTTCCGACGAATAAAGTGACGGATACAACCCGCTGACTGTCTGTTCCAGACAACCGTACGGATAGGCATACAGCTCGCGGATAAAGCGCGAGATATCCAGTGGCGGACGGCTGGTCAGCAGTAATTCACCGGACACTGTCGAGCTTTCCAGACCACTGAGCTGATCGGCCGGTAATGCCCACTCAGCGGCGTTGCCGAGCGACATGGAATAAGAAACAGTTTCTGCCGGATACGCCGGACGCACGCCGATTTTCCAGCTGTTTTTGTAGACGTCACTGCCGTTATCAGGCAGTTTCAGCCCTTTGACGGTCATAAAGACTTCGCCCTGACCAAAGCCGTTAACCGCTTCCACCGGGACATTGACAGAGGTGCGCTGACCTTTGGTCAGTGTCACGTCTTTCACAGCAGCACCTTTCAGGTTGATCATGCCCTCTGCGCTGAAATTAACGGTCAGATTCTGTGTTTCATCCGTCAGGTTAGTCAGATCTAATGTCAGTTGTGAATTATCACCGCCCGCCATAAAGCGCGGTAACGCCATCTGGCTGATAACCGGTGCCGCAACAATCACTTTATTCTGTGCGTGACCAAAATCTTCATCTGTCCACGCCTGCGCCATCAGACGCAGTTCGCCGTTGAAATCAGGGATGGATAAAGTGACCGTGCCTTCGCCCTGCTCATTGAGAACAACCGGGGCTGCCTGCTGTGCGATAATCTGCACATCATTGAGCGGTTTCAGACCACCGCGATCCAGTTCATCACTACCATCGCCCCCGAAACGCAGCGTGCCGAGACGCCCTTCACCCTCAATCAACTGACCATAGACATCATACTGATCCACGCTGTAGCGCTTGCGCCCGAAGAACGCATCATAAGGGTCCGGCGTTTTATAGTCAGTGATATTCAGCACCCCGGTATCCACGGCGGAGATAAGCACATTCACTTTCTGCGGCATGGCTTTGCCGTCCTGTGCATTTGCTTTGACTTTAACTGTCAGATCCTGGTCAGGACGAATGCGGGACGGTGAATCCAGTGTGACCGCAATTTTACGACCCGGATCAGCCATCGGAATATGCAGAATACCGACCGCACGTTTAACGGTCGCCTGGCGGGAACTATCACCCGGACGGATGATTACCGCTGTCGCATACAGGTCATGGCGCGTCCACTCTTTGTTCAGCGGAACCTCGACATCCAGCCCGCCTTCCGGTACATCCACTTCCTGCCACCACAGCGGACCATCACTTGATTCAAGTAACACATAGCCTTTACCCGCCTGCGGTGCGGCGATATTCAGTTTTACTTTGTCGCCTGCGCGGTAATCCGGTTTGTCGAGTTTCAGTTTGACCTGATCCGGACGCACAGCACCGGTGCCGCCGGTGTTATCCTGCCAGGAATAACCCGCCCAGAAGCGCACGCTGCTGGTCAGCCCGGTCGACGGGTCCAGAATTTCCAGGCGATACGCGCCCCATGACACCGGAACCGTCACTTTTGCCGTACCGTCTTTCGCGATGGAAATCGGGTCACCGGTCATCATCAGGTCTTTCTGGTCATAATTAGATGACCAACCTTCAGAATCTGACCAGCGCCAATAATAGTCGCGGCGCTCGTAAATCAGGCGGGCGGTCAGATTATCGGCTTTTAATTTATTACCCTGCTTGTCCGTATAAACAATTTCAAACTCCGCCAGGGAGTCCTGATCCAGACTGAACTGAGACACATATTTGTCTGTGCGGTAGTCGTAAATTTCTTTTTTCGCAAAGACCGGGCGGATCCCCGCCATTCTTTCTGCCGGCCAGACCGCAAGATCTGCGCGGCGGGTGACAGGACGACCGCCGGTTTCCATCAGGCTTGCCTGAAGAATTAATTTGAACGGTGATTTCACCTCTTTCCAGTAATCATTACTGACAGTGAATGCCGCTTCCCCGTTGTCGCTCATGGTTTCATCGAATTCATCCAGGGTACGGGTCAGATTGCCCTCCTGAATGTCACCGAATTCAAAGCCCGGCAGTTTAGCGACCGCTTCGCGATCCGGACGCATAAAGAGCTGCCCGGTCAGTTGGTTACCGGCAGCCGGTGCGCCATAAAGATAATGACCTTCAAGCTCAAAATCAGCAGTTTGCCCTGCGGTGATCGGCAGTTTTTCTGTCTTGATTTCAAGCGCCATGCGCTCAGGCATGAAATCTTCCACATTGACACTGTAGAAGCGCGGCGTGTTATCACCGAGATCAAAACGCAGCGTCAGTTTGCCGGTTTCAATATTCTCAGGGATCTCATATTTATACTGATACAGCCCGTTTTCCGGCTGCCAGACAAAGGTGGATGCCACTTGTCCGTCATTTTTCAGTACATCAACTTTCACCGGCTGATCTTTTACCGGATGCCCGTCACCATCACGCAGCAGGCCGTTGATAATTAATGTCTCACCCGGGCGGTAAAGGTCACGCGGACCGAAAACAAAAAATTGTTTTGCATAGCCCTGCGGACCGGCGATATCAAACTCAGCCAAATCCAGCGCCGGGTTTTTCAGGTCAATCATACTGGTCTGCCCGTTATGGATAGCCAGTAACAGCGCCGCGTCATTGCCGCGATCCAGTTTTGCATGCCCGCTGCCGTCAGTTTCCCCTTTGCTGAGTAACTGACCTTTGCTGTCGAGCAAACGGATTTCCACACCTTTGATTGCACTGCCTTTTGCCAGCGACTGGGTAAAGACATCCAGTTCATTGAGATAGCTGTGCATCGACACGCCGACATCACTCAGGGTAAAGAGTGTGGCAGGCATGGTGTAACTGTAGCGCCCTGCCTGCTGCATCACCGCCAGATACACACCTTCATCCTGCAACGGCTTGATGTCTTTGAGCGGGATAAGCATGTTTTCGCGGGTGTTTTTCTGCGGATTGAGATCAAAACGCCCGGTATAAACGAGATCCGTATTATTAAGGAGCTCATCAGAATTCCAGTACTGGAGATTGTTTCCGTATTGCCAGCTCGCGAGGAATGCCGCCAGGGAGTCCGGTTTGATGCGGTAGAAATTGACATCAATACTGTCCACATTCAGGGCAAAAACCGGCAGCCCTTTAATTACATCACCCGGGAACAGTGAACCACGGCTGGCAAAGCCGATGCTCGGCGTCACTTCTGCCGTGGTAAGTTTTGCGTCATAACCGTTAACCAATGTGCGTTCATTAATACCGCGCACACCGCGATCAATGCTTAATTGCAGCTCGCGGGATGGCGGAAGATGGCGCATTCTCAGCTCCATCAGGTTATCAGACAGTTCCCACGCGCCTTCCAGTTTACCGTTTTTAACATCCACCAGACGGGCAAACTGACCGAAATCCTGATTCGGATCCAACGGGATGGAAAATGTGACCACCATAGCATTCGCGCCATCAAGCTGAATTTCGGAGGTGTCAATAATCGTCACATCTTTACCGGCATAGCGTTTCGCCATCTCTGCCAGAGACGCTGAATCGTGTGTTTTTTTAGTTTCTTTGGATGACGCGGAAGATGAAGAAGAAGATGAAGAAGGGGTGCCACTTTTATTGGCAGGTGCGGAATCATCTGCGCCCGCCGCCGTTGTTTTACTGCCGGTGTCATCACAACCCATGAGCGCCAGCGCTGAAGCAAGCAGCACTGCCAGGCAGCGCTTCTTACCGATACCCTGTCCTGCTATCGGAAAACTCATAATCAATCCTTTCTGGTGGAGCCCGTAACCCGGGCGCATGTTCGGTATTATTTCACGAAGTGTAAACAAAACCTAAACAAGCGTATAGCGCATTATTCCGAATATCAGCGCAGGGGGTATTCATTCACCAGATAACTTATTACTGCGTCTCCGTTACCGGAATCGCATTGCGCAACCAGCCACCAAGACGACGCTGATAAAATGCGCTGGTATGCTGTGTCAGGAAATGGGTCAGTCCGTCATTTTCATCCGGATTTAACAGACAAAAATCAATATGTTCGCCGTCTCCGAGGTGTGCCATCGCAGCCTCTGCCGCGTCGCTGATAATCGCATCAATCCCGGACTCTTCACTGAATTCAAGGGCGATCAGTAATACCTGTCCGTCCGCGCTTTTATCTTCTTTTTCCTGCGCCATTACCCAGAATGCCCGGCGTACCGGTTTATGCTGTTTAAAAATACCGGACAGTGCGCCAAGTACATCTTCCGGTGTTTTGTCCGGAACACTCAGGAGCAATGCAGTGCCCTGCTCAATCATCACTTCCTGGGGTTCAGCCGGGAGGATATCCGCCATAATAAAGCTCCGTATTTCAGATTCAGTGTGTCAGGTTCAGACAGAAAAACGGTCACGAAAACCGTGACCGTCAAATTACTGATAAAGATAACTAAATTGCCGTAATACGTGTTACTTTCCGGCTTTTTTCAGCAGCAGTGTCGCAACTGTGCGGACACCATAGCCGGTCGCACCCGCCGCCCACATGTCTGACGGCGATTTGCGGTAGGTCGCAGAGCAGTCAATATGCAACCAGTTTTTGCGGTAGTTTTCCACAAAGTGTGACAGGAATGCCGCTGCCGTACTTGCACCCGCCGTATTCGGCGCACCGGTATTGCTCAGGTCAGCGAATGATGACGGTGTTTGCAGGCGGTGGAATTCTGCCAGCGGCAGACGCCAGAACAGCTCTTTTTCCTGATCGGCTGCTGCCATCAGGTCGTTATATAATGCATCATCGAAACTCATGACAGAGTGGTAATCATTACCGACGGCTGTTTTGGCCGCCCCGGTCAGCGTCGCGGCATCAATAATAAACCCGGCATTATCTTTACCGGCTTCGATCAATCCATCCGCCAGCACCAGACGCCCTTCTGCATCGGTATTGAGGATCTCAACGGATTTACCATTACTGTAACGGATAATATCACCCAGTTTGAATGCGTTGCCGCTGATCAGGTTGTCCGCGATGCACAGATACAGTTTGACACGTTTTTGCAGACCACCACAGATAGCCATTGCCAGTGCGCCGGTCAGTGTTGCCGCACCGCCCATATCCGATTTCATAGATTCCATACCGGAAGACGGTTTCAGGCTGTAGCCGCCGGAATCAAAGGTGATCCCTTTACCAACCAGGCTGGCGAAAACCGGGGTGTTATCCTGTTTGCCCGGATTGTAATCCAGCGCTAACAGAACCGGTGAGCGCGAAGACCCGCGACCCACAGTATGGATACCCATATAGCCCTGCTCGCGTAAATCTTCGCCTTTAATAATACGGTAGCCGACTGATCCGCAGGAAACGCTGCACAGTAAATCAACGGCACGCTGTGCCAGTTGTTCCGGTCCCAGCTCTTCTGCAGGGGTGTTGATGACATCACGCACCCAGTCAATGATACGGATGCGGTGCTCTAATTCAGCTTTATCGGCTTCCGGTAATTCAGGCCACTCAATGGAGCGGGCACCTTTCGGCGCACGGAAACCCTGCCAGAATGCCCAGCTTGTTTCCAGATCCCAGTTACTGCCGCTCAGGATCACATTGCGGATCCCCTGACCGTCAATTTTACGCCCGGCGCGCTGAACCGCACACAGCATTCCTTTCTGACTTAAATGAATGGTCATTCCGTTATCAGTTGCGCTGACAAGGGCTTTTTCTCCCCATGCCGGAGAGGCGGGTTCGTATGACAGGGTTACGGGCATGATTAGTTGCGTCATTATATTCTCTCTTTTGATTTTATGATTGTGAGTCACAATCCGATTTTATCTGAGGAATGCACGGGGTGCCGGTCTGCACAGGAGGACAGCATACGCGCATCAGAGACCGCACGGTAACATAATTGTGCGGCCTGACATGCGTAACAAAAAGTGTCATTCACATTCGTCGAGCCAGACTAACAAAATTGCTTCTAATACTTTTTCGTTAGATTTTTCAGGCTCATCGTCAAAATCGTCCAGCGCACAGATCCACTGATGCATATCAGTGAAACGCACCGTTTTCGGGTCGGTATCCGGATATAAATCATACAGTGCTTCGCCGATTTCCCGGGTATCCTGCCATTTCAGTCCCATATCTGTGTTCCTTTATCCGTGCTCACGCGCGTGATTAACAGTGTACTTAGGCATTTCCACAACCAGGTCTTCATCTGTCACTTTTGCCTGGCAGCTCAGACGGCTTTCCGGCTCCAGTCCCCAGGCTTTGTCCAGCATGTCATCTTCCAGCTCAGTGCTCTCTCTGAGGGAGTCAAACCCCTCGCGGACGATACAGTGACAGGTGGTGCAGGCACATGATTTCTCACAGGCATGTTCAATTTCGATACCATTACGCAAGGCAACATCCAGAATTGACTCACCTTCATTTGCGTCGAATACCGCGCCTTCAGGGCATAAATACTCATGCGGTAAAAAAACAATCTTAGGCATAATCTTCCCGTTATATCTCATCCACAGAGTGACCCGCGAGTGCCTTACGGACAGAATTGTCCATCCGGCGGGCTGCGAATACCTGTGTTTGCTTGTCCAGTTGTTTAATTGCGCGTTCAATCGCGACCGGTGAGTCGCCTTGCGCGCTTTGAATAAGAGCATCAACTGCCGCATCGATGGCGGCATTTTCGTCGTCGCTCAGTAAATCGCCATCCTCTGACAGAGCCTGTGTCAGGCTCTCCAGCAGGCGGGCAGCGTCCACTTTTTGTTCCGCCAGACGGCGGGTGGATACATCGTTATCTGCATTTTCGAGTGAATCTTTTATCATGCCGGCGATATCAGTATCGCTCAGGCCATAAGACGGTTTGATCTGCACTGACGCCTGCACACCGGTGGATTTTTCCAGTGCGCTGACACTCAGCAGACCATCCGCATCCACCTGAAAGGTGACACGGATATGTGCGTTACCGGCTGCCATCGGCGGAATGCCGCGCAGTGTGAAACGCGCAAGCGAACGGCAGTCACTGACCATTTCCCGCTCGCCCTGTAAGACATGAATGCTCATGGCCGTCTGACCATCTTTGAATGTGGTGAATTCCTGGGCGCGGGCAACCGGGATGGTCGTATTGCGCGGAATAACTTTTTCCACCAATCCGCCCATGGTTTCCAGCCCGAGTGACAGCGGGATAACATCCAGCAGCAGCATGTCACTGTCCGGTTTGTTACCGGCAAGAATATCGGCCTGGATTGCCGCACCGAGTGCGACCACTTTGTCCGGATCAATCGAGGTGAGCGGCTGACGGGCAAAAAATTCGCCGGCGGATTCCCGCACCAGCGGAACGCGGGTGGAGCCGCCGACCATCACGACTTCACAGACTTCATCCTGACTGATACCCGCATCTTTCAGTGTGCGGCGGCAGGTCATAAGGGTTTTTCTGACCAGCGGACGGATGAGTTCTTCAAAGGTTTCGCGGGTCAGCACGCCCTGCCAGCCATCAACAGAAACTATCGTTTCCTGTGCATCTGAGAGGGCAATTTTTGCAGCGGATGCCGCATTTAATATTGTGCGGTGGTGTGAATGGTCACGCGCCTGCATGCCGCTGCTCTGATAAATCCAGTCAGCTATCAGGGCATCGAAATCATCACCGCCGAGTGCGGTATCACCACCGGTCGCCAGCACTTCAAACACACCACGGCTCAGACGCAGGACAGAAATATCAAACGTGCCGCCGCCAAGATCATAAACTGCAATCACACCTTCCTGCCCGGAATCCAGCCCGTAGGCGATAGCGGCAGCAGTGGGTTCATTCAGCAGGCGCAGTACATGCAATCCGGCAAGCCGCGCGGCATCTTTGGTGCCCTGACGCTGTGCATCATCAAAATACGCGGGAACGGTGATCACCACTCCGTCCAGATCTCCGCCGAGGGTTTCCTGCGCACGCAGTGCCAGCACAGACAGAATATCGGCAGAAACACGCACGGGATCAACCAGACCGGCAGCCGTGCGGATCAGTGGCAGGCCATTTTCACTTGCCTGTAGCTGATACGGCAGTCCGGGATAGCGTTGGGTAATATCATTGAGAGAGCGCCCCATCATCCGTTTAACTGAAATAATGGTGTTTTGCGGGTCGGCAGCCGCATTGGCGAGGGCTTCGCGCCCGACGATCCGGTTGTCAGTACCCCCGTTTTCAGCGCAATAACGCACCACTGACGGCAGCAGAAAGTGTCCGTTGCTGTCTGCCAGCACATCCGCCTTTGCACTGCGTACAGTGGCAACAAGTGAATGCGTGGTGCCTAAATCAATACCCGCAGCAAGGCGGCGCTGGTGCGGAGCCGGAGCCTGCCCCGGTTCGCTGATTTGTAACAGTGCCATATTTTTCCCTTAAAAACTGTCTGACAAACGTTCTTCAATATTATCAACTTGTTGCGCCAGTTTACTCAGAAATCGTAACTTACGCACACTGTCTGCGGCTACCAGCCAGTCTTTATCATCAAGCTGCCGGATCATCTCTGCCATGCGGGTTTTTGTCATTTTATCCGTTTCAGCAGCAAAACCGTCCAGCGCATCGCTGTCCTGCTTTTGCTCAATAATATCAAGAGATTCACGCAGATCCATCTGTTCCATCAAAAACGCAGTATCATGCATGGTGTGCTGTTCATTATTGATATCAATATCATGTAACAGCAGCATATATTCTGCGCGTTTCAGGGGATGTTTCAGTGACTGGTAAGCTTCGTTGATGGTCGCGGCCATAGTCAGCGCCTGCGCCTGTTCCCGCTCGTCATGGGTGGCGAAGCGGTCGGGATGATACTGACGCTGCAAATCCTGATAACGTCCGGCAAGAACCTGAGTGTCAAGCTCGTAACGCTCAGGCAGGCTGAACAGGGAAAAATAGTTCATATCGTACTCTTTACGGCGCACAAAGCGCGGATAGATGGAGAAGTTAAACGTGAAAACTTTCGCCGCAGCCGCATTCGCTGTCAACATTCGGGTTACTGAATTTGAACCCTTCGTTTAACCCTTCCTTCACGAAATCCACTTCCGTGCCGTCAAGATACACAATACTTTTGCCATCAATAATGACTTTAACGCCTTTGTCTTCAAACACAATATCGTCATCATTGAGTACATCGGCAAACTCCAGCACATAGGCCATACCAGAGCAACCAGAGGTTCTTACACCTAACCGCAGGCCTAATCCTTTGCCCCGGTTTTCCAAAAAACCGGATACCCGGTTTGCCGCACTTTCTGTAAGGGAAATGGACATTACACACCTCGCTCTATAAACCAGTATGGCGGATCACTGAAATGCTCAGTATCCGCCATTAATTTTTTTATTACTCGTTCCCATCTGAACAGCAGGAATTCACATCCCTGCACTCAGTGATAACGGGGGCTATTATTTGCCCTGGCGCTTACTTTTGTAATCCGCAATTGCTGCTTTAATCGCATCTTCAGCCAGAATTGAGCAGTGAATTTTCACCGGCGGTAATTCTAACTCTTCCGCAATAGCGGTATTTTTGATGGACTCAGCTTCATCCAGGGTTTTCCCTTTCATCCACTCTGTCACCAGCGAGCTGGAGGCAATTGCAGAGCCGCAACCGTAAGTTTTGAAACGGGCATCTTCAATTACGCCGTTATCATCAACTTTGATCTGCAGTTTCATGACGTCACCACAGGCCGGTGCACCCACCATGCCGCTGCCGACTGTCGGATCTTCGTTATCAAAAGAGCCCACGTTGCGCGGATTTTCGTAGTGATCGATTACTTTTTCGCTATAAGCCATTGTTTATGCTCCTGAAACCGTCTGATTAATGGTGTGACCATTCAATACTGTTAATATCAACACCTTGCTTGTGCATATCCCAAAGAGGGGAAAGATCGCGCAGGCGGCCAATTGCGTTATGGATAAGCGTGATTGCGTAGTCAATCTCTTCTTCAGTGGAAAAACGCCCCATTGAGAAACGGATTGAGCTGTGCGCCAGTTCATCTGTCATACCCAGTGCGCGCAGAACGTAAGACGGTTCCAGGCTGGCAGACGTACAGGCAGAGCCGGATGAGACAGCCAGGTCTTTCAGCGCCATCATCAGGGATTCACCTTCAACATAGTTGAAACTGACGTTAAGAATATTTGGTGCCGTATGTTCCGGACAACCATTAAGATACGTTTCTTCAATATCTTTGATGCCGTTCCACAGACGCAGA
Source organism: Morganella psychrotolerans (assembly GCF_001676155.1). Classification (GTDB taxonomy): domain Bacteria; phylum Pseudomonadota; class Gammaproteobacteria; order Enterobacterales; family Enterobacteriaceae; genus Morganella; species Morganella psychrotolerans. The sequence continues at coordinate 375,701 of NZ_LZEW01000001.1, read as the reverse complement.
CGCAGTGCAGACAGGCGCTCAGATTCCGCCGCCATTTCTTCTTTTGCAATACGGTACGCTTCGCCCATGCCGACAATCTGGTGTACCGGCAATGTACCTGAACGCATACCGCGCTCATGACCACCGCCGTGCATCTGTGCTTCGATACGGATGCGTGGTTTACGGCGGACATACAGTGCCCCGATCCCCATCGGCCCGTAAATTTTGTGACCTGAAAAAGACATCAGGTCAACTTTCAGCGTGCTTAAATCCACCGGGATTTTACCGACGCTCTGGGTCGCATCCACATGGAAGATAATACCTTTGCTGCGGCACAGTTCACCGATAGCAGCGATATCCTGAATCACACCAATTTCATTATTCACATGCATAATTGACACCAGAATGGTGTCTTCACGCATTGCCGCTTCTAATTGCTCAAGCGTAATAATCCCGTTGCGCTGCGGCGCTAACGTGGTAACTTCAAACCCTTCGCGCTCTAACTGACGGCAGGTATCCAGCACCGCTTTATGCTCGGTTTTACTGGTAATAATGTGCTTGCCTTTTTTGCCGTAGAAATTCGCGGCACCTTTAATAGCAAGGTTGTCTGACTCAGTTGCACCCGATGTGAACACAATTTCACGCGGGTCCGCACCGACCAGTTCAGCTATCTGGTTACGGGCGATATCAACCGCCTCTTCAGCCTGCCAGCCAAAGCGGTGTGAACGTGACGCCGGGTTACCAAAAACGCCGTCCATTGTCATGTATTGCATCATTTTTTCAGCAACACGCGGATCAACCGGTGTCGTTGCTGAATAATCTAAGTAGATCGGTAATTTCATCGCTCAATTGCTCCATGAACTACGGTTGCGTTGTTAACGCAGGTTTCTGCTTATGCTTGCAGATTGATAATCGTTTCGTTGATAGCTAAACTATGTGCCCGGCGTTTATCATCCTGGCGATCAGCAACATCAATCACTTCTTTATGATTTACCAGCTCTTCAAGGCTGATGCTGCTTAAAAAATCAGTAATACGGTCACTCAGGTCACGCCATAATGCGTGGGTCAGACAGCGGTCACCGCCCTGACAGCCTTCCTGAGTTCCCTGGCAACGCGTTGCATCAACGGACTCATCAACAGCTGAGATGACCTGAGCAATAAAAATCTCTCCCGGCGCACGTGCCAGACGATAACCACCGCCCGGACCACGGACGCTGGAAACCAGTTCGTTTTTACGCAAACGGGAGAAGAGTTGCTCAAGATAGGAGAGGGAAATACCCTGGCGCTCGGAAATTTCAGCCAGCGGTACAGGCCCCCCTTGGGAGTGCAGTGCTACGTCAAGCATAGCTGTCACTGCATAACGCCCTTTTGATGTCAGTCTCATAACCGGATCCCCGTGATAAATGGTGACGAAATTGTGTCATTCCTGAGTAATTTAGTCAACTATTTAACCCAGTAAATTACTCAACTATTTTTTTGCCCATTTTTCAACAGAAGTCAGTATGCCGCGCAGGATATTCAGCTCCTGCACTTCCGGATGCGCGCGGGTAAATAAGCGGCGCAGGCGGTTCATAATCTGACCGGGATGCGCTTTGCGGATGAAACCGGATTCATTTAATACCGATTCAAGATGCGTATAAAACCGCTCCATATCATCAGCCGGCGGATAGTGTACCTCATCCTCTTCATCATGATGTGGCGGTTGGCTCTCATTCTGAGAGGCCAGAAATGCCATACGGATCTCATAACTGACCAGCTGTACCGCCATCGCCAGGTTCAGTGAACCGTACTCCGGGTTGGTCGGAATATAAAGATGATAATTGCATTTTTGCAGCTCGTCGTTGGTCAGCCCGACACGCTCGCGACCAAAAATAATGGCGACGGGTGCGGTCAGTGCAGCTTTGACACTTTTTTCACCGCATTCACGCGGTTCAACCATCGGCCAGGGCAATGTACGGGAACGCGCACTGGTGCCAATCACCAGTTCACATCCGGCGATTGCCTCATCCAGCGAGCTGACAATTTTTGCATTGCCGATAACATCGCTGGCACCCGCTGAGAGTGCAATAGAGTGGGAATCAGGCTGAACCTGCGGATTAACCAGATAAAGGTTAGATAACCCCATCGTTTTCATGGCGCGCGCAGCGGAGCCCATGTTGCCGGTGTGTGAGGTTTCGACCAGAACAATTCGGATGTTTTCAGACATAACAAGCTATATTTGAGAAATTATCGCTTTATCTTAACACAAGAATAGTCAGAATGACGATCACCTGTTATAATCCGCGGCGATTATTTTCGTTCTTTAACATCCCGGTGGACAACCCCCATGCATCCGATGCTTACCATCGCCATACGTGCTGCACGTAAGGCCGGCAACCTGATTGCCAAACACTATGAAATGCCTGACAGCGTTGAGACTACTCAGAAAGGCGTGAATGACTTTGTCACTAACGTTGATCGTGAAGCTGAACAGATGATTATTGAAATCATCCGCAAGTCATACCCTAAGCACACCATTATCTCTGAAGAGTGCGGTGAATTAATCGGCGAAGAACATGATATGCAATGGGTTGTTGATCCCCTGGATGGCACAACCAACTTCGTTAAACGTCTCCCGCATTTTGCTGTATCCATCGCTTTTCGTATCAAAGGCCGCACTGAAGTGGCTGTGGTATACGATCCTATGCGTAACGAATTATTCTCCGCAGTCCGTGGTCAGGGCGCACAGTTAAACGGCTACCGCCTGCGCGGTGCATCCGGTCGTGAACTTGACGGTGCAATTCTGGCGACCGGTTTCCCGTTCAAAGCCAAACAGCACGCTGATACCTATATCAAAATCCTGGGCAAACTGTTCAACCGTTGTGCGGACTTCCGCCGTAGTGGTTCTGCTGCACTGGATCTGGCGTATCTGGCTGCCGGTCGTGTTGACGGTTACTTTGAAATCGGTCTGAAACCGTGGGATTTCCTCGGCGGCGAACTGCTGGTCCGTGAAGCGGGTGGTATTGTCTCTGACTTCACCGGCGATCATAACTATATGACCAGTGGTAACATTGTGGCAGGCAGCCCGCGCGTTGTGCGCGAACTTCTGTCAGAAATGCGTGACGAACTGACTGAATCACTGAAACGCTGATTCTGTTTCGTCTGCCGGATAATCAGTGCTCTGCTGTTTATCCGGCAAGTTTGTTTACCGGCGATCAGCCACAAATTATAGTTCCCCCTCCTATATAATTATCAATCCCTTTATTTTTTATAATATTGTCCGTCTTTTATATTTAAATAGTATATGCACTGTTCCTGCTACAAAAAAACAGACTATTTTATTATAAAGGAAACTATATGGTTCAGGCTGAAAATATAAAATACTCAGATTTAGTATCATTATCTGATGAAATAAATAACGACCAGAAAAATATCACTGAAATACCCTTTGCGGAGCAGTACAGTAGTATATCCGTGCACTCTTCACGGGTTCTTAACGCACTCGATATGGAAATAGAACTTATTGATTCATATCAGCATTATCTGGATTCGGATAATAACACCACCTATCTTAACGATATCAAAAAATGACATCAACAACCTGAGCACCACTGTTCACGGCTATACTGATATGATGCACACATCAGAACTCATAGATAACGCTGAAAAACACGGACATGATTTATCTGAATTAGTTAACAGCTATTATGATCATATTGAGCAACTGAAAAAAAATAAAATTCCCTCATCTGCCTGTTAAATTTGATTTCCCGCAGAAAGATACACTGATTCTCAGTATTGATGACCTGATAAAAAAAACTCAGTGAAGAAATTAAACATCTGAAATTGCAAATAGAGGATACCGTTAAATTCTCGGCACTTCTTCATAAAATAAATCAGCTGACAGACATGTCACTCGCTGTTATCCACTTTTGGGTGATGAATGTTTCCCGCTATGATGCGTATTTTGCAGAAGGGGCTTCTGTGGAAGGGCTTAATGAAATAGTTAACAGTCACATTAACGCACTGAAGTATTACAAAAGCTAACTCTCCGCCGCTTGCATATACTACAGGCAGTTGTCAGACATGAGCGGCGGGTATTACCGCCGCTCTCACCTGTTACTTTATTTTATATCTGAGCCCGGACTTTCGGGCGCAGGAACAGTGCCGGAATTGCCGTCAGCGCCATCAGATAGAAAATACCTCCGTGAATATCTTCATAGAGATAACCCGCCACCAGTGTCATTACCGCAATAGCCCCGCCCATCGCCAGTGCCGAATAAGCGGCCTGCAACGGAATAATTTCAGCGGATTTTCGTGCCCCGATAAATTTCATGGCGGCAAGATGGCACACTGTATAGGTTCCGCTGTGCAGGATTTGCGCGATAATCAGAACCGGCAATGCAGCAGACATTCCCATCAGTGACCAGCGCAGAATACCGCAGATACCGGAAAGTAATAACAGGTTTGCCGCACTCCAGCGGCGGAATAATTTATTACTGAAGCTAAACACAATCACCTCCGCAACAACCCCCAGCGACCATAAATAGCCAATTGTCGCATCGGAATATCCCACCAACTGCCAGTAAATCACACTGAATCCGTAATATGCCGCGTGTGCGCCCTGCAAAAGGCTGACACAAATCAGGAAGCGGACAACGGCTTTATCTTTCAGTAAGGTACGAAACGCCACCTGTGGTCCGCGCTGTTTTTGCTCACCCGCAGGCATAATGCGCGGGCGCAAAAAGGAGGTCAGCACAAGGGATGCCGTACTGACAATTAACGCGACTAAAATAACATCATGTTTCCAGACATCCATCAGCAGCCCGGTCACGGAGGTCGCGATAATAAAAGCCACCGATCCCCAGACACGGATAGTGCCGTAATCCATCGGGAACTGTTTTTGCCAGGTTGCGGCGAGAGAATCCCCCAGCGGGATCATCGGGGAGAAAAAGAGATTAAACCCGGCCATCACAAAGAACAGCCAAATCCAGTGAGATCCAAACCAGAATGCCACCGCAAAGATAAATGAACACAGCGCCATCAGACGTAATGCGAAAATCAGACGGGAAGGATCTTTAAACAGCGGCGTGATAAACAGACTGCCTATAAACCGCGCCACCAGCCCCACACTCAGTAACAACCCGACGGTTGCCACATCATGCCCTTCACCTTTCAGCCAGGCTCCCCAGTAGGGAAGAAATATCCCGTAAGAAAAAAAAATACGTGAAATAATCAAGCGCCAGCCAAAGCGATGACGGAACAAACATCCGATGTCTCCTTTCGATGAAAACAAAAAACCCGCTCGTACGGAGTTACGAAGCGGGTTCATAAATATATACCCTTATTCATTCAAACTACAGGTTCGTTGGCGGCACTCAGCCAGCCGGATCACATACTAATGTATGCTCCCCGTCTAACTTCCCTTGCCGCCTGCCTGAATCCTGAATGACGTTGGGTATACTCAGTCAGTATAACGGACTATGCGTAAACCGGGTATTTCGCGCAGATAGCCAGAACTTTTTGTTTCACAGCTTCAATGGTCGCTTCATCATTGAGATTATCTAACACGTCACACATCCAGCCTGCCAGCTCACGCGCTTCGGCTTCTTTAAAGCCACGACGGGTAATTGCAGGCGATCCGAGACGGATACCGGATGTGACAAACGGGCTTTTCGGATCGTTCGGCACACTGTTTTTGTTCACAGTGATATTCGCACGACCGAGCGCTGCATCTGCCTCTTTACCGGTGATGTCTTTATCAACCAGGTCCACCAGGAACAGATGGTTTTCCGTTCCGCCGGACACTACTTTATAACCACGGTTTAAGAAGACTTCAACCATTGCTTTGGCATTTTTCACAACAAGAACCTGATTTGCTTTAAATTCAGGCTCCATTGCTTCTTTTAATGCCACGGCTTTACCGGCGATGACATGCATCAGCGGGCCGCCCTGATTGCCCGGGAATACGGACGAATTCAGTTTTTTGTACAGCTCTTCGCTGCCGCCATTCGCCAGGATCATCCCGCCGCGCGGGCCTGCAAGGGTTTTATGCGTGGTGGTGGTTACAACGTGCGCATGCGGAACCGGGTTCGGATAAACGCCTGCAGCAACCAGACCGGCAACGTGTGCCATATCAACGAACAGGTAAGCGCCGATGCTGTCTGCGATTTCGCGCAGTTTTGCCCAGTCAACCACACCTGAGTATGCAGAGAAGCCACCGATGATCATTTTTGGCTGATGTTTTTTAGCTTGTTCAGCAACATCGTTATAATCAATTTTACCTGCAGCATCAATACCATAAGGAACGATGTTATACAGTTTACCGGAGAAGTTTACCGGAGAGCCGTGAGTCAGGTGACCGCCTTCCGCTAAGTTCATCCCTAAAACAGTGTCACCCGGCGATAACAGCGCGGAGTATACCGCTACGTTAGCCTGTGAGCCGGAGTGCGGCTGTACGTTGGCGTAATCAGCACCAAACAGCTCTTTTGCACGGTCAATCGCTAACTGTTCAACGATATCCACATACTCACAACCGCCGTAATAGCGCTTACCAGGATAGCCTTCCGCATATTTATTAGTAAGCTGTGAGCCCTGGGCTTCCATGACGCGCGGACTGGTATAGTTTTCTGAGGCAATTAACTCAATGTGCTCTTCCTGACGACGATCTTCATCTTTCATTGCCTGCCAAAGTTGAGGGTCGTAATCTGCAATATTCATTTCACGCTTTAACATTCGCTTCTCCTGACTCGCTGACGCCGATAAAAAAACCACCCCCTTCAGGGGACGAATGGCATACAGTGTAAACTCTTTTTCAGGATTGAGATAGCCCCGGAAATAAAAAATACGCAACCGATTGCATAGCGGTAAAATCAGGTAGTTAGCGGCCTTAAAATTTCATCAGAATATCCTGTTCATCGGACTCAATGCCGGATTTGTGATCCCCCTCCTCCCCCTTTCATTGGTCAATTTCGCTATTTTTAGCCTATTTTCTGACACAGCACTAAAATTTACCCTTTACAAATTTTGCCCTATATTATAAGTTGCATTAAAAATACATGTTATAAAATTCACGTTGAAGTGATGTTTTTTCAGGAGCCCTGCCATGCCCGATGCTCAAACTATCGCCATTGTAAAATCCACCGCACCGCTGATCGCCGCGACCGGACCAAAACTTACCGCCCATTTCTATGACCGCATGTTTCGTCAGCATCCGGAGTTAAAAGATATCTTTACCATGAGCCACCAGCAGAGCGGCGCGCAACGTGAAGCCTTATTTAATGCAATCTGCGCTTATGCGATGAATATTGATAACCCCGGCGTACTGAGCGCTGCGATTGAAAAAATAGCTAATAAGCACGTTAGCTTGCTGATTAAACCGGAGCATTACCCGATTGTCGGTGAAAATTTGCTGGCAACCATTGAAGAGTTGCTCAATCCGGGTGAGGAAGTCTTAGCAGCCTGGGGAAAAGCATATGCTGCGCTGGCGGATATTTTTATTCAGCACGAAGCCGGGCTATATAAAGAGAAAGCTTCATCTGCCGGTGGCAGGGAAGGATTACGGGATTTTCGCGTTACCCGCAAACGGGTGCAGAGTGAATTTATTACCAGTTTTGAACTGACACCGGTTGATGCGCAGCCGGTAGCAGATTTCCGTCCGGGGCAATATATCAGTCTCTATATTAATGATCAGTCTCTTGAAAATCAGGAAATCCGTCAGTATTCACTGACACAAGCTCCGAACGGCAAAACGTACCGGATTGCCGTAAAACGGGAAGATAAGGGAATGGTTTCCGGCTGGCTGCACGCCAATATTGAGGAAGGTGACATTGTTAAACTGACGCCGCCTTCCGGTGATTTTTTCCTGAATACCGGAAAAGAGACACCGGTTGTACTGATTTCCGCCGGTGTCGGATTAACGCCGATGATGGCGATGCTGCAAACCCTGTCAGAGCAGCAACATGCGGGGGATGTTACCTGGCTGCATGCCGCAGATCATGGCGGTGTTCATGCATTTGCAGACGACGTTGATATTTTTGGTGCCGCGCTGCCCGCATTCAGCCGGACAGTGTGGTATCGCGAACCGCGCGCCGGGGAGGCATATCCGCACCTGACCGGACTGATGGATTTACATCCGCAGAAAAATGTCCTGCTCAGTAAAATGCGCCACTATTATCTCTGCGGTCCGGTTATTTTTATGCAGCACGTTGCACGTCAGCTGACGGCAATGGGTGTAAATACAGACCAAATCCATTATGAATGTTTTGGTCCGCACAAAATTTTATAATCACGACAGAATAACAATAAGACATATGCGGAGCACTTCAGTCGCATCTGCGGGCTGAAGGATAACGCGCATTTGAGTAACAACACAAAAAACCTCCGGATAATCTATCCCATCCTTTCGCTGGCGTGTTGTTACTCTTTTTTTTAATAAAAAAACCCATCCGCAGATGAGTTTCTTTTATTAACAGAACACAATCAGCGCTTAAATCGCTTCTTCATCCTGCTCGCCGGTACGGATACGGACAACCTGTGCCACATCAAACACAAAGATTTTGCCGTCACCGATTTTTCCGGTTTGTGCTGTCTTCATAATTGTTTCCACACAGCTTTCAAGAATATCATCGGCGACAACAATCTCAATTCTCACTTTCGGCAGAAAATCCACCATATATTCTGCACCACGGTACAGTTCTGTATGGCCTTTCTGACGCCCGAAACCTTTTACTTCTGTGACTGTCATACCGGTGATCCCGACCTCGGCCAGTGCTTCACGGACATCATCGAGTTTGAACGGCTTAATAATCGCTTCAATTTTTTTTCATTATCAGATCCTGCTACCAATTTTTACGGCCAAACCCGGATGTGATCGGGTAACGGCGATCTTTGCCAAAGTTGCGGGCGGTAATACGCGGCCCTACCGGTGACTGGCGGCGTTTATATTCATTAATATCAACCAGCCGGATAACTTTACGGACAACCGCTTCATCAAAACCGGCGGCGATCAGTTCTTCCGGGGACAAGTCGCGTTCAACATAGCCTTCCAGCAACGCATCAAGAATGTCATACGGCGGCAGACTGTCCTGATCCAACTGACCCGGCGCCAGCTCAGCTGACGGCGGACGGGTAATTACCCGCTCAGGGATCGCCGGTGACAAGGTGTTGCGGTATCTTGCCAACTCAAAAACCATTGTTTTCGGCACATCTTTCAGTACGTTAAATCCGCCAGCCATATCACCGTACAATGTGGAATAGCCCACGGCGGACTCACTTTTATTACTGGTGGTCAGCACAATGCGGCGGCGCTTGTTTGACATCGCCATCAGGATCACCGCCCGGCAGCGCGCCTGTAAATTTTCTTCCGTTGTGTCTACTGCCATACCGGCGAATTTCGGTGCCAGTTCGTGCATAAAGGCATCAAACATCGGCTCAATCGGGACAATATCAAACTCTACGCCAAGCAGTTCTGCCTGCTCACGGGCATCATGAATACTGATTTCCGCCGTGTAGCGAAATGGCATCATCACGGCCTGTACTTTGTCATTTCCCAGTGCATCTGCGGCAATAGCGACCGTCAGACCGGAATCAATACCGCCGGATAAGCCCAGTAATGCACCCTGAAAACCATTTTTAGTCACATAATCACGGGTAGCCAGTACCAATCCCTGATATACCTGTGCCAGAACGGACAGTGTCGGTGCAGGAGAATCCATCGGCGTAATAGCAAGATCATCAAACCGGCACTGTACTGTCTGCTCAGAAAATGCGGCAAGACGATGCATTATGTTGCCATCTGCACCGAAAACGGCTGAATCGCCATCGAAAATAAGCTCATCCTGACCACCAACCTGATTGAGATAAATCAGCGGCAGCCCGGTACGGCGACAGTGTGATTGAATAAGGGCATCACGCGTATCAATTTTATCGGTGGAATACGGCGAGGCATTCAGCGTCAGGATCATATCTGCCCCGGCTGTTTTCAGTGCATCAACAGGCCCGTCAGTCCAGATATCTTCACAAATCAGCAGCCCCAGGCGGTAACCTTTGAAATCAACAGCACAAGTTTGCGTTCCGGCGGTAAACCAGCGTTTTTCATCAAATACGCCGTAATTAGGCAGTTGCTGTTTGAAATAACGGGCGCGGAGTTTGCCCTGTTCAAAGAAAGAGAGCGCATTATATATATGCCCGTTTTCATGCCACGTATGACCCACCAGGATCGCACAGTCATGGCTCGCCTGCTCAATTCTTGTTAATACCTGCTCTGTCCGCTGATGAAAATCAGGACGAAAAACCAAGTCTTCCGGCGAATATCCGGATAGTGCCAGTTCAGAAAACATCACCAGATCAGCGCCTTTTTGCTGCTGCTCTGCGACCGTTTTCAGGATACGTTCACCATTGCCTTCAATGTCTCCGACCAGAAAGTTCAGCTGAGCTAAGGCGATATTGAGTGTACGACGCATAAAATCCGGGTCTCCGTCTCTCTCATGTATACCCGTATTCATTCAAACTGCAGGTTAGTTGGCTGCATCCTGAATGACGTTGAGTATATAAAATAATAAAACAGCTAATAATGAAGATGATAGCAAAATGTGCCTGCGACAGCGTATTCTTTATTTATTCTTTAAAGTCAGCCGCATCCAGCTCATGACGGGAGAGGAGTTTGTAAAATTCCGTCCGGTTGCGCCCCGCTAAACGGGCAGCATTGGTCACATTGCCTTTGGTCATCTGCAATAATTTACGTAAGTAATTGAGTTCAAACTGGTTTCTTGCTTCCACAAAGGTCGGCAGCGCTGTATTTTCCCCTTCCAGCGCCTGAGTCACCAGTGCTTCACTGATCACCGGTACCGTAGAAAGTGCCACGCACTGTTCAATAACGTTGAGTAACTGGCGGACATTTCCCGGCCAGCTTGCACCCATCAGACACTTCATGGCATCAGTGGAAAAACTGCGGACAAAGGGTTTATGTTTTTTTGCCGCTTCACGCAGAATATGGTTTGCCAGTAACGGAATATCTTCCGCGCGCTCATGCAGGGTCGGAATTTTCAGATTAACGACATTGAGGCGATAATAGAGATCTTCGCGGAATTCGTGTTTTTCCATCGCTTTGGGTAAATCGCGGTGGGTTGCGGAAATAATGCGGACATCAATATCAATATCGCGGTTACTGCCCAGCGGGCGGACTTTCCGCTCCTGCAATACCCGCAGAAGTTTGACCTGCAAAGCTATTGGCATATCGCCGATTTCATCAAGAAAAAGTGTCCCGCTTCCCGCTGCCTGGAACAATCCTTCACGGCTGCTGACAGCCCCGGTAAATGCGCCTTTGGCGTGACCGAACAGCTCGGATTCCAGCAGTTGTTCCGGCAGAGCACCACAGTTAATTGCAATAAACGGCTTTTTAGCGCGCGGGCTGGCTTTATGAATTGCCTGCGCCAGAACCTCTTTCCCGGTACCACTTTGTCCGTTGATAAGCACGCTGACATCAGATTGAGCGACCATTTTTGCCTGCTCCAGCAGGCGGATCATCAGCGGGCTGCGGGTGACAATGCCGTCACTCCAGGACTCATCACTCACAGTTGTGGTCGAGAGAGCCAGGGCATCATCAATAGCTTTATATAATGCATCGCGATCGACAGGTTTGGTCAGGAAGCTGAATACTCCCTGCTGCGTGGCGGCAACCGCATCCGGAATAGAGCCGTGAGCGGTCAGGATAATCACCGGCATTCCCTGATGGGTTTTCTGGATCTCGGCAAACAGTGCCATACCGTCCATTTCATCCATCCGTAAATCACTGACGACTAAATCAATTTTTTCTTTTCCGAGTACTTTCAGTGCTTCAGGGCCGCTTTCTGCTGTTGTGACCCGAAAGCCCTCACTGCTCAGGCGCATTCCCAGTAATTTTAATAATCCGGGATCGTCATCAACTAATAATAAATTTGCGCTGCGGCGTGCTGTCATGCCTGAGTTACTCCTTTTTATTCTGTGCCGGTTTGCTTTCTGCCGGTTTTTCAGCCGGTGTTGACTCAGCAACAGGTTTCGCTTTTACCGGCGGCGCTGCGGCTTCATCAGTAGCCGCTGCCTCTTTTAATGCTTCACTTCGCTCTTCCTGAGCACTTTCAGGCTCCGCATCGGCTTTTGCCGGCTGTTTACGTCCGGCAAGCTGGCGTTCGATATTACTCAGATTGTCCAATTTGCGGGTCGTAGTCTGCAATTCATATTGCAGGCGGGAATTCACTGCGCGTAACTGATCAATTTTTCCGTCGGTTTCACTCTGAAGACGGCGGTAACGCTGGCGCTCGTCACTCAGCGTAATCGTCAGTTTTAATTGTTCGCGCCACAGTTTCATTAACGGGCGCAGTGAAACCGGGAAGCCTGCGCTGAAGGTATTGAGTGTATCGAGCACTTTGCGTTTGTCATTGGCAGAGCTGCCGGTGTTATCCAGCAAAATACTCTGACGGAATACGGTATCCCAACTGTCCGCTGTGATTTTCCCTGCCATTATCCGTGCGGTATCACTGTTGAGCAAATCAGCGCAGTCCATCATCCGCAGCCAGTAAAGTCCGTTTTCTGTTGCAGCCGCAGAATCAAGCTCCCAGAGCGTATGACAGTCTGCTATCCGGTAATCGACAGTGCGCTCATGTGGCAATACTGCCGCCGCCAGCGATGAAAGAACCGGCGGGGTTGACGTTTTTACACAGCCGGTCAGTAACAGCGGCACGACGGCAATCAGGGACTTAAATATCATGTTCAAATTAATAGCTGACCTGTTATTCCAGTAAGGTGTGGAACGGAAGCTGGATACGGAAGCAGACATCCGCACCTTCAGAACCGACTAATATCAGTTCGCCGCCCATCCGGTTAATGCAATCCCGCGCGATACTCAGCCCCAGCCCGCTGCCTTTTACGGCACCTTTGCGCTGAAGTGAGCCCTGGTAGAAAGGTTCAAAGATCATTCCCTGCTCCTCTTCCGGGATTGGTGTACCGGTATTGGCGACATCAATCTGTATGTGCTGACCTGCCTTGTGGCTGGTTATCCGGATATTACCCGATTCAGCGCCATAGTGTACCGCATTTGAGTAGAGATTATCGAGTACACGCGTTAATAACACAGGCTCAGCCCAGACACTTGTCTCGTCCAGCTCTACTCCTGTGGTGATCCCTTTGCTTCTCGCCGGTAAACTGTGCGCGCTGACAACCTCCTGCACTACCGTATCCAGGTTAACCCATTTGGCTTCTGTCGGGCTGTCCACCAGTGTCCGGTTGTATTCCAGCAGTTGTTCAATCAGTGTTTGTAAGTGACGGCTGCAATCACTGAGAATAGTCACCACTTCTTTCTGATCCGCAGTCAGCGGACCGGCAACTTCATCTGCCAGCAATTCAGTTCCTTCGCGCATGCTCGCCAGCGGTGTTTTCAGTTCATGGGATATATGGCGCAAAAATTCATGCCGCTGGGATTCCAGCCAGGCGAGGCGCTCACTCAGCCAGATAATCCGCTGCGCCAGTGAGCGCAGTTCGCGGGGACCTTTGAAGTGATCAAGACGCTGCACCAGATTGCGCCCTTCACCGAGACGGTTAACCATCCGGTCAATCACTTTCACCGGTCCGATAATCATCCGGGTAAACAGGATAATCAGCCCGGTGCTCAGAACAAAAACCAGCAGGCTCTGCCAACCGAAAGACTGACCTTTCTGTGCAATGGCATTTTGCAGCTCTTCGCCGCGCCGGAAGTTAATTTCACGGACAGCCTGAACCAAATCAGCATTGCCTTTGGCAAACGCTTCCAGATGGGTTGTCATAGCTGCAACCGGTTCGCCGTTTTCACATTTCAGTACAGATAATTGCCCGAGACTGGCGGAGATAACATCAGTATAGCGCGGATCCTGATCAGACTGCTTCCGGCGGCTGAGATATTCTTCATAGCGGGCATATTGTTTGTTCCAGACATTTTTCAGTGTTTCGTTACCCAACACACAATACTGACGGTAACTGCGCTCCATTTCCAGCGCAAGACCCGACATCTCTTCACTTTGCCGGGCATCCTGAACTGTCGCAATACTGATTTGTGCCGCCTGATTACTCAGATCATCAAAACTCTGATACGCCTGCCAGGCCAGCCCCAGCAAGGGCAGCAGCACCAGACAGAATGCAACCACCACGAGTTGTCGCAAAGAGCGCGGAAATAATCGCCATTTCTTCAAGATTGTCATCTCTTAACCTGTTGTCATGTGCTGATGCTAACTGAGTCTGCGCTAAGAGAAAAGGAGCAGAGAGTATCTGTGCGCAGAATGCTGTATTTTTAGCCGGAAAGGCAGAGGTAACGGGGGATAATGCAGGAGAAGGTGAGATAAAATGATGACGGGACGACAGTTTCCCTGCCGTCCCGTCAGTGAGATTATGGTGGTGCCTCACTCAACGTGTCGCCCTGTGTTTGATAAAGCTTGCGCAATTATCGGTGTTAGCGGACGGTAGGCACCTTACTCTGGCATCATTCCCGGTATTATGTGGCATATCTCCACCTGTTCTGTGGGCCGACATAAAGAATTGAATGAGCAACTGAATAGATTATTGCAACTGCCGTGCCAACTTACAAATAAATTTTATAATTCACTGTTAAATAACAAGTAATATATTTTAAGCCATCCTGAATTTCTTTTAACACTTACCTGTAAATCAATAATCCGGGGTTTTCAGGCAATTTTCGTTAAAAACGTCTCTGATATGCGACAGTCTTTATCCATCATTTTTGCTTCTTTATAATTCAGCATGTTACGTGTCTCTTTTTCACGACAGACAAACCCCGCTATGTCGCTATTCTGTGACACCTGTCTGTTTTTTCGTCGGACAGATAAAAAAAAATGCGGCAGGGATAACCCCGCCGCATAGAATATAATTTTATGGTTAATCAGCCTAACTGCTTGCGTGCATTACGGAAAATCCGCATCCACGGACCATCTTCGCCCCAGTTTTCCGGATGCCAGGAGTTACTGACCGTACGGAATACCCGCTCAGGGTGCGGCATCATAATAGTGGCACGTCCGTCATCTGTTGTGACAGCCGTGATCCCGTCCGGTGAGCCGTTCGGGTTCGCAGGATAGCGTTCTGTCACCTGACCATAGTTATCCACATACTGTAATGCAACCAGGCCGCGCTGCATCAGCGCCTGCTGATGTGCCGCATCGCGGAACTCCGCCAGTCCTTCGCCGTGGGAAACCGCAATCGGGATCTGCGAGCCTGCCATTCCATCCAGCAGTAATGACGGGCTTTGTGCAACCTCAACCAGGCTGAAACGTGCTTCAAAGCGCTCTGAACGGTTACGGGTAAAGCGCGGCCACAAATCTGCGCCCGGAATAAGATCCCGCAGGTTTGACATCATCTGACAACCGTTACACACGCCGAGAGATAATGTGTCCGGACGCGCAAAGAATTGTGCAAATTCATCGCGTACCTGATTATTGAACAGTACCGATTTCGCCCAGCCCTCCCCGGCACCCAGCACGTCGCCGTAAGAGAATCCGCCGCACGCCACCAGTGACTGAAAACCACTCAGGGAAAGATTGCCGCTCAGTAAATCGCTCATGTGAACATCAATGGCATCAAACCCGGCGCGGTGAAACGCCGCCGCCATTTCCACATGGGAGTTCACACCCTGCTCACGCAGCACTGCAATACGCGGGCGCGCCTGGCGGGCAATATAGGGCGCGGCAATATCTTCGTTCTGATCAAAGGTCAGCACCACATTCAGACCGGGATCGGCGATATCCTGTTTTGCTTCGTGCTCTTCATCAGCACAGGCCGGGTTATCCCGCTGACGCTGCATCTGCCAGGTCGTTTCCGCCCACCACAAACGTAATTCACGGCATGAATTATGATATACCCCGGTATTATGGCTGCGGATGATAAAATCATCCCCCGGAGCGGCTTCGCCCAGAACGTGCAACGCATCTGCCAGCCCGGCATCCGCAAAGCACTGCACAACCGCATCCAGATCCGCTTCACGGATTTGCAGCACCGCACCCAGCTCTTCTGTAAACAGTGCGCCCGGGATATCCTGATCAAACGCGCTGATATCCGCACTCACCCCGCAGTGACCGGCAAACGCCATTTCTGCCAGGGTGACAAGCAACCCGCCATCTGAACGGTCGTGATACGCCAGCAGTTTTTCATCACGCACAAGTGTCTGCATGGTGTCAAAAAAGGCGCGTAATGCCTGCGGATTACGGACATCAGCAGCTTTATTGCCGAGCTGACGGTACACCTGAGCCAGCGCAGTCGCGCCCAGTGTGGTGTGTCCTTCACCCAGATCCACCAGCAGCAGGCGGTTCGGCACATCACTGCGCAGTTGCGGTGTAACTGTCCTGCGGACATCATCCACGCGCGCAAACGCCGTGATCACCAGCGAAAGCGGCGAGGTCATTTCGCGCTCTTCACCCTGCTCATTCCAGCAGGTTTTCATCGACATCGAATCTTTACCGACCGGGATTGTCAGACCGAGCGCAGGACATAACTCTTCACCGACGGCTTTCACCGCCGCGTAAAGCCCGGCATCTTCTCCCGGGTGTCCGGCTGCCGCCATCCAGTTTGCCGATAATTTAATATTTTTTAAATCACCGATCTGCACACCGGCAATATTAAGCAGCGCCTCACCGACTGCCATCCGCGCAGACGCGGCGTAATCCAGCAAAGCAACCGGCGCACGTTCGCCGAGAGACATCGCTTCGCCGTAATAGCTGTCAAGAGTGGCGGTAGTCACTGCGCAGTCAGCCACAGGGATCTGCCACGGACCGACCATCTGGTCACGGGCAACCATGCCGGTCACCGAGCGATCCCCGATAGTAATAAGAAAGGTTTTTTCAGCAACTGCCGGTAAATGCAGCACGCGTTTTACCGCTTCCTGCAAATCAATATCACGGCGGTCAATCGGCGTACCTTCTGCGGTCAGAGTAGTGACATCGCGGCGCATTTTCGGGGTTTTACCCAGTAAGATATCCAGCGGCATATCAATCGGCTGATTATCAAAATGGCGATCGTTAAGGGTAAGTTCCCGCGCCTCTGTTGCTTCACCGATGACAGCATACGGGGCGCGCTCCCGCTGACAAATCGCTTCAAACAGCGCAAGCTGCGCCGGTGCGATCGCCATAACATAGCGCTCCTGAGATTCATTACACCAGATCTCAAGCGGACTCATGCCCGGCTCATCATTGAGGATATCGCGCAGTTCAAAACGCCCGCCGCGCCCGCCGTCACTTACCAGCTCCGGCATGGCGTTAGACAAACCACCCGCGCCCACATCATGAATAAACAGAATCGGGTTGTTATCACCCAGTTGCCAGCAGGCGTCGATCACTTCCTGGCAACGGCGCTCCATTTCCGGGTTATCACGCTGCACAGAGGCAAAATCCAGATCCGCATCAGACTGCCCGGAGGTCATGGATGATGCCGCCCCCCCCGCCAAGCCCGATATTCATTGACGGGCCGCCCAGCACAACCAGCTTCGCCCCGACAACAATTTCATCTTTCTGTACGTGATCAGCCCGGATATTCCCGATACCGCCCGCCAGCATAATCGGCTTATGGTAGCCGCGCAGTTCATTACCATTGTGGCTGCTGACCTGCTCTTCATAAGTCCGGAAGTAGCCCAGCAGCGCCGGACGCCCGAATTCGTTATTAAATGCCGCGCCGCCCAGCGGACCGTCCATCATGATGTCATAGGCACTGACTATGCGATCCGGCTTGCCGAAATCCTGCTCCCATGGCTGGACAAAGCCCGGTATGCGCAGGTTTGAAACTGAAAACCCGGTCAGCCCGGCTTTTGGCTTAGCACCACGCCCGGTTGCACCCTCATCACGGATCTCACCACCGGAACCGGTCGCTGCACCCGGCCACGGCGAAATCGCCGTCGGGTGGTTATGGGTTTCCACTTTCATCAGAATATGTACCGGCTCCTGATGATACTGATAACTGCGCGTATCACCCTGCGGGAAAAAGCGCCCGGCTGACGAGCCTTCCATGACGGCGGCATTGTCTTTATAAGCGGATAAAACATAATCCGGCGTTTGTTCAAAGGTATTTTTAATCATTTTAAACAGGGATTTCGGCTGCTCTTCGCCGTCAATCACCCAGTCCGCATTAAAAATTTTATGGCGGCAGTGCTCTGAGTTTGCCTGGGCAAACATATACAGTTCCACATCTGACGGATTTCGTTTCAGCGAAGTGAATGCCTGCGCCAGATAATCAATTTCATCTTCTGCCAGTGCCAGCCCCAGCACTATATTTGCCGTTTCCAGCGCGCTGCGTCCCTGCCCCAGCAAATCAATCATGGTCAGCGGAGCAGGCTCCTGATGTGTAAACAGTGCCTGCGCCTGTGACATATCACTGAAAACCGTTTCCATCATGCGGTCATGCAACAGCGCACTCAGTTGCTGATGTTCATTCTCTGTCAGTCCTGTGGTAGAAATATAGTAGGCGATTCCCCGCTCAAGCCGGGTGACCCCGGACAGACCGCAGTTATGCGCGATATCCGTGGCCTTTGACGACCAGGGCGATAGTGTTCCCGGACGCGGTGTGACAAGCAACAGAACCCCTTCAGGCGCATGTTCCGCCAGTGACGGACCGTAACAGAGCAATTGTTGTAATTTAGTGTGCTCGTCATCGGTCAGGGGAGCAGAAATATCAGCGAAATGCACATATTCTGCATAAATGTTGGTCACCGGCAGGTGGTGTTCAGTGAACGCGCTGATAAATTTTGTTACGCGAAACGCAGATAACACAGGTGAGCCACGCAAAATTTCCATAGTTGTCAGTTCTCTCTTTTTAACACGCTGAGCCATCGGCCCGGAGGGGAAACGGGCACAGTATAGAGCAATACTGACGCCGACGAAACCGTTTGCGTGACGTTTTTTCATCCCGTTATTTTTTCTTAATCTCAGCCCCCGGGAGCGGAATAAAGTTGCACACTGACAAAATCTTGAGCAAAATGTCCGATTACTGGAAATATAACCATGGTAATTTATGCACGTATATATCCGTTTTGTGTAACCGGTGAGAAACGCCTTTGGTACATAAAAAAAATAAACTATGTTGTTATCGTCATCGTCGCGCTCTTTTCTGCGGCGCTGATCGCCATCAATATCAGCTGGCCGACGCAGCAACAGCAGCTCAACCGGATCCTTGCCCGGGGGGAGCTGCGGGTCAGCGCGATGGCCTCACCGCTTATTACCTTTAATAAGCAGGGACAGCCCAGCGGTTTTGATTATGAACTGGCGCAGCGCTTTGCGGACTATCTCGGCGTGAAGCTGGTGATTCAGGAACGCGATGGCGTCAATGACCTGTTTGATGACCTGAATAACAATGATGCGGATCTGCTGGCGGCGGGTCTGATTTACAATGAAGATCGCCTGGGTTCCGCCATGAGCGGCCCGGCGTATTACACCGTCGCCCAGCAACTCCTGTACCGCATGGGAAATAAGCGCCCGCGTGATTTGGGGGATCTCGGCTCGCCGGTCTATGTCACAACCGGCAGCGCACACGCACGCCTGTTGCAAAAGCTGAAAAATGAAAAATATCCTGATCTGGATATCCGCGAAGTTGATGACATAAACAGCAACCGCCTGCTGCAACAGTTGGCAAAAGGCGATATTGATTATGTGGTCAGTGACTCAGTCAGCGTGGCGCAGGAGCAGCATATTCATCCGAATGTGGCGGTCGCCTTTGAAGTCACCGAAAATCAGCCCATGACCTGGTATCTTAAACGCAGTGAGGACAGCAGCCTGAATGCCGCTCTGCTTGATTTTTTCAATCAGACCAGTGAAGGCGATACCCTCGCGCGCCTGGAAGAAAAATATTTCAGCCACATGAACCAGTTCAATTATGTGGATACCAAAACCTTTATTACTGCGATCAACACACAGTTAGCCACATACCGCCCGCTGTTTGAGAAATACGCCGGAAAGATGGACTGGCAGGTGCTCGCGGCTATCGCATGGCAGGAATCTCACTGGAACCCGACCGCCACCTCCCCGACAGGTGTGCGCGGCATTATGATGCTGACACGCCCGACTGCCTCTTTTTTTGGTATTGAGGATCGCCTCGACCCCGAGCAGAGCATCAAAGGCGGCGGCACCTATATTAATTATCTGATGGATAAATTACCGGACTCCATCGCAGAAGATGAAAAAATCTGGTTTGCCCTGGCGGCGTACAATATGGGGTACGGCCACATGCTGGATGTGCGCAGGCTGACAGAAATGCAGGGCGCAGACCCGGACAGTTGGCTGGATGTGAAATCCCGCCTGCCGCTGCTGAGTAAAAAGGCCTATTATCAGAATCTGCCTTATGGTTACGCACGGGGACACGAAGCTTATCGCTATGTGGAAGGTGTGCGCCGTTATCAGCTTAGTTTGCAGGGTTATCTGGATTTACATAATGAAGAGTTGTTGTTAAATCAAAATCCTGAAGATGAACCGGCAAAAAATATGCTGACCTCTGCCGGTAATCCCTGATCAGGACGCGCTGTCGCTGCCACTCTCTGCACTCTGACGTTTCAGGGCTTTTTTTTCTGCGCGGCGGCGGCGGAAAAAATCGCTCAGCAATGCAGAGCACTCTTCCCCCAGCACCCCGCCGGTAACATCCATATAGTGATTAAGGCGCGGAAGTGTCAGTAAATCAATAAACGACCCGGCGGCGCCTGTTTTCGGCTCCGCTGCGCCAAAGACCAGCCGTTTTATCCGGCTGTGGATCAGCGCACCGGCACACATCATGCACGGCTCAAGGCTGACATACAGAGTGGTATCAATCAGACGATAATTGCCCAGTACAGCACCGGCTTCGCGCAGTGTGAGAATTTCGGCGTGTGCGGCGGGGTCATGACTGCGGATCGGCTGATTAAAACCACCGGCAACCTGCTGATTATCTTTTACCAGCACCGCACCGACCGGGATCTCCCCCGCCTCACCGGCTTCTTTTGCCAGTGCGAGCGCCCGGCGCATCCAATATTCGTCGTTATTATATTGTGTTGAATTATCAATTACGTTATCAGTCACATTAACACCTGGTTGCTTACTATCGCGCCGTATACTTGCTATTGCGCCCAGTATAGCGGGATTTTCTGCAAAGTTCCGGGTCTGCTGATAACGGGCAAAACGAAAAGACGCTGTAAACACATCCATGTGCGCCCGGGAAGCGCCATCCGTCTTTGTTATCTGTATTATCTGTTATCTTTATCTCACGCCGTAAATAATGCCAGTTTGGCGGCAAACCCCATAAAAAATAACCCGATAGTACTGTTACCGGCTTTCGCCACCTGTTTTTTATGGCGGAAAAATTGGGATAATTTTGCACCACTGTAAATTAAAAAGGAGAGATAAATAAAGCTAATCGCTTCCAGAAGCAGTGCCAGAACCGCATAACTTATCCCGGGATGGGCATAGTTAAAATCGATAAACTGAATAAAAAAAAGAGACATAAAACAGAATGGCTTTCGGGTTTGTCAGGCTCAGTATCAGCGCTTTATTAAACGCATTCTCAGCCCGCAGAGGCTTATCGTCATGATCGCTCTGTTTTTGAATAAAGGTGGCATAGAGAATTTTTAATCCCAGATAAAGCAGATATGCCGCCCCGAGATAACGCACAGCCGTAAATAATACCGGGGACGCTTTAATAACAGACGCCACGCCCAGGAATGACAAAAAGACCAGAACCGCATCCCCGACAAATACACCGAACGCGGCCTGATAGCCTTTCTTATAGCCGAATGTTGCGCTGGATTTCAGGACATACAGTGAATTCGGACCGGGGACCAGGATAATAAAAATGGCGCCGATTAAATATGTCCCGATGTTCAGTATGCCCAGTTGTTCAAACATGACGTCTCCGCGTGTCAGCACGCTATCTGCTTTATAGTGTTATTTTGATTATTGACTAATTAATCACAAAATAACCGTCCCGGATAGCCCTTCTCTGTTATGAGGTTATTTTCCCGTTTTCCTGCCGTATTTTGTGGTGACGGGGATAAAAAATCAGGATAAATATCCATGCCGCCGACAATGCTGCGCCCGCCATCGCCAGACTGAATCCTCCGGCAAACGCCTCATAAATACTATTTTGTACCGCCGCCGCCAGCTCCTGTCCTTGTGTACCGGTAATAAGCTGTTCCGCATCCGCCAGATTACTGCCCCGGGCAAGTATTACCGCGCGCTGTGTCATCAGTGTGCCGAGAAGCGCTATTCCCAGGGTCATCCCGCTCTGGCGCATCATATTCAGTGTGGCAGAGGCAACGCCTGAACGCGCAGGATCAGCCGTATGCATAATCAGCGCCCCCACTGCCGGAATCGATAATCCCATCCCTGTGCCGAGCATAAACAACATCAGACCCGTTGCAATATAAGGTGTGTACGGCGTCAGCATCGTCATCAGCGCACACGCGCCCGCTATTAGTGCCAGGCCGGTGCCCAGAATCCCTTTAATACTGAATGTGCGGGAAATCTGACCAAATGAAAATGAAAACAGTGCCA
Source organism: Morganella psychrotolerans (assembly GCF_001676155.1). Taxonomy (GTDB): domain Bacteria; phylum Pseudomonadota; class Gammaproteobacteria; order Enterobacterales; family Enterobacteriaceae; genus Morganella; species Morganella psychrotolerans. Next base: position 353,235 of record NZ_LZEW01000001.1, on the reverse strand, counting down.
TCGCAATAAATTCCGGCGACATACGCAATCCCGCTTCCAGCGCATTCCAGCCCTGTGCTTTCTGTAAAAACAGCGCAATAAAAAAAGACATTGGTATAGGCGGAAAAACCAATCACAAATGAGGCCAGATTGTAATGACGATAGTCCCGCTGTTTAAAATCTGCCAGCGGTAAAAGCGGACGCGCCACCCGGCTTTCAGTGACTAAAAAAATCAGAAATAAAACAATACCGCCGATAACTGCTGATAATGTCACCGGATGCAGCCAGCCCCGGCTACCCGCCTCAATCAGCCCGTACGTCACCGCACCAAGTGCGGCAATACTCAGCAGTTGTCCTGCCGGGTCAAACGCGGCTTTCTCCGGATCGGAACTTTCACTTATACCATACGCACCCAGCAGAAAAGTGATAATACCTATCGGGATATTGATAAGAAAAATACCTTCCCAGCCGGTGGTATGCACCAGCACCCCACCGAGTATCGGCCCGACAATCAGTGACAACGCACTGACGGATGACCAGACACCTATCACGCGGATCCGCTGCTGACTATCAGTAAAGGTGTGAGAGATAAGGGACAGCGCCCCGGGGATAAGTAATGCCGCCGCGATCCCCTGCACAATCCGCCCCGCCAGTAATAATGTCAGCTCTCCGGCAAGTGCGCAGAGTAATGAGCCGAGAGTAAAAATTACCACGCCGGTCAGCCACATTTTTTTCCGCCCCCACCGGTCACTGAGCGGTCCGGCAGATAGAATAAGGGCGGATAAACACAGCGCATAAGCATCGATCAACCATTGCAATGACACCATTGACGTATTCAGCTCTTGCTGAATAGCAGGAAGTGCCACATTGACAATACTGATATCCAGCGTTGCCATAAACGTACCCAGACAGATTGCCGTGGTGACGGCGAAATAACGAATTCGGTTCATGTTGTTCTCCTTTATCTGATGCAGAATACACATCGACCGACCGACGGTCAATTCAAATGAGAACGGTTTTTATTTACCTGTTTTTTTCGCGTTAGTCTGCCGGAAATGGCATAATCTCTGTTTTCCGTTATATAAGGCGCGTTTATGACTCAGTCAGCGGAACACAAACCCCGTTTTAAGCCTGCCGACGTCCGGATCAATGAACTGATGGATGCCGCCGAAGCACTGTTCCTGGAAAAGGGATTTGATGCAACTACTGTCAGCGATATTGTGGCACGCGCCGGTGTTGCCAAAGGCACGTATTATCACTACTTTGCCGCCAAGCCGGATATTTATGAGGCGCTGCGTCAGCGCTATATGGAGTGGTTTTTATCACAAACTCAGCAGGCAACAGATGCCTGTGCTGCCGGTGATGTAAATGCAAAACTGGCTGCCTGGTGTGAACGCTCCGTCACCGCGTATGCAGAAAAACAGAAGCTGCATGATGTTCTGTTTCATCAGGGCTTTCATCAGCAGGGAAATGAGCATGAAAATGCCGTACTGACGCAATTAATTGCGCTGATTGCTGAAGCAGAGCTTCTCGGAGTATGGCAGGTCGCACATCCGGATATCACTGCCATGATTATTTATCATGGTATGCATGCTGCCGTTGATACCCTGCCGCACTCCTGCAATTATGATGTGAATACTTTGGGATCAGTATTATACGAACAGTTTCTGCGTTTTTTACGCGCCTGACGTTAAATATGAAAAAACCCGGCGGCAGCCGGGTCTTCTCACTAACACTCGCTGTATCGGGTGGATCAGCGCAGTGTTTCATCCGCACGCAGCGTCAGCACTTCATAACCGGTTGCCGTCACCACAATCGTGTGCTCGGATTGCGCAGATAATTTTTTATCCCGCGTGACAACAGTCCAGCCATCTTTTTTGGTTTTGATCTTAGCACCCCCCTGGTTGATCATCGGCTCAATCGTGAAGGTCATTCCCTCTTTGAGTACTGTCCCCTGACCACGGACACCATAGTGCAGAACCTGCGGTGACTCATGCATTTCACGCCCGATCCCGTGTCCGCAATACTCGCGCACCACACTGTAGCCGCGTGACTCCGCATAGTGCTGAATAGCAGAGCCGATATCACCGAGTGTTGCACCCGGTTTTACCTGCTGAATACCTTCCCACATAGCGTCATAAGTGGCTTTCACCAGTTTTTTTGCCAACGGAGAAGCATCCGGCATCACATACATTTTACTGGAATCAGCAATAAAGCCGTTTTTTTCCAGGGTGATGTCCACATTGATAATATCTTTGTCTTTTACCAGTTCATCGGCTTTCGGCACACCGTGGCACACCACTTCATTCAGTGACGTATTCAGCACATACTCAAACCCGTACTGCCCTTTACTGGCGGGGCGGGACTCAAGTGTATTAACAATATAATCTTCAACTTTGTCATTGATCGCCAGCGTGGAGACACCCGGTTTAATGAAATCATCGAGCATGGCAAAAACCTGTGCCAGCAAACGACCTGACTCCCGCATCAGTTCGATTTCCGCGGCTGTTTTAATAACGATACTACTCATGCTGCTCTCCTTTCCGGCTCAGTGACTCTTTTTCCAGCATCTCACTGATAAGCATTGTGAAGGTTTTATCGGGATTCATTTCAGCCTGCATACCGATTTTTATCCAGAATTCCGCCTGTGCATTGATTGAGCGTGACATTACATTGCTCGCACGGCGCAGATAAACATGTAATTCATCGGAGATTTTAACAATACCCACGTGAAATCCTTTACTGATAAACCATATATGAAACAGATATGGTTCATATGGTAAACCTCCCGGAAACGGGAATCAATCGCATCCGGTTAAAACCGCATGATCCGTCAATCAAATGACAAACAGCCCCATGCCCCGCTTTACCTGATCCAACGTTTGTTGTGTTACTTCCCGCGCCTTTTCCGTGCCGCTGCGGATAACGGAAAGCAGATAGGTTTATCCGCCATCAGACGCACCCGCTCTTCTCTCACCGGTGCCAACAATGATTGCAAACAGTCATTCAATACCGTTTTACACTGCCGGTCACCCAGCCCACCTGCCTGATACTGCGCTTTCATCTCAGAAATCAGGGCGGTATCCGGATGAAACGCATCAAGATACGTAAACACGACATTGCCCTCAATCCGCCCGGGATCAGATACCCGCAAGTGCTGCGGGTCAGTAAACATCGCATTCACCGCGCGGGTTAACTCATCCTCACTGACCGAAAGATTGATCACATTTCCGAGGGATTTTGACATTTTCCCGTTGCCGTCAATGCCGGGCAACCGCCCTGCTTTACCAACCTGCGCACGGCAATGCACCAGCAGCGGTTCGCCGGTAATACTGTTTACTTTACTGACGATTTCATTGGTTTGCTCAATCATCGGCAACTGGTCTTCCCCGACAGGCACCAGCTCTGCTTTGAACGCCGAAATATCTGCCGCCTGGCTTACCGGATAGATAAGAAAACCTGCCGGAACGGTGCGGGTAAATTGCTTTTGAATGATTTCATGTTTGACTGTCGGATTGCGCTCAAGGCGGGAAACAGTGACCAGATTGAGATACAGCAGTGTCAGTTCCGCCAGCGCAGGCAGTGCGGATTGCAGGCAAATCACAGAGCGCCCGGGGTCGATACCAACCGCCAGATAATCAGCAACCACATCATACAGATAGCGATTAACTTTTTCCGGATGTGAGCCATTATCAGTCAGACCCTGTAAGTCTGCCATCAACACATATTGAGTGGACGAATGTTGCAGTAAAACGCGCTGTTGCAGGGAGCCGATATAATGACCAAGATGCAATGGCCCGGTAATACGGTCGCCGGTCAGGATAATCGGGTTGGTTTGATGAGCTGGCATACTATTTCCTCTTGAATACTATACCCAACGTCATTCAGGATGCAGCCAACGAACCTGCAGTTTTGAATGAATAAGGGTATATCAGAAGCCGCCAGAGTGAAGTGCAATATACCTGAAATGAAATCGCCGCACTCCGGCGGCGATTTGTTAAAATTAAAATGACATAACAAAACCGGCGCCGCACGTTGTGCGCCACCAAAAAGCATTGTGAGATAACTGAGCTGTAATTTTATTATTCATCATTCAATCAATTTACAACTTTTTTTAATTTATTGCTACTACTTTCTCCGGCAGACAATATTTTCATTTTATCGATATTTACTTACATTCATGATCCTTCGTCAGTACAGCAGCACTGACAATGACAAAAAATTACAATAAAATACTTTACTTTCATTGCGTTACCACGCTTTCCCGGTAAGATTAATTACTGACAGCGCAACAGCTTTATACATGTTCAGCGGAGTGTTTTATCAGACTAATTTAACGCGGTATTGAGGAGAGTATATGTTTTTATTGACACTGGGGTTAATTATTACATCCTGCCTGTTTGCTACAATAATGAGCCCTAAATGGGATGATTAAATGAACGCAGGTATATTATCTGATTAAACGCTTTCAGTTTCCACCATAAACTGAAAGGCGTTTTCGTTTATCCGGGGATTCAATAATATCCCGTCATAAAGCAGCGATAAAAACACGTATTATGACAAATCATTTTTTGACTAATTCATATATCTTAACTATATTTAAACTGTTACCAAGCTGAAAGTAACACCTGATGCCTCTGAACCCGCTTTGTTTGTTCAGAGGCTTTTTTTTTGATACCCACACAGAAAAAAAACGACATTTAACATAAAAATTAATTACTTACAGTCAACCTAAAACACATCTCAGGCGTTAATTAAAAACACAATCAGGGATAAGTATAAATACTGAAAACTGGACATGGTCTTTTTTTGACCTGTACTTCTTTATCACACCGGCTATATTGATAAGCGTTTTTAATTAATTGATATTCTCTTTATTTCACGGAGTCTATACCCAACGTCATTCAGGCTGCCGACTGACTGTAGCCAACCAACCTGCGGTTTGGATGAATAAGGATATATAATGACCCGGTTTTATTACTGATGTACTCTGCCCGCATTATTATCCTGCGGGCATTTTTTTATCTTTATTTTCCGTCCTGTGACGGGCAGCAACATGCCGCTTTGCCCGTAAGTACCGCTTCCTGTATTGGCGGGCAGGTTAATTCAGACTGTAATTCACGCTCATTCTGCTCTTGTAAAACCACTGATAATCAAAATGTTATCTGAATACTATCAGCTCAGAAACATACAGCTAATGATGCACCGCATACTAATTTTAAATTTTGACCAACTTTGTTGGTGCTTTGTTTAAGTTAAATCCATTACCATGCGTGCATGAACTGTTTATACCTGCCGTTCATGATTTTCATACCTATATCTCTTTCTGCCCGGTGCCCATAACACCGGGTATTTTTTTTATCCGGAAAACAGAATGTAAAAAAGGCCACCTGAGTGACCTTAATATGATTCATACTCTGAGAGCACTTACCACATATTACAAATTAAATGATCTGATAAAACCAATCATTGGTCCGATAAAGAACGGAAAAATACCAATCCCGAACCCGATCCCGCCACCAATAATTAATTTACCGCCACCAGTACATTCAGTTGGTGGTGTGACAGGAGGAGAAACGTTTCCTGTACCTGGTCTCAGAAAATCAAATAACCCACTTCCGCTGACAATTTCACGCTCACTAACAGATAATTCTTTCATAATGATTTCCTTATCAACAAGTAAATAACGTACCATGTCATGTTATATATTTATAAATTAAAAACATAATTACATGCACTTATTCTATGATCTGTTTTTTTTAAAAGTTAAATCAAGACATTATTTTGATGTTAATTGAAAATAAGATATTACCCATTCATTAGGATGTTAATATTAGTTTTCATATAATGGCATGCCGAAACAAGCTATCCCGTAGGATTAAAAAAACACTCACAGGAAAAAAACACACTGGTAAATACAATTACTATAATAATGAAGTAATATGGCGTACCTTGGTTATCTTATTATCACTCTGATTTTATTATTGCACCCCACTCGACTATAGAATAGAGCATTTCGGTAAAAATATCCCCGGAAAGATAAATAGATCAGCTGGATTATTAGTGCAACACGGATACGTCCTGCACTAACAAAATTAAACGTCTGATGACAGGCTGGCATGAGTATATTTTTAGTTAATATCAATAAAATCAGTCAGCCTCTTTAGTCAAATGACTATAATCAGAAACAGATTTCCAAAATATTAAGGATCTCTTCCGATGTTAATTTTTTTATAGCCTTTACCTATAATGGTGGTTGACTCTGCAATTTTTGGCAGCATCTCTTTTGTTGCACCCAACTCTTTAAGTGATGTCACGATGCCACATTCCTTAGTAAAATGTTCGAGTGCATCAATTCCTTCGAGTGCAATTTGGTTCTGAGTTTTACCTTCACAGGAAATACCCCATACCTGAGTTGCAAACCGTACAAATTTCTCAATACCAAATTTATAAATCAGACGATAATAAGGCAAAGATATCGCGGCTAATCCCATACCATGAGCGCAATCCGTATAAGCACCCAATTGATGTTCAATCATATGGACTTGCCAGTCTTGTGTTTTTGATAAACCCGTAATGGTGTTCAGTGCCAATGTTGCATTCCACATCAGATTACTTCTGGCTTCGTAATCATCCGGATTTTTCAGCGCAACACGCAGGTTATCAACGGAAGACTTCAACAGACTTTCGATCAAATAATCGCTGGTATTCGCACCCTGATCAGAAAAATACTGTTCCATCAGGTGAGACATCGTATCAAATACACCGCTGACCATCTGATATTGAGAAACAGTGAATGTATATTCCGGATTTAAAATTGAAAATTCAGGGTAAATGTTCGCCGGGAAAACCCGCCCTGCTTTATATTTTGTGGCTTCATGTGTTATTACTGAACCACCATTCATTTCAGAACCGGTTCCGACCATCGTAAGAACTGACGCGACAGGAACAACTTTATTATCGACTTCACTAAATTCAATCCAATATTTCTGAAATGGATCTTCATTTTCACAATAGGCTGATACCGATATGCCTTTTGCACAATCTATGACTGAACCGCCACCAACTGCCAGAATAAGACTGACATTATGTTCCCGGACCAGTGCAGCGCCTTCCATCATTTTGTTATATGTCGGATTCGGCATTACGCCGGACAACTCAATAACTTTTTTTCCCCGCAGCCGCAAGAATTGTCATAATATTATCATAAAGCCCGTTAGCTTTAATCGCATTACGACCATATACCAGCATCACAGTCTCACCATACTGCGTTAATTCATCATTTAATTTAGTGAGAGAATTTTTACCAAAATGGATTTTTGTCGGATTGTAATAAGTAAAGTCCAGTTGCATTTTTCTATCCTTATTATGAATTAACCTTGATACAGGGCTGTTGTGCAATTTTTGCACACCTGAGGATGAATAGGGTAACGCTGTGATATCAGGATAAAGACTACTGCTTTATATCCCGGAAATGAATGTCTGATACTCTCTGTCTATTGCCTGTTTTTCCGAAATACAAAAATAAAGAAAAAAAATAATCGTACGCATATTTACCTGTACCGGGGTCAGACTGATCCCGTTTCTCTCAGCGCTTTAATATCGGTTAAAGGTGGTGCGCCAAACAAGCGGCTGTATTCCCGGCTAAATTGTGACGGGCTTTCGTAACCCACCCTGAATGTGGTGGTAGCCGCATCCAGATGTTCAGTCAGCATTAAACGGCGGGCTTCACTCAGGCGAAGTTTTTTCTGAAATTGCAGCGGGGTCATTGATGTCATTATTCGAAAATGTGTATAAAACGCAGATTTACTCATACCGGCATAAGCAGCAAGTTCATTAATACTTAACGACCTCACAAAATTATTTTTCAGCCAGTCGATGGCCTTAGATATTTGGTGACTATGGCTACCGGCAGTCACTATCTGATTTAAACGGGCACCTTGTCCGGTAGTCAGCATACGGTAAAAAATTTCACGTTTAATAACCGGGGCGAGGATTTTAATACTTTCAGGATGTTCAAGCAGCGCCATCAGGCGAATAAAGGCATCCAGTAACGGCTCTGATAACTCACCGACCGCAATTCCTTTTTGTGCACCGGTACTCTGATTAAATGATAAGCCACTTTCTGCAATCAATTGTGATATTTCATGCAGATCTAACTCCAGGGTAAGCGCCAGATAGGGTTTATCTTCGCTGGCTTCAATAATATTAGCAATAATGGGCAGATCAACGGATGAAATAAGAAAATGATTCTCATCATAAGTGAAACTGTCTTCGCCGAGCAGAACACGTTTCTTTCCCTGAGCAATCAAACAAATACTTGATATATGTGTATAACCCGCAGGTGATGTCGGAGATACCCAATGGCTGAGTCTCAACCCGGGAATATCAGTATCAGACTGATTCGTATTCTGTGTCAGTTTTTCAATTTGTCCGGCGAGTTTTCTTGTTGCTCTCTCCATGTGTTCCTGGCTGTTCATGTCGCCTCCATCGGTAACCGGGGAATTATTCTCCCGGCTTTGATGCTGTATTTCAGTATAACGGTGGCTTCACTGATGTAAAGAATATCAGGCAATAATTCCGTGTGTTTATTCTTAACTAATGAGTAACATAATTTTCTGAATATATATTTTTGGACAATTGAGCAAGTATCAGAACGGAACAGGCTACCAATGATCACCTGAGTACGTATAGATTGGTTACATTGTTGAATAAACGATCAGGTAACACAAAGCAATATGTATTAATACCAATATGCTTACCGTGTTCATCCGTCAATTAAACCAGCACTTACCGGAGATTATTATGCATAAAGAATCAGATATATTGATCCCTGAAGAATTGAAAGCAGGTATATTTAATGGAAAAGGTATTTTCCCTTTTGGTGAAAAAAACGTTGCGTATGCCGATTATTTTACCGGAACCAGCTATCTGTCATTACTAAATAAAGAAAACCCGGTTATCGCTAACGTTACCTTTGAACCGGGCTGTCGTAACTTCTGGCATATTCACCATAAGAGCGGACAAATTTTGTTAGTCACCGGCGGTCGCGGCTGGTATCAGGAAGCAGAAAAACATGCTCAGGCATTAAATCCGGGCGATGTCGTTCATGTTGCCCCGGGAATTAAACACTGGCATGGCGCAGCCGCAGATAGCTGGTTTTCTCATGTCGCAGTCGAAATTTCGGCAGAAGGTGCTACCAACGAATGGTTAGAACCTGTTTCAGATAAAGAGTATAAGCACCTGAAATAATTTTTATCACTTTATTATGCATTATGATTTTATGTATACCCAACGTCATTCAAGATGCAGGCAGGCGGCAAGGGAAGATAGATGGGGAGCATAGATAAACTATGTGACCCGGCTGGCTTCATGCCGCCAACGAACCTGCAGTTTGAATGAATAAGGGTATAAACCATCCTGGTTTATATTATGGAAATGCTACTTATCAACAGCGTTATCGGAATTCCGATATCGGGACAATATCAATGTGTTGAATTCAGGTATAAAAAAACCCCGCCGATGGCGGGGTCTGAAATAATTGACCACTTAATATCTAACTTGCTTCAACTTTCATCACGCTTTTGCAAAAAATACATTTTGCTCCACGCGGATTACTCAGTGAAATGTCAAATTGTGATGTTCGGTATTGCGACCCACTACAACAAGGACATTTAAAACAGAAGTTAATCATTATAGTGTTTTAAAGCACCACCACATTACCAGCGGCAGGACCTTTCATTCCATCTTCTATGGTAAATGATACTTCCTGACCTTCGGCTAAAGACTTGAAGCTATCGCTCTGAATTGCAGAGAAATGAACAAACAGATCTTTGCTGCCATCTTTAGGGGTAATAAAACCAAAACCTTTATCATCGTTAAACCATTTTACTGAACCAGTCATTGTATTAGACATAGAATTTCCTTTAATTTTTTTAAATTGCCATAAGGCATATGAGGTTTGTTTTTTTTATTTTTACTTATGGGAATTAATTAGAAGGAATTCGCAATGAAGAGGTATCAGTGATAGCACTAAACGGTGAACAACTTTAAACTGACCAGCATAAATAGGCCTGTACTTCCAAACCAGTGATGACATTAAGTCACAGATTAATTCAGATAGCAAATTTTATTATTTAATATATATCCAACGTCATTCAAAATGACAGATAAGTACAATGATGACCGGGGAAAGGACTGGCAAATTATCGCCGTATAATCGCCCGGAATTTAACCGGTTTTGGGGAAGAGTTTTGGGGAAGAATTTTATTGGTTAAAAAAAGAACGGGAACCAATCAGTTCCCGTTAACTGTTTTACAGCATGCTTAATTACATGTGTTTAATAATGGCATCACCAAACTCTGAGCATTTCAGCAGTTTAGCGCCGTCCATCAGGCGTTCAAAATCATAAGTGACGGTCTTGGCAGCAATCGCGCCCTCAGTTCCTTTAATGATTAAGTCAGCCGCCTCGAACCAGCCCATGTGACGCAGCATCATCTCTGCGGAGAGAATAACGGAGCCCGGATTTACTTTATCCTGACCCGCGTATTTCGGCGCGGTGCCGTGAGTGGCTTCAAACAGCGCGCATTCATCACCGATATTCGCACCCGGTGCGATACCGATACCGCCGACCTGTGCTGCCAGCGCATCAGAGATATAGTCGCCGTTCAGGTTCATACAGGCGATAACATCATATTCAGCCGGACGCAGCAGGATCTGTTGCAGGAATGCATCTGCGATTACATCTTTAATGACGATTTTTTTGCCGGTTTTCGGGTTTTTCACACTTAACCACGGACCGCCGTCCAGCAATTCTCCGCCGAACTCTTCACGCGCCAGTTCATAACCCCAGTCTTTGAAAGCACCTTCGGTGAACTTCATAATGTTGCCTTTATGAACCAGTGTGACTGAATCACGGTCGTTATCAATCGCGTAATGCATTGCCGCGCGCACCAGACGTTTTGTGCCGGCTTCAGAGCATGGCTTGATGCCGATACCGCACTCCTGAGGGAAGCGGATTTTCGTCACGCCCATTTCATCCTGCAGGAATTTAATCACTTTATCCGCTTCCGCAGAACCGGCTTTCCACTCTATACCCGCATAGATATCTTCCGCATTTTCACGGAAAATGACCATGTCAGTCAGTTCAGGTTGTTTTACCGGGCTTGGTGTACCTTTATAGTAACGAACCGGGCGCAGGCAAACGTAGAGATCAAGGATCTGGCGCAGTGCTACGTTAAGGGAGCGGATGCCGCCACCGACCGGAGTGGTCAGCGGGCCTTTGATAGCCACACGGTATTCACGGATTAAATCGAGAGTTTCATCCGGCAGCCAGACATCACTGCCATATAATTTTGTGGATTTCTCACCGGTGTAGATTTCCATCCAGGAGATTTCACGTTTGCCGCCGTAGGCTTTTTTCACAGCAGCATCAACAACTTTAATCATTACAGGCGTAACATCGACCCCGATTCCGTCCCCTTCAATAAACGGGATAACCGGATTTTCCGGAACGATTAACTTGCCTTTTGCGTCAATGGTAATTTTAGCACCTTTCGCCGGAACAACTACTTTGCTTTCCATCAACCTCTCCTTTATGTAAGCGCAATGTTTTGTTAATTTTTTGTAATAGCACTGTCAATACTACTTGAATAATTGCATCACGCAAATCCTAACTGTTTTAAGCTATAATGTAAGTCTCATTTTTTATAAAAAAGATATCATGGCCGCGAAAACACCTAACACCCGACCTACAGACAAAAAACATTCACATCCGGCGGCACAGCGCCTGCTGAATAAACCTGCCCGCAAACGGGGTCCGCGCAAAATGGTTTTGTTTAACAAACCGTTTGATGTGTTACCTCAGTTTACTGATGAAGCCGGGCGCAGCACACTGAAAGATTATATCCCGATTCAGGATATTTATGCCGCAGGACGCCTGGATCGTGACAGCGAAGGGTTACTTATCCTGACCAACGACGGTGTATTACAGTCCGGGCTGACAAGACCGGATAGTAAAGCCGTGAAAGTCTATTATGTCCAGGTGGAAGGTGTGCCGGATGCTGCTGCGCTGAAAAAACTGCGCGAAGGCGTGACGCTTAATGACGGGAAAACCCTCCCGGCAGGTGCTGAAATCACGGAAGAACCCGCCTGGCTGTGGCCGCGTAATCCGCCTATCCGCGAGCGCAAATCAATCCCGGTCACCTGGCTGAAACTGACACTGAAAGAGGGCCGTAACCGCCAGGTCCGCCGGATGACCGCGCATATCGGGCACCCGACACTGCGCCTTATCCGCTGGCAGATTGGCGATTATACCCTTGATACACTCAAACCCGGCGACTGGAGAAGTGTGAATGACATTTAAGCCCCATATTACGGTTGCCTGCATGGTCACCGCAGGCGATAAATTTCTGGTGGTGGAAGAAGCAGTAAAGGGCAAACCGACCTGGAATCAGCCTGCCGGACATCTGGAAGCCGGTGAATCCCTGATTGCGGCGGCAGAGCGCGAACTGTATGAAGAGACCGGGATCAGCGCCACACCGGATGCCCTGCTGAAAGTTCATCAGTGGGTTGCACCGGACGGCACACCGTTTATCCGTTTTCTGTTCCGGGTCCCGCTGGAAACACAATGTGAAACCTGTCCGCAGGACAGGGATATTGATTGCTGTCACTGGGTCAGTGCTGATGAGATTATTAACAGCCCGATCCTGCGCTCGCCGCTGGTTAAAGAGAGTATGTTTGCCTTCTTTGCTGCCGAGCCGCTGCCGTTATCCGTGCTGGCCACGTTCGGTGATATCAGCGAAAGCTATCCGTAAAAATGCCCGGTGAAAAAAACACAGATTGTCCTGCCCTGATGATGCGCCGCCCGGCGTATCATGGTAAAGTATGACGCTTAATTTTTTCCCCGGGTACGTCTTTGCACTGCGCCTTTTTGCGTGTGCGGAGCTTCCCAATCGCCGCGAGATCAGCTCATGTCAGATAACAGCCAGAAAAAAGTCATCGTCGGTATGTCCGGTGGTGTGGATTCCTCCGTCTCAGCCTGGTTACTGCAACAACAGGGATATCAGGTGACCGGGCTGTTTATGAAGAACTGGGAAGAGGATGATGATACAGAATACTGCTCAGCCGCTGCCGACCTTGCCGATGCGCAGGCGGTGTGTGATAAGCTCGGCATTGAACTTCTGACCGTCAATTTCGCCGCTGAATACTGGGATAATGTATTTGAGCTTTTCCTGGAAGAGTATAAAGCCGGGCGCACACCAAACCCGGATATTCTCTGTAATAAAGAGATTAAATTCAAAGCATTCCTGGAATATGCCGCAGAAGATCTTGGCGCTGACTATATCGCTACCGGTCACTATGTCCGCCGCCGTGATATTAACGGCACAACGCAGTTATTACGCGGACTGGACGGCAATAAAGATCAAAGCTATTTCCTTTATACATTAAGTCATGAGCAGGTGGCGCAGAGCCTGTTCCCGGTCGGCGAACTGGAAAAACCGGAAGTCCGCCGTATTGCGGAAGAATTAGATCTTATCACAGCAAAGAAAAAAGACTCCACCGGCATCTGTTTTATCGGGGAGCGCAAGTTCCGTGATTTCCTTGCCCGTTATTTACCGGCAAAACCCGGTCCGATTATGACTGTGGACGGGCAGGAAATCGGTCAGCATGACGGGCTGATGTACCACACTCTCGGACAGCGCAAAGGGTTACGCATCGGCGGCACGCGTGACGGCTCAGAAGAACCCTGGTATGTCGTTGATAAAGATGTTGAAAACAATTTACTGATTGTTGCCCAGGGCCATGAGCACCCGCGTCTGATGTCTGTCGGGCTGATTGCACAACAACTGGATTGGGTATCACGGGAGCCGCTGGCACACCCGCTGCGCTGTGTTGTCAAAACACGTTACCGCCAGGAAGATATTCCCTGTACTGTTACCCCGCTCGGTGAAGATAAAATCAGTGTCCGGTTTGATATCCCGGTCGCGGCCGTTACACCGGGTCAGTCTGCTGTTTTCTATCAGGATGAAGTCTGCCTGGGCGGCGGGATCATTGAAGCGCGAATTACGGAGTAACTGTGGCTAAAAATTACGATGACATTACCCTCGCTCTGGCGGGTATCTGCCAGGCCGCACGTCTGGTTCAGCAACTGGCGCATGAAGGTCAGGCAGATAATGATGCCGTTGATGTGATGATCCAAAGTATCATCAATAATAATCCGTCATCTGTAGCAGATGTATACGGCAACAATACGCAAAACCTGCGGATTGGTCTTGAAGCCTTTGCCGGGATGTTTAACATGACCGGCGCGCAGGGCATAAATACAGAGATGACCCGCTATATGCTGGGGATTATGCTGCTCGAACGCCGCCTGTATAAAACTCCCGGGGCCATGAATGACCTGGGTAAGCGCATTGATAATCTTGAACATCAGCGCGACCATTTCGGGCTGTCACAGGAGGCGATGCTTAACACCATTGCCGGTATTTATGTGGATAACATCAGCCCGCTCGGTCCCCGCATTCAGGTTACCGGCTCGCCGGAAATCCTGCGCAACCAACTGGTTCAGGCCAAAGTCCGCTCTCTGTTACTGAGCGGGATCCGCAGCGCGGTACTCTGGCGTCAGACAGGCGGAAACCGCTTACAACTGCTGTTTTCCCGTTCACGTCTCGTGGACACGGCTAAAAAAAATTCTCGCTCAACACTAAAATTATCCGGAGTTGCAACCCATGGAATTATCCTCACTTACCGCCGTTTCCCCCGTCGATGGCCGCTACGGTGACAAAACACGCGCCCTGCGCGATATCTTCAGTGAATATGGTTTACTGAAATTCCGTGTACAGGTCGAAGTACGTTGGTTACAAAAACTGGCAGCGTGTGCAGACATTCGTGAAGTTCCGGTTTTTGACCGCGACGCAATCGCTTACCTTGATGAGATTGTCGCAAATTTCAGTGAAAAAGACGCAATGCGCATCAAAGAGATTGAGCGCACCACTAATCACGATGTCAAAGCGGTTGAATATTTTCTGAAAGAAAAAGCGGAAGCTGTGCCTGCGCTGCATGCGGTATCCGAATTTATTCATTTTGCCTGTACATCTGAAGATATTAATAACCTCTCTCACGCCCTGATGCTCAGCACCGCGCGCGAAACGGTTCTTCTTCCTGCATGGCGTCAGCTGATTGATACCATTAAAACCATGGCCGCCGGTTACCGTGATTTACCGCTGCTTTCCCGCACCCACGGACAACCGGCAACACCTAGTACGGTCGGCAAAGAGTTTGCCAATGTCGCTTACCGGATGGAACGTCAGTACCGTCAGTTACAGCAGGTTGAGATCCTCGGGAAACTCAATGGTGCCGTCGGTAACTATAATGCGCACTTATCCGCGTATCCGGATGTGGACTGGCACCGTTTCAGCGAAGCCTTTGTTACCTCGCTGGGCATTCAGTGGAACCCGTACACCACACAGATTGAGCCGCACGACTATATCGCCGAATATTTTGATTGTGTTGCCCGCTTTAACACCATCCTGATCGACTTTAACCGTGATGTCTGGGGCTATGTTGCCCTGAATCACTTTAAACAGAAAACAATTGCCGGTGAAATCGGCTCTTCCACCATGCCGCATAAAGTCAACCCGATTGATTTTGAAAACTCAGAAGGTAACCTGGGTCTTGCGAATGCGGTGCTGGGTCACCTGGCAGCAAAACTGCCGGTTTCCCGCTGGCAGCGCGACCTGACTGACTCCACTGTGCTGCGCAATTTGGGCGTGGGCATTGGTTACGCATTAATCGCGTATCAGTCAGCGCAAAAAGGTCTGAGCAAACTGGAAGTCAATGAACAACACCTGCGCGATGAACTGGATCAAAACTGGGAAGTCCTTGCAGAGCCGATTCAGACTGTGATGCGCCGTTACGGCATTGAAAAACCGTATGAAAAACTTAAAGAACTGACCCGTGGCAAGCGCGTGAATGCGCAGGCAATGCAGGTATTTATCGACGGTCTGGATCTGCCGGATGCCGAAAAAGCGCGCCTGAAAACCATGACACCGGAAAATTACCTCGGGGATGCTGTCCGTTTAGTTGATGAGTTATAGTTAGTTAACCAACAACTAATTAAATTACACAAGAGGCGGAGAATATCTGCCTCTTTTTTTTATGATTAATCGCATATCCCGCGTATTATTTGGCGTACATATTCCACTTCATTCAGGTAAACTGTTACAATTCACGTCAGTTTTCTATCGGAATATCTGTATTTGTAAGGGATTGTGTATGCGCGTACTTATTGTTGAAGATAACAACTTACTTCGTCATCACCTGATGGTTCAGATCCGTGAACTCGGGCATCAGGTGGACGCTGCGGAAGATTCAAAAGAAGCAGATTATTTCCTTCAGGAAAGTCAGCCGGATATCGCGGTGGTTGACCTCGGGCTGCCCGGTGAAGATGGCATGACTATGATCGCCCGCTGGCGTCAGCAGCAGGTAAAAATCCCGATTATGGTTCTCACTGCCCGCGAAAGCTGGCAGGAGAAAGTCGCCGCCCTCAATGCCGGTGCAGATGATTACGTGACAAAACCTTTCCAGCTTGAAGAAATCGTTGCCCGGATGCAGGCATTAATGCGCCGTAACAGCGGGCTTGCCTCACAGCAACTGGAACTGGGTATTTTTACTATTGATCTCTCCCGTAAAGAATTTCTGGTCGGTGACAATGCGGTCAAACTGACTGCGTTTGAATACACTATTATTGAAACACTGATGCGCGATAATGGTAAAGTGGTCAGTAAAGATTCCCTGATGCGCCAGCTCTACCCGGATGCCGAATTGCGTGAAAGCCACACCATTGATGTCCTGATGGGACGGTTGCGTAAAAAAATCCTGGTCTTTACAGACGTGGATGCCATCGTCACTGTCCGTGGTCAGGGTTACCGTTTCGACGCCAAAGCATAATATTACGCCACAGAGGTAATTCGCATGACAATGCGAACCAAAAGTCCGTTCTCTCTGCGGACCCGGTTTTTACTGGCAACCTTCGCTGTGATCCTGGCGATGACCCTGTCTTACGGGGCGGTTGCCATTGTCGGTTATCTGGTCAGTTTTGATAAAACCACCTATACCATGCTGCGCAGCCAGAGCAATCTGTTCTACAGCCTGTCGCAGTGGGAAGACGGAAAGCTCAATATCCGCTTTCCGCCGAATTTCACCCTTAATTCCCCCTCCGTTGTGCTGATTTATGATAAAGATCAGAATCTGCTCTGGCGTCAGCATAAGATTGATGCGCTTGAAAAGGCTATCCCGCCCAAATGGCTGACCAAAGAGGGTCTGTATGATCTGAATACCTCTCTTGAAGCCACCAAAGCGATTTTGGTTAATACCCCGCTGTTTTCCACGGCAGATATCCGCATCAATGACCTGGATGAAGATAATGACGGGCGTATGATCCACTCCGTCTCTGTCAGCCGTTACGGCGAAACCGATAATCTGCCGCCGCTGACTATCGTAGTCGTGGATACCATTCCGCAGGATTTACAGAAAACATTTCAGGTCTGGGAATGGTTCGGGTATGTGGTTCTCGCTAACCTCTTTTTACTCACCCCGCTTATCTGGCTGGCGGCACACTGGAGCCTGCGGCCTATTAATGCCCTCAGCGGGCAGATAAGCGCACTGGAAAAAGGCGAGCGGGACGACTTGGATGAACAGCCGCCCAGCGAGCTGCGCGGATTGGTGCGCAACCTGAACCTGCTGCTGCACAACGAGCGCGAGCGCTATACACGCTATCAGCGGACATTGTCTGATCTGACGCACAGCCTGAAAACCCCGCTGGCGGTATTACAGAGTACGTTGCGCTCTCTGCGCAGCGGGAAAGACATGACAATTGATACCGCCGAACCGATTATGCTTGAGCAGATCGGGCGGATTTCACAGCAGGTCGGCTATTATCTGCATCGCGCGAATATCGGCGGTGACAACACGTTGCTGATGCGTGAGATTTCCTCCGTCCCTGCCCTGATTGACAGCCTGGCAAGTGCTTTGTCCAAAGTTTATCAGCGCAAAGGTGTTGATATTACTGTCGATATTCCGCCGGACATCACCTGGCTGGGTCAAAAAAATGATTTTATGGAAGTGATGGGCAATATTATGGAGAATGCCTGCAAATACTGCCTTGAATTTGTGGAAGTAACCGCCCAATGGCATCATGATGCGGTGATCCTGATTGTCGATGATGATGGTTTGGGTGTGCCGGAAGATAAGCGGGAGCTGATTTTCCGCCGGGGACAGCGGGCAGATACCCTGCGTCCGGGGCAGGGACTGGGGCTTGCTATCGTGACGGATATTCTGGAGCAGTATGACGGCGGTGCGGTTGTAACCGACAGCCCGCTGGGTGGTGCCCGCATTACCATCACATTCCGCCGTCAGGCACATGATGAGAGTGACGACTGACATCGGTTTTTTGTTCTTTCTTTCACTATAGTTATGCAACATACTCCGTTATCTGGTTGTTTTTTTTTCTCATTGAGGGCGTAACCATGGATTATGAACTGAATTTAGATTGGCAGTCCTTTATGGAAAGCCACTGGCAAAAACGCCCTTTACTGATCAAAGGTGGCTTCCGCGATTTCCGGGATACTATTTCACCGGATGAACTGGCGGGACTCGCGATGGAAGATGACGTCAGCAGCCGCATGGTTACCCGCTTCGATGGAAAATGGGATGTGCGCCACGGACCATTTCAGGATTTTGACGACTTAGGCGAAAAAGACTGGTCAATCCTGGTGCAGGCAGTCAATCACTGGCATTTCCCGTCCGCAGCCTTAATGAAACCTTTCCGCTGCCTGTCTGACTGGCGTGCCGATGACCTGATGATCTCTTATTCTGTGCCGGGCGGCGGTGTGGGTCCGCATCTTGATCAGTATGATGTTTTTATTATTCAGGGA
This sequence comes from Morganella psychrotolerans, assembly GCF_001676155.1. Classification (GTDB taxonomy): domain Bacteria; phylum Pseudomonadota; class Gammaproteobacteria; order Enterobacterales; family Enterobacteriaceae; genus Morganella; species Morganella psychrotolerans. Next base: position 334,321 of record NZ_LZEW01000001.1, on the reverse strand, counting down.
CAGGGTCGCCGCCACTGGCGTGTCGGGGAAAAAATCCCGATGAAACAACACTGTCCGCACCCGGATCTACTCCAGGTCGCCCCGTTTGATGCCATTATTGATGATGAAATGGTGCCGGGTGATATTCTTTATATTCCGCCGGGATTCCCGCATGAGGGCTATGCTATCGAAGAGTCACTGAACTATTCAGTCGGCTTCCGTGCCCCGAATGCCCGTGAATTATTCAGCGGTTTTGCTGATTATGTGATTGCTAACGATCTCGGCAGCTATCGCTACAGTGATCCGGATCTCTCCTTCCGTGATAATCCGGCGCTTATCCAGCAGGGTGAATTAACCAAACTTCACCGCATGATGCAGGATTTACTGGATCAACCCGCCGTATTCCGTCAGTGGTTCGGGGAATATATCTCTCAGTCCCGCCATGAGCTGGATCTGGCACAACCGGAGCCGCCGTACACGCCGGAAGATATTCAGGCACTGATGGCTCAGGGCGAATCCCTGTTCCGCCTTAACGGTCTGCGGGTTCTGCGCGTTGGTGACACTTGTTTTGTCAACGGCGAAGAGCTGAAAACACCGCATATTGAAGCCGCTGACGTGCTCTGCCAGTATGACGAAGTCTCAGCAGACATGCTGGGCGATGCCTTACATGACCCGCAGTTTGTTATTTTACTGACTGCGCTGATTAATAGCGGCTACTGGTATTTTGATGACTAACGATTAGTTATCATATAGTTAGTATAAACAACGCCACGACATCGTGGCGTTGTTTATTACAGATAGCGGATAGTATAATCAAGTACCGCTTCCGCCTTACCGGGATGAATGTTCTTTCTTATCTGTACCAGCGCCGCCTGAAAACGAATTTGTGCACTCCGCGCAGTCACATTGTCAAAAGGTATCCACTCATCAAATTTCACCGGCGTTCCCTGCCGGGTTAGCTGAATACCAATACCTTTTGCACCATTTTTAGTCTGCTCAAGTTTCAGTACTCCGGGCACATTTCCCATATAAGAAAGTGTTCTTTTTAGCCGGATTTCAGCTCCGTTCAATTGGCTGCACTGCAATCCGATGCTGAATTCCCGCACACTTCCCTGCGCAACAGATCCTTTTCTGCTGAAATCCGTCCGCGACACCCGACCCAAATCAATCTCACGTGGGGCTGAAATATCACAAGCCCGCTGACGGATATTAAAACCGGAAAAAGTGACATAGGGTTCTCTGATAGTGGAATACCACCGGTTATTTTTCATCAGCGTAAATTTTGCCACCTGAGCTTCCGGTATTTTATTACCTGATATAACACCTGTTTTATACAGTGTCACCGCCACCCGTCCCCGGTAACTAATATCGCTTTTTACACGACGGTCACGGCAGATAATTTTATCTATATCCGTTCCCCCGCTATCACTCCCGTCAATATAATGCATTTCTGCCGGACAACCCGGGGAGCTAATTTCACCGCCTAAACTATAGCCGATACCTTCGGAAAAATAGAAAACAGAATGTCCTTCCGGTGTGGTTCCGATTTTTTCACCAAATGCGGCAATTCCGAATGATACTGAAGTCTCTTCAGTGAAATGACAGTGATATCCTGCTGAAATACGAGAGTAAAATGGTCCGGCTATCGGAGCCATTAACGGTAATTGCTCACTTATTTCAGCAAAATGCATATCCGGGGTCAGCATTATTTCAGGCTCCGGCGTGGTACAGGCGGCGTTTACATATACGGGGATGATACTCAGCATCACACAAACAATACCTATTCTGCCACCATATATAATATCTTTAATCATTCAATAATCCTCACTGACACAGTAATGTCATTGTGACAAGCCACTGGTTTTCAGGGGGTACAGCAATTTCTGATTCACACTGCTGCGCAGGGTTACTTCCCCATTTCACCTGCAATAATCCACTGTCAGGTAAACCGCTCAGATACACTTCCCCATCATCACCAACAATCCCGCCCACCGTATTGCCGTCAGGTCTTTTTACCTGCACAAAAGCACCGAACGGAACACTGCCGGTCACTGTTTTCAGGACATAAATAACACGGTGCCCTTCCTGAACATCAAACCGGACCGCAACCAGCGCACCTTTTGACGGAATAACCATCTGAACCGGGTCGGCTATATCGGCATTAGCAGGTAATGTTTCCGGATCAATGTAAACAGTATTCTTATTATAATTACTCAGTTGCGGAATAATGCTGAACCCGCGGATATCCGTGGGAGCCGCATTAGAGTTCATAAGGCGGATATTTTCAACTCCGTTCATATCCACCAGCGCATTGCTTTCCCCCAGCGGCCGTGACAGTGTTACCCCGTTACGGTGAATAACCACACTTCCCTGTAAACCGCCATTCCAGACATTACGGTTTCCGTCAGAACTGAAACCAGCTTGTAAATCCGCTTTGCCATAACGCGAATAAATTTCGCCACCACGACGATGAGAGCCCGTTTTATGCTGATAGCCATGATGTAATGTATAGTTCAGACGATAATCATCACCAGCAGTACCACTTACCGAGGTTTGAGTCCCGGAACCGGCGGCCTGATGATAGTAATAAAAATGGCTGCGCAACTGTTGTGTGCCAAACTCCAGCGGAACCGAAAATGAGACAGATATCCGGTTATCTTCCCGCTGATAAGCACCACTCCTGCGATACTGATAGTTCACACCGTAATTGATATAACGCATGCTGCCGTGATAGCCCGCATCCCATACTTTGTCAGATTGACGGTGATGTACGCGACGATGGCGCTGGTGTGGCGTCCGTTCACTGTAACGATAGCTGAGAGACAGACTTCCCCATCCCGCCAGGGACTGTTGAAACTGCCCCGACCACCGCCGCCCGGCAGATATAGGACTATATTCCTGTCCGGTATTATCTGAACCATGAATGGTTTCGCCCGCCCTGAGATAAAGAGAAGAACCTGTCTGCGGGATAATTTTCTGATAATTAATACGATAGCGCTGATAACGAAGCCTGTTTGCCTGATGTGTCAGCCAGTCCAGTGAAATCCCGCCCGCAGCTCCCATATTAACACCTGCGCCCATGCCGCCGCTTATTGCCCGGTGTGCCGTATATCCGCCTCCGTACAGCGTCAGGAGGAATTGATACCGTATGCCGCCGTTCCCTGCATAAACCAGGTACTGTGTTCATTCTTCTGTCCGGTGCGTTTCCCTGCATCCAGGCTGTATTTTGTCCGCCCCTCACGCAGCATGACCGGGACATAAGCGCCGGGTTGAAAGTAGTGCTGAACAGTGCCGTTCGCCTCTTCAATCAGAACCTCAAGATCTGAACCCTGAAGACCATTATGAAGGTCATTAATCTCAAACTCGCCACCGGGTAATGACATCTGACGCAATATCATTCCCTGCTGTTTTATCGTCAGTTGTGCACTGTGTGCCGTAATTCCTCTGATAACAGGTGCATAACCCTGCTGATTCTGCGCAAACATTTCTTCACGGCTGATAAGACGGACGCCGGTGTAAGCACGGCTGTCAAATATAGGATCACTGCTGAACAATTCACCCAGTTGCAATTCACTCTTCAGCGGTGCAACCGGGCGATACAGCCAGCTCCGCTGTGACTGCCATGACAGTTTGTCCTTCGTTTTATCCAGGTATCCCTGATGCCGGAAGCGCCATGCGCCGTGATTAAAACCACTGCGCAGTGATAAAGAGTGCCGGGTATCATAATAGTGACGGTCACGTGTATGAAATATGCGGTAATCATAGTCGAGTAAAAATGCGGTTATACCGTGATCCCACTGTGGCATATCCCCGTTCCGCTGGTCGGCCGGTACAAAAAAACGCTGCGGAATAATAATATCCAGTGACTGCTGTGCGGCATCAAATGTAACATTCACCACACTGACTAACCGCGTGATATCGTCAATCTGAGCGGTGTCATCCATGCGCTCAAATTCAGCACCCGCATCAGGGCGTAGTCCCCACATAAGCCACTGCCTGCGGGAAACCAGGGGTAACAGCTGTTTTCGGACAGGATGGTAGCGAAACTCAATCCACTGTCCGGATTGAACCTGTTGATTAACAGATACAGAGACAAAATAACGGCCTTCATTCTGAAACTGCCGTTCACTCAGTTGCTGAAACTGTACAATATCGATTGTAGAATCCGTGCTGCCGATGCCCAAAGCCGCCGGGTTAAAATACGGTTTACTGAATGTGCTGACGGAATATATACCAGTCACAATCATAAATATAAGATGAGTTTTTTTTTAAATACATATATCCGCAGTTATTTTTTAATTATTGAAAACCACCGGCCTGCTGATTACCCCGCCAAGATCACTAATATAATTAATAACAATATCATTTTTCTCATAAATGACATTAGCTGAAACAATCAAATCATCAAAGGGCTTAATCATATCGGAAACAGAATGTTCTTTTTTGTTTATATTAATGCTCTTTATTGTTAGATGATAGGGTGTTTTATTCAGTATTTTTATTTTCCTGCCTGATATCTCATACTGTATTTTATTAAAATCAGGCTCTGTTAATCCATCCGGACGGTAAAACAATTTAAACTTAGAATTAATAACAACCTGTAATTTATTTTCAGTATCTGATTCTGTTGCAGGAATACCCCGTACGTTCAGCCAGAACAAGGTTTCTCTGTCTGATTTTAAATCAGCCTTACGCAATAAAACACGAAACATACTTTTCTTTTTTTCATTTAACTGAAATATAACCGGTGTTATCACAAATTCTTTCGTTTTATTAATGCCATCTTCATCCTCAATCCAGGACTGAATTAAGTAAGGTCGTTCACTATCCGTATTTTCAACCGGCACAGTGATCATTTTCCGGCTCTGAGGATAGATAAACCGGGTTCCCCCGACCACAATCCCCGCATATGCCTGGCTGCATACCATCCATAACGTGATAAAATAAATGATGTTTTTTTTCATAAAAAAAATTATCTGATATAACAGGGCAGCAATCCGTATTACCACCCTGTAATTAATTAATTATAAGTAACGGTATAGTTTACGGTTGCATTTGCAGGTCCCGGTGTTGCCAGACCGGTCGCCAGATAGTTAGCAGCATACGTTTTTGAATAATCGCGTGAATCCTGACGTAATGTGATTGTTTCGCTAACGCCTGCAGGGGTAACCGGGTCACCTGCTTCTGTCGAAATTTGGATACCAACCTTACCGGCACTTTCTTCATCTGTATTAAGTGCGAAAATGGCATTATTATCTGCATGAGCTACACCATTCATTGCTATCGTTAATGAACTCATAGACAGAGAACAATCTTTAATATCAATAGTAAATTCCACAGGATTGGTACGGCTGTTTATTTCTTTTAAAACAGCTGCAGAATGTGTTCCAAGTTCAACCTCCTGATCTTTTTGTGTAATATTACAACTTGAGTCAGTTATTAAACCTTTAAATTTAATACTTCCGTCAATATATCCGGGACCTTTTGGCTCCCCGGCTATTTCAACAGGATCAGAATCATCTGCAAATGAGGTTGCTGTAAAAATAATCAAAGCTGAAACCATTAACTTACTTTTTAAATTAAACATCAATATTAAACCTTATATATTTGGTTATATTATTAATAACCAACGTAATAATATATTATCTGAGAGTATATAAACCAACGAGGTTAACAGGCGGCACAATATACCAGTAAACAATAAACACATTTAAAACAAAAAATAAATAGCGGGGAATAAAAATAATCACGCCATCTGGAATGATTATAATATTATTGTTTTTAGATTAATTTAATAAAAAAGCCACCTGTATTCAGGTGGCTTATTGATCGACCATTTAGATATAAAATTTAACTTATTTATTCTTCATATCCAACGCGGTTAATTCGGCAATCCGCATAATAACGGATACCGCCTGTTCCATACCTTCCAGCGAAATAAACTCGTGTTTACTGTGGAAGTTATAGCCGCCGGTAAATAAATTCGGGCAGGGTAAGCCACGGTAAGAGAGCTGTGCGCCATCAGTACCGCCACGGATAGGTTTGATATCCGGTTTAATATCACAGTCAATCATTGCCTGTTTGGCGAGTTCAATGACGTGCGGATGTTTCACCACATGGTCGCGCATATTGTAATAACTGTCGTCGATGGTCAGCTCAATATAACAGTCAGGATGCAACCCGCTGCCGATTTTTTCAGCAATGACAATCATATTATTTTTGCGTTTTTCAAAGTTATTACGATCAAAGTCCCGGATGATATAATTCATCTCAGCGCGTTCAACCGTGCCTTTGATACTTTGCAGATGATAAAAACCTTCATAACCCTCAGTATGTTCAGGGGTTTCTTCCGGCGGTAATTCATTATGAATACGGGTTGCCAGCGAGAGCGCATTGACCATCACCCCTTTGGCACTGCCGGGATGAACATTGTTCCCCTCAATACGGATAGACACAGCCGCCGCATTAAAGTTTTCATATTCCAGCTCACCAACACCACCGCCATCCACGGTATATGCCCACTGAGCGCCGAATTTTTTCAGATCCACATGCTGAGCACCACGCCCGATTTCTTCATCCGGCGTGAAGCCGATGCGGATATCACCGTGTGGAATATCGCTGTTTTTCAGGCGGACCATTGCGGTGATAATTTCCGCAATACCTGCTTTATCATCCGCGCCGAGCAGGGTTTTACCATCCGTCATGATCAGGGTTTTACCCAGCATGGTATGCAGAACCGGGAACATCACCGGAGACAGTACTTCATCACCGATACCGAGTGCGATATCTCCGCCACGGTAGTTTTCCAGAACCTGAGGGTTCACATTACGCCCGGAGAAATCCGGTGATGTATCAAGGTGGGATATAAAACCGATAACCGGCACCTGCCAGTCAACATTTGATGGTAATGAGGCCATCACACAGCCTTTATCATCCAGCGAGACATCTTCAAGTCCCAGCGTTTTCAGTTCTTTTTCCAGAGCACGCGCCAACCTGAATTGACCGTCACTGCTGGGTGTCAATTTGCCTGAAGGCTTAGACTGGGTGTCAAACGAGACATACCCGAAAAAGCGCTCTAATAACTTATCCATGAGTTCCCCCGATAACTTTGTTTTCTTATTATCAGGGAAACATAGATTGAGTTATTGAGACAAATCAGATTTAGTGTCGTTAATCCGTGTAATCAGACTGCGGACATACTCATCCACCACCCGGCTTGCCTCTCCGTAATGGCATTCTTCAAATTCACTCTGCACCCGGCTCGGCTCCAGATTCAGCTCCACCGTATGTGCGCCGCATAACCGGGCCTCATGAACAAACCCGGCAGCGGGATAAACATGTCCGGATGTGCCGACAGCAATAAAAATATCCGCATCACTCAGCGCCTGATAAATGTCATCCATACCGAACGGCATTTCACCAAACCAGACAATGTGCGGGCGCAGCGGTGACGGGAACTGGCAACAGTGGCAGCGTTCATCCACCGTGAGGTCACCGGTTCGTGACTGAACCTGTCCGGACATAGCGCAGCGGATTTTCAGTAACTCGCCGTGCATATGAATAACCCGCTCACTGCCTGCACGTTCATGCAGATTATCAATGTTTTGTGTCACCAGCAGAAAGTTATCACCCAGTTCCTGCTCCAGCGCAGCCAGCGCCAGATGTGCGGCATTAGGCGCAATAGCCGGAGATTGCAGTTGCCGGCGGCGATCGTTATAAAACTGCTGTACCAGACGCGGATCACGGGCATACCCTTCCGGGGTCGCCACATCTTCAATGTTGTGTTCTTCCCACAGCCCGTCTTCTGAGCGGAAAGTACGGATACCGGACTCTGCGGAGATCCCCGCACCGGTCAGCACCACCACTTTCGGTTTAAACCTGCCCATTTCTCCGGCTTTCCATTTATCACGATAGAAAAAGCGTAAGTGAAAACGCAGACGCAACATCCGCCGCTGTTTACGTAACTTTCTTAATCTGTGTGTTCTGCGCATAATCCGGCCTTTGTTCATCAATATCCCTGTTCAGGGTAATCCATTTGTTGTACGGATCCAACGTCATTACTTATTCTGCGGTATTCTGCGGTTTTACTGCCCGCTCAGAATACGTGCAGGCTCCAGGCGGCAGGCACGTCGTGCCGGATACCAGCTGGCAATCAGACTCAGTACAATCGTGGTCAATACCACATATACAAGATCCGTCAGTTGCAGTTGTGACGGCAGAAAATCAATAAAATAGACATCCCCGGATAAGAGTTTATGTCCGGTCAGATATTCCACACCACGGATAAGCGGTGTCAGATTCAATGCCGCCAATGTACCGAGTATTGCGCCGCTGATACAGCCGACCATTCCGGTCATCAGCCCGTACCAGAGAAAAATAGCGCGGATCAGGCTGTCTTTTGCACCTAACGTGCGCAAAATGGCAATATCACTGCTTTTGTCTTTTACGGCAATAATCAGGGTGGAAACAATATTAAAGCACGCCACGCCGATAACAAGGATCATCGCCAGATACATAATACTGCGCACCATTTGTATATCGCTGTACATATAACCGTATTCATTGATCCAACTTTTGTAATACACATGTTCGCGGCTGGCTTCAGCGGCCTGTAATACTATTGCATCTGCTTTAAAGACATCATTTACCCGGATTTCAATACCGGTGACGCCGTCACCATAATCCAGATATTGTTGTGCATCCTGTAGCGGGATCAACGCCAGGCGGTGATCGAGCATACCACTGAGACGAAAAATGCCCGCAACCTGTAAACGGATACGTTTCGGCTGTAGCAGGCGCTCGCTGCTGTCATTATTCGGGATCATGATAGTCAGCCATTCACCGGGTTTGACACCGAGTGTTTTTGCCGCACCATCGCCGAGGATTATCTGATTCTGACCTGCCCTGAAATCCGCCCAGGCATTATCTGCAACAAAATCCGCCAGCCCGCTGACTTTCTGCTGTGTCTGCGGATCAACCCCCATCAGCTGCATTGCCTGAAGTTTTGTGCCTTTTTCCGCAAGCCCGGTAAACTCAATATAGGGACTCGCTGCCACGACGCCCGGGGTCTTTTGTATGCGCAATAAGCTTTGCGCCCAGTTGTCAAACGGCTGTTCAACAGTGGAAACCTGCCCCTGCGGTACAACAGACAGCACGCGGTTTTCCAGCTCGCGCTCAAACCCGTTCATCGCACTCAGCCCGATAATCAGCACCGCCACGCCCAGCGTTATTCCGAGGGTCGAAATAACCGAGATAAACGATACCATCCCCGCCCGTTTCCGCCCTTTACTGAAGCGCAGCGCAGTCAGTAATGACAGCGGTAATGCATTCATACTGCCGTCTCCGGCTGCGGGTTAAGGATCCCGTCGCGCATCTCCATCTGCCGCCCCATTTTATGTGCCAGCGCCAGATCGTGTGTGACCACCAGAAATGCAGTGCCAAGGGTTTTATTCAGCCCGGAGAGCAGGTCAAAAATACTTTGCGCATTGCGCTGATCAAGATTACCGGTAGGTTCATCTGCCAGCACCAGAGACGGTTTATTCACCAGCGCACGCGCGATAGCCACGCGCTGGCGCTCACCACCGGAAAGCTCTGACGGCCGGTGCAGCGCACGCTGCGCCACGCCGGTGTTTTCCAGCATTTCATACGCCTGTTTCATCGCCTTGTCCCGTGCCATACCGCTTATCAGCAGCGGCATGGCCACGTTTTCCTGTGCGGTAAAATCCGGCAGCAGATGATGGAACTGATAAATAAAGCCCATTTCTTCATTGCGCAGTGCCGCCAGCGCATTCTGACTCATTGATGAGAGTGATGTTCCGTTGAAAATCACCTCACCGGACGTCGGTGAATCCAGCCCGCCCAGCAAATGCAGCAATGTACTTTTCCCGGAACCGGAACTGCCGACAATCGCCAGCATATCGCCGCGTTTAAGCTCAAAATCAACCTGTTTCAGGACATCTGTTTCCACCACACCCTCGTGGTAGGATTTGCATAACTGACGACATGCCAGTAATAACTCACTCATAACGTAAAGCCTCCGCGGGTTGTACCGCTGCCGCCCGCCACGCAGGCCAGAGTGTGGATAATAAAGAGATAAGCATTGCCGCCGCGCCGATAGTCACCACGCGCAACGGTTCAATCACCGTCGGCAGCGCGATACCTTTCGGGATAAGCCCCATCAGCGGCATCAGAATATTCAGTTGTGAAGAGAGCAGAACCCCCAGAAGCATACCGATCACGGAGCCGAGTATCCCCGCACCTGCGCCCTGAATGATAAAAATCAGCATTATTTTGCCGCGCGTCATACCCAGCGTTTTCAGGATAGCAACCTCGGTTTGTTTCTCCATCACCAGCAGCGCCAGTGATGTAACAATATTAAATGCCGCGACGGCAATAATCAGACCAAGCAACAGGCCCATCATATTTTTTTCCATGCGCACCGCCTGGAAAAACTCGCCTTTCTGAACGCGCCAGTCTGTCCAGGTCAGCCCGTCCGGTAAAGTCTGCTGACTGAGTGTATCGACCATCAGAGGCTGTGACAGATACAACCGCCAGCCGGTGATGTGCCCCGGCGCATAGCGCATCAGACGTGCGGCATCGTCCTGATTCATCAGAATTTGGTTTTTATCAGACTCGCTGCCCGAGGAAAAGATACCCGCCACAGTAAATAACCGCTGGCTGGGAATGCGCCCCATCGGCGTCAGTTGTGAGACATTCGGCACCAGAACACGGACAGTATCCCCGCGTTTCAGTCCCATTTTGACCGCCACGCCCTCACCCAGCACCACATGGTACTGCCCCGCCGCCAGTTCAGACGCCCGGGTGTTCACCAGGTGCGCCATCAGTGGCTCCGTTCCCTGCGGATCAACCCCTGTTACCGTGGCTATTCCGACATTTCCCCTGCTTTGCAGCACGACATCGCCGGTGACAATCGGCGCGGTCTTTACCACATCGCGCAGCCCTGAGAGTTGAGAAACCGGATGCTCCTGCGGATCCAGCACACCTGCCGGGGTGGTAATCACCGCCTGCGGCATAAAATCAAGAATGCTTTGTTGCAGTGAACGCTCGAACCCGTTCATCACTGACGTGACCGTGATCAGCGCCGCGACCCCTAGTGTGATACCGATTGCGGAAAGCAGAGAAACAAAACGGGCGAAACGATCGCCGCCCCGTCCCCGCATATAACGCAGACCGATTAAAAATGAGACAGACTGAAACATGAAATCTGAACGCCCCTGTTGCCAAAGCGAAGTGTTCAGGGATAATAAAGGCTCCGATAGATGAATGGAACCACCCGTGCCCGTTTACTGTGGTTTTTTTTTCATTTATACCCTTATTCATTCAAACTGCAGGTTCGTTGGCAGCGCTCAACCAGCCGGGTCACATAGTTTATCTATGCTCCCCGTCTGTTTTCCCTTGCCGCCTGCCTGCATCTTGAATGACGTTGGGTATATGGTCAGCGTATTGCCGGTAAAAACGCCACAAATAAGGTAATACGGTGGGATTATATTATTCAGAATTATTATCATTTACAGGGCGGGCACCTGCTGCCAGCTCAGAAAACCGAAGCCTGATGGAAAACCGAATGTCGCTGAAAACACGTTATGAACTCCCGCTCCGTGCCGCAGACACCCGCCAGCTCGGTGAAATGACCGGTGCTGCCTGCGCCGTTGAAAGTGCGGCAATTATTGACCGCCACACCGGCCCCGTTATCCTGGTCACCCGCGACATGCAAAATGCACTGCGCCTGCGTGATGAAATCCGCCAGTTTACCGCGCTGCCGACAGAAACCCTCGCCGACTGGGAAACGCTGCCTTATGACAGTTTTTCGCCGCACCAGGAAATTATCTCCAACCGGCTGTCGACATTATACCGCCTGCCGACTCTGGAAAAAGGCGCACTTATTCTGCCGGTGAATACCCTGATGCAGAAAGTGTGTCCGCCTGAATTCCTCACCGCTCATGCGCTGGTAATGGCAAAAGGCGAAAAATTATCGCGGGACAAACTGCGCGATGAACTGGTGCAGGGCGGCTACCGCAGTGTTGAACAAGTACTGGAGCACGGCGAATTTGCTATCCGTGGCGCATTGCTGGATCTCTTTCCGATGGGCAGTGAACTGCCGTTCCGGATTGATTTTTTTGATGATGAAATTGACAGCCTGCGCACATTTGATGTCGATACCCAGCGTACGCTGGATGAAGTTGATGCGATTAATCTGCTGCCCGCCCACGAATTTCCGACAGACAAAGAAGCCATCGAGCTGTTCCGCAGCCAGTGGCGGGAAATCTTTGAGGTGCGCCGCGACCCGGAGCATATCTATCAGCAGGTCAGCAAAAAGACCCTGCCTGCCGGTATTGAATACTGGCAGCCGCTGTTTTTCAGCACACCGCTGGTGTCTCTCTTTGATTATCTGCCGGAAAATACCCTGCTGGTCACGCAGGATCTGCAATCTCACGCCGAACGCTTCAGCCTGGATGTAAACCAGCGTTTCGAAAGCCGCGGCGTTGACCCGATGCGCCCGCTGCTGCCTCCGGCACAGCTCTGGCTGACCACAGATGAACTGAACCGGCACCTGAAAGCGTTCCCGCGCCTGCAACTTAATAATGAAAAATTACCCGGCAAAGCGGCGAATACCAACCTGGGCTATGCACCGCTGCCGGATATTAAAGTCAATTCTCAGCTGAAATCCCCTCTCGACCCGCTGCGCCGCTTCCTGGAAACCTTTGAGGGCGCGGTTATATTCTCGGTTGAAAGTGAAGGTCGCCGGGAAAGTGTTCAGGAATTGCTGGCACGGATAAAAATAAAGCCGACAGAAATCCGCCGCTTGCAGGATGCTGCTGTACCGGGTATTTATGTGATGATCGGCGCGGCAGAGCACGGTTTTATTGATAATACTCTGCAACGCGCCCTGATTTGTGAAAGTGACATGCTCGGCGAGCGCGTGGTACGCCGCCGCCGGGATCCGCGCCGCACCATCAATACCGATACCCTGATCCGCAACCTGGCGGAGTTGCGTCCCGGTCAGCCGGTGGTACATCTGGAGCACGGTGTCGGGCGCTATCAGGGCTTAACCACCCTGGAAGCAGGCGGCATCAAAGCAGAATATCTTATCCTTACCTACGCCGGTGAGGACAAACTGTATGTCCCGGTTTCATCCCTGCATCTTATCAGCCGCTATGCGGGCGGTGCCGATGACAGCGCACCGCTGCATAAACTCGGCGGGGAAGCCTGGAGCAAAGCCCGGCAGAAAGCCGCAGAAAAAGTGCGGGATGTTGCAGCACAGTTGCTGGACATTTATGCACAACGCGCCGTCAAACCCGGTTTTGCCTTTAAGCACGATCGCGAACAGTACATTGAATTTTGTCAGGGATTTCCGTTTGAAACCACAGTGGATCAGGAACAGGCGATTAATGCCGTACTGAGTGATATGTGTCAGCCGGTGGCGATGGACAGACTGGTATGCGGCGATGTCGGCTTCGGTAAAACAGAAGTTGCCATGCGCGCCGCGTTTCTGGCGGTCAATAACCATAAACAGGTCGCCGTTCTGGTGCCGACCACCCTGCTGGCACAACAGCATTATGATAACTTCCGTGACCGCTTTGCCAACTGGCCGGTGCGGATCGAAGTGCTCTCCCGGTTCCGCAGCGCCAAAGAGCAGCAGCAGGTACTGGAAGCCACACAGGAGGGTAAAGTTGATATTATTATCGGCACTCATAAACTGTTGCAGAGTGATGTGCTCTGGCACGACCTCGGGTTGCTGGTGGTTGATGAAGAGCACCGCTTTGGTGTCCGTCACAAAGAGCGCATCAAAGCCATGCGTGCCGATGTTGATATTCTGACACTGACCGCCACACCTATCCCGCGTACGCTGAATATGGCCATGAGCGGTATGCGCGACCTCTCGATTATCGCCACTCCGCCGGCGCGGCGCCTGGCAGTAAAAACCTTCGTCCGTCAGCATGATGAACTGGTTGTGCGTGAGGCTATCCTGCGTGAAGTGCTGCGCGGCGGGCAGGTCTATTATCTCTATAATGATGTGGAAAATATCGAAAAAGCCCGCGACCGCCTTGCGGAACTGGTGCCGGAAGCCCGTATTGCAGTGGGTCACGGACAGATGCGCGAACGCGAGCTGGAACGTGTAATGACCGATTTCCACCACCAGCGTTTTAATGTGCTGGTATGCACCACGATTATTGAAACCGGTATCGATATTCCCAGCGCAAATACCATTATCATTGAACGGGCGGATCATTTCGGGTTGGCGCAACTGCACCAGTTGCGCGGTCGTGTCGGGCGCTCACATCACCAGGCGTATGCTTATCTGCTGACACCGCACCCGAAATCAATGACAACGGATGCCCATAAACGCCTTGAAGCTATCGCCTCACTGGAAGACCTTGGTGCCGGGTTTGCGCTTGCCACACATGACCTTGAGATCCGCGGTGCCGGTGAATTACTGGGCGATGACCAGAGCGGACAGATGGCCAGCATCGGCTTCACACTGTATATGGAGTTGCTGGAAAGCGCGGTTGAATCCCTGAAAAACGGGCGCGAGCCGTCACTGGAAGATCTCACCCAAAACCAGACAGATGTTGAACTGCGGATGCCCGCCCTGCTGCCGGATGATTACCTGCCGGATGTGAATATGCGCCTCTCCTTTTATAAGCGAATTGCCAGTGCCCGCAGTGACACCGAGCTGACAGAGCTAAAAATTGAGCTGATTGACCGCTTCGGATTACTGCCGGATGCTGCCCGCAACTTACTGGCAGCCGCTCAGTTACGTTTACTGGCGCAACAACTGGGTATTAAACGGATTGAGGCTCAGGAGAAAGGCGGCTTTATTGAATTCAGTGAGAAAAACCACGTTGACCCCGGCTACCTTATCGGATTACTGCAAAATAATCCGAAACAATACCGGCTGGATGGCCCGGCAAAACTGAAATTTATCTGCGACCTGAGTTCACGTCCAAAACGCATTGAGTTTATCACTGAATTGCTGACAGCCTTCTCTGCGCATACTGCATAAATTTTCTTTTATCAAAATGTAACACCCCCCTGTTAACCTGCGCCGGCTTCCATGCCGGCGCTTTTATGAATGAATAAAAAGTCACGTATTACGAATAATGATATATAAATTAATTATTATATCGGTTAGTATTTGCCTGAACATAATTAAAAAAAACAGGGTAAATACTATGGATCGTCGTTTGTTTCTCAAATCAACCGGGATTGTTCTCGGCGGTTTAAGTGCCGCCTCACTGGTCAGTCACAGCTATGCCGCCACAGATGCGGCAAGCGCGGCAGTACCTGCGGCTCCGCTCAGTGAAAAAAATCCGCTGCTGCTGAACTTTAATGAAAATTCACTGGGTATGTCAGCCAATGCCCGCCGCGCAATTGTTGAATCACTGCCGACGGCATTCCGTTATCCGGATGCCGCCCGTGAAGCGCTGGTTGAGCAGATTGCCGCACACTACTCTCTGACGCCGGAGCACATCAGCTTAGGAAATGGTTCATCAGAAACCATTCGGGCGGCGGTGCAGATGCTGGTCGCGGATGCACAGAAAAAACAGCAGCCGATACAATTAATCGTACCGGACCCGACGTTTAATTATGCTGAGCTGTATGCACAACCGCTGGGTGTCAATGTTGTCAAAGTGCCGCTGAAAGCAGATCTCTCTTTTGACCTGGCGGCAATGCAGGCAATTGCTGATAATTTTGCCGGGCACACCATCATTTATATCTGTAACCCGAACAACCCGACAGCCATGATAACCCCGGCGTCGGCCTTAGCGGCATGGATCAAAAACGCGCCTTTACAGCAACATTTTATTATTGATGAAGCCTATGCTGAGTTTGTTTCTGACCCGGAATTTAAAAGTGCGGTTGAATGGGTTTCTGCCGGAAAACCTAATATTATCGTAACGCGGACATTTTCAAAAATATTTGCGCTGGCGGGATTACGTGTCGGATACGGTATTGCCGTACCGGAAGTGACAAAACAGATTAATAACTTCAATTCTAGCGATAATACAAATATAGCAGGAGCCGTTGCTGCATTAACATCAATAAATGACTCGTCGTTTATTGACTACAACCGTAAATCAACAGACGTTTCGCGGGAAATTGTTATAGCTGCACTGACTGAATTAAATCTGGCTTACGCGCCTTCACAGGCTAATTTTATCTTTCATCAGGTGAACGGTGATGTAAAAACCTATCAGCAGCGAATGAAAGAGAATCATATTATGGTAGGACGTGAATTCCCGCCTGTGATTGGCAGAAGCCGCCTGACATTAGGTACACCAGAAGAAATGTTACAGTTTGTTTCTGTATTAAAGCAATTTCGCCAAAAAGGCTGGGTTTAATTATAATCTAAATTAAATTAAAAGTGACTTACACCATTATTCATTCAAACCTCAGGTTAGTTGGCGGAACGACGATAGCCGCCTGCCTGCAACCTGAATGACGTTGGTTGTATACCGGTTTATGATATAAACCGGTATTTTCTTTTTTTTGTTTATTATGCAGTTTATTTCCCGTTGCTCAATCCGGGTAAAATGATCAGGCGCCCTGTGTTATCAACCGGCATCGCATCCCCGGGGTTATAATTAATCCTGACCTTACCGACAGTATTATTAATCTTATACACCACGTCATACCCGACTATCCTGTGCTCATAGGTAAAGGCCTCAGTGCAGGAGCGATAAGCCGCGCCGCCATACATTCGCGGGGGTTTAAGCAGCATTTCATACAGCAGATACGGTGTGCAGGTTTCCGACGTCGGGCGGATAATATCCAGATGCTCAGGCTTAAACGGCCCGGGCATCGGTATCAGGTCGCAGTATTCATGGCGCACAGGTACCGTCGCCATAATCGCCTCAGAGGACAGGACCTCGGCAATAGCAGGGCGTTTATTTTTTATAACAGCGGAGGAAATAATCACAACAAAAATAACAATAAGGAGGAATAATCCTCTTACTGTAATCCACGTTACTGATTTTTGTTTATGTTTATTCATTGTCAACGTATATA
The DNA here is from genome assembly GCF_001676155.1 of Morganella psychrotolerans. Classification (GTDB taxonomy): domain Bacteria; phylum Pseudomonadota; class Gammaproteobacteria; order Enterobacterales; family Enterobacteriaceae; genus Morganella; species Morganella psychrotolerans. Next base: position 317,311 of record NZ_LZEW01000001.1, on the reverse strand, counting down.
AATATTTAGCAGTGGTTATTAGGACAATTCCTATTTATCAACAGGTCTTTCTTCAGCTGTTCAGCTATAACGTTATATTCTCATAGCCCTGCTAAATAAAAGTTAAATAATAATGAAATGATAAAATTTACTGTCTTATTTATTAATTCAATTTAACTCACGGCGCACTGACAATGATCAACAATGATTAATAAAGAGTAGTATCTTCTCTATTTTGTCAAATACCACAAGAATTATCTGTTAGTCATTGTGCTAAATAATATCGTCACACTCCGGGGTAAATGTGTATTTCCCGGCATATCCTGTAAAAAGGCGAAACCCAATACCCCTGATTTTAATATGGCTTTAATTATTCTGTTTTTTTCCTGTCCTTTACCCTTCATATCTGCCGGTCAATTAAATCAGGGTTTGTGATTATTTCAGGGATAGTCTGCTCCGGGGGATAAAAAATAACGCCCGCAGGCGTTATTTTTTACATCATTAACATTAATGTAATTTAAGTCTCGGACGGATAATCCGGTTTATTCCCCCGACCAACATCATCAGCCCGGTTTTAATATAGCCGTGTAACGCTATCTGATGCATACGATACAGTGAAATATACATAATTCGGGCAATGCGCCCCTCAATCATCATATTACCCCGCATCAGGTTACCCATCAGGCTGCCGACAGTACTGAAGCGGGAGAGCGATACCAGCGAACCGTGATCTTTAAACACATACTCCTTCAGCGGCTTATTGCTGAGTACCGCGAGGATATTGTGATAGCAGCGGGTCGCCATCTGATGGGCAGACTGAGCGCGCGGCGGTACAAAACCACCCTCTTTTTTCGGGCAGGATGAGCAGTCACCGATGGCAAAAACAGCGTCATCAACCGTTGTCTGTAATGTCGGTTTCACAACTAACTGATTGATGCGGTTAGTTTCCAGTCCGCCGATGTCTTTCAGGAAATCAGGTGCTTTAATACCGGCAGCCCAGACCATCAGACTTGCGGTGATGTGCTCACCCTCTTTGGTATTCAGCCCGGACTCATCCGCACTGGTAACCATCGTCTGAGTCATCACACGGACACCCAGCTTGCTCAGTTCCTGATGCGCGGCACCTGCGATTTTAGGCGGCAGTGCGGGCAGAATGCGCTCACCGGCTTCCACCAGCGTCACATTCAGTGCATCGGTATTCAGACCTTTAAATCCGTAGCTGTGCAATTGCTCAACGGCATTGTACAGCTCTGCCGATAACTCAACGCCCGTTGCCCCGCCACCGACAATAGCGATATTCACTTTATCGCCCTCGCCGTGGCTGGCAGAATACTTCAGGAACAGATTCAGCATCTCATTATGGAAGCGTTTCGCCTGTGTCGGGCTGTCCAGGAAAATACAGTTATCCCTGATACCCGGCGTGCCAAAATCGTTTGAGGTGCTTCCCAGCGCCATCACGAGGATGTCATAGTCCAGGTCGCGCTCAGGCACAAGCAGTTCACCGCTGTTATCACGGATTTCTGCCAGGGTTACCTTTTTACTGTCACGATCAAGACCTGTCATTGCACCCAGCTGGAAATTAAAATAATGGTTACGGGCATGCGCCAGATAACTCAGAGCATCCACGCCATCGTCCAGAGAGCCGGTCGCGACCTCATGCAGAAGAGGTTTCCATAAATGGCTGCTGTTGCGATCGACTAAGGTGATTTCCGCTTTTTTCTTCTTACCGAGTTTACGGCCGAGCTGTGTTGCCAGTTCCAGGCCGCCCGCGCCACCGCCGATAATCACAATTTTCGTATTAGGTGTAGTCATAACATCCTCTGAAAAATAATCTAACGTTATCTTACGGCTTTCCCGAAAAACCGTAAGATAACATCAGATAAAACTGAATCGTGTCACATCAAGGTATAGCACAACCGGTAATTTGGTCATACCAAAATTGATCGTTATCAAATTTTGGGTAATCCGGTGACAAAATGCAAACATTATTTTAAAAACAGCAAGACTATTTTACTTTTGGTTTACCTTTCGCGAAATCATCAATCAACAGATTGGCTATTCTTTGCAGGGAAGATTATACCCAACGTCATTCAGGATGCAGGCAGGCGGCAAGGGAAGACAGACGGGGAGCCAAAAAGCCTGCTATCTTGCTGATTCAGAAAAAGAATGTTATTGATGTAACGCAATCACAGTAATGATACGTAAGCCGGAGAGAGGGAACCGTGCAGAAATGAGATATGGATCGTGTCAGTTGACGTGCAGAAAACAGGACGATGCGGTAAACGTATCCGCATCGTTTTATGTTGCCGGTTATCAACCGGCAACGGATCAGTTCTTTTTAAACGCGGTTTTAAAGGCTTTTATCTCTTGCAGATGATGAGAGAGATCTTTAAATTTATGGCCCTGTGTCTCATCCCAGATGACATTATAGAATGGTGAGAGCGTATCAGATGTCCGCTGGTTATCCAGTGCCTCATCATTGCGGGATAAAATCACCAGGCAGTTCTGCTTGTTCAGGTCACGGAAATCCGAAATACACTTCGTCATGATGTCGAGGTACTCTTCCGGTCTGTCGATTTTGCCTTCCATATTTTCATACGGGAACAGATTCGGGTTAATCATCACCTGACGGATACCGCACAAATAACCAACGCGCTCAGCCCAGAAGCCTCCCAGCCCCACACCGGTGATAATGGCGGGACCATTACTCTGTTTCACAGCTTTATCCACTTCTGTCAGCAGATATTTCATGTCATAACGCGGGTGAAGCGTGCTGTAACTGATAAAACGGACATCCGGATCAGCAAATTGTAACTGCATCACTTTCTCATGATTGCCCGGGCTGGTTGAATCAAATCCATGAAGGTAAATAATCATGCTTGCTCCTGCCATTGTTCATGTAATGCGGATAAGGTTTTGTTTGCCTGCTGCCAGCGATCACTGCGCTGTAATTCAGTTAAATCATAACCTTTCCCGCGATGATACAACTTATCAATACGTTGTGCCGTGATAACCGGCAAATTATCAAGGATTGATACCGCCCCATTGCGGTTATTACACACCAGGATCATGTCACAGCCCGCATCCAGCGAAGCCTGCCCGCGCTCTGCATAACTGCCCATAATCGCCGCCCCTTCCATGGACAGGTCATCTGAGAAAATAACACCATCAAAACCGAGCTGCTGACGCAGGACAGATTTAAGCCAGTACGGCGAGCCGCTGGCCGGGCGGTCATCAATCTGTGTATAAATAACATGCGCGGGCATAACGGCATCCAACAGACCGCGCTGAATAAACTCGCGGAAAATTGCCATATCTTTACCACGGATAAGCGCAGGATCTCTGTCATCACGCGGTGTTTCTTTATGGGAATCCGCACTGACCGCGCCGTGCCCCGGAAAATGCTTACCGGTACTCGACATTCCTGCATTGCGCATACCGCGCACAAAGCGCTCTGCCATTTGTGCGGCGATTTCGCCGTCTTCATGGAACGCCCGCGTACCGATAGCTGCACTGCCGTGCCCCAAATCAAGCACCGGCGCAAAGCTGATATCAATATCCATGGCGATCATTTCTGCTGCCATCAGCCAGCCGGCATCTTCTGCCAGTGCCGCACCGGTCAGCAGGTCATTAAACTGTGCAAAAGATTGCGCCGCAGGCAGATGCGTAAACCCGTCTTTAAAGCGCTGAACACGCCCGCCCTCCTGATCAACCGCAATGACCAGACGGTTATCACCGGTTGCTTCGCGGATTTGCCGGGTCAGTTCACGCAGTTGCGCGGTATCGTGAAAATTGCGGGCGAACAGAATCAGCCCGCCGACAGAGGGGTGTCGCAGGATCTCGCGCTCTTCGCTGTCCAGCTCATACCCTTCAACATCTAACATTACAGGTCCCATGACGATACCCCTTTGTATTTATCTGATCCCGAGCGCTGTCATCAGCGGCGCAGAGTGTTGCAGAAACTGCGGATCGCCGGTATGCGCCCAGCGACCCTCAAACCACATTAGCATCATATAATCTGTCCGGCGCTGCCAGCGGCGGGTTTGCAGCAGCACACGCTGCGGACAGTGATAGCCTGAATAATAACGCAGAAAAGTGTTAATTAACGTCAATGACCAGTTGTTTGCACGAAAAAGTGCCGCGAGGGACAGGCCGATATCCGTGTCGGCGGCGTACTCCCAGTCAATCAGACTGAGCTTAGTGCCGGACATAATGATATTACCGGGATGGATATCCATGTGCGCAGGCGCAAGTTTCAGCGGATGCGGCTCCGGTAAGTGCATAAATGCGCGGTGAACCGCCCGCCAGCGCGGTGTGAGACGGCGTTTATCCATCTGCTGATAATGGTGCTGCACCTGTGCTTTCAACGGCAACCGGTAACCCGTTAACGGCTCTGCATGCAGACGACTGATAAGTGCCGCCAGTTGCGGCATAAAATCAGCGGATGCCATACGACCCGGTGCAAGTGTATCGCCCTCTACTCTGTGCAATAACAGCCAGCCATGACTATAGCCCGACATATGCGGGACAAATCCGCTGTGACGCAGCCCTGAAAGAATACGCGCTTCTTTCCGGCGGCTGACACCCGGACCCGCACTGTGTGCGACAGGCGCGCGCCCGATAAGACGAATACCGGCTTGTTCAATACTGACACTTCCCTGCGTCAGCCCGGTCAGCGGGCGAATAACCCAACCCGCTGCGGGCAGCGCAGGAAAATGATCGCGCAGGCACTGCAATAATCCGCAGTTACTGCTCAAGCACCGCGTCCTTACCGGACCAGATAATTTCACCGCTGACGACAGACATCAGCTGCATTTCTATCTGGCGGGCATCCCGCGTGCCGGTGACCACGCTGTATAATACATATTGCGCATTCAGATAACGGGCAAGACCAATGGCTTTACTGCGCAGTGTCAGCGTGTCGTTATCATCCATCCCGAGCACAGACATCGCGCTGGTGACAGCACCTGCCGGGATAACCGTCAGTACGCCGGTTTTATTAATACTGTTCATCAGCGCACCGGTCGCCACATTGGTTTGCAGACTGCTGTTGGTTTTATTACCGATTTTATTGACCAGCAATGTGCCGCCCTGTGTCAGACCGTCACTTTTCACCATTTGATTAACCAGTGGTGTAATGCTTTGTTCCCACTCGATTTTTTTCATTTTAGGCGGAACAGGCACAGTATCTGTCGGCGGCGGTGGTGGCGTGGTATCAACCGGTGGCGGGGTTACCGTCTCAACCGGTGCCGGCGGTGTCACCGGAGAGAGAGAGGGACACCCGGCCAGCAGCCAGACAGAGGCAATCACACACAAAAGACGCTTCATCACAATTCTCCTGTTTTGCCGCTTATTTCGCTAACATCGGACCCAGGTGCTGACCACCGACCAGATGCATGTGGATATGGTACACTTCCTGCCCGCCGTGACGGTTACAGTTCATTATCAGGCGGTAGCCGTCATCCGCAATACCTTCCTGCTGTGCAATTTTTGCCGCAATCGTGATCATGTGACCCAGAACCTGTTCATCCGCTGCCGTAACATCATTCACAGTAGGAATAAGATGATTGGGAATAATCAGAATATGCGTTGGTGCCTGCGGAGAAATATCACGGAATGCCGTAACGCTGTCATCCTGATAAACAATGTCAGACGGAATTTCATGACGGATAATTTTACTGAAAATAGTTTCTTCGGACATGACCTGCTCCTGTAATAATTCTGCCGTATCAGTATCCGGGTTTAGCGGACAGACACCTGAAACAAACGACAGAAATTGTCAGTGGTGATTTCAGCAAGCGCTTCAACGCTCACACCTTTTAAAACAGCCATATATTCCGCCACATCGCGTACATAGGCGGGCTGGTTCTCTTTTCCGCGGAACGGAACAGGCGCCAGATAGGGTGAATCGGTCTCTACCAGAATGCGATCCAGCGGAACAATGCGCGCGGCTTCGCGGATCTGTTCTGCATTACGGAAGGTCAGAATACCGGAAAATGAGATGTAAAAACCCTCATCCAGCAGTGCTGTGGCGGTTTCTTTATCTTCGGTAAAACAGTGTAACACGCCGCCACAATCACCGGCCTGTTCTTCGCGGATAATCGCCAGCGTGTCTTCGCGCGCATCACGGGTATGTACGATCACGGGTTTGTTCAGCTCACGTCCGACGCGGATATGCTCACGGAATACATCGCGCTGTAATGCGGCATTTTCTTTCTGATAGTAATAATCAAGCCCGGTTTCGCCCAGTGCGAGCACACGCGGATCTGCCGCCAGTTCACGCAGCAGGGTGAAATCATACGGCTCATCCAGATTCAGCGGATGAATACCACAGGAGAACGCGACATTATCGCGCTCACCAATCAGCTCACGCATTTTTGTGTAGCCGGGCAGGGTTGTTGCCACTGCGAGGGCATAATGCACATCACGCTGTGCGGCTTTTTGCAGTACATCATCCACATTTTCATGCAGTTTTTCGTAATCCAGACAATCAAGGTGGCAATGGGAATCGACTAAAAACATAATAAACTCATTGGGTTGATAAAGGTGGTGCAGAAAACAGCGTTTCCTGATGTAATAATTGTTCCACCAGCAGCAACTCATGGTTGATGCCGGTAACAGTCAGCAACCGGTGGCGGCAGGTCAGCCAACTGTCAGCCGCTGCCAGTAAATGTGCACTGCTGTAGCGCCCCGCCAGCAGGGTAATAAGCGCGGATTGATCCTGATTAAGACAGGCGGGAGCCATGTTTTGCTGATATTTAACCGCATCCATCAGCAATGTAACCAGCCAGTTGATACGTTTTTCCGGCTCCTGATGGTTAACAGCAGACAGCAGAGATAAAAAATCACCACTGTGTACTGCCTGCAAAAGCTGTGTAAACAGCGCCTGCCGGGCTGCCCAGTCAGGTGTCATCAGTAAGTCCCGCGCGGCTGCCGGTGCATTGTGACAAAGATTCAGTGCCGTTTGCCGGTCTGTGGCATCCGACTGCGGCAGTTCCCGTTGCAGCCATTGCAGCCCTGATGCAACCGGCGGTGTTGCCAGATGATACGCAAAACAGCGGCTGCGCAGAGTCGGCAGCAACAGATCAAGGCGCGGGCTTTGTAATACAAACCAGGTATTGTCTGTCGGCTCTTCGAGGGTTTTCAGCAGCGCATTGGCAGCCGCTTCTGTCAGCAGCTCCGCCTGCGGAATATGCACCAGTTTTGCGCCGCTCAGTTGTGAGCGGTCATACAATTTTTCAGTGATTGTGCGTACCGCATCAACCCCCAGCGAACTTTTGCCTTTTTCCGGCTGCAACAGATAAAAATCGGGATGTGTGCCCGCCAGCATCAGTTTGCAACTGTGGCATTCCCCGCAGCTTTTGATGCCTTCCGGACGCTGACACATACGCAGACGAGTCAGTGCATACGCCAGTTCATCAGTCCCGGTGCCCGCAATACCGTACAGCAACAGCGCATGGTGACCCTGACCGGAGAGCCATGCCGTCGCCAGTTGACGGTAAACAGGATTGAGCCACGGATACCAGTTCATTACGCCTCTTTCTGCTTCTGCTGTAAGAGCCAGTGCTGTAATGCGCTGCGGATAGATTGATGCACGTTATCCATTGATTGCGATGCATCAATCGTCACAATACGCGGATCAGCTGCTGCCAGTTCCAGATAACGCGCCCTGGTGCGCCGGAAGAAGTCCAGAGACTCCTGCTCGATTCTGTCCAGTTCACCCCGGCTGCGCGCGCGCGCCAGACCAATTTCCGGCGGCAGGTCGAGGTACAGGGTGAAATCCGGATAAAAATCTCCCAGCACAGTATCACGCAGTGATGCCATCAGTTTGCGATCAATACCACGCCCGCCTCCCTGATAGGCCTGGGACGAGAGATCATGACGATCGCCGATAACCCACTGCCCGCGCGCCAGCGCCGGTTTAATGACATTATCAGTCAGTTGAATACGCGCGGCGTATAGCATCAGTACTTCCGCTTTGTCTGTGACGGTTTCGCCGTCAATACCCTCTTTAATCAGCGTACGCAGTTTTTCTGCCAGTGGCGTGCCGCCCGGTTCGCGGGTATACACCAGGTCTGTAATACCCTGCTCATGCAAGGTATCCACAATCGCCTGGCGCGCAGTTGTTTTTCCTGCGCCCTCAAGCCCTTCAATTACAATAAATTTGCCCGTCATTGTTTTTTTAGTCCGCTGCGGTAATCAGCAACTGCGCGGTTGTGATCCCGTAATGTTGAAGTAAATACGTGCCCGCCTTTGCCGTCTGCAACAAAGAAGAGGTAATCAGTGGTATCCGGTTTTGCCGCTGCATCCAGTGATGCACTGCCCGGCATGGCAATCGGTGTCGGCGGCATACCATCTATCTGATAGGTGTTATAAGGGGTCACGCGCGCCAGATCACTGCGGTAAATCGTTCCCTGATAACGCTCGCCCATACCGTAAATAACTGTCGGGTCTGTTTGCAGGCGCATTTTCAGGCGCAGACGGTTCATAAAGACGGATGCCACTTTCTTGCGCTCGCCATCCACCCCGGTCTCTTTTTCAATCAAAGAGGCCATGATCAGCATTTCATAAGGCGTAGCGTAGGGTAAATCAGTATTTCGGGTTTTCCAGGCAGCAGCAAGCCGCGTGTCCATCTGCTGATGCGCCCGTTTCAGAATGTCCGCATCTTCCGTACCGGCAGTATAAAGATAGGTATCCGGATAAAAACGCCCTTCCGGATTACTGCCCGCCGGTAATCCCAGCATATCAGTCAGTTTATCCGCCGGAAGATCTGCCAGTGTTTGTTTGAGATACGGAGCGTCCGCCAGGGTTTTCTGCCAATCTGACAGCTTGCTGCCCTCAACAAAACGGATACTGAACTGGGCTTCTTTGCCGCTGACAAACAAACGCAGCATGTCGCGGACAGTCATGTCCGGCGTCAGGCGGTAAGTCCCTGCTTTAATTTTTGCCAGCTCCGGCTCCAGTTGCAGCAACCAGCCGTAATTCGGGGACTCCGGAATAATCCCGTTTTCCGCCAGTTTTTTTTCCAGTGCAACACGTCCGGTTCCGGGAGAAACGGTAAAAATAGTTTCTTCTTTAACCATGATTTTTTGTTCTGAGAAGGCTTCAGTCTGATGATAAAAATAGTACGCCACACCGCCCACTATTGCGACCAGTGCTAAAAGAGTGACAAGAATAATCCGTGTTTTTTTCATCAGTAATATACTCTGTGTGATCAGGCTGATGCCGCCGTACAATGGGGCTGAAGATACATAAATAATGAACGGGATGTGTAATACCGGTGATTATCACCATCAAAGCGGATATCGTTAACCGGCATCACCGGCATTAACGCATTACACATAATCACTTCGTCGGCACCTGTCAGTACCTGCGGATAACGCGCAGTTTCATAGCAACGGTAAGGGCTGTCTTTCAGCACCTCTAAAATGTGCGCCCGCATAATCCCCGCCACACCGGCGTTTGCCAGTGACGGTGTAAAAACATCATCACCACAACGCCAGAACAGATTGGCACTGCACCCTTCCGTCAGAATGCCCGACACATCCGTAACAATGGCTTCGTCCGCCTGCTGCTGCGCCACATACTGACGGATAAGCACCTGTTCCAGCCGGTTGAGATGTTTAAGACCGGCAAGATAAGGATTGATGCCCAGCGATACAGGGCTTTTCACCACAGACAGCCCGGTTTCCCGCAGAGTCGCATAATTGTCCGGATACGCCGTGAGAATAAGGATCACAACCGGGGGTGTTTCCGCCCGTAAATAGCCGCGTCCCTGCTCTCCGGCACTGATGATCACTTTGAGTACCGCATCTTCGCTACCTTCAGCCGCCTGCATGACCCATGAGGTCAGAAGTGAGTCATCCACATCCGCCAGACCCAGCCTTGCCGTACTCTCGTGCAGACGTTGCAGATGGCGGGCCAGCAACACAGGTTTGCCGTCCGCAATACGCATGGTGGTAAAACAGCCGTCACCGAACTGTACACTGCGATCCGCAATAGTGATAGTGTCGCACGGTACACCATTGACCAGGTATTTTGTCTGTTGTGTCATAGCCAACTTATTGTTTTACCGCTTATTATATAACCGGAACTTTGCATCCGAACAGAACTGTATCATATACCCTTATTCATTCAAACTGCAGGTTCGTTGGCTGCATCCTGAATGAATAAGGGTATAGTATAATGGTGGTTTTTGTGCAAAATACCGCTGATATCGTTCAGTCTCTGTGAGACAGGCAAAAAAAAAAGCGCCACCGGCGCTTTTTCCTGACGGAATATCTTAAATTTTACGGAAAATCAGGGAACCGTTGGTGCCGCCGAAACCGAAAGAATTACAGAGTACATATTCCATACCTTCCACTTTGCGGGCTTTACCCGGTACAAAGTCGAGTTTGCAGACTGCATCATCCTGATTATCCAGGTTGATGGTCGGCGGAACAATCTGGTCACGCAGGGAAAGAATCGTAAAAATCGACTCAACCGCACCTGCCGCACCCAGTAAATGCCCGGTCATGGATTTGGTGGAGCTGACCAGAACAGATGTTCCTTTGCCAAATACCGCTTCAACGGCGCGGGCTTCCGCCACATCACCCGCTGAGGTTGATGTGCCGTGTGCGTTAATATAGCCAATCTGGTCTGCGGACAATTTCGCATCCTGCAACGCGTTAGCCATCGCCAGCGCAGCACCTTCACCATTTTCCGGCGGCGATGTCATGTGATAAGCATCGCTGCTCATCCCGAAACCAACCAGTTCCGCATAAATTTTTGCACCGCGTTTTTTCGCGTGCTCATACTCTTCCAGCACCAACATTCCGGCACCGTCACCCAGCACGAACCCGTCGCGATCTTTATCCCACGGACGGCTTGCCGTCTGCGGATTGTCATTATTGGTGGATAATGCACGGGCAGCACCAAATCCTGCAACACCTAATGGTGTGCTGGCTTTTTCAGTTCCGCCTGCAACCATCACATCCGCATCACCGTACGCGATAATCCGCGCCGCATGACCGATATTATGAACACCGGACGTACAGGCTGTGGCAATCGAGATACTCGGGCCACGCAGACCGTAGATAATGCTCAGATGGCCTGCGACCATATTAATAATCGTCGACGGCACAAAAAACGGACTGACTTTACGCGGTCCGCCATGACTAAGAGAATTGCAGTTTTCTTCAATCAGTCCGAGCCCACCAATACCAGAACCAATCGCAGCACCGATACGCGTTGCATTGGCTTCTGTTACTTCAATTCCGGAGTCGGTCATTGCCTGAATACCGGCAGCAACACCATATTGAATAAAGAGATCCATTTTCCGTGCATCTTTGCGCGAAATATTGAATTCTTCGTGATTGAAGTCTTTCACCATACCGGCGAACTTTGTCGCATGGTTTGTGGTGTCAAAATGTTCAATCAGGCTGATACCACTCTGTCCGGCACACACAGCATCCCATGATGATTCAACTGTATTACCGACAGGAGATAACATGCCCAGTCCGGTCACGACTACACGACGCTCAGACACGCTGATCCTCCAGGGAGGGAAAATAAAAGGAATAAATAACATAGGCGGTCGGGTGACCGCCTGGATATGAGGTTTGCTTATTTAACTTCGTTATTAGTAACGTAGTCAATAGCAGCCTGTACAGTTGTGATTTTTTCTGCTTCTTCGTCTGGGATTTCGATGTCGAACTCTTCTTCCAGAGCCATCACCAGCTCAACTGTGTCGAGAGAATCAGCGCCTAAGTCATCAACGAATGAAGCTTCGTTTTTTTACTTCGTCCTCTTTAACACCCAGTTGTTCAACGGTGATTTTCTTAACACGTTCTTCGATAGCGCTCATACTATTAAATTTCCTATCAAAACTCGCTATATGCGATGGTTTTCGTAGTTTATAAAATACAGGAAAAGATGCAACCCAATCCCGGCTGGTCTGACCAAATAATTACTTATTTTTGTGTATTTCCACACAAAATCAGCAAATGGTCAGCTCAAACATTAAATCATGTACATGCCACCATTGACATGCAATGTCTCGCCTGTAATGTAAGCCGCTTCATCAGAAGCTAAGAAGGCTACAGCACTGGCAATCTCGTCAGCATCACCTAAACGGTTCGCAGGAACCTGAGATAAAATGCCTGCGCGCTGGTCTTCTGTCAATGCACGGGTCATATCAGTTTCGATAAAACCGGGTGCAACAACATTGACGGTGATACCGCGCGACGCGATTTCACGGGCGAGTGATTTGCTAAAACCAATCAGCCCGGCTTTCGCCGCCGCATAGTTAGCCTGTCCCGCGTTCCCCATCGTTCCGACAACAGAACCGATGGTGATAATACGACCATAACGTTTTTTCATCATGGCACGCATAACTGCTTTGGACAGACGGAAGATTGATGAAAGATTGGTGTCCAGGATATCCTGCCACTCATCCTCTTTCATACGCATCAGCAGGTTGTCACGCGTGATACCTGCATTATTAACCAAAATATCGATTTCGCCAAATTCCGCACGAATTTTTTCTAACACCTGGTCAATGGATGCGCTGTCCGTCACGTTCAGGGCAAAACCTTTACCCTTTGCGCCTAAGTATTCACTGATGGCAGCCGCACCGCTTTCGCTGGTCGCTGTACCAATGACTGTTGCACCGCGTGCAACTAATTTTTCCGCGATTGCACGGCCTATTCCGCGGCTTGCGCCGGTAACAAGGGCAATTTTTCCTTCAAAGCTCATCTCAGCCTCAGCGATTTTCAAGAGCTGTCGTTAATGATGCCATATCATTGACAGCGGATGATGTTAATGTTTTCACAATACGCTTGGTCAGTCCTGTCAGAACTTTACCCGGGCCTGCTTCCAGCAGATCTTCAACATCCTGTGCGGCCATAAACTCAACAGTTTCTGTCCAGCGGACCGGATTGAAAAGCTGACGGACTAATGCATCACGAATTGCGTCGGCGGATGTCTCTATCTTAACATCAACATTGTTCACAACCGAAAAGTTTGGTGAATTAAATGTGATATTTTTTAGCGCAACGGCTAATTTTTCAGCAGCCGGCTGCATTAATGCACAATGTGACGGTACACTGACCGATAATGGCAGCGCACGTTTTGCACCGGCTTCTTTACATAATGCCGCGGCACGTTCAACGGCGTCTTTTTCACCGGCGATAACAACCTGGCCCGGTGAGTTAAAGTTAACCGGGGAAACAACCTGCCCCTGAGCCGCTTCTTTACACGCATTGGCAATGGCGTCATTATCCAGACCGATGATCGCGTACATGGCGCCGACCCCGGCCGGAACGGCTTCCTGCATCAGGCGTCCGCGTAATTCGACCAGTTTGATGGCTTCTTTAAAATCAATCACCCCGGCACACACCAGCGCGGAATATTCACCTAAGCTGTGACCCGCCATCAGTGCGGGCATTGCACCGTTATTTTCCAGCCAGACACGCCAGACAGCAACAGAGGCTGCTAACAGTGCAGGCTGAGTCTGCCAGGTTTTATTCAGTTCATCTTCAGGCCCGTTCTGCACGAGTGCCCATAAATCATAGCCCAGTTCAGCTGATGCTTCGGCAAATGTTGCCTGAACGACCGGAAAGTGTGCAGCCAGTTCAGCCAGCATACCCACAGACTGAGAGCCCTGACCGGGAAATACCATTGCGTATACAGACATGAATTATCTTCCTGAAAAATTAAAAACGAATTAAAGCAGAACCCCAGGCAAAACCGCCGCCGAAGGCTTCAATCAGAATCAGCTGACCGCGTTTAATGCGCCCGTCACGGACAGCTTCATCAAAGGCTGTCGGCACAGAGGCAGCGGATGTGTTTCCGTGACGATCAAGCGTCACAACCACTTTATCCATGCCCATGTTTAATTTTTTCGCGGTCGCCGTAATAATACGCAGATTTGCCTGATGCGGCACCAGCCAGTCTAATTCTGATTTATCAATATTATTAGCTGTCAGTGCTTCTTCCACGACATTCGCCAGTTCACGAACCGCCACGCGGAACACTTCGTTACCTGCCATTGTCAGGTACGCCGGTTTCTCACTGTCTTTGCGATCTTTATTCGGTAATGTCAGCAAATCGCCGTAACGGCCGTCAGCATGTAAATGGGTGGATAAAATGCCCGGCTCTTCTGAGGCTTCCACCACAAAGGCGCCTGCACCATCACCAAAAAGGATAACCGTTCCGCGATCCTGCGGGTCCAGTGTTTTTGCCAGCACATCTGAGCCAATCACCAGCGCTTTTTTCGCCATACCGGTTTTAATAAACTGATCAACTACGCTGATGGCGTAGCTGAAACCGGCGCAGGCCGCTGCCACATCAAATGAAATGCAGGTATCAATACCCAGCAGATGCTGAATTTCACAGGCCGCACTCGGGAAGCCATGTGTTGATGAGGTGGTGCCCACAACGATAAGATCAATATCATTTACCGGAATTCCGGCCATATCCAGCGCATTCAGCGCGGCCTGGTGACCCATTGTGACAACGGTTTCATCATCACCGGCCAGACGGCGCTCGCGGATACCTGTACGGGAAACAATCCATTCATCCGATGTGTCGACCATTTTTTCCAGATCGGCATTAGAACGGATCTGTGCAGGAAGATAGCTCCCGGTTCCTAAGATTTTTGTATACATAATAGTTAGTTACTCTTGGGTGATGCCATAGCGAGACGTGCAGCTATCCGTTCAGGTACTTGCTTTTCAACCGTCTGTACCGCAAGTGCGATAGCTGCGTTGAATGCATTTATATTCGCAGCACCATGACTTTTAATCACAATACCACGTAATCCTAACAGAGAAGCACCGTTATACTGGTCGGGGTTCAGGTGACTGAAACGTTTATTCAGCCATTTGGTGACCACTTTCTTCACGACTTTCTTAACAATTTTATACAACCGGGATGAAGATTTGCCTTCATTCTGCGATTTAAACATAGAAAGGATCACACGTATAACCCCTTCCATTGTTTTGAGGGTAACATTACCCGCGAAGCCGTCACACACCAGAACATCTGTTTTACCGGTCAGCAGTTCATTGCCCTCTGCATAACCAATATAGTTGATTTCCGGCATTTCTTTTAACACGGCGGCGGCTTCGCGGATAGTGTCCGGCCCTTTAGTCTCTTCTTCCCCGATATTGAGAAGCGCGACCCGCGGGTTTTTGATCCCCGCAATATCTTCAGCCATCACCGATCCCATCACAGCAAACTGTACCAGCATGGCACTGCTGCATTGCGGGTTTGCGCCTAAATCCAGCAAAACGGTTTTCGTTTTCAGCTGATTCGGCACGACAGTCATCAGTGCGGGGCGCTCAATACCATCAATGGATTTGAGCATCAGTTTCGCCAGTCCCATCAGCGCACCGGTATTACCGGCGCTGACGCACGCCCCTGCCTCCCCGTCTTTCACCAGCTCAAGCGCAATACGCATTGATGTCCCTTTACTCTGGCGGATAGCCTGAGACGGTTTTGCATCATTTGCGACAGTCTGATAAGCAGGGATCACCCGCAGACGACTGAGTAGCTCAGCATCCTGGTGTGCAAGCAGAGGAGAGATAGAATCAGGGTGCCCGACCAATAGTAAGGTGAGCTGCGGATTAGATGCCAGTGCCTGCAACGAGGCAGGCACTGTGACGCGGGGGCCAATGTCCCCGCCCATGGCATCTAACGCAATGGTTAGATTAGTCAAGATATCAACGTGCCCGGAGGCAGCAGATTACTTGTTGATTACCTTGCGACCACGGTAGTAACCATCAGCGGTCACATGGTGACGAAGATGAGTTTCACCTGAGGTTTTGTCAACAGAAACCAGAGTTACTGACAGAGCGTCATGAGAGCGACGCATACCACGTTTAGAGCGAGTTGGTTTATTTTGTTGTACGGCCATTGACCTTACTCCTTAATTACTTTTCTTTAAGCTGGCTAATGCGGCAAAAGGATTAGGCTTTTCAACTTCCTCTGGAAGTTTACCAAAAACTTTCTCCGCGTCGGACACTTCACAGTGTTCAGATTCATGTACCGGAACCACGGGCAAAGACAGAATTAACTCATCTTCAATCATTGCCAGTAAATCTGTTTCACCAAAATCATTTACGTCAATTGGCTCATACTCTTCCGGTAATGCCTCAGCCTTTTCATCACTGGTGACAGGGCTGAAACAATACGTTGCGTGGACATGAAGCGGGAAGATGTTACCACAACGCTGGCACTCAAGTGAAACATCAACATCTGCTGTTCCCTTAATTACTGCCAGACGCTGAGGATCGATTTCAAACCGCAAATCAACATCAACATCGCTGTCCACACTGGCCACTGACTCCGCTAACCGCGTAACCTGCTCAGGTGTATAACACCCCTGGTAATCCAGTCGCTTCTGCGCGGTACGTTTTGCATCAATGGTCAGAGGTAATTTTATCTTTTGCATAAGGCGCGCATCTTATATTTGTAAGACGATTTAGTCAAAGAAAATATAGAAAGCAAAAAAAGGCGATAATCTGCCCTTCCCGCTAAAAATACACTCAATAAGCGGCGCATAGTTTAGAATGAGTCCATTACTTTTACCACGTTTTTCTACCACGTTTTTCCGGGATATTTATGACATCACTGGTTTTAGCCTCAACATCACCTTACCGCAAAGCCCTGCTGGAGAAGCTCGGCATCCCGTTTGTAACCGGCTCTCCGGACATTGATGAGACACCGGAACCCGGCGAACAGCCACAGGCACTGGTTATGCGCCTTGCCCGTGAAAAAGCCCTTGCGCTGGCGTCAGCACACCCTGACAGCTTAATTATCGGTTCCGACCAGGTGTGTGTACTGGACGGCGAAATAACCGGCAAACCGCATCATTATGACGCGGCCTTTGCACAACTGCGCAAAGCCTCCGGTCAGTGCATTACGTTTTACACCGGGCTTTGTTTATATAACAGCGCCACCGGTCGTGATCACACATTATGTGAACCTTACTCTGTTCATTTCCGTACACTGGATGATGATGAAATCCGGGCTTATCTGCTCGCAGAAACACCTTATCAGTGCGCAGGAAGCTTTAAATCAGAAGGATTAGGAATCGCCTTATTTAAAAAACTACAGGGAGATGACCCTAATACGCTGGTAGGATTACCCTTGATCCGCCTGACGCAATTATTAATACAGGCAGGATCTCACCCATTACGGATCTCCCGGTAAATCCTGTTTCCGGGGTATTCTCTGACTGTTAAGGATCTGACATGAAATGGAAAATGACCGCTGTAGCAACAGCAGCCCTGCTATTCAGTGCCGCTGGTTTTGCTGCATCGCCTTCACTGGCTGACAAAACAACATTTGTTGCTAACTGTTCGAAGGAGGCCATTGCCAATCTGAAAAACCCGGATAACCGCAGTAAAGTTCCGGCAGTATGTGAATGTGTGTACGACAAAGCGGCAGCAAAATTCGGCACCAAAGGGCTGACTAAGCTTGATGACCAGATCCGCAAAGGACAGAAACTGTCAGAGCAGGATTCTCAGGTGATTGGTGAAATTGCACAGAGCTGCACAACTGACATCATTGGTGTCCCTGCGCAGTAGACTGTCAGAACCGGAGTCCCGGCTGATACACCCGCGATAACGGGCCGGGACAGGCAATAAAATTTATTTGCCCGCCCGTTATCACTCATTCACCGGCAAACATTGCCGGCGGGGTTTATTTTTCCTGCTTAGCGCGCAGTATTGTCAGACAGTGGCGCAGTTTCGGATCGATTGGTGCCTGAAGGTGCATTGTCTCCCCGGTTGCCGGATGCGTAAACGCGAGCGCTGCCGCATGCAGAAACAGGCGGTTAAGTCCTGTGCCTTTCAGTTGCTCATCAAACTGGCTGTCGCCGTAACGGTTATCAAAGGCAATCGGGTGTCCCGCGTGCAGCGTGTGTACGCGAATCTGATGTGTCCGCCCCGTAACCGGGCTTGCTTTCACCAATGTCGCATGCTCAAAACGCTCTTCCACTTTGAAACGGGTTTCTGATGGTTTTCCTTCTGCATTAACTTTCACCACACGTTCACCGCTTTGCAGAATATTTTTGAGCAACGGTGCCTGAACAGACTTAACCGACGACTGCCACTGTCCACGCACCAGCGCCAGATAATCTTTCTGCATTTGTTTCAGACGCAGTTGCTCATGGAGCGCGCGCAATGCGGAGCGCTTCTTCGCAATAAGCAGTATCCCGGAAGTATCGCGGTCAAGACGATGCACCAGTTCCAGGAACCGGGCATCAGGGCGCAGCGCACGCATGGCTTCAATCACACCAAAACTCAGACCACTGCCGCCATGAACTGCGGTGCCTGCCGGTTTGTTGATAACCAGGATATGGTCGTCTTCATAGATAACGCAATCTGCCAGTGCCGCGACTTTATCCAGCTTTGCCGACACAGGTGCGGCATTTGATTCTGCCACACGCACCGGCGGGATACGGACACTGTCACCTTCCGCCAGTTTGTATTCCGGTTTTATCCGGCCCTTGTTCACCCGCACTTCGCCTTTGCGGATAATGCGGTAAATCATGCTTTTCGGCACCCCTTTCAGGCGGGCGAGCAGAAAATTATCAATGCGTTGTCCGGCTTCGTCATCGGTCACAACAACGAAATGAACGGCTAAATTATCAGTTTTCATGAAACGGGGGGCTATCCTCTGAACTGTTGCACCGTCACCCGGTATTGCTCCGGTGAAACAGGCGGCAAATGTGCGTCAATTTTTTACACGGTTATTTTCCCATTTTTTTCAGGAAAAGACCAAAGATTAACGTCATTAACAAATTTCTGCACAATTTTGATTAAAACATGCAATGTCGCCTTGCTATCACCACGCCAGCAATGGAATAATGCATACGCCGATATTGGCAAAACAGAAATTTTATATTTGTCTGACCGATGAAAACGCTGCAATGGCATAAGACGTTATTTCCGGTCAGATAATCAGCGGGCTGCGGGTTGCAGCTTACCGGGCCGGTATCACGTATAAACGTGATTTTCTGCCGGCAAAGAGAATTTCAGAATAAGACTGAACCTCACCGACACAATTTGCACCTCTATACGATCGACAGCCGGGAGGCTGACGGTGCGGTAAAAGCCACGAGGTCATCGGTTCCGGTAGCAACAAGATTGCCCGCAGCGCACTAACTAAATGAAAAAATTGAGTAACTTATAATGAAAAGAATGTTAATCAACGCAACTCAGCAGGAAGAGTTGCGTGTTGCCCTCGTCGACGGGCAACGGCTGTATGATCTGGATATTGAAAGTCCCGGTCACGAACAAAAAAAAGCAAACATCTATAAAGGGAAAATAACCCGTATTGAACCGAGTTTAGAAGCTGCTTTTGTTGACTATGGCGCAGAGCGTCACGGTTTTCTTCCTATCAAAGAAATTGCCCGCGAGTATTTTCCCGCTAATTATCACGCATCCGGTCGCCCTAATATCAAAGATGTCCTGAGAGAAGGTCAGGAAGTCATTGTTCAGGTCGATAAAGAAGAGCGCGGTAATAAAGGTGCAGCACTCACCACGTTTATCAGCCTCGCCGGGAGCTATCTGGTTTTAATGCCGAATAACCCGCGTGCCGGGGGGATTTCCCGCCGTATCGAAGGTGATGATCGTACTGAGCTGAAAGAAGCGCTTTCCGCGCTGGATATTCCGGAAGGTATGGGGCTTATCGTCCGTACTGCCGGTGTGGGTAAATCCGCTGACTCCCTGAGATGGGATCTGGAATACCGCGTCAAGCACTGGGAGGCTATCAAAGCAGTATCCGAAAGCCGTCCGGCACCTTTCCTTATCCATCAGGAAAGTAATGTTATCGTCCGCGCGTTCCGTGATTATCTGCGCCCGGACATCGGTGAAATCCTCATCGATAATCCTAAGGTTCTGGAACTGGCGCGCAAACACATCACCGCTATCGGTCGTGCTGATTTCGTCAGTAAAATTAAGTTGTACCAGGGCGAAGTGCCGCTGTTCAGCCATTACCAGATTGAATCTCAGATTGAATCCGCTTTCCAGCGTGAAGTCCGCCTGCCGTCAGGCGGTGCTATTGTTATCGATACCACCGAAGCCCTGACCGCCATTGATATTAACTCCTCCCGCTCAACGCGCGGCGGTGATATCGAAGAAACCGCCTTTAACACCAACCTCGAAGCGGCGGATGAAATTGCCCGTCAGCTGCGTCTGCGTGACCTCGGCGGTCTGATTGTCATCGACTTTATCGATATGACCCCTGTGCGCAATCAGCGTGAAGTTGAAAACCGGATGCGCGAAGCCGTTCGTCAGGATCGCGCCCGTATTCAGATCGGCCGTATTTCCCGTTTCGGTTTACTGGAAATGTCCCGTCAGCGTCTCAGCCCGTCACTGGGTGAGTCAAGCCATCATGTGTGTCCGCGATGCAGCGGAACCGGAACAGTGCGCGACAATGAATCACTGGCGCTCTCTATTCTGCGTCTGATTGAAGAAGAAGCACTGAAAGAGAATACCCATCAGGTTCATGCCATCGTACCGGTGCCGGTTGCCTCTTATCTGCTGAATGAAAAACGTCAGGCAGTCAGTGCGATTGAAACCCGTCAGGCCGGTGTCAGTGTCATTATTGTACCGAACAACCACATGGAAACGCCGCACTTCAGTGTCGTCCGCGTCCGTAATGGTGAAGAAATCGGTACACTGAGCTATCGCTTACCGGAGAAATACGAAGCCGAAGCCGCAGCCGTTGAGGAAGAAGAGACACCTGAGCGCCGTGAGCCGGAACAACCGGCAATCAATGCATTTGAAATTACCTCTGATGCACCCGTGCCGACACAGTCCGCCCCTTCCCGTAAACAGGAAGTTAAGCGCGATAATCGTCAGGAAGATAAAGCTGCTGCATCTTCCGAAGGCGGGTTCTTCAGCCGTTTCTTCAAAAAACTGTTCGGGTCTGAACCGGTTGCAGCCGTAGAAGCCCCTGCACAGAAAGAGACAACACAAGGTAACGATAATAACCGCCGTGGTGGTAACGATCGTAACAAACAGCGTCGTAACCGCCGTGATCGTAATGGTGACCGCCCTGAACGCGGGGAGCGCACTGAACGTGCGGGTAGTCCTGAGCGTACAGAGCGCCCTGACCGTCCGGAACGCGCCGCAGGTGAATCCCGTAACAAGCGTGATCGCGATACGGTAAATGAACCACGCAAACCGCGCAACCAGAACACGCCGGAAGAAGAACTGACACCGGAAGCACTGGCCGCCCGCGAAGCACAGCAGCAGTTACGCCGTGATCAGCGTGCAGAGCGTCAGCGCCGCCGTCAGGATGAGAAACGCACCCAGCCGCAGGATGAGAAAGTACTTCTCGCCCAGCAGGAAGATCAGGATGCACTCAACAGTGACGGCAATACCGAAGATGATGATGCACCGACTCAGGTTCGTACGCGTCGTACACGCCGTCAGTTAACCGGCTCTGTCCGTGTCACTGATAGTGTGACATCCGTTGCACCTGTCGCACCTGCTGTTGTTGCTGTAACGCCGGCAGTTCCGGCTGTTATTGATGCCGCACCTGCACCTGTTGTTGCACCGATTGTTGCACAGACGGCTGAAACTGAAGCCTCTGTCTCTGCGGATGCTGCCGGTGATGAAGCACACACTGATAATATGCTGCCGCGCCGCTCCCGCCGCTCTCCGCGCCATCTGCGTGTGAGTGGTCAGCGCCGCCGCCGTTACCGCGAAGACCGTCAGCTGACTCAGTCGCCGGTTCCGCTGGAAATGGCGGTGTTCTCCCCTGAGCTTGCATCCGGTAAAGTGTGGATCCAATATCCGGTGGTAACACCTGCTGCAGAATTTGTTCCTGTCGAAGATATCCAGGTCGATACCACAGATGCGGTTAATACCACTGCACCTGTTGCCGAAACCGCAACTATCGCCCCGGTTGTGACTGAGATTGTCGCGAATGTGGCAGAAACAACGGTTGTGGCAGAGCAGTTCACACTGACGGTTGCCTCAGAAGCACCACAGCCTGCTGTTGCTGAGCCTGTTATCACTGAGCCGGTGGTTACTGAGTCTGTCGCTGTTGAACCGGTGATTGCTGATGTGGCGCAAGTCGTGGTGGCGATTGTGAAAGACACCGTTTCTGACGTGACTGAACACACTGCCGCCGCAGAAACACATGTTGCTCAGGCAATTGCTGCTGCACCTCAGGTAACTGAAACAGCCGCTGTCGTGGTTGCCGTTGCGGTGCAGGCTGGTCATCATGCTTCTTCCGGGATGACAAAAGCACCGGCTCCGGCTGCTGCCGGTGAAGCATTTACAATTGTGGAATATCAGCGTGAAGCGCGTGAAGATTATCAGGCGCATGGCGCCGGTGCTCATGCCGCGACAAATCACGCCTCTTCCGGCGCGACAAAAACAATGCTTTGATTTATTAATCAGACCGTTAAATGGCTCCCCCGGGAGCCATTTTTTTATCCTGATTTTCAGGCAAAAAAAAACCGCGAATATCATTATTCACGGTTTCCACTATCAGGATCGAGCGATTACTTAATATCTTTAATATCGCCCATCGCTTTCAATTCTTTCGAGATTTCACGACGCTCTCTTGATAAATCAGCATTTTTAATAATGTACTCATCCACACGATCTTCATAGTCACCCCGCATATTTGCGATGATGGCCTGAATATCGTCAATGGACATTCCCGGCTTAATATATTCACTCAGGTTATCAAGCAGAAGCACACGTTTCTGGTTATCACGGATTTTCTTTTCGTTGTCAGTTATTTCACGCAGTATCTTATTTTTACGGCGAAACATACGAACGAACTCCAGGACATTGTGAAAGGAAGGCTTGGTTGTGTTGTCCATTATTC
This sequence comes from Morganella psychrotolerans, assembly GCF_001676155.1. Classification (GTDB taxonomy): domain Bacteria; phylum Pseudomonadota; class Gammaproteobacteria; order Enterobacterales; family Enterobacteriaceae; genus Morganella; species Morganella psychrotolerans. Next base: position 294,490 of record NZ_LZEW01000001.1, on the reverse strand, counting down.
TACCCTTAGTCATATCTGAAATGTGATTCATTAAACAATACAGGTTAACCACGGCTGCCGACAAGTGATTCTGCCGATTTTCTCCGGTTTTATTCAGTGTAGCGTATTTATCAGCGGAATTGTTTCAGCTGATGCGATATCCGCAAAATATCCCCTTATTATACGCAATCATGATCGTGTTACCTGCCGGGCTTTAATGCACCATGAACATCTGTTGAAATTGGTAATTTCCCTCTTATTTGCTACCCTGTAGCCCATAATGAATCAGACAGCAGGTGTAAACAGTGTCTTCTGCACAATTTTTCTTTCATGACTACGAAACCTTCGGACAAGATCCCGCCGGTGACCGCCCGGCACAGTTTGCCGGTGTCCGCACTGACAGTGAATTTAATATTATTGCAGAACCGGTGATTGCTTATTGCGCACCGGCTGATGATTACCTGCCGGATCCGGTTGCGGTCATGATAACCGGGATAACGCCACAGGAAGCGCTGCAAAAGGGTGTGAGTGAAGCGCAGTTTGCCAAACTCATCCATGACACCTTCACACAACCCGATACCTGCATTCTGGGTTACAACAGTATTCGTTTTGATGATGAAGTCACACGTAATATTTTTTACCGGAATTTTTACGACCCCTACGCTTACAGCTGGATGAACCGCAATTCCCGCTGGGATCTGATTGATATCACCCGCGCCTGCTATGCTCTGCGTCCTGAAGGGACAAACTGGCCGGAGAATGATGAAGGTTTGCCAAGCTTTAAACTCGAACACCTGACCAAAGCGAATGGTATAGCCCATGAGAACGCGCACGATGCGATGGCAGATGTATATGCCACTATCGCTATGGCAAAACAGCTCAGAGGCGCACAGCCGCGCCTGTTTGATTATTTCCTGGCGCTGCGGGATAAACGCAAACTCTCTGCCCTGATTGATATTCCGGCAATGACGCCGCTGGTGCATGTATCCGGTATGTTTGGTGCAATCCGGTCAAATACCAGCCTGGTCGCACCGCTGGCGTGGCATCCGGATAACCGCAACGCAGTGATTATGTGCGACCTCGCCGGTGACCTGACGCCGCTGCTGACACTGGATGCCGATACACTGCGCGAACGCCTGTATACCCGGCGCGATGAACTGCCACCGGGTGAATCCCCGGTGCCGCTCAAACTTGTTCATATCAATAAATGTCCGATCCTGGCACCGGAAAATACCCTGCGCCCGCAGGATGCACAGCGCATCGGGCTGGATAAAGACGCCTGTGCCCGTAATGCGCAATTGCTTTTACAGCATCCGGAAATCCGGGAAAAAGTGGTTGCCGTATTTGCTGTCGCGCGGGAATACCCGGCAGGAAATGATGTGGATCGCATGATTTATCAGGGATTTTTCAGTGATGCTGATAAAGCCGCCATGACGATTATCCGCGAAACTGACCCGAAAAATCTTCCGGCGCTGGCACTGTCATATCAGGATGCGCGTCTGCCGGAACTGCTATTCCGTTACCGCGCCCGCAATTTTCCAGGCACACTGGACGAAAGCGAGCAACAGCGCTGGCTGGCACATCGCCGTGAGGTGTTTAATCAGGAGAATTTAACCCGTTATTTTGCACGGATTGGTGAGATGATGCAGGAATATCAGCATGATGAGCAGAAAAGTGAGCTGCTGAAAAAACTGGTGCAGTATGCACAGCACCTGGCTGAATAATCAATATACCCTTATTCATTCAAACTGCAGGTTCGTTGGCTGCATCTTGAATGACGTTGGGTATAAACAATACGCCGGGCCGACAGCCCGGCGGGTTAATACTCAGTGTTTTTGCCCGGTATAAAATACCCGGCACAGAGATTCTTTGTATTTAGGGCAAACTATCACTGTCCGTGTGCGGCTTTCCTGATCCCGTCCGGTTTCTTTCAGCACCCCTTTCGTTATCAGTGAATCCGCACTGCTGTGCTTAATGCCGATGCTGACATTCTCTTCACGCGCATTGAGAATATAGACAATCAGCGCCCGCTCATCAGAACTGAGATTATGAAGAACCACCGATTTATGGCATTTTACAGGAGCTGTTTTGCCAAACGCATTTTTGAGTCTCTTAAACATAATAACCAATAAACAAGAAGAAAAGCTGATTATAGTGAAATTATACCCACATTAACATTACCGATTTATACTCGTTATACCGCAGGCATTCCGAATTATTCAGAGTAATTACGCAATAGTGACAAAAAAAATCCGGTCACGTAACCGCAACCGGACAGATAGCGCCTGGTAAACCCTTATTCATTCAAACTGCAGGTTCGTTGGCTACGCTCAGCCAGCCGGGTCACATAGTTTATCTATGCTCCCCGTCTATCTTCCCTTGCCGCCTGCCTGCAATTCGAATGACGTTGGGTATAAACCCTGTTACGGCTTGCTATCTCCGCAGCCGCACCCTTCATGCCCTTCACCCCAGAATTTTAATTTGCTGGTTTTCCCCAGCCCCGGGTTCATAGTATTGGTCGGATCCGTTACTTTATAGAATGCTCTTAATTGTGGTTTGGCTTTATAGATATGACCAACATTGTGCTCTGCCGGGTATTCTGCTCCGCGCGCATTGAGAATGTTAAGCATCTCTTCTTTCAGCGCATGCGGATCAACGCCTTTCTTCACAATATAATCCTGATGAAAAACATGGCATAAAAAGTGTCCGTAATACAATTTATGCACCAGTTTATCTTCAATTTCCGGCGGCAGTTGTTCCAGCCACACGCGGTCGTTGCGCCGCAGCGCAATATCCAGCGCCAGAATATCTTCCACTTTCTGACTGTTTACCGCGTGATAGCGGATAGCCGCACCGGCTGCCACAAAGCGGTGTAAAAAGGCATCTGCACCCTCTTTCGCATCACATTCAAAAAAAGCACCGTCTGCTGAATCAAAAAATCCGCTCAGCCACTGACGCGCTTCATCAATGCCATCCCCTGACATTTTCAGCATCAGATGGTGCTCGTATTTCTCATGATACTCTTCCATCCGCCGTGGCAGGTGATTTGGCCACAAGTGGCTGAGCATTTGCATTGCTCTGTCAATAAAGTGCTTTGGTAAGAACGGAATTTTATTACATACCGCATCCATCCGCCCTTTGATGGTAAACAGCTTCGGCATTTTATCCGTGCCGAGTTTATCGATCATCAGGAAACTGTCTTTACCGTACACTTTCGCGATGTCATAACATTCGCGGTGCATATATTCACCGGCAACAGGCAGATGGGTAAAATCCGCAAGAATATGGCGGCGGATATCTTCCAGCACGTCCGGTGTATTAGTACCGATGTAAAATACCTTGCTTTCGCCCTGTGACGGGAACGTATCAAGGCGCACAGCAAACACCACCAGCTTCCCGGCACACCCGGAGGCTTCAAACAGACGCCGTTCATCAGCATTAAAACGTGAAGGCGTATCCGCATCCACATCACGGATGCGCTGCTGATAATCAGGATCAGATGCCGGTTTATCCGTGCTTTCAATATCATCATCGCCGTACTGCCGGTTTTCCAGGCCGTTTAATATCGCCTCCGGTGATGACCCTAATTCAATACCAAGGTGATTAACCAGCTCTGCTTTGCCGTCTGCACTGACGCGCCCGTACAATGCCAGCTCGGTATAAGCGGGTCCGCGCTGAACCAGCGAACCGCCTGAGTTATTGCAAATTCCGCCGACCACAGAAGCCCCGATACAGGAAGAACCAATCACGGAATGCGGCTCACGTCCCAGCGGTTTCAGTACTTTTTCCAGGTGCCACAATGTGCTGCCCGGCAATGCAATAACCTGCTGCTGTTCTGACAATACCTGAATTTTATCCAGCCGCAGGGTACTGATAATAACAATATCGCGGTCATAATCTTCACCGCTGGGTGTGGAGCCTTCTGTCAGACCGGTATTGGCGGCCTGCATAATCACAATTTTGTCTGCCTCAACGATGGCCTTAAATACCTGCCACAGTTCATATAAGGTTCCGGGGAAAACCACGGCCAGCGCACTTCCCTCACCGGAACGAAAGCCTTTACGATAGCGCTCTGTTTTATGCGGCTCGGTCAGAATGTGCTTGTGACTCACAATATCCGTCATCACCTGAATGAGCTGTTTGTTGTCAGGCTCCCGGCTGTCGTTCATGATCTTTCCCCTGTCAGATTAATTATTGTACATTAGATGATTATGCCTCTTATATCATTTGTAATACAAACTCTATTTTTAACAAATTTAACAGATTCGCTACTATTTTGTTGTCATCTGAACAGATTGATAAGCAACGTCAGCATCATGATCCCGACCGTCAGGATTAGGATTTTACGGACAATTTCCCCGTTAGTGCGGATGGCATGTTGGCTGCCCAGGTGGTTGCCGAGCAGACTCGCGGCGATCATCGGAATACTGATAAGGAAAGCAATGTGACCCGCCATAATAAAGGCAACCAGCCCGCCGATATTAGAGGCTAAATTAAAAATTTTGGATGTCGCGGAGGATTTGAGTAAATCGAGGTTATTGATCAGAAAGAGACAGATAATAAAGATACTGCCGGTACCGGGTCCGAAAAATCCATCATAAAATCCGACAATAAAACAGGTGAAAAAGACCAGCCAGACGGATTTTCGTACCGCACTGTCCTGCTGCGCGCGCCCGAGCCGGCCTTTAAAGAAGGCCGCCAGTAGCCCGAGTGGTAACATACAAATGATAATGTAGGTTATCGTTTCAGCGGGCAGGTAAATTATTGCCTTTGCACCGACCCATGCCCCGAGAAATGATGAGACAATCCCCGCCGGAATAATTTGCCAGTAAATCGATTTATTTTTAATAAAATTAGTAATAGCGGCAAGCGTACCAAAAGAACTGACCAGTTTTTCCTGTCCCAGCGCCATGTGCGGCGGCAGACCGGTCAGCATAAACGCCGGGATTAAAATCAGCCCCGCGCCTCCTGCAATAGAGTCAATATATCCGGCAATAAATGACGCGATCACTAACAGCGCCAGCCCCGCATAAAAATAGTCCGCCATCAGACTGTGTTCAATGTACATCCGTATCCCTCTGTCTTTGTTTTTATTCTGTTATTTCAGCATGTTAATTTGTCATATTATACTCTGAATAATTCCGGATGCAGCCAGTGAACCTGCAATTTGAGTCAATAAGGGTATACATAAAAAAAACGGCGCACAGAATCAACCTGTGCGCCGTTATGCAGCGTAAACTGCCGGACAATTACTGTTCGGGCATCTGCGGCATCGGACGGCGGAAACGGCGGGTCAGCCATAACATATAGACAAGACCCAATGCGCCCCAGCTCAGCCCTAATTCCATCGATTTAGCATCGAGATTGAACCAGAGCACGGTTACTGTTGCGGCACCAATAACCGGCAGGATCAGATAATTAATATGATCAGCCAGTGTTTTATTACGCCGCTCACGAACCCAGAACTGAGAAATCACAGACAGGTTCACAAAGGTGAATGCCACCAGCGCACCAAAGTTAATCAGCGCGGTCGCTGTGACCAGATCAAACCAGACTGCACTCAGTGCCAGCACGCCGACCAGCAGCACATTCAGTGCCGGTGTCCGCCATTGCGGGTGAACATAGCCGAAGAATTTCTCCGGGAACACGCCATCACGCCCCATCACATACATCAGACGGGATACCCCTGCCTGTGCTGCCATACCGGAAGCCAGTACCGTCACACAAGAGAAGACCAGAATGATGGACTGGAAGAATGCACCGGCGACCATATACATGATTTCAGGTTGTGATTCTTCCGGATTAGTAAAGCGCGATACATCCGGGAAATAGAGTTGCAGGAAGTATGACACTGCGATAAAGATCAGGCCGCCAATCAGCGCCGTCAGGAAAATCGCTTTCGGGATAACTTTACCGGCATTCGGTGTTTCTTCGGACAGGGAACTGATACCGTCAAATCCCAGGAAGGAGAAGCACAGTATCGTCGCCCCGCTTATCATCGGAATAAGCTCAGCATCTATGGAGGCAAACGGACGGAATGAGAGCAGTGAACCTGCACCTTCGCCGCCGGACACGCCACGGATAAGTAAGCCGACAAAGATGATCATGACCGCAACCTGAACCACAACAATCACGGTGTTGAGGTTTGCCACGACATTAATGCCGCGCAGATTGAATAATGTCATCAAAAAGACCAGCCCGCCGACAAAGACCCATGTCGGGCATTCCGGGAAAATGGCCTGAAGATAAATTTTTGCCAGCAGAATATTGATCATCGGCATGAACAAATAGTCCAGCAGAGATGACCAACCTACCATAAAGCCGATATGCGGACTCATGGATTTCTGGGCATAGGTATACGCAGAGCCTGCGGACGGGAACCGTTTGACCAGTTTGCCGTAACTCAGCGCAGTAAAAAGAATGGCTGTCAGTGCGATAGCATAAGACGTCGCGACATGACCGCTGGTAATTTCTGACACGATCCCGAAAGTATCAAAGATAGTCATCGGCTGCAGATAGGCAAGCCCCATCATGACAACCTGGACGAGAGTCAGTGTTTTTGCGAGTTGAACGCGGTTATTGGCACCAGTACGATTGCGGCCAATATTGAGGGCGATATTATCTGACATGAGCGAATCCCCCCGTAACACCGACAATCATACTGATACTACTATCAGATGGCGTGTTACCGGGAAGACTTCGCATCTGCCTGTAGGCAGTGAAGAAAGAAGGGGTTGGAAGTGCTGTACGGGAGCATTTGGCTCCGTAGTCGTCGTTGCAGCAGCAGCCGGCGCCGATAGGCACAGGTGCAAAAGTAGAAAAGTGCGCCATTTATCGCATCCTCAGATCCGGGGTTTACAACCCGGTAAAATTCGTAATAGTTATCCGGCCTTGCGGCCCCTTTTTGTCAATGACAGTTTTTTAGTGCAAAAAAAAAACCGATGCGGATAAATGCATCAGTTGTTTTTTGGATGGCGCATTTTGCACCCCCCCGTCATAAATTTCAAGCCTTGATCGCCTTTATCAGGCAATTTTTTTTATATAGCGTTTTATTCACAGAATTTCTGTGACGAAACTTTGAAAATTTATAGCAAAAACGTTAAAAAATCCGGTTGATATCGTGTTTTTCAGTGATACTGACGCCATAAAAAAAAACACGGCTCCGCAGGCAGGGAGCCGTGTTTTGTACTCAGTAATAACTGATGCCCTACCCAACGTCATTCAAGTTGCAGGAAGGCGGCAAGCTCCGCCAGTCGGGGAGCATAGGTAAACTATGTGACCCGACTGGCTGAACGCAGCCAACGCACCTGCGGTTTGAATGAATAAGGGTATATCAGAAATTATAATTCATACCAATATTATAACGACGACCATCTAACGTTGCGCCATAATCATCCATATCAATGCGGCGATCCAGCACGTTATACACACCCGCCACAAAATTCAGGTCTTTACTCAACTGATAGCTGCCACCGATATCGACTGTTGCATAAGAACCGGTTCCTGACGCCATATTGGTGCGTGACAGATAATCAGATGTTTTACCGCGGAAGTTAACCCGGCTCCAGCTTTTCACATCCTGCGTGGTATCCCAGTCAAGTGTCGCGTTCGCCATATGTTTAGGGGTTTTGTTCAGCGCTTTACCTTTGAATTTACCGCTTTTCTGCTCGGAATCCGTGAAGGTATAGTTTGCTGATAATGACAGTGTATCTGTCATTTCCCAGTTCATTATCGCTTCCACGCCGCGCATATTGGCTTTGTCGACATTGATACGGTCACTGACGAAAATATAATCGTTACCTTCCGGGTCTTTTTCAGTACATTTTATATCCGTTCCTGTACCGCAACGGCGGATTTCCGTGATCTTATCTTTAAAGTCAGTGTTAAAGACAGTCAGGCTCATATTGAGGTTATCCTGATTGTTCCACATCACACTGATTTCTTCAGTAACGGTTTTTTCCGGTTTCAGCTCCGGGTTACCAAAGATAACGGCATTCGAGTTGCCGCCGCCGGTTGCCTGACCCCAGGAGGCTGTCGCCTGGCGCAGATCCGGTGAGCGATAGCCCGTTGATACACCGCCTTTGACTGACCAGCTTTCATCAAGATGCCAGACGCCGTAAACACGCGGTGTCCAGTGCGTGCCGAAGTTTTCATCCTCATCCATACGCAGACCGCCGGTCAGCGTAAAGTCATTGGTCAGCGCCCAGTCATCTTCCGCAAACAGTGCCCAGCTGTAACGTTCCAGCTTATTACCGTCCAGTTTATTGTTGTTATCTTTCAATTCCTCAAAGCGATACTGACCGCCGAGGCTTAACATATGGTCGCCCAATGGCACTACAGTCTGATTGCGGGCAATAGTGTCGTAATATTCCATATCACGACCGGGGTTTTTGGTTTCGTTACGCTGAACATAGCTGTTCATGCTGCCCCAGTCATACTGACCATCATGGGTCAGCGCGTATTGCATCATTTCATATTTGCTGAAGCCGCTGGATTTTTTCTTCTTGCTTGATTCTGAGGCACTCTTTTCCCAGCGGGAATCACGGTGCTGGTTATCTTTTTTGAAATCGAAATCAATGCTGTTCTGCTCATCCGGCGTCAGTGTCAGTGTACCGCCGCCGCTGCTCATGATCTGACGGTTAAATCCGTTTGAAAAATTATCTTCACCACGATGAGAATACTGACCATTCACTTTCATGCTCAGAAGATTATCGATCAGCGGACCGGCGGCATAAAAACTACCCTGCCCGGTATTACCACTGTTTTTGCTTTCTGTAATGGTCGCATCAGTCCGGATGCTGGTGTGCCACTCACCCTGTGCTTTACGCGTGATAATATTGATAACCCCGCCCATGGCATCCGAGCCATACAATGACGACATCGGGCCGCGTACCACTTCAATGCGTTCAATCGCAGTGAGTGGCGGCAACCATCCCTGTTCAATACCGGAGTTATCACTATTAGGACGCGTTTCACGGCTGGCAACGCGCTTACCGTCAACCAGGATCATGGTGTATTTCGGATCCATCCCGCGGATACTGATGTCAGAAGAGCTCCCGCCACCGGTAACCACCACACCCGGCACATCTTTCAGTGCATCGGTGACATCACGGTAAGCTTTACCTTCCAGCTCTTCACGCGACACCACTGAAATGGTGGCTGCGGCATCTTCGATTTTCTGCTGAAAGCCGGATGCGGTGGTCACCACAATCACATCCTCTTTAGCGGCTGCCTGTACTGCGGATACCTGTGCGGTGAGTGCTGCGATAACACTTAACGCCACTTTTCGTTTTGAAAAAATAACCATTATTTTTGATTCTCCAAGAAAGAAATATTATTTATGGACAATCGACATTTGCTCTGAGGGCTTTATACCCTTATTCATTCAAACTGCAGGTGTGTTGGCTGCACTCAGCCAGCCGGGTCACATACTTATGTATGCTCCCCGTCAGTCTTCCCTTGCCGCCTTCCTGCATCTTGAATGACGTTGGGTATGTCCCTTTATTTTAATAATAATTACCCCTGCCGTTTCCGACATTAATAATTATTTTATTACCTTTAATAAGGCTAATTATATTTATATAGAAAATGATACAACAATATCAGACCGACACAGCCTGAATAACACCTGAGATTATGCTTTCCTGCGAAAATAATTTTCGCAGGAAAAAAGAAAAAAATCACATTACCATTCGGTTTATTATAACAGAGATGCCTCTGTTCTCGGCACCAGACCATCAATCACCACATGCGGGACAGCCTGCGTGCAGTGCTCTATGCGCCCGCGCACACCATAAACCCGTGCCAGACTGTCCGGGGTAATAACTGCTTCCGGTTCACCTTCCGCAATTAAATTACCGTCTTTCAGCATTAATATATGGTCGCCATGACGCAGCGCGATATTAATATCATGAACAACAACAACGGTTATAATATTCCGGCGCTGCGTTTCACGTTTAACTAAATCCATCACATGATATTGATAATTTAAATCCAGCGCACTCAGTGGTTCATCCAGTAATAATAATGACGGCTTGCGAATTAAGGATTGAGCCAACCCGACTAATTGCTTTTGTCCGCCGGATAATTGATCCAGATAATGCAACGCCAGATGTTCAATACCTAATTGTGACAGCAAAGACATGACATCATTTTCACTGTCACTGTCCGATACTCCGCCGGATGCGCGCTGTGCCACAATCACGGACTCCAGCACATGCAGATGCACACCTGCCGGTAATGTCTGCGGCAGATAAACCACCTGCTTTGCACGCTGTGCAAAATTCATCATGGTCAGGTCATGCCCGTCCAGCAGCAATTCACCGCTGGCTTTATTCAGCCCGGCGAGCGCACGCAGCAGTGTGGATTTACCACTGCCGTTCGGTCCGAGCAGCACGGTGATTTTTCCGCGCGGCAAGGGAGCCACATTCAGGTTTTCAATGATTTTACGTTTCGGATAACCCGCGTAAAAATTATTAATTTTTAATCCATTGGCAGACAGTGTGTTGATATCCATCTTACATATTCCCTTTATGACGCAGGATCATGCTCAGGAAAAACGGCACACCTACCAATGATGTAACAATACCAACCGGAATAATGACGCCCGGGATCAGGTTTTTCGAGGCAATTGACGCCATCGATAACACCAGCGCCCCTATTAATGCACTTGCCGGTAAATAGAAGCGGTGATCTTCACCGAACATCATCCGGGCAATATGGGGAGCAACCAGACCGATAAACGCAATCGGTCCGACAAATGCCACCGCAAGCGCCGTCAGAATACTGATGCGCAGTAATGTCCCGAGACGCAGACGGCGCACATTAATACCAAAACTGACCGCACGATCTTCACCCAGGCGCAACGCCGTCAGTTTCCAGGAGTTACTCATGGAAATCGGCAGTAATATGGCAAAAGCCAGCGCCATCACACCCAGTTTAATCCAGGTGGCGCGCGCCAGGCTGCCCATTGTCCAGAACACCAGTCCCTGCAAGGTATCTTCCGTGGCAATAAATTGCATCATGGACACCAGGGCATTAAAGGTAAAGACCATCGCGATACCAAACAGGACCACTCCGGAGGTTGCCACGCGCGTCCAGCGGGTGATGACGTCGAGCATCATTGCCGAGAGCAGTGCAAACACAAAGGCATTAGCCGAAACCAGCCACTGATCCGGCACACCCGGAATACCCAGACCGAGGACAATCGCCAGCGCGGCACCAAATGATGCGGCGCTGGACACCCCGAGGGTAAACGGGCTTGCCAGCGGGTTATTGAGAATGGTCTGCATTTCAGCACCGGCAAGACCAAGAGCCAGACCTACCACCACCGCCATCAGGGCATACGGCAGACGGATATCCCAGACAATCACACGGGTTCCCGCAGAGACACTTTCCGGCGACATCAGAGTCTGCCACAGCGCCTCAAGAGAGAGCCCGGAGGGTCCCATTGTGAAATCCAGCAGCACAGTACAGATAATAACCACTATCACGGCTGACATCATCATCAGCCGCCTGCGCAGCAAGTTCCGGTAATGTGATTTAACATCACAACTCAAACTACCGTCTGTCTTACCCGGCGTGGTCTGTAACATGGCTTCGGTGGTAACACTCATTCTTCAAATACCTGCTGACACTTAATATTATTTTCCGCTGACCCAGTATGTTCCTGTCGGTTCGACTGCCAGGAACTGGCTGTACATCTCATCCATGGTTTTCTTCGGATCTAAATCTTTAAACTGCTCCGGATAAAACCACTTGGCGAACATCTGCGCGGCCAGCACGTTATAAGGGGAGTTATAATAGTTGTGCCAGATGGCATAGTCACGCCCTTCTTTTACCGCTGTCAGTGTATTAATACCCTGACGCTCTGTAATGGCTTTCAGGCTGGCTTTTGCCTCTGCTTCTGTCGCTTGCGCACCCAGTTGCACACCGGCATCTGTACTGCCCGGTGCTTTTGCACCACTGACCAGATAGATATCCGGGTCAACTGCAATCACTTTCTCCAGGTTCATTGTCCCCAGCGGGGTAGGCAATACCGCTTTAGCGATATTTTTGCCCCCGGCAAGATCAATAAAGTTACCGAGATTACCATCACCGGCAGTACCACAGCAGTCAGGGAATGACCCGGCGCGCAGATCAATAAAGACTGTTGGTTTTTTATCTTCCGGGATGCTATCTGTCACATCCGTCACTAATTTCATCTGCTTTTGATAGAAATCTTCAAAGGCTTTGGCTTTCTCTTCGCGGTGCAGCACTTTACCCAGCACACGCATGCCCGGCAGCGTATTTTTCAGCGGCTCATTACGGAAATCAACAAACACAACCGGGATACCGGCTTTTTCCAGTTGCCCGACGAGTTCGCTGTTTTTACCCGGTCCGTGACCGGCCAGACCAAAAATGGCCACATCCGGATTAAGCGTTAATACTTTTTCTGAACTGACACTGTCTGATGTGGTGTTGCCAATCAGCGGGATATTGTCGATTTCAGGGAATTTAGCTTTATAAACAGCATAAGATTGCGGATCGAGTTTGCGGAAATCCCCCTGCCACCCGGCAATGCGCGCCAGCGGTTTATCACCTTCCAGCAGTGCCACGGCGTGGATCATGCGCCCTTCCCCTAACAGGATGCGCTCCACTTTTTCCGGAACCTGAACTGTGCGCCCTGCGGCATCAACCACTGTTTCAGCCCATGCGGTACTGCTCATCAGTACGGCACCTGCCACCAGACTCAGGCTGAGCCCCTTTGCTACAGAAACTAATTTCACGTTACCGACTCCTGTTATCTGTCAGAAATTGGCGATAACAATAAAGCAAATAAGAACTCTTATCAATACGGAATAATTATCTTCCTCATTACAATCTGTCTACCTTTCCTGAGATAACGATATATCGAAAGATAACGCAATTGTATTTATACAATAAACAGATAAAACATCTGACTTAATCGATAAAATTAGTTTCAATGTCACTGATACACCAACAGTGTCTGTTACATACAGACAAAAAAAAACCTGACTAATAAAGTCAGGTTTTTTATCAATTTACGTGATAAGTCACACTATCCGGCAGAACCCGGTTCTTTATAGCTTCCGGGAAAGTCCATTTCACCATAGCGGACAAAACGGGTGCGCTTGGTAATTTTGTAACCAAACCAGATAGCGAGGAACAGCGGCAGCCCGATATACGTGGCGACCACGCCTACCCAGTCAATCTGATCCTGAAGGAAGGCTTCATAGTTCTGTCCCAGGGTAATGCCCAGACACAAAATAAAGGCAAAGATAGGACCCACCGGGAAAAAGCCGGAACGATACGGAAGATCTTTCAGGTCATAGCCCTGGGCAATATAGCCTCTGCGGAACCGGTAATGACTGATAGCAATACCCAGCCAGGCAATAAACCCGGTCATACCCGACGCATTGAGCAACCACAGATAAACAGACTGATTACCAAACATAGAGGTCAGGAAACAGAGTGCGGCAACCACGGTTGTGGCAATCAGCGCGTTACGCGGCACACCGCCTTTGGATAATTTACCGAATATTTTCGGTGCCTTACCGGAGCGCGCCAGGGTATACAGCATACGGGTTGATGCATACATACCTGAGTTACCCGCAGACAAAACGGCGGTCAGGATAACCGCATTCATTACCGCCGCAGCAGACAGTAAACCGGCACGTTCAAAGACCAGGGTGAACGGACTGACGCTGATATCCGATGTACCATTACGCAGCAGGTTCGGGTCGGTATACGGAATGATCAGGCTTATCACTAAAATAGCCAGCACATAAAACAGCAGGATACGCCAGAACACTTTACGCACCGCTTTCGGGATATTTTTAGCCGGGTCTTTTGATTCACCCGCCGCAATACCAATAAGCTCCGTTCCCTGGAAAGAGAAACCGACTATCATTGCCACCCCGATCATCGCCGCGAATCCGCCTTTAAACGGCGCTTCCCCGATGGTCCAGTTGTGCCAGCCCGTTCCCTCACCACCTTTCATAATTCCGCTGATCATCATGACACCCACAATGATAAACAGAATAACGGTAGTAACTTTAATTAATGAGAACCAGTATTCCGCTTCACCAAACCCTTTCACCGAAATGAAGTTGATAAGGAACATAATCGCAAGGAAACACGCACTCCAGACCCAGCCCGGAATTTCTTCCGCCGGGATCCAGTAGGTCATCACCAACTGAGCCGCCACCAGGTCAACGGCAATAGTGACCGCCCAGTTGTACCAGTAGTTCCAGCCCAGCGCGAAACCAAAACCCTCATCGACATATTTTGCGCCATAAGTGGCAAAAGACCCGGAGACCGGCATATATGCTGCCAGTTCGCCCAGGCTGGTCATTAAAAAATAGACCATTAAGCCGATAATCGCGTAGGTTAACAGCGCTCCGGCCGGTCCCGCCTGGGCAATCGTTGCACCGGACGCAACAAATAACCCGGTTCCGATGGAACCCCCGATGGCAATCATTGCCAGATGGCGCGCTTTTAATTCACGGCGCAGTGTCCGGGGTTGCTCACCCGCAGATTGATTCGCTTGCTGAGACATTACAATCCTGTTTTATGTTGTTCTTTTTGATCCACTGTGCACGATTGTAGCGAAATCCCGGGGCAGTACCCAGCAAATATGCGGTATTATAAGATACCTGCATAATTGATACGGGATTATAAGCACCCGGCTTATAATTGCCTGCCGGATAACCGGCGGCAGAGAGCAACCCGCCGCCTCAGCGGCAATATGTCAGGAAGGTATTAAGTGCATTGGAGATATGTTTCTGGCGGTGATAAATACGAAACAGTGTACGGGTCAGGCTCAGCCCGCCGACACTTACCTCCGCCAGCAGCCCGTTATGCAGTTGCTCATCGATCACCCTCCGGGACAGGCAACTGACACCGCGCCCGAAACGTACCGCATGCTTGATAGCCTCGGAATTACCCAGTTCCATCTCCACACGAAAGCCCGGCAGACGGGTAAACAAGATTTGATCCAGCACTTCTCTTGTACCGGACCCCCGCTCACGCAGTATCCAGGACGCACTCTGCAAATCATCCAGCGTCACACTATTTTTCCGGCTCAGCGGGTTATCCGGGCTGCAAAAAATCACCAGCTCATCTTCCAGCCAGGGTTCGGTAATCAGTTCAGGGGAGTGGCACGCGCCTTCGATAAGCCCCATGTCCACACGAAATTCCAGTACTGATTTAATAACGTCCTCAGTATTGGATATATAGAGTTCTAACGGGGTATTTTCATGCATCGCCCGGTATGCCCCCAGGATCTTCGGCAGCATATAGTTACCGATTGTTGTACTGGCGGCGAAACGTAATGCGCCCGCATCGGTTTTAAACAGTTGTTCAATTTCGCCTGCCTGCTCCAGCAGAGCAACGGCTTTGGGGTATAATAAGCGCCCGTGCTCATTAGTGACCAGACGTTTTCCGACCCGGTCGAATAGCTGAACATTCAGCTGGTTTTCCAGATCAGTCAGCGAGGCGCTCACAGCGGACTGTGAGAGTGACAGTTGGAGGGAAGCTTGTGTCGTCGAACCGGACTTCTGAACTTCTGCAAAAACTTCAAGTTGTCTCAGTGTGATGCGCATGGCAGCGATCCCTTATTTTATCCCGATTTTTATCATCATATTAACATTATACTTATAATTTAACATTGCCATTACCGCTAACCTGATTTTTCGATTGATTATAGAATTATTATCAATTTTTAAAATATTACGCTTTTCGCTATGCTGTTGCCCATCGTTATTTGTTTGTGAGAACCACACATGTCAGAGAGTAATATGAAAACAGAAAAAACTAAAAACACCGCCACATCAACGTGGCTGAGACTGATTCCGGGCTTAGCCCTCGCGGGGGTTCTGACAACCGCCGCCATGTTACTCGGTGAGATGCCGTGGTTTATTAACCTGGGGCTGGGCGCACTGACACTGGCTATTTTGCTGGGAATTGTGGCGGGCAATACGGTATATCCGAGCTTAAAGCCGCAATGTGAACACGGTGTGGGGTTTGCCAAACACTATTTTTTACGTGCAGGTATTATTTTGTACGGCTTCCGCCTGACCTTTCAGCAAATCGCCGATGTTGGTCTGAGTGGCGTTATTGTCGATGCCGTTATGCTGATAAGCACATTTTTTTATCGCGATGTATATCGGGCGTAAATGGTTCGGGCTGGATGAACAAACGGTGATCCTAATCGGTGCCGGCAGCAGTATTTGCGGAGCCGCTGCCGTCATGGCAACAGAGCCGGTCGTAAAAGCCCCCGCCAGTAAGGTTGCCGTTGCTATTTCAACCGTGGTTATTTTCGGGACACTCGGGATCTTCCTGTATCCGTGGCTGTTTCACCTGAATGCCACCCTCGGCTGGCTGCCGTTTAATGACATGAATTTCGGGGTGTATGCCGGGTCTTCCGTGCATGAAGTGGCACAGGTTGTGGCGATTGGTCATGCCATCAGCCCGGATGCGGAAAATGCAGCGGTGATCAGTAAAATGATCCGCGTGATGATGCTCGCGCCGTTCCTGCTTATCCTGTCACAATACCTGAGCCGCCTGAACAACAAAACCGGCGATGGCACACAGGAAAAATCAAAAATCACCATTCCGTGGTTTGCCGTTTTCTTTATTCTTGTGGCAGGATTTAACTCATTCCATCTGATCCCTGAAGTGATTGTTAGCTACATAATCACTCTCGATACTATTTTACTGGCAATGGCAATGGTGGCGCTGGGCTTAACCACACACGTCAGTGCTATCCGTCAGGCGGGGATTAAACCGATGCTGATGGCGCTGGTGCTCTTCATCTGGCTGATTATCGGCGGCGCGGCAATCAACCTGGTTATACCGTCACTCCTGAGCTGAACCGGTTATCCCGGTTGTGCGACCGGGATCGCCTGCCACTGCAATCTCCTTTTTCTTATGCCATAATCGACACAAAGAAGGAGAATAAAAAAATGAAATATGTAGGAGCACACGTCAGCGCCCTCGGGGGTGTTGATCAGGCCGTTTTACGCGCACATGAGATAGGTGCCACAGCATTCGCCCTGTTCACCAAAAATCAGCGCCAGTGGAAAGCGGCTCCCTTGTCAGAAAAAGTCATTACCGCATTCAAAGCCAACTGCAAAAAATACGGTTACGGAAAAGGTCAGATCCTGCCTCATGACAGTTACCTGATTAACCTCGGACACCCGGAGCAGGAAGCGCTGGATAAATCCCGCGATGCCTTTCTGGATGAGTTACAGCGCTGTGAGCAGTTAGGGATTGATCGCATCAACTTTCACCCCGGCAGTTTTCTGAACAAAATCGCGGTTGATGATTGCCTGAAACGCATTGCTGAATCCATTAATATTGCGCTGGATAAGACAAGCGGCGTGATTGCTGTAATAGAGAACACCGCCGGTCAGGGCACCAATCTCGGATTTCGTTTTGAACAGCTTGCCGCCATTATTGACGGCGTGGAGGATAAATCACGGGTCGGCGTTTGTATC
Source organism: Morganella psychrotolerans (assembly GCF_001676155.1). Classification (GTDB taxonomy): domain Bacteria; phylum Pseudomonadota; class Gammaproteobacteria; order Enterobacterales; family Enterobacteriaceae; genus Morganella; species Morganella psychrotolerans. Next base: position 277,010 of record NZ_LZEW01000001.1, on the reverse strand, counting down.
GATACCTGTCACGCCTTCGCCGCCGGATATGATTTACGGACGGCTGAAACCTGTAAAGCGACGTTTGATGAATTTGAACGCGTAGTCGGATTTGAGTATCTGAAAGGTATGCACCTTAATGATGCAAAAAGTGAATTCGCCAGCCGCGTTGATCGCCACGACAGTCTGGGTATCGGAAAAATCGGTAATGCACCGTTTGAATTTATTATGAAAGATAAACGGTTTAACGGTATCCCGATGGTACTGGAAACCGTTAATCCCGATATCTGGCCGCAGGAAATTGCGTGGCTGAAGTCTCTGGAAAAATAGCCTGGTTCAGACCGGGTTGAGCGTAATTCGTGCCATCATGGCAGCCAGTTCAGCGCGGTCGCGAACACCGACGCCGGGCTGGCTCACCGCCAGCGCGGAAACGGCTGTCGCCATCCGCAATGTGTGCTCACTGCTCTGGCTCATCAGCAGACCATACACCAGCCCGCCGACCATCGAGTCGCCTGCACCAACGGTACTTATCACCTCACAGTGCGGTGGTTTGGCAAGCCAGGCACCGGAAGCATTAACCCATAACGCGCCTTCCTGCCCTAATGAAATCACCACATGGGCAATGCCTTTATCCCGCAGCGCATGAGCGGCGGTGATAACATCAGCCAGTTCCGGCAGGGGTTTACCTGCCCAGATTTCCAGTTCATGACGGTTGGGTTTCACCAGCCACGGAGTGGCTTTCAGCCCCGCTACCAGTGCTTCCCGGCTGCTGTCAAAAATAATGCACGGACATAACTGACGCAGCTTGCTCATCCAGGCAGTAAACCACGCCGGATCAACCCCTTCCGGCAAGCTACCGCTGACCACCACCATGTCGAACTGCCCGAGCCAGGTAAGCGAATCGGTCATAAATTTCTGCCATTCACTTTCCGCGATACGGAAACCGGAGAAATTAAGATCAGTCACTGACCCGCTGTTTTCCGTGAGTTTGACATTAATCCGGGTGCGCCCGGGAATAACATGGAAACGGTTTGCCAACCCGTTTTCACTGAAAAAATACTGAAATTCTTCCTGATTTTCTTTTCCCAGAAAACCACTGACAGTGACATCCACGCCAAGATCGCGCAGAACTTTTGCCACATTGATGCCTTTTCCCGCAGGATGTAACCCGACAGTTCTGACACGATTCACCTCGCCCAGCTCAAGGGATGAACACATCCCCACCAGGTCATAGGCCGGATTTAAGGTAATAGTGGCTACTCGACGGGTCATCAGCCGGAGGCTCCCTCAGTTATTATTGGCTAAGCGGCTATAAACATTATTAATATTCAGTGGCGTGACAAATAAGCCACTTTTGAATCGTTTCAGTTATAACACACCCGACGGGATATTCTATGCTCTGAATCATTCAATTTGCAGGAAGACCCTGTCAAAACAAAACATACTGTCAGACCGGCGGGCCGCAGTGTAACATAGCACCTGTAATCTGATTGAAAATAAGGACAGAATAATGTCAGTCGTTGTCGGCACCGGTGTCATCATTATCAATAACAAAGGTGAGGTTTTACTGGGAAAACGCAGCGGAAAACATGCGCCTTACTGGTCAATCTTCGGCGGCCATGTTGATCCCGGGGAAACCTTTGAAGCCTGTGCTATCCGTGAAATTGAGGAAGAGGTTGGTATTACCCTGCACAACCCGCAGGTTATCGGGCTGTGCAATAACCTGCAAACCTATCAGGAAGAGGGAAAACACACGGTGTCTGTTTGTCTGCTGGCAAAATATGACAGTGATACTCTGCCGGTTATTCAGGAGCCGGATAAATTCAGCGCTATTATATGGTGCTGTCCTGATACCCTGCCCGAGCCACACTTTGAAGCCAGCCGTAACGCCATTCATCTGTGGAAGACGCAGCAGTTTTATCTGAAAAAATAACACGCTGAACCTTCCTGCTCTGCTCAGTCAGGTGCGGAAGGTGCTCATTAATTACTCATTCGTATCATAATTCATGAATTTACCGGTTTATCTGCTTTACAACATTTAAATACAACCGTATCATCAAGCTAGTACACAGAACTAACGTATACAGAACCAAATAACCGGAGAATTTTATGAGCAGTGACGCAATAACCCAGACCAAACGCCCTTCTGTCCTCGGCGGTGCCATGATTATCGCTGGTACCGCAGTCGGTGCCGGTATGTTTTCCATTCCGGTTATGACGGCAGGTGTCTGGTTCACAGGCTCTGTGCTGCTGCTGATTTACACCTGGTTTTGCATGTATATGTCCGGACTGATGATCCTGGAAGCGAACCTGAATTACCCGACCGGCTCCAGCTTTCACACTGTTACCAAAGATTTACTCGGTAACGGCTGGGCGACAATTAACGGGCTGTCTATTGCCTTTGTCCTGTATATCCTGACTTACGCTTATATTTCTGCGGGCGGCTCGATGCTTCAGGAAAACCTGTCTGCGCGGGGATTGTCGATAACACCTGCGATGAGCGGGCTCCTGTTTGCCGGCGTTGTTGCTGTGATAGTCTGGATCTCGACCAAAGCCGTTGACCGCCTGTGTACCATTCTTATCGGCGGTATGGTTATCGCGTTTGTGATGTCCGCGGGCGGAATGGTAACTGAGTTTAAACCGGCTATTTTATTCAATACCGCAGACCCGGATGCACATTATCTGCCTTATGCGCTGGTGGCACTGCCGTTCCTTCTGACCTCTTTCGGGTTCCACGGAAATGTGCCGGGGCTGGTAAAATATTATCAGAAAGATGCAAAATCTGTGGTGCGCAGCCTGTTTATCGGCTCCCTGATTTCTCTGGTTATTTATATTTTATGGCAGTTTGCCGCGCAGGGTAATGTGCCGCGCGCAAACTTTAAACAGGTCATGGCTGAAGGCGGTAATATCACCGCGCTGTTAGGTCAGATGAAAGCCGTGATCCGCAGTGATGCTACTGTCAATCTCCTGAATTTATTTAGTTATATGGCGCTGGCAAGCTCATTTTTAGGGGTATCGCTGGGATTATTTGACTACCTTGCCGACTTCTTTAAATTTAAGGATAACGGCACCGGCCGCCTTAAATCAGCCCTGTTTACCTTTATTCCACCGGCAATACTGGCCGTGCTGTATCCGGACGGTTTCCTGTATGCCATCGGCTTTGCCGGGCTGGCAGCGACTATCTGGGCGGTCATTGTTCCCGCACTGATGGCAAAAGCCACACGTCGGCGCAACCCGATGGCGGCATACCGGGTGCCGGGCGGCGATGCCATGATCATCTTTATTATTTTGTTCGGTGTCATTAACGCAGTAACCCATATTTTATCGATGATGAATTTACTGCCTGTTTACCGCTGATTACCGACCTGTTAACACCCGCAACCGTAAGGTATGCGGGTGTTTTTCATTCTCAGCACCGCAGTTGTAATTTAGGCTTGCACATTGGAAAAACTACGCGTAATTTTGTCGCCAATCGGGAGGCTGTTCCGGCTTCTTTTATAATCAATATATGCCCAACATCATTCAGGATGCAGGCAATGAACCCGCAGTTTGAATGAATAAGGGCATCATCAGGTAACAGGACATATTATGCTAAGGCCAATGAAATCAAACGGGGTAGTGCAATCAGCTATAACGGCAAACTGCTGATCGTCAAGGATGTCGATGTCCAGACGCCAAGCGCCCGTGGTGCCAGCACACTGTATAAAATGCGTTTCACCGATGTCCGTACCGGGCAGAAAGTGGAAGAGCGTTTTAAAGGCGATGATGTTCTGGATACCATCACACTGTCCCGCCGCGCGGTTCAGCTCTCCTACGTGGATGGCGATGAGTATGTGTTTATGGATGATGAAGATTTCACTCCGTATCCGATGAAAAAAAGACCAGATCGAAGACGAACTGCTGTTTATTCCCGAAGAAGGCTTACCGGGAATGCAGGTGCTGACAATGGATGGCCAGGTTCTGGCGCTGGAATTACCTCAGACAGTCGATATGGCTATCGTTGAAACGACTCCGGGGATCAAAGGGGCATCAGCCAGCGCACGGACAAAACCGGCAACAATGCCGACCGGACTGGTTGTTCAGGTGCCTGAATATATGAGTGCCGGTGAAAAAATCCGTATTCACATCGCGGAACGCCGTTATATGAGTCGCGCAGATTAATTCGCGTAGTCAATAAATAACGGTTTGTTATCCGGGTTACCGGTTTTCTGCCACCGGCGGAAACCGGATAACTCAGGTGCGTTCATACTTCCGCTCACTTGCGCTCAGAAATAATCCACCCGCAAATACGCCTCGCCGCGCTGTTCACTCAGCACAACATAGGATGTCCGCCCCGCCGACTGTGGCAGTCGTCCCTCCGATAATTCACCGTCCGTTATGGTATCGCGGATATTGTCTGACCTGCCATCACGCAAACAGCTATATTCGAAAGCAGGTGATTGCCTGTCCGGTTGTTTTCCGGACTGTTGCTTGCCGGGCGTCAGTACACGTACCTCACACGCCGCATTCACCACACTGCCTGCCAGCAAAATAGTGCCTTCATTCATTGCGGGCACAGATGTCACAGTTGCAGATAAGCTGAACAATATACCAATGATAATCGTTTTCAGATGACTCACACAGGCACCCCGCTGTTACTTTCATTCTGACAAACGCCTGTTAACGTTATCTTTGTTATAGCGCGGAAAGTGAAAGAAAAGAAGAGAAAACCGGTATCGCGGTGCGTTACATCACACGATCACCGGTTTCCTCTGCTTACAGTTGACAGTGAGCTTTGTTCTGTATTAAAGATAACTGACAACCACCATTGCCAATGATTTGCTGTCATCTATCCATTGCAGTTTTGCATGCCCTACATTTGCGGGGATCAGATTTGCGAGTGATGTGGTTTTTTTGGTAATCGTTTTTGTATTGAGTTGTTCCTTCTTCATCCCTGAGCGGTAACAACGGGAGCTGATATCATTTGTCTGAAAGTCCATCATGCAGGGACCCTCAACAATAGCTCCGTGGAATATGATAATGCCTGACGATCCACGATTTTTAGTCTCTGATGCTGATGTAATACTACTGAGTAACAAACCGAAAACAGAGATAAAGAATAGTAGCTTTTTCATGGTATACCTCGTTAGGTAGTCTGTTGCGGAGCAGTCCGTTTGCCGCCGCAATGAAAAAAATTCACTTATTCTTTATCGACAATATGTCACTAATCTTTACCGTTATATAACATTCAGCCCTGTTTTTTTAGTGTCCTTCCGGAGCTTTGTCCTGAAGCATCCTTTATTGACACTCCGTCTTGTACGTATTATCCATTTGCTGTTCATATAACATTATTATAGTGCAGATCTTAAAATTAACACTTTTTACATTAAAATAACATTTATTTTTTCCCTCTTTTTGCCTACCTGTTTTCACCGGAATTCTGCCAGAGTAGAGAGGTAATTTTTTACTCAATTTCCCGGTATTATCAGCGGATTAAAGAATGACCGTGCAACGCCTCACCGTCCCCCTCACCCTCAGTCTGACAGCGGTGTTACTGTTTATGTCCTGGTATCTGCCGGTCGGCTATGGCCTCTGGGCATATCCTGACAACGCCGTGTTTCATTTTTTCAACGACCCGCTCGCCACCCGGCATTCTCTGGCCACCTTTATTGCCATTATTAATAACCGGGCATTTGATCTCGCCTCACTACTGATGATGGGAACACTGTATTACGCAATATTTCGCCGCAAAGATGCCGCAGGTAAGCGCAGGTTAGTCATGGCAGGTATTGTGATGGTGGTCAGTGCGGTTATTATCAACCAGATTGGTCAGGCACTCCCTTTTGACCGCCTCAGCCCGACACTATCAGTTGAGCAGGCGAACCGGGTCGGCGATATCACGGGTATCTATACAAAAGATGCATCCAAAAGCAGTTTCCCGGGCGATCACGGGCTGATGCTGATGATTTTCTCGGCTTTTGTCTGGCGCTACGGCGGATTTCGTTACGTTCCTGCCGCTGTGCTGGTAATGATTATGTTCTCTCTGCCCAGAATTATGGCAGGTGCCCACTGGTTTACTGATGTTATAGTAGGGTCGTTATCCCTGACACTAATCAGTATGAGCTGGCTGCTTCTGACCCCTCTGAGTGACTTATGTGTTAATTTTTTGGTTCAGCGGATGCCCCGTATTTCCGATATAACAAAGATTATTTCACATTAAATAAACATATTTAGCATCCTTTTCTGATTGTTTTTACTGACAAGTTTAATGTTTTGTAAATAACCGCCTTTACCTATCGCCATTTCAGGTTCCTTTATGTAGTATCAATCCGTTCGATTATTATGAATAGATTAGTTTCATCAATAATACATCATTATCTGATGCCGGCTGGCTCTGTGCTAAATAATTGTGCTGAATATAAAATGTGTTGTTCCACACGTTTTTTTATATAAACGTATTGCGCATCTCAGTGTATTTAACTAATGTGAATATGTTTTGTTTATTTCAGTGGCATTTGTCACATAAGGACTGCAAGGGAAAACGCATACATGGTCACATCTCAACCAATTCTGAGATATGTCATCCGGTTAGTTCCGGCTTTGATTATCGCAGCGACGTTATCGGCATGCAGCACATCACCGAATACAGCACGTCAAGTTCAATCTGAAACCCGTACAACTAATTTTGCCTTGCAAGCGTCTCAGGATGAATTCGAACAGTTAGTTAATAATGTTGATGTAAAATCTAAACTGATGTCTCAGTATGCCAGTTGGAAAGGCGTGTCTTACCGCCTCGGTGGCACTACCCGTTCAGGTATTGATTGCTCTGCTTTTGTCCGCCAGACTTTCCGTGACCAATTTGGTATGGATCTGCCCCGCTCCACAGCAGAACAACAAAGTGCCGGTAAAAGTGTAAAACGCACAAAATTACAGGCAGGCGATTTGGTCTTATTTAAGACCGGTAAATATCAGCGTCATGTCGGTATCTATGTTGGTAACGATAAATTCGTCCATGCATCCACATCAAACGGTGTAATGGTGTCGAATATGACAGATAAGTATTGGAACAACCGTTATTATGACGGACGTCGTTTAATGAAGTAATGTTGTACTTCCCTTGCAACATCTCTTTATAAATAAAAAAGCTTCCTTTTCAGGAAGCTTTTTTATTTATGTCTGGCTCATTAATTCCGACTGCAACACCGAAGGTGTTCTGTTAATAACAACTCAGAACGGGTAAAGAGCCGATATATTTTCCGCAATCGCAGCACCGGCGGTTTTCAGCGCACACAGTGCCATCCCCTCATCACCACTGCGCAAAAACAAACACGGCTCACCTTCCCAGGTCAGGATCACGCTGTCAATCTGTAATCCTTCCAGATGCGCCCGGATAATACAGAGCGCATCATGTGTTGATTTATGGCCATGGCTCAGTAATTTTAAGCCTCTCAGGCTATCTTCCCCGTACGTACGGTCTCCGGTAAAGCTTCCACCCACTGTCCGGTATCATGACCGGATAGCCGGTAATGTTGTGGTAAGCGGGTAACAACCGAAAGCGCATTACTATTCACACTATCATCCTGTCATGCTGTGCCGGTGGATTATCTGACGTTACTTTTTCCGGTACCATTGCACGGGAAAAGCGAACATTAAATGATCAGACAAAGTAAAACACCGGTTATAGACTTCAGACTCAGCCAGCAAACACATTATGTTTTTTTAGCTGAATATTAACATCATCAATTCATTTGACCCTATTTGTATACTGTTTTGTTAATTTTCTCAACTTGTTTATTTTATATCATATAGGCTGAATTGAATTTATAAGGATATAATCTCCCGGTGAAAACACGTGTATACCCGTAAATGTAATTTAAAATCAGTTAATTATAAAAACGGGGTATTAATGCGTGGGTTTATGCGCGGTTTTCAACCAGAAAATGCCTTTACATAAGTGTAACTTTTCATGATTCAGATCAACGTAATATCCTGCAGATAATTAAGCCGGGTAATCACTCGACAATTACTGATCTTACGCCGGGATCTGCGGCTCAGGTGAATACCCAAGCCGGCAGGGGGGAAAATAATCAGGCAAAACGCCGGGCGTACAATACTAATGACGCCGCAAGCAGGATACACAATGCCATCGCGCCGACCATCGGCCAGACAGTGGTCATTTCAAACGATGCCACCACCGCACCTACACCGGCACCAATACCAAAACGCAGTACACCGGCCAGAGATGATGCTGTGCCCGCCATGTGCGGATAGTCATCCAGGATAACTGCCATAGCGTTTGAGGTGATCATGGCGATATTTCCCACATAACAGGCAACACCAATCAGAATGGCAATAAAACCAAGATCAGCGATAGCGGCAAACATCAGCCAGCATCCGGCAATAAGCTGCACCACAAGCCCGGTACGCAGCATATTCAGCGCACCAAAGCGCCGGACATAGCGACTGTTAATCGTTGTCATAATAAACAGGAAAACGATATTCAGTGCAAAACAATAGCCGAATTCCAGCTCCGTCAGACCATAAAGCTGAATGTACACAAAAGAGCCGGCAGAGATAAACGAAAACATACCCGCAAATGAAAACCCGGAGGCCACCATATAGCAAAGCACCTGTTTCTGGCGGAACAGGACAACAAACTGCCCCAGCATCGTGCGCATCCGAAACGGCTGACGCCGCTCTTTCGGCAGGGTTTCCCGGATAAAAAAGAGCACCAGTACGGCGGCGATCAATGCTGCCACCATAATTGTCCAGAAAATAGCATGCCAGCTGAACCACAACATCAGCAAACCGCCCATAATCGGCGCAATCAGAGGGGCAATTGTCATCACCAGCACAACAAAAGACATACTGCGGGAGAATTCATCTTTCGTGAACATATCCCGCATCAATGCATTGATCACCACACTGGCCGCCGCCGCAGCGAAACCATGCAGCCCGCGCATACCGATAAAGGTATCGATATCCTGCGACAGCGCACATCCCGCAGAGGCCAGCGCAAAAATCAGCGTTCCGCCGAGAATAACCGGTTTTCGTCCGAGGGCATCCGCCATCGGTCCGTACACCAGTTGCCCGGTGGCAAAGCCAATCAGGTAGCTGTTGAGGGTCATCTGAACATCACCCTCAGAGGCACCGAAGTCACGGGCGATGGTCGGCATGCTTGGCAGATACATATCGATTGCCAGTGGCATCAGCATCGATAACAGGCCCAGAATAAAAATCAGGCCGAAATAAGTCGAACGTTGCGATTGCACGCCAGTTACTCCGTATTTAATTCGTTATAAGGTCTTCAGAGAATTGACTGAATTTCCTCATCAGTCAGCGGGCGGTACTCTCCCGGCGCCAGGGTTTCATCCAGTACAATGCCACCTACCCGCTCGCGGTGCAGCGCATTGACATGATTTCCGGTCGCCGCAAACATCCGTTTTACCTGATGATAACGCCCTTCTGAGATAGTCAGACGCACATCCTGCGCTGTAATAATCTCAAGTTGAGCCGGTTTGGTCGGATGCTGCTCACCGTTGAGCATCACACCTTCAGTAAACAGAGCTGCAGTATTGTCCGCCACCGGTGCATCCAGAGTCGCGCGGTAGGTTTTTTCACAGTGATGTTTCGGCGAAGTGATACGGTGGGACCACTGGCCGTCATCTGTCATCAGCACAAGCCCGGTGGTATCAATATCCAGCCGTCCGGCAGCATGTAATTTATGAGCAACCGGTTCATCCACAAAATAGAGGATTGTCGGGTTGATCGGGTCATCCGTAGAGCAGACATAGCCCTGTGGCTTGTTCAGCATAAAATAACGGGGACCTGTAACGTGCGACATGATATTGCCGTCATAGGCCACTTCATTGTCCGCATTGATTTGACGTGAGCCGCTTTTCACAACTTCACCATCAACAGTAACCAGCCCTGTGCGCAGTTCTCTGGCAACAAGGGTCCGGCTGATGCCCGTCTGATGGGCAAGGAATTTATCCAATCGCATGATTGTCTCTTAAAATGACGCGCCCGTGAGCGCAACTGGCAGATATAGTGAAAGATTTATTTTGATAATAACAGCAGAAATAATTATAACAACAAAGCATCAGAATAGCAGCGTCTTTCCCGCAGTTTATCTCCCGGTGCGCAGTCAATTATCGCGCCTGAAGTATGATATGCTTATTACCCTGTTTTCTGTACCAACCCGCCGGAGTTATTCATGGCTTTCACCCTGCGCCCTTATCAGCAGGAGGCTGTCGACGCCACACTGCACTATTTCCGCAAGCACACCACACCGGCAGTCATTGTTTTACCGACCGGTGCCGGGAAAAGTCTGGTCATTGCAGAACTGGCAAGGCTTGCGCGCGGACGGGTGCTGGTGCTTGCCCATGTGAAAGAACTGGTTGAACAAAATCACAGCAAATATCATGCCTATGGATTAAATGCAGGGATTTATTCAGCCGGGCTGGCACAAAAAGAATCCTCACAAAAAGTCATATTCGGCAGTGTGCAATCCGTCGCGCGTAATACTGACGATTTCGGCGGCGCCTTTTCACTGCTGATTATAGATGAATGCCACCGCATCAGCCTGAGTGAAGACAGTCAGTACCAGCAGGTCATACAGCATCTGCGCAAAACCAATCCGGGTCTTCGGATCCTGGGGCTGACCGCCACCCCCTACCGGCTCGGCAGCGGCTGGATCTATCAATATCACTACCATGGCATGATCCGCGGAGAAGATTCGTGCTTCTTCCGCGATTGCATCTATGAATTGCCGCTTCGCTACATGATAAACCATCACTATCTGGTGCCGCCACAACGCCTGGATATGCCGGTTCTGCATTATGATTTCAGTCAGGTGCCGGTCAGTTCCCTTGGTATTTTTGACACACAGGCACTGAACCGTGAGCTGAAAAAACAAAAACGCATCACACCACAGATTGTCCGCCAGATTATTGAATACGCCGCACCCCGTCAGGGTTGTATGGTATTTGCTGCCACCGTGGAGCACGCAGCAGAGATAGTCACTCTGCTGCCGGCAGGAGAAGCTGCGCTTATCAGCGCCGATACCCCGGCACAGGAGCGTGAAGCGGTGATCCGTGCCTTTAAAGCCCGCGAACTGCACTATCTGGTGAATGTCTCCGTTCTGACAACCGGGTTTGATGCACCGCATGTGGATGTCATCGCTATTTTGCGCCCGACTGAATCTGTCAGTCTTTACCAGCAGATTGCCGGACGCGGGTTGCGCCTGTCCCCCGGAAAAACAGAGTGTCTTATCCTCGACTATGCCGGAAATCCGCATGATCTCTTTATGCCGGAAGTAGGGACTCACAAACCAAACAGCAAAAGTCAGCCGGTGCAGGTATTCTGCCCGCTCTGCGGATTTGCCAACCTCTTCTGGGGAATATGTACCGACGACGGGCATATTATTGAGCACTATGGCCGCCGCTGTCAGGGAATTATTGATGCCGATGATGATTGCGCCCGCCATCAGTGTGATTTCCGCTTCCGCTTCAAACTCTGCCCGTCCTGCAACGGCGAAAATGATATTGCCGCCCGACGTTGCTGCCACTGTGATGACATCCTCAGTGATCCTGATGATATGCTCAAAGCCGCACTGCGCCTGAAAAATTCGCTGGTATTACGCTGCGGTGGCATGACGCTCACCCCCGGCACGGATAATCGTGGTGAATGGTTATCCGTGAATTATTATGACGAGGATGGCACATCCGTCAGTGAACGTTTCCGTCTGACAACCCCGGCGCAGCGTTTTGTATTTGAAAAACAGTTTCTGGCGCAGCATTTACGTGCGCCGGGTGTGCCGTTTAACTGGCAGGATGCACAATCGGTGATCAGCCAGCAAATCCTGCTGCGCTACCCTGATTTTATTGTCGCGCGCAAAAAAGAACCGTATTGGCAAATTCGTGAAAAAATCTTTGATTATCATGGGCGTTTTCGTAAATCTGATAGTCTGGCATAATCTTATACTCCGCTTTTCCGCTTTTATACCGGGTTTCGTTTGCCGTTTGTCCGCATTTTCGGTAAAATGTACGCCGCTTCATCCCGGGAAATCCGGGCGGGAGCCAAATACCGACTTTGCTGCTGGGTCGCCTGTAGCAGAGATTTTTTTTACTCTTTTCAAAGAGAAAAGTTATGATTACTATTAATGCTGAATTACGTAAAGATCAGGGTAAGGGTGCGAGCCGCCGCCTGCGTCGCGCAAACAAGTTCCCTGCTATCGTTTACGGTGGCAACCAGGAGCCTGTTTCCATCGAACTTGATCACGATAAACTGATCAACCAAGAAAACAAACCTGGTTTCTACGATGTATTGACTCTGGTTGTCGATGGTAAAGAAACTAAAGTGAAAGTACAGGCTGTGCAACGTCACCCGTTCAAGCCTAAACTGACACATATCGATTTCCTGCGCGCTTAATTAACGCCAACTATCGAGCTTTATCGGGACGCCGAGTAAATAACGCCGCTTTTGCGGCGTTATTTATTTCTGCCCTGCTATCCTTTATTACCTCTGCGCTGTAACTGATCCCGCAAATTCGGCGGTGTACCTTTAATCGTCAGCGTGTCTGTTACCGCATCCCAGAAAATCCGCTCACCCAGTAACATTGCATCGAAATTGATCGTCATTCCGCCGCCGCTGCCGGCAAATTTAGTCAGTTGGCGAAGTGTACTGCGATCGGCCGGAAAGGATTCTTCCAGCCCGTACTCTTTTTCCTGTGTAAATTCAGCAAAGCTCTGTTCACCCAATGGCGGCAGCTCTGCGGACAACTCAGTCAGCCGGATCTCTTCCCCGCTCTGCAACTGCTCATTACAGTATTCAGAGACCTGTTTGCGGTACGCCTGACGCTCTTGCTTACCGGCCTGCGTCTCTTCACAGTAATCATCCAGCGCCTGTAACAGACCTTTGTTCTGCACTTTGGCGTTAAACCCTTCGGCAGCACCCAGGAAATCCATGAAGAAATCAGAGACTTTCCGCCCTACCCGGCCTTTCAGAAAGGTCAGATAACGGACTGATTCCGGGTTTGTTTCCCATTCCGTCAAATCAATACGGGCAATAATATCCGCATGCGGAATATCCAGATAATGTGTGCTGTTCAGCTCCAGGCTCTCATTTACCAGCATACTCTGACAACTGTCCAGAACCGCGACCAGCAGATATTCCACCGCCAGGTAGCGGTAATGGGCAAATAACACCACTCCGCCCTGGGCAAACGGGTATTTTGCCAGTTCATCTTTCAGCCGCACTGTTGCCGCACGGGTAAAAGCGTGAAATTCTTCCTCTCCCTGACGCTGTAAGCGCAGTGAAGCCGATAACTCACTCTCTTCATTAAATACACCATACGCTTTACTCTTCGCGCTGTAGACCCGGTGCAGTTCTGCCATCATCTCTTCAACAATGGCGGTTTTTTCAAGCGGTGTGTCCCGCAGTACTACTTCCAGTGTCTGCTCATCGCGTTTAATCAATTGATGTAACGCAATCTGAATAATATCCAGACTCATTTTTTGCTCCTCAGGCCTCGTTTGCGCGTATTCAAACATCGTTATGATACGCGTGCAAGTCTCATCCGCACCAGAATACGCCACAACATGGCAACCGACTGAATGCAGAATAAAAAAAATGTTTCTTCCTGCGTAACCGCAACCATAATTGAAATAATTTTCTGCAAAAAGCAGAAATACGCGCGCTCATCAGTTATGATATAGAGCTTTGTACAATCAGGATATATACGTTTATGCCACAGTCATCCCGCTACAGTGATGAACGCGTTGAAAAGTTACTGGCTGAGTTGGTCAGTGTGCTCGAAAAAAAACCGGACACCAACCGACCTCTCGCTTATGGTATTAGGAAATATGGTAACCAATCTCATCAATACCAGTGTTGCACCATCGCAGCGTGTGCATATTGCTGACTCCTTTGCCCGTGCACTGAAATCTTCCGTCAGTGAAGATAAAGCGCATTAACCGCACTCCGGCTGATAACGAAACACTATGGTAACGTATCGTCCGAAATACGGTGACAAAGTCTCCCAGATGATAAGCTGGGGGCACTGGTTCACCCTGTTTAATATACTGCTGAGCCTCGCACTCAGCAGCCGTTACCTGTTTATTTCTGACTGGCCGGGCACTCTGACCGGTCGCATTTATGCCATCAGCAGCTGGCTTGGTCACTTCAGCTTTCTGGCGTTTGCCCTCTATCTGCTGATTATCTTCCCGCTCACCTTTGTGGTGATGTCGCAACGTCTGCTCAGGTTTCTCTCTGCCGCTATCGGAACCGCCGGACTGACACTGCTGCTGTTTGATATCGGGATTTATGAACAATTCCGCCTCCACCTGAACCCGGTCGTCTGGGATCTGGTGATAAACCCTGTACAGGGTGAAATGGCGCGGCGCTGGCAATTTATCTTTATTGCTATCCCGGTTATTTTTCTTGTTGAAATGCTGTTCGGCACCTGGAGCTGGCAGAAACTGCGCAGCCTGAACCGGCAAAAATTCGGTAAACCGGTTGCTGTGGTTTTTATCACCGCCTTTATTACCTCTCATATTATGTATATCTGGGCAGATGCCAATTTCTATCGTCCGGTAACAATGCAACGCTACAATCTGCCGGTTTCCTACCCGATGACCGCGCGCAAATTCCTCGAGCGCCACGGGCTGATTGACACCAGCAGTTATGAACAACAACTGCTTTTGCACGGCGATCCGACTGCGCAGGGTGTGGAATATCCGGTCAATAAACTGAGCTATGCGGACACCGGCAGCGGGTATAATTTGCTTCTCATCACACTCTCTTATCTCGATCAGGACGATATCAGCAAGTCGATGCCGAAGCTGGCGCATTTCGCACAGGAAAGTACGCAATTTTCCCAGCACTACAGCAGTGAGATTGATCCGGAAAAAGCCCAGTTCGGGCTGTATTACGGGATCTCCGGCACCTATTATGACGGCATACTGAACGGACGTGTTCCGTCGGCGCTGATGTCCGCGCTCAGCGCACAAAACTATCAGACCGGCTTTTTCTCAACAGAGAACTTTACGTCGCCGCTCTATCGCTATGCCCTGCTGGCAGACTACAGCCTGCCGCCACTGCGGGACACCGAAGAAGCCGGTAAGAAAAACAGCAGTATTACTGATGTGGCTTACCGCTGGAGTGCCTGGCTGAAACAAACCCGTCAGGGACAGCCGTGGTTTGCGCTGGTTAATCTGAGCGCACCTGTGCCGCTTAATTCTGATATGACTGATATTGATGATGTCCTGGGCGTACTGATACAGGATATCCGGGCGCGGGGTGAGTGGGATAAAACCGTCATTATCATTACTGCCGGTGCTAATGACGACGTGAATGAATTACAGAGCACCTGGGTCACCGACGGGAAATTTAACCGCGGACAGTTACGCGTACCGTTGCTTATCCACTGGCCTGAAACACCTGCGCAGGTTATCACTAAACTGACCGCGCACCCTGATATTATGGCAACGCTGATGCAGCGCCTGTTGCACGTCAGCAATCCGCAGAGTGAATATACTCAGGGCGAAGACCTTTTCAGCCCGACGCGCCGTAAACCATGGATATTTACCGGAGATAACAACAACCTGGTAATTATCAAACCGGACTCAGCTTCTGTTCTGACATCGCAGGGAAAATACCAGCGTTTCGATGAAAATGATGACACAATTAAGCATGCCAAGCCGGATATGGCAGAATTATTACAGGTTCTGACTGAGCAAAAACGGTTTATTGATACGGATTAACCCCGCAGATTAGCCCGCTCACTGAAACTGTGTGACGACAGATATAAAAAAACCAACCTGCTCAGGTTGGTTTTTTTATATCTGTCTTCTCTTGTCGCCGGCCGGCATCCTGAATGACGTTGGGTATATATGATTTTTTATTAATCAATATACGCCGGGCTCGCCTTTCGGTCTTGTTTTAAAGCGCCGGTGCGCCCAAAGATACTGGTCAGGCGCTCTCATTATCTCAGCTTCTATGATTTTATTCATTTTATGAACATCATCCCGCTCATTTCCGCTTGGAAAGCCTTCTATTTCAGGACTAATAATTAAGCTGTAATGCTTATCCGCTTTACTGTCATTTCTGACCAGAGAAACCGTCAGTGAAGGTGATCCGGATAAGCTTGCCAATATCACCGCACCTTTTGATGTGGAGACATTTTCAACGGCAAAGAAAGGAACAAATACCGTTCCTTTGACACCAAAATCCTGGTCAGGTGCAAACCATATCGCCTGACCTTTCTTCAGCTCATTCACCATAAATCTCAGGTTTTTTCTGTCGATCATTCCTTTACCTGAACGGCACCGTGCTTTTGTCTGAATGTATTCCATCGCTTTATTATTATGCGGGCGATACATCGCATTGACCGGAAGACTTAACCCCATAATCCGGCCACCAAGCTCCATCAACATCGCGTGCGTACCAATCAGCAAAATGCCTGCATTTTTCTTATTTGCATCAGTAAAATTGGACAATCCACTGATGGAATATAACTTACTGATCCTTCTGTCACTCCAGAACCAGGCAATACCGGTTTCAAATAATGCAATCCCCAGAGAAGCGAGATTATCCATAACCATATCATTAATTTCAGAATTTGTTTTTTCAGGAAAGCATAATTCCAGGTTTCGCCTGATTATAGATACGCGTCTTTTTATAAAGAACCGGGAGAATTTACCTAAGCGCTTACCGATGAAAAGCAACCACGCATAAGGTAGTTGAACCAATAAGAACAAAACAGAAACGCCAAACCAGGTCAGAAAATATTTCGGATGAAGTAATTTTAACGAGAACGAATTTTTAGAATACACAGACAAGAGTCCTTCAGAGGCTTAAAAGACCTTCCTTTAAGATTTAGTGAAATTAGACTACATTAATCAATAAAAGTCATTTTATAATATTTTTTATTTTCAACAAGTATTTAATGTTCACTAAATTCATACTTTTCCGGTACACAACGCAATTTCGTGGCGGATTTAGCAAAGAATAGACATTTCCCCGGCAGATAAGCCTTATGTCAATAATACATATCAATCAGCATCTTTATACTGATACCTGCTGAGACTAAAATAATCATTGGCCTGATTATTTTTTGACCTGATGACAGCACTACCCCCGCTCCCAGTCTGGCGCCAATCACCTGCCCGGCAAACATGAGCAGTCCTAATGTCCAGATCATTTTTCCACCTGCAATGAAAAAAAATAACCGACGAGGCATTAGATGCCAGATTCAGAAAATTAGAATGTATTTGTGCCTTATCGATACGATAACCCAGTAACAACATATAACCTATTGTATAGAAAGTGCCCGCTCCTGCACCCAGAAAACCATCATAAAACCCGATACCTCCGCCACAGATAAATGAAAATAAAAAATAAGAAACACGCTGTTTTTCTTTTGATTTTGTAATATCAGGCGAAAAAATAAAATAAAGCGTCACGCCGATAATTAATATCGGAAGTAATTTTTTTTAAAAATGAGGGATCGATAAACTGAACAAAAATAGTACCGGAAGCCGCACCAAAGAATGTAGCAATAAAAACCCATTTATTATTTTTTAAATCAATTCGTCCATGGCGTAAAAAATAGATTCCGGATGTTAATGAACTGCCCAGTGCCTGCATCTTATTTGTAGCAAGTGCGTTAGCGGGAGGTAAACCTGAAATCAGTAATGCACTGATGGAAAGAAATCCACCCCCGCCTGAAACTACATTAATAAAACCGGCGGCAACCGCAACAAAAAACATGATAACAAGAAATGTTATGCTCATGGAAAGTTACTTTTAATATTATGATGTTGGCCAGTATAAATATAAAACAGCCGATAAAAAGTGATCTTTACGGAAAATGTTATGAATAAAAAGCGTACAGCTGTGACCTGATGCCGGTAAATCAACATATGTGGCGGATACAGGCTATCTATGTCAAATATTTTGTATTGTAGTACACTGGAAACAGTGATTTCTGACAGGGCATTGATATGTTACGTTACGGCATCCGCATCACTCATATTGTTCGTCATACTCTTCATTCACGTCCGCGTTTTGTGGTTTCATTGTTTGTGGCCCTGGTCACCTTTTTCGTATTACTTCCCACACAAAGCACGCTGATGTGCCTGATCCTGGGCTGGAACGCCTTTTCATGGGTTTATCTGCTGTTTTTGTTTGAACGGATGATCAGTAAAAATGTAAAAGATATCCGTAAACTCACGAAAATCGAGGATGAAAGTGCGCGGATGGTTATATTTTTTCTGCTGGCCGGTTGCTGTGTAAGTTTGCTGGTTCTGTTCTTTGCATTAGGCGGACACGGAAATCTCACCGGGCATGATAAAATTTATCCGTATATACTGACAGCCTCCACGCTTATTTCATCCTGGCTGCTGCTGCCGGCCGGATTTACGATGCACTATGCCCATCTTTATTATAACAATGACGAACAAGATAAGCCCTGGTTGATATTTCCGGATAAACCTGCGGAGCCCGGGTATTCTGATTTTATGTATTTTTCCTTTACCATTGCTGTGGCATCACAAACGGCAGACGTTGAAATTGCCTCAACACCAATGCGTCGCGCTGTAATATTACAATCCATTGTCTCTTTTATTTTTAATATGGCTATATTGGGTTTATGCATCAATATTTCAGCCGGGTTATTTTAATGAGCTGAGGGTAAACAACAACCAATGACGGAGTTAGCTGGACAAAGCTTACCGTGAAACATATTGTACCAATGTTTTCTTCTATCTTCCTTTGCCCTCAGCCTGTACCTTGAATGACGTTCAATATAAATAATGAGCATACAATAACAAATCTCATTAATTATTTACACCTAACATAATCAATGAGATTATATAGTTAATCGTTATGATTTTTCGGATATTTATCGCTCCCCGTACACTTGTATTTTTCATTTAAACCACCATAACTAATTTGTTAATTTTCAAATAAAACCTTAATTACAGCATGCCTTAATAAATGTTATTATACTGCACAGGTAACACTATATGTATACTGCATAAAACCCATCACGTATAAAAATCGCCATTTTATATGTAATGTAATTTACATTAATATCCAAAAGGATATCATTATGCTTAAAAAAACCTATATTTATAGTAATGTCATTAGCTTACTTCCCAAGCATGAACACCTTAGCGGAAGAAACTAATTTATTAGTCTGTGATGCCAAAATAACAAAAATGGAGAGAAGCGTAAACCATAGAGTAACAATAAAATATTATAACACTAATACCAGTCAATATGAATTACTTGCACCTCATTTATCTTTTATTCTCCCAGCATCATTGTCCGCCTTTAACTTTATCAAAACAGCATATTTATATAACAAACCACTATGTGTTGAATACAAACAGGAAGGTACCGGTGATAACCAAATAAATTACATAAAAAACATACATGACCATTCATTATAGAATTAATAAAGCAAAGGAAATACCATGAAAAAATATTTATTATTTATACCGTTAGCATTTGGAATTACATTCACCCCATTATGCTACGCTAAGGATTTTTCTGATCGATGTGGGGCTTATGTTAAAGAAACCTATATAGATTCAAATTCTGACTATCGATTTAAATTAGTTAATAAAGATGGAACTCCATTTGATGGTAGTAACTCATGGAGCTTTACTGCAACAAATTTGATGATTATTGAAATGTTAAATATGGCGCACTTATCTCTATCACCTATCTGTATCAATTACAGAACCACCTCGAATTACTGGAATATATATTCCGTTAGTATGCAGTAATATTATCAACCACTAATTGAATAGGATGGTATTATGTTTAACAAAATCATACTCATTATCGCCTTGAGTATTCCACTGCATGCTTATTCAGGATTAGACATTCAAACAATAGAGAAAGACTTTAATTTCAGAAATGACGCTATGTATCTAAAATCAATTGACACATTAAGATACTCTCTCAGCGACCATAACAATAGCTACGGTAAATATGTATATATATCTGAAAAGGAAAACAAGATATATAAAATGAAAATAAATGCTGATAAAAAATAATAATACATACATACATTTAGTATTCAATGCTAGGAATGCCTATATGCTTGGGTTTATCACCAGCAACAAAGAGAATAATATTATAAAAGAAAAATACTATCGATTTAATGAGGATAAAAAATCAGATCTAATAGATATTAACAATATAACTACTTTTACACTTCCTTTTAGTGGTAATTATACTGATCTAGAAAGAAAATCAACGCCAAGAGAAAAAATGATTACCAATATGTCATCTGTAGAAACAGCTGTCACTATTTTAAGCAAACACCATGAAAATAAAAAATATGATGATAAAACTTCTGCTGATCTAAAAAAAATCTATGCTTCAATTAATTTTGCTCACTTCTGAATCAGTAAGGTTCCCTCCAATAAGAAAATGGAATAGTGAGCATTTAAAAAAAAGTTAACACTACCACTACACCTTTTGGTCTTGAATATAGAAAACTCACTAATGACTGGTCTATGATAAGTAACGATTTTAAAAAAAATATATGGTTCCCACAGTAATAATAGATTTAATTACTCCTTTAAATTTGGAAATATGATGGACCATCCTCAACCTTATAACAGTACTAATATACATAACCTATGCGATTATGCCAATTATATACCTGATACTCCCAAGAGAGATAACGAATTATCAGAAAAATCACATAAACTTTATTACATTGATATCCTTGGTGAAAGAACATATTTCCCTGAAAATCAATTCATGTATATAAATTATGCAATGACATATTATTACTAGTTACACAACTTTATTTTAATAGGAATAAAATGCGAAAAATTATAGTTATACCTGCAATATTTAGTATCTTATTTACTATATCAACACATGCTGAAGAACGGTCAGAAACATTAACAAAATGCCGACTGAGTATAAAGAACTTCTCACAGAACTATACAGAGTACAGAATGACACTTTTTCTTTATGATAAATTAAATGACCGAGAAATTTTATTTAAAAATAAATTTGGT
Organism: Morganella psychrotolerans; assembly: GCF_001676155.1. Classification (GTDB taxonomy): domain Bacteria; phylum Pseudomonadota; class Gammaproteobacteria; order Enterobacterales; family Enterobacteriaceae; genus Morganella; species Morganella psychrotolerans. The sequence continues at coordinate 256,002 of NZ_LZEW01000001.1, read as the reverse complement.
TTCGTTCTTCCATTAAATACTCACTCCTATAACTTTATAAAAACAGCTTATGTTCTTAATAAAAAAACTCTGTGTAGAATATTTTGACACAGGTGGGAGTTATATTATAAATAGAATGTTTGATGATTATTTAATTGACGGATAACTTGCAAATTTAGGATGCCACAATGAAAAATATATTATTATCTATGATTTTTACTTTACTAATGTCATTTATATTTAATGCAAATGCTGATACATTTCTAAATAAGTGTAGTTATTATGTCCATAGTACTGCAATAGAAAAATCAGGATACTACCGCTTTCAATTGAGAGATACGCATGATGTTTTATATCCAAAAAGTAATTCATGGAGTTTTTCTGCCAAAGATCCGAGGATTATAGAGTTGCTCAATATTGCTCATATTTCGCACTCATTAATATGTATTAGTTATAGCTCTTATAAAGATTACTGGGAAATATTTCATGTGAGTATGGAAAAAGAGTAATCGTTAAGCCCGCCGCCATTAATCCGGCTTGCGGGCGCTCAGAAGGAAGATCATCGGACGCTCTTTTTCTTCATCCAGTGCCGGATTTTCAGCAATTTGTTCTGCTGACGGCCCCCATTCATCCATCGCGACTATTTCAAAACCAGATGCAATCAGCAGGTTTATCCATGTGGATAACTTCCGGTGCTGTTTCTCCACGCCATCAGCAAACCAATTACTGATGCGCACACCTTCCTGCTGATACTGATTTACCGGCCAGGCTCTGTTTCCTTCGCTGTCCGTGCTCCATGCCTGCACAACCGGTGCAGTATAGATCGGATGTTCTGCTGAGAAAATCAGCATGCCCCCGGGTGTCAGTGCCCGGAACAATGTTGTAAACAGTGCCGGAATATCCCGCAGATAATGAAGAGCAAGGGAGCTGTAAATCACATCGCTTTGTGCGGCAGGCAATGAAAGGGTCTCCAGATCAGCACGATGATATAAGATACCGCTGTCTTGTGTCATGGATGCTGCTTTTATCAGCATTTTTTCAGACAGATCAAACCCGCTAACCTGTGAAGCAAGTTGTGTCCGCGCCCAGCGACAAAACCAGCCATAGCCACAACCGAGGTCGATAACTGATTTTCCGGCAAGTGATGGCAAGAGAGCCTGCATTGCGGCCCATTCCGGCGCACCGTTCAATCCCTCTACAGACCGGGGCAGCGAGGCATAGCCGGTAAAAAAATCCGGATCATCATAAATATTCTGAGACATATGTTACGCCTTACCTAATAAATACCGGGGATGTTCCTGATCGACAGACATAAAAAAACCCCACCGAAGTGAGGTTCTTAAATCTGCTTAATGGGTGGCTGAATTACAGCGCTACCACATTACCCGCTGCCGGGCCTTTCATACCATTTTCAATGGTGAAAGAAACTTTCTGGCCTTCAGCCAGTGATTTGAAGTTGTCGCTCTGGATTGCAGAGAAGTGAACGAACACGTCTTTGCTACCGTCAGCTGGAGTGATAAAGCCAAAACCTTTATCATCGTTAAACCATTTTACAGTACCAGTGATTGTGTTAGACATTTGTATTTCCTTTAATTTATCTTGTTGCCATAAGGCGTATTTGCGGTTTGATTTCGATTTACTTATGGGAACTATTAGAAGGAATTCGCTATGTTAAGGTAACTAAACAGAAACACTTAACGCAGAATGACTAACCGGACTGACATAAATAGGTCTGCACTTCCAAACCAGTGGCAGTATTAAACCACATGAATTCCCTTCACGCAAATCATTTTTTGCTTAATTTAATAAAAAAGGGGAAATATTCCCGGAGACGGCGGGAATATCATTCATCACCCTGCCAGCCCCATATAGCCGTGGATCCCCATATACAGCCCGACAATTGCGATAAGTGCTGCTGAAAAATACGGTGCTTTTTTTGCCGCCTCACCCAATCCCTGCCAGCGGCGGTTAACCTGCCTGACACCAATTGCCGTCACAACCCCTACCGTGACTAATGTCAGCGCAAGCCCGATACTGAAACTGAGCACCATCGTCGCCCCCAGGGTAAACGCTTTCAGTTGCAGACAAATAAGCAGCACCGTTATTGCCGCCGGACACGGGATCAGCCCGCCGGTCAGACCAAACAGTAAAACCTGGCTGTTTGTCGCGCGACCATCCGAAAAACGATGTTTGATTTCATCCGCATGTGCTTTGGCATGTGCATCAAGATATTCACTGTCATGATGATGGTCGTGATGATGGTCGTGATGATGGTCGTGATGAGCATGGTCGTGATGCGCATCATGTGTACCATCATGATGGTGATGACTATCCCCCTGCATTTGCGCCAGCCAGCCTTTTTCACCGCGGTAAGTCCGCATAAACATCCAGAACGCGGTGGCTAAAATAACGGCAGCGGAAACCATCTGTAACCAGGGCTCCACCGCTTCGGCGGTAAAACGCTTACTTATATACATGCCCCCGAGAGCAATAAGCCAGACAATCAACGTGTGTGACAATGTCGCTGCCAGCCCCAGCAATACCGCCTGCCTGACAGTGCCTTTTACAGCAATTATAAATGCCGCCATCATGGTTTTTGAATGTCCCGGCTCCAGCCCGTGTAATGCACCGAGCGCAATCGCACCGGGGATAAAAAACCACGCATTACCCTGCTGTAATAAAGAAGCAAAATCCGTCATACCTGTGCGCCTGTATTTTCAGAAAGAAAAAAGAGTGAACGCAGTATACTCCCCCCCAGTATAAATAAACTACCTCTTTGTCTGACTAAAGTGCTACTATTTTACCCGTTAACTCTATATTTCCTTATCTCACAGGGCTGCTATGTCACACACCATCAGGGATAAACAGAAGCTTCAGAACCGGGCCAGTAAAATTCAGGGGCAGGTAAATTCACTGAAAAAAAATGCTGGATGAACCTCATGAGTGCGCGGCTGTTCTGCAACAAATTGCGGCGATACGCGGCGCGGTTAACGGGTTAATGCGGGAAGTGATTAAAGGACACCTGACAGAACATGTTGTTCATCAGGAAGATGAGGAAAAGCGTCAGGATGATTTGGATATCGTGCTGAAAGTGCTGGACTCTTATATTAAATAATTTATTGCATTGTATTTTATCCGGTTCTCCCGGTTGTTATTTTTACACTGATAAAGACATAAGGTGATGCGTTTTTACATCACCTTATAATGACATCCGCCACACTCAATAATTAAATTCTTTTATTATTTTCTTATTTGTATCAACAATAACGTTCAGATAAATATCCGCAAACTGTCCGTTATAACGGTATTTTTTAATTGTCATCGAATATTTACTCAGTTGCTCACCGGATGCCGCAATTAATACCTCGGTCTGCCTGCCATTTCTGATAACTTTACTGAGAATATAATCCGGCACATAACGGCTGCGATCACTCATGGCTCTGACGGCCTGCGGCGAATATCTCATTTTTGTTGCCGTGGCACTCAGTGTCAGACGGCTTTTCAGTGATGAGACAATTTGCATACTCAGTTTCACGCCGCCGCTGCTGACAGCCCGGGTGGCACCGCCGCGCATCAGTAAAGAAGTTCGCCCGCACAGTTTCGCCACCACACCGCCTGCCAGCAGGAGATCCAGCGGGTCAAACAACGGCGACTCCAGCGGCATTTCATACACTGTCTGGTAGTGGCCATTAATATCATAAATATGATAAACCCCGTTCATGCCATACAGATAACCAATACACAGCCCTGTCGATTCATCAATAATAGGTGTTACACCTTCAGGTACAGATGACTCAACCGGTAATGCAAAAAAATCCCCTTCATTCAGCGGCGATGTAAACTCATGGAATTGTCCGTCAGTCTTATCAAAATTCGACATTGATATATCCTTAATTTAAAAATAAATTCCCTTTAAAGCATGCGCTGAACAGATATCAGAATAATGCCCGGTTATTGTCTCAATGCTACGTGTTTTACGGGAAAGAATATAGAAATATTCTGCCTGACGGGATAACGGAGATAAATAATCGTATTACCCATTAGGAATTATCTATCGAAACTATTTTTGCTTTATTTTATGACACTCATCGCGGTTAATATTGCGTTAATTTATACTGCAATAAAACATTTTATGATAAAGGCGGTATTTTCTCTTATTTAGCCAACAAAAAAAATTCAGCAGAAAGGTCATTATGCATAAAAAAACTCATTAATCCGCCCGACTTGTTTAATTCACTGCAATACGGGTTCAGCCAGGCGGTGGAAACCACCGGCACCCGTCAGTTGTTTCTGTCCGGTCAGGTCGGTGTTGATCACCGGGAAATCACCGTACCCGGCGGAATGCGGGAGCAAACGGTGCAATCTGTGGATAATATTGCCCGCGCACTTGCGGCTGCCGGCGGTGACCTCTCTCATGTGGTTATGCTGCGGATTTATATCCGTGCCGGGGCTGATTCACATGATGAACAAATGGCAATTGCGGATGTGCTGAAAGAAAAATTTGGTGCCTCAGCCCCGGCGTCATCCTGGATTATTGTCAGCGGATTGTCCCTGCCGGAATGGCTGATTGAGATAGAAGCGCAGGCGGTGCTGCCATAACCGGAAAGGCGCTGTACAGCGCCTGATTTGCATGATATTGATTACCTGAATATAAAAAAATATTATTATTGAGACTGTCACCATGCAAGCCGCCACACGCTCGACTATTGCTCTGTTAGCCTCTTCATTTTTAATTACCATCGGACGCGGTGCCACCATTCCGTTTATGGCGATTTATCTCAGCCGCCAGTACGGTATGGCAGTCGATCAGGTGGGTATCGCATTAACCGTTGCACTTACTACCGGCGTGCTTTTCAGTCTTGGCTTCGGAATTATTGCGGATAAATTTGATAAAAAACGCTATATGCTGGTTTCAATTCTGGTTTATATCGCAGGATTTATCGCCATTCCGCTTACACACAATATTGCACTTGTGGTTGTTTTTTTTCTCCCTGGTTAACTGCGCCTATTCCGTTTTTGCCACCGTCCTGAAAGCCTATTTTGCCGATACACTGCCGCCTGCGCGTAAAACAAAGGTGTTTTCCCTGAACTACACCTTTGTCAACATGGGCTGGACAGTCGGCCCGCCTGTCGGCACAGCACTGCTGATGTACAGCGCTAACCTGCCCTTCTGGCTTGCCGCCTGCTCCGCCGCGTTCCCTGTCTTATTTATTCAGCGCTTTGTCCGCAGTGTTCCCCCGTCTGCCGCAACCGGCAGCGGCACGACCTGGCAGCCCTCCGTTATGCTTCATGATAAAGCGCTGCTCTGGTTCACACTGTCGGCCTTTATGGGCTCCCTCGTCTTCGGTTCTTTTTCCACCTGTATTTCACAATATGTACTGACAGTCGCGGACTCGACACTCGCGGAAAAAGTGATTGGTGTGGTCCTGCCGGTCAATGCTGCTGTCGTGGTGTCATTGCAGTACATGGTCGGACGGCGGCTGCGTCAGGAGAATCTGAAAAAACTGATGACGCTCGGTACTCTCTTTTTTATGGGCGGACTTGCCGGGTTTATGATGGCGGGCAGTAATTTAGTGTTCTGGGGGCTGGCAGCCTTCGTGTTTACCCTCGGTGAACTGATTTATGCACCGGGTGAATATATGCTGATCGACGGTATTGCCCCGGATGGCATGAAATCGAGCTACTTTTCTGCACAATCCCTCGGCTGGCTGGGCGGCGCATTTAATCCGCTGTTCACCGGCGGTGTTCTGACCAGTTTCCCGCCTGATACCTTATGGCTGATGCTGATCGGTGTCTCCGCAGGCGCCTGGCTCTGTATGATGCGCGGGTTGCGGATTAGCAATGCATACCGCTGAATCGTGACATCCATACCAAATATTTAATATCCGAATAATTATCTATAAAATAATTAATAATACTTATGATTTGCTGCGGTAATATTTTTTAGCCGGGCTATGCTTCTTCTGATTGTTTAATTTTATTTAACTAAAACAGGAGTCGCTTTATGTCACAAAATATACCAATGACGCCCGCTGAAGAGAAAGCCGCGCTACGTGTTATGGATATCGCGATGAGCTTTACTCTGCCCGGATGTCTGCGTACAGCATCACAACTGCATCTTGCCGATCACCTTGCAAAGGAACCGCTTTCTGTTAATACACTGGCTGAACGGACAAAATCACAGCCGGCTCTGCTGCATAAAGTCTTCCGGATGCTGACGGCTAACGGCATTTTTACCGCTCATGACAATGATCTTTACGGGCTGAATACAGAAGCTGAGTTTCTGAAAGCGGATCATCCCTATTCACAGCGCCACACCATTCTGATGCTGACAGATGAAACACTGTGGAAACCTGTTGGCCGGGTGACTGATGCCATTCAGGGCACACCACCGTTTGAAGACTGTTTTGGTGAATCGTTCTACGAATACCACGAAAAACATCAGGGCGGTGACTACAATTTCCCGTCCGGAATGTCCGCCCTGTCTGAAGTGGAAAACTATTTTGTCGTCAATACTTATGAATTCCCTGAAAACAGCCGTGTGATGGATATCGCCGGTGGTCTGGGCGGGTTGTTGCTCCGGATCCTGCGGGCAAACCCGACACTTCACGGCATATTACTTGACCGTCCGCATGTCCTGTCGGACAACCGGCTGTCGGGACAGGGAATGGACGACAGGTGGACTGCCGTATCCGGTAACCTGTTTGAAGCCCTGCCTGAGTCCGATATTTATATTCTGAAAAATATTATGCAGGACTGGCAGGATGAGCGGGCGCTGGTGATACTGAACAACTGCCGGGAATCCATGCGCAAAGACAGTAAGCTACTGATTATTGAGCCGGTTATCTATCCGGTAAAAGAATTGGACTCCCGTCATGCGATGGATATCCTCTGTCTGACCGCCTTCCCGAACGGCGGTGAACGGACCATACCTGAATTTGAGGCATTGCTGGCAAAAGCCGGACTGAAAATCAACCGGCTGATCCCGACCGGCTGTTATGTCTCCATCCTGGAAGTGGTTAAAGCCTGATAATTGATCAGACACAGTGCGTACACCTGCGCGCTGTGTCATTGTTGCCTTACTTATGTCAAATTCAGGAACAGGATACAGCGGTGAATATTTTACTGATTTTGCCGTTTGACAGAACGTACCGTTACCGGAAAAGTGCGTTTTCTGTTGCCATCAGTTATGCCCCGCTGACCCTTATCACACTTGCCGCCCTTGTTCCGCCACACCTGAACGCAGAACTGACACTGACAGATGAAGGTGTTTCCCCGCCTGTCACCACCGGCGATTTTGATCTCGTGGTTATCACCGCCACCGCCTCTTCTTCTCCGCGTGCTTATGCGCTGTGCCATTATTGGCGGCAGCGCGGAGCATATGTTGCAATGGGCGGGGCACATGTCACGCTGCAACCTGATGAATCTGCACATTATGCAGATACCGTCATGATCGGCGCAGGTGAACACATCTGGCCGCAATTTTTGCAGGACTTTGCGGACGGACATCCCCTTACCCGCTATCAGCACACACCGGAGCGGGGTTATCTGCCAATGCCGGTACCGCGCCGTGATCTGCTTCCCCGCCGTACTTATATGAAAATTCCGACGATTATTGCCGATCGCGGCTGTCCGCTGTCCTGTGACTTTTGTTCGATACAGCATCAGTGGGGACGAAAAGGGACAGCCCGCCCGGTTGAAGAGGTCATTGAAGAGATAAAACTCAGCGGTGAACGACGCTGGATTTTTCTTGACCCGAATCTGTATGCCGATCGCGCATACAGCCTCGCGCTCTTTCGCGCTCTGAGCCCCTTGGATATCCGCTGGTCCGGGCTGGCAACGCTTAATGTGACCGATGACGAAGAGGTATTCCGCGCCCTGTGTGACAGTGGCTGTGAAGGATTATTGATCGGGCTCGAAAATCTCAGTCAGCACACCATGAGCGCTGTCGGAAAGCGCTGTAATCAGGTCAGTGAATACCAGCGGCAGATCCGCCTTCTGCGTGATAATAAAATCGCCGCACTCGGCTGTTTTGTTCTGGGTTTTGATGAAGATACCCCGGAGAGTATCCGCGACACTCTCCGCCGGATACCGGCTCTCGGGCTGGATCTGGTGCGTTTTTCTGTCCTGACGCCGCTGCCCGGAACCAGGTTGTGGGAAAGAATGAAGCAGGAAGGCCGGTTAATCACACAAGACCTGAGTTTATATGACAACGAACATGTTGTTTTCCAGCCCAAACAGATGTCGCCGGAAGAACTGCACGCGTTGCTGCATGAAGCCTGGCGTGAAACATACCGCCTGTCCGCTATCGGGCGGCGGATTTTCAGCCATCCGGGAAACCGTCTGATCCGCCTGGCGGCAAACCTCGGTTTCCGTCTCTATGGCCGTCGTTTGCGCCGGGAAAACCCCGCCCTGTTTAGTCCTTTGGTAGTCACTGATAACACAAGGAAGTCTGACTGATGCGCCTTTTGCTTAACGCTGTTTTACTGATTTTATCAATGACGGCAGCGGCTGTGTGCCTGTGGGCGGTCAGTCATCTTTCCTGGTTTTGGGCGCTTCCCGCTCTGATTGGCTTTATGCTGATCAACAATATGCCATTTGCCATCCTGCATGAGGCGGTTCATGACGTGGCTGCACATTCTGCAACAGAGAACCGCGTGATTGGTGTGATTGCTGCCTGGGCATTTCCGACCTCTTTTACCCTCCAGCGCCGGGCGCATTTAAATCATCACAAAAATAACCGCACTGATAATGAGCTGTATGATTATTATCTGTCACATCAGCCCCGCTGGTTGCGCAATATCTGGCTCTACGCAGGAAATCTGCTGGGGCTTTACTATTTCTGTGTGCTGCTCGGTAACCTTATCTGGTTCTTTGCGCCGGGTGTTTACCGCTCGCAGGTATTTGTCACAAAAATCGCCCCGGCGCTGGGGTTCGGCTCCCAGGTTCCCGAACTGGCGAAACTGCCGCCGCTGACGGTCTGGAGTGAATTGCTCGGTGCGTTTCTCTGGCAGGCGCTGCTGTTCTGGTCGCTGGATTTAAGTGCGGCGGGATATTTTCTCTGCCTGTGGGCATTCGCACTGCACTGGTCGGCACTGCAATATGTTGATCACGCATGGAGCCGCCGCGATGTGATAAATGGAGCCTGGAACCTGAAAGTTCTGCCGCTTTCCCGCTGGATAGCCCTTAATTATCACTGTCACCTTGCGCACCACCAGCATCCTCAGGCTCCCTGGTATCAGTTACCATCTTTGGTGGATGACCAGCCGCGCCCGACATTCTGGCGGATTTATTTCAGTCTGTGGCGTTATGGCGTGCGCCCTGCACCACAAATGGGCGCACTGGCGGATCTGGATTTTTTATTTCCGCCGGGGAAATAAGGGAACGTGTTTTTTATTGATAACTCTGCCGGTCAGGTGCTACGGCGATAACGGGCAGAACAACGAAAAGCATCCGCGCCATGGATGGCGCGGCTGAGCTTACACGGATGTATTTACAGCGTCTTTTCGTTTTGCCCGTTATCAGCCGCCCCCGGATTCAGCAAAGAAACTCCGCTGTTATTTTTTATCCGTTGCCGTTTCCGGTTTACCCGCACATTTGCGGCGGAACAGGAAAATCCCTGCCAGCAGACCAATTACCAGCCCGCCTGCGCCGTACATCATGCCATGCAAAGCGGCAGTCGTTTCATTCAGCAGCGGATTATCCGTAAAATTTGTCCCGATATGAATAGCGCGAATTTTCCACTTGCCCTCTTCCGGTGCAACAACGGCTGTCCAGCGGGTCGGGAAATCATATGTGCGCCCGTCGCTCAGCTGATATTTTTCCAGCCCGCTGCCGTATGCAATACCCCAGGTTTTATCCGCTGACAGTTCTGTCACCGCATCAGCATTAAAACTGATATTCAGCTTTTTCAGGAATTTATCCGGACCAAACCAGGACTCAAAATAGGGTTTTATCGCTTCTTTGCCTGAAATAAACTCCTGCGTAATCGGTGTTGCCCGCAGATTGTCACTCATCACCGGCAGCATTTTGTCATACTCCCCGCTGTTGATAGCACCGGCGACAGTGGCGATCACCTGACGCAACTCGTCATGAATAGCGCCATCTTCTTCACCGGGCTGCGCATGGAGTGAAAAACTCAATACCATCAATGCACTGATAATGATCCTTTTCATAATAATTTCCTCATTACAGATGAAACAATCACAGCCAGCAGCAACCCGGTGACAACATCCGCCACATGGTGCTGATGAACCAGTAATGTGGAGAGCGCGATCAGCGCCAGCCACAGTAAAAACAGCGCTGTCAGCCCTTTTCCGGTATGACGGATAATCGCCATAACTGCCGCACACGACCAGGCAACGTGCAGCGACGGCACCAGATTATGCGGCTGATCCAGTTCAAACAGTGTCTGATACATCGCCCGGTAAAGCGGGTTATCCGGCAGTTGCCGTACAAAACCAAGCTGTGCCGGAAGCAGAAAAAATATCAGTCCGCCAATCAGCGTCACCGCGATAAAAGTAAACGCCAGTTGCCGGTGTTCGCGGCGCGGCACAAACCACAATGGTGCGAGGATAATCAGGTAAAATGAGCAATACACCCAGATAAATTCCGGCACAAAGGGGATGCCAAGTTCAGCCGTAACCCATAAGGAATACAGCGTTTCCCGCCCGGCGGTAAACATATTCATCAGCGGATAAAGGGTAAAAAACACCACACTGACCGGGATACACCACAGCAGGTAACTGAGCGCACGCTGCGCGAAAGAGTCAGATCCGCCGATCATCAGCCGTTTCCTCTATTGTTATTTCAGCCCGAACCGCATCCGGTGCTTCTTATGCACTTCTTTGCGAAACAATAAGGTATAGCGCCAGAATGTCGCCATGCGGGAAAGAGATTGCAGAGTCAAACGCAGATCAGAAAAGCGGCGGATAATCGACGGCACACTATTAAACCGGCTGCGGGCGTTGTGGCACAGTTCTGTCAGGGTTTCCGGGCTCATCTGCGCAGGCTGAAATGCCGCCTGATTAAAACGGTATTCCGGATGCAGCCACCATTTCCCGTCAAACAACAGGCGGTTCTCCTGCGCAAGTTGCTGATAAAGCGGTGTTCCGGGATACGGCATCAGAATATTGTAGGCAGCAAACGCAAAACGGTTTTTCAGGGCAAACTCTGTCGTTTGTTCCACACTCTCAGCCGTATCATGATCATAGCCGAGGGTAAACGCCGCCCAGGTCTGTAACCCGAAATCACGCAATACGGCAATTTCTTCACGATATTGCGAAAATTCGCGTAAATTCGGCGATTTTCGTGCATCTCGCAAACTGTCCGGGTTAATGGACTCAAATCCCATCACATTCCCCCAGCAGCCACTTTGCTGTAGCCTGGTCATCAGCGGACGGTTGCGGGTGACATCCAGGCTTGCCTGGCTTATCCAGTGAATATTCAGGGGAGTAAGCGCGCTGCATAACTCACTGAGCGCGCCATGATCAGACGCGATATTGTCATCGACAAAAAAGATAAATTTTGGCTTCTGCGTTTCAATCTCACGCACCACTTCATCAATACGGCGGATATAATGCTGCCGTCCGAAATAGCGGCTGACCGCACAGAAACGGCAGGCAAACCGGCAACCCCGTGTAAACTGCATCAGGCTGATCGGGAGATACCCTTTGCCTTTGAAAATATCACGCCGGGGCAGACAGCCACACTGATTGTGATCGATTTGTCCGACACCGGCAGGCGCATCATAGCGCGGCTTCAGCCGCCCTCTCCGTGCATCGCCAATCATTTCTGCCCAGCGGGTTTCCGCGTCACCGGTAAAGACGCTATCGGCATACAGTGCCACTTCCTCCGGCAGCAGTGTGGCGTGAATACCGCCCATCACCACCCGCACACCACGGGCGCGGAATTGCGCGGCTATTTCATAAGCGCGCCGGGCAGTAAAGGTTTCAACAGTGATAGCGACCAGATCGGCGGGTTCATCATAAGGAATGCTTTCCATGCGGTCGTCATACAGCACAACCTCGACATCCGGTGGCGTAAGTGCGGCCAGAATGCCGAGCATCAGCGGCTCCATCCGCCCTTCATCAACATAAAGACTGTGTTCGCGCCGTCCGATATTGGGTTTGATCAGTATCAGCTTCATGCTTTTCCCCCCGGCTGTTTCCCTTGTTTGCGGGCTATTTCCCGGTGGGAAACAATATTGACCAGCCACGCCACCCACAATGTGCGCCAGCGCCGTCGCGGACTAAACCGGCAGAGCCGCCGGATAACAGAGCCAAACCGGTAAAACCGGGTTTTGGTCTGAAAACAGAGTTCGGTCAGTTGTTCCGTACTCATGCCGCCGGGCGTAAAGACCGGGTCACCGTAGCGGTAATCCGGGTCAATCCACCAGTGCGGTGACAACAGCCTTCCCTGTGATTTTAGTCTGTCGTACAGCGCTGTACCGGGAGTAGGGTTCAGTAAATTAAAATTCGCGACTTCCAGCCGGTTTTCCTGTGCAAAATGCAGACACTGCGCAATGGTATCGGGTGTATCGCCGTCGTAACCAAAAATAAAAGTGCCGTAAACGCCGATCCCGCGCTGATGCAGCGCCGCCACAACAGCGGCATAATCACCCGCTGAATGATTCCAGGATTTTCCCATCTGCCGTAAATTCGCACTGTTCAGGCTTTCAAAGCCTATCAGCACAAAACCGCAGCCCGCCTGCGCCAATGCATCCAGCATGCTTTCATCACGCGCTATATCGATGCTTATCTGACAGCCCCAACACCGTTTCAGCGGCGCAAGCATCTGTAAAAAATCATTCAGCGACCGGCGACCGGAAAACAGATTGTCATCGACAAACAAAATGAAGCGATTGGCAGGCAGAGAACGGATCTCTTCACGCACCTGTACTGCCGGACGGGTACGCACGCCGCCCGGATAAAACGCATGAATGGAGCAAAAATCACAGGCAAAACGGCAGCCCCGCGAATACTGCACCAGCGAGATAGGCGCGTAACGCTTGCCGGTAAAAATCTGCCGGTCAAGTTTATACTCTGTCAGCGGGCGCGTGTGATCCCCCTGATAGCAGGAACGCAGTCTGCCGCGTTCAGCATCCGCGAGCATCTGCTCCCATGCGCCCTCTGCATCACCCAGCAGAAGCGTATCTGCGTGATTTGCAGCCTCATCCGGCATAAACGTAATGTGACAGCCGCCGAGCGCCACTCTTTTGCCCTGCTGACGAAATTTATCCGCCAGTTGGTAACTGCGCCGGGCAGTAAAGGTTTCAACCGATATCGCAATGAGATCCGCGTCCGGCAGGGAGTCCGGAATTTTCTCCAGACGATCATCATAAAATGTCAGGCGGTGCCCCGGTGACAGCGCCGCCAGAATACCTATCGCCAGCGGCGTCATTGCATCTTTCGTGCGGTAATCTCCCATATTCGGGTAGATAAGCACGATGTTCACAACAGAGCCACCTCCGGCCACACAATCCGCCCGTCCCACATTGGCGCTGCGGTGAGATCCACACCATAGATCCGGGTGCAATACACGGATGCACCGGTACGGGCAATCACATCTTTTGTGCAGATATGGCTGGACGGCAGCCCGACCGTCATGATTGGCGTGGTACAAAACAGCATAGCTTCCTCAATCAGATCCGGAAGCAGTGTGTCATCCGTACACGCAAGGAATGAGAGGAAGCTCTGCGGGATAACATCACCAATTGCCGGCATCTGCGGACGCTTTGTCATGCCTGCAAACGCGTTATAAACCGGGCGCAGCATCTTCATTTTTCCGGAGTAACTCGCGACCACCACCTGCTTGAATGCCCGCTGATCCCAGAGCATCCCGCACGCCACCAGTTGTCCGTTCTGATAACTGCCCAAAACCGTGATCCCGACCTGCTGCATCGCCTTGAGATTCAGTGCCGGGGCCAGTTGGCGGGACTCTGCTTCCTGAGCAAAAAAACGGATAACATCCGTATAATCTTCCGGCGGAACCACTTTCCACAGCCCGCGGTTTTTACCCCGGTGTTTATTCATCGCCAGGGTAGTCATGTTGCTCAGATGCCGGTAAAGCGGTAAACCTTCCACACCCCGCTCCAGTAACCGGCGCGCCAGCAGATTATTTTCCGCAATACTGGTGTAGCAGTGATCTGGTGTCGGTAGCTGCCGCAGGTAGGAAAATCCTGCCTGTAATACTTTCAGATGATTGCGGTATTTCGGTACAATACGCAGGCTGCTGAGATAGCCCATCTGCGCGTCTTCCCCGTTCACCCAGCCGGTCTGTACAGTGAGCTGGCACATACCGACCAGAGTATCACCGTCTCTGGCCAGTGCCGGATACACATCCCCGAAATCATCCCGGGGCGAAAAATAGCCCGGGCGACGGGTCATAATCAGTTCCCATTCACCCTGCATGGCGTTATCTTCAAGGAGCCCGAGTAACTCTGCGATATGCTCCGTTGTCGCGTCAATGACCTCTATCATTTCACCTCTGATAATTTACCTTGCCAATTTTCATCACCAAGCGGATAGCCGTTACGGCTGCTTATTTCGCGGTGATGCAGCCAGTTAATCGGGAAGTAATTGCGAAACATAAAAAAATCACCCCGGTTACGCCAGCTGCGCTGAAAAATCGATCGTGAACTATAAAATGCCTTCCGTGCCGAGAGGCATCCCTGCGTGACTGCCTCAGGAGACAGTTGTGCCGGATAAAACGGCAGCTCGTTATAACGATAGTTATCATCAAGCCACCACTGTTCATAACGCAGGCGTTTTTCCTGCGCCAGTCGTTCATAAAGCGGTGTGCCCGGAAACGGCGTCATATGATTAAACGCCGCGATATACATACTCTGCTCCCGGGCATAAGCCACGGCTTCACCAAAAGAGTCCGGCGTATCATGATCATAGCCGAACACAAAGGTGCCGTAGACTGCAATACTATGACGGCGCAAATTTGCCAGCGCCTGACTGAAGCCGCCTTTCATAGTATTAAAGCCTTTTTTCATCTGCCGTAAATTGGCTTCATTCAGGGATTCAAACCCAATCAAAACACCACGGCAGCCCGCCTGTGACAGCGCGCGGACAAATTCTTCATCATGGGCGGCATCAATACTCATCTGAGTCACCCAGCGGACACCGGCTTTTGCCAGTTCCGGTAAGACATCACCACTTTCCCTCAGGCTGCCCGCGAAATTATCATCCACAAAGAAAAACAGATTTTTTGTACCTTTCAGCTCAGCCAGCTCCCGCAGGACATGGTCAGGATCACGCCGCCGGTAACGCTGCTGATAAAATGCCTGAACCGCGCAGAATTCACAGTGAAAACGGCAGCCGCGCCCGGTTTCTATCAGCCCTATCGGCAGATAGCGCTTGCCTGCAAATAAGCTGCGATCAACACGAACACCCCGGAGATCTGTCTGTTCCCCGTGGTATTCCCGCTGCAACGTACCGTGGCGCCAGTCATCAATCAGTGTTTCCCAGACAGATTCCGCCTCACCGGTAACAATCGTATCGGCAAAACGTTTTACCTCTTCCGGCACCAGCGTGGCATGAAAACCGCCCATCAGCACAGGTACCCCGCGCTTTCTGTACTCGCTTGCAATCTGATACGCACGTTTCGCTGTGTAGGTTTCCACCGAAATGGAGACTAAATCCGTTGGCTCATCAAACGGGATTGTCTCCAGGCGATCATCATAAAAACGGGTATCGATATCCGCCGGGGTCAACCCTTTCAGTGTTGCCACCGGCAACGGCTCCATCTGCCAGGAGCGCAGATACGCCTCACCGCGCCGGTGACCAATCGCCGGATGAATAAAGGTCAGCCGCATCAGTTGTTACCCGACTTTGCCGGATGATGCTCAATCGGCCAGTCACAGGTGTAATACTGATGTAAATGATGCGCATAGAATCGGTAACCCAGGTTTGCCGTCAGCGCCAGCGGTTTAAAATTACGCGCCTGCCATAAGCGCCGCGCAATACTGCTGTAGCGGTACACTTTTTTCCAGGCGCGCTCATGACCGAGCTCCAGGTCGCGTGCACTCATCAGCGCCGGACGGAATACCACATGCTGCGCGTCATACAACGACCAGTCCGTAGTTAAGATCCGTTGTTCCTCTTCCAGGCGCTTAAACAGCGGCGTACCGGGAAACGGCGTCAGAACAGAAAAACGCGGTAAATCAATTCCGGCATCGATCGCCAAATCAACCGTGCGATCAAATACATCCGTGGTATCGTGATCCAGTCCGAACACAAAACAGCCCTGAATAGCTATCTTTAAGCGGTGCAAATCGCCGATTAATTCTTTGTAATCCACCGATCCGTTAAATTTCTTCCCGGCATCTTTCAGGCTGCCGTCACTGACGGTTTCCAGCCCCAGCAACAACCCTTTACAGCCGCTGCGAGCCATCAGCTCCATCAATTCGTGGTTATGTGCTATCAGTACCGTGGATAATCCGAACCACTGAATATTCAGCGGGATCAGCGCCGTAAACAGCCGTTTGGCGTAGCCGATATCAGACACCAGGTTTAAATCGACAAAAATGACTTTCCGTTTGCCGGTGCGTTCCACATAGCGGCGGATATCTTCCGTCACCCATTCCACCGGATGCTGGAACTGTTTACGTCCCCAGGCACTCGGCGCGACACAAAATTCACAGTTATGCGCACAGGAACGTGTGGCTTCAAATACCCCCTGAGTGAGAAAATGCTTCGCATCAAAACGCTCGCGCTCAGGAAATGGCAAATCAGGTATATCAAGTGTGAAATCCGCACTCTGCCGGTATTCCCGCTGCATCGCGCCATCCATAAAATCACGGATAAGCTGCGGCCAGCTCTGCTCTGAATAGCCGATACAGACAGTATCGGCGTGCTGTAATGCTTCCTGCGGCAGCAATGTCACATGCGGTCCGCCGAGCACTACGGGGATCTTTTTTGCCCGGAACTGCGCGGTCAGATCATAAGCGCGTGGCGCATTTCCGGTGATCACCGTCATCACAACAAGATCGGCGGTGAAATCGTCCGGCAACTCTTCAATACTTTCATCAATCAGCCGGATAGTCACCGGCAGAGATTTCGGCACTAATGCCGCGAGAGTCGTCAGCGTCAGCGGCTGATAACGCAGAGAACGTTTGAAAATTCCGCCCCGCTTGCGGTACAGCGGTCCTTTAGGCGAAAGCAGCACCAGATCAAGCGGACGCTGTGGCGAATACATAGTCTGTGTCATCACGGAAACTCCCTGAGGTCAAACATGGTCCGCCAATCCGGTGTTGTCAGCAGGACCGGGATTTTTATCTCTCCCAGCCGTTTCGACTGTTGTAACTGTAAGCGGAAATAGTGCTCCACCGGCTCATGCAGGCGGTAATATGTCAGCGGATTAAGCTGCCCGAGGCGTCTCGCATAAAGGTATTGCGGATTGCTGCACAGGTAATGTTCAACCTCGTCACAGCTCTCCTGCGCCTGCTCATCATTCATAGTTGAGTCACTGAGCAGCAGGACATAGCCCGGCGCATCCGGATCGGCGGCAAGCACGGCAAAATCCTGTAATGCAGATAACCCGGCGCAGACAAAGGGTTCAGTCAGTTTTTCCCCGACCAAATCACTGTTAACACCATCGCGCCCTATAAAACGCAGCCGGGGGATACCCTCTTCACTGTGCCCGGTGCATAACACCCGGTCGTCTGTCTGATAGCGGTACAGCCCGCTGTTGGTGGTCACAATCACACTGTATGTTTCACCGCACTCCAGTTCATCTGCAAGAAAAAGATGCCCGGAATGGTGGCTGAATTCATAGAAATTACTGTCAATACTCAGGTGCGGATCACCCCCGACAGACGGGATGGTGATCACCGCTTCGGTGGAAAGCAGCCCTTTACCCTGAAGTGTCACTGACGGAAAGCGCGCCATCAGCGCACGCGCCAGCGGCCCGGAAGAGGCCTGATCCCAGCAGCTGATCAGTGTCAGCGCGGGCCATAACACCTCTGTATTATGGTTGTCCAGATAATCACGGTAACGCGAAAGCGCCGCCGGGTTTGCCGTCAGCGAATGTCCCGCAAGCTCTCCGCCCCGGCTCAGCAGTGCGGTAATCTCAGCCCGGCGTGAATCAAGTGCATTAAGCAGCGGAAACAAAAATGCCGGGCTCCAGACAGACATCAGGCGTAAATCGTCACAATACAAAAGATAAACCAGTGTAAGCAACTGCCAGTCTGCCGGGTCTTCCACTTGCCCCAGGCTCAGGGGAACCGCTGATAATGTACTGAATGCCGTGATATTTTCGTCTCCCAGATACAATGCATCACCGCCACCGACCGGTAATCCGCAGGGAGTCTGCGTTATCCGGGTAACCGCCGGGCTCAGCGCCCAGTAGACCCGCCCGTGAGTCAGATCAAAATTATCTGCCACATCATGTAACCAGCCAATCATGGCCAGACGGAAATCATTCAGACCGGCGGCCGTATAAGGCAGTAATTTGCCGCCGCTGTGGCTGCCGCCGGTCATTTCAAATGCCAGAGTCGGTGCGTTATAAAGTAGATTGTCCTCACCTTCTGCCACACGGGTTATCCATGGTGCAAGGTCATGATAGGTGGTCAGAGGGACCGTCTGCTGGTAATCAGACATGGATATTACAGTATCAAAATGATGTAACTGCCCGTAAGCACAGGTTTTATTAGCAGCAAGGCAGGCTGCCAGCCACCGGGACTGGCATTCGCGCAGTGAGTATTTTTCAGTACGGGGAGGTGACCAGCGCCGGAAATGACGCCATGCGTTATCCATGACAGAACTCAACATCGGGCCGGGTAAAAAGTGACTGAAAGCGTGGGTGGATATTGTCCGGTGTGATTTCACACAGGCAGACCAATTCATGACCGCAAACATAGTGCGGATTTTTATGCAGGAAAAAAGCGACATCCGGCTTGCTGCGCTGCGCATCAGAAACCGCCGCCATAGTCCGGTTCAGATAACCAAACGCCGTCGGGCACTCCACCACACCCCGGGCGGGGTTATACAGCACACCGAATTTATCTTTTGCCAAATCAGCTGCTAATTTCGCCAGTTCCGGCTCTTTAATATTGCCGTCCCTGTGCGGATAAAACGTCAGCGCCAGCGTGCTCATATAACGATAGGTGCGCACACCTTTGACCAGCAAAAGCCAGAATACGCGCTCATCCGGATACTCTTCCCGCAGCAGGGCAATACGCCGCAGCCAGGCACCGTGCAGTGTCTGTTGTTTCCAGTGGGAGGGATGCACAATTGTGTCGCCGGAATAGACAATCCGGTGTCCGCGGAACGGATAAAACTGTAACGTGCTGAACCCGGCAATCTCATCACCGTACATCAGAAACAGAACTTCCTGCTTATGAGCAAGGTCAGACAAAAATTGCGTGCTGTCACTACCGGTGTAATACGCAAAATAGAGTGAGGCCATTTTCTGACGCTGCGCCTGCGATAAACTTTTTACAGATTGAAAATATGCGCGATACGTCATCCTGCCGTCTCCTCCGGTATATTTGCCCGCACGACCATCTCCCCTTAAGTGGAATGCTCATCTTAGCTTTCTTCAGGTCAGAAACAATCAGCGATACCTGAATCTTTGTTTAATATCATGAAAAATAGAACAGGCACCTGAAAAGAAACCCATATCCGATACCAGGGACTAGTTGTTATTACTTAATTTGATATTAAATAACATAAATTTAGGATTAATAAGATTGCCATTATTTTATTATGTAGCATCCTGCGTCAATCAGACTTCCCCCATATTTTGCCCTGTACGTTTTGCAGTATGATGGTTAAACAATTCCCTGACCAATGTGGATAAGGGAATGCACTTACCCTGTCAGTCAGGACGATACCGGATATATGACCCGTAATACGAATGGGGTATCCGTTTTAATCACAGTGATAATTCAGATGTTAACAGAGGGAAAGGTTAATGGAGATAACACCCGATCAGAAGCGTGCAATCTGCACAATACTGGTGGAACAGGCCGGACGCCGTGTCCGCAACACAGAATTAACTGCACTGTGTGATGACGATACCATCACCGCAGCTCTGGACTTTCTTACCCGCCTTATTGAGATAAAACACAGCGAAATTGCCGCCACGCAGGCAACCGAATTAGCTGAGCTGCAATCACAAAATCCACAGATGGTAATGGGCAGCCTTCTCAGTGGCAGCACACTCTCCGCCCTGAACAACGAAACCGCAGAAACAGAACCCGCCATACCGGAAATTGCAGTGAGTGATACTCCGGTTGAAGGGAGTATTGAAGACAACACAGAAGAGACAGAAGACGATATTGCGGCAAAAGTCGCCGACCATATCGCCGCTATTTTTGGTGATAAATCTCTCTTCCCTGAATTCTCAGAGCCAACAGAAACACAAGACCCGCAGAAAAATCACAGTTGGTTATTTGAAAACGCGGAGACTGATGATGCAGACCTTCCGCCATTAGGTGCATTTTCAGAACCGGCGGAAAAACAAGATGAAATGACTGAGCAGCCGGAAGCCACACCGGAAGAAATAATGGCTGAGCCGGTCGAAGGCACAATGACTGAGTCTGAAGACAAACCTGCGCAACCGGCAGCTGTGGTACTCAGTGATATCTTCAGTTTTACCGGCGCGCCATCTGTGCCACAAAGCGAACCGGTGAACGCCCCGGTAATACCGGAAGCGGCGCAAAGTGAAACACCAGCCAACACTATCACAATGCCGGTTGAAGAGAGTGCCGAAGAGAGTACAGAAGAGACAGCAGAAGACACCGCCGCAAAAGTCGCTGACCATATCGCCGCTATTTTTGGTGATAAATCCCTCTTTCCTGAATTCTCAGAACCAACAGAAACACAGGACCCACAGAAAAACCGCAGTTGGTTATTTGAAGATACTGAGACTGATGATACCGACCTTCCGCCATTCGGCGCATTTTCAGAACCAACTGAAAAACAAGATGAAATAACTGAGCAGCCGGAAGCCACTCCGGAAAAAATAATTGCTGAGCCGGTTGAAGACACAGTGACTGAGTCTGAAGACAAACCCGGGCAACCGGCAGCTGTGGTACTCAGTGATATCTTCAGTTTTACCGGCGCACCAATTGTGCCACAAAGCGAACCGGTGAACGCCCCGGTAATACCGGAAGCGGCGCAAAGTGAAACACCGACCGACACTATCACAATGCCGGTTGAAGAGAATGCCGAAGAGAGTACAGAAGAGACAACAGAAGATACGGCAGCAAAAGTCTCTGACCATATCGCGTCTGTTTTTGGTGATAAATCCCTCTTCCCTGAATTCTCAGAGCCGACAGAAACACCGGTTTCACAGAAAAATCACAGTTGGTTATTTGAAGACACTGAGGCAGATGATACCGACCTTCCGCCATTCGGCACATTTTCAGAACCAACTGAAAAACAAGATGAAATGACTGAGCAGCCGGAAGCCACACCGGAAGAAATAATTACTGAACCTGTCGAAGACACAGTGACTGAGTCTGAAGACAAACCCGGGCAACCGGCAGCGGTGGTACTCAGCGATATATTCAGTTTTTCCGGCTCGCCATCTGTGCCACAAAGCGAACCGGTGAACGCCCCGGTAATACCGGAAGCGGCGCAAAGTGAAACACCGACCGACACTATCACAATGCCGGTTGAAGAGAGTACAGAAGATACAGCAGAAGACACGGCAGCAGAAGTTGCCGACCATATTGCGTCTATTTTTGGTGATAAATCCCTCTTTCCTGAATTCCCGGAGCCAACAGAAAAACATGATCAGCTGAAAAATCACAGCTGGTTATTTGAAGACCTTGATACCGATGACTCAGAGATCCCCGCGAT
Source organism: Morganella psychrotolerans (assembly GCF_001676155.1). GTDB lineage: Bacteria > Pseudomonadota > Gammaproteobacteria > Enterobacterales > Enterobacteriaceae > Morganella > Morganella psychrotolerans. The sequence goes on along the minus strand of NZ_LZEW01000001.1, from coordinate 234,205 downwards.
CGGCGATCTCTCCGCCGATGGATCACACATGCGCAGTGGCGCATGGTTGTTTGATGAGCCCGATACCGGCACACATTCACAGAGTACGCCATCCGCGATCCCCGTAACGCCGGTGCAACCGGAGCCGACCGGAACCACGCTGTTTAACAGCCTGCCGCCGACAACCAAACAACAGGACAATGACCTGTTGGCAGAAAACTGGTTATTTGCAGATGATACAGATGCCGCCGATCCTAAACCCTGGGGGCTGGCCGCATTACTCGCGGCGGGAAAATCATCCGGTAATAATGAAGATAAACCCACCGCAACGCCTGCCGGCCCTGTCTTTAAAGATGTAACAGAAGACAGCAAATCCGTAACTGCCCCGGAAAACGAACCGGGATCGGAACATATCCACCTCCCGCCTGCTGATCCTGCGGATATCATCACGGTCCATAGCGACGCGCAGACAGATCCCCTGATGCCGCTTGCACCACAGGCACCTGCACGACCGACAATCCGGATCGAAGTCGCACGCGCCCGTCAGAATGAACCGTTTAACTCTCCGGTCACGGCAATGTTGCATGACGGCAGACAAGTCACCGTCCTTGGTATCTATTTTCAAAGCAGCATCGGACTGAGTTTTAATGAAAGAACCAGCACGCTGTATGGAAAACCGACCGAAAGTGGTGAATTTTCATTACGGGTTGTCTGGGAACTGGCACCAAAACGTCGTTTCTCCACTGATGTAACCTTTGTCGTCAGTCCGGATCCTCACTGCCCTCCTCTCCCGGAAATTTACGCCTCGCCGGCTGAATAAATAACAAAAACGTCCTTGCCCTGTAGCATATGACAAGGACGTTTTGTTTTTAATACACGCTGTATCAACACACATAATCTAATAAGAACGGCTGCCTGTATGGCAGTAAATAATCTCTCTATCATAATTATTTCTAAGCTGCCTGCGTGGCAGTAAATATCATCAGAAATGCGGCACGGTCGCAACAGCAGAAAGCACAGCACGCTTATGACTCAGCCCGTAGCAGGTAAATTCCCCCTGCTGCGACGAACTAAAAACCAACCGTCTGATAAATAACGGAAACGGGCGATATGACATTTGTCCTGAGCACGATTCTGTCCGGATAAACGGCAGCGACGTACAGGTGCGGGGCATTGATTTTTCCAGTGCTGCCAGACATATATCCAAAGATTGCCCGGTTTGTACTGCCCACCGTACCGCTTTTAACTGCATATCTTTGTTAATACGCGCCCGCCCTTTAACATGCTCACGGATATAGCTGACCGGTATATTTTGCTCCGGCACAGGTAATACAGGACTAATTGCAATATAACCGGACATACCCGCTAATCGTTCTGTTATATTCAGTTTTATCAATTCGTCATATTTCATTGCCAGCAATCTTAACCGGTGCCCCGGTGTAGGCTCCCGGCTACTATAATCAGGAAATGCAACAGCAATGGCACTGCTGTTTTTTGCTATTTTATTATCAGCCAGCGCAATATGTATTCGCTGCCAGACTTTTTGCCGGATAAATACCGGAGAGACAGTCGCCTCAGATAATATAGTGATAGTCTGATAATAATTCATATGCTGTTTTATTTATCCCCCTCACCAAATACCCCTCCGCGGATCAATACCGCGACGACATAGTGCTCCTCATTTTCCTGTAATAATTCCCCGTACACCCACTTATAAAAAAGGGTATAAAAATCCTGTCCGGAGCCGGGCGGGCGAAAGACCATCCCCAGGTGAGTCACCGCACCAAACAGCTCAACTGCAATCGCTCCGGCACTGTTAAGCGGATCAGAATACGCAGGATACCAGGTATCGACAGAACGCAATGCATTACCAATTTTCTGTGAATGCATCGCCGCTGTTCCGTCAATATGATAAAGCACCTTACTTTTAGTGCCTTTTCCTTTATTCAGTATCAGTTCACCACTCGGATACACCGTCTGCCCTCTTCCCAACTGAACACGGGCTGAAATTTCAAGTAATAACGCACCTTTATTACCGCTGAGTGCTTGTGCTATTTTTTTCACCCAGAGTACTGATATCAGCATCCCGTTGGTCAAAATCACGGATACTGTATCTGCATGCGTCAAAAAGCCACTGCTGCTCCCGCCCTTTATTAAGGATATTAACCACCACCTCAATATGTTCAGCACCCACCCGGTTACGCCAAAGAAAGCGGGCATTCGCAATATTGAGTGCATAGCGATGCCCCTGCTCCCTGCATTTTTCCCGTGCCAGATAGTCCGCTGCCACTTTTTCATAACGCTGCCTGAATGCAGCATTGTTACACGCCGAGGGGTACTGAAGCCCGCCAATCACCTTCAGAGTAAAACGAAACAACAGAGAGTCCAGCTCCGGTCCCAGCGCACAGGTATCCACTGTTTGTAAGTTGGGTTTGCCCATATACCCGCCAGCCTCCGGCAACTGACTTTCTGACCTTTTTTTCTGCCGGAACGACAAGGTTCCCCGAATTGATTTTTCCTGTAATTTCAGCGGAATAACCGGACTCTCCTCCTGCCAATTTGTGCCATAAAAAACACCATCAGATGGCACTAATTTTTTCTCAAATGATAAAACAGACACCACATCCCTGTGTTCATCCATCAATGTTCTCCCCGGCCCGGAAAATAAGAACGAACCTGCTGACACAAATAAAGGTTTTTTTCTTTTTGATATGAATACTCCCACCACATATCAGCAGGATGGCGTAATTTATCAACCCGCCTGAACTCCCCCAATGTCACAACGCTCTCGGCAAAACGATGAATAACGCCCTCTGCCCGCTGATTTTCCGCATTTCCGGGTGCAGAAATACCCTGAAAACCGGTCACAACAGGGATTATCCACCCCGGCGCTTTACGCCGGTTGTGCCATTTAACTCTTTTCTTCCCTTTGCTGTTTTTTTCTCCGACATACTCCCGGGTGACAGCGATATAATTGAGCAGTGCATCCATTGCATCTTCTCCGCGATCCATCGCATCCGACATCAGGTCACGGCGCTCAAGTAATGCATAACCGGGCATCATTTTGCGCAGCAGACGATTATTGTCACGGTTATCATCCGACAACGTCCCGATAACCGGTGCTGATACAGACAATATATCCCCGCCGGCTATTTTCATAGTCAGCAATAAATCATAAACAACGTCCTGTAACCGACTCTTATCCATATTTTGATGGTTGCAATAGATAAATAATGACACATTTAAATGACACCGGGCTTCTTCAATAAATGATGCCTTTCTGCCATTTCTATTTAATGGCTTTCCTTTTCCGGTAATCAAATAGGTTATATCCTCAGGTGACTTATAAACCTGTAAATTAAAACTGTGGCAGACAATGCCGGTGTAACTCAACCGGATAAAAGGAAACCCGACATCTGATAGTTTTCTCCCCAGTGCATGAATAAATCCCATCCAGGCAGTTACTGCCGGAAAGCCAACAGTGAATGGTCCTGATAACGCATTTGCATTATGAATATTAATACGGGGTAGTAAAATATAATCAGCGGACACTATCCTGCACCTCCTGACATTTAAATCCCGGAGGAACAGATAATAACAAACAGGCTTTCCCTGCATTATCATTATTAAACACAGAAATATTCTGAGGTTTACCTCCGCCAAACCGGATAATAGTAACGCCATCAATAGTTCGGAATGATTCAATATTTCTTTTGTTATTCTTATTCTGTTCTATTTTATCTACGGCTGACCGCCTGATAAACTCAATACGCCGACGTAATTCAAACAATATACCGGATGGTGTCAGGACAGAAAGTAAATGGTAATTATCTCCGGCTATATTGTCAAAAACAGGGAAATAAACTTGTTTTACTTTTGAACTGGTCACCGCTGATTTTTTACCGGTTACCACCTGTAGAAAACCTTTGCGCAATACACTGTAGTCCCCGTGACTCAACAGTAATTTTGCCAGAGAACTTTCTTCATCTATATGCGTCAGTAATGTGCGGTTATCCTGCATTTTCAGCATCAGAAATCTGTATATATCCAGTGCGGCGGCATTACCCAGCGCATCAGGCTCCGTCGGTATATTACCGGAACGCAAAAAACCATCATTCTCTTGTTTTGCCTGCGCAATAACAGCGGTAACCGTGTTATTACCGGCAATACCACCTGTATTCATGCTATTTTGACGAGCGCAGGGGTGCGTAAATGTACACGGATGAGTCGAAAGGGATATCTGACCGGCACGTACTGCCGCACGCGGTAACCACTGAGCCAAAGAAAAAACGACTTCACTGTATTGCCTTAACCCATCAATATCCGTTTTTTTTTGTTAACCCTCTCAGTTTTTTTTTTCAACCACTCTGTTTTACGTTCTGCAAGAAATGCAGTAATTGCCGGATCTGTCATAGTACATCCCTTATGATTACACTCAATCATTCCGTTATATGAGTCAGTTTTTAATACAGACTATGTAATACGCAGATACCTTTTAATTGTCTATAAACTAAAGAGACCCGGAGCTGATATAATGTTTTTTTTGCGATCTGAATAGCACGTTGATACCACATAAATGGTAAATAGGCAGGGTTTCGTAAATAAAAAATCACTGCATAGTAATATATATTATTATGCAGTGATATTATTGATTGTATTATTTCTTAGCAGGCTTATTTTTATCCAGCCAATCCTGCATTTGTTTTATTTCCGGCCCCTGAGCATCTATAATTTGCTGTGCCAGCTTTCTCATTTCCGCATCAGAACCGTATTTTAATTCTATTTTCGCCATCTCAACTGCACCTTTATGATGTGCAATCATTCCTTCAGTAAAGGCAATATCGGCATTTTGTTCAGAAAGTGTTTTTGCCATATCATCATGCATACGCATCATTGAATCACCCAGTTCTTTCTGTACCGGTGTACTGACAACGTGCATATCCCCGCTCAATACCATTGTATTTGATGCCGCAGCACCGAACGTGATAAAACCGGAGAGAAGTACAGTAATAAGAAGTGTTTTTTTTCATCATTAATTCCTTTGTATTTAATATCTGCTTGATGGAATTAACTATAAACGTTGACCTAAGGGAAAGGTCAATCTGGCAGGAACTAACTTTACCTTATTTACACTAAATTAAATTCTCTCCACAATGTCTGAACAATGTCTGAATAACGATAAATAATAATTTTTTATTTTAGAAAATATCCGTCCGGTGATAAAATCAATGCCGGCACTAAAAAAATAATAAAAATAATCGTATAGCCAATAACTGCGCCAATCCGACTCTTCATTCCTACCAGAGAAGGCTTTATCACTCCGACAACTAATGCAATCAGTGCTAATGCGGCAATTACCATTAAACCATCTTCCATACACCCCTCCGTTTATTTTTATTACAGGTATTTCTGCGTATAACATATAACCCTGTCAGCCGCTCAAAGTAAAGTTCTAAAAAATCATAACATTCTGGTTAAATTGCAAGAAGATGATGAGTAAATCAAGACTGGTGTATGTATGCAATAAAACAGAGCTGAACACCAATGCAAAAATATCCGGTGTTCAGCTAAAAAATCAATTATTTTTCAGTTTCACCGGCGGGTACATTCTCTGTCATTATTTCCGGTTTTTCTTCTGTCTGCATAGCGAGCACTAACTCTTGATCAAAATGTTCTTTTTCATCCAGCCATCTCAATACATGTTTGGCACTATGCTGTGTAATAAAGCCACAGTTATCACACGTCAGCCGATAATAATAATTATTTGTACTGTCAACGGGTATCCCCGGCGTATGGTAAAAAAAGGTAACAAATGTGTGCGGCTCTCTATTCTCAAGGCGATCCTGTGCCGTGGTATAATTGGTTTCATCAATAACCTGTTTACCATTATGTCCGCACATCTGACACGTTGTTTTAATCTTTTTCTCATTCAGATAACGTAAAAACTGTTGCCCCGAAATTGTTTTTAACCGTTCCACAAATTCATGAATCTGAACATTCTGTGACGATACATTATCCATAAAACACCTTTGACCTTATATTTCCATATATTTTAATTAAATTCCGACCAATAATCATACACTAATATTATGTATTATTCTTTTCTTAAATAAAGGGCATGATACTTTCATTTTATTGATTATATTTTTAATATTCACAGTTTATAGTGGATAACTCTGGCAGATTTTTTATGTGACATTCTCTCCGATAAAAAAAATACAGAAAATTACATATGCTATAAACACATTACACTGACCGCTGGTTATGTACAGTTGCCACTAGTTCAATTTTCTTATTTCATCAATAGCCGAATATAACTCAGGTACAATCTCATTTTTATAACCGACCTCTAATAACTCGACCGCTTTTTGTCTTGCCGCTTGTTTCATCGGTTCAGAAACTGACTTATCCGCTGATAAATCAGCAACTAACACCTCAATAGCCTCATTCATTTCTTTTTTGCAGGTCGTATACGCATCATCGACAATAACCTGTTTGCTGTCAGCCGTAATAGCTGCCTTCCCGACAGTATAACGTACCAGGCAATTTCCCCATTTATCAGATGCTTTATCTGAAACAGTTTCATTTTCAGACACCTGATCCTTACTCTGGCAACCAGATAAAAATAAAATACCTAAAACAAAAATCAGACTCTTTTTCATTATACTTTCCACTTTATGACAGGCATCCATTACCCGACCTGATAGTTTTAAGTCTAGCAGATAATAATCATCTATATATAGATATGTTTCACTTTAAACAAAATAACATTTTCAATATTTTATAGTGCAATGAAAAATAAACGACAAACCATAAAGATATATATCCCGTTGATTTACAACCACTCTGCCTGATAACACAATAACGCAGGGAACAGAAGAATCACTACCTATTAAGAATACACCTATCCGGCAAGGCATACGTATCTGTACTCTCGTCAGAAAGAAAAAAATCCGCTAATATAGCCACTATTACACCGGAGAAAATCATTTAATGAACACCGAAAAAGAAAAATCAACAGAACTTCATAATGAAATGCTTAAGCTAATTTCTGATTTATCAGAAGCCAAAACACCTGCTGATGTGAAAGCGGTGTATACCCATTTACTTCGTAACGGGATTGCATGCAGAGATAATGCACTGTTACTTGTTCAGTCACTGAATTCATTTGAAGAAAAAGCCATTACATTTGAGTTAAAAGTACGCTACCACAATGAATTTAATACCAATGAAGCACATTACGAACCTCTTATACTAAGATCCGGTACTTTAGTTTATGTCAGTAAAGAAAAATCTGATGAAACCTCAAATGAGCACTACTTCTGCCCTTGCTGTTATTCAAAACGACAGATTGCCCCCTTATCTCATATGCTTGCGACTAAATACTCTCCGGAACGATTCATTTGCGGAAATTGCGGAAATGCATTGATTATTTAGCAGGAAAGTATCCCGAAAAATACAATTATTATTCGCTGACATTCACTGCCTGAATGATGCAGTGATTTACCTGAGTGATTATAAATAAAACAAGCGTGGACATTGACGTAAAAACGTGAAAAAGCCCGATTTAACGGGCTTGTATTTATCGGACAACAAGCACAGAAATATTTGCGTAGTGAATCAGCGCAGATGCTGTTGAACCAAGGAGACGACTTTTCAATGTCGGATTTTTTGACCCGATAATGATCAGATCAGCTTTGATTTTTTCTGCATTTTCAATAATGGCTTCTGCCGGGCTGCCGAGCAGCACACCGGTGGAAATTTGATTTTTCGGCACATCAAATTTATCAGTCATTGTTTCAAGTTTTTCTAATAAAAGTTTAATGCGCTGGTCTTCAGATTTTGCATTATCTGTCATAATAGGGAATGTCAGCCCATAATCAAAAAGCTGTTCTGACGGTAAAATCACAGTAACAAAATGGAATTTAATATTTTTGTCCCGGGCGTAATCATTAACTTCAGCAATTACATTTGGTGATAACGCACCTGTATTCAGGTCAATCGGGATAAGTATCGTCTTGTGCATAACCGCTCCTTTATATCAGATTGATTAATTTACCTGCTTAAAACTGAAACTTAACTTTATTAAATCTTAAAATCAGATATAAACAAGATTTTTTATCCAAAAAATAGATAAGAAACCAAATATTTTATTTAAGATGCTCCGCTCAATACCTGTCGCTCAGGCAAATTGATAATCCCGCTGCATACGGCACATCACTCCGTGAACCGGACACAAAGCCTATCAGGTACCGCGAAACTCCCTTCATCCATGTTAGCTACCGCTGCACGGCGGTTAGAGGAGATGCTGAACGATGCGTAAAAAATCCATTCCGTGGGCAACAGCCCGCGAAGACATTTTATCCGACCCCGAAGTTAATGCGATCTATGAAGCAGAACTGCGGGCGGAACGAATCAGGGAACAGTTACAGTCATGGCGCAGTTCTGCCGTGCTGACCAGCTCACAGGTCGCTGCACGTCCGGGGATCACACCTGCGGCAGTATCGCGGACAGAACGCAATGCCGAAAAAGCAACGGTTGAGACATTAGCTCGCTATGCGGCTGCGTGTGGCGTAAAAATCCGAAAATAATGTTGTAAGGATCGCTGAGATGAACACGGGCAGACGGTGGCTGAAAGCACATATAGAAGGAGCCGGTTATGTCATACGAACAGAAAACTGGGAGGAACGCTGAAATCGACTACGATGCTATCAAGACACAGAAGAATGAAATACTTCAGCGTTTCCTGCTGGCTAAGAAAAAAGCCGGGCAGTCCGGTCAGGTCGTAGCTAAGCCCATCTGATTGATTAAATAAAAAGACTCATCTGTGAATAATAGCGAAAGTTAATAGCGAAACAAAAGCGAAGTGTGATTTCAGGCACAAAAAAGCCACCTATCAGGTGGCTTTTCTTAACTCTAACTCACTGAAAACTCAATGAATTTAAACATGGTGCCCAGAGCGGGACTTGAACCCGCACAGCCTTACAGCCGAGGGATTTTAAATCCCTTGTGTCTACCGATTTCACCATCTGGCTAATTTGGAGGCGCGTCCCGGAGTCGAACCGAGGTACGCGGATTTGCAATCCGCTGCATGGCCACTCTGCCAACGCGCCATATTGTCAATTTAATCACTAAGATTAAATTGGAGCGGGAAACGAGATTCGAACTCGCGACCCCGACCTTGGCAAGGTCGTGCTCTACCAACTGAGCTATTCCCGCCTATCTGAACTAACTGATTTACTTGTTTGTTTTCACAAACCACAGCGCCGTTCGATGCGTTGCATTCTACTGATTTAAGCCTGTGAGTCAACCGCTTAATTCGCGAAAAATGATCGTTCGCTGTTTTTTACACCACATCGATCACGCTTCGCTCAGATCCGCCCATGCCGCGCGTAAATATTGGAACATGGACCAGAAAGTCAGGATCATTGCAATGTAGAAAAGGACGAAAGAGGCCATTTCTATCACGTCATTTGGCCGCCAGATTAGCCCTAATAACGCCGCCATCTGTGCGGTTGTTTTCACCTTACCCATCCAGGAAACGGCAACACTGTTTCGTTTTCCCAGTTCAGCCATCCATTCACGCAGTGAAGAGATAATAATCTCCCGCGCAATCATAGTAATGGCGGGTAATGTTATCCACCAGACAGCGTAATATTCCGTCACCAACACCAGAGCCGTCGCCACCATGACTTTATCCGCGACAGGATCAAGGAAAGCACCGAAACGGGTTGTTTGTTTTAAACGACGGGCAAGAAAACCATCAAACCAGTCTGTCATTGCGGCAAAAACAAAAATACCCGCACTCATGACAGGCGCCCAACTGAACGGCAGATAAAAGGCGAGCACAAAGAACGGTATCAGTATGACACGAAACAGAGTCAGCCATGTGGGGATATTTAATCGCATAACGGAGCCATTATTTTATAAGTCAGATGAATAAGCCGCTTGCACATCTGCCGGTAAATTTTGCTTTGCCGCCCCGGTAACTCAGGGGCGTTGCGTGATTTTCAGGTTCTGCGCAATCCTACCGGATAAAAGTATACTACCACAGTTAAAGATAACTCACCGCTGTTATTGAAAAAATTCTCTTTATGCGTCCACAGATAAATCTGATTTTACTGCTTGAGCGCATGGTAAATTTTTTCCGCTAATGCGTACGAAATTGTCGGCACTTTTGCTATCTCGTCAATACTTGCATTACGCAGAGGCTGTAATCCCCCCCATGTATTTAAGCAGCATCTGCCGGCGTTTAGGTCCGATGCCTTCAATCGATTCCAGCGCACTGGTGTTTTTGACTTTAGCCCGCTGCCGGCGGTGCCCTGTGATAGCATGATTGTGGGATTCATCACGGATATGCTGGATAACATGCAGCGCCGGTGAGTCCGGCGGCAACGACATGCCCTCTCCGCTGGCGATAAAGAACAGTGTTTCCAACCCGGCCTTACGGTCACTTCCCTTCGCAACCCCGATAAGCTTTGGTTTTTGCTTATCCCAGTCAACATCCAGGCTGTCAAATACCTCAATCGCTTTGCCTAACTGCCCTTTCCCGCCATCGATAAAAATAATATCCGGGATTTTTTCACCGTCAATATGTTTACCGTAGCGGCGGGCAAGAACCTGATCCATTGCCGCATAATCATCCCCTGGTGTAATACCGGTGATATTATAGCGCCGGTATTCTGATTTAACCGGTCCGTTACTGTCAAATACCACGCAGGATGCCACGGTTTGATCCCCCATCGTATGGCTGATATCAAAACATTCCATACGATTGATTTTTTCCAGCCCCAGCACCTCAGATAATGCACTCATCCGTGTTGTAATCGTGGATTGCTGCGCCCGTTTTGTCATCAGGGCAGTCACCGCATTTGTATGGGCAAGCTTCAGATAACGGGCACGGTCGCCGCGCGGTTTGGGCTGGATGAGGATCCGCCGTCCGGCAAACTGAGACAGAGTTTCTTCAATAATATTTTTTTCCGGTAGCGGGAAGTCCAGAAGAATATCATCCGGCAACGAGCGGTTTTCACTGCCCTGCAAATAAAATTGCCCGATAAAGGTCTGTACAACTTCGTCCGGCTCTGTACCGGCAGGCACTTTCGGGAAATAACTCCGGCTCCCCTGCACGCGTCCGTTACGGATAAAAAGAACATGAATGCACGCAAGTCCTGAGTCAAAATACACACCCACGACATCAAGATCATCTCCGGTGCCGGTGACAAATTGTTTTTCTGTCACCGCACGCACCGCCTGAATCTGATCCCGCAGGCGGGCGGCATCTTCAAAATTCAGAGACTGACTCGCCTGCTCCATTTTTTCCACCAGCTCAGTCAGTACCTGCTGATCTTTCCCTTCGAGAAATAATTTGACCAGATTCACTTCGCGGCTGTAATCCTCATCACTTACCAGCCCTTTTACACACGGGCCCAGGCAGCGGCCAATCTGATATTGCAGACACGGACGGGAACGGTTGCGGTAAACACTGTCTTCACACTGGCGGATAGGGAAAAGTTTTTGCATCAGTGCCAGGGTTTCACGCACCGCATACGCATTCGGGAAAGGCCCGAAATACTCCCCTTTGGCATGTTTTGCACCGCGGTGGATAGCCAGCCGCGGATGTTTGTCATTACTGCTCAGAAAGATATACGGATAGGATTTATCATCCCGCAGCAACACGTTGTAACGCGGCTGATATTTTTTGATGTAGGTGTGTTCCAGCAGTAACGCTTCCGTCTCCGTATGCGTTACCGTGACATCAATCTGTGCAATGTGTTTAACCAGTTGTTCCGTTTTTTTGCCGGAAACCTGAGTCCGGAAATAGCTGGAAAGCCGTTTTTTAAGATCTTTGGCTTTTCCGACATAAATCACTGTTTCATCAATATCATACATCCGGTAAACACCGGGCTGACTGGTCACAGTTTTTAAAAATGCTTTCGCATCAAATTCAGTAACAACCGGTTTTTCCATGCGGGGTACAGGCTCTCTACTCTCTGCTTACAGCGGGAATGTATTCGTTGTGCCCGCCGCTATCTGCGGATACAGGGGGTACAACACTATCAATATGGATCAATCCGTAACGGAGTGCCAGATGGGTTAGTTTAATATCCCCATCAATATTTAGCTTACTAAATATTCTATATCTATAACTGTTCACCGTCTTGCTGCTGAGACACATTTTATCGGCAATTTGTGTGACTTTTATGCCCTGTGAAATCATCACCATGACCTGACGCTCCTGATGGCTGAGCTTATCCAGCGGATTGCTGTCGTGAGCATGCAACCGGGTATCCAGAATAGTTTGCTGTGCAATGTCAGAGTCAACATAACGCTGACCACGGCTGATGATCCGGATTGCATGCAGTAAATCCATCCGGTCACTGCTTTGATAGAGATAACCGGCGGCACCACTGCTCATCACTTTATACGGTGAAATCAGAGCATGTTCGTCGGTCAGGATAATAACTTTAGTTTCAGAAGCATAACGGCTTATTTTCCGCGCCGCGTCCAGTCCGCTCATAGACGGAAATCCGATATCAAGCAGTACAATGTCCGCATGATGATCACGACACCAGCGCACAGCACCGGTACTGTCTTTTACTTCCCCGACGATTTTCATCCCTGTTGTCGCCGAAATAATGGCACCAACGCCGGCACGGTAAAACTCATTGATATTTGCTACCAATACTGAAATCACACAGAACTCCTTTCTGAATTTTCAATAAATTTACCGGAAATTATACAAGTCCGGGTTAAACCGTTATTTAATAAAAACGAAATAAACCCGATAACAACATGAATAACAAGAAAATATTATAGAAAAAAAGATAGATTCCAGTGATGTTACACTGAGGTGTGTCTAATTCATTGATACTGGTAATATCATGATCAGAAAAACCAACTCTATAGCATGTCCGGATGAAAACGATCAATAGTGACCAACTGCTCAAACGGTAGTTTACCAATACGCGGATAAGCATCACCTGCCGATTTGCCAATTGCAATCATCAGACAAATTTCATAGTTTTCCGGTAAATCAATAACTTCAGCAACAGCATTAAAATCGAAACCATCCATCGGACAGCTGTCATAACCTTGTGCTTTCGCCAGAAGCATCAGTGTCTGCGCAAAAATACCGGCGCTGCGCATAATTTCATCACGCTGAGTTTCCGGCTTATTGCGATAGTAACTATCAACCGCATTTACCATAAAGTCCCGTACCAGCGGATCAGCCTCGTGCCAGATTTCCCGGGTACGGGAGCTCCAGGCTGCCATATCACCGCACAACACGATAAGCATGGACGCATCCGTCATCTGCGGTTGATCCCAGCCTACTTTACGAATATTCCGGCGCTGTGCGGGGTCTTCCACCAGCAACGGACGCCAGTGCTGTAAGTTAAACGCACTCGGTGCAGTTTCCATTGCCAGGCTCAGCAACGCTTTTTTTTCATTCAACGGGATAACAAAGTCAGGATCAAATTTTTTGGTTGCACGGCGTTGTCGCACAGCATCAATAACATTCATATATGTTCCTATTTTAAATATTCAGTACCTGGATGGTTTATCCACACCATACCATTCATTCACGCCTGCCGACTAACGAATATAAAAAAAAGCCCGCACTCATCAGAGCGCGGGCTTATCTGTACTTTTACTTGTATTTCAATGAATAATCAGAGAACTACAGTACCAGTTTAAATACGATGTTACCGATAGTCAGCAGACCGATGACCGTAACAAAGATATTAGAAATCTGACCTTTATATTTTTTCAGAGCCGGTACACGGGCAACTGAATACATTGGCAGTAAGCACAGCAGTGATGCAATGATTGGTGCGCCCATAGCTTCAATCAGGTCAAGGATATTCGGGTTCAGGTACGCGATGAACCAGGTTGAACCCATGATGAAGACCATGGAGATCAGGTTCAGTTTACCAATGCTGACTTTGCTTTTGTCGCCTTTGTAAGCAAATTTCAGTAACAGACCGTTCATCCCTTCCAGGGTACCCAGATAGTGACCAAAGAAAGATTTGAAGATAGCAACTAACGCAATGATTGGAGCAGCCCAGACCAGGATTGTAGCCAGAGTACCGTTCTCGCCGCCGACGTTATTGAAGTGATACGCCAGGTAAGTCAGAACAGGAACGTTCATGTCTTTTGCTTCAGCCATGTTAGCCGGAGACAGCGCGAACAGGCAGCTGAATGCGAAGAACATAACCACACCCACCATCAGCATACCGGCACGGGAGATGATTTTATTAACTTTTTGCTCTGTGAAATCTTTACCACACGCCGCTTCGTACTCTTCACGTTTTGATACAACGAAAGAAGAAACGATTGGTGAGAAGTTAAAGGAGAACACCATGATGGAAATACCCAGCCATACAGTTACCAGGATACCGCTGTGACCGAACAGTTCGAAGCTGTCTGCATTGACGTTATCAAATACTGCAGTGTTCCAGTATGGGATCAGTGCCAGAGATAACAGCACCAGGCTGGCAATGAACGGGAATACCAGGTAGCTCATCACGCGGACCATCAGATCTTTACCGAAGTAAATAATGATAGCCATCGCTAACAGCAGAACCAGAGAAACCACACCACGGTTCAGCACTGGTAAACCAAGCTGCTGTTCCCAGAATGCCATAAAGGTATTCGTGATGGTTACGCCGTAGATCCACAGCAGCGGACAAATTGCAAAGAAGTACAGGAATGTGATGATAACACCACCGCCTTTACCAAAATGCTCTTCAACTGTTTCTGTGATATCGCCTGACGGGTTGCTGCCGGATAAACATAAACGGGCTAATGCACGGTGGCATAAAAATGCGATTGGGTATGCCAGGACCAGCATGATCAGAATAGGGATCAGACCACCGTAACCTGCACGAATAGGGAAGAATAGTACCCCTGCACCGATAGCAGTTCCGAACAGACCTAGTGTCCAGGTCGTATCCGTCTTACGCCAGCTCTTATACTCAGCCGGAATCTGGGTTTTGTCAGTACTCATGTTGCTTTTCCTTTTAAAAGACAATGCAAATATTATTTTTCGTGGGTACCAATAATTTCAGAGATACGAGTCAGGTCAATGTTCCCGCCGGAAATGAGGCTGACTGTCTTCTTATGCTCAATATATTTTTTGAGTTTTCCGCTCAGAATCGCAGCAGACGCCAATGCACCGGCACCTTCTGTCACGACTTTATTACGCTGGATTAACGCAACCATACTTTCACGGATTTCTTCTTCTGTTACCAGAATGATGTCTGTTACCAGCTCTTTCACGATTTCATACGTGATACTGCCCGGGGTAGACACATCACAACCATCGGCAACTGTACCGTTGACGCGATGAGTGGTGATACTACCAGCACGGTATGATGCTTCCATACCATGAACGTTTTCAGATTGGACACCGATCACATTAATAGTTGGATTGATAGATTTCAGTGCAATAGCGATACCTGCAATCAGACCACCGCCGCCAATCGGAACGATGACGTTATCAACGTCATAGAGGTCTTCCAGAATTTCCAGACCAATAGTCCCTGCCCCTGCAATGACTTTTGCGTCATCATAAGGCGGGATAAAGATACGGCCTTCAGCTTCGATGATTTCTCTTGCTTTACCGATAGTATCGTTGAAATTATTACCGTGCAGAATGACTTCTGCTGAATAGTCTGATGTCGCGGCAATTTTAGATTTAGGTGCACCGGTAGGCATAACAACTTTGCCGTTGATTCCTAACAGGGCACAGGATAATGAAACGCCCTGTGCGTGGTTACCTGCTGAACAGGCAACAATGCCCTGTGCTCTTTCTTCTGGTGTCAGCGAACTTAATTTGTTAAATGCACCACGGAGTTTGAACGACCCTGTACGCTGCATGTTCTCAAATTTTAAGTGGATTGTGCCGTTGCACTTCTCACTTAAATAGTTTGACTTAGGCATCCCAGTTTTATAAACATGCCCTCTGATGGTTTTCTGAGCATCGATGATATCTTTAATGGTTACTGGAAGATCATATGTAATCATGACAAACCTCGTCCTATCTTTTTATATATATATTAGAATTGAGACTAACTATACCGATAAATTTAAAAACAACTGTATTTCAAATCATATTTTTAAAATATTCCTGAAAAACTTTCTCAACGTGTGATCCAATCCAAACTTCTTCCTGTTTTCTGTCTTTTTTAATGTTTTATATTTCATTTCAAGTTAAATGAAAATGACTTAATGTTATATTTTTGTTAATTATAGGGCGATAAATTAACCACCCGTTATGTTTTTTTGATTCATTGCTTTTTTTTTTACACTTCATGCTGCAAAAATGAAACCTGAATATGACTGTATTGATACGGACAATGGCTATAAACAGTAAAAAAAAGGGGGCGTTTTAGCAAAAATTAATCTTACCAAGTACCCATCTCACAGCTAATTATCCTGATTATCTTAACAATACTGAAAATTAGATGTGACACACATCACTAAAAAAATCGGTAACATACTGAATTCAATTTAGTTGTATATTTTTTAACCAAACTCATCTGTATTTATCGCTGCGCGTAACATGTTCACCAGAGTGATATGTATTATTCCCGGCATTTCCTGCCACAGGAATTCGGACAAAAAAACAGCAAATCATTCATTTACATGTTAATAATTCGCATTTATAGACAAAATGTTATTTTCTCATGACATAATTCGTAACGTTTTCCTGCCTTTTATCCGCCAAAAGTGTTCACTTTAGGAAACAGCTAAATCGCTGTTTTTCTGGTCTGAAATGCCTATTTTTTAAACCGGAAATTAATAGATTATATATTTAAATTATTATCGTTCTATTTGCCCGATCTATTTAAATGAAGATTAAACGTTATACGAAAATAAATTGACTGATATCTTAATTAATAATTTAAAAAAGATATTTTATATGTGTTTTTTATTTTTAAAGTAATTCATTTTATTTCTTTATGTTATAAATACCCTATCCCGCAATACGGACATAGTGATTGATAGTTACGTAACCCAACTATGACCAACCAGTAAGGTTGATAACTCTCAAATAACACAACTTTTAAGCGGTTATCACTGCGACACGAATGCCTTTTCCCTTTCTGCGTGCCACATCAGATCACCGGAGAACCGGATAAAATAGTATTTTACTAAAATCGATTCAGTCATAAGAATGGCTTTCTGCCATTCACACACTATTATGTTTTTTTTATTGCGTAATAATCCGGTATCCGCTTTCTTATGTGATAGTCGTCATACTTTATCAATAGTGCCGGTGTTGTCATTGCATTCAGAGCCGGTCATGCTGTAATGATTTACGACTCAAGTGTTAACCTCGGTAAACAGGAGAATGTAAATGTTCGACTTAACAGGTAAGATTGCTGTCGTTTCAGGCGGCGCCAAAGGTATCGGACGCGGTATTGTGACCGCACTGAAAAAAAGCGGCGCCACTGTCATTATCGCCGATATTGATGAAAAAACCGGCAGAAAAACCGCCACAGAGCTCGGTACAGACTTTATTGCACTGGATGTTACCTCACAAACTCAGTGTCAGTCTGTTATCCGTACCATCAGTGAAAAGTATGGCCGCCTGGATATTCTCTGCTCTAATACGGGGATCTTCCCGCAATGCACAATCAAGTCCATGACTGAGCAGGACTGGGATACCATGCAGAAGGTCAATGTCAAAGGGATGTTTTTCCTGGTTCAGGCCGCGCTGGGTGTCATGGAAGTACAGAAATACGGGCGGATAGTTATCACATCATCGATTACCGGTCCGGTGACCGGATTTCCGGGATGGAGCCATTACGGGGCAAGTAAAGCAGCACAACTCGGGTTTATGCGCAGTGCGGCGCTGGAATATGCACGCCTTGGTATCACCATTAATGCCGTACAACCGGGAAATATTCTGACAGAAGGTCTTAAAGCACAGGGCAAGACCTACCTGGATCAGATGAAGGCATCTATTCCGACACATACGCTGGGTGAGCCTGAAGATATCGGCTATGCTGCCGCTTTTCTTGCTTCAGATGAAGCCAAATACATTACCGGACAAACCATTATTATCGATGGCGGGCAGATCCTGCCGGAGTCACCGGAAGCGCGGCTCTGATTAATGTATATCTGAGGATCGCCGTCCGGGATCCTCATTTTCCCGCCCGTCATGCCGCTCATCAAATATAATATCCCGCGTCAGCGAATCCGGTACATTCTCCCGCTGCAATACGGCACGGATAACCAGCCAGACCGCCAGAAAAGGCAACATCAGAAAAGGTTTCTTATCATCCGGCTGCCAAATCATATCCCGGCAATGACGGACAAAACGTAATGTTTTCCACCAGCGCCGTGGCTGAGTAAGCAACATATACACCCAACCGGCTTTCATCGCTGTCCGCAGCCCGCCATGCAGGCATTTTGCTGTGCAGGTTGTGCTTAATGCAGTAACAAGCTGCCCGTCCGTCAGCATTGCAGCACCGTGTGTCATCCTCGGATTACATTCAATAAACCAATAGGTTTGTCCGTCGAACAAAAAATCCAGACAAATTGTGCCGCTCAGTGAATGATGACGAATAAAACGTGCTGTCAGGTCATAAACCTGTTGTGATTTATACGGCAAAAAAACCAGGCTCGCTCCGCCGGATACCCCGAAATTTGTTTTATACGCGGCATACGCCTTCATTCCGCCCTCTGTGGCCTGTGCGTAAACACAAATCTGTACGCCCCGGATACGCTGCTGGCGTACATAGCAATCCGGCGGATGGTTCGGGCTCTGTGTTTTACAATCAATCAACTGATTACCAAAGCGGGAGTAAATCGGTTTTAAGACCCACCGGGTGAAATCAATGTGTTCCCCCTGCCAGCGCCGGGTTTCCGGCACCGCTAATCCGGCATCTGCCGCCATCTGAATATTGTCGATTTTATGATGCAACGCTGTCAGTTGCGGATGTGCCACCACATCAAAATAAATCCCCGC
The DNA here is from genome assembly GCF_001676155.1 of Morganella psychrotolerans. Classification (GTDB taxonomy): domain Bacteria; phylum Pseudomonadota; class Gammaproteobacteria; order Enterobacterales; family Enterobacteriaceae; genus Morganella; species Morganella psychrotolerans. The sequence continues at coordinate 215,247 of NZ_LZEW01000001.1, read as the reverse complement.
AGCACGAATTTCATCCTGAAAACGACTGTAATGCAGAATATCTTCATTTACCGGGATAAACAGGGCGTGCCGGTACTGTGCCATAACGGCCAGAGCGTCTTCCCGGAAGCGGTCAAAATCCGTGACGGGTGCGGTTATTTTATGGTAACGGGAGACTGCGCGGGAGACGCGGCACAGTGTCAGCGTAAGATGCTCAATAATGATAACCTGCCAGCCAAGCCGGTAAAAAGCACGGGCCAGAACCAGACAAACCGGAGATCGCCCGCCGGCGAGTATGACGTGTTTCAAAATATCCGTTCCCGTCCGTAGCGCTCAGCCACTGCATTGAGTAACTTGCGCCACAGTGCAAACCCGGCGCGGCTCAGCCGGGGGGCCTTATGTGAATAGCAGTAACTGTATTCAGGATAACATTGTGCGCCGCGCCCCATTTTGAATTTTCCCACCCCGGAGCTGAGATTAACCCAATGCTGTTCATCCGCACACAGATAAGAAGAGAGTCCCGCCAGACGATACAGTCCGTCAGATTGCGGATAACTGTCATCATATCCGATACCGGCAGCCGTGGTGACACTACCGATTGTCATCAGCGTGCTGAATGCCACCAGTTTTTCACCATCAAACACGCCCGTTGCCCGCCAGCCTCCGTGAGAAACCATCTGTTGAAAAAATTCAGCTGTGAATTGCGGATTAAAATCAGAATATTTTTTCACATAAAGACTCTGATATAAACGCGCGATATCGCCCGCCCATTGTTCAATCTCTGATGTGATATCCCGTACGGTAAATGATGTTTTACGCAGCAACGCCAAATCACGCATGACACTGCGGTTTTTCTTCAGACCTGCAAAACGGCTGCGGGTGAGAAAAACCTGGCGTGAAATAATGGGCTGATAACCCAGTTGCGTCAGTCCGCTCATCAGCGGTTGATCCAGCGGAGCGGTCAATGAGCGGAAAACCAGGCGGTGAGCGGTAAAACGGGTGGTAATAAACTGATGCAACCGGGTCAGTTGATCATCACGCCAGGGAAGGTGAATGTTGGTGGAGAGAAAAAAATTGCCGATATAAAGGATGTTATCCAGTTTCTGGCGGATAAAAAACCGTTTTATCCCGCTGAGCAGCGGCAGCAGACAACGCCCGGAAAACCCCGGCATCATCATCCGGATCTCCGCCATCAGATAATCAAAATAGTGGGTAATAAAAGACGCGGTGTAAGTGCGCCCCGCCTCTCCGTCAACCTGTGCCAGCAGTGTGAGCTGGTCATCGACCTGTAGTGCATACAGTGAGGTATTGAGGGGCAGATTCGGGATCAGTGCCGGTAACTGAGAAGAGAGCATGATACGGATCATCGGGTAATACGGATGATCCGTTAATGTACAGCGGGCAAAATTTGTACTGTCAAAAAGATGAAGAGTTCCGTTGTTGCCCATGCTGTCCCTGTCCGTTTAGTCTGCCGGTGATACCGCCTGTGTCCGTGCCGCGTTCATCAGACTTTCGCCGATATAATTCTGTGCGGATGAGATCCCGGGCAAGACCAGATAATAGCCGCCACCGAACGGTTTGATATAGCGCTCAAGCGGTTCGCCGTTCAGGCGTTTTTGCGTGCTGATAAATCCTTTTTTTAAATCATTCTGAAATGAAATAAAAATCAGACCCATATCAAGTTGCCCTGACGGCGTCAGCCCCAGGGAGTAACTATAACTACGACGACGCAATTTTGAAACATGTCTTTCTGTAGTCCGGGGTTCGGCGCGGCGCATGTGAGAGTCAAACAGTACACGGTCACCGTGGGGATCGCGCTGAAACTCAGGATCATCATGCTCGCGGGCTTTGCCCATCGGCGCACCTGTTGCTTTATGACGCCCGAAATCATTTTCCTGATCTTCCAGCGGGGTTCTGTCCCAGAATTCCAGTTCAAAACGGATCAGGCGCACTGCCTGATAACTGCCGTTTTCAATCCAGGATGGTTCCGGTTTGGTTATCCAGACCAGGTCATCCATCAGTGCCGCATCACCGGCATCCCCGTTTCCGGTTCCGTCTTTGAAACCAAATAAATTAACCGGGGTAGTCCGGCACTCAATATCCCGCGCAGGCAGAAAACCGTCAATTTTCCACAATGGTGCCACAGAACCTGAGAGACGGCGCAGTACTTCGCGCAACGCATAAATCACTGTCTCACGACTGTTGGCACAAAACTGTAATAAAATATCGCCGCCGCACCAGTCCGGATCAAGACGGTCATTCGGAAATGCCGTCATTTCAACAAAGTTCTGTGGTTTGACATGAGAAAAACCGAAGCGGTCATCAAACAGTGAATGACCCAGTGAAACCGTTACGGTGAGTTCATCTGCAGTGAGGTAGGTGCCGAGTATTCCGGATTCTGCCGGCGGCATCCGGTCACCGGCTGTTTTTCCTGCTTTCCGGTTACGGGTGAGATCCGCTATACAGGCTGTCAGGCGCTTAAATACGCCGTCAACTTCATCCCGGGTTTTTACCGTCAGATTCAGCGAGAGAAAAACGGCTTCTTTTTGTTCCGGAGTTATCACACCCGCCTGATGTTTTCCCAGATACGGAATTTCACGCAGGCGTGGTGTGTTATCACACGCAGTATTGTCAGATTTTGCAACAGCAGGAAGGGCAAACACCCCGCCGGATAACAGTACGCTTCCCGCGCCAAGCCATTTCAGTGTACTGCGTTTACTCAGGCTGACTGTTTCGTCACCGCCTGTATTGCATTCTTTTCCGCGTTTCATGGTTCTTTCCGGTATTTGTAATACACATCAATATTCAGTTCAGCGCGCAGTTGTGCAAGGGATTCCGCCAGGATTGTCAGCCCTGCATAAAGCTGTTGTTTATCCGCCGCTGTCAGTTTTTCATAAGGCGCATAACGCCCCTGCGAATCACGGTAGCGTGCCAGTACCGCATCCGGTTCTGCAAACTGTTGTTTCAGTAATGTGTTTGTTTTTTCTGATAAAAATGGTGAAATCGCTGTGGCGATATGCCTGGCACCTTCGATGTTAGCGGCGATATCAGACACATCAGAACGGCTGTAGCGGTTTTCATCACCCCCGAGTTTGGTGCTTAAAATCAGTTCGATACTGTCATCTGCTGACTGCACCAGTTTTGCCACCGGCAGTGTTTCAACGCCAACCCGCTGTTTTAAATCCTGAATATTGCGCAGTAAATCCTGAGTGGCAGCCTGCGCCGCAGCCTGGTCATTCTCAGCAAACAGTGCATATTCTATGCGATGGAAACCGGTAAATTTCGGGTCGCGCTCCCGCTCAGTAAAATAGCCCGCATGAGGGTTTATCACGCGGTCGGCGTGACCAAATACCACGACTGCCGCGCGGATAACTTCATATTCATAATGCGCCTGAATATAAGCCTGCTTTGCCGCCGCCATATTCCCTTTATTCAGTGCCTGCTGTAACAGGGTTAGTTGCTGCTCTGTTGCAGCAACCTGCCCGCTCATCATCTTCATGTAGCCCGCAATCATGGGCAGATATTTTTCCGGCGTCGGGATATCGCCTCTGGCAATGACCACGCCACTGCCGGTGTCCGGGTTTCCGGCACGGTATTTCTCAGCCACCGCAATCCGGCTGAGAAACAGCGCTGAGAGCGCAAGGCTTATCAGGAGATAATTACGCCGCATGCTGTTTCTCCCGGCGGCGGAACAGCACAAGAATAATGAGCCAGTACACCACAAACGTAATAACACTCAGCCCGATAGGTTGTGAGCGATAGCCAAACAATGTCGCGAGGAAATTACCCACCGCGCCGGAGTCATCCAGCCAGTTGCCGGTATCCCACAACGGATAGATAAGAAAATCATTCAGTTCAATATCATGCTCAGTCAGTACATTGACTATCTCTTCGGTACCTTTAAGCAGCAGAGAGCAGGCGAGGAACAAAAGGACAATCCCGGTAATACGGAAAAACCATTTCCATGCCATTTTGCGGTAAGTAAACAGAAAGACCCACAGCGTCAGTGCCGCAACCGCAATCCCGCCCAGAACCTCACCGGTGAATGACCACATCGTCTCTTTAGTCAGACTCATTACAATACCGGAGAGAAAAACCACAATTTCACTGCCTTCACGGGCAATAGCAATAGCGACGATAAACAAGGCGCCCCACCAGGAGTGCTGCCGGGCGCTGTTATCCATTTCCTGTTCAATGCCGGATTTGAGAGAGGCGCTGTGCTTTTGCATCCAGTACACCATCTGCACGATCAGCACACAGGCAAAGAGCGACATCCCGATCATAAACCAGGTCTGTCCGCTGTCATCCAGCACATTAAATACGCCGTAAATCAGCAACGCCAGAAAGAGTGACAATGCAACACCCAGGGCGACACCGCCCCAGAGATAGCGGCGTCCGGCTGCGGCGTCAGGATGTTGTTTGATCCACGCATAGATAATGCCGACCACGAGGAGCGCTTCAAAACTTTCACGCCATACTACAAAAAGAACCTGTCCCATAATCAATTCCTGTGACCTGACACTTATTCCGCGATGATCTCACCGGCCGGATGCGAAAGGTGAAAATCATCAAAAAAAAGTGTATTTTCCGGGTTTCAGCGGCGCAATGACCACCACAGAAGATGCGCCGGGCGCCAGCACTTTTTCTTTGCGTAACTGGGTACTTTCAAATTCAACCGGCTCTGTACCGGTATTACGGATTTTAATGCGGACAGGCGTTTTCGCCGGAACATGCAGTACCGGCGGCGTCAGTACGCCGTTATTCATTTCCAGTTCAACAGTGAATTTCTCCGCCGCCGCACTGACGGGAAGAGATGCCAGAGAGAGCACCGTCATGCACAGTGCAATTAAAAGGGATTTCATGAGTGACCTCAGCGGGATAATGACGTCCGGTGTCAGAACAGCAGGCGCATTTATGCAGCCTGCTGTTTTCCTGAGAAATAAACTTAGTAGCTGCCTTTACGCCCTGTTCCGGCGTAATCGAAGTCCCAGGAGACATCAAACGGCTCAAACCACGGAGCAACACCGGTTTCTTTATCAATATGGCGGCCGAATGCAACATTATCATTCATGCTCGGCGGTGAAATTCGGTATTCCACGCGGTATTTTCCGTAGCCGTCCAGTTTCAGATTATCACCATAGTGTGGACCGTCACTGGCAACCATCGCCATAAATGTCCCGGATTGTGTTTTTTTTCGTGTCATCCAGTTTGGTTACTTTATAATCCACTTTCAGATACGGGATCCAGTCCCCTTCCGCGAAGCCGTTCGGATTTTCTTCCACGGCGTGAATGTCCGCTTCCAGATGAACGTCTGATTTATCAGCGTCAAGATGATGCATTTCATGCTTACCTTCCACCGCCATGGTGATAGGTTGCAGATAAACACCCTGAATTTCCATTCCGTTTTTGATTACAGGCTGTCCCAGCGGATATTCCAGCGCCATAGCGGACGTTGAAACCACTCCCAGTAATGCTGCTGCCACACTCATCCCGATACGCATGCTGATTCCTCATCGTCATTAGACAAAATACACATTATACAAATAGTGCTGACAATAATAATCATTATCATTTCACTTGCACAAGCAAAAGTTATCGTTTCCGGTCATATTTTTCAATAAAACGGGATGTGTCTGTCTGCATTCAACTATGAAATAAATCCGGAACGGCAATATCTGACAGGAAATAACCCGGTTCTGTGAGTTCACCCGCTACAATAATGCTGTCAATCTGCCCTGTGCCGTGTAAAAACTGGACGAAAGGCAACCATTTACGACATAATAATGTTTCTGAAATAAAACCGGCGGGAGTCTATGTTAGAAACTATCGGATTTGTGTTACTGGTCAGTACCTGTGGCAATGATGCCTGTGAGGCACTGCCGGTCACTGAAGATCTTTATACACAGAAAGAGTGTGAAACACGTCTGACATATATCGCCAAACGGCGTCCTAACCTCTATTTTATGTGTAATGAGGTGATGCGCGAAACCGGTTCTGATCCCACAGATGACTCACACTCAGATACCCCGGAGAATACCCCGCCCTCCCGCTGACCTGTTCTCAGCTGAACGGATTTATGCCCTGCTTTATCAGTTTTCGAAAGCGATAAATCGCCCACCCGTTTATCAGTAAAAAAGTGGATTCAATCAATGTGCCGCCAACGGTTCCCAGCCAGGCATTATAGACAACCCAACAGGCTGTCGAGCACCAGAGCACATAGCGCATGCGGATCCCGGCCAGCAGGAAAAAAGCGAATGTACTCATCAACGTACCCGCGACCGGCAATACTTCCTGCCAGACACGGATATTCGGAACAGCCAGAACCAGCGTCAGCATGACAAACAGATACAGCACCCAACGCTGGCGGTGAGTGATAGAAACATACGTCCGGATGCTGTTCAGTGTGGCACTGATCCCTGCCGGATAAGCGCCGAGCAGAAAAAAGTGAGTGGCCATAATGGCGGTGTAAATGGACAGGCGGATTTTGAGCTTCCGCTCGTTGCGCTGGATAAAAACCGTTATCCCGATAAAAAACGCGACAATCCCGAACCCCTGACCCGCATAATACAGATAATCCATCAGTACCCTGCCGTGATAATTTTGCTGAATAGTTTTATTGGCAGCATAAACAGGATCGTTGCCGGTTGCGAGTGCATTCCCTGTTTATATATCAAAAAAGAGGCCTCAGCCCCTTTTCTTAGCGCACTCTGTTTTTATGCAGCATACAGCCCGCATAATAAACCGCCTGTTGTTATGAACGTTCATCCATTAAATTATCTTATTGAAAATAATGATATTTATCATAAAACAAAGCCGGCAGTTATAATAACCACCGGCTCCTGTTTCAGATTTTGCTTCAATCTGTTTTAATGTACTTCGCAACCAACCACTGTTGAATAACCCAGTCCGTCAGCATCCATCATTAACAGACATTGCGGGCTGAGCATTTCTTTCGATTTAATCAGCATCATCGCCAGAACAAAGACAGCTTCTCTGTCTGCACTGACCTGATTATCGGCAATATAAATATTATTTTTCAGGAAAGTACGGCGCTGTGCTTTATTACAAAACTGATAAATAACATCCTGCGCCAGTTCATTTTCCCGCATCAGCCAGAAAGATTTCTCTTCTTCTTTATCCAGCAGATTCATTTTTTCCAGCATAGGGATATCATCAGACAATTGTAATTCGTTGATCGGCATAAACCGGGAAAGACTGCCGTTGAACGGAAATGTATTTCGCTCAAAATAGTAACAGGACGTCAGCAAAACAGCGCTTGCCATTTCATGATAGGCGGGGATTTGTCCCGCCTGCCAGATATTCAGCCCGACCAGCAACCACATTGCATTATTATTATCCTCATCAAACAAATGTCCGATGTCATCCGGCGTCTGAATAAATTTCGTGCCACATTCCCATATTTTAGTGACACTGCGCTCGATTTCACCATTTTGCAATGTGTTCGGTGTGATGACATAAACCGTTTTAACTTTTGTCTGATAACCTTCGTGCTGTTGGTTCAGTGAGTTATGCAACGCCGTCAGCATGTTATCAACCGAATGGTCGTAGCCCGCCAACGCCTGTTTATCCTCATCTTCCGTGTGCTGTTTTTTCTCCTGAGCCGATACCTGCTTTACCCCTTTCGGCATCAGAAGTGCCACCCCGGTGACCATCAGTTTGCGCTGACACCAGTTTACCCATTCATTACGTCTGAAATTAATCGAGGCATTCCAGCTCTGACAGGCTATCCGTGACTGCTCATGACGATGCATTGCGTAGGTAAATAAACACATCCACAGCAAAATGTACGGAAGATAAATAAAAATAAGCACTTCCGTCAGCGGAAGCTTAAAAATATAAAAATCGAGTAAAAAAATAATTGCCAGAACAACGATCAATAGCCCCAGCCACAGCGTAATTCTAGCGCCCGGCACATTACGTTTAACCGGAAATTCAGGAACAGGCCACGCCATCGGAATAATGCTCCATGCTGAAAGAAAAAAAAGCGTCCGGCATTGGATTTCCCCAAACCGACGTCATTTCTTGTTATAAAAAGACAGATCACTAAAAATCGTGACTAACATAAGGAAATAACGGCAGAATGATTAAAAACTTTAATTGAAATAGCGTGAAATAGATCACGAAACAGAATGGTTTTTATCAAAAACTATGGGAGAGTGTAAAGCAAGGGAGGAATAACAGTAAGATGGTGGGGCGTACAAGATTCGAACTTGTGACCAATTGATTAAAAGTCAACTGCTCTACCGACTGAGCTAACGCCCCATACCTGCTGATGCGGAAGAATCATGTGAAGTGGTGGGCGATACCGGTCTCGAACCAGTGACCCCCTCCTTGTAAGGGAGGTGCTCTACCAACTGAGCTAATCGCCCACTTCAGGATGACTACAACGAACATCAATACAACGCTCATTATGAATGGTGGGCGATACCGGGCTCGAACCAGTGACCCCCTCCTTGTAAGGGAGATGCTCTACCAACTGAGCTAATCGCCCATTCATAACGCTTTACTGCCTTTACTTCCTGTCACAACGTTCACTCTTATAACAAGAGTGGTGGGCGATACCGGGTTCGAACCAGTGACCCCCTCCTTGTAAGGGAGATGCTCTACCAACTGAGCTAATCGCCCGTCGTGATGGAGGTGCATTATAGGGATACCTGAGTTTGAGTCAACGATTTTTCGAAAGAAAATGATCGTTCGTTCTAATTTTAGTCACCCTGATCTAATTATCATCGCCCCCGCACAGATAGTAAGCAAAAACCGGGCAATTCGTGACAGCCTTCGGGTCTGGCGCTGCAAAAACAACCTGTTTTATCATATATTTTTCGTATTGCGCCGCAGAAAAGGACTTTTTCGACCTTCTTTTGCCCTTTTCATTGAGGAATTATGTCTCAGTGCTAAAATATCCCCAGCATACTTACTACTTCATCATCTACTACGTCTGACACAGACGTTATGAAAGGCATTCCAATGAGTAAAGTAAAAACCCGTTTTGCACCCAGCCCGACCGGCTACCTGCATGTGGGCGGTGCCCGTACCGCTCTTTATTCCTGGCTGTACAGCCGCCACAACCACGGTGAGTTCGTCTTACGTATAGAAGATACCGATCTTGAGCGTTCAACTCAGGAAGCGATCGACGCCATTATGGACGGAATGAACTGGTTAAACCTGGACTGGGATGAAGGTCCGTATTATCAGACCAAACGTTTTGATCGCTACAATGAAGTGATCGACACCATGATCGAAAAAGGAACAGCATATCGCTGTTACTGTTCCAGAGAGCGCCTGGAAACTCTGCGTGAAAACCAGATGGCTAATAATGAAAAGCCGCGTTATGACGGTTGCTGCCGTGGTAACAACCATAATCACAGTGCGGATGAACCACATGTGGTGCGCTTTGCGAACCCGCAGGAAGGCTCAGTTATTTTTGATGACAAAATCCGCGGACCGATTGAATTCAGCAACCAGGAACTGGATGATTTAATCATTCGCCGTACTGATGGTTCCCCAACCTACAATTTCTGTGTGGTTGTCGATGACCGCGATATGGAAATCACCCATGTCATCCGTGGTGAAGACCATATCAACAACACCCCGCGCCAAATCAATATTCTTAAAGCGCTCGGCGCACCGGTTCCTGTTTATGCACACGTCTCCATGATCAATGGCGACGACGGCAAAAAATTATCCAAACGCCACGGCGCCGTAGGTGTGATGCAATACCGTGATGATGGCTATCTGCCGCACGCGCTGCTGAACTATCTGGTACGCCTCGGCTGGTCACACGGTGACCAGGAAATTTTCAGCATCGAAGAGATGACTGAATTATTTACCCTGGATGCCGTCAGCAAATCCGCCAGTGCCTTTAATACTGAAAAATTACAGTGGCTGAACCATCACTATATTAACAGTATGCCTGCTGAAGAAGTGGCGGTGTATCTGCAATGGCATATCGAACAAGCCGGAATTGATACCCGTAATGGTCCGCAACTGGCTGATTTGGTTCGTCTGCTCGGCGAGCGCTGCAAAACACTGAAAGAAATGGCAGAAACCTGTCACTATTTCTATGAAGATTTTGACAGCTTTGATGCCGATGCCGCGAAAAAACACCTGCGCCCGGTTGCCCGTCAGGCGCTGGAACTGGTGAGAGCCAAACTGGCTGCACTGACAACCTGGACACCTGAAGAGGTTCATAACGCCATTCAGACAACGGCTGATGAGCTGGAAATCGGAATGGGTAAAGTAGGGATGCCACTGCGTGTTGCCGTGACCGGTGCCGGTCAGTCTCCGGGTCTTGATGTCACTGTTCATGCTATCGGACAAGCTCGTTCCCTCGCCCGCATTGACATGGCGCTGGCCTTTATTGCTGAGCGCGAAGCACAGTAATTATCTGTCCTGCCGTCCGGTCTGCTATATCTATAGATAGATAGCTAGATAGCGCCCTGCTTTTTGCAGGGCGTTTTCATAACGATAATACTGCTTTTATGTTATTTATCCCGATTGACGGCTTTTTCATCGGTCGCACACGATTTTCATATTAAGCCGTTGACAGCTCAGGGAACGTTGCCTATTATGCGCAGCGTCCGGTTAATTTTATCGGGGCTATAGCTCAGCTGGGAGAGCGCTTGCATGGCATGCAAGAGGTCAGGGGTTCGATCCCCCTTAGCTCCACCAAATTCAAACCCCGGTCTCTGACCGGGGTTTTCGTTTTTGCAGGCTACTGTGCCGTATATCCGCCATCAACCGGATAAAATCCGCCGGTACAGAAACGACTGTCATCTGACAATAAGAATGCAACCATTTTGGCGACATCTTCCCTTGTTGCCATACGCTTCATCGGATGACTTTCAGCCATCATCGTCTGAACATCTTGTGGTAATGCCAGAATATTCGGGGTCGCCACATAGCCCGGTCCGACCGCATTCACCCGCACGCCCTGCTCTGCATATTCGAGTGCCACCGCGCGGGTCAGTCCCAGTACAGCATGCTTGGCTGCCGTATAAGGTGCAATACCGGCAATTCCCGTAATACCATTGCAGGCGGATAAATTAACCACAGCACCACCGCCGCTTTTAACAATCGCCGGTATCCCGAATTTCATCCCCAGAAATGTCCCGGTGACATCCGTATTTATCACGTCCTGCCAGGCCTCAAAATCATAGTCTTCAATTTTGACACCATGCGGACCGGTCACACCTGCGTTGTTCACCAAACCGTGTAATGCACCAAACTTTTCTAACACAGTAGTCACCACACGTTCACAATCGCTCAAATTACGTACATCTGCTGTGATAGGCAGCACGCTATCCCCCGTAGGATCCCACTCATTTATTGCCTTTTTGAGGTTATCAGAATTACGCCCGGTAATCGCAATTTTAGCGCCCCGACTGAGTAATTCACGCGCGATTCCTTCACCAACACCGGTACTGGCACCGGTGATCAGGATAATCTTCTGTTTGAAATCATTCATGCAGTCCCCTTTTAATTAACTTTCTTTAATTAATAGCATAATTAATTAACTTTCGTTAATCAACTTTCTTTTCCTATTTTTGCCTTTCAGCTACACTAAAGGCGACAATAAAAGGGAGGAGTTATGTCATTCAAGGAATTGGAAAATACACTGTCATTGTTACAGTGTACATTAGTAGCACAACGTACTATTTACTCACCGGAAAAGGTGACATGGGCACAGTATGATGTGATGGAAATGTTGCGCCTTCAGGGTGACCTGACGCCGTCAGATCTGAGTCAGAAATTGGGAATTTCACGCCAGAATGTCTCTAAATCACTGCGGGCACTGAAAAAGCATCTGTTTGTTTCTCAGTATCAGTCTGAAATGGATAAACGCGAGCTGGTTACCCAACTGACACCGGAAGGTGAGGAATTTCTTTCACATGCGGCGATCGGACGAACCCGTAATGCGGAAAAGGTATTTGCAAGTCTTGATGAAGATGAGCAGCGTCAGTTTCGTATATTGAGCCAGAAGGTTATCGATGCACTGACCCGTGATCAGTGAGACGGTCGTTTGAGCGGTTTTATCAGACCACTTAAACCTTCAATTTTAATGGTGAGGGTAATTTGCATCAGCTGACCTAAACGCCCTTCGGGAAAACTGTCTTTACGCGCAAACCAAAGCAGATACTCTTCGGGCAGGTCGATTAAACAGCAACCTTTGTACTTACCAAAAGGCATAGCGGTGTTCGCGATGGCCACTAAATCTTCTTTATTCATCATCTCACCTGAGGTGGTTTAAACGGTCTTCCTCAGAAGACCGTAAGATTGCTGACAAAGCAGGATAAAACGGGGTTTTTCCTGCTTTGTGTTATCAGCCGAAAATCAATAAAGTGATTTTCCTTGTTTATTTTTACAACCTTTGACGGTCGCAGCCAAACCCTGCAGGTTTGTCAACGGCCTGACGGTCTTCCTCAGAAGACCGTTTTTTTATTCTGTCACGTCCGTTCAGAACATCAGTTCAGCATCGCAATAAATTCATTTTCATCTATCACGCGGATACCCAGTTCTTCGGCTTTTGCCCGTTTAGAGCCCGCCGCTTCACCGGCAATCACAAGGTCGGTTTTCTTAGACACACTGCCGGTCACTTTTGCCCCCAGCGCGGTCAGGCGATCTTTTGCCTCATCACGGGTCAGTATCTGTAATGACCCGGTCAGTACCACGACTTTTCCGGCAAACGGATTATCCAGCGCGGCAGCATCCACAGCCACAACCTCCGGCCAGTGAATACCGATATTTTGTGTCAGATCGGTAATTACATCCCGGTTATGCGTTTCCCGCAGGAAATTCACAACATGTTTTGCAACTACGTCTCCCACATCCGGTACTGTTTTCAGTACATCGGTATCTGCGGCCTGTAATGCATCAAGGGTTCTAAAGTGCTCCGCCAGGTTCGCTGCCGTGGACTCCCCGACTTCACGGATCCCCAGGGCATAAAGAAAGCGGGCAAACGTAGTCTGCTTTGACGCCGCCAGTGCATCGGTCAGTTTTTCTGCCGATTTTGGTCCCATCCTGTCCAGCCCCGTGAGTTTTCCCGGGGTCAGACGCCATAAATCTGCCGGTGTCTGTACATACTCAGCGTCCACCAGTTGATCGATAATTTTATCACCCAGCCCGTCAACATCCATGGCACGGCGGGAGACAAAGTGCTTGAGCGCTTCTTTGCGCTGCGCACCGCAAATCAGCCCGCCGGTACAGCGCGCCACCGCTTCGCCTTCGACCCGCTCAATATCAGACCCGCACACCGGGCAATGCAGCGGAAAGACTATCTCACGCGCATCATCCGGACGTTCTGATTCAACCACGCCCACAACCTGCGGGATAACATCACCGGCACGGCGGATAACCACGGTATCGCCGATTTTAAGCCCCAGGCGGCTGATTTCATCTGCATTATGCAGTGAGGCATTACTGACGATGACACCCGCCACCAGAACCGGCTCAAGGCGTGCCACAGGGGTAATTGCCCCTGTCCTGCCGACCTGGAATTCCACATCGCGGACAATCGTCATCTGCTCCTGTGCGGGGAATTTAAACGCGGTTGCCCAGCGCGGTGCGCGGGACACAAAGCCCAGTATTTCCTGCTGCGCGACAGAGTCCACTTTTATGACCACACCGTCGATATCAAAACCCAGTTGCGGACGACTCTCTTCCACCTGATGATAAAAATCCAGTACCGCCTGACTGCCGGTGCAGCGCTGAACCCGGTCACTGACCGGTAATCCCCACTCTTTAAATTGTTGCAGACGATCATAATGGCTGCCGGGCAATACTGCGCCCTCAGTTACACCAACGCCGTAACAGAAAAAGGTCAGCGGGCGTTTGGCGGTAATGCGAGGATCAAGCTGGCGCAATGAACCGGCAGCGGCATTACGCGGATTGGCAAATACTTTTCCGCCGGTGCGCCGTGCTTCGTCATTCATTGCCTCAAAGCCTTTCAGCGGCATAAAGACTTCCCCGCGGATCTCAATACGATCCGGGATATTATCCCCGCGTAGTTTCAGCGGGATAGCGCGGATAGTCCGGACATTTGCCGTAATATTTTCGCCGGTGGTGCCGTCACCCCGGGTTGCTGCCTGAACCAGGCTGCCGTTGACATAAAGCAGACTGACCGCCAGACCATCCAGTTTCAGTTCACAGCAAAATGTCAGATCCTGTGTATCTTTCAGGCGGTCGCGTACGCGGTTGTCAAATGCCAGATAGCTCTCTTCATCGAAGACATTATCGAGTGACAGCATAGGAATTTCATGGCGCACCTGCTCAAATGCACCCAGCGGTGCCGCACCGACACGCTGTGTCGGAGAATCAGGGGTGATCAGTGCCGGATTTTCCGCTTCCATTGCTTTCAGGCGCTGCATCAGACGGTCATATTCCGCATCCGGTACCTGCGGGTTATCCAGCACGTGATAACAGTACTCGTGATGGCGCAGCGTGGCGCGCAGTTGTTCTATATCGTTTTCGATGTTGTTTTCGTTATTTTTTGGCATGATCGTTATCTGTCAGTCTGTTTTATACCTGATTATACCTGACTACAGCTAAAAAAAAACCCCCGGCAAGCGGGGGGGGTTTGATAATGCATTGTTATACCCTTGTTCATTCAAACTGCAGCTTCGTTGGCTACGCTCAGCTAACCGGGTCACATACTAATGTATGCTCCCCGTCTATCTTCCCTTGCCGCCTGCCTGCATCACGAATGACGTCGGGTATATATCCGTCAGGCTGAGTGCAGACAAGGACTTTCCTGATACGCGCTTTATACACCTCAATTTTTTGTGGTGTTAATATTCTGCGTTCATCATCAAGTACCACGCCGCCCACGTCAGAGGCGATACGCTGTCCGGCCTGCAACATCAGCTTAAAGTTCTGATTCGCGTCGCCGTAAGACGGTACCATCATAAACATCGCCACACCGGGTGTTTCAATGGCGTCCATCTGCTCGGGCACAAAAGTTCCCGGATTCACCATGTTTGCCAGACTGAACAGCACAGGTCCGCTGCCCGCAGGATCAACATGGCGGTGATAAATATTCATGGCACCGAAACGAAAGCCTGCCTGTTCGACAGCAATACGCAGTGTCTCACCGGCGATAAGCTGTCCCTGATGCGCAGCAACAAACAGCGCCAGCACCAGTTCCTTTTCCGCGCCGCTGTTTTTAGCAGCAGGCTGTTCCTGCTCCTGCGGTGCGGATACGGGTGCTGGTTCATTATCATTATCCTGCGGCACATCCGGTTCTGCTGTTTCTGCCGCAGTAATCACCGCACCGGTAGTCAGCACTTGTGCAACAGGCTCAGTGTGAGCTTCCTGCTCTATGGCATCAAATAAACCAATCTGTGGCTCAGATTCAGGGGATTTAGCCGGACGGCGTTCAGCAGCCGCTTTCGGCAAAACGGAAGGCACAACCGGCTCTGACGGCGGATACATATTATTACCCGCAGATAACAGAGGATCCTGTGAGTCTGTCTGCGACGACGTATTTTCCGGCAAAGCAGAATGACGGGAACCCCGCGCCTCTGACTGTTCATCAGCGGCATCATCCTGCGGTTCGTGTTTTCGACGCTTCATGGGACGCGCGCGAAACAGGGATGAGCGCTCTTTGCGGCTCGTCCACAGTCCGTGAAGTAACAAAGCGATGATTGCTACCGCACCCACAACGATTAATATCAGACGCAAATCTTGCATCAGTGCTATCTCTGTTGTTTAAATTAAAGGCCACCATGGCAAAATACTATCATTTGATTACCAGAGTATTTGTCAACGATGTTAAGTTCAAGTCCCGGCACGCATTTCTTGCAATAAAGATCATTTAATTGCTCTTTCTGACTGATTTACATCCTGACATTTCGTTGGCGGTAAGACAAATTTTTTGTTTCATCTGTTAGTATAACGTTTTCCAATCATAGGAGTGAATAGGAAGTATGATAAATCCTGTCAGGTCGCTCAGCGGCTTTGCGTATGTCGCACAAGGATGGCGGCTGATGATGCGTCCGGGTATCCGGGCCTTTGTTATTTTACCGCTGCTCGCCAATATTATTGTTATGGGCGGTGCGCTCTGGTGGCTGTTCAGCCGGTTCGGCGGCTGGATCTCATGGCTGATGGCAAAAATTCCGGGCTGGTTACAATGGCTGGACTACCTTATCTGGCCGGTTGCCGTCCTCTCCATTTTATTGGTATTTACCTACTTTTTCAGTACGATAGCTAATATTATTGCCTCTCCGTTTAACGGTTGGCTGGCAGAAAAACTGGAAGCAGAGCTTACCGGACGCCCGGCGCCAGATCAGGGCTATGCGGATTTGGTAAAAGATATTCCGCGTATTCTGAAACGGGAAATGGTCAAATTACTGTACTACATTCCCCGCGCCCTTGTTCTCCTGGTCCTGTTTTTCATTCCCGGCATTGGTCAGACGGTAGCCCCGGTGCTCTGGTTTATTTTTGGTGCCTGGATGATGTCGGTTCAGTACGGAGATTTCCCGTTCGATAACCATAAAATTAGTTTTCCGGATATGAAACAGACGCTGCGCCGCGATAACATGACCAGCCTCCAGTTTGGCTCACTGGTCAGCGTGCTGACGATGATCCCGTTTGTGAACCTGTTTATCATGCCTGCTGCGGTCTGCGGCGCAACTGCGCTGTGGGTGGACCGCTACCGCACACAGTTTGTCCGCGACTGATACCCCGCCATTTTCCCGCGCCGGGCGGTAATTATTCCGCCCTGCCGTTTTTTTCCTGCCTTGTTATATGCAACGATTATATATTCTATTTTGGTATAACGGATTCATATGGTTATAAGGTTAGATCGATTATGTATTTCCTTTCCCCTTGCCAGAGGGTAATGTTGATTCATATTTATACCCTTATTCATTCAAACTGCAGGTTCGTTGGCCGCACTCAGCCAGACGGGTCACATACTGATGTATGTTCCCCGGCAATCGGAGCTTGCCGCCTGCCTGCATCTTGAATGACGTTGGGTATAGTCCGATTATGAATGATTTTTTAAGGAAAACCGATGAGTAAGATATATGAAGATAATTCGTTAACCATTGGTCATACACCGCTGGTCCGCCTGAAGCATTTCGGTCACGGTAATATCCTGGCAAAAGTGGAATCCCGTAACCCGAGTTTCAGTGT
Source organism: Morganella psychrotolerans (assembly GCF_001676155.1). Taxonomy (GTDB): domain Bacteria; phylum Pseudomonadota; class Gammaproteobacteria; order Enterobacterales; family Enterobacteriaceae; genus Morganella; species Morganella psychrotolerans. Next base: position 198,114 of record NZ_LZEW01000001.1, on the reverse strand, counting down.
GAAATGCCGTATCGGTGCCAATATGATCTGGGACGCGGAAAAGCGCGGGATCTTAAAACCGGGTGTGGAACTGGTTGAACCAACCAGTGGTAACACAGGAATTGCACTGGCTTATGTTGCAGCTGCCCGGGGTTATAAACTGACTCTGACCATGCCCGATACCATGAGTATTGAGCGCCGCAAATTGCTGAAAGCACTGGGTGCTGACCTGGTACTGACCGAAGGCGCAAAGGGCATGAAAGGCGCGATTGAAAAAGCGGATGAAATCAGCGCACGCGACCCGTCCCGTTATATCGTTTTACAACAGTTCAGTAACCCGGCAAACCCGGCTATCCATGAAAAAACCACCGGTCCGGAAATCTGGGAAGACACAGACGGTAATGTCGATGTGATTGTGGCAGGTGTCGGCACCGGCGGAACCATCACCGGTATTGCCCGTTACCTGAAAAACATCAAAGGCAAAAAAGACGTGACAATCGTCGCCGTTGAACCGGAAGATTCACCGGTTATCACCCAGGCGCTGGCCGGTGAAGAAATCAAACCCGGTCCGCACAAAATTCAGGGCATTGGCGCAGGTTTTATCCCGGGCAACCTGGATTTATCCCTGATCGACCGTGTCGAGCTGGTCAGTAACGAAGACGCCTTTGCCACTGCCCGCAAACTGATGGAGCGCGAAGGTATTCTCGCCGGTATCTCTTCCGGCGCGGCAGTCATTGCTGCTGAACGTCTGGCAAAAGAAGATAAATTTAAAGGCAAAAATATTGTGGTTATCCTGCCATCTTCCGGTGAACGTTATCTGAGTACAGCATTATTCGCCGATATTGACGAAAAATAATCGACTGAACGGATTCAGTTCCCGTCCTGTCTGACACCGAAAGCACCCTCTCCGGGTGCTTTTTTTTGTGCAACAGATCAAATTTTGACACTCTCCGGGGTGATTTTTGCGCGGTTGTTTAGTATTAAAAATGTAATTATTTCACAGCCCAAAATAATGACACCGATAACGTATGTCGAATCTCCGGGTTGTGCTATTTTATCTGCTCCGGCTATGATTACAGTAATACACACTAAATAACCGCCATACCGCCGGCAAAAATTACTAACGATGAGGTAACCCTATGTATCAGCAAGAAGTCACCATTACTGCACCTAACGGTCTGCACACACGCCCTGCGGCTCAGTTTGTCAAAGAAGCAAAAACATTCACATCTGACATTACACTGACTTCCGGCGGCAAAAGCGCCAGCGCGAAAAGCCTGTTCAAGCTGCAAACATTAGGTCTGACTCAGGGCACCGTTGTGACTATCGCCGCAGAAGGCGAAGATGAGCAGAAAGCAGTGGAACATCTCGTCAAACTGATGGGTGAGCTGGAGTAATCCGCTAACCGTCCTCCCTGTCAGTATCCCTGAACCTGTTTAACGGGTTCAGGGATTACCCGTTTCCGGGTACCGCACACACCCGCTGTGCTGCGCTCCCCCAGTAAGCTGAAAGGTATTTATTATGGTTTCAGGAATCTCTGTTTCACCGGGTATCGCTTTTGGTAAAGCGTTGTTACTCAAAGAAGAACCTATCATTATCAGCCAGAAATCGATTTCTGCTGAACAGATTGATGCTGAAATCCGGCGTTTTACCGACGGTCGCGATAAAGCGTCCGTGCAGCTGAATGCAATCAAAGAAATGGCAGAAAAAAAGTCTCGGTGCTGATAAAGCCGATATTTTTGAAGGCCACATCATGCTGCTCGAAGACGAAGAGCTGGAAAATGAAATCGTCGATATCATCAAAAGCAAGAGAACGGCTGACTACGCAGCTAATCATGTGATTGAAGAACAGGCGATTGCCCTTGAAGGTCTGGACGACGAATACCTGAAAGAGCGCGCCGCTGATGTCCGTGATATCGGCAAACGCCTGCTGAAAAATATTCTCGGTATGCCGATTGTTGACCTGAGCGCCATTTCTGAACAAGTGATTTTAGTCTCCAAAGATCTGACACCGTCAGAAACCGCGCAGCTCAATCTGAAAAACGTGCTGGGCTTTATTACCGATATCGGCGGGCGTACATCTCATACATCAATCATGGCACGCTCGCTGGAAATCCCGGCGATTGTCGGCACCGTGAATGCCACTGAAAATATTAAAAGCGGCGATTATCTGATCCTGGATGCCGTCAATAACCAGATTTATCTTCAGCCGTCTGATGATGACATCGAGCGCATGAAAGAGGTGCGCGATGATTATCTGGCTGAAAAAGCAGAACTGGCAAAACTCAAAGACCTCCCGGCTATCACGCTGGACGGACATCAGGTCGAAGTGTGTGCGAATATCGGTACCGTACGCGATATGCCGGGTGCTGAGCGCAACGGTGCGGAAGGCGTCGGTTTATATCGCACCGAATTCCTGTTTATGGACCGGGATTCCCTGCCTACCGAAGAAGAACAGTTCCGCGCCTATAAAGACGTCGCACAGGCGATGCCGGATGAAGCGATTATTGTCCGCACCATGGACATCGGCGGTGACAAAGACCTGCCGTATATGAATCTGCCGAAAGAGGAAAACCCGTTCCTCGGCTGGCGTGCAATCCGTATCTGTTTTGATCGCCGTGAAATTCTTGATACTCAGCTGCGTGCGATTTTACGCGCCTCTGTTTTCGGAAAACTGCGCATCATGTTCCCGATGGTGATTTCCGTCGAAGAAGTCCGCGAACTCAACAAAATCGTGGCAGAAATGAAACAGCAATTACGTGACGAGCAGAAACCTTTTGATGAAACTATCGAAGTTGGTATCATGGTCGAAACCCCGGCGGCGGCAGTGAATGCACGTCACATTGCAAAAGAAGTCGATTTTTTCAGTATTGGAACCAACGACCTGACGCAGTATACTCTGGCAGTGGATCGCGGAAATGAACTGATTTCCCACCTCTACAACCCGATGTCTCCTGCGGTGCTGAACCTTATCAAACAAGTCATTGATGCTTCCCATGCGGAAGGAAAATGGACGGGTATGTGTGGTGAGCTGGCGGGTGATGAGCGTGCGACATTATTGTTGCTGGGCATGGGTTTAGATGAATTTAGTATGAGTCCGATAGCTATTCCGCGTATCAAAAAGCTGATCCGTAATACCCATTACGAGGATGCGAAAACGCTGGCGGAACTGGCGCTGACTCAGCCTACGGCCACAGAACTGATGGCGTTGGTGGACACATTCACCAAAGAAAAAACGCTGTGCTGAACATCAGATTTGAAAACCGGGTTCTGAGGATCCGGTTTTTGAGGACATTGCACTAAGCCAAATTCACGCCCGGTCCCGTATCAACACTTAGGAGAGTATTCATGGGTCTGTTTGACAAACTGAAATCATTGGTTTCAGACGATAAAAAAGACAGCGGCACGATTGAGATCGTCGCCCCGCTTTCTGGTGAGATTGTGAATATCGAAGATGTGCCTGACGTTGTTTTTGCTGAAAAAATTGTTGGTGATGGTATTGCCATCAAACCTACGGGTAACAAGATTGTCGCACCGGTTGACGGTACTATCGGCAAGATTTTTGAAACCAATCACGCGTTCTCTATTGAGTCGGACAGCGGGATTGAACTGTTTGTTCACTTTGGTATCGACACCGTTGAGCTCAAAGGTGAAGGCTTCAAACGTATTGCGGAAGAAGGCCAGCGTGTACAGAAAGGTGATTTAGTGCTTGAGTTTGACCTGGCACTGCTGGAAGAAAAAGCTAAATCCACACTGACACCGGTGGTTATTTCCAATATGGATGAAATAAAAGAGATGGTCAAAATGACCGGCTCTGTCACTGTCGGTGAGACGGTGATTATTAAAATCAAAAAATAAGCCGATTCTGACCTGCGTCTGAATCCGGTAAAAGAGCGGCTTTCTGAGGAAAGCCGTTTTTTTATGCACAACCCCTGTTTTCCTGTACCAGCCTTACCATTCCCCGTATTTTCTCACCCGCCGTTAACGGTTCGTTTTCCTTTGATTGATTAATATAGTTGTAGGGTTATATACCCGTTAAAAAGGATATACCCTTATTCATTCAAGCTGCAGGTTCGTTGGCTGCATTCAGATAGCCGGGTCACATAGTTTATCTATGCTCCCCGTCTATCTTCCCTTGCCGCCTTCCTGCAGCTTGAATGACGTTGGGTATAGCTTGAAAAAGTATTTCTCAACTTCGTGAAATGCGCTAACATGATCTCCCGTGGCGGTCCCTGAATCACGCAGATAATGCTCTGCCTGAAACGACCTTATCAATCAGCGTAAACCGGTTGATATAGCGGGTTGTTCTAATTTTCGTTCGTCACAAAATGGTAATGCTATGGAATTTAACTCAGTTCAGACACAGCAGATAAAACAAAATATGCGCCTGTTTACCGAGCGCCTCTGGCCGAATGGTCATATCCCTGATGAATTTGATGTTCAGTACCGCACCGATGAGCACAACGTACTGATTTATCAGAAACAACTCGTTTGCCCATGCGGCTCCCCGCAAATCATTGAAAAACAAATTGCCCGGCTGACGTGGTCAGAATCAGATGATACCTGGCAGCTTTTTTATGTGGAAAATAACAAATGGCAGGTCTGGCCGGACAGTACTCCCGGCACACTGACCGCACAGCTGAAACTGATCCTCGATGATAAATCCGATCGTTTCATCTTTAATTAATTACCACATCACACAATTAAGCCCCGTTAAGGGGTTTAATTGTGAAGTATGATCGTTTTCACGTATAGTGCATCAAACACCGGTTATTATTGCTTTTAGTGATTAACCTGCTTTCAGATTGAGGGGGATGTATGTATAAAACGATTATTGTGCCAATCGATATTTCAGAAACCGGACTTACCCGCGAAGTTATTCCGACGATTCAGACATTAGCCAAATTTGAAAACGCAAAAGTTCACTTTATCAGTGTCATTCCGTCGTTCTCTCATTTTGCCTCTTTTGGTATCGCTTACGCGGCAACACTGCCGGAAAAAGATGAGATATTAGACAGTGCAAAAGAGCAACTGGCGAAAATGATCAGTGATTTCGGACTGCCACCTGAGCAGGTTGAGCTGCATGTGGTATCCGGTTCACCAAAAGATCAGATCCTGAAGCTGGCTGATACCCTGGAAAGCGACCTGATTGTCATCAGCTCACGCCGTCCGGATATGTCGACTTATCTGCTCGGCTCCAATGCTGCGGCTGTTGTGCGTTACGCACACACCTCTGTTCTGGTTGTCCGCTGATTACCGGCAATACCTGACTCAACGCCCGTTTTTACGGGCGTTTGTCTTATATACCCAACGAACCTGCATCCTGAATGACGTTGAGTATAGTGCTCTCATGATGTATTTACCCTTTGATATAAAAGCAGTACTCAAACAATGTCCGGAAGCCGTGTTTTTTATATAAACCCAAACCTTCAGAGGAGGCTTCCAGATAGCAATCGCTCACTCCCCCGGTACGGCACAATGTCAGTGCGTTATCCAGCAACAATGATGCAAACCCTTTTCCCTGATAAGCCGGAATAGTCCCCAGATCATCAATCCGCGCCATATTATCCAAAACAGAGAGTGTCATGCAGCTCACCGGCTCATTATTGTACATCAGCACAAAGTGGTGCAATTCGGTGCCTTTTTCCATAGCACGCTGATGATAACTGATGTAATCACTGATAATACTGAAATCAGGCGTATCATCTGCGCCATCATCTGTCGGAAATGCCGCCTCCAGCGGAGTAGCCCAGAGAGTGAGCTGCTCATTCACTTCGTGAACTTCACATCCCTGTGGCAGTACAGATAAAGGCTGCCACTGTGCGATATTCAGGTACATCGCGCTGGTTTCACCGTCAGCTTCATAGCCGCCAGCCACAATCTGAAGATTCAGGCTTTTTGCTGCTGTTTTTTCCACAACCAGACAGTGTGGCTTGCTGCCATTATCAAAAACAGCCTGTGCCTGTACCAACTCCGCTTCTCCGGCTCCTGCCTGCAAGTAAATATAATTAAAAACCGGGACCGGCAGCGGCGTCAGGTAGCACTGCGCATATTCGCCGATATCAGTATAGGACTGCGCAATACTGCGCCAGAAATGGCGTTCAGTCACCAGATAACCCTGTAAATTCATTCTTTCTCCGCTTCCGGTAAAACAGGCATTTAATTGATACAGTCTATAGCATGGTCAATCACATACCTTACCCCAATGTTAAGATGATACACAGCCGCTTTACCGGCGGTGTCTGACCAGCAGATAATGCGCTGCTATCCCGCCAAGTAACCCCCAGAACGCAGAGCTGATTCCCAGTAATGTTATCCCGGATGCGGTCAGTAAAAAGCAGATAATTGCCGCATCCCGCCCGTTTTCATCAGCCAGTGACTGATGCAGACTGTTCATCAGGGTTGTCAGCAGCGCAAGCCCTGCCAGCACATGAATAAGCACCGGCGGAAAGCCGTTAAACAACATAAAAACAGCGCCGCCGAAAACACCTGCCAACAGATAAAATACCCCTGCCCAGACAGATGCGATATAACGTTTTGCAGGATCCGGATGGACATCCGGCGCCATACAGACAGCAGCCGTGATCGCAGCGATACAGATACTGAACCCGCCCCACGGTGCAAGTATCAGTGCCGCCAGGGATGACCAGGTAAGTAATGCTGAGGTATGCGGTGGATAACCGTTCGCCTGTAAGATCGCAATGCCCGGTGCGTTCTGTGACGCCAGTGACACAATAAAAAACGGGATCCCGACACTGACAACAGATGTCAGGGTAAATTCCGGCATCACAAATGACGGCAGCGTAAATAGTGCACCGCTGTGTACAAAATGCAGTTCACCACGCAACGCGGCAACCGCAATCCCTGTTATCAGTGTCGCGATAATGGCATACAGCGGAAACCGGCGGCGCGTCAGAACATAGGCGGCAAGCATCGCGGCACAGAGAATAAAATTAACCTCAAGCGCATCAAATGCATTCAGCCCGAAACGCAGCAGTATCCCCGCCAGCATCGCAGAGGCAATAGAGCGGGGAATGTGCGCCATCAGCCCGGCAAAAATACCGGTGATGCCACAAAGAAACATCAGACCGGAGGCAAAAATAAACACACCGACCGCTTCATTTATGGTCACACCGGACAAACTGGTCACCAGCAGGGCTATCCCGGGGGTCGACCATGCGGTCAGAACCGGCATTTTGTACCACAGCGACAACCCGATCGTTGTCACCCCCATACCGATACCCAGCATCATCAACCAACTACCGGTTTGCGCAGCATCAAGCCCTGCCACACCCAGCGCCTGTAAAATGATTGCCACCGAGCTGGCATAGCCAATCAGTACCGCAACCAGCCCTGTCATCATCATTGCTGGTGAAAAGGCACGAAAAAATGTTAACTTACTCATAGGGACACACCATCGGATGTTATAACAGACGGCGTGAGCGTATCATCGGATGCTATAACGGACAATGTATTTCAGCAGGAATAAATCTATTTTATGCAGGACATCACACCGACTATCGCCGAAACCTTTAAACAACTGCGGGCAGAGCGCGGACTGAGCCTCAGCCAGGCGGCACAACTGACCGGGGTCAGCAAAGCCATGCTCGGACAGATAGAGCGCGGACAATCCGGGCCGACTGTCGCAACACTCTGGAAAATAGCGACCGGGTTTAATGTCGCATTTTCTGTTTTTCTGGAAGGCGCACAACCACAACCTGATCCGCAACTTCACCGCTTCGCACAGTTGCCGGTATTTGAACAAACCCATTCCGGGATGCGCGTAACTCCCCTTGTTCCGTTCGATGATGAATTGCGGGTCGATTTATTAAAAATTGATTTATTGCCCGGCGCACTCAGTGAGTCCAGTGCTCATGAAAAAGGCGTTATTGAGCATGTGATTGTGATGGATGGTGTATTGCAATTACGCCTCGGTGATGAGTGGCATGCTGTCAGTGCAGGAGAGTCATTGCGCTTTCATGCCGATATTCCTCATGCTTATGCCAATCCGGGAGAGAGTATTGTTACTCTGCATAATTTAATTCATTACCCCCGCCCGTAACCTGAATAAGCCAAAAAAGCGGAGTATATAAATATACCCCGCTTTGACTTATTGGTTCGTACTTACTTTATAATCTAATAAAATTACTGTTCAGCTGATGTTTCATTATTACTTATTAAACATCAAAAAATAAAAATATCATTGTGCTGAACAGAATAACATGCCATTCAGAATATACTCTTCCGTTATCTATGGCTGTTTATTTATTGTTTAATCAACAATCAGGCGTAACAACGCTATCATACTGATTTTTCTGGTGCTGTTAATTTTGGTGTTGTTAATAGTGGTGTTGTTAATTCTATTATTATAACTGCATCTGGTGTTGTTAATACTGGTGTTACTAATACTATTATTATAACTGCTTCTGGTGTTGCTGATACTGGTGTCGTTAATATTGTCATTGCATACTTAATGTATGCTTTTATATCTTGTTTATTGTTATGGGTATTACCAAACTGCGGGATGATTATCCTATATTAATATTGAACCGTTCTGAAACGAAATAACAGATTACGCAAAATTTATAAAAAAAAAACCATCTATCCGGGATCGGAAGACGGTTTTCAATAAAACTAATTGTTTTATTTCATAACGTTATCACACGCACACTGTAGCTTATTAATAAATTTTGCTACATGAAACCCGTCACAGGCGGCATGGTGAACTTGTACTGAAAGCGGTAACAATATTCTGTCGCCCTCCTGATAAAACTTTGCCATGGTAAATATTGGCGAAAAATAATCAGTAAAATCAGCTATATTTAAATTAAACCCATCAAATTCAACCCACGGTAATGACGATATATTCAGATGATTTTCCGGCAGATTACCCTGCGGAAACATCCGTGTATTATCCTGATACTCTGCCATCATTACCGTATAATCCGACATAAAGCAGGTTATATCTTCTGAGTAACGGCTCCATAATGTAGAGAATGTTTCTGTCTTTTTATGAAACACCGTAAACACCGGGTCAACACTCTCCCAGCAAATCAAGTCATTCTCTTTTATCGCGAGACGAAATGCCGGCAGCTGATTAACCACCCGGGTTATCAGATAAATCATCACCGGATAAAATTGATACGCTGTTTCAGTCAGCGATGCCCGTAATTCGGTAATATCCAGTTTTGTTGTCAGACTAAATCCACACCGGACACGGTGGCGGTAAAATTCAAAATGCTCTTTTCGATCCCATGTATTGAGATCTACCTTGGTGTAGTTCATGTTATTTCCTTCTGATTATCCCCTTATTCATTCAAACTGCAGGTTCGTTGGCCGCACTCAGCCAGCCGGGTCACATACTGATGTATGCTCCCCGTCTGTCTTCCCTTGCCGCCTGCCTGCATCCTGAATGACGTTGGGTATAGTTGTATAAAAATTAATAATCAGAAGGTGCTCTCGTTGTCTGGATAGGCATATCCCGTCCCCCCCTGTCCCGGCAGTGCACACAAATACATATTCACGGGCAACCGGTACATCTATTTATTCAGAAATGGCAACAAAGCCGCCATAAGCTGTTCCGGACACTCTTCAGTAACAAAGTGACCGCATTCACTGAGCATCACACCCTGTAAATTCACCGCCCTGCCCTGCAACGTCTGCAACGGTGCATCACGGGTAGCGTGATCTGCGCCAATTGCCAGAACCGGCATAGTCAGTTTTTTCTCTGCGCGCCGTTTATTCTGACTGATAGTTTGCGGGATAGCACGATAATAGGCAAATCCAGCCCGCAACCCGCCCGGTGATGAGTAGGCATCTATATAGGTTTGTGCCGCGACCCGGTCACGACGGTAAGACCAGTGATCAAAAATAAAATTCAGATATTCCTGCTCTTTTCCGGCAGTCAGCATTTCAGGTAAATCCTGCACCTGATTAAACATAAAGTGCCAGAGAAAAATATTGTCTTCCGGCTCAACAAAGATGGACGGTGCCGGTGCCAAACCCGGTATTACCGCTTCCGTTAATGCTATTTTTTTAATATCCGCAGGATAATCAGCAGCCAGTGCGTAGCCCACCCACATACCGATATCATGACCGACAACCGAATATTTAGTGTGACCCAGTTGCTTCATCATAGTATGCAACGTGGTTGCCACCGCACCGGTATCATAACCACTCTCCGGACGGGCAGAATAACCGGTTCCCGGCGGATCAACAGCTATCGCCATATACCCTTGTGCCGCGAGTCCCGCCATAACATAGCGCCATGCATACCAGGTTTGCGGCCAGCCCGGAATAAGTAAAACCGGCTCACCTTTGCCCGCCGTCACATAATGGATCCGCTGACCTGCAACGTCGGCATAGTGATGCTGAAAATCAGCCTCATTAAACTGAGCAGACACGGCGCCGGATGCCACATCCGGATTTTTTACACTTTCCGCTGATGCGGTGCCGTACAGTGCGAACGTCATGGCTGTCGCCAGTAATACCTTACCAAATAATGTATTCATAGTTGTTCCGTTGTATACCCTTATTCATTCAAACTGCAGGTTCGTTGGCTTCGGTCAGCCAGCCGGGTCACATACTGATGTATGCTCCCCGGCTGTCTTCCCTTGCCGCCTTCCTGCAACCTGAATGACGTTGGGTATATCGCTTATAAGGAATAAAATTCAATTGTTTGTCAATCGACAACGAATAGATTAAAGCGATCTCCAATTCTTTGTCAATCATTAAAAAATAATTATTTGTTAATCGACAAAGAACTGATAGTATTTGTCTGACACTACTCAGGCGGAGAATATGACATGGCAGGCAGACCAAGAGAATTTGATCGTGAAGAGGCATTACGCAAAGCAAAACAGGTGTTCTGGCAGCGCGGCTATGAAGGTACATCCATATCTGATCTGGTTGCTGTACTGGGAATTGCCTCTGCACGGATTTATGCCGCATTCGGCTCAAAAGAGAACCTGTTCCGTGAGGCGGTTGCCCTTTATCTGTCTGAGGAAGGCGCCTTTGCTGATGCCGCAATGCAGGAGCCGGATACCCGTCAGGCTATAAAGCAGCTTCTTGGCAGGGCAGTTGAAATCTATACCCGTGAGAACCAGCCCCACGGCTGCATGGTGGTGTTGTCACTGACCAATTACACCAGTGACAATGAAGCGCTCATGACCTGGCTTGCTGACAGCCGCCGGGAACGGACAGCCGGCATCATACAGCGTATTGAGCAAGGTGTTCAGTCTGGTGATGTGCCGGAAAACACGGATATACAGGCTCTCGGCGATTATATCGCAACACTGCTGCACGGGATCTCAATCCAGGCGCGTGATGGTGTCAGCCGGACACGCTTGCTGGCAATGACAGATATCGCTATGCGCACGTTTGATGTAATGACTGCCTCCCCGGGCACACATTAAATCTTTTTTTATTTTCAGGAGGCCCGGATGTCATCTTCAGTTTCTTTTGCCCCGCCGCTGCATGGCGGGTGGATATGCACATGGCTGTCAACGTCTCAACCGGCATCGGGCGATGCTTTTCCCTTTCCGCCGGAAATTCCGTCAATCACAGGTAATCAGACTCTCCGCCAGACATTGCGGATAAGCATGGGCGGGCAAAAGCTGCGTCTGCTTTTTTCCAACCGTTACGGCACACAACCGCTGATATCGGGAGAGAGCTATATTTCAGTACCCGGCTTATTCAGTGCTGTTCCTGTCACATTTAACGGGCAGGCAGGCAGGCACAACAATTCCTGCCGGGGACGTTCTGTACAGTGATGAGATTCTGCTGAACATTCCGCCATTATCCGTGATCAGTCTGCGCACCTTTCTACCGGAGCCGGTCGCGGTGAATACTTTCCATTGGGATGCCCGTCATTTTTCTTTACTGGAGGCGGGCAATCAGGCAATCAAAGAGGAAAGCGGAGAAGGTCAGACAATCAGTTCCCGTCTTTTAGTGGAAAGTGTACAGGTTCAGCCCGGATCCGCAGACAGTACACTGGTGGTTATCGGTGATTCGATGGTTGATGGCAACGGCGTAGAAATGGACACTTATGGCCGCTGGACAGATTTTCTGGCAGAGCGCTTTATTTCAGAGAATATCGCGGTGGTTAATGCCGGTCAGTCGGGCTCCCGGTTACTGAAAGACGGGATAGGCATCAGTACATTGTCACGTTTTGAGCGCGATGTCCTTCATCAGCCCGGCGTCAGCGCCTGTATTGTTCAAGTCGGATTAAATGACATAGGGTTAGCGGGAACCGTATTAGATCCGCAAAGCCCCGTTCCGGCAGCCGATGTATTGATCAATGCCTACCGGCAATTACTGAGTATGGCGCGGGGAAAAAATATCCGTATGACCGGTGTGACACTGGTACCGCTGCGGGGAACCTGTGAATATGGTATGGACCATTTTTATCAGCCTGAAAAAGAGGTTGTCCGGCAGGAGGTTAACCATTGGATACGTTCAAGCGGTGAATTTGACGCTGTTATTGACAGTGACCTGCTGGTGCGTGATCCGGCATGTCCCCGGCAACTCAGCGGGCAGTATGACTCAGGCGATCACCTCCATCTCAACAATGCAGGGCACAGGCTGGTCGCACAGTCAGTTCCGCTGAGCGTTATCCGTGCTGATTAATATTTTGCTGTGATAGTTAAATGTCCCGCAATTTTGCGGGACGATATACTTTATACATGACCCCTTCCCTCCGCTTTTCGGGCAAAATCCACAGTGTGAAGATAAACAACCGCATTTCTTCTGCCGGGATCAATAAGTAAAACGTGATCTTTACTGCATAATTAACATTTCTTGTATTTATATAATCGTCTGTATTCACAGAATCGGATACAGAACCGCGTAACTATAATTACGTAGTGACATCCCTCATCATCTTCTGTAAAAAAATAAAAAAACCAAGATGCAAAAGCTATAAAAACAAACAATTCAAGACTTAATAACCAAATATATTGCTTATGGATGACCCATTCATCAGGTATAGTCTTTCTGCTGTTAGCTCAATAGTGGGTATTCAGTTATAGCCCGCCAATCTCATGTGTAAACTTTTAGGTACATCATTTTTCTTTACTAACATGCCTGTAAAGTGAAATCCGTGAAATACATCACTAAACAGAAAAGATTGAAATTGCATAACAATTCACTTCTTTTATTAGATATTTTTGTTATTCCCTTGTCGTACATGTCAGGGAGAAATGTAACGATGCATAATCTCTGTGATCCCCATCATCAGATTTATCCTATCCGGGTCACACTTTTATTTTTATCTTAAAATCAGGTTAATAAATCCCCGTGATCACAATGTGTTTCCGCCTGATCAAAAAAATACACATGAAATTATAACTATAGTTATATATTAAATTTACTATTCAATAGTGATGTAAAAAGAAGATGCATGCATAATTTATAAAAGCGTATTGTAATATAATACATCTGATAATTTATTATACCTGTAAAGGTAGATGTATTTATTTTTCATAAATCACTATTTGTATTTCAGATGGCTATATAAATAACCGGGAAGTAAAGACAGAATGAATGCACCATATAAATATCGGGAACTATTGAGTTATCACTATTTTCATCATTTTAAAAAATAAATTTACCTCAAATAGTAAATCAAAATACAACAATGCATTAACAACCAGCACCCCATTGAATAATAACGATTATTTCAACATTGGTGATATAGATCACCTTGTTTACACTTTTAATTAATGCTGATTTTTTTTATTTATATCGCTTCTATTCCCTTTTCAATTCACTTCGAGCATGATGATTTCAAGCCAGACAAGAACGTCATCTACACCAGCAGCAATAAAAGTAAATAAATAAAATTTGAATTAGCGCAAAAAGATTACCAGATTTACAAATGCTATATCATTCACCGGGCATGCTATTTATAACCAAGTAAATGCCTGTGTAAACTATCGAGTTATTATTATAAATAATTGGAGATTTTACCATGATGTATCCAGCAGAACCGTATCGTATTAAAAGTGTTGAAACTGTTTCCATGATCCCTCGCGAAGAGCGTATCAACAGAATGAAAGAGGCCGGTTACAACACATTCTTGTTAAATTCCAAAGATGTCTATGTCGATTTACTGACAGACAGCGGCACCAACGCCATGTCCGATAAGCAATGGGCGGGCATGATGATGGGTGACGAAGCTTACGCGGGCAGTGAGAACTTCTTCCACCTGGAAAGAACCGTTCAGGAATTATTTGGCTTTAAACACATTATTCCTACACACCAGGGCCGCGGCGCAGAGAATTTACTCTCTTCTTTAGCCATTAAACCGGGTCAGTATGTTGCCGGGAATATGTATTTCACAACCACCCGTTACCATCAGGAAAAAAACGGTGCCACATTCGTTGATATCGTGCGTGATGAAGCACACGATGCCGGTCTGGATGTGAAATTTAAAGGCAACATTGACCTTAAAAAGCTGGAAAAACTGATTGCAGAAAAAGGCGCGGAAAATATTGCGTATATCTGCCTGGCAGTAACAGTAAACCTGGCAGGTGGTCAGCCGGTTTCCATGGCAAACATGCGTGAAGTCCGTCAATTATGTAATAAACACAAAATCAACGTGTTCTATGATGCAACCCGTTGTGTTGAAAATGCCTACTTTATCAAAGAGCAGGAAGCCGGTTTTGAAGATGTCTCCATCAAAGACATCATCCATGAAATGTTCAGCTACGCTGACGGTTGTACCATGAGTGGTAAAAAAGACTGTCTGGTGAACATTGGTGGTTTCCTGTGTATGAACGACGACGACCTGTTCTCAGCAGCACGCGAACTGGTTGTGGTTTATGAAGGAATGCCTTCTTACGGCGGCCTGGCCGGTCGTGATATGGAAGCAATGGCGATTGGTTTACGCGAAGCAATGCAGTTTGAATATATCGAGCACCGCGTTAAGCAGGTTCGTTATCTGGGTGACAAACTGAAAGCTGCCGGTGTGCCGATTGTTGAACCTGTCGGTGGTCACGCAGTATTCCTGGATGCACGTCGTTTCTGCGCTCACCTGACCCAGGATGAATTCCCGGCGCAGAGTCTGGCAGCCAGCATCTATATGGAAACCGGTGTCCGTTCAATGGAGCGCGGTATTATTTCCGCAGGCCGTAATAAAGAAACCGGCGACCATCACCGTCCTAAGCTTGAGACTGTTCGTCTGACTATTCCACGTCGTGTTTACACTTACGCGCACATGGACCTGGTTGCTGACGGTATTATCAAGCTGTTCAAACATAAAGAAGATATTAAAGGGCTGAAGTTCATTTATGAGCCTAAGCAGCTGCGCTTCTTTACTGCACGCTTTGATTACGTGTAACCAATTGATGACAACGGCCTCATTACTTTAATGGGGCTTTTTTGTCTCTGCATCTTATATACCCAACGTCATTCAGAATGCAGGCAGGCGGCAAGGAAAGACAGACGGGGAGCATAGGTAAACTATGTGACCCGGCGGGCTGACCGCAGCCAACACACCTGCAGTTTGAATGATTAAGGGTATAACAATAACGAACAAATAAAATCGATAGATATGAATGCTGTTGGTGATATTGATCATTAATAGGAAACTTTTATTATGAGTGTTCATAGTTCCGATACAAATAAATCACCCGGACTGACCAGCGGAACAATGCTTGTTATTGCAACAGTCGTTGGCGGCGGTATGTTTTCATTACCCATTGCAATGGCCGGGGTTTGGTTTTCCGGTGCGACCATTATTTTACTGTTAGTCTCCGTCATGATGTTAATGACCGGATTAATGTTAGTTGAAGTAAATCTTCACTTCGAACCGGGCGCCAGTTTTAATACCTTTACAACTGAATTATTGGGCAAAAAATGGAATGTCGTCGTGGGTATCGCCTTCGGGTTTGTACTCTATATTCTGACATACGCCTATATTTCCGGCTCGTCTGCCGTCATTTCACAGACAATACTAAAATACACAGGGACCGCAATTCCGATTAAAGCCGCGGTGGCGATTGTTGCCTGTCTGGTCGGTGTGATTGTCTGGTACAGCTCTCTGTGGGTCGGCCGCATTACCACCATCCTGATTTTTGGTAAATTTATTGCCTTTTTTGCCACATTTTCAGGACTGGTTGCGCATGTGGAAATTGCGAATCTGTTTGATTCCGCATCCGTTGCCATTAAAGGCACCAGCTATCTGCCTTATGTGCTGATGACATTACCGTTCTGTATTATTTCGTTTGGTTTCCACGGTAATGTGCCGAGTCTGGTCAAACTGTACGGCAAAACGAAATTCCGCTTCATCACCCGCTCAATTATTATCGGCACCGTGTTTGCACTGCTGCTGTATATTTTCTGGCTGGGTGTCACGATGGGGAATATCAGCCGGGCAAACTTTGCGCCTATTATTGCAAAAGGCGGCAATATTGATGTGTTCGTTGAAGCAATCGGCGGTGTGATGTCCGGCAAAACCATGGAAATCATCCTGACATTCTTCGGAAACTTTGCCGTCGCCAGCTCACTGTTAGCTGCAACACTGGGGTTGTTTGATTATATCGCTGACCTGCTGAAGTTTAAAAACGACAGCGCCGGTCGCTTTAAAACTGCCGTGGTGACATATCTGCCGCCTGCTGTGGTGTGCTTTTTCTTCCCGAACGGATTTGTGTACGCCATCGGCTACGCCGGTCTGGCCTTTACTATCTGGAGTGTGATTTTACCGCCATTCCTGGTTAAAGCATCCCGTAAACGCTACAGCAGCGCCATATATACCGCACCTTGTAATAACGCGGTACTGAACCTGGTGATTGTCTGCGGTGCGGTGGTTTACTTAACCGTGATCCTGGATGTATTCGGCTGGTTGCCGACCTTTAAATAAGCGTGTGTTACTGACGGCCGGATGCTGAAAAGGATCCGGCCTCTTTTACCACACTACACAGGCTACTCTGCCGGGAGGCAAATTATGTACTTCTCTCTGTTGCACTGGCAACACCCGCTGTTTACCCGCCGGCAAACTCTGCGTTTGCTTGTTCAGTTACAGCGCGCCATACACATGACACGCAGAGAGAGACGGGCGTGGCGGATCAGAAAAAACGCATCGGAATGAGTACGGAAAACTGATCAATTTTTGCCATTAACTTACGGTAAAGCGCTTTCATAATATCTCCAAAACCGTGATAAGCATCACGTCACATCCGGTGTATCTTACTCATCCCACCCTTTCCTGCAAGTTTTCCCCGTACTTTTTTCATCCTGTTCACTGTAAAAAAAATCACGACACTTAATCACTCACCGCACAACAATATGATATTGTGATGCAATCGTTTGTTCGCAGCATTTTACGGGATAAGTTATGCAAAAACCCTTATTTATCGGCACATTACTATCTGTATTCTTTTTCAGTAGTTTACACCCGGCCCTTGCGCTGACCTCACAACAGACAGCGGATGCATTGTCACTGACAGAACTGGCAGAAACCTACAGTACCGCTCAGATTTCATCACTGACACAACAACCGGACACAGACAAATATGATGCACTGATGGTCACTATCGGCGCACTGACCCCAATGGACCTGAAAAACCCTGCGGCAAACAGCGACAAACTTCAGGCGTTTGTTGATGCGCAGCAGAGCAAAACCCGCTATCTCGGTAATGTTTCGGATAAAAACATTGTCCCGCGCCTGCTTGCCGCATGGGAAACCGCCGTCTTCCCGAATGACTCAAAGACACTGATATCTCTGAATAAATTTATTGATAAAGGCTATACCAGCGGTTATAACCTTGTGGATGTGCGGGAAGAATCCGGCTTTGATAAAACACGGATGATCCGCTACGGACACAATGATATCAATCATGCAGCACAGTTAGTTTATCTGCTCAAACGCGAAGGGTTTGACCCGAAAATACAGCTTACGCCAAAGTCCTCTGCATTTGTCTATCTGGAGGAATGGGGTGAATCTGATTATCCGGTAACCACACTGAAAAGCGGGAAAAAAGTGGCTATCGCCAGCGAATATAATCTCGATTTTGAATTTCCGACTATTGCAGAACGGGATCGTTTTCAGGCACTGATTGACCAATACGCCAAGAAAAACAGTGCTGATCAGAAAGGGCTTATCCGCGCGGCCTGGTGGCAGCCATTCTACCGCAGCTATGTACCGGTGACCGGTTATGATGAAGTGACTGAAACCCGTGTAACAAAAGGTCATTATCAGGCGGATTTAATGGCTCTGCCGGAAAATGCAGAAAAGCAGGCAGAGAATATCCGCAAAGCAAAAAGTAGTATGCAGGTAAAAAGTGAAAAAGTGTGGGTAAATCCGTCCTTTTTCCGCTACCTGAAAGGGGATTATAAGTAACAGTCCGGTATACAACATGGCGCGGTGTTAAGTCCGGCGCCACTCTCCCGGTTCACTGATAACGGGCAAAACGAAAAGTCGCTGTAAACACATCCCTGTGCGCTCAGGCGCGTCATCCATGACGCGCATGCTTTTCGTCCGCCTGCCCGTTATCAATTCACCTGCCATTACCGTTGTTTCAATCCGGATCCATCAGCCGCCGATAAACAATCCGGCTATCGTCGCGGCCATCAGATTAGATAACACCCCCGCGACCAATGCTTTCATACCCAGTGTGGCAATCTCTTTGCGCCGCTCCGGGATAAGGCTGCCTATCCCGCCGATGGCTATCGCGACAGTACCGAAGTTGGCAAATCCGCATAATGCAAAAGAGAGAATAATTTGTGTACGCGCTGTCATCGGTAATCCGGTGGCAGCCACAACAGCATCACCTCTCAAATATTCAGCCAGATTCACATACGCGAAGAATTCATTGATAACCACTTTCTGACCAATAATTCCGCCTGCGGTCAGCGCTTCATTCCACGGAATGCCCATCAGCCATGCCATCGGCGACAACACATATCCCAGAACAAGTTCCATGCTGAGTTCAGGTAAACCAAACCAGCCCCCGACCCCGCCGAGCAACCCGTTCAGTAACGCGACCAGGCTGACAAACGCCAGAAGCATTGCGCCCACTGCCAGCGCCATATTTAAGCCGTTCATTGCCCCTTCCGCTGCCGCATCAATAATATTGGCAGGACGATTTTCCTGTACCGGTTTGGCATTGGATTCATCCGCTGTCTCCTGCGTTTCCGGGATCATCAGTTTGGCGAATAATAAGCCGCCGGGTGCTGCCATAAATGACGCTGCCAGCAGATACTCCATTTTTACACCGAGTTGTGCGTAGCTCACCAGCATCGTACCGGCAATAGAAGCCAGCCCGCCGCACAGCACGGCAAACAATTCAGAGCGGGTCATACTGCCGAGATACGGTTTAACCAGTAACGGCGCTTCTGTTACGCCAAGGAAAATATTTGCCGCCGAGTTCATGGATTCTGCCCGGCTGGTTTTCAGCAACCTTTGTAATCCCCCGCCGACCCAGCGCACAATAAATTGCATAATCCCCAGATAATAGAGCACCGCAGACAGCGCAGAGAAAAAGACAATAATCGGCAGCACCCGCAGTGCGATAATAAAACCGCCACTGCCGAACACTTCATACATTTTATCGCTGACCAGCCCGCCGAAAATAAATTTCGTTCCCGCATTATTAAAGTTGATCACCGTGGTAACCGCGTCGGCCATCACGAGAAGGACATTCTGCCCGACCGGGGAATACAAAATTAATCCGCCCAGAATCAATTCAATAATAAAAGCCAGCCCTACTGTGCGAAAATTAATCGCACGCCGGTTCTCAGATAATAAATATCCGATCCCCAGCAACACCACTATCCCCATAATGCCGATTGCTGTATTCATAATATGTATCCGGTAGAAATCCCTGGGTGAAAAATCTAAGCTAAAAATCCCGCCGCAAACGGCGGTACAAAAAGCAAACCGTGCTAACATGCTGGCTGACAAATACCGCCCCCGCACACAGTTTGATTGAGAGGAGAGCACCTTTATGGCAGTTGCAATTCAGGCAGACGCAAACGATTTCGCTGAAACCATTATTATGCCCGGAGATCCCCTGCGCGCCAAGTTTATTGCTGAACATTATTTAACGAAAGCGCGGGAGGTCAATCACGTCCGTAATATGCTGGGCTATACCGGTGAGTATAAAGGTAAGCGTGTCTCGGTCATGGCACACGGCATGGGTATCCCCTCAATTTCTATGTATGCCTATGAACTGATTAACGATTTCGGCGCTAAGAACCTTATCCGTATCGGTACCAGCGGCGCGGTACGTGATGACGTTGAACTGATGGATGTGGTCATTGCCATGGGTGCCAGTACCGACTCAAAAGTAAACCGCGACCGCTTTTATAACAATGACCTGGCAGCGATCGCAGACTGGCATTTGCTCTCCTGCGCGGTGAAAACAGCGGAGCGGCTACAGCAGCCGGTAAAAGTCGGCAATGTCTTCACCGCCGACCTGTTTTACAGCACCCGCCCTGAACTGTTTAAGGTGATGGAACAATACGGCATTCTCGGGGTGGATATGGAAGTTGCCGGGCTGTATACCGTAGCGGCAGAACTCGGTGCGCGGGCGCTGGCAATACTGACCACCTCCGATCATATTAAAAACGGCGGAAAACTGACTATCGATCAACGCCAGAATGCGATGCACAATATGATCGAACTGGCACTGGAAACAGCACTGATACTGTGACCCGGCTGTAAAAACAAAAAAAGCGCCGTAATGGCGCTTATTCTCTGCAAATCAGTACTTATTCTGCGGCTTTAGGTTTATGAACAATATCCGCATAGTGTGTTTTATCATCTGCTTTCGGATAGACACGGTAAATATATTCATCCGGTGTGACTTTAATATTCTCCACAACGCGGGTGAATAAAACCTCACCTTTATCATTTTTGCCGGTCAGTGAGCGGGTTTTACCATCTTTACTGAATGACCAGTCACCCTGCAATTTCAGTTTTCCTTCCGGCGTATACATTTTGACCGTGCCGTCTTTTTCATAATCAGCCAGTCCGAAGAAACCCGCCACACTCTCATCGGTTGCAGGTATATCTTTACCGTTCTGATCCAGTGCCTGTGTTGTCACCCAGGTTTTGCCAATCAGATAATCTGCCGTATTGCCGGCCTGTACACTTTCAGCCTGTGTGGTGAACGTAATAGTACCGGACTGTGTATTTGTCTCTGCCAGGGCAGAATATGAAAATACAGACGCCGTGATACCGGCAATCAAAATCATTTTTTTTCATGTCAGTTCCTCAGGTTATCGGGCTAAATCATCATGTTTAGTAATAACATCAATAATAAGAAAATTAATCGTATTAACTTATTTTTTATGTAAGAAAATATAAATTTTTATAAATTATATGTTTATTCACCGGCCTCCCTGCCCGGCAAAATAAGGAGATAAAATGGAGGATTATGAAGTAATTATGATGAATTGTGCAGGGATTATGATTTCACCGTCAGAAAGGGTAAAACGGATTGTCAGCAGTTCCGGAATGTTTAATGATAGCGCCAACAGCAACACGAAGATTCATTCAAATTAATACAGAAGGAAAATTAACATGAATAAAATGATTGCAGGCGTTATCAGTCTCAGCTTATTAGGCGCAGGTTTTGCAGCAGTTGCAGCACCGGCTCCGGTTAATCAGCAACAGCAAAATACACAGCAGATGAATGATAACGGTAATTACCATCGTGGTAATAATAATGGTTATTGTGATGGTAACGGTGGACGCCACGGCATGATGCGCGGTAACCACAACGGCAATAACAATCACAATGGTCGTGGTAATCATAACAACCGCGCACCGATCTACCAGGCATCACAAACTACCGCCACACCGGGTGAAACCCTGAAAAAAATGATTTCAGATGCCCCGGCCGTGAATAAAGACGGTAAACAATATTATGCACGCGCCAGTGTCCGCGACATGAACAACAACCAGATATACCAATCATCTGTCACAACAGATGCACCAAAAGATGCACTGACAAAAATGGCAGGTGATGTACCGGCACCGGTAAGCGGTCAGCAGTATTATGTCCGCACCAGCATTGTTGAGATTCTGCCGGTTAACACCGCACAGTAATCCACTGATTTAAAAAAAAAACGCCGCATTTATCAATGCGGCGTTTTTTTTGATATATACCCAACGTCATTCAGGATACAGGCAGGCGGCAAGGAAAGACAGACGGGGAGCATACATCAGTATGTGACCCGGCGGGCTTTCCGCAGCCAACACACCTGCAGTTTGAATGAATAAGGGTATAGCAGAGCAATCAGCTTGCCAGAATGTGTGACTTGCGGCGCACTGCTGACAGCAGCATATAAATTGCGGTGGACAACAGGACTATAAAAAAGAAATTCATAATGCCATCAGGCTGTTTCATAAATTGCCCGGCAACCAGCGGACCTGCCGCAGAACCGACGCTGTAACAAAACAGCATAACCTGAGTCGCAGCCACAATCACATTTGCAGTAAGTGCGTCACACGCCAGCGTGATCGCCACCGGATAAAGCGCAAATGAAGACATACCCAGCAATGCCAGCCCGGCAACCATCACCAGATAATGCCCGGAAATATAAATGATCCCCATGGCAAATACGCCAAGCAAAGACACCATTGCCAGCAATAATACTTTACTCATCCGGGAAGATAATTTACTGATCACCGGCTGAATAATCATTCCGCCGAGAATAATTGCCGCCATCAATCCGCCGACCTGCTCTGTATTGTACTGTTTTTCCTGTAACGCCAGCGGCATCAGCCCGTAAATCGTTCCCATCACGATGCCGGATGTCATACAACCGACCATTGCCGGTTTACTCAGCCGAAAAATTTGCTTCAGGGAAAGGTTTTTGTGTCCGCCATGACAGACCGGCTGCGCATCGGAGAACAGCAGTGGCAGAACAGCTATTAACAGTAAGGCGATGACCACTGCAAACGGCACCACACCTGCCGTACCGAACACACCGATAGCCAGTTGCCCCAGTGTGGTTCCGCCGTACAGCGCAGTCATATAGAAACTCAGGCGTTTGGCCCGGACAGCCGGGTTATCACCAATCAGTAACCAGGACTCAATCACCACAAAAATACCGGCAACCGCAAATCCTGCCAGCAGGCGGGATACCAGCCAGGCACTGAGTTCAGTATAAAACGGTAAAATAACGACCGTGGCAGCCAGTGCCAGGGCGAACAGAATAAATGACCGGCGATGACCAATGCGGGCAATAACCGGTTCAATCAACATTGAGCCGAGTAATAAACCGACATAGTAAGCACTGGCTAACCAGCCTGCGTATTCACTGCCGATAGCAAAGCTACCCAGCGACAACGGGATCAGGCTCATCAGATAACCGGATGCAATTGCAAACAGGGTCAGACCCGCGACAGGGATTAACACGCTGTCATGACGCGGTGCGCTGGTACTATGAATCACTGCTCTATCTCCACCTATACCCTTATTCATTCAAACTGCTGGTTCGTTGCCTGCATCTTGAATGACGTTTGGTATAAATAAAAAAAAACCAAAAAAAAATGACGCTGCTTTTTTCTCAGGTTGATCCATCGCCAAAATAGTTAATGGCAGGTGTTGGCCGGAAGCAGTGGATTTATATCAGAAACGCTGCGGAATATAGACTGTTATGAAAGAGAAATGAAATCAAAAAAAACTAATGCTGACGAATAGTTTTTGTCATGCGGGGAGATAACAGGGAAAAATGTGGTTTTCCCTGCCATTAACGATACTTTTAAATGAAAATTAACAAAACATCAACGTAATTTTCGGATTTACGGAAGCTGCAAAATGACCGTATTAATCGCATCAGGAATAACACTGCCGTGTGATTTACCGGCAAAGCTGCGCAACTGACACTGTTTTCCCTGCTGTTGTAATTGCTCACAAACTTCACGCGCCGTAATCTCACTGTAACGGGCAGCAAGATTCTGTTTTTGTTCATCACTCATGCGTGCCGGATCTGGTTTTTCCTCCAGCCCGCCTTGTGTGATGGTCAGGCGGATATCCGGCGAAACTGCCGCAATACGTTCCGGTGTAATATAAGTGCCGTGTCCCCACCAGAGCGAGGGGCTGGCGCTGATATAATCGGTAAAGAGATCCGGCGCTGACATGGCGGTGCGCAATACAAATAACCCGCCCAGACTGTGTCCGAAGAAATATCGCCGCTGGTTATCAACAGAATAGTGATTATTTATCCACGGAATAACCTGTTGGCGGACAAATTGCCGGAAAGCGACTTCACCGCCGCCATCAGCAAACTGCTCACCAGCCGCTGCGGGCGTATAATCCAACGTGCGTGTTTTCGGATAAGCAATATCAGACGGATAACCAATCCCGACCACCAGCGGCAGCGTGCGGATATTCCCGGCGCTGAGCTGATTGAGCATCATCGGAAACTGTCCGTTACCATCCAGCATATAAACCACGGTATAAGCCGCCTGCGGCTGTTTCGGCTGCGCGATATACAGCCGGTAAGCCCGCCCGCTGTTATTCATCTCATGATGCGTCACAGTAAACTGCTGCTCTGCCGCCTCACTCAGAGGTGTTATCTCCTGTGAAGGACGCGCCATCAGCGGAAAAGCCGCCATCAGGCAACTGAGCACAATTACTTTTTTCCACATCACATAACCCCGGAAATTATAAAAAGACACACATCAGCCACATCAGATATTACGCTAGATCATTCGTTCTGTGGCAAGGCGGCAACCGAAAAAAACCGGGGAGCATACACAAGTATGTGACCCGGCTTTTTGAGGGCGGCCAACGCCGCCACAGGGCGAAGGATGACGCGTAATTAGAAGTTGATTTTCAGATTAGCCCAATACCTGCGCCCTTCATCGATTTGCCAGTTGCCATCCTTGCTTATATCATCGCCTTTTTCATTGGCGATATTCAGGACGGCGAGGTTCAGCAGGGCATTTGGCATCACTTTGTAGGTCATTCCCAGATCCATTGTGGTTATACCGCTGCGTTCACGTGGTTGTGATGCCCCATTGCGCTGGGCGGCCCAGATCTGTTTGCCGGTATAATTGGCGCGGGTATAAAAATTAATATCAGGACGGAATTGCCAGTCGAGATTTGCATTTGCGGCATGACGCGGTGTCATTTCCAGTGGCTGACCTTTGAGAGATTGCCCGTTCAGCTTTTCATCATCACTTTTACGTTCTGAGTCTGTAAAGGTGTAATTCATGCCCAGGTTCCAGTCCTGTGCCACCGGAATGCGTGTTGCCATTTCGACACCACGGATATTCGCTTTACCCACGTTATCGTAGATAAACATATTCAGCCCGGTCAGCGGATCGGTTTCACCGGCAATCCGATAACTTGTCAGCTTATTTTTAAATTCTGTATTAAACAGTGTTGCACTGGCAGAAAAACCGGATTCATGGTCATACGCAATACCCAGCTCTTCTGTGACACTAGTTTCCGGTTTCAGGTCGCGGTTACCGTACATAATTGCTGCCCCGCCCTGAGTGGACGTCCCGAAGTTCGGGCTGAGCTCACGCAATGATGGTGCGCGGAACGCTTTCGCCACGCCGCCTTTAATGGTGATTTCATCGGTCAGTTTGTACACCGCATACGCACGCGGATTCCAGTGTTTACCATAAAATTCATGGTCATCCATACGCAGACCGCCGGTCAGCGTCAGAAAATCCGTCATGCTGTATTCATTTTCAATAAACAGTGCTTTTTGTTCAGCCGTTACTTTTTCACTTGCGTAAATTGGCGATAATTTAGTGCCACCTTTTCCATCCGGCACAATAATCGAGTCAATAACAGAGTCATCTTTCAGTTTAGCGTATTGATACTGTCCACCAATAGTCAGTATATTCGATGGCAGAAATGCTGTTATTTTACCATCAACTACCGTATTCGTAATTTCAGGACGACGGGCTTCATATTCCATCAACCATTCTTCACTGTCTTTTGCCTGCTTACCTGAACGGGTTTTTCGAACAGTATTTTCCTGATAAACACTTAATTCACTGTTAACTTCATCAAAATCCCCCTTCCAGGTAAGTGCCCAGTGGTTACGATCATTATGTGTTTCTGATTTTTTTATTAGGTTGCACTTTACCGTCACGGATACTGAACTCATCAATAGATTTACCCGGCGTAGAGGTGTGCTCCTGCGTACTGCGCCCCATTTCGGCTAAGAATTTTTGCCCTTCAACCGGGGTAAACGCCAGTTTGGCAGTGATGTTTTTATCATCACGACGCGGTGTACCTTCCAGTAACTTATCTTCACGGCGATAGTTCATTCCGCCATAAACCTGTAAACCCAGCTTGTCTTTAATCAGCGGACCGGAAACATAAAAATCGGTATTAGCAGAATTTCCGTACTCGTTACTCTCCTGGAGGATGCCGCCCATCCCCATCGAGCCGTGCCATTCTTCGGCAACAGATTTGGTGATGATATTAATCACGCCGCCCATAGCATCAGACCCATAGAGGGATGACATAGGTCCGCGGATAACTTCGATTCGCTCAATAGCTTCAACCGGCGGGATAAAACCGGATTCATAGCCACCGCTGCCGTTCGGACGGGATTCGCGGCTGTTCTGCCGACGTCCGTCCACCATGATCAGGGTGTAATCACCGGACAGCCCGCGGATACTGATATCCGGCTTCATGCTGCCGCCGATAATACTGACGCCTTCCACATCTTTGACGGCATCGTTCAGATTACTGATGGGCTTATTCTGCAATTGTTCTTTGGTGATAACCGTAATGCTGGCAGGCGCGTCACGCATTTCCTGCGCAAAACCGGATGCCGTAACAACAATGGTATCTTCTTTTTTATTTTCGGCGTAAGCCGTGGTGGCTGCGGTCATAACCGCGACCGCCAGTAATGAGCGTTTGAATGAAGTGTGCATAAAAATCCCTGACAAGATTGATATTTTTTATAAGAAATATTAAATGAGAATGATTAATCCTATCATTGATATCCGCCAATGAGAATATAATCAATAATAGTAATTATTATGAAAATGATGATTATTTGATTATTTATCGTTAAAAAAATGAAGAAAATCTGGATGATTGATTAGCGGAAGGAAAAAAATATAAAAAAAAATGCTGTAATTTCGGGTGAAATTACAGCTTTCTAATGAAATACCAATATTAATAATGAGGGATAGTTGATAAATAAAATTAACGCATATACATCAGGGATTTCTGTTCATCACATCAACAACATGTGACTGAACCGACAATACTGACAGCATAACGTATCTTTATCTGTACCCGGCGGATAAATCGTGCGGTCAGTCCGCATACCCCTGAGGATTCTGCAACTGCCAGCGCCAGGCATCCTGTGCCATATCATCCACAGAACGAATCGCACGCCACTGCATGTCACGCGCCGCTTTTTCCGGGCTTGACCAGCACTCGGCAATATCACCGGGACGACGATCACAAATCGCATACGGGACAGGTTTACCCACCGCGTTACTGAAGGCGCTGATCATTTCCAGCACACTGGTTCCCCGGCCAGTTCCCAGGTTATAAATGTGCAGTCCGGATGATTGCGCGACGGTATTCAGTGCCGCCACATGCCCGTCGGCCAAATCCATCACATGAATATAATCACGCACGCCGGTTCCGTCAGGTGTCGGATAATCATTACCATAAACAGAAACTTTCTCACGGCGTCCGATAGCAACCTGAGTAATATACGGCGTCAGGTTATTCGGAATACCGGCAGGATCTTCGCCCATCGTTCCTGACGGGTGTGCGCCGACCGGGTTAAAGTAACGCAGCAGAGAAACAGACCAGGTGTTATCTGCGGTCCATACATCACTGAGAACCCGCTCGGACATGTATTTACTGGTGCCGTAAGGATTGGTGGTATTACCAATTTCAGATGTTTCGGTAATCGGCACACTTGCCGGATCGCCGTAAACGGTTGCTGATGAACTGAAAATAATCCGTCTGACCTGTGCCCGCGCCATGCTGCGCAGCAATACCAGTGTGCCATTGATATTATTATCATAGTATTCAACAGGTTTACTGACAGATTCCCCGACGGATTTCAGACCGGCAAAGTGAATAACGGCATTAATCTGATGTGCGGCAAATACAGTGTCCAGAAAAGCTTCATCACGGACATCACCCTGATAAAAAACAGGCTCTTTCCCGGTGATTGCTTTTATTCTGTCCAGCACTTTTTTTATTGGCATTACACAGGTTATCAATAATAACGGGGGTCATTCCGGCATGAATTAACTGAACACAGGTGTGGCTGCCGATATACCCCATGCCACCGGTGACAAGAATTTCCACATAAACCTCTCAGACTCAATTCTGAATAAAATAATAGACCGCGCCATCAGCGTGGTGGCTGTAATTCAGCCGGAACAGTATCTGCTGTCTTAATCAGGTTAATAAAATCAATGCCTTCCGGACTGAAAATAAACAGCGCGTAATCTGTCGCCATTTTGATTTTGTCATCGCGGGTAATTCCCGGGAAGCCCGGCATTGATCCGCCTTTCTCAACCTGTTTAATCAAACCAACCTGATCAATCATCACGCTACAGGCCAGCTGACCGTTCATCTCTTTTTGATCCATCCGGATCATATCGCCCTGATACGGACGGGAGGTGAAATAATCAATTCCGCCTTTATCCTGAACCGCCACACTGTACTGATTGGTGGATTTATCCAACCGTACCAGTCCGATATTCTGCGCATCGCCACGAACAGGCAGCTTATAAACGCCGGTAAAATCAGGGCAATCTGCCTGTGTCTGTGCCGGTGGCAGAGGTGCGGCACAGCCGCTGAGCAGTATCGGGAGCAGTGCGGTTGCCAGCCAGAGTTTCCGCGTCATAAATATCCTTTTGTCAGTCCATTTTCCGGGTCCGGAACAGACAGAGAGCTTACCATATTTTCGCCATCATCCGGAAAACGGAACCTTTAGCGATGATATTTTCACCTTTTATGGAGTTATCTCATTGAATATACGCTGTTCATTCCCATAATAAGCGGTTCTGCTGTCTACATGGATGTTACTCATGCCTCCTTTCACCCGTTATCTCCCGTTTCTGCCCTTTCTTGTGATAGCCATAATACTGTCTGTTTTTATTTATCAGTTTGCACAGGCTGATTTACAGGGGCGCTACCGGGAAGATAACCGGTTTATGTATTTCCTGCATACCGACAGTGATATCCGCAGTGTGCCGCGTATCTCAGATGATTTTTATTTTGATTATTCGCGGGGTGATAATGACACCACAATCAACAGCATTACCTTCACCGGCACGATACAAACCGATAAAATCGGTGCTTATCTGAACACGCTCGGTTATGAACAAGTCCTGCGCCGCCTCGACGGAACAACGCTTTGGGAGCCACGGAAAGGACGGGGAAAAAGCTATTTCCAACTGGAAACAGATGCGCCCGCAGATGCCGTCCGCCTGACCAAAACCCGGCGCTGACAGACTATTTTATCTTATCCCAGCGCACCAGATTCTCAGACACCACCGCCAGTAAAATAGCGACCAGCATACCGTTTCCGAGCAGCGGACGCAGTAACACAGGCAGGTCAGTGATAAAAACGGCCGGCGGGTTAATCAAAAAAATCCCGGTAAACAGCGGCACAGCAAGACGATAAATATTACGCGGATTGAGAACCGTTTTATCGACAAACGAAAGCGCCGAAAACAGCAGCGGCAGATAAGTTGCCAGCATCACTGCACTGCCTATCGCCAGCGGCAGCCCGCTGAAAAAGATCGTCAGCGGCGTAATCAGCCCCATCAGCAGAAACAATCCCGCGCCGACGACCAGCGAAGTCCGGCTGCTGTCATTGGTCTGGGTAATTAATCCGACCGATGACACAAAGGGCGCAAACGGCACGACCGCCAGCGGTGACGTCAGTAATGTCACTGTGCCGGTCACCATAAAACTGCGCCGGTACATTTTGCTGTTCTCCTGCAACCGGTCCATGTAAAACACATCCGTCGCACGAATAGCCCCGAAGGTGTTACTGATATTCAGCAGACCGGTCAGAATACAGGTGATAATCACACCCCAGCGCAATTCAAACCCGGTTGTGCCCCCCAGCGGCAGTAACTGCCACGTACCGGAAGCCACATCCCCGGCAGGCGGCGAAAATAGCAGCGCATACGCGCCCCAGCCCAGTAACACACCAATCAGTAAAGCATATTTTGCGACAGACGCAGGTGCATAGATAATCAGCCCCAAAACCAGGAACAAGGTCGCCAGCGCAAAGAAAAAGACCGGGTAATTCACACCGGCATCCGGCGGCATAATCCCGAATGGCAGCCCCAGCATCCCTTTAAGAAAAATAGAGATAAGCTGTGCGCCCATCATAAACATAAACACCGCCATGACGGTCGGGGTAAAAATACGGGCGATCCGCGCCCCGGCTCCGGTTATACCAATCACCAGCGTGATAAGTCCGGCGCAGGCAATACCGATAGCTATATTTGCCCCGGTCACACCCGCTGAGGTGCCGAAAGAAGCTTCTGCTACGGAGATCCCCAGGATTGTCGCCCACCACAGCCCTGTCGGTCCTTCCATAATCGCCCGCTGGTGCCCGGCAAATACCTGAACCAGGCTGCCCAGCGCCGTGGCAATAAAACTGTATTGTGTGATTGTCAGTGTCACCGCGTCAGAAAGATTAAACGCAGATTGCAGCGTCGGCGGGATAAGTACCGTGTTGCAGAAAATAAAGAAATACCACTGAAAACCGGAGAGCCAGTGGTCTTTGTGCATTTTAATCATGAGGTAACGCCTTTTGAATAGATACCCAACGTCATTCAGGATGCAGACAAGCGTCGTTCCGCCAACGAACCTGCAATTTGAATGAATAAGGGTACAAAACCGGAATTATTTTTAGTATCGTGATAATGATCATACTATCAAAATCCCGTAACCTTGTGGATTATTCCCCCAGTGAGGTAATAATGAAACCATCCGTCGTTGTTTACCGCGATATTCCTGATGATTTACTCGCCCGCCTGTCTGCTGAATGTGATGTTCACCGTGTCCCGGAGATTGACCCCTATATCGATCCGTCCGTAAAACCCCTGCTCGCGCAGGCGGATGCTATTCTCGGCTCCGGCGGCAAGATTGACGCCCGTTTCCTGGCAATGGCACCCAAGCTGCGTGTGGCATCCACCATCACAGTCGGGTATGACAATTTTGATGTCAGCGCCCTGAATGAACACAGTGTCGTTCTGATGCACACTCCGGATGTACTGACCGAAACGGTCGCTGATGCCACGATGGCACTGGTGCTGGCGACTGCGCGGCGGATGATTATCAGCTCAGAGCGGGTGAAACGCGGAGAGTGGACACAGAGTATTACGCCGGACTGGTACGGGTGCGATGTTCACCACAAAACCATGGGGATCGTCGGTATGGGGCGCATCGGTGATGCCCTTGCCCGCCGCGCGCATTGCGGATTCGGTATGAAGATCCTCTACAATGCCCGCTCCCGCCATGAAAAAACAGAATGCGCGTATCAGGCACAATACCGGTCATTGGATGCCTTACTGTCAGAATCAGATTTTGTTTGCATCACGCTGCCGCTGACAAAAGAGACACATCATCTGTTTGGTCGTGAACAATTTGAAAAAATGAAACGCAGCGCCATTCTGGTGAATATCGGACGCGGCGCGGTTATTGATGAAGCCGCACTTGCACAGGCGCTGGCAGATAATACGATCCTTGCCGCCGGTCTGGATGTCTTTGAGCAGGAACCACTCTCCCCGGACTCCCCGCTGCTGTCTGCGCCAAACGTGGTACTGATGCCGCATATCGGCTCGGCAACACATGAAACCCGCTATGCGATGGCGGCCTGTGCTGTCGATAATGTGATCCGCGCCCTGAACCGGGATATCAGCCAAAACTGCGTCAATCCGCAGGCATTGCAACACTAATCAGCCCCTGCTTACACAGCAGATTATTGTTGCCGGATAATCTGCTGTCCCGTCACACTTTAAACAACTTTAAGCAACTCTCCGGAAATGATAATTTCCATAATTATCAGATAAATACGATAGTATTCATCTCCGATATCGTTTGATCTATACACTATATTCGGGATACGGATATTCAAGAATAGTCACGACAATGTATTAAAGGTCAGCGTATGAAAAAAAATCGGATTACCGCTTCTTTGTATTCCTTTGTTGCTTTTTGGTTTGTTTCTGTTCTTTCATGAGACAGGAAGGATTATTTATCATGAATCAGATACTTACCGCTATTATCTGTATACCGACAGCGGTATTCGTAATGCTCCGCGGATAACGGATAATTATCAGTTTGAGTATATTCCGACGGAAGGGTCTATTTCAGAAATGAGCAGCATTGTGTTCCGTGATGCCGGGGATTCCGCCCCGCTGAAAAATTACCTGAGTAATGCCGGGTATTATCTCTACCGGATCCAGGATCAGGGACGGGATGAAATCTGGCTGTCAGCTCAGAATAATAAAGCACTTTATTCTCTGCGCTGGGATAAACAGTCCGGGCTTATCCGCCTCTCCAGCGGCTCGCTGTAAAGCACACAAAAAAGGCGCACGTAAAGGTGCGCCTTTGATTTCTTACCCATGCCGGATATCAGGTTGTCAGCCCTGCACGGACAGATTGTGCGGGGTCAATATGTGTCATCACACTCAGAATTTGCGGGTCGCGCCGGATATTCATTTCTGCAGCAATGGCAATCTCATGACCCTCTTTGACCGTCAGGTTTTCATCAATCTCAAGGTGCACATCCACCAGCAGATAATCCCCGGACTTGCGCGTTTTCAGATCATGAATACCTTCCACGCCGGGCGTCGCCATGACGGATTCGGTAATTTTTGCAATCGTCTCTTCATCTGCGCCGCGATCCATTAAATCCTGGAGTGATTGCAGCGTAAATTTGATCCCCATCCGCATAATAAACAACCCGACGACCAGGGCCGCTATCGGATCCAGAATCCGGTATCCCAGCAGGCTGCCGGTGATACCAATCGCCACCACCAAAGATGACGCCGCATCAGAGCGGGCATGCCAGGCATTCGCTTCCAGCATATTGGACTTCACTTTACGCGCCACATATAACATGTAGCGGAACAAGCCCTCTTTTGCCATCAGCGCCAACAGCGCCACATATAATGCCACTGAATGAACTTCCGGAATCGTTTCCGGGGACATAATACGCGAACCGGCTGTCCACAGCATACCGCCGCCAACGACCAGTAACAGCACACCCAGCACCAGCGAGGCAACATTTTCATAGCGGAAATGCCCGTACGGATGATCTTCATCCGGCGCTTTACGGCTGCCCCGGTTGGCAATCAGTACCACAAAATCCGCAATCAGGTCAGACAGGGTATGAATGCCATCTGCAATCAGGCCCTGCGAATGAGAAAATACCCCGATAACTATCTGCCAGACAGACAAAATCGCGTTCACCCAGACACTTATCCAGGTACTTTTTTTAGCCGCAGCAAATTTCATGTCCTGATTAATCACAGGGGTCTCAGCTGTGATTTTATCCGCATGTACAGGTGTATTTGACATAATTTAATTCCACATTAATTTTGTGGTTAATAGTTCCGGTAAACGGATACGATAAATTAATACTATTTAAGTTCAACCGGCAGACTTATGCCGTTCTTCAGAACAAAAATAAAAAAATCACAGATAACAATGCAATATAAGAATAACGGCACGCCGCTTTTTGTATCAGATTTTACGGTAAACAGTATGCCACAGCAATTCAAAAACGTCTCCAATTTTATGATTTCATTTGGTTTTTACAATTGCGAATCATTATTCTTATCGCTTTTAAAAACGATTATTCCGACTGTTCCGCTGATGTATAGTTTCTCTTTTTTTAATTTATTCTTCTTTTATTAAATCTGATTATCCTGAAAATAAACGAGAGTTATTTTCATTTCATAAATTAAATAAGCTGGCACAATGATCACAACATATCTGTTCATTTTTTGCCATACTAAGATATACCCAACGTCATTCAAGACGCAGGTTCGTTGGCTACAGTTTGAATGAATAAGGGTATATACCCAACGTCATTCAAGATGCGGGAAGGCGGCAAGGGAAGATAGATGGGGAGCATACATCAGTATGTGACCCGGCTGGCTGAGTGCAGCCAACGAACCTGCAGTTTGAATGAATAAGGGTATAGAGTTCAATTAACAGGAGGCAATATGTACAACACGATTCTGGTTCCTATTGATATTCTGGAAGATGACCTGACCGATAAAATGCTGCCCCATGTGGAAGCACTGGCAAAAATTGATAATCCGAAAATTCACTTTTTGACCGTAATCCCGAATGTGGAAATGTTTTTTGGTGTGGAATATGCCTCACTGCCGGTCAGTCTGCGTGAATCCGGCGAGCGTATTGAATTAGCACTTGCTGCGTTGCAGGACTTACTGAAAGATATTTCTGTCCCGGCACGTCAATACACACTGCACGCCGTAATCGGCTCGGCAAAAAATGAAATTCTGACTTATGCCAAAGAGATTAATGCTGATTTAATTCTGATGGGCTCTCACCGCCCGGATGCCGCAACGTTTCTGCTCGGCTCAACGGCCTCAGGTATTGTCCGTCACGCCAAAACCTCTGTAATGGTTGTCCGGTAAACCCGGATAAATAATCCTATACCCGACGTCATTCAAGCTGCAGCCAACACACCTGCAGTTTGAATGAATAAGGGTATAAAAATAACTCAGGCACGTTTTAACTTATCTGTATTCGCCAGATATAACGCCACGATCAGTACCAGTATTGATAATGTATGCAGGAATGTTGCCATTGCATCCGTATGATCAACAATAATCAGACGCACCATCGCCGTGATCCCGATGTAAATAAAATAGCGCAGCGGAAAATGATAGCCGGATAAAAAATACTTTACAATCAGGGCAATAAACTCGAAGTACAAAAAAATATGTCACAATACTGTCTAATAACAAATAGGTTGTTTTTTCCTGTACGGAAAAGACTAATCTCATCAGCGTCAGTGTCTCTTTTCCCATAAAAATAATCAGGAGTACGCCGAGCATCAGCAGTGCGATATTTAATATCCATTGCAAAACAGTGGCAATCTGGCGGGATGGCTGGAATTCCATAATTAGTGTCTCTGTAAAAATAGCATCAGTAAGACCCACAAAGAGTGAGGTATTTAGTGTACGACGAAATCATTACAGAACAGAATAAAAAAAACACGGCCGAAGCCGTGTTTCTGAAGAGAAGACTAATACCGTTATTTCGCTGGTGCGTCCGCTAACTGGTTATCCGTACTCCAGATGCGATATTTAACATCCACATCTTTCGGCGCATAAACCACGACCGGCAGACGGCTGTTGTAACGGACAAACGCTTCATCGCCCATATTGGCGCTGACAAATGCTTCGCGTTTTTCATTGTTCAGGCAGCCCATCATCGTGGACATCGGCCCGGTTAATGCGCTGGTTTCATAATAATCATAGCCAAAACCTTCAACCGTTTTTTGTGTCAGGCTGGCGCCGAACCACTGATGATTACAATCCACCATCTGTTTTTTCCCGACCACGAGTTCAATTTTGTACAGCCCTTCATCGGCTTTCGGCTCAACCGCAATCACATGGCGAACCATATCAGATGCAGCCTGCGGGAAATGTTTCAGTTCACTCATCCCGTTGTCGGTTTTAACTTCAATCAGTGGCACGGCTTTCGTTGTGTCAGTTTTCACAATCTTCATTGGCACCTGTGTCGTTGATTTTGTGTCTTCCGCATAAGCGCCGGCGGCAACAAGCATCGCCATCACAGGAAGAATTAATTTTTTCATCAAGTAATCACCTTATTTTGTACGTACATTTAATTATGAACTCATCTCATAATTTTCATACTAACTGATAAGAACATTATAATAAGCATTAGTTCATTGCCAGACGAAAAGACAGATTATTCTTATAATCCAGCGCATAGTAACGACAAAAAAATAACAAAACCAGTGTATTAAACCAATGGATATCAATCCGACTATTGACCGCATCAATGCCATCAAAAATCCTATACCCAACGTCATTCAAGATGCAGGCAGGCGGCAAGGGAAGATAGACGGGGAGCATACATCAGTATGTGACCCGGCTGGCTTCATGCCGCCAACGAACCTGCAGTTTGAATGAATAAGGGTATATAGTGTAAATATGCCATTATGATCACGATTATAACCACATGTTCCATGCAATTCAGTGCGCGTTTGTTATACTGAAAAGGTTACATTCCCCGTCAAACAGGAGGTTTTATATGCCATTTGATCAACAAGCCCTTATTGCGCAGCTTAAAGACTCAAATCCTCGTTTTGCCGCACTGTACCTGAAGCATCACCAGTTGAATGGTGAAATTGCTGAGCTCGAAGGCCCGAACGGCGCAGGATACAACGATAGTGTTGCCCGTCTCAAAAAAGAAAAATTGCATGCTAAAGATGAGATGCAACGAATCCTGGAAACGTGCCGGTAATTTCACTTCACTGACAGATAACGCCTGTCACAGGCGTTATCTTATGTCCCCGGTTTCACTCTCTGCTTTACACCTGATCTCACAATAAGCTGACCTGACGCAACCTATTGCGCCCGAAAAGATGCATAATATTTACATCTTTAATAAACAACCGGGGCTATTATGTCTGAGAAACCATCCGTTCATGGTCATGAAGTAATGAATATGATCATCGACAACGGCAAAAACTACACTACAGAATCACTGATTGCGGATATCCATGCGACATTTGGCGCAGAGACACGCTTTCATACCTGCTCTGCCGACAATATGGATGCAAAAGACCTGGTCAGTTTTCTCGCTGCACGCGGAAAATTTATCAGTAATGAAGAAGGGTTCAGCACGTCAGCGGATAAAATCTGTAACCACTGATTTGTAACCACTGAGTGATATGAAAAAATCGCTATCACCTCAGAAAACACAAAAAATGAGGGGATAGCGTTTCCTCTGACAGGAAAAAGAAGGGTTATTGTGCGTTTTCTTCGCCCATCCAGCTGTCGTCTTCCCAGATATTCTGAATGGTATCCATCAGTACCTGTTTTTCATCAGCCGATTTCATACCGGAGATATTGATAGTGGTCTGGCTGCTTTGCCCGATACGAAATTGCATCTCCGGATATTCCGGCAGGATCAGACGTTTTAACTGCACTTCAAGTGATTGGAGTACATGCTCAGGCACCGCATTCCGTTTATCTAATAAGATTTCAATACGCATGATGCTGCTCCCATAAACTGTATGCATATACAGTATTTTATTTTGAAATAAAAAGAAAGCTAATTTTAAGCATATTATTAAAATTTATTATTTCGTTGCTGCATGAAAGAGGAAAAACGATGTCCGGAAAACGTATTTCGCGGGAGATAGAGACGGTTACCCGCATGGTCGCGCTTTATGAGCGCAAACATCCGGCACCGGCAGACGCGCCTGAGTATTACAGTGAACTGCTGATTTATGCAACGAAACGTCTGGAGAAATGCCGCTACGGGGAAGATAAACCCGCCTGTAAACAGTGCCCGGTTCACTGTTATCAGCCCAAGCCACGGGAAGAGATGAAAGTGATTATGCGCTGGGCAGGACCCAGGATGCTGTGGCATCACCCGATCCTGGCTATCCGGCATCTTATTGATGATAAAAAACCGGTTCCGCCCCTGCCGCCCCGCATCAGGACGCCCCGCGACTGATATCTCAAGCCTGCTGTGCGCGGTAATCTGCCTGTGAGATCTTATACAGCACATGCGTTTGCAGCGGATGCCCTTCTGCCAGCACCGGATGAGCAAAATCGCGCTCATAGTGCATACCAATTTTTTCCATCACCCGGGCTGAAGGACGGTTAACACTTGCGGTGAATGCCACAATTTCCGGCATATCAAGCTCAGTGAAGGCATGATGCAAAACTGCTTTTGCGGCTTGTGTCGCATATCCTTTACCCTGAAACTGCTTTGCAAGGCGCCAGCCAATCTCCGTGCACGGGCTGAAATCAAACTGTAACTTCGGAATATTCAGACCGGTGAACCCGGTAAACGCCCCGCTGCTCTTTTCTTCAACCGCCCATAATCCGAACGTATTCTGTTTCTTAAAACGGCGGATAATTTCATCTGCCAGCGCATCACTTTCCGCGCCACTCAGACAGGCAGGAAAAAACCGCATCACATCCGTGTCACTATTCAGTGCACGGAACGGCGCATAGTCTTCCGGTTTCCACGGACGCAGGCGCAAATCAGGTGTATCAAGAATAATCATGGTTTCCTCCGGTGATGGTGTAAATAAAACCTACCGGAGAAGTATACCCGTCATACTTCAGGATGCACGGGTGTTGACTGCATCCTGAATGACACCAAGTATAGTCAATTAATGCACAATTGACGTAATCACACGTTTTTAAAGACAGACGGCACCTTCTGCGGCTCTTTGCCTTTAGCGGCAGAGGGCTGCTGAGATGATGATTTTTGCGGCTCAGGTGCTTTTGTCTGCTGCGGTTCCTGCTTTTGTTCCTGTTTCAGATCCAGTACCGGTTCAGATACCGCCTGCACTTTAAGTGGCTCAGGACGGGATGGCTGTGGTGCTGCCGTTGTTTTACTTCCCGCAGGGGCAACATAGGGTTCGGACTGACCGATAAAAATCCCGCCTTTGCGGATAGAGAAATTAGATGCGCGGCAGATACCGTTCAGCTCGCCGTGCTCCAGGATCTCCAGTTGCTCCACACTACAGGTGCCGCTCAGTACGCCGTCAATCAGCAGTGTTTCTGCAATGATATCGCCATCCACCACACCGGACTGCATAATACTGACGGTTCCGGAACGGGCTTTAATCTGACCTTTAATTTTACCCCAGATTTGCAGATTGCCGCTCAGATCGATATCCCCGGTCAGGCGGGTTTCTTTGCTGATAACGGTTGGCTGGCGGGATTCAAGGGAAGCCAGCGGACGCGGCTGTTTTTCATCACCACGGACTGACAGTAACTGAGAAATTTCATTTGCCTGGGCATTAATCTCTGCCGCTTTTTTCTCTTCAGCTTCTTTGGTTTTCTGTACGGGGACGGCTACGGCGGCTTGCTCATCCGCCTGAGTTTCAGCTTGTTTTTTCTTTCCGAACATGGATTTTTTCCTTTTCCTCTTCGAGATAACCATAATGAAATAGATAACTGCGACGATACCAATTAAATACACAGGCCACAATTTGTGCCCGGTCATCGCCGCGTACAATAACAATCCCCATAAAAACCACAAGGACGTCAGTAAAATATTGAGCATGGCAGACCTATAGTGATGGCATTCCTGCTTTTTGGGAAATACGGTCATTATTGTAAACAGGTGCCGCTCCGGTAAAGACCGGATTAAGACGAGTATCGGTATGTAATTGAGGAAATAAGGAAGAGACAGCGGCGACAACATATAGATACACTCCGGTATCCGGTGACAGCATCCCTTCAATATAATCCGTCACCGCCATCTCTGTAACCTACCTTACTGAAGATGACGCGACAAAAATATCACTATTACATCCGGATTTTATCTCTCTCAACCTATTGTCGTCGTTCGGATTTTTCCGTCTTCTATTTGTATACAGTATTCTGCCGGCGCATCTGACTCTTTAGGTTCATGTGTGACCAAAACGATCGTTATCCCCTCATTTTTCAGCATATTAATCTGCGACCATAGCTGTCTGCGGGTTGCCCGGTCCAGCCCGGAGAAAGGTTCATCCAGTAAAAGAAGTGACGGAGAGGAAATAAGCGCCCGCGCCAGTGCCTATACCGATGCGGACATTACAGCCGGCACAAAGCAACAGAATGCTTATTCAGGAATACGGTTCAACGTTATGTTAACGGCATTTCCCGGTACAACATGCTGCTCCTGCTCCGCCTCAACCGCAGAATGATCCGCCCGCAGCAATTGCACATTTATTTTCAGCGGCTGGTCTTTTGGTGTGAAATACGGCAATTCAAAATCAAAATAATAAGGTAAAACGGAGACTCCGGCGCGTTGCTGTATAACAGGTGCTTCACCGGTTTTTTTTGCGGAAGATACTGTCAGTACCAGTGTCTGCTGCTCATAACGAAAATCCTGTAGCTCAACATGTCCGGTGAGCCGCGCAGGGGGAGGCGGACTGACCGCCACACATCCTGTCAATGCTATCATTGATAAAACTATCATTGATAAAATAGTCACCGGCAAAAAGAAATAACGTTTCATCATCACCCCGCAGAAAAAGAGAATGAATTGTATAAAACGTCCGTTTCCCGGACTTATAATTAACGTCGTAAAAATAGCAAAAGGGCGCTATTGCGCCCTTTGCGTTAAAAATTGTGATTATATTTATGCTCTTGCAGGAACTTGTAAAAAGTCCTTTGCCTGAACGGCATTGTCTTTTACTTTATCCAGCACCGCTTCTGATTTTTTGATAATGTCATCCAGCTTAGTGAGTGAATCACCTTTATTTTTCGCCGCATTATCCGTCGTTTCTGTTTCTTTTTTACCCTGAGTGATCAAATTGTCATTAATAAAACCAGACGCACCCTGCATCAGATTAAGCGCCAGATCTGTCCAGGCTTTGCGGGTTTCCGCACCAGCCTGTAATTCACTTAATGCACTCTGCTGAGAAACCAGAGACGCTTTCAGCTCTGACAACTGGCTTTCCAGCGCAGTTTTGCTTTCTGCGGTCAGATCGGGGTTTTTCAATGCATCCGTCGTTTTGGTAATATCACCTTGTGTTTTATCAATGCCACTTTTCAGTGTATTTTCCTGTTGTGCTGCAACATTGTCCTTATATTCAGTCACACTGCTCAGTATCATTGTCCCCAAAGACAGTGCGCCGGAAATAACGGAGAATGCAATCTGCCAGTTTGAACTCAGATTCAGTTCAGAGGCAGAGGCTTTCAGATTATCTGCTGACGCCGCGTTTTTCAGTTCATTCAGTTTTTCGCTGATCTGATCTTTGGCATCTTTTATATTGCTGAGCAGTGATTGTAAATCGGCCAGTGACGATGACGCTTTATCCAGAATGCCACTCTCTTTTCCGTCTGCGGATGTTTTAGGTGGCGCAATAGTGATGTCTCCCTGAGCCGCATCATTTTTCACAGGTGAATGCCCCATTTCCACCGACGTTTTCACGCCGGACTCCGGCGCTTTCCCCGGTTTAATATCCGGCTGCTGAATATCATTCATTGTAATTACAGCCGTTTTCGGTCCATGAATTGCATCCATATTTATTTCCCTATTTTATAAATTAATGTATTGATTTTATGATGATTACTTTCTTTTTACTGTCTTACTGTCTTACTTTTCTGTAGCAGCCGTTGCAACCAGCCGGGTGACATCCGCTTTTTCCTGAGAAAAACGGGATAACTCAGCCATCGCATCCTGGTATTTCGAGATCATTTTGCCAAACTCGTTCTGAAGTTTTTCCATTGCCTGCTGTAACAACATCATCTGACCTTTTGTTTCCTGAGAACCGGCAATTTCTTTATTGCCCATATTCGCCAGGACAGATGCCGTCGTACCTGAAATAACCGCTCCCGCATCCAGAACGGAGCCGGAAATGGATAACCCGGTCTGTGCCAGCATCTGCCCGGCATGAACACCTTCCTGCGCAACAGCACTGACAGCTCCGCCGCCGAACGTGACAACACAGGTTGCAATCCCCACTGCGACCTGCAACCCGGTCATAGCAGGCCCCAGATATTTCATTACGTCATCATCAATCATTCCGGCTTCTGCCATCTCATTGATAATCTGAGAAGATGCACTGGTTACCGCACTGGCTATCATCATGGCACCGGCGAGCGCCCCCACACCCGTTGCTACCAAAACCGCGCCCGCGATAGCAGAAACAGCCGTGCTCAGCCAACCGAATATTTTGTTTGCTGTCCGAGAACGTTCTGCTTCCTCAAAACGGGTTTCTGCTTCTTTAAGCTGTTCGTGATTTTCGGCAATTTTCTGGGTATTTTCTTCCCGTGCCTGCCTAATCTGACTGACTTTCATCTCTTTCATGTCAGATTTTATCTGTGTCAGCAGCAGCGCCAGCTCTGTTTCAAAGTTTCCTTTCGCCAACGCTTTTTCAATTGTATCTCTGCTGGTGATCAGCGCCTGCCAACTGCTGTGTGCGCCTTTATCAACAATATTATTGGCTTTATCAGCCACCTCCTCCGCGTTATCCGGCAATACGGTATCCGGTTTATCAAGCGGGATTAGCTCTTTTTTTTATCTCTTGTTCCGCCGTCTCCCGGGGTACAAGCAATGGCTCAACCGGTGTTTTTCCACTCTGTTGCACAGAAGAGGATGCAGTTCCGGTCACCGGATTGGTTTCTGCCGGAAAAGCGGCTCTGACTCCGGGTAAATCAGTGACATTTTGCATTACCTGCCTCCGCCTGCTCTGTGGCAGATGTCAGCATCACGCCGGCCTTTTCTGCCAGTGATTCATAACCCGGCTGTGTTTTTGCCAGTAACTGCGCGCCTGCAAATGCCTGTTTTGCGGTACTGAACTCTTTCATATGAAGTAAGCACTCGCCTGCATGGAATGGAAAACGTGGATCTGACGGTGACATCAGTGATGCATAACTGTACGTTTCCAGTGCCTGATGATAATGCTCCTGATGCTGACGGCAGGCACCTAGTGCAAGAAAAAACCGGGAATCATAATGATTAAGAATACACAGCACCTGAAATAAGCTCTCCGCATCCTGATATTTACCTGACTCATAAAAATCATATGCAACGGCATATATTTTTTCCAATTCAGCTTCAGAGATGTTTTTCAGCATGGCTAATGAACCACCCTCAGAAATAAAATCATTCAGCTCTGTTTCTACTGCGTTATTACCAGCAACATCCATGTTATTTTCCTTTAATTATAGAGATCTTGATAAATCCTGAAGTAACGTATCGAGTTTTTGAATAAACCGGGTCAATGCTTCAATTGATGAATTATATATATTACTGGCTTCATTCAATTGAGTGCTTTTTTCATTCACCAGATCATTCAGCGGACGGGAAACATCGCCAACCATACTGGCAAAATGACCTAATTTATTATTATTCTTATCATAGGCATATGTGTTTTCAAGTCCTGTCATTGCAGGTGATGATTTTTTATCACTCTGTAAAAAGTCCTTAATTGACAATATATCTCCGGTAGTTGTTTCCTT
Source organism: Morganella psychrotolerans (assembly GCF_001676155.1). Lineage (GTDB taxonomy): Bacteria > Pseudomonadota > Gammaproteobacteria > Enterobacterales > Enterobacteriaceae > Morganella > Morganella psychrotolerans. The sequence continues at coordinate 154,991 of NZ_LZEW01000001.1, read as the reverse complement.
ACCCGCTACTTTATCCAAAAATACTTTCTCTTTTGACGGCGGCGGTCCGTTAAATTCTTTTGCCGTCATACCATACAATGATGGATCCAGAAGATTCATACCACTATTATCAATAGTGATTTCCTGTTTTGATGATGACATCGCCTTATTAACATTAGACTGAACAATACTGAATATTTTTAATTCAATAGCCAGTTCATGTAACTGTTCTTTGATGTTGTCACGTATTTCCCGCGTGCTATCCACACTGTTATTCATACCCGACAAAATATCATCAGCGATACTGTTTTTCTGAGCGCCGGAGCTAATCACCATCAGCAATGACTTCATATCAATCGAATCACCTACCGTCGAAAGAATACTGTTAATGTTTTTATCCAGCTGAGTTTTATCAATAGTGATATTATTTTTATGACAAAAGCGTTCGATGATAATATCAGGAGAAATCTGTTTACACTCATCATTTCGTAACTTGATACCATACTTATCAAGCACATCTGCAACTTGTTTGTAATTACCGGCATTATAGGGATCATTATCACCCGCAACATTGAAATTCAATTGATTAATACTTGTAATACCATCCATTGCGCCACCTTATTTATCGGATGAGTTCACTTCTTTCAGGTACAAATTTATAATATCCTGAGGAATAGCTAATCGCACTAACACCCTCGCATATTGTTCATAATAATTTTCATATTCCCTGAGGACTGAAATACTATCAGCCAGTGTTTTTTTTTATTATTTTTTCGTTTTCCATGCAAAGAATAATAAGGTAAAAACCCCTTATTTTATGTCATTATCCATCTGCGAGTTTATAACTTCATCTATTTTCACTCTGCCAAGAGGCTGAATGTTCATCGTTGGCAGTAATTCCTGATAAGAAAGAACCGGTAATACCGCAAATTCCTGTTCAATAAACCGTTTTACATAACGGCGGATATCCCTTGATACAATAAGCACTGGTTTATTCATCATTTTTTTGTAAATCACCCAGCATAGCTTTCATTGCCGCCATTAATGTTTCATGCACCATTGGTGGCAACGCCAGATAACTACCGGAAATAGTCTGCCGGATATGACTGCGGATAAGGTCTTCCAGTTCGTGATCATATAAAAAGGCCGGCAGAACATGATTACCATTGCTGTATTTGTGACAAATATAGCGACTCAGTTCACCGCGCACATATTCAGTCAGCATAATAATATCTTTTTCATTCTGTCCCCACGCAGTCAGTGCTTCCAGAATGGTGCGCATATTACGGATAGAAATATCTTCCGCCACCAGCCGTTGCAGAACATCCGTCATTTTATAGAGCGGAACCACCCGCTGGGCTTCCCTGACCAACTCACTGAAACTTCCTTCCATCTGTTCAAGTAAATAGCGGGTTTCCTGAATACCAATAAAATCAGCCGCGTATTTTTGTAATATAAACGCCAGGTGTGCTTTAATAATCGCCATAGACGATAAACAACGTAAACCAGTTTTTTCCGCACGCTCAGCGCCCTTGCGCTCAATCCAGTAAGCCGGTGAACCATCAAACCATGCTTCGCCTTTCTCATACACAATACCGAGCATGGTCAGTTGCTTCTCCTCTTCTCTCACTAATAACTTATCTTCCGGTAAAAGCCCCTCTCCGACCGGAACCTCCTGTAATAAGATCCGATAAGAATCAGCCGGGATATGCTCAGAAAAATGCAGATAAACACCGGGAAACGGCACTCCCAGTGAGAGATAGAGACTGCGGCGCAGCTGTACTAAAGCCTGATTAAAATCATCGGCATACAGTCTGTCATGTAATGATGTGCTGAATTCCATCAGTAACGGTACAGTCAGTGCGAATGTTTCCGGCTCAGCCAGTGCATCATCACTGTTGCCGGATTTTGCCGCCTGATTTGCCGAACGCAGCACAGGGGCTCCGGCACCACCGGCCACCGCTGCACTCAATGATTGTTCCTGCTCCCCTGCCTGATCCCGTATCCGGCGCTTTAACAGGTATCCTCCGCCGGTTAATATCAGCGCCAGGATCATAAATGTCAGTACCGGAAATCCGGGAACCATACCAAACAGGAACAATAAAAAGCCACCGACCTGCAAAGCCTGCGGCTGTCCGGTTATCTGACGCCCGATATCATTCCCGAGATCCGCGGAATCTTCGGAAGAAACACGGGTAACAATAATACCTGACGTAACCGCAATTAATAATGCGGGGATCTGAGAGACCATTCCGTCACCGACAGTAAGAATGCTGTAGAGTTGCAGGGCATCCCCCGCCGCCATTCCTTTTTGTCCTGTGCCGATAGCCAGCCCGCCGAGAATATTGACACAGATAATCACCAGTCCGGCGATAGCATCGCCCTTGATGAATTTCATTGCACCATCCATCGAACCGAACATCTGACTCTCTTTTTCCACTTTTTGACGCCGCTCGCGGGCTTCATCCATGTCAATAACGCCTGCGCGCATATCACCATCAATGCTCATCTGTTTGCCCGGCATCGCATCAAGGGAAAACCGGGCACTAACCTCGGCCACACGCTCAGCACCTTTGGTTATCACCAGAAACTGCACCACCGTGATAATAAGGAAAATCACAATGCCCACCACCAGATTACCACCGACAACAAATTCACCAAATGTCGCCACAATCTGCCCGGCATCGGCTTCCAGCAGGATCATCCGCGTTGTACTTACCGCCAGCGCCAGGCGGAACAGCGTAGTTACCAGCAGAACAACCGGAAATGCAGAAAATTGTAATGGTGACCGGATATACACCGCCATCATCAGTAATGTGATTGATATCATCATGTTGATGGCAATCAGAATATCGAGCATAAAATCCGGCAGCGGCAGGATCATCATAAAAATAATAGCCAGCAATAACAGTGCGAGAAAAATATCCTGCCGGCCGGCAATACGCAGAAGCAATGAACGGGGATCAGCCACAGCACACCCGTTTAATCAGATAACGGTAATAGACCTCCAGCGCTTCGCTATGCAGCCCCTCCTGCTGAAAAGCCAGCGCCTCACACAACAGCAGATTAGCATCACAATATCCGCTCTGATGCAGCAATGCGCACTGAAACAGCGCTTCCTGCCCCTGCTTATCTTCAATTAATGCAATAATTAATATTTTGCGGGCGCGGATATGATCCGGCTCATAAATAAGTAACGTGCGTAATAACGTAATACTGTTATTAATAAACCCATACTGAAATTGTAGCCAGGATTGCTGGAGTAATACTTCAATTTGTAATTGATTCATGACATTACACTTTTATCATTAAATTTTTGTGGGATAGCAGGAGTAACGTATTTTCAAGTAGTGAGCTTAGGATCGAAAAAGCAGCAATGATGTCAGGATCAGACTCTGGTTTTATTAATAAACAGAGGTCACTTAATAATTCATAAAATAATGCCGGTTGTCCGATCAACTGCGGATCAATTACCGGCTGTATGGCGAGATACAACCTTTCACGTATATCTCCGCCATCATACAACGCTGCCAATACAGACGGAAAATGCCCGCTGTATTCAGCGGATGGCACCGTTTTCATTGCAACAGGTGTCATTGTGGCGGACATTTCCTGCGGATCACTTTCCGGCAGGATAGCCCCGTAAGCAGGAATACCATTAATCATCAGTCACCTCCTCAGAAAGGATATACCCAACGTCATTCAGGATGCAGCCAACGAACCTGCAGTCTGAATGAATAAGGGTATAACGGCATTTCCTCAGAAATATCCCGACAGTTACATCCGCTTATTTTTATATTTCATTTACCGTTTTTACTAAAATTTTCCCCGTGGCTGTCAGCCTGACCGGTTTATTTCAGTCAGACTGATGCGGAGGAGTTTTCATGACAATAACCACACTACGCACCCGCCTGAAACAGCAGCAGCAGGACATCACCGGTAATGCATTTTTTACCCCCCACGGACGGGTGCTCAGTGTTACCGGTACATTGATCCGCGCATCAGTCAGTCACGTTAAAATCGGTGAAATCTGCCTTCTGCTGACACAAAAAAATCAGCTGAAAGCCGAAGTTGTCGGGCTGGATGGTCAGGATGCGTTACTCGCACCTTACGGTGAGCTCACCGGTATTTCTGCTAATACAGCGGTCACAGCAACCGGCTCCCCATTGCAGATTGCCCTGTGGCCTGCGATGACAGGACAAATTCTCAACGGTCTGGGGGAATCGCTGATACCGGTTACGCTGCCACCGGATGTCTCGTACGGATTACTGAATAATCCCCCGCCGTCTGCACTGAACCGGAAGATGATTACCACACCGCTGTCTCTGGGCATCAGAGCGATTGATGGTCTGCTGACCTGCGGAGAGGGACAGCGTATGGGTATTTTTGCGGCAGCCGGCGGCGGAAAAAGTACGCTGCTGGCAGCTATTATCCGTAATACACAGGCAGATATCTGTGTATTGGCACTGGTCGGTGAGCGCGGACGGGAGCTGAATGAGTTTATTGAGCACGACCTCGGTGAAGAGGGGCTGAAAAAAGCGGTACTAGTCGTTTCAACCTCAGACAGACCCGCCATTGAGCGCGCCAAAGCCGGTTTTACTGCCACGCGCATAGCGGAATATTTCCGTGACCGGGGGAAACGGGTACTGCTGTTGATGGACTCAGTCACCCGGTTTGCAAGGGCACAACGGGAGATTGGATTAGCCGCCGGAGAGCCTCCCGCCCGGCAGGGATATCCGCCATCCGTTTTTGCACAGTTGCCGGTGCTGATGGAAAGAGCCGGACAATCTGACAAAGGTTCAATTACCGCCCTCTATACCGTCCTGGTGGAAGGCGACGACCTTAATGAACCGGTAGCCGATGAAACCCGCTCTATTCTTGACGGACACATAGTCCTGACCCGCAAACTGGCGGAGATGCAGCACTATCCTGCCATTGATGTTCTGAAATCGGCTAGCCGTGTAATGAACCGGATAATCCCCGAAAATCAGAAAAAAGCAGCCGCTTCCATAAAGACGGTTCTTGCTCAGTATGATGAACTGGAATTCCTTATTCAGCTTGGTGAATATGAGCCCGGTAAAAATCCGGATAATGACAATATAATCCGCAGATACCACGCCATTATGCACTGGCTGAAGCAGGGTACTGATGAATCACAGGATTATGCTCAAACCTGCCGGGAAATCACGGAGTCCGCATTATGACCGGAGCAGTTAACAGCAGACATGCCCGTATTCTGCGCTATTACCGGCATCAGTCGGAACAAACAGAAGCACTGCTGACTGCCGCACGCAAAGCCCTGCAACAGTTGGGCAGCCAGCAGGCGGAGCTGGAGCAGCATAAAGCGGCATTGATCCTGAGCCACTGCGCACTCACGGCTCATTTCAGCATTACGGCGGACACACCTGCCTGTAGGCTGAATACCCTCTGTCAGCAGTTAAGTGACCTGAATGCCGATGCGGAACGTGCTGAAAGCGCACTCCGGGAACATGCGCAGATAACAGAATCTGCCCGGGCACATTTGAATATTCATCAACGCCGTCTGAAACAAATTGATGTGAAACAACAACATATTTCCCGGCATTTTTCCTGATGGCACATTTTTTATCATTTATGCCATTCGTGATGCCATCTGCCGGCGCGGTACTCTCACCCGCCCTGAAACCGGCTGCGCGGCTACCCGGCACAGTGACAGCAACGACTGCCGAAGTCCGGCTGTTTTTATCGGTAATGCGGAACGGAAAAACGCCGTTATTACCTGAAAAATTACCCCGACCCACTGAGCAAAAAAAATCTCCGGTATTTTTATTACCGGCTCACATTTTATCTGACATAAAACAGAGCGGTAATAAAACATCAAAAGCGAAAACAGTACCGGATACTGCCGGTAACACAGGCAAAAAAGAGCATGAGTCACAATACAAAACCGGGATATCCGGATTCAGTAAAATCCCGGACAAACAAGAACTGCGCATGATCCAAAATATCGCTGCTCACTATATTACCCGGCGAGATACAGCAGAAAAAACCAATCACCACAAAGACAGTATTACGGATGTCCCTGCTGATACCGCATTTCCGGCTGACACCACAAGGGTCACAACCCATCTTCACATCAAACAGGCAGATGTTATTACACGTATCAGTGACACACTGGTTACCGGGATAACGCATATCTCGCGGTCAACTGAAACACTGAGCACCTGCAACGCAACCTTTCCGGCACTGGGTGAGATTAATTTCACTATCCGCAGCCGTGCTGACGGATTGCATATACACATTCAGTGTCCGACGGGCGGACAGGCTTTTCTTCAGTCGTGCCTGCCTCAGTTACAGGAACGACTGGCACAAAAAATTCCGCAACCCGTGACGATCACGCTGACCGGTAATATGTCCGGATCACCCGCCGCCATAAGGCGCAGATAAATGACTGACAAGCTGAGCTGCCCGGTCATCATTCTCAGTGAACAGGATATTGCTGCCATCTACCTGCGGGAACATTATCAGACTCACTATAGCGCCGGGACAAAGAACGCGGAAGTTTGTTATCAGACACAAACAACCGAATTGGCGCTGACTGTCAGCAGGCAGGGACATAGCGGGTTTATTTATTGTTCTTATGCAGATCTTGCTATTTTACTGGAGGATACATTATCAGGTACAGATATCCGCCTGCTGCCGGATGAAATACTGATTGCGTTAGTATCCGCATGGCTAAATGCATTCTCAGCCGGGCTATCCATCCAAAAGATAAAAAAAGAAGAACAAGAAATCACCGGTATCTCTGTTATTTACTCCGGTTCTATTTTTATTTTCTCTGATATTTCACTGATTCATTCACACCTTAAATCTATTCCTGACTCTATAGCGCAAATACCCATTGAAATTCGCCTTTGCTCTCCCGCTTTTTATCTTGCCTACAGTGAGATACTGACATTACACGCTGATGACCTGATAATCAGCCCGCTGGCAGATAATAACAGTGCGGTGTCAGTATATTACCGGCACTACTCTGTTGCGGCAGGTATACAGCTTTCAAATAAGGTGACTATCCGAAAAATGACAACGCTCTCCCGGCACCATACATCATTATCACCGCTGAAAGGCAGGCTTTATTTTGAACTGGCTGAAACGGAGATAAGCCTGGCTGAACTCGCCGGAATGAAAACGGATTCGTTAATTGAATTAACTGATAAAACAACAAACTACATCCGTATTTTTTGTGATGAAACACATATTGCCAATGGCATACTTGTCTCTTTCCAACAACGCCTGGCGGTCCAGATAAAAGAATTTACCGGCTTACAGGCCGCTCCCGGCACCGGCTCATGAATTTATCTGATCCACTATTTTTGATTGCTCTTCTGGCATTTCTTTCTTTTATACCTGTTATTATCGTGACCGGTACTGCCTTTATAAAAATAGGGATTGTATTCTCACTTCTTCGTAATGCGATTGGTATTCAGCAAATACCCTCTAACCTCACCATGCATTCTTTTGCGCTGATCCTGACATTATTTGTCATGGGGCCGACACTGTTTGATATTAAAGAAATTATAGATACTGAAAAACTATCCGGTGACCCGGTTTACCTTGCAGACACCGTTATGCGGGCAGGTGACATATACAGCCGGTTCTTAATAAAAAACACAGCACCGGAGAGCCGCCAGTTTTTTCAGCAAACCATTCAGACTATCTGGCCGGAAAAATATCATCCTGCGCAGGATAATCCGCCATTCTATATTCTGTTACCCTCATTTACACTCAGTGAGCTCATCAGTGCATTTAAAATCGGTTTCTTACTGTATCTGCCATTTCTCGCCATCGATTTTATTATCTCAAATATTTTGCTGGCGATGGGAATGATGATGGTATCTCCGATGACAATATCCCTCCCCTTAAAATTACTCTTATTTATAATGATTAATGGCTGGGAAAAATTAATCCGTGCTCTGCTTTTCAGCTATCACTTCTGATGATGGATCCACAACTGCTTTTCTACGCCGGAAAAATGCTCTGGCTGATTTTTATTTTGTCACTGCCGACAATTCTTGCAGCCACTATCGTCGGGGTACTCGTGGCAATCGTGCAGGCTATTACACAGATTCAGGAACAAACACTGGGTTTTCTCTGTAAACTCACCGCTGTTATTATAACCTTGTTTATGACACTGAGCTGGTCAGGGCAGCAATTGCTGATATTTTTTAATCAGATATTTGCACTGCTATGATGGTATTCACTGACCTTATATATCCGTTTTTTACTTCACTTTTTCTGGCGCTGCCCAGGCTGTATGGTTTTTTTTTTACTACTGCCGATGATGAATAAGTCACTGTTCGGACACCGCCTCATCAATCATGCCATTGTATTATCACTGGGATTTCTTATCAGGCAGCACCTGCCAACACCCTTACCAGAGATGAGCACATGGTTCTTTTTCTTTATTATTATCAAAGAGTTTTTTTACCGGATTACTATTTGGTGTCATTGCTGTCATTCCCTTTTGGGCAATGGAAGCTGCCGGACAATGTATTGATCAGCAACGCGGGGCAACCACAGGAAATATACTCAATCCGCTTTCCGGTCAGCAGGCATCGCTGACCGGCATTTTTTTCTCTCAGTATCTGATCCTGTTTTATCTGACGTCCGGCTTATTCTTTCAGCTAATTGCTTTATTTTTACGCGGATTTATCTGGTTCCCGGTTTTCAATTCACAATTTATATTTCCGGCCACGCTTATTTCCTTATTTTTTGAATTAATCACACTGTACAGCCACGCTGTTGTAAATTTTGCTCTTCCGCTGATCATTCCCATGTATCTGACTGAAATTGCGCTGGCTTTCGTCAATAAGTTTGCACCTGCATTAAATGTTTTTGTAATTGCAATGCCGGTAAAATCCGCTGTCGCACTTTTTTTTTGCAACCGGCTATGTCATGATAGCGAATGACCCGCTGACAACGTTGATAAAACAAACATTCACACTCATTTCTACTCTCAACATTCCACTATTATGAATTCAGAAAAATAATGAGCGGAGAAAAAACTGAACAGCCCACCACTAAAAAACGCCGTGACAGCCGCAAGCAGGGAATGGTTTTTAAAAGCCGCGAATTATTACTTTTTCTGACCTCATTGTGTCAGATTACCGGTCTGATATTTTTTGCACCTCAATTGTATGCCGGTTTTTATGTACTGCTACAATATATACTTGAACAGTCCGTTACCGGGTCACTTACTTTTGTTATCTCTCATACTGCCACTCTGTTTATTCAGGAATTACTTCATCCGTTACTTTTTCTCGCTGCAATATTTATAGCCGGGATTATTATCAGCCATGTTATTCAGTTTGGTTTGCTGATGAACATATCTGCACTGAAAGTTGATATAAGTAATATCTCACCACATAAAGGTATTAAAAAAATCATATCGCTGAACAATGTATGGGAGTTTATTAAATCCGTTATTAAAGTGAGCTTACTGGCTGTACTGCTTTTCCGGGTTCTGCTCTATCATTATCCGACATTCAGTCGGCTGGTTACGGTCAATATTCAGGAGAATCTTGTTGTCACCCATCATATCGGGATGATATTGCTTTATCTGTTTTTTGCCGGGCTGTTCATCATTGTCCTGGCTGATTTTGTTATTTCGCTGTACGGGCACAGTAAAAAAAATGCTGATGTCACGGGAGGAAATTAAAAATGAATATAAGGAATCTGAAGGAAACAGTGAGATAAAAAGCAAACGCAGGCAAATTCATAAAGAGATACAGCAGCAGGATATGCGGACTGCGGTCAAAAAATCCCGGTGTATTGTTGTCAATCCGACCCACTATGCCGTTGGTATTGACTACCGCGAAGAGAAAACACCTTTACCCGTCATTACCTTTAAAGAGCAAAATGATATTGCCCTCATTATCCGCCAAATCGCCCGAGAGGAAGGTATCCCCCTCATAGAAAAAAAAGTATCTGGCCCGTTATCTTTATCGATTTGGTCATACCGGCAGTGCAGTTCCTCCTGCGACCCTGGAATTAATAGCAGAAATTCTATACTGGCTGGAAAAAAGTGATCAGGATAAAGCTGAATCAGCGGATTAGCGCTACAACAATTAGCTGTAAATAAAAACAATAAAATAACATTTAATGAGATCATAAATACAATACATGAAAATTTATTCATAAAACTTACGTTATTTTTATTTCAATAGCTTCTGACCTGTCACTTTACTGTATCTTGTTAAAAATAGTGCGCCTATGTTTATTTTTTGTTTTTATAACATTAAAATAACAACCGTCCCGCAAATGACAATTAACATCATAACCTCATTAACAATTACTTAATCATCTGATTATGACTTAATTTATTCATCATGTGAATAAAGAACCATCCAAAGCCATAAATAAAGCCACTAATGCCATAAATTTACTTATAAAAGTAGAAAGCATCGTGATTAGCTATATAATTATCTATATTGAATGGATTGAATCTGTTCCTCTTATTTTATTGCACAGCATTGTTCACTCAGAGATGCCTATGAACTTATGTACATTATCCGATAGTAATACTATCAGTATACAGCCTGTTATTATTGATTCATCAGAATTCAACATTATTGAACAACAGGAAAAAGGGTTGTATATCCTTATGTCCGGATCAATGAAATGGCAGGATTGCACTAATTCCTTCACGTTGAATAAGAATGAAGTTATCTTCTCCAATCAGGGAAGCTATGCTTATCAACATATATCCGGCGAGATTTGTTTATTATGGATACCTCTCAGCAGTGATTTCTTACGCGATTTTCTTCAGCGGTTTTCTGATACTCTGAGTCATTTACAACGGATTACAGAACCAACATCTGGTATTATTTGTTTTTCACATTCAGATATGATGGAAGACAGTATTACAGGATTGTATAATGCTCATCAGAATAATACGCCCGCTGCTCTGATGAAATTAAAGCTGGAAGAACTATTACTTATTATAGCGCTTAGTGAACAAGGAATACGGTTAATGTCCGTATTACGCCAATTAAGTAATCGCCAGGCTGAACGTTTACAGACATTTATGGAAAAGAATTACCTTAATGACTGGAAATTAAATGAGTTTTCCAAAGAATTCGGGATGGGACTGACAACATTTAAAGAATTATTCGGTTCCGTTTACGGTACATCTCCCCGCGCCTGGATAAGCGAGCGCAGGCTTCTTTTTTCTCATCAGTTATTGCTTAACACGCAGATGAGCATTGTAGATATTTCAATGGAAGCCGGATTTTCAAGCCAATCCTATTTTACACAAAGCTATCGCAAGCGCTTCGGGTTTACACCAAGTAAAGCCAGGTCCAGTCATGTAATATGACGAATAGTGATAAAAAGGTAAAATAAAAATCACACTAATACAGGCTGAGTTCTGCTAGGCTACCCTTTTGATATACTTTATATCTGACCAGAGGGAATTATGCTTAATAAAACTAAAGATGCTGTATTTTTGTCCGATAATGAAATCCATATATTTAATGAACTATACGATGAAAACTATTTATTATCAAAATACATTTGTCGTGAAAATATAGATGCGTTAAAAATAACACCGTGGTTTAAGCGAAAGAAAAAAATGGAAAATACCATTCAAATATAATGATTTAACCATGATAAGAAACGCCATACGTCACCATCCGGATAATTGGGTAGATTACCTCGCTGATACTATCCTGTTATCTGAATCACGTTATTGGACTGACTGGCTGATTACAGAAACCTATGAATACTGGTTGAATAATAACTATGGTGATTTAAATGCATTAAAAAACCAGCATCAAAAATATGATACCGTACGTAATCAGTTGTCTGCTTTAATAATGCTTTATACAAAAAACAGAGCATTAACGGGAGACGATATGATCACGCAAACGGAACGGAAATTAGCTGACTGCAACGATAATTTGTCTCGTCTTAAAATGGATATAGATAAATTTAATCAGTCGGTTCCGTTTACTCAGCGTGATTTTTATGATGCATTTCGTGCGGCTATTTATCACAACAATGTACTGCAACATTCCGCTGTTCCGGAAGAGTTACAAACAGTTATTGATTCCATTCTGTTACTGAAAGAAAATAATAATAATGAATTTTTGCATAAATGGTTGTATCAGAGAAATATCTGCCTGCAAGGTGACATATTGCGCTGGCACTGATTTCATCCGGAAAAAGAATTATCTGACAGGGCGTTATTTAGCAGGGATAGTAATATCCCTGCTTTTTTCTGTTTGTCAGGCCGCTTCTTTTACATCAGATGAACCCTACAGTTTTATTGCAAACAATACCCCACTCGCTGAGGTACTGAAAGATTTTGCAGACAACAATGACATTCAGTCAGACATCAGCCCTGATATTACCAGTTTTGCCAACGGACACCTGACAGCAGATACCGCGACAGAATTTTTGGATAATCTCTCCCGCCTTTACCGTCTGGAAACCTATTTTTATAACAATACATTATATGTCAGTAAAAAAAACAGTAACCGGACACAGAACATCCGGCTGAAATCGCTCACCACCGGACAGGCACAAGCACTGTTGCAGGAAACTGATATCGCAGATAACCGCTGGAAAATGACAACCAGCTCACCGGATCAGCTCCGGCTATCCGGCCCGCCTGCATATATTAATTTTGCCCGGTTGGTAATTGATGCCAAAGAAAATGAATTAAGTGAACAGCGTCGTTCCCCGGAACAAACTATTGCTATTATTCCTCTCAAATACAGTTCTGCCGTAGACCGGGTTATTCAATACCGGGACAGTAAGATAACCGCACCGGGTGTTGCCACTATTTTGTCGCGTATTCTTTCCGGTCCTGTTCATCTGCCGGGCTATAAATCGCCCGAAGGACAAAGTACATCTCAGGGTGTAATAAATGCCGACCCGACACTGAATGCCATTATCCTGCGTGATATACCGGAAAAAATCACCTTATATAAAGAATTAATCCGGCAGTTGGATATTCCGACATCACGAATAGAAATTGCGTTATATATTATCGATGTAGATACGCAAAATGCTGAATCCCTCGGTATTGACTGGGGCGGAACACTCAGTAGCGGAAATACAAAAATCAGTATTTCATCAACATTATCACCGCAGAGTTCGGCTATCGGTACATTACTTAATCAGAGCGGTCTGAATCAATTACTGGCAAATGTTCATCTGCTGCAAAGCAAAGGTTATGCCCGAATGGTATCACGCCCGACAATTCTGACCCTGGAAAACAATCCGGCACTGATCGACCATAATGAAACCTATTATGTCAAAATCAACGGTGAACGGGTTGCTGAATTAAAAAGCATCACCTACGGTACACTTTTGCAATTAACACCGCGCATTATCCGGGAAACAAAAAATACGCTGCTGGATATGACACTGCATATTGAAGATGGCAATCAAAAAACAGGAAATAGTAGTGATGATGCCATCCCGACTATCAGCCGGACCGTTATTGATACCATTGCGCGGGTTGAATTAGGACAATCACTGCTGATCGGCGGTATTTACCGTGATGAAGAACGGAAAACAGAATCACGGGTTCCGTTACTCGGTGATATTCCCTGGCTTGGCGCTCTGTTTCGCAGTGAAACAGTACAAGATCGCCAAGCCGTCAGGCTGTTTATTATCAAGCCCCGGATTATTGACTACGGCAAGCCTTCCGCCCCGTTATAAAACAACACTATACCCTTATTCATTCAAACTGCAGGTGCGTTGGGTATATACACTAAATGATTGTCATACTATGAAAGTTACTTTATCTGTTTTATCGGGTCTGCATCGCGGTGCGGTGGCGCATTTTACAGTGCCGCCCTCCGGCACTACACCCATTGTGATAGGAGCAGATGCATTTAATACTGATATCACGTTACTGGACCCCGGCATTCAGCCTGTACACTGTCGTTTAACAGCGGATCAAAAAGGTCTGTGTCTCAATGAAAACAACGGCAACACCCCCTTGTCCCGGGGACTGCATAACATTCAGCCCGGTGATTATATTTTATACGGGAAGCCATTTGAGTGTGCCGGAATCAGTCTGACAGCACAGTGTGCATCCGGCGTAAAACCATTTTCCCGCCGGAAAGCTGTTGTTTTTTTTAGTACCATAATGTTGATTTCACTGATTATTTTAGTCTTTTTTATTCGGACGCCTGCCACCGCCACATTAACCGAACGATTTTTATCCGCGGAGCCTTATCGTTGCCTCTCGTGGGAGGTTATGGATAACCAATTGATTATAAATGGTTTTGTAACAACCAGTGCGGAGGAAAAATTAATTGCCTTTTTTATGCAGCAGGATATTTCTTACCGCCTGAGTGTCATAACCCCGGACACCGAACAACGGAAATTGAATGACTGGCTAAATTCCCGACCCAATAATCATCTGACCGCTGAATTAAGCAATGCCTGCGGGCACCTTGAAATTCAGGGGATACGGGCACCGCATCAACAGGATGAGTCACTTACCAATGTACTGCCGGTAATGCTTGTATCATCAGAAGAATCTATTGATGACAACTCAACAATCACTGACGAATATATAAAAAAGTTAGATTCACTGATAAATACCCTTCAGCTCAAGAGTGTTATCCTCGATTTTACGTTTTCAGCTCAATTGTTTAGTGTCACTCTCAGCAAGAGTGCAGATAATACAGTTAAAAAACAGTTGAATATACTTCTTGATGAATTTAATCAGGATTTTAAGTTTAATTATCAGCTGGATATCCGGGTGCAGCCGGTCAGTAAACCCAAACTGGTCGTCAGGGCAATTTCACTCGGAAGAGTACCTTACGTTATTTTACATGACGGGAAAAAATATCAGGCAGGCTCCGCACCCGATAAAGACACCCGGATTATTTCTATAAATAAGGAGCAGATGGTGTTGCTGTATAAAAATGAACAGTACACCATCACATTCACAGATGATAAAAAATGATGATGCGTTTGACTGCCTTATAAAAAATCATGCCGGGTTTCTGATGCGGATACAAAAATTGCAGGAAGAGAATACCGCCCGGCTGTCAGCGGCAAACAGTAAACATATTTTTTCTCAGCTCCGGATAAAATCAGAGGCATTAACTGCGGCTGAAATTATTCTGCATACATTATGTTAGAGGGAACTTATGCCAATTATTTTTGATCCATCCAGGCCGGGAAGCATACTGGATGAAATCCTCCTCAGTTTAAAAGATCAGGCTCTGGCCAATGAAAATGAACTGAAAGACGCTATTGAAAATTTAAAACAGAACCCTGACAACCCTGCGCTGTTACAGGAGTTACAATACAGAACGACCAAATGGAGTCTTGTTTTTAATACTGCGTCGTCATTAGTAAAATCTATGAAAGATATTATGCAGAATATATTACAAAAAATATGACTGATTATTCGGATGAACGTCTTCTCGCTGAAATTTCTCTGGCCGGTATTCTGGCAGGGAAATATCAGGAGGCAGAGAGTATAGCTACCTGGCTGCTGACACAGGATAAAAAATACCATGAAAGTGGTAAATTAATTATGGTTACGTCCTGGCATGCCTGTAAAAGATATACCGATATAATTAATTTATTATCAGAAGAGTGCTCTGCGTCTCTGCTGCCGTTTAAAGCATTAAGTGAATACCATATTGGTTTGAATCACACCCTTAAAAATACAATAAAAACATTAAAATCCGACGGAAATAACGAATTAATGGCATTTGCCAAACAATTTGAAGAGGATTTATTTTTATGAATGAATATGTGGAAAATGAAACTGAAGAGCAGAAAGCAGAAGACAGCCGCCAGTTATTATGGCAAAAATTAAAACACACCACCCCGGAAAGCAGGGAATACAACGTGCTGTGTGATAATTTGCTGGCACCTGTTATTTCTGACCTGAAAAAATTCAGTTACGCGGAAAAAATTGACAGAGAAACATTATCAAAAATTTTATTAAACTATGATGAATATGGTGTCCGCCAGGAGTTTATTTTATCGAAGCTATGGCAGGCGTTACCGGAATCACTGGCTGATAGTTACCTTATTTCCCTGATATCCACAGAACTTAATCAACAGATTTCAGTCAATAATCAACTGGCCTTCTGCCAATATAATCTCCGGTAATGATAATGATCTCTGCTCCCCGCACACATACACTTTCACTGACGGATCTGTCTGTATCGCCGGAAGATAATACGCTTTCAGCGATACCACAGGCCGAGGAAACACGCTCACTGAAGAAACTGTTTGATGGTTTTTATCAGTCAATCAAACAGGATACAGACAAGATAGCATCATTACGCAATAGTGACGCACTTACATCTCCGGATGCATTACTACAGACTCAGTTGGCTCTGGCAAAAATTCATTTCCGTGAGGAATTACTGGCTAAAACAGTCGGGAAGGTGAGTCAGAATATCGATATGATGATAAAAAGCCAGTAATATGCAGATCCCTACTCCTTTTTATCGCCCTGTATTCCGCTGTATAACGCTTTGTTTTATTGCATTGTTACTCACTGCCTGTAAAACAGAATTATATAGCGGATTACCACAAAAAGAAGCGAATGAAATGTATTCCCTGCTGCTGGAAAATAATATTATTGCAGAGAAAAAATCCGGTAAAGAGGGAAAGGCTTCTTTATTAGTTGAAGAGTCACACATTCCGAAGGCTATCGAGATATTAAGACAACGTGGTTATCCACGAGGACAGTTCCAGTCCCTCAATGACATTTTTACCGGTGACAGTTTAATTCCCAGCCCGCAGGAACAGGCTGCAAAACTTAATTATGTCAGATCACAGGAGCTGGCGCAGGTATTATCTGATATTGATGGTGTCATCACTGCCAGAGTTTTATTTACCCGACCTGAATTTAAAGCAGATTCAGACACGCCTCCTGAGCATTCAGTCAGCGCTGCCATTTTTATCAAATATTCCCCTGATATTCCTGTATTCCGTTACCGGGATCAAATTAAGCACCTGGTTAAAAACAGCATTCAGGGACTCACAGCAGAAAATATCAGTCTGACACTCATACCCGCTATCACAGCAAAACCGGTTATTACCACACCTGAATTACGAACACTTATGAATATACAAGTGACAACGGGTTCTTACACTAAGCTACTCAGTTATGCCGCCGGGTTTATTATCCTGTTTATTTCCTCACACCTGCTGCATTTTTTTCTGAACAAACGAAAACCCCGTCATGAACGCCCTGACTGATTTTCAGTTTCGTTTTTGCCCGGCCATTTATTGCCATTCGGATCATCTGAATACGCTTGCGCAGCATCGGCAACTTGCGGAGCTACCGGCTAAACATACACAACCACTGCTCAATAAACGGTTGTTTGACCATTTTTCACTTACGGCAAATACGGATGAGTTAACAGATTTACAGCAGGCGATATTACTCAGCGACACTGAATTACAACGTTTCCTGACCTTTTGCGGCAGTTGTTTTTATCTCAGGGATCTGACAACCCGCTGGCCGGTTCCCGGACTCCGGAGCCCGTTCATCGCACTGACAGCGGAAGATGCTGCGTTGCTGCTGCGCTGGAAGTCAGGATTGTTATTGCCCCTGCAACACTGTCAGCGCCTACTCACAAATACCTCTGATGATGAATTAATCATCCATATGACGGGTCAGCAATTGTGGTTTTATCTGATACAAGAGAGCAGTTTTCAGTTTCGCCGGCGGGCTGAACTGCGTTTTCCTGCAACCTTCTTCCCGCCGGTTCCTTTTCCTGCCGAACTGACACCATTACTGAATACATTATGCCTGACGATACTGCACTCCCTGACTCAACCAGCCTGCCACTCAGCCGTCTGACGACAGACTCTTATACTCTGACAACCGCGCCTTGTATTATCCGGGCAGCGGATTACAGGGTATTACTCAATAGTCAGACCCTGAAAGCGGATACAGAACAGTTGCGTCTGAAAATGCAGAGCGAACTCAATGATGAAATGGCTGCCCGCCGAAAGAATGCAGAAGAAGAACTGGCCTGCGCGCGGACACAAATCCTGCTGGAAACCCGGCAACATTGCCGGGAGGTTATCACACAGCTCGATGCCGAAATAACGGCACTTATCTGCCATACGATACATATCCTGCTGGAGGATGCACCGGTACAAACCCGTCTGCGCGCTGCGCTGCGCGGGGGGTTAAGCCGGACAAATCCGCAGTTTTCTCTGACGCTGACAGTCCATCCGGATCAGGCGGATTTTCTGCATCAATGGCTGACCGCAGAAGAGACGATTCCGTTGCCGGAAGATATTTTTGTTGATACAGACAACTCACTCCTGTCGGGAGACTGTCTTATCCGCCAGGGCAGACAGGTTATCCATGCCACCCTGGATAACCAACTGACGGTACTGAAACTCATTTTGCCGGCTTAATCCGGCAAAACAGCAAATGACCGGACAGGGAACCCTCCGGCATTATCTGGTTTTGCCACGATATTAAAAATCACAGCGCCTTTTGCCGGAACCTGATCCAGATTAGTCATCAACTCTATCTGATACGCATCCTGATCCAGGACAAAATATTCTGCCTGCAATGCCTTGTTTTTACGAAAATCCACCGCAGAATCGGTATCAAATGTCTCATGCCCTACCGCGCTTATGCCACGCCCGCGGAACAGAAATTCCAGTGCATCCATTCCCCAGCCCGGAATATGATTGTGTCCATCGGCATCTTTGTTATCCATCAGTGCCTGCGATGGCCAGCGTTTACTCCAGTCTGTCCGCAAGGCCACAAAGCTGCCCGCATCAATACGCCCGTGCGCCTGTTCAAACTCCAGAATATCCGCGACCGACAGAGAAAAATCAGGATCCTGCTGTGCGCGGGCAGACTGATCAATAACCACCAGCGGCAACACTAATTCTTTCAGTTCCAGCTCATGCACAAACCTCCGCCCTTCAACAAAGTGGCAAGGTGCATCAATGTGCGTACCGTACTGACCGGGAAACGTAAATTGCTGAGCAAAAAAGCCATCCTGATAATCAAATAATGTTTTAAATTCTGCCGGATCAAACATAAAAAAAGTGCGGCGAATCCGCGCTGAATGCATGTGTTAAATCAACCCATTTTTTTGATTTTAACAGTTTGACGGCGTCAATTAATGATGATGACATCAGGTCCCCTTAGTATGTGCTTTTTAGTGTGATGTGTTTTATTCTCTGTGTACAAACTGAATCTATACCCAACGTCATTCAGGATGCCACCAACAAATCTGCAGTTTGAATGAATAAAGGTACACTGCATGCTGCATAAGTTCAGTTGCAGATATTTCATGACTACCCGTGCACAAACAAGGAGTAAGGAATGTTAAAAGTGATCGCTGAAGATTTCATGCAACCGGATGCCGTTGAAATCCTGATGCCGATGTATGAGGAATTAGTCGCTGCCACCCGCAAAGAGCCGCTGTGTATCAGTTACGATCTGTTTGTGGACCGCCGGGATCCGGGACATTTTGTGTTTATTGAAACCTGGCCTGATCAGGCGGCACTGGATATCCATTGTGCCAGCGAACATTTTCAGCGCCTGGTGCCGGCTATCAATAAATATCAGCGGGATGAGCCACGCTTTATTCTGATGAACAACGCGGTTGAATAAAACCGGCGGGGCAGAATAACCGCCCCGTATTCTCTTTATTCTTGTCGCTATCGGCGTGCGTTACCGGGGTAAATAACCTTTACGGGATCATGGTTAGTGGGGTGACTGACAATAAATTATTTATTTCTGATAACATTATACACACAAAAAGCCTCACCCCGGTTTTGTACCTGATATAAAATCCAGTCAGGACAAGGCCTCACGGTACCTGTGACACATAATGATACATATAGCCACCGAATGTGTCTGTTTTGTGTTTTTTTTCTTAAAAAAATTAAATATACGATATATTATGTTATTTTAATCACCTCATGCGGATTATTTTAGAATTAAATATCATTAAAATCTAAATTTAATTAAATGATAAAAATAAAGAAAAACAGACACACCATCATGATTTATAACATAAATTTCACATATCAATGAAACTATTTACCCGATTTACAATTTCGATGAGTAACCAACTGAACAAATAACGACTATTGCATTGAGACGTTTATCACACGTAGAATTAACACATCCGAAAAGCACCACTAATTAATCTGATTTTTATTTTTAGTTTCTATTTTATGTTTTGGTTCATTCCTTTTATTGTGTAAACAGCACGACCAATTTGAAGTTACTTATTTATTTTAAAGGCACCTAATTATGTCCGGTATGAAAAAACGGGACTCCGGGAGGATTAATCAATCTGCCGGAGAGGTTATCCGTTTATTGCGTAAAAAAAAAACAATTATCCGGTTATGAGTTTGGTCAGCTGACAGGATTAAGTCAGCAACAGATATCCCGTTACGAGCGGGGCAGGAATCACCTGACATTAAATTTGCTGATAAAAATGCTGATAGTACTTGATGTTACGCTGGAAGATTTTTTTTTACCAGCTCAGCATCCTGTGTGGTTTTGCGGATACCAGGGATATGCTGTCCGTGTACGACAAGCAGAGTATTGCGACTGAATCGCCTATGAATGATGACGAAGAATACCTGTAAAAATTAATGTTATTACGGACTGAACATTAATTTACATAATTATACCTGATACATAAAAATATCAACATAATTAAGCAAACACAAAACAATGACATCAATAACATTATTATCTCTAAGGGATAATTGATGCCCATTGTTTCACCTGCACTTTTTATTTTAACTAGAATATTGATAGGAATTTTATATGACGTTTAAAACTCAATTACTTTCTGTTGCACTGATTACCGGTATGTCTGCTGTCAGCCTGAATGCGGTTGCCGCGCCATCATCGGAAGTCACTCTTCAGGGCATTCTGACTGATACCACCTGTGACGTTACGATCAACGGCGGTAAATCTGTTCTGAACGTGGGCGTATTCAATACCAAAGTCGGCGGTGCCGATGCCAGCTTCACCGCGGCAAATGCAATTACAAATCAGCAGGTTGATATGCCGGTTACCCTGACCGGTTGTGCGAAAGGCGAAAACGGTGAATTAATTGTTCAGGGCGTTACGTCCACCGGTAACAACGAGCAAAACGTCTTTGTTGCTCAGGATACCCAGACTACCGGCTTTATGATTCAGGACACTAACGGTCAGAGCCTGACTAACGGTAAAGGTGCAATCGTCGCCCTTGATGCAGAAGAAACCAGCGGTCAGTACACATTTAAAGTGGGTATGGCAACAACCAACAGTTCTCCTGTAGCGGGCGCTTACAGCGCACCAATCCTGGTGGCTTATATCGTTAACTGATAACTGATATCTGTTGTTCCGGCAGAGCGGTCTACCGCTCTGCCCTGTTCCTGAGAGTGACACGGAGAGAAATATGAAAAAAATCACTGTAATTCATTATGTTATCGGAAGTTTAGTTTTACTCTCCGCATCAGCCTCTGCCGGGATAGCCATTGATAACACCCGGGTTATTTTTCAGGCAGCTGACGACACCGCAGGAAAAAGTGTCGGGATAACCAGTTCATCAAACTCACTGACACCCTATCTGGTCAAAACGCAGATATTGCAGACACCAACAGGCGACAATGCGGATACCCCGTTTTTAGTAACACCGTCTCTGTTCCGTCTGGAACCGGGATCAACCAACCAAATCCGGATTATGAAAAAACCCGGGGAATTACCGCAAAACAAAGAATCTGTCTTTTATTTGCACACCATCGCTGTACCGGCCGGTGAAAAAGATAACAGCAGTCAGCAGAGTCATATCGGCGGTACGCTACAGGTTTCAACCGGTAATGTTATCAAATTATTTTATCGCCCTGCCGGTCTTGGCATGACGCAACAGCAGGCGATGCAGTCACTGCAATTTTCAGCTGCCGGAAACGGACTGAAAGTCACCAATCCGTCGCCGTATTACGTCTCGCTGGACACTCTGAATATTAATGGGCGTAAAGTTGCGATGAGTATTAAAAACGGCAGCACCATGGTCGCACCATTTGCCAGCAATACCTTCGTCAACGCACCGCATCAGGGACGCGCCGAATGGAAAGCCATCAATGACTACGGCGCAACGGAGGTGTTTTATGGTCAGGTCCGGTAAATATCTGCCGGTGCTGTGTCTGGCGCTGTTCAGTGCATCACTGACCGCCCGTGCTGATGTTACCGAAATCAGTGCGGTTATCACCGACGATATCGGGTGCGGCATGACAGTTGCGTCTGTACTGACATTCACACCGCAGCGCACATCTGATTTTCAGGGCGCGGTGACAACACATGAAATCAAACCGTTGCAGGCTGTTTTTACCTGCACCGGTAAAACCGGAAAACTGACACCCAAAGTCACATTGCAGGGGAATACCCCTTACAACAGCGATACCGTTTTTCTGGATGGTACACCCAACAGCGCCGGTTTTATGCTGCGCCTGAGTGAGGGGCAGCCGTTGTCTCTGAGTGATTTTTACGATACCGGCAAGGCAGTTAAACGCGGCAAACAGATCTCTCTCAGTCCGGTGAATGCTGAAAATCAGTACCGTACAGAAGAAACCTTCCTGGTCGGACTGGTAGGTCCGCTTGATGGTCCCGCAACGGCGGGCACATTTTCGGCAGCACTCACGTTTAATCTGATATTTCAGTAACCGATTGATAGCGGAATACCATTATGCATTTGATTAGAAAGTTATTTTTTGTTTTTACCCTGCCGGGCGCACTGGTTTTCGCTTTACTTCCGAGCGCACAGGCAGCCACTTCTGCGACAACGGCCTTTACCGCCACCATTGTCGGCGGAGCCTGTAATATCAGCGCCCCACCGACTGTGTCCGTTAACAGCGGTGCTGTCATTGCATCAGAAGATATCGCCGCCGGTACCGGCCCTGAAGCCTCTTTCAATCTGACCCTGTCAGGCTGCAAAGGATATGGTCTGGTACCGTCAATCACACTGGAAGGTGATGTCAGCAATACATCAGGAAAGCCGTTATTTCTCAGTAATACCAGTACCACCAAAGGTTACGGTATTTTGCTGACCACAAAGGGCAATACCAATTTCAAGACGAGTGACAACCTTGCTGCTGATATGAAAATTACCGCAGAAACTAAAACATGGGCCACCACAATGGCGTCATCACTGAACGGGACGATCCCTGTTATAGCCTCAGTCAGTTGCGGCGACTGTGCTGCTGATGCCGATATTCAGGGTGGTGAACTGAAAGCCTCTGTTGCCTTTAAATTTGAATATAACTGACCACGGGCTACATACCCATGATGATGACACCTGAATTACGTATTTCCGCCCTGGCAACCATGCTGTTTTTATCCCTGACCACCGCCCGGGCAGGCAGCAACTCACAGGTGATTAACTTCAATGCCACGTTTTACGGCGGCAGTTGTGAAGTTACCGCTCCGGCGGAACTCCCGTTTGCTGACGGCGCACCGGTTGCCGATGATTCCATCGCGGGTGATAAACGTTTCCGGCAATTCAGTGTCACGCTCTCCGGCTGTCAGGGATATTTTATGGCGCCGAAATTATCCGTCTCCGGAAATACCATAACCGGCAGCGGTGACACAAAATTATTTGCCGATGCAGCCAGTACCACAAAAGGATATGGCATCCGGCTGGCGACCGACGGAAATACCCGCTTTGAGGCAAACAGTAATACCGCTGCCAACGGGCTGATTAAGGCAAAAAACTGGCCGGCAGACGGCAATAATGCTGTCACGGTACTAAACGGCCCGCTGGAATTCAAAGGCTATTTATCTTGCGGAACCTGTACGCCAGCCTCCGGTTTACAGGGCGGCGAGCTTAAAGCAACTGTCACTTTTGCCTTTTTATACGACTGATACCGGGGATGTTATGACAAAAATCCATTTTTTCCGCCACTTCGCAATACTGACATTAACCCTGATGTCGCTGACAACCGCTGTACACGCGGCGGAAGGCGGACTTCGTCTGGGTCAGACACGCGTGATATTTAGCGGACAAAACAACACCGCCAAAGCGGTCATTAAAAATAATGGTCAGCAGGTGTATCTGATTAAAACAGAAGTGATGAACACACCGGATGGCAATAATCCGCAGTTAATAACACCGCCTTTTATTGTTACCCCGCCGATGTTCCGGCTGGAAAAAGAGAGTCAGAGTACCGCACTGATTGTCCGCAACGGCACCGCACAGTTACCGGCAGACCGTGAGTCTGTTTTTTATCTCAGCCTGCTGGCGATCCCCGCAGTCAGTAAAACCGGTACGCCCGGGGAAAATATGACCAGCGCGCAGGTCTCTGTCGGGATCCGCAATGTGATTAAATTATTTTACCGCCCGGCAGGATTAAAACCCGGTTTTCAGGAAGCGGCAGAAAAACTGACTTTCCGTCAACACGGCGGGCAGATTCAGGTAAATAACCCGACGCCGTACTATCTGACCCTGGCGGCACTGTCAGTTAATCAGCAGCCGGTCAATGTACAGGATGCCAATCCGATGATAGCGCCCTTCTCCGCCAATACTTATGCGGTCAGTGGTACGCCATCACAGGTGCAGTGGTCTGTTATCACTGATTTCGGTGATGCCGGTCAGACCTTAACAGCAGCGGTAACTTCGGGAGAATTCACTCATGAGTCCCCGTAATTTTTATCGCGCCATCAGTCTGTTATCTGTTTTGAGTGTCAGTGCGGTACCTTTTTTTGCCACCGCCGGAAACATCGCCTCCGCACAGGACGGGATCACGCTCAGTACAACGCGGGTCATTTATCCGGGTGACGTCCGCAACGGCATTACCTATACGCTGACGAATAATACTCTGCGCCCGTTTTTATTGCAGTCCAGGGTAATTTCACGGGATGCGGGGCAACAGCAAAACAGTGATGATGATGCGGAACAAACACCCTTTATTGTGCTGCCGCCATTAACCCGTTTTGAACCGGATACCGCCCTGACCCTGCGTATCCGCCTGACAAAAAATACGCTGCCGCACGATCGCGAGTCTGTTTTTACCCTGGCACTCAATGCGATTCCGGCACAACATAACAGTGATGAGACACAAACCAGTCTGGTGATGAGCACACAAAATAATTTAAAACTGTTCTATCGCCCGTCGGGTCTGCCACCAGCGGATATTGAACAGATTGCAAAACAAATTGAATTCCTGCGCAGTAATAACGAACTGACGGTTAAAAACCCGACGCCCTTTTACATCACGTTTAATACACTTTTTATCGGAAACACAGAAACTGAATTAGGTAATAACCGGATGATTGCCCCTTTTTCTGAACAAAAATGGTCACTGCAACCGGGTATTTCCGGCGACATCCGCTGGCAGTTAATAACTGATGACGGTCGCCCGGGTAAGATAATAAGCAGCCCGCTGACCTCCGCCCGATAACACATAATAAGCATAAAACATTAACCCGTTCCCGGTGCAACGGCGGGTTTCCTGCATCCGCAGGAGAGAGGAAGAGAATGAAAGTATCCCGTAATATGATGAATACACCGCCCCGGCGCCCTTTTTTCCGTTACCGTCCGCTGGCATGGCTGTTATTTGCCGCCGCTTCGCCGGTGATGGCAGATGATTATTTCGACCCGGGCTTTTTAGGTGTTGCGGGTGAAAACAGTGATGTTGATTTGTCCGCATTCTCACAGGCGGGCGGCGTGGCTGAGGGAGAATATACGGTATCCGTTTTTATCAATCAGCAAGATACAGGTCAGTACACACTCAGTTTTGTCAAAAACACAAAAGGTCAGATAGCGCCGGAACTGACACCGGCGCAGCTGGAAACATTCGGTGTTAATGTTCCGCAGATCCCGGATTTAAAAAATCTGCCGTCTGATTTGCCGGTAACCGATTTAGGCGCGCTTATCCCGCAGGCAGAGACACGGCTGGATCTGGCACGTCTGCGTCTGGATATCAGTGTTCCGCAGGTTGCCATGCAATCTGTCATTAACCGTAACAGTGATCCTGCTTTATGGGATGACGGTATTCCCGCGCTGATGGCGAACTATAACCTGAGCGCCGGGCGCACAACCAACAGCTATGACGGCGGGATGAAAACCCATAATAACAACCTGTTCGCCTCCGTCCGTGCGGGAGCCAATGCAGGTCCGTGGCGTCTGCGCAGCAACATTACCCATACCCGTTTTGAATACAGCGGCGGGCGGGATCAATCCGCAACCAGTGAAAACAGAACCTATTTTTCCAATACCTATATAGCCCGGGATATCCGTGCGCTGCGCTCGTCATTACAAATCGGTGAAACCAGTACCGGCAGTGATGTTTTCGACGGTGTTTCCTTTAAAGGCATAAAACTGACCTCCAATGAGCAGATGCTGCCCGGTCAGTTACGCGGCTATGCTCCGGCGATAAGCGGCGTAGCAAACAGTAATGCCCGTATCACCGTGCGCCAGAACGGCAACATTGTTTATGAAACCTATGTCGCCCCGGGCGCATTCTACATAAATGATATTCAGCAGGCCGGATTATCAGGGGACTATGATGTCACGGTGACCGAAGCAGACGGCACTGAACGTCAGTTTGTGGTGCCCTATTCGTCACTGCCGGTAATGCTGCGCCCGGGCGGTTGGAAATATGAAATGGCCGCCGGTCGCTATGACGGCAACATCACCACCAGCTCACGCCGCTCCGATTTTATGATGGGGACGGTTATCTATGGTCTGCATAATGATGTGACATTATTCGGCGGTGCATTACTGGCAAAAGATTATCAGGCGCTCAATGCGGGCAGCGGGATCTCCCTGGGCGATTTCGGTGCGGTTTCTGCTGATGTGACACATTCAACTGTCCGCTTCGGCGGAGATAATAAGCAGGATGATGATCGCAAAACCGGTCAGTCATACCGGATCCGCTACTCAAAAAGTATGATGTCGACCGGAACATCGGTTGATTTAACCGCTCTGCGTTACTCTACTGAGCATTTCTATAACTTCAGTGAATTTAACAGTCACGGCTATCGTCTTGAGGACGGAGTCAGCCCCTGGACATTACAGCGCCGCCGCAGCAGCTTCCAGACACAGCTGAGCCAGCAGATGGGCGATTACGGTTCACTGCATTTTCGTGCCAACCGCGATGATTACTGGGGAAGTGACCGCAAACTGACCGGGATGTCTCTCGGGTACAGTACCAGTATCAAAGGCATCAGTTACGGCGTGAACTACAACATTGACCGCGTAAAAGACAGTAACAATAACTGGCCGGAAAACCGTCAGTTATCCCTGAATGTCAGTGTGCCGTTCAGCCTGTTCGGCTACGGGCAGAATCTGCAATCCATGTATGCCACCTATTCTGTGACCCATGATAATAACGGCAGAACACAAAACAATACCGGACTGAGCGGCAGCCTGATGGACAGCAAACTCTCCTATGGCGCAACGCAAAGCTGGGGTAATCAGGGACAGGTTGCAAATACAAATCTGAATACCGGTTATCAGGGAAATAAAGGCAATATCAGTGCCGGTTACAGCTACAGCGACAATACTCAGGCAGTCAATATGAGTGCGTCAGGCGGTATGTTGATCCATTCCGAAGGTGTCACATTCGGTCGCTCAATGGGTGATTCAGTGGCATTAGTCAGCGCCCCGGGCGCTGCCGGTGCCAGTGTTAACGGCGGAAGTGCCGTTACTGACAGCGGGGGTTATGCCGTCGCACCTTATCTTGCTGATTACAATAAAAACAGCATCGGGCTTGATCCGTCCACACTTCCGGATGATGTCGATTTAACACAATCAAACATCAATGTTTACCCGACAAAAGGAGCTGTTGTAAAAGCAAATTTTGCCACACGGATTGGGTATCAGGTACTGATGACCCTCAGACACGGCGCAAAAAGTGTTCCGTTCGGGGCGATTGCCACGCTTATTGATGATAATGCAGGGGAAAGTATCAGCAGTATCGTTGGTGATGCGGGTCAGGTCTATCTGACCGGGCTGCCGGAAACCGGGAAATTGCAGGTGAAGTGGGGAGAATCCGATGAACAGCAATGTCAGGTCAGTTTCGATTTACGCCATCTGACCACAACAGACGATATGCCTGTCCGCCAGGTGACATATAAGTGCGCGGGCGGTGAGGCACAAACTGAGGTAATCAATGTTACAACCAAAACTACCAGCCCCTCAGTTACACCAAACTCTAAATCACGCTGGTTAATAACCACTGCACAGTAAATCAGAGGATAATATGAAAATTAAAAATAACGAAAATCGTACCAAAATAATTTTACTTTATTTACTGATGTCAGGTTCTGTATCAGCAATAGCAAAAGATATAAAAGTCGGAGAAGCGCTGGATATTCCATATTCCGTAACTTATCCATCACAGAAAAGGGATACAGGTAATTGGTCACCTTATTACAATACACCATCAGGCAAACCAACAGCAGGAGCAATTACTATAGAACCCACACCACTCATACAGTGCAATGGATATAATAGTAGTTTATATGGCTGGAGCTCAGATAAAAAAATATTTGGTTTTAAATTTGATGAGGATGTCATTGTTGGCGTTGAAGGAATATCCTCGACGGACAGAATTGTACTATCTGATAATGCTCAAAAATATAGTTATGGTCCGGGCGGTTGGGTTTCCTCATTCAACAGCAATGCATTAACCTATACAGGCAGCATGGTGACATCCGGAAATACCCGGCCATTTTGTGGTGCGATAAATACCGGCACCCGATCTTTACTGTATCTTGATGAGATAAGAGGAGCAATGCAATCAGGTACATTACGATTGTATATCGGTCCGAATGCAACCTCAGGGAAAAAAATAATCAGTGCTGTTTATGCTCAGGTTGCACCGCAAACAGGTGCATATAATATTAAAATTTCAGACCAAATGGAAATTAATGTTATCCGACCCCGTAATTGCACCGTCAGCACAGATAACACTATTACCTTCCCGCCGGTAGATGTAAGTAATGCCAAAAATAACCAGGTGCTGGCAAATAAAACCGGTAATTTAACTGTTAATTGTGATGATGCAACAAATGCGCCGGTCACGGTTGAAATTCAGGGACCCAAAGGTCGCTATACTGATGCTATGGCTCTCACCATGAAAGACGGCAGTGATGCCCCGGCAGAAGTTCGTGGTTTTATCGGCAAAGATATTCCGCTGACCGGTCAATGTAACGGGCGGTTGGATGGCTATCCCGGCATTGTCTATTTTATCCCTAACGCCGGGCTGGAAAAAATGAAACTCACACCGGGAGCCAATAAATACAATTGGGTATTGTGCTCCAAAGGGCAAAATAAAACCGGTCAGGCAACCGGCTCTGCAAAGCTCATCCTGAACTGGGACTGAAATAATAACAAAAGATAAGTGTCTGTATACGCACTTATCTTTTTGCCCTGTTATAACACTTAAAAAACCAGACTATTATGAAAAAAAATCTGTACGGTCTTTTTTTAATACACGCTTTATCCGTATAACAGCAGCCCTACTGTCTCTCTCTGTAATACCCTGTTCATTCAGTATTACTATTAATGAAAAACAAGATACCGTTGAATCCCTTCATGATCTCGGTGTGCAATATATCAATGGTGATGGTATTAGCGTATCCCCTGAAAAGGGGCGTTATTATATCCATCAGTCTGCCCTGCGGGGTTATCCGCTTGGGAAATTTCATCTTGGCATATTATTTTATACAGGTGTTGGTGGTGACAAGGATATTTCCTGCGCGCGCTGGTGGCTGGGTAAATCCGCACTTTCCGGTGATGAAACCGCTAACCGCGCTCAACATATATTGCAGGATATAAAAGAAGATATTCTTTCTGATCCTACACAAAAAGAGATCCTGACCAAACCAACTGATATCCA
Organism: Morganella psychrotolerans; assembly: GCF_001676155.1. Taxonomy (GTDB): domain Bacteria; phylum Pseudomonadota; class Gammaproteobacteria; order Enterobacterales; family Enterobacteriaceae; genus Morganella; species Morganella psychrotolerans. Next base: position 125,147 of record NZ_LZEW01000001.1, on the reverse strand, counting down.
AAAATGTATGCGATTACCGGAAAGCCCGTATTCTGCTGCCGCCATTCAGGGTATGAAATATATATTATCTGTTGCAGAATCTACTCCGGTGACGCCGCCTTTTCTGGCACAAATTAATCGCGGAAAAAAACAGGCTGAACAGATAAAAATATATCTTAACAACCCTCTTTCATTATTACAGGCAAACTTGATGACCCGCAAAGCAACTCCGGTCACTCCGGAAATACCGGAGGAAATAACTATTACCATTGTCCTTCCGCCACCGGTGACCATTTATCCGTCAGAAACCGTTTATCCACCGGCGCTACCTGTACAGGTGAGCAGCGCACCGGAAAAGACACAAGAAATAATAAAATCCCCGGCTGCACCGAAAACAAAATCACTTTCTGCCGTGAATTCAGGCAATAATCTGCGCACAGCCCCCGGTCGCTATTACACATTGCAACTCAGCAGTGCCGCAACGCCGGAAGGGCTATATGATACCGCCCGTCACTATAAATTATCCAATTACGTAGTCTATGAAACTGTCCGTCACGGGCGTCAGTGGTATGTTCTGGTTTATGGCGATTATCCCGATTTAACATCAGCCCGCCGCGCACTCAAAAATCTACCGGCAGCTATCACAGCAAACAAACCCTGGGTGCGCAGCCTGAAACAGGTTCAGGCTGAATTAATGAAATAATCCATATTTCGCTATTCATCAAAGTGTTTTTTATTCGTTTCCGTTATGCTCCTTCTCACCCCGTAAAAGGAGAATAAAATGTTTGCTGTTATTTTTGAAGTATCAATGCCGGAAGATAAACAACCCCGTTACCTGGAAATTGCGGCAACATTACGTCCGTTGCTCGAAAATGCAGAAGGTTTTATTTCGATTGAGCGTTTTCAAAGCCTGAGCACACCGGGCAAACTGCTGTCACTTTCTTTATGGGAAGATAAAGCCTCTTTACTGAAATGGAAACAAAATCAGCAACACCAACAGGCGCAACAGGAAGGCAAGGCAGATATATTCTCATTTTATCGTATCCGCATTGCCGAAATCGGTCGCGAATACGCCTTTACGCGTGAAGATAAATAACCGGAAAAATGATGATAACGGAACAGCCCCCTGAATTAGAAAGTGCTCTCGCAACAGTCGCGGCGGCACTGGCTGATCCGTCACGCATAAAAATACTCTGTGCGCTGATGGACGGCAGATCCTGGACTGCCACTGAGCTGAGCATTGCCGCAGAAATCAGTGCGTCCACTGCCAGTGCCCACCTGACAAAGCTGGTTACGGGTAAGCTAATCACCTGCCTGCCGCAGGGACGACACCGCTATTATCATCTTGCGGGTCAGGATGTGGCTGAATTACTTGAGAAAATGATGGCACTGACCGAGATGCCGGTCACGGCTGTTACACGCAAATCATCCACTCCGGACAATCTGCGACTGGCGCGGACATGCTATGACCATCTGGCGGGTGAAACCGCTGTTGCTATCTATGCGGCTATGCAGGAAAAAAACTGGCTGACGCCGGAGGGTTACGGGCTGACCCCCGAAGGTGAAACGGCACTGACACAACTGGGATTATCACTTACCCCCGCCACAAAACGCGTTTTTTGCTGCGGCTGTCTGGACTGGAGTGAACGCCGCTTTCATCTGGGCGGTTACCTCGGTGCAGCATTTTTTACACACTGTGAACAAAAAGGCTGGCTGACCCGGACACCGGGCTACCGGGAAGTGACTATTACAGAAAAAGGTAAAACACACTTCCGGCGCATATTTAACCTACCGTGAAATATTATGAATTCCTGACTAAGAGTAATGATAATTTACGGGCAAACGGCAGTACAAATAAGACCGTTGGAAATGCCACCATCCATGATAATCCCCATGATGTCAGCCATGGAGAGACTAAAATCCATGAAAAACCAAGGGCTTTAATCGTACTGATAAGGGAAACAATTCCGCTCATTACCAGAGATAAGAAAAATGGCACTAAAAAAAATCAGGGCGCGCTGAGGAAGTTTAGGAATACCTAAGATATAATTTTTGTCCTGAAAAGACATAGACGACTCCGTATATTTACGACATAACAACATATAACCGTTGTAATGCACAAAGTTATATGCGTTGATTAACGTAAACGCTTACGGGTCAATAAGACCTTGAAAGTGATATTCTATGAATTTACATTTACTTGTCAAATATTATTTTACCCGGGGTATAGTGCAGCCTGTCCGGTTAGCCGGATTGTTATAAACCTAATCATCACTAAAAATATCCAAAGCACTCATAAATGTTTTTTTTATAGTGTGTTTTTGCTTTTAAAACACTTGTACAGGTTACCGGCTGTAAATAGCCATCTTTCACCATTTTACGTATATTGTCTGGTCGTAAATTGTCATTAAGCAGACTGTTAAGCGTCTGATTATTAGTAATTTCATAAATTGTATGGCTAACCAGTTGGGTTGCACCCAGCCTGTCAAAATAATAATATTTATTTCCTTTTTTCCAGACTTCACCATAACGGTGATTCATAACATCGCCTGTTTTCTCCCATGCTTCTGGTGAGTGTCCCTCAAAAAGGCAAATATGCGTACTGCGGGAAATAAGACCGGGAGATTTATTTGTTCCCCAACTCTCTGAACCCTGTAAATAATAGGTTTTATTATTACAATTAAAAATCATGGGCGCTATTTCCTGACAACTATTATCCGGAAAAGGATTATCGCCCGCCCTGCTTATTTTTTCTTTTTTCCTGTCGTAGAAATAAACACCCTGCTCCGACAGAAACAGAGCATGATTCACATGCCCGCCATAGCGGCTGATAACCTTATAAGGTGCAAATTTTGTAGGGAATACGATATTATTCATCGCAACCAGACCTGACTGCGGATCAAAAAGATACGCGTCCTGAAATAAATTACCAATGTAAAAACCATATAATGACGCATTGCTTTTTAGCGGTAATTTATCATGCTGATAATAGACATTACGGTTATCACGATAAAAAACATGGCTCTTACGTACAGAGAGGTCGCTTTGCTGTACATCAATCGCAGTGAGTGTATTCGGGTCAGCATCCGGCATTTGTTTTCCGTTAAAGAAAACAGAGGTTCCGTTACCGGCTAATCTGGTTTCAGGTAATAATTGGTAAGGTGTCACAGATGCAGGCAATACTTCTGTCGGATAATAAAAAGCCTGTGGTTTGCCACCAAGATCCCAACCATAAAGCCAGGTCTCACGTAACTTTTTCCAACCTGTAATTGCCTCATTTTGTTTAGTAAACGGCGCACAATAAATAGTATTTTGGTTATCCGTAAAATAACCATTTCCGATTGATTTTGCAGCTCCGGGATTAAAGTCCGGAATAATCAGATTACCGCAATAGGCATGGTGTTTATCAACAGCAAACTGGCGTGCTTTATAATCATCAGATAATACCTTAAAGCTCCCGGGATCTGCCGCCTCAATAACATATTGACCATCAGACGGAACGCCGGCATACATTTTGCCTTCATAGAGGGTAAAAATGCTGTGACCTATCTGCTGACCATCATCAATATCACTGCCCGATATTTTGTTCATTGACAGGATAAAACCTGACAACAATATAAGCAGAGTCAGCAGAACAGTGCCACCTGCAATCATGCTTGTAACGTTATTTTTCTTCATATACCGACGATGTTATCTAAAAGTCACTACTCATGCTATCCGAAAATATTTGAGCCGGGAACATCCGATTTAATGTGGGTGATAAAACATATCGCACTTTATATTGGATAGTGAGGGACTTAAATGCCTATACTCGTCATACTTCAGGATGCTTAGGTATTAACTATGCCATAGCCTCCCGAATTATTTATAGTATATAATGTACATAACATCATGATTACCCGGAAAAATTAATGAAAACAAATGCCAGTGTTATTGTCTTTTTGGGTGCGGTAAGCTACGGGATCCCCGCCTCCTTATTTAAAATGGCGGCAGGCAATGGCGCATTACCGGCTAATTTATTACTTTCTCAGGTTTTTTGTGCGGCCCTCATCCTGATATGTCTTAATTTCACCCGCAGAAACTCACGGCTATTCACATTAAATAATATTCAGCGGGGAAAATTACTGCTGTCCGGATTAGCAATGGCCAGTACAAATACATTATATTTTGCATCATTACAGTTTATATCAGTGACGGTTTCAGCTGTTCTTTTAATGCAATCAGTCTGGATAACAATGATTTTAGGTTTTATTTTTAAACGAAATATTCCCTCTAAAAATCAAATGATTGCCGTTATTTTTATTATGATCGGCACTGTCCTGGCGACACAGATTTTTACGGCTGACATGACGTTATCTGTGATTGGAGTGATGTTAGCATTTGGCTCTGCCTGTGCTTACGCCTGTATGATGATGATAACAAATTCTGTTGTTAAAGATGCCGATCCTATACAGAGAGCAATGTATGTCTCTGTTGGTGCTGTCTTTTTTTCTTATTCTGTTTCTGGGGAATCAGATTGAATTTAATGACCAGTTGGTTGTATTCAGATGGGCACCTGTTATCGCCATATTTTCAGTTGTTTTTCCTTTAATTTGTTTCAGCAAAGGAATGCCGCAGTTAAGTCCCGGATTAGGCGGAATACTCTCCTCTGTTGAATTGCCTTCTGCTATTATTTTTGCTTATATTTTACTGAATGAAGAAATAACATTGGTACAAATTGCAGGCATTTTAATTATTCTGCTGTCCGTTATTTATCCAAATTTACGCTATATAATACGAAAGAAACAGCAGCCCGGGAAATAAAAAAAAGGATCACTTAATATAAGTGACCCTTTTAATTATTTTTATACTTTACCCGTTTTAATTAAATCAGCCTCTCTGCCGACTCAACCAAACCGATTAGCCGGGTCCGCATACCCGAATATTTTTCTTTTACAAGATCTTCGGCTGCTCTTTGGTCATCAATTTTTACTATTCTTGCAGCGCAGTATTTTGTTTCCGGTGTTTTAGATACGGGGTCAAGATTATCCTGCGTTAATTCATTACAGGCACCAATCCACCACTGATATGTCATATAAATCGCGGGTTTATTAATCGTATCGTTGATACTGCAACGGGACATCACTTTTCCCCTGCGTGACTCCACCCAGACAATATCCTGATCTTTTATACCTAAATTACCGGCCGCTTCCGGGTTAATCTGAACATAGCCCGGTTCATCCGCCAGGGAGGCTAATGCTTTGCAGTTTCCGGTCATAGAACGGCAGGAATAGTGTCCGACTTCACGCACTGTTGAGAGGATAAGCGGATATTCGTCATCAGGCAGCTCAGCAGGCTTGCGCCATTCTGCGGCAAATAACTGCCCCTTACCGGTCGGTGTATCAAACACATTATTCTGATACAGGTAAGGTGTTCCCTGACTCTCTGTTGTCAGACATGGCCATTGAATATGAGCCAGTCCCGCCAGTTTTTCATATGTTACGCCATAAAACAGCGGGCAGAGTTTCCGGACTTCATCCCAGATAGCATTATTGTCGGCATAGGACATCGGGTAGCCCATTTCTGTTGCCAGCAAGCAGATAATTTCCCAGTCCCGTTTTACATTTCCCTGTGGCTCAATCGCTTTTTCAAACCGCTGAAATCCACGGTCAGCACATGTGAAGATACCGCCATGCTCACCCCAGCTTGTGGACGGCAAAATAACATCGGCCTGCTCCGCCGTTTTCGTCATAAAAATATCTTGTACAACAACAAACTCAAGGGCATCAAAGCCTTTACGGACAAGCTGTAAATCCGCTTCTGTCTGTAACGGATCTTCTCCCATGATGTAATAAGCTTTTACCTTACCTTCTATCGCCAGGTGAGGAACTTCTGTAATACGATAACCGACATCGGGATCCATATCTTCAAACGGGATCCCCCATTCGCGGGCAAATTTCTGCCGGGCATCTGCATCTGTTACTTTTTGATATCCGGGGAAGGTATCAGGCAATACGCCCATATCACACGCGCCCTGGACATTATTTTGTCCTCTGACCGGTGCCACGCCGACACCCGGTCTGCCCAGGTTTCCTGTCAGCAGAGCCAGACCGGAAAGACCTTTAACCACATCCACCGCCTGCCCGAACTGTGTAACCCCCATCCCCCACATAATGGTTGCCGATTTCGCTTTCGCATAGGTTCTCATCGCCTGACGGATTTGTAATGCAGAAAGACCGACAATCTCCTCAACCGCTTCCGGGCTGTAGCCCTGAACCGCTTTTTTTATACTCTTCAAAGCCTTCAGTATGCTGATTTACATAATTTTTATCGTAAAGATTCTCTTCTATCAGGGTATAAGCAAAGGCATTGACCAGCGCCATATTCGACCCGTTTTTCAGCGGCAGATACTGTGTGGCTATTTTGGCTGTTTCTATTTTTCGCGGGTCACAAACAATAATCTCCGCTCCTTTCTCTTTGGCTTTGATAACCCGGCGGGCAACAATCGGATGAGAATCCGCACAGTTATAACCGAATACCAATAAGCAATCTGAGTTTTCGATATCCGCAATGGAATTACTCATCGCGCCGTTACCTAATGTGACCTGCAATCCGGCAACGGAAGGACCATGACAAACTCGGGCACAGCAATCCACATTATTATTACCCAACACGGCGCGGGCGAATTTCTGCATCACAAAATTGGTTTCATTACCGGTTCCGCGGGAGGAGCCGGTACACATAATTGATTTTGCGCCATACTTTTCTTTTATTTCTTTCAGTTTATGCGCGGTATAATTAATCGCTTCTCTCCAGCTGACCACTTCAAACGGCCCACCTTTTGTCCGGCGGATCATCGGTTGGTTTAACCTGGCTGTCAGCAATTTATTATCGTACAGAAAATCCCAGCCATATAACCCTTTCAGGCACAGTTGCCCCTGGTTAGTAACACCATCAGCACCTTCAGCTTTAATTATTTTGCCGTTTTCGACACAGAGATTTAATTTACAACCAGCGCCGCAGTATGGGCATACAGATATGACTTTATTCATTTGACATCCTTTCCCCTGACCAGGGAGTAAAAGAGTAAGAAAAGAAATATCAGGCATGCATATTATGTGCCAATGAAAATATAGATAATAATCAGTTGGATATGATTTAAAGAAGAGGTTTTATATCGGATTTCGACATTTTTGACGAGCTAGAAATAACAGTTTTCCGTATTCCACTGACAGGAAAAGGAGTGTGTGATTGAACCAATGTTTCAGCCCTGATAAGGGTGACACAGTAGGTTACAGTCCGCTACTGAAAGAAGGCTTTATTACGTAACCACCCTATAGTTGCTGATATGGCGATATGATATAAGTTAGTAAGGTGCTTTACTATAGGATGGTTATATATGCTGTATATAGATGATAATGGAATCGTAAAATCAAATCGTATAAAAACCAAGATATTTAGCCATATTGAACGAGGAAGAATGGATAAGGTGAACGGCATTGTTGTTCACCAAACCAATACTCCCGCGGAGACTCATGTTTTTAACAGTTATAGTCACGCTGGTAGTAATGGCGCTCATTTTTTAATAGATAAAGATGGTGTTATTTATCAAACTGCCTCTTTGTTTAAGGTAACATGGCATGTAGGAAAAATGAAATCACGCTGTTTGATTGAAAAAAAATGTGAGCCTTCAGAGTTAACAAAAATGGCCAACCTTGAATTAAAAGGAAAAACCAAGGAAATTTCTGATATAGAAAAAATCAGACCATTTCCAGATCGTTATCCGGGTAACATTGATAGTATTGGTATCGAAATAGTCGGTAAAGCATACGGTATTAAAGGAAAAACTGTAGAAGAATATGAGAATATTAATCCAAAACAAAATGCATCCCTTAGATGGCTTGTGTCTGAATTAATAGATTCTATGGATATTTCAGCATCTGAGGTGTACAGACATCCTGACGTTGGCAGAAAAAAATGAAACCGAAGCGAGCACCGCATCATGGTAAAGAAGAAATACATTTTAATATTTTTAATAGCTATAATACCTAATTTATTGAATGCTATGGCTGTGAAAAATATAGAAATTAAAAACACTGGTATTACGGTTACTAAAGCTCCCGGCGAAGGTGAAATAAGTGCCTGTAAAAAGTTCAAACCGAATAAAAACCAACTTATAGAATTTTTTAAATCATCTGAAGTATCGAAAGAAAATAAATGGTTGCATGAATATTATTCTTCATGTGTATCAACCGGAAATGTTGAATTCAAAAATGGCGTGTCCGGAGAGTGGGTTCTGCAATCCAGTGGTCTTGGTATGGTCATCCTGGATAATGACGATTCAATTTATTTTTTCCAAAAAGATAATTCGTGGGAAGATCCGATGGCAGGTACTTACGGATTAGATAATTAATCTAATTTTGATAATTAATGTTAGCTATTTACATAATCTATTACGAAACCGGAGCCTGAAATAGTAGATACCATTACGCTGACAGAACCGGGAGTGTGATTGAACCAATGTTTCAGCCCTGATAAGGGTGACACAGTAGGTTACAGTCCGCTACTGAAAGAAGGCTTTATGCCATGTCCCTAAAGGATTCAATAAGATGGGTGCTGAAGAAGGAAATCTGGAGCGGGCGAAGGGAATCGAACCCTCGTATAGAGCTTGGGAAGCTCTCGTTCTACCATTGAACTACGCCCGCTTGGGATGAAAGGATTATACGCTGGTTATCTTGTATATCAAGAGGATAGTTAAAAAAAAGCCTCACAAATTTGTGAGGCTTGGTTTCTTTTAAAATAAAATACGATTTTATTTACCCGGGCGCATTGCCGGGAACAGGATGACATCGCGGATAGTGTGGCTGTTGGTAAACAGCATCACCATACGGTCGATCCCGATACCCAGACCCGCTGTCGGCGGCAGACCGTGCTCCAGCGCAACAACGTAGTCTTCGTCGTAGAACATCGCTTCATCATCACCGGCGTCTTTCTGACGAACCTGTTCAGCAAAGCGTTCTGCCTGGTCTTCTGCATCATTAAGTTCAGAGAAACCATTACCGATTTCACGACCGCCGATAAAGAACTCAAAACGGTCCGTTACAAACGGATTATCGTCATTGCGGCGCGCCAGAGGTGACACTTCTGCCGGATATTCAATAATGAATGTCGGCTGGATCAGATGGCTTTCTGCCACTTCCTCAAAGATTTCACACTGTACGCGACCCAGACCCCAGGATTTCTCTACTTTAATACGCAGAGACTCAGCAATCGCAACGGCTTTATCCATATCGTCCAGGTCTGCCACATTGGTTTCCGGACGGTATTTGCAAATGGCTTCTTTCATTGTGAGTTTGTCGAACGGCTTACCGAAATCAAATTCCTGCTCGCCATATTTCACAACCGGGTTACCGGTGACATCCAGCGCAATGATACGGAACAATTCTTCCGTCAGCACGATGAGGTCTTTATAATCGGCATACGCCATATAAAGTTCCATCATGGTGAATTCAGGATTATGGCGCGGTGACACACCTTCATTACGGAAGTTACGGTTGATTTCAAACACACGTTCAAAACCACCGACAACCAGACGCTTGAGATACAGTTCCGGCGCAACGCGCAGGTACATATCGATATCCAGCGCATTGTGATGCGTGACAAACGGACGCGCGGTTGCCCCGCCCGGGATAACCTGCATCATTGGCGTTTCAACTTCCATAAAGCCTTTGTTCACCATAAATTTGCGGATTTCCGCCATAATGCGTGAACGGACAGCGAAAGTATGACGGGAGTCATCATTGGCGATGAGATCCAGATAACGCTGGCGATAGCGGGTTTCCTGGTCATTCAGACCGTGGAATTTATCCGGTAACGGGCGCAGTGCTTTGGTCAGCAGGCGCACTTCGGTACAGTGAACCGTCAGTTCACCGGTTTTAGTTTTAAACAGTTTACCGCGAGCTGCCAGGATATCGCCCAAATCCCATTTTTTAAAGGACTCGTTATAAATGCCTTCCGCCAGGTCGTCACGGGAAACGTAGATCTGAATACGACCCGCAGTGTCCTGTAATGTGGCAAAAGAGGCTTTACCCATGATGCGGCGGGTCATCATACGACCGGCAATCGCGACTTCAATGTTCAGTGCTTCCAGCTCTTCCGCTGTTTTCTCACCATATTTTTCATGCAGCTCACCAGAGACGGCATCACGGCGGAAATCGTTCGGAAACGCAACAGATTCTTTTTCACGCAACTGCGCTAATTTCTCACGGCGTACTTTTAATTCGTTATTTAAATCAGGTGCCTGCTCAGCAGGTTGTTGATCGTGTGACATTTTTAATCCTTATAAACCTGCTTTTAAGCTGGCCTCAATAAATTTATCCAGATCACCATCTAATACCGCCTGGGTATTACGGGTTTCAATGCCGGTGCGGAGATCTTTAATGCGTGCATCATCAAGAACGTAGGAGCGAATCTGACTGCCCCAGCCGATATCTGATTTATTATCTTCCATTTCTTGTTTATCAGCGTTTTTCTTCTGCATTTCATATTCATAAAGTTTTGCTTTCATTTGTTTGAAAGCCTGATCTTTATTTTTATGCTGCGAACGGTCGTTCTGGCACTGAGTGACAAGTCCGGTCGGAATATGCGTGATGCGCACAGCGGATTCTGTTTTGTTTACGTGCTGACCACCGGCACCGGAGGCGCGGTAGACGTCAATACGGATATCAGCCGGATTGATTTCGATATCAATTTCATCAGCCACATCAGGATAGATAAATGCAGAGCTGAATGAGGTATGACGACGGCCGCCTGAGTCAAACGGACTCTTGCGCACCAGGCGGTGAACCCCGGTTTCAGTCCGCAGCCAGCCGTATGCGTATTCGCCGATAATCTTAATTGTTGCTGATTTCAGACCGGCGACATCGCCGTCAGATTCTTCAATAATTTCCGTTTTGAAACCACGGCTTTCTGCCCAGCGCAGATACATACGCAGCAACATGCTCGCCCAGTCCTGGGCTTCTGTGCCGCCGGAGCCTGCCTGGAGGTCAAGGTAGCAGTCCGCACTGTCATATTCACCGGAAAACATCCGGCGGAATTCCAGCTTCGCCAGCTTCTCTTCCAGCCCGCGCAGCTCTTCAATCGTTTCGTTAAAGGTTTCTTCATCGTCAGCTTCAACGGCGAGTTCCAGCAGTCCGCTGACATCTTCAAGCCCTTGATCCAACACATCAATGGTCTCTACGATAGCGTCCAGTGAGGCGCGCTCTTTACCGAGTGCCTGCGCACGTTCCGGCTCGTTCCAGACATCGGGCTGTTCCAGCTCGGCGTTAACTTCTTCTAAGCGCTCTTTCTTGGCATCGTAGTCAAAGATACCCCCGAAGTACCGAAGTACGTTCAGTCAAATCCTGGATCTGATTTTTTACCGGGTTAATTTCAAACATGTCTTTTATCTTTTTGTTGATTATCGGCTAATAATGTGAGAGCTGGACATTGTAACGAATATCCGCCCATCATGACAGCACCGGGAGCCGCTTTCAGACTAAAATTAATCCGGCCAGATATGCTCAATTAATAACTGCGCGCTGCGCTGTCCGCGAAACTCATTCACATCCAGTTTATAAGCCAGCCTGACCCGCTGTACACTGTTATCAGGCCAGTAATTCACATCGACATTAAAGGCAATACCGTCCAGCAGCGGACCACCGCCTTCCGGCTCCACCATTACTTTCAGGTGTTTTTCACCGACAATGCGCTGTTGCAGCAGGCGAAAGTATCCGTCAAACAACGGTTCAGGGAAGCCCTGCCCCCACGGACCACCTTCCCGCAGCAGCCCGGCGGTTTCCAGTGTCATTTCCTGTGTATCCAGTGCGCCGTCACTCCAGATAACCCCCTGAAGCTGTGCGGGATCCACCATTTCGCTGACCAGCGCGGCAAACTTTTCCTGAAAATCAGGAAAACAGGTTTCCGGCAGCGACAAACCGGCCGCCATCGCGTGTCCGCCGAACGCGGGGATCATTCCCGGATTCAGCGTGTCCAGCCGCTCCAGTGCATCGCGCAGATGCAATCCCTGTACTGAGCGCCCGGAGCCTTTGAGCATCCCGTCACCGCAGGGTGCAAAGGCAATCACCGGGCGGTGATAACGCTCTTTAATGCGTGATGCCAGAATGCCGACCACGCCCTGATGCCATTCAGGATGATACAGCGCAATACCGGATGGCATCTGCGTTGTGCTGCGTTCGATTTTATCAAATAAGACCTGCGCTTCCTGCTGCATCCCCTGCTCAATCTCACGCCGGGTCTGGTTCAGCGCATCAAGTTCATGCGCCACCATACGCGCCTGAGCCATATCGTCTGTCAGCAGTAATGCCACGCCGACAGACATATCATCCAGTCGTCCGGCCGCATTCAGGCGCGGTCCCAGCGCAAAGCCGAGGTCACTTGCCACCAGCGCAGGAGCATTTCGTTTGGCTATCTCCAGCAGTGCGGTGATACCCGCGCAACAGCGCCCGGCACGGATACGGTTCAGCCCCTGATGCACAAGAATGCGGTTATTCTGATCCAATCCCACCACATCCGCCACCGTACCCAGCGCCACAAGATCCAGCAACTCAGCCAGATTCGGCTCAGTGATCCCCTGCTCCGCAAACCAATTATCGGTACGCAGTGACGCGCGCAGCGCAGACATCAGGTAAAACGCCACGCCGACACCCGCCAGCGATTTGGACGGAAACTCACAGTCAGCCAGGTTCGGGTTAATGATGGCTTCCGCCGGCGGCAGAGTCTCGCCCGGCAGGTGATGGTCAGTCACAATGACGCGAATTCCCGCAGCATGCGCGGCACTAACGCCATCATGGGAAGAGATACCGTTATCGACGGTCATAATGAGTTCCGCCCCTTTTTTGCGGGCTTCCTCCACAACCTGCGGGCTGAGCCCGTACCCGTCTTCAAACCGGTTCGGCACCAGAAAATCAATACGGCGAAATCCCATCAGGCGCAGGGCGCGGACAGAGAGCGCGGTGCTTGTCGCGCCATCTGCATCAAAATCGCCGACAATAACAATATGCAGGTTCTGATGCAGCGCCTCTTTCAGCAGTGCAACGCCCTGTTCAATTCCGTTCAGTTGCCGGTAATTCAGCAACCCGCGGGCGCCGCGATCTAACTGCTCAGGAGAGGATATTCCGCGCGCCGCATACAGGCGGCACAGCAGCGGAGAACGTTCAGGCGCTGACAATGCAGAGCCGTCCGCCACATCGCGGCGGCGGAGTTCAGTTTTAATCATAACAACCTAATTATATTGATGATATTTCATTTACTTGCTACTACTTCAGCCAGTTTATCCGCAGATAAATAGCCGGCAATAAGCGTACCATCTTCAAGCACAATGGCCGGTGTGCCGGTGATCCCAAATTTAAGACCCAGATTATAGTGTTTGCTGATATCAATATTACATTTTTCAATCGGCGCAATAGGCTCATTTTTAAAGGCACCGTTCAACGCTTTGGTTTTAAAGCCGTTACACCAGACAGACTGCATCTCTTTTCCGACAACCGAACCCGGCCCTTTGCGCGGAAACGCCAGATAACGGACAGTAATGCCTTTATTATTCAGTTCATTGTTTTCATTATGCAATTTAAGGCAATACGGACAAGTCAGATCGGTAAATACCGTAATGATATACTTTTCATGGGGAGACTTATAAATGATCATTTCATTTTTCAGGCTGTTCAGTTCATCCACTAATACCTGATTTGTTATGTTTTTCGGTGTTTTTCCGCTCATATCAAACATAGGTCCCTGCACCAGATAGCGACCGTCATCACTGATATAAAAAAATGCCCTGTGACGTGCTCACCACAGCAACACCGGTAACCGGCGAAGGTTGGATCTGCTGCACTGTTATGTCCATTTTGGCAAAGGCGGCTTTAATCTCACTTTCCCCGGCAAGTGCGCTCTGATTGACCACCAGCAGAAAAGCCAGCACGGATAATAATTTTTTCATCATAATACTGTTCCGTTATTCCTTATCAGCCCCGCGGGTGGTGCTGTTGATGCAGTGTGCGTAACCGTTCGGTTGCCACATGAGTATAAATTTGTGTGGTGGATAAATCACTGTGTCCCAGCAACATCTGTACCACGCGCAAATCTGCGCCGTGATTAAGCAGATGTGTGGCAAATGCATGGCGCAGAACATGGGGAGATAATTTTTCAGTCGCGATCCCCGCGACAACCGCATAGCGTTTGATCCGGTGCCAGAATGTCTGGCGGGTCATCTGCCGCCCGAGTTTACTCGGGAAAAGCACGTCCTGCGTCTGTCCGTTTAATAACGCCGGACGCGCCTGTGCCAGATACACCTCGACCCAGTAAACAGCTTCTTCACCCATCGGCACCAACCGTTCTTTATTGCCTTTACCGATAACGCGGATAACGCCCTGACGCAGGCTGATATCCGGCAGCGAAAGCGATACCAGCTCCGTGACACGCAAACCGCATGCATACAATACTTCCAGCATCGCTTTATCACGCAGTTCAATCGGATCAGACAGATTCGGTGCGCTGAGCAGGTCATCCACCTGGCTTTCACTTAAATCTTTCGGCAACCGCGCCGGTAATTTCGGGGCAGCAAGCTGAATGGTCGGGTCATCCGGGCGCAGCTTTTCCCGGTAGCAGTACTGGAAAAAGCGTCGCAGGGAACTCAGCAGCCGGGCAGAACTGGTTGCTTTATAGCCGCCGTCCATCCGGACGGCGAGAAATGCCTGTAAATCCATTGTGGTCAGCGATAACCAGTCCAGATTTTGTGGCGCAAGCCAGTCCGCCAGTGCCTGAAGATCCAGGCGGTAAGCTGCCAGAGTATTTTCTGATAAATTCTGTTCGAGCCAGATAGTATCAAGAAACAACTCTGTCAGTGCATCACTTTCTCTGTGTTGTCCGGCGTCGTTCACGACCGCCCTCCCGTTTGAATTACCCGTGTCAGAACTCACTTATCTTCTGTTACAATACCTTAATATTGCCGTGAAAGCAGCGCCGGTGACAGGCATGCTCTCATTCTCTGACCTGACATACAGCAGAATAAATAAATGAAAATTGGTCTTTTTTTATGGCTCCAGTACCTGCTACACCGAAATGGCGGCAGAAAAAATCCGCGATATTTTAGGTGAAGATCTTGTTGAACTCCATGATGTGAAAGACGCCGCGCCCGGGCTGATGGAAACCTATCCGGTACTGATCTTAGGTATTCCGACATGGGATTTCGGGGAGATTCAGGAGGACTGGCTGGCTATCTGGGAAAGCCTGCCGCAGCTTAATCTTTCCGGTAAAATTGTTGCCCTGTACGGCATGGGTGACCAGGTGGATTACAGTGACTGGTTCCTGGATGCTCTGGGCTATCTGCATCAGCAATTACTGGCAACCGGCGTACAGTTTGTCGGTTACTGGCCGGTTGACGGCTATACCTTTACCAGCCCGAAGGCGCTCACGCCGGATGGAAAGCACTTTGTCGGCCTGGCACTGGATGATGTCAATCAATATGACGAAAGCGAAGAGCGCATTGCAACCTGGTGTATGCAGGTGCTGGAAGAAACAGAAGCCCTGTTGTAAACCACCACGTGTGTAAATGGCACTAATCTGTAAATAGCATTCATTAAAGCGGTAACCGGCGTCAGTTTAAATATCAGGATATTGCGGGAGCAGCTGATTAAGACTGTGCCATGCCTCTTTCGGCAGGCTGTCAGAGGCAATCCAGAGGTGTTTTTGCCGTTTTGAGGCCAGTGAGCGCAACAGCAGGCGGATACCAAACCGGGTAATATAGGGGGGTTTAATTATCTCCCACTCATTTTTACGCCACAGGATCCGGTTTTGATTATACAGGCTGACAGACCCTGTCCGCTTACTGATTTTATGTTGCGTCCGTCCCCATCCGGCAATAATCAGCAGGATAACCGGCAGCCATATAAACGAGGTTTCAGCCGGCCACGGTGCAAATAAAAGCCCCATCGCAAGCGCACCATAAATCAGTGTAGAGTAAACCTGTGTCTTAAATGAGACGCGTAATACTGATTTCCACAAAATCACCGATCAGGCTCCTTCCGTCATCATCAAAAACAGCAGCGCAATTCGCCGCACGGTTAATTATATACAACGATATCGTTACCTGACACACAAAGGCAATATAAGCCATGCAGCGTACAGACCCAACGTCATTCAGGGCAGTTTGAATGAATAAGGGTATAAATACTAAATAATAACTGTGACCAGTTATTACCCTGCGATTGCTATCCGTACAACGATTGTATGCAACAGTACCGTGCAGCAGTTCTGTGCAGCCGTTCTGTGAAAAGACAGTGACCCGGTTATCCGGGTCATACCACAGAGACAACTCCGGCGGTCAGTCGGGATAATATGCCGCAGTCTGTGCAGCCATTCGTGCCTGATTGCGTTCCTGAATCAGCCTGATTATCTCATAAAGCGCATCATCATCCGGTCGGCCTTTATTCATCAGCCAGTTAAACAAGTCCGGATCAGGACTTGTAAGTAACTGTACAAAATTCCGCTTTTGTTCATCCGTCAGTGTATCGTATTCATGCTGAAAAAACGGCATAACCGCAATATCCAGTTCCCGCATGCCGCGACGGCAGGCCCAGTGGATGCGGGGTTTATTTTCAATATCCAGCACCTGAATATCCTTTTATGTTATTGAAGATGGTATATCGGTACCAACACAGCCTATCAAGCCCTGAGTATAAAGAAAATCGTCTGCCGCACACACCGGTAAAAAATACAGTATATCCGGAAAAATAATGTCATTTTCTCTGCCCGGTTTCATGTTTTCTCCGCACCGGTCGCAGCACACAGTTGCAGCGCACAAAGGGGCAATATATTTCCTTGCAATGTCTGTTATCTCTTTTACCATATACCCAACGTCATTCAGGATGCAGCCAACAAACCTGCAGTTTGAATGAATAAGGGTATAATTATTATTGTTCTCCGGACAGGTAACACACATGAATTCAGAAACGACTGTAATGCTCCCTCAGTTGAGTGATGCACTTCCCCTGACACTGATGGCCCTGAATGACCTTGCACTGGTCACTATCACAGGCCCGGACAGTCAGAAATATCTTCAGGGTCAGGTCACGGCGGATATTGATGCCCTGACCGACAGTCAGCATGTGCTCTGCGCCCATTGTGATGCAAAAGGCAAAATGTGGAGTGACCTGCGTTTGTTTCATTACAAAGACGGGTATGCTTATCTTATCCGCCGGAGTGCGCTGGATACCCAGCTTGCCGAGCTGAAAAAATACGCGGTATTTTCCAAAGTAACGATTGCCGCTGATGAAACCGTTACCTTAACCGGGCTTGCCGGTGCCGGTGCGGCTGATGCACTGCGTGCGCATGTGGCGCAGTTGCCGGATGCGGACACGCAGGTGGTAAACAGCGAAGATTGCACCGTGCTTTATCTGCCACTGCCGCAGGCGCGTTTTGTGCTGATCCACACACAAACACAGGCAGATGCACTCTCTGCTGTACTTTCCCTGCCGCGTATCACCGGTGAGCAATGGCTGAGCCTGGATATTGAAGCCGGTTATGCGGTTATTGATCCTGCGAATATTGATCAGTTTATTCCGCAGGCAACCAATTTACAGTCCTTACCGGGCGGGATCTGCTTTAAAAAAGGGTGCTATACCGGGCAGGAAATGGTCGCCCGCGCCAAATTCCGCGGAGCCAATAAACGCGCCATGTACACTCTGATTGGCGAAAGCAGCCATGTGCCGCAGCCCGGAAACGATGCTGAGTGGCAGTTAGGTGAAAACTGGCGGCGGACAGGAACCGTGCTGGCGGCAGTCCGTTTGCAGGATGCGCGCGTACTGGTGCAGATTGTTATGAATAATGATATGGAAGCAGACAGCGTTTTCCGTATCCGGGAAGATGAAGATAGCCGCCTGGCGCTTTTCCCGCTGCCGTACTCCTTTAACGAAGAAGCCTGATTTTCCGTTACCCGCGCATTAACGGTGCCGTAAAACGCGCTGTTAATGCGCTTGTATTTTGTATGATTTACACCCAACGTCATTCAGGATGCAGCCAACGAACCTGCAGTTTGAATGAATAAGGGTATATCTGAGGTTGTTATGTCATCAGCAGTTTCCGCACCAGTCACACCGCAGGTTATTCCGTTTTCACAATTAATCACCTTTGTCATGGAGCTGGATAAGCTCAAAAGTATTTACCGCAAAACCCGGTTACTGAATAACGAGCGTCAGGAAAATTCAGCCGAACACAGCTGGCATTTCGCTATGATGGCAATGGCATTTGCCCCTTATGTGCAGGATGCAGATATGCTGCGGATCCTGAAAATGGCGTTATTGCATGATGTGGTGGAGATTGATGCCGGTGATGTGCTGGTGTTTGATTTAGCGGCACGCGAAGCCATTGCGGAACAGGAAGTCGCGGCAGCGCATCGTATTTTCGGCTTATTGCCACAGCCGCAGGCAGATGAATTTCTGGCGCTGTGGAATGAGTATGATGCCGGAGAAACCCGTGAATCACGCATTGCAAATATGCTGGATCGCGTGATGCCGGTACTGATGAATCTGCATAATGAAGGTCAGAGCTGGGTGGAACATAATATTTCCCTGGCGCAGGTGATTGACCGGACACAGTTTATCGCTGATGTACATCCGCAATTCTGGGACTGGCTGCGCCCTGAGCTGGACGCGGCACAGGAGAAAGGCTGGCTGAAGTAATCCGGTAATTCAGCATCCGGCGTTCAATATACCCGTCATACTTCAGGATGCCGGGTATATTGAGTGCACTCCGAATCATTTAGAGTAGCGCCGGATATTTATACAATAAAAAACAGTAAATTATCGCTTATTTCGCTCTGCGCGTGCTTTTGCCAGATCAATCACATTGTCAGGAAGCAGCTCATCGTGATGTTTATCATGACTTACGTTACAGCTTTCCTCATGACTTTCTTCGTCACTTTCTTCATGGCTCAATGGTCGTCTGCGTAACGCATCAAAACTGCGGAGTATGACTGCTTCATCGCTGTTACCCCGTCCGCTGTAGCGCGTAAACCACCGGGTAAACATGGCTTCATCAGGGAAAAAATAGTCTTTACTCTGTCTGACTGAACGGATTGTACTGTTTACCCATTCATCAAATAATGCACCCTCTGCGTAATTATCCGGAAAGCTCCCGACATCATTTACGGACTCTTCAAATTGCCATGCCACATCATTGATGTGATTTTGTACACTGCGATCTCCCCGCAGGCAAAAACAGACATCGCGGTGATATTCATCAAACCCGGCGAATATCTGCCTGAAATCACTTTCATCGCATAACGCAAATTCCTCTGCGAAAAACAGCATATTATTAAACAGCCGCTCCGTGAACAGAGTGAGAAATGTGCTCTTATCCGCTTTTTTTTAAATCGCAGAACACCATCGCGTAACGGGTATGGATGTGCATTGCAATCAAGACATGTTTGCGCCTGACTTTAATTGCATGTACCAGCCACTGGCTGACCGGCTGTGTCTCCGTGCCGGAATCGTCCACCGTGTCTGTTTGCGGTGCCTGCAGCGGAGAATGCTGTTTGCCGTGCCGGGTAACCGTAAAAAACTCTACGGCCGCTTTGGTGCAGTTGAAGACCAGCATGATAAATTCCTTTATTAACAGGCTGCTTTTAAACAAAAAATCCGGAAACAATGTACATTTCCGGATTTTTTGTTACAGCCTTGCAGCAATAACAGGAGAGTTTACACTATTTTGCGACTCTCATCGCTCCCGCTATCCTGTCGGTCACTCATAATCACTCATCGGTGCACAGGAGCACTGAAGATGACGGTCACCATAAGTATCGTCCAGGCGTTTAACTGTCGGCCAGTATTTATTTTCACGGGTTGCCTGAGTCGGGAACACCGCTGTTTCACGGCTGTACGGATGCGCCCAAACCTCTGCCAGTTCAGTCTGAACATGTGGTGCATTGACCAGCGGGTTATCATCCGCTGTCCATTCACCACTGCCGACCCGCTCCATTTCACTGCGAATTCCCAGCATCGCATCAATAAAGCGATCCAGTTCAGCCTGACTTTCTGATTCAGTCGGCTCCACCATCAGGGTTCCTGCAACGGGGAAGGACATGGTTGGTGCATGGAAACCATAGTCAATCAGTCGCTTGGCAATATCCATTTCTGTTATGCCGAACTTCGCTTTCAGCGGACGGATATCCAGGATGCATTCATGCGCCACATAACCATTACGCCCTGCATATAACACATCATAAGCAGATTTCAGCCGTGCGGCGATATAGTTGGCATTAAGAATAGCCACCTGACTTGCCTGACGCAGACCCTGCGCGCCCATCATACGGATATACATCCAGCTTATCGGTAAAATTGAGGCGCTGCCGAACGGGGCCGCTGATACCGCACCCTGTGACGTCAGCAGTTCTGAAGCCACAATGGTGTGTCCCGGCACAAACGGTGCAAGGTGTTTTTTCACCCCGATAGGTCCCATACCCGGACCACCGCCGCCGTGCGGAATGCTGAATGTTTTGTGCAGGTTAAGATGAGAAACATCCGCGCCGATAAAGCCCGGTGTGGTGATCCCGACCTGAGCATTCATGTTTGCGCCATCAAGGTAAACCTGTCCGCCGAATTCATGAATAATCTCACACACCTCGCGCACACCCTCTTCGTACACGCCGTGAGTGGACGGATAGGTAATCATGACACAGGAGAGCTTTTCACTGTACTGCTCTGCTTTTGCACGCAAATCAGCCAGGTCAATGTTGCCGTCTTCATCACAGCCCACCACGATCACGTCCATGCCCGCCATATTGGCAGACGCCGGATTGGTGCCGTGCGCCGAGCTTGGTATCAGACAAATAGTGCGATGCCCTTCGCCTTTGCTCTCCTGGTAACGGCGGATAGTCACCAGACCCGCGTATTCGCCCTGCGCGCCGGAGTTCGGCTGCATACACATGGCATCATATCCGGTCAGCAGAACCAGCCAGCGGGAGAGCTGTTCAATCATCACATAATAGCCCTGCGCCTGCTCCGGCGGGCAGAACGGGTGCATGTTACCGAATTCGGGCCAGGTGATCGGGATCATCTCCGCTGCCGCATTCAGTTTCATGGTACAGGAGCCGAGCGGGATCATTGCCTGATCCAGCGCCAGGTCTTTTCGTGCCAGACTGTGCAGATAGCGCATCATGTCTGTTTCGCTGTGATAGCGGTGGAAGTTCGGATGAACCAGAATCTTACCTTCACGGCACATTGCCGCAGGAATAGATCCGGACACGCCTGCAACCTGTGCATCCAGCGCATCAATATCTAATACCGGTTCATGTCCGGTCAGTACCGCATACAGATTTTCCAGACATTCACGCTGTGTGGTTTCACTCAGCGTAACCCCGACAGCATTATGGAGATCGGTGCGCAGGTTAATCCGCGCGGCTTTTGCCCGCGCCAGCACCGCCGGTTTATCTTTTACTTCAATGGTCAGGGTATCAAACCAGGTGGTATTGCGCAGATGCAGACCGGCGTCGGTTACGGCTTTCGCCAGAATGTCTGTCAGACGGTGGATGCGGGTGGCAATCTGCTTCAGACCTTCCGGCCCGTGATACACCGCGTACATCCCGGCAATATTGGCGAGCAGAACCTGGGAAGTACAGATGTTGGAGTTGGCTTTTTCGCGGCGGATATGCTGCTCGCGGGTTTGCAGCGCCAGACGCAGCGCCCGGTTTCCGGCGGCATCAATGGACACCCCGATAAGTCGTCCCGGCATTGCGCGTTTATATTCATCACGGCAGGCAAAGAAAGCCGCATGCGGACCACCGTAGCCCATCGGCACACCAAAGCGCTGGGCGGAGCCGAATACAATATCCGCACCCTGTTTACCCGGCGCTTCCAGCAGCACCAGCGCCATAATATCAGCCGCCACGCTGGTTATTACCTGGCGCTGATGTAATTGCGCCAGTAATTCACGGTAGTCATGAATTTGCCCGGTCGTACCGGTTTGTTGCAGCAATACGCCAAAAATATCATCATAATCAAGCGCTTTCTCAGCACTGTCGATGGTCAGTTCAAACCCGAAATAGGTGGCACGGGTGCGGATCACATCCAGTGTTTGCGGATGGACATCATCTGCAATAAAGAAGCGGTTGGCATTTTTCTTTTTGCTGATGCGTTTTGCCATTGCCATTGCTTCCGCAGCGGCAGTGGCTTCGTCCAGCAGTGAGGCAGAAGCCAGCTCCAGCCCGGCTAAATCAATCGTCACCTGCTGAAAATTCAGCAGTGCTTCCAGGCGGCCCTGGGAGATTTCCGGCTGATACGGCGTGTACGCCGTGTACCAACCCGGATTTTCCAGCAGATTACGCTGAATGACCGCAGGCAGAATAGTCGGTGAATATCCCTGCCCGATATAAGAGGTAAACTGCTGATTCAGACCGGCAATGGTTTTCAGTTCAGTCAGCGCATCTTGTTCTGTCGCGCCGTCACCCACTGCGGGCGGGATCTCAAGCTGAATATCGCGGGGCACAATTTTGTGCATAAGGTCGTCAAGTGACACGGCACCGACAGTGGTCAGCATGTTTTGTTGTTGTTCAGGGGATGCACCGATGTGACGGCGGATAAACTCCCCCTGGTTTTCAAGCTGGGTTAATGTTTGAGTCATTGTTCTCCGGTTCCTGAAGTTACTTAATCGATAAAATCCCGAAAAAAAACCCTGTTATGCAAGCAGAACAGGGTTTTGGTATTCGTTAGTCGTCTTCTTCTTCCAGCAATTGCGCGTAATTTTCCGCATCCATCAGACCTTCAAACTCGTCCGGATCAGAAGCTTTGACGCGGATTATCCACCCGCCTTCATAAGGCTCACTGTTAACCTGCTCGGGTTGATCTTCCAGCGTGTCATTGACGGCCAGAACGATACCGGAGAGCGGTGCAAACAGGTCAGAAACCGCTTTTACCGACTCAACAGAGCCGAATGCATCACCAAATACTATCTCATCACCAACTGCCGGTAATTCAACATACACAACATCACCC
Source organism: Morganella psychrotolerans (assembly GCF_001676155.1). GTDB lineage: Bacteria > Pseudomonadota > Gammaproteobacteria > Enterobacterales > Enterobacteriaceae > Morganella > Morganella psychrotolerans. Next base: position 102,147 of record NZ_LZEW01000001.1, on the reverse strand, counting down.
AGCAATTCCTGAGCCTGGTCAGTGATCCCGACAACATATTCATCGCCACCCTCGTGACGAACCCACTCATGCTCTTCTGTATATTTCAGATTTTTAGGTACATTACTCATCACCAACCGCTCCTGTTATTCAGTTTCAGACTAATTTTTTTTCCGTTACGGACAAACCCCGGTTTCACAACCTCAACAGGCACTTCGCGATTACGCACCTGAACGACGGCGGTGGTACCAATTCCCTGCGGAACGCGCGCAAGGGCGATACTGAACCCTAATGTCGGCGAAAACGTTCCGCTGGTGATTATTCCGCTTTGCTGCTTACCAAGATCATCCGTAAAACGAACTTCCATCTCACCGCGCAGTACGCCTTTTTCCCGCATCACCAGACCGACCAGTTTCTGCGTTCCGTCACGGCGGGCTTTTTCCAGCGCCTCACGACCAATAAATTTGCGATCTTCCGGCAGCCAGGCAATCGTCCAGCCCATATTCGCTGCCAGCGGATTAACGGTTTCATCCATTTCCTGGCTGTAGAGGTTCATGCCGGCTTCCAGGCGTAATGTATCCCGCGCGCCTAATCCCGCCGGTTTCACGCCTGCTGCCAGTAATTTTTGCCAGAGGCTGACAACCTGCTCTGCGGGCAGTGCTATTTCATAACCTTCTTCGCCGGTGTAACCGGTGGTGGCAATAAAATAGTCGCCGCTCTGCACGCCATAAAACGGTTTCATCCCGGCAACAGCGGCGTTTTGTTCCGCGTTCAGTATAGTTGCCACTTTGGCTTTCGCCATGGGTCCCTGAACCGCAATCATCGCTAAATCATCGCGGACTGTCATCTCAAGAGCGAAGTTTTTGCGATGCTCATCAATCCACGCCAAATCTTTTTCACGGGTGGCGGAGTTCACCACCAGCCGGTAAAAATCATCCGAAAAATAGTAAACGATAAGATCGTCAATAACCCCGCCGGAGGCATTGAGCATCCCGGTGTAGAGCGCTTTACCTTTTTCGGTGAGTTTTGCCACATCATTGGCGAGAAGATAACGGAGAAACGGCTGACATTGCGGACCGTGAAAGTCAACGATTGTCATGTGGGAAACATCGAACATACCGGCGTCGCTGCGGACAATATGGTGCTCTTCTATCTGGGAGCCGTAGTGCAGCGGCATCATCCAGCCATGAAAATCCACCATTTTTGCCCCGCAGGCAACATGCTCACCGGACAGTGGAGTGTGTTGTGCCATTCTATCCCCTTTCAGTCAGACATAGTGCGCAGCCTGTACCGCGCAAACGATACCCTTTTCCTGACGTTATCACCGAATCACAAACGTAACCATAAGGAAAAATTGTGACCGTGTAATCGGGCGGAAAAATATGAGCGCTTAGTATGCAGTTTTTTCATCTGCCATTCTGCGGCTTAATACGCAAAACAGTATTAACGGAAGATAGTTTTGAATTATGCGGCGGGATTGCACTAAAACACCGGACGGATCTGCCGGTTAAATTTTAGTGCATTATGAATAAAACTAATGTGAAAAATAGCCTGAGATTAGATTTTTTCAACTGATACCGTGTCAGATTCGCGCAGCCAGTCCGGCATATCACTCAGACCCCGGGCGTGATGCAACAGCGCCGGTTTTATCCCGGGCAATGTGTCTGCCAGCACTAAACCGACATCGCGTACCAGTTTTTTCAGCGGGTTATTACCCTCAAAAAGTTCACGAAAACCCTGCATACCCGCCAGCATCAGTGCGGCACTCTGTTTGCGGCGGCGTTCAAAACGGCGCAGCCAGAAATAGTTACCGATATCTTTTCCTTCAGCAGTCAGACGGCGGATCTCTCCGATCAGTTCAGCAACATCCATAAAGCCGAGATTCACCCCCTGACCTGCCAGCGGATGAATAGTGTGCGCGGCATCCCCCAACAGCGCCAGACGCGGTGCGGCAAACTGACGGGCATAGCGCGCGGTCAGCGGGATAGCCAGCCGCTCACTGACAACCTCACATAACCCCAGCTGTACATCAAACGCTGCTGCCAGTTTGTGATTAAACTCAGCATCAGTCAGATCCAGGCAGTGCTGTGCAGAAAGCCCGGGCAGTGACCAGACAATCGAGCAATGATGTGCGTCCGGCAGCGGCAGAAAGGCCAGAATGCCGTCGCCGTGGAACATCTGCCGCGCGATATTTTCATGCGGTAATTCAGTGCGGATAGTCGCGACCAGCGCGTGATGTTCATAATCCCAAAAAGAGATCGGAATATCCGCATGCTGACGCAACCACGAATTAGCACCATCAGCACCTGCAACCAGCCGCGTACTGAGCATTTCATCATTTTCCAGCGTGATAAAGGCATCATTTTCACCCCACGCCACCTGACGGATCTGCGTGCCGGTCAGCAATGTGATATCCGGCAGTTTCTGTGCGTGTTCCCAGAGCGTATTGCGGATAATATCATTTTCAATGATGTGACCAAGATGCCCGCAGTGAGCCTCCTGCGCACTGAATGCAATGCGCCCGAAGCTGTTATTATCCCGTACTTCCATACCCTGATAGGGTGCTGTACGTTTTGCCAGAATATCCTGCCAGACACCAAGGCGTCCCAGTAAGCGCTCACTGGCGCTGTTAATGGCAGAAACCCGGACAGAAAACGGTGACTGCGGGTCAAACCGGGTATCCGGCGCCTGTTTTTCAATAACGGCAATCCGCAGCCCGCTGCCCTGCAATCCGCAGGCCAGTGCCAGACCAACCATGCCGCCACCGGCAATAACCACATCATACGACTGCATTGTTTATCCTTATTTTGTGGTGGGGTGAACGGAATTTTGTGTCCGGCCAAGAGTCTGTTGTGCCAGCCGGTTGCGCAGAAACGGCAGCATTTCCATTGCCATCAGACCCAGGTTCCGCCCTGCTGCCAGCGGAAAGCAACGGTTGGAAAACAGACGGACAAGACCATCTGTTAAGGTCATGGTCGTCTGGCGATCGGCTTCACGCGCTGCCTGATATTGCATCAGCACGCGGTACTGACCAATATCTTCCTGTGATAAGAATGCCTGACTGATAACCTCAGCCAATGCCATCACATCACGCATGCCAAGATTAAAACCCTGTCCGGCAATCGGATGCAGTGTCTGGGAGGCATTTCCCACCAGTGCAAGACGGTGGGAAATCTGTGATTGTGCCGCACTCAGTGTCAGCGGATAGCTGTGCCGGGTGCCGACAGTCAGAATTTCACCCAGTTGCCAGCCGAATGCTTTCTGCAATTCACGGCGGAATGTTTCATCATCCCATCCGCGCACTGTGTCCGCCATGTCTGCATGATGACACCAGACCAGCGAGCTGCGTCCTTGTGTCATCGGCAGCATCGCCAGTGGTCCCTGCGGGGTAAATCGCTCAAACGCACGCCCGGCAGGGTCCAGCTCTGTCATCACATTGGCTATCACCGCCACCTGTTCATACGGCGTATCAGTCCACTGTATGCCGCATTGCTGCGCAACGGCAGAATGACTGCCGTCGGCGGCAATCAGAATGTGTCCGGTCAGTTCCCGGTCGTCATTCAGCCGGACGGTAACCGCATCGGTTGTCCGCGTAATGCTTTTTACGGTATCCGGACAATATAATGTGACATTTTCCGCCTGTGCCAGACGGGCAAACAGCGCCTGTCCCGCATCATGCAATTCAATAACCTGACCCAGGGCATCAATATCATAATCTGCCGCCGCCATATTCACACAGCCGGTATGTCCCTGATCGGACACATGAACCCGGGTGATTGGTGCGGCATAAGGTTTCAGATAAGACCACAGACCGATTTTGTCCAGCCGCTGACAGGTGCCGTGAGCAAGCGCAATCGCCCGGGCATCAAAGCCCGAGTGACTGTCATCCGGTCGTTTTGCTTCCGCGATCGCGACCGGAAGCCTGCCGTGACTGAGGCGGGAAAGTGCCAGTGCCAGTGTCGCACCGGTCATTCCGCCTCCGGCGATAATAACACTCATTAATTATTCAGCCTGTTTTGCTTTCGCCATCAGAGCTTCTATCTCATCAGCCGTTTTCACCACTGTGGCGGTCAGGTTTTCATTACCCTGCTCTGTGATAACAATGTCATCCTCAATACGGATGCCAATCCCGCGGTAGGCTTCCGGCACATCGGCATCCGGCGCGATATACAGCCCCGGCTCGATAGTCAGCACCATACCCGGTTCCAGAATGCGATCCCGGTCTGTGCCGTAATGCCCGACATCATGCACATCCAGCCCTAACCAGTGGCTCAGACTATGCATGAAAAACGCGCGGTACGCTTTGGTTTCGATCAAGTGCGGTACATCACCAGTTAATAATCCGAGTTTCACCAGCTCTTCGGTCATAATTTCAACCACCCGGTCTGTCACCGCCGCAATAGAGGTGCCCGGACGATAGAGTTCAAGAGACACATCCAGCGTTTTCAGGACGATATCGTAAATTTCGCGCTGCTCTTTTGAGAATTTCCCGCTGACCGGGAAGGTGCGGGTAATATCACCTGCGTATCCTTCAATCTCACATCCGGCATCAATCAGAACCAGATCGCCGTCTTTCATCCGGCTTTCATTTTCGGTGTAATGCAGAATACAGCCGTTTTCGCCGCTGCCGACAATGGTGTTATAAGACGGAAAACGCGCACCATTGCTGACAAATTCGTGTTCAATCTCACCCTGTAACTGATATTCATACATGCCCGGACGACAGATTTTCATTGCTCTGGTGTGAGCAAGTGCGCTGACTTTTCCGGCGCGGCGCATAATATCCAGCTCCGCAGGAGATTTAAACAAACGCATATTGTGAACAACCGGACGCCAGTCAACCAGCGTGGCGGGTGCGCAGAGATTACGACGGCTTCCCTGACGCAGCGTTTCAAGGGCATTAAAGACAATCGTATCCGCATACGCCATCTCACCCTGTGCGAAATAGAGCGTGTCCAGACCATTGAGCAGCTGATACAACTGTTCATTGATATCATCAAACGGCAACGCACGGTCAACCCCCAGTTTCTCAGGGGCGGCATCCTGACCGAGACGACGCCCGAACCAGATTTCGGCAGTCAGGTCACGCACACGGTTGAACAGGACACTGTGATTATGGGTTTCATCACTTTTAATCAGTACCAATACCGCTTCCGGCTCACTGAATCCGGTGAGATACAAAAAGTCACTGTGCTGGCGGTAGGGATATTCACTGTCCGCATTGCGCTGCGCCGGTGGTGCTGCAAAAAAAACCGCCGCACTCGCCGGTACCATTTTTTCCAGCAATGCCTGACGACGTGAGATAAATTCTTGCCTGTTCATATCCGCTCTCCTTGTACTATACCCTTATTCATTCAAACTGCAGGTTCGTTGGTGGCATCCTGAATGACGTTGGGTATACATGATATTCAGCCGTGTAATGTGAGTGTTCAGACTGCCCCGGTTTTCCTGAAACCGGCAGATTATAATTTATCAGCGCAGTCAGACCGGAACATGTGTGAGTAAGACTCAGTGTAATGTGGGTTTCTGCTCCACCGCATCAGCCGTTTGTGCGCTGCGTGGTTTTGCCAGTGAAATATAGCAAAGTTGCACCACTACGCGAATATACTCAATAACTTCTTCCAGCGCCTCAGCCAGCTCTTCCGCATCTTCTGCCTCATCATAGCCGAGCATACCGATTTCACGTAAATCTGTGACTATCTCCTGCACTTCTTTACGCTCACTCAGTTTTGGATCCGCCACACCCAGACCCAATAAAAAGTGATTCACCCAGCCCGCCAGTTCATCTGCACGGGCAAATACACCGGCATCATCATCCGGTAGTAACAGATTGAACTGACATTCGGTGTCATCCAGCAGTTCAAATGTGGTGTTAAACAGAGCGCGTAACGGCTGTGATAAAATTTGAGAGAATGCCATTCCTTCATTCGTCAGGTCATGAACCAGTGCCTGCCAGGTATCATCAGTATTCCCGCCGCACAGTAAGCCCGTGATAAGGCCATGCATTTCCGACGCAGTCATTGCGACGGCCTGCTGGCGTAATAGTTCATCAAGTGTTTTAAAATCAGGCAGTGTTTTATCCGGGGTCATTATTTTGCTCACCAGTCGGGTTTTAGTTCGTGATATGCTACCATCAAGAGGCGCCGCTGTACCAGATTAGGGCTTCAGCCTGCTGGTATATCGTACAAAATCCACGATACACAGGATAAAATATCCTGTAGCAGAACTAAAGGAAGATGTCATGTCTGCACAACCCGTTGATATCCAAATATTCGGGCGTTCCATGCGCGTTAATTGTCCACCGGAACAGAAAGAAGCACTGGTTGCTTCTGCTGCGGAGCTTGAACAACGGCTGCAGGACCTGAAAGTACGCAGTAAAGTGACTAATACCGAGCAGCTCGTTTTTATCGTCGCATTGAACATTTGTCACGAACTGACACAAGAAAAATTGAAAACGCGCGATTATGCCTATAACATGGAACAGAAGATAAAATTGTTACAGCAGACTATCGAGCAGGCACTTCATGATCAAACACGAATCACTGAGCGCCAGGTAACATCTATTGAGTAAATTTGTTTAGAAATCAGTCACTAGACAAAAAAAAATAGTGAAATTAGGTTGCAATCTCAGCGCAGATTCATACAATGAACCTAAGAAAAGATTTAACGAAAGTTTCAAAAAATTCTCTGGAATGTTTGTCAGCGGGCGAGTCCCCTGAGCCGATATTGATACAGACAGAATGTGGTGATTTGTCACCGGTGAGCATACCTGATTCGTTCAGGCAGCCTAATGGAAGCAACACTGCGTTCACCTTGAACCAAGGGTTCAAGGGTAACAGCCTGCGACGGCATTCCGGAGATCTCCATCTCCACTCTTCGTTTACTCCCTGACCTTACTATGACTAATGAAACGTTGTTACAAACGCGACATCATCTGCGTCAGTCAATCCGCCAAAAGCGCCGTGCACTCAATCCGCAACAGCAATCTGATGCCGCTCACGCACTGCTTCAGCAAATCGTTCATCATCCTGATATCAGTGATGCAAATAATATTGCCCTGTTTCTTTCTTTTGATGGTGAAATTGATACCGGTCCGCTGACAGAATGGCTGTGGTCACAGGGAAAGCACGTATTTTTACCTGTTTTGCACCCGTTCAGCCGCCATCACCTGTTATTTCTGGCTTATCGCCCTGATACCCCGCTGATTAAAAATAAATTTTCAATTTCAGAACCGGCATTGGATGTCACACAAGTGCTTCCGCCGGAAAAACTGGATCTGATGTTTATTCCGCTGGTGGCATTTGATTCACAGGGAGAACGGCTGGGAATGGGTGGCGGTTTTTATGACCGTATGCTGACTAACTGGCAAACGAAAGGATTTTACCCGGTGGGGCTGGCACATGATTGTCAGCAGGTCAGTGAATTACCCGCCGCACAATGGGACATTCCGTTGCCGGAAATACTCACACCGTCACGCCGGTGGTTGTGGACTGAACATAAATAAATAAGATGTAACGTTATGAGATTGCACAGCGTATGTCTTTACGCCGGATAAGCTACCGGCAACGGGCAAAACGAAAAGACGCTGTAAATACATCCGTGTAAGCTCAGCCGCGCCATCCATGGCGCGGATGCTTTTCGTTCCTCTGCCCGTTACCGTTCGTGTACTTTAACTATCAATAACAAAAACGACTAATATCAGAAAAGCTGGCGCGCGCGAACCGTTCCCGGCAAGGCTTTTAACTGAAGTAATACCTCATCAGCTTCCTGCGGGTTATTCGCCACCATATCAATAACCACATAACCCAACTCGCCCGCCGTTTGTAAATACTGCGCCGCGATATTAATCCCGCGATCAGTAAATATCTGGTTGATACTGGTCAGCATTCCCGGACGGTTTTCATGGATATGCAGCAGACGATTAGCATTTTGGGCATGACCCGGCAATGAAACTTCCGGGAAATTGACCGCAGAGAGCGTCGAGCCGTTATCTGAGTATTTCGCCAGTTTGCCGCCCACTTCAAAACCGATATTTTCCTGAGCTTCCTGCGTGGAGCCGCCGATATGCGGCGTCAGAATGACATTATCGAAACCAATCAGCTGAGAAATAAACGGATCGGCCGGGTCATTATTTGCCGCAGGTTCTGACGGGAACACATCCACAGCAGCCCCGGAAAGGTGCTTTGATGCCAGCGCCTGGCTCAGTGCCGGGATATCAACAACCGTCCCGCGTGAAGCATTAATAAAAATGGAGCCCGGCTTCATCAGCTCAAACTCATGTTTACTAATCATATTTTTAGTGGAATCTATTTCCGGCACATGCAGCGTCACCACATCGCTCATATTAAGCAGCTCAGAGAGATGGCGCACCTGGGTGGCATTGCCGAGAGGAAGCTTATTCTCTATGTCATAAAAATAGACATTCATTCCGATGGATTCCGCAAGGATACCCAGTTGCGTACCGATATGCCCGTAGCCGATAATCCCCAGTTTTTTACCCCGCGCCTCATAGCAACCTTTCGCCTGTTTATCCCAGATACCACGGTGGGCTTTGGCATTGGCTTCCGGAATACGGCGCAGCAGCAGTAATAACTGTCCCAGTACCATCTCAGCCACGGAACGGGTGTTTGAGAAAGGTGCGTTAAAGACAGGAATACCGCGTTTTGCTGCCGCAGTCAGATCAACCTGATTGGTGCCGATGCAAAAACACCCGACAGCGACCAGTTTTTCGGCACAGGCAAAAATCTCTTCCGTCAGTTGAGTCCGGGAGCGGATCCCGATAAAGCGGGCATCACGGATCGCGTTTTTTAATTCTTCCGTGGACAATGCCCCTTTATGGTATTCAATGTTGCTGTAACCCGCTGCTTTAAGGCTGTCTACTGCACTCTGGTGTACGCCTTCCAATAGCAGAAATTTAATTTTCTCTTTTTCCAGTGATACTTTTACCATGACCCTGCCCTTTATTAGTTCCCGAATGTGTCTGTCCCCACACCCTTATTCATTCAAACTGCAGGTTCGTTGGCGGAACGACGCCCGCCTGCATCTTGAATGACGTTGGGTATACACCAAAATAACAAAAAATGACGGCTCCGCAATACACGTCTCCGTAGGTGCTCAGCACAAATCGCAGGAAAAGAAGGGATTTACAGGAGAAAATGAAAAAATGCCGGAGAGTGATGATATTTTGGTCATATCAAAGACAAAATTGTGATATATATCACCGAAATTTATGATTTAAAAAAAAATAAAAAAAGGAGCGGTTATCCGCTCCTTTCCGTAATGCTGATATCAATACCTATCACATTATATATCACATTGATTTATTTGATGGTTTTCACGCCATCCTGCGTCCCCATCAGCACCACATCAGCGCCACGGTTAGCAAATAAACCCACAGTCACAACGCCTGCAATCGCGTTAATTTTGTTTTCCATCTCAACCGGGTTGAGAATTTCCAGATTATATACATCCAGGATCACGTTGCCGTTATCTGTCACCACATTCTGACGATATTCCGGCTGTCCGCCCAGTTTGACCAGTTCACGGGCAACATAAGAACGCGCCATCGGAATAACTTCAACCGGCAGCGGAAATTTACCCAGTAAATCCACATACTTGCTGTCATCAACGATACAAATAAAGGTTTTTGCGATTGCCGCAATAATTTTTTTCGCGGGTCAGTGCTGCACCGCCGCCTTTGATCATATTCATATGATGGTCGATTTCATCCGCACCATCCACATACACATCCAGACCGTCGACATCGTTGCAGTCAAATACCGGGATGCCGTAGCTTTTCAGTTTTGCAGTAGATGCTTCAGAGCTGGACACTGCACCGTCAATCTGACCTTTCATCGTGGCGAGTGCATCAATAAAGTGTGATGCGGTAGAACCCGTACCCACTCCGACAATGGTTCCCGGCTTCACGTAGTCTAATGCCGCCCAGCCAACTGCTTTTTTTTAATTCATCCTGATTCATTGTTTTGCCCTTTATTATTCATGAGATGTCACCGCATAGCCCAGATTAATTATATACCCTTATTCATTCAAACTGCAGGTTCGTTAGCTTCACTCCGCCAGCCGGGTCACATACTGATGTATGCTCCCCGGCAATCGGAGCTTGCCGCCTGCCTGCATCTTGAATGACGTTGGGTATAGCAATTATTTCTCCGGCAGAATGCGAATTGTGGCATATTGTGACTTAGTCACAAATGAAATCATTTTTCACTACAGATTTTCAATCTGTTCGCTTACCAATGAAAAGAGGAGACGGCAGTAATGAGACGACCGGACTACCGGGCTCTTCAGGCGCTGGATGCAGTTATCCGTGAACGCGGTTTTGAGCGGGCAGCACAGAAACTGTGTATTACCCAGTCTGCGGTGTCACAGCGGATCAAACAGCTGGAAAATTTGTTTGGTCAGCCGCTGCTGGTACGCACCGTGCCGCCGCGCCCGACAGAAGAAGGGCAAAAATTACTGGGATTACTGCATCAGGTGGAGTTGCTGGAAGCCGAATGGCTGGGCGACGATGCCGGAAATATTGAACCGCCGCTGATATCACTTGCCGTCAACGCAGACAGCCTGGCGACCTGGTTGCTTCCGGCGCTGCGTCATGTGCTGGCAGATCTTGCTATCCGGCTGAATATTCAGGTGGAAGATGAATCACGTACGCATGAACGCCTGCGGCGCGGAGAGGTGGTCGGTGCAGTCAGTATTCAGCCGCGCCCGTTACCGGGATGCCTTGCGGATCAACTGGGTGCGCTGGATTACCTGTTTGTCGGCTCCCCGGAATTTGCCGCGCGTTATTTTCCTGACGGCGTAAGCCGCAGTGCGCTTCTCAAAGCTCCGGCGGTGGCGTTTGACTATCTTGATGATATGCACATGGCATTCCTGCAGACCAATTTTGACCTGGCGCCGGGCAGTGTGCCGAGCCACGTTCTTAACTCATCAGAAGCTTTTGTGCAGTTGGCAAAGCAGAGTTCGGCCTGTTGTATGATCCCGCATTTACAGATTGCGGGCGAGCTGGAGCGGGGAGAATTGGTCGATCTGACACCGGGTCTGTTCCAGCGCCGGATGCTGTACTGGCACCGTTTTTCACCGGAAAGCGCCACCATGCGCCGGGTGACTGACGCCCTGATCAAACACGGGCGTCAGACATTGCGGCAGGCGCCGCCCGAAACAGATTAACGTTTCAGTTCAAACACAACATCCACCTGATCACGGAAATCAACGGTCTGCTGTTCATAGGTTTCATCGGCCGTTGCACCCGCAGGTGCCGCGTCCATGTTCATCATCATTTTACCGCGTGCCATAACCGGAACCGGCTGTGGTGCGTTATAACCGATACTGTACACGGCACCCAGCTCAGAGCCGAAACCTTTTGCGACGGATTTTGCCTGTGATACCGCATCATCAATGGCTTTCTGACGTGCATCCGCGCGATATTTTTCCGGATTATTCACCCCGAATTCCACAGAGCGAATATCATCCAGACCACTCTTCAGTGCGCCATCCAGCAATGTGTTTAACTTATTAAGGTCGTACACTTTTACCGTCACAGAGCGGGACGCATTGTAACCACGGATAACCGACTCTTCTTTTTCTTTATCATAGACATAGTCAGGGCTGGTATTAATATTTGCCGCATTGATGTCTTTTTTCTCAATTCCCTGCGCTTTCAGGAAATCAAAATACTGTGCAACGCGTTTATCTGCCTGTGCTTTGGCACCCGCTGCCCCGCTATCCTTCACTGTCACATTGATAGACAGTGTCGCCATATCAGGCTCAGCCTGAATGACCGCACTACCGGAAGTTGAGATATGCGGACCAGCCGGGGTTTCCGCTGCCTGCGCAGCAACCGAATAACTCCCTAAAGCAACCATGGCGGCAAGGGCAAGAGATTTAAGTTTCACATATCCTCCTTCTGTTAAGATCCGGTCACATAACAGAACGTTATGCCGGAATCATTAACACTAACATAGATTAACAAAAGAATATTTCGGATTAATAAGAAATATCCAATCCTTTTAAGGCCAATTGTATTGCGATATACCACATAACTGAACCGACAAACAGATTGATAATCCGCTGTGATACCGGTTTTTGCAATACCGGAGAGAACCAGGCAGATAACAGCGCCAGTCCGAAAAACCACAGAACAGAGGCGCACACAGCTCCGGCGGTAAACCAGATACGTAGATCCGCGCCCAGTTGCCCGCCGATACTGCCCAGCACCACAAAGGTATCAAGATAGACATGCGGATTGAGCCAGGTCACTGCCACCAGCGTCATAATCACCCGCCAGCGGCTGCGGACAACCTGCTCTTGTATTGTCAGTGCAATATCATTTGTAAAAACTGAGCGTAATGCCCCGAATCCATACCACAACAGAAACGCCACCCCGCCCCAGGTCACCAGCGCCATCAACCAGACAGACTGACTCAGCAGCGCACTGCCGCCGAAGACACCGGCTGCGATCAGTAACACATCACTGAGCGTGCATAAAAATGCACTCATCAGGTGATACTGCTTCCGGCAGCCCTGTTGCAGAACAAATACATTTTGTGGTCCCAGCGGCAATATCATTGCCGCACCAAGCAATAATCCCTGAAAATACGTTTGTAACATGCAAAAAATCCCGATAAATATTCATTTCGCTTCAGATGGAATGAATATTACCGGGATTTTATTATTAGTGAAATTAATACAATTAATGGGTCATTAACATGCCTAATATCCTATACCCAACGTCATTCCAGATGCAGGCAGGCGGCAAGGGAAGATAGACGGGGAGCATACATGAGTATGTGACCCGACTAGCTGAGTACCGCCAACGAACCTGCAGCTTGAATGAATAAGGGTATATACCAAACGTCAGATCCACTCCCAAACCAGACGCACCGGTGTGCCCAGATACCGGCTCACACGGCTGATGATTTCATCCCGCCCGTTATTCATGCAAACAACGAAACTGTTGTTATAGCGGACGGTCAGCCCGTAACAGGCAAAACCGGCAGTTTCATCATAATCCATATCCGGGATCACCGCCGGTGCGCCGCAACAGGGCGTCTGGCGGGGTGATAATGCAGCAGAAATACGTGCCTGTCCTTCATGCCTGACAATATCATTCACCTGTGCGCTCCACCATAAACCGGAAACGGCATAACGACAGGCAGGACAAAGAGGGTAACGAAAATTTTCGCTGCCGGACCAGAGGATTAAGTCGGTCTGTGTCTGATGCGTGATATCTTCCGGCGCCATCCATTCACTCAGATACTGCTCTGCCGCCTGCTGCTGCTCAGCGTCCGGAATATAGGTCAGTGACACAGGAATGAAATGGAGCAAATGTTCGCTCACCAGATTGCCACCGGTACGGTCAAAAAAAGCGGCACCTGCGAATTGGTGCCGCTTATAATATAATACCATTATGCGTTTTCTTGTTTGCCGTTTGGATTGATATGAACATCAAGCTGCGGGAACGGAATGCCGATATTGTGTTTATCCAGTGCGCGTTTGAAATTTTCCAGTAAATCCCAGTTCACACTCAGAAAATCGCCGTTAACCGTCCAGTAACGGACAATAAAGTTCAGGGAAGACGGCGCCATTTCATTAAGACGGACCACGATACCTTTATCCTGCTGCACGCGTGGATCGGCTTCTACAATATCGGTCAGGATCTTCTTCACCAGGTCAATATCCGCGTTATACGCCACTCCCACAATAATATCGCGGCGACGGTTTGGCTCGCGGGTCACATTGATAATATCACCGGAAATAACTTTACCATTCGGGATAACAATGATTTTATCGTCAGCACTGCGCAGTGTTGTGGAGAAAATCTGTACCGTCTGAACAGTCCCTTCCGCGGCACCAATCACCACATATTCACCGGCACGGATCGGGCGGAAAACGACCAGCAATACACCCGCCGCCAGGTTTGAAAGTGAGCCCTGCAAGGCCAGACCAATGGCTAAACCTGCCGCACCCATGACCGCAATCACCGATGTCGTTTGCACACCAAGGCGACCCAGTACAGCAATCAGCGTAAATGCAATCATCGCATAACGGACGATAGCCGAGAGAAAATCAGAAACGGTGATATCAACGCCGCGTATAGCCAGCAGGCGTGATACCGCTTTACCTGCCATTTTTGCGACAAACAGACCAATAATCAGGATCAGAACTGCGGCAACAAGGTTCACAGCATATTCCAGCAATAATGTCTGGTTATTTGCCAGCCAGCCGGTAGCCTGATTCAGGCCATCCGTCAGGAGTTGTTCATTCATTCTTCCACCTCAATGTGTTATCAAAAAAAAAGCAAAATGCTATTCACAACAATAGTCACGACTATAATCAGTTTGATTATGCCGGATGATTAAATTACTGATTTATATTACCGTAAAAAATGAAAAATTCAGAATAAAAGGTGTCACCCTCACCGGTCAGTCGTAACAAATTTACGGTAATTTTCCAGTAAAATCATAAAGTCATCGATTCCGCAAAAGGCAATACTTTCATTATCGTAATAGCTCATGCCATCTTCCGGTTCGTCAGTTTCAAACACGATTTGATTCGCGTTAACCATCACTTCCTCATCATCCAGCAGCAGCGTATATTCATGCCCCACCCGCTGCCATTGCTGCTCCCGCCCTCTGACAAGCTCGCGGGCGCTGACTATCTCATCAAGGACTGAGAGATCCCCTTTTACTTCTTCATTCAGCCAGTGACCGACCGCTTCGTGATCCATTGACAGCTTAACTACCACGTTCCCGTCGATTCCCCGTAAAAATTCATACTCCATCGCTGTGTACCTCTTATTGATGCTTTAGCGCAATATTTTCTGTCATATACTTCTATATTAGCGGGTTATCACGCTTTCCGGCACAAAAAAAAAACGGACATTCCTGAGAAAGTCCGTTTGGATGCCGATCGGCTGTTAAGCAATTATAAAGAAGTACGACACATATAGAGATTCAGATTTATTTTTTTATCATGGAAAATATCTGAAACCGATTTCATCACATTACTCAGCGTATCACTTTCGCCTTTTTTCATACTGATAAGTGTATTACCGGTTTTCTTTGTCAGCGCGGCATAATCAATGTTTTCTTCATTCCCCTGAGTAATATTATATCCCTCAAGCCTTTCTCCGGCATTATGACGCTCTGTCGCCGAAAACTGACCTTCAGCCAGCTTAAGGATGTCATCCATATGACCATCCAGCGCCTTTCCTTTCTCTGTATAAAAACTGAGAGACATGCTGTCCGGAATAGTGTTTTTTGCAAACAATGCCTGTTCACCATGAGCGGCAATATACACCTCTGAAGGCGCATTTCCCGGCACAAAAATATCAAAATGTCTGAATGAAACCTGTGTGACCTTGCTATCCAACTGCGTAATATTGCTGACATCCGTTTTCATTAATTCATTTGCTGCTTTATCGAATCGTAAAAAAACCGTTTTTTTGCCATCCGGTTCAGATTGTTTATAAAGATTCATCGTTTTATTAAATGTGAGCGTTTTATCACTCACTCCCTTTCCCGCCGGTTTTAGTGTCCCGTCAGGGTTACGAATGCAGGTGATGCGTTCTTCCCCGGGGAGGCCTATATGGATAATACGTTGATCTTCACCGGCAAAACTGACGGGGTAATAATTATTATCCTGTTTAAGGTAAAGATTAAAATCATAATCAGAATAAATGTCTTTATGATCCCCGGCAGAGAACAATTCAGGCTTATCCGGGACATCCGGGAATGCAGGCGATAACCGGCTCAGGTCAGCACTCTTAGCTTCATACCGTTGTGGTGAAGAAACGGGCTTGCTCAGATGACCTGTGCTGTCATTTTTCCCGCATATTATTGATTTCAGTTTCTCAAACAGCATTTTGATGCTTTCAATAAGAGAAAGTGAGTGTGTTTTTGGTGAACCTGCCGGCTCTGATGTATTTCTCACACAGCTAATCTCTGCCCCAAATTTACATAGATTAGTCGTTTTATCATTCATTATTTCCGGACTGGCAGATGTTGCTCCGGATACAGCAGATATTTGCATGCGGTTTCGTCTCCTGTTATAGAAGACGCTATTAATACATATTGATATAGCTGGCAACCACAATAAATCAAACATAATTAATTAAATATAAATGTATTTTGGTATTCACACAAAAAAAAACAGGCACTCATCATCATGAGTGCCTGTTTTATTCTGTCCGCCGGAAGCGGTCAGTTACTGCTTATAACGTAGTCTGGAAAATCACGCCGTCAGCCACTTTCGTATACTGATCCAGCTTATCAAAGTTCAGATAACGATAGGTATCTTCTGCCGTTTCATCCACTTTATTCATATAGGTCTGATACTCTGCCGGTGTCGGAAGACGTCCCAGTAATGATGCTACCGCTGCCAGTTCCGCTGATGCCAGATAGACATTAGCACCGGTTCCCAGACGGTTCGGGAAGTTACGCGTGGATGTGGACACGACGGTTGAGTTATCCGCGACCCGTGCCTGGTTGCCCATACAGAGTGAACAGCCCGGAATTTCGACCCGCGCACCGCTCTTGCCAAAGATGCTGTAATAGCCCTCTTCTGTCAGCTGAGCTGCATCCATCTTAGTCGGCGGAGCAACCCACAGACGGGTCGGCAACTGGCCTTTGTGGCTGTCGAGCAGTTTACCCGCCGCACGGAAATGCCCGATGTTGGTCATACAGGAACCAATGAAAACTTCATCGATTTTGCTGCCCGCCACATCAGATAACAGACGTGCATCATCCGGATCATTCGGCGCACACAGAATCGGCTCTTTAATCGCATCAAGGTCAATATCAATCACGGCGGCGTAATCTGCATCCGCATCACCTTCCAGCAATTGCGGATCTGCCAGCCATTTTTCCATACCCTGAATGCGGCGCTCGATAGTCCGGCGATCGCCATAACCTTCCGCGATCATCCATTTGAGCAGCACAATATTGGAATTAAGGTATTCGGTGACCGGTGCTTTATCCAGCTTAATGGTACAGCCCGCCGCAGAGCGTTCCGCAGAAGCATCGGCCAGTTCAAACGCCTGTTCAACTTTCAGTTCAGGCAGCCCTTCAATTTCCAGGATACGACCTGAGAAAATATTTATTTTACCTTTTTTCTCAACCGTCAGCAGCCCGTCCTGTATCGCATAATACGGAATAGCGTGAACCAAGTCGCGCAGGGTAATACCCGGCTGCATTTTACCTTTAAAGCGAACCAGTACAGATTCCGGCATATCCAGCGGCATCACCCCGGTAGCAGCGGCAAATGCCACCAGACCGGAGCCTGCCGGGAATGAGATACCGATAGGGAAACGGGTGTGAGAATCCCCGCCTGTACCGACAGTGTCCGGCAACAACATACGGTTGAGCCAGGAGTGAATAATACCGTCGCCCGGACGCAGCGAAACGCCCCCGCGATTCATAATAAAATCAGGCAGGGTATGGTGCGTATTTACATCCACAGGTTTCGGATACGCCGCCGTATGGCAGAAAGACTGCATCACGAGGTCAGCAGAGAAGCCCAGACAGGCGAGGTCTTTCAGCTCGTCGCGGGTCATCGGACCGGTGGTATCCTGAGAGCCGACAGAGGCCATTTTCGGCTCGCAGTACTCACCCGGACGGATACCGGCAACACCGCAGGCGCGCCCGACCATTTTTTGTGCCAGCGAGAAACCCCGGCTGCTTTTTTCAACCGGTTTCGCCTGACGGAAAATATCTGCCGGCGGCAGACCAAGAGACTCACGCGCTTTTGCCGTCAGCCCGCGTCCGATAATCAGCGGAATACGCCCGCCTGCGCGAACTTCATCGAGCAGTACATCGGTTTTCAGTTCAAATGTTGCCAGCAATTCATTGGTTTCATGATTGCGGACCTCACCTTTATACGGATAAACATCAATGACATCGCCCATATTCAGGTTATTAACATCCACTTCTACCGGCAACGCGCCCGCATCTTCCATAGTATTGAAGAAAATCGGGGCGATTTTGCTGCCCAGTACAATACCGCCGCCGCGTTTGTTCGGCACATACGGGATATCATCGCCCATAAACCACAGAACAGAGTTGGTTGCCGATTTACGGGAAGACCCCGTACCGACCACATCCCCGACATACGCCAGCGGAAAGCCTTTTTTGCTGAGTAAATCAATTTGATTAACAGGACCGATGTTGCCGGGTTCATCCGGATCAATACCCTCACGCGGGTTTTTCAACATCGCAAGCGCGTGTAACGGGATATCGGGACGCGACCAGGCATCAGGCGCAGGAGACAAATCATCCGTATTGGTTTCGCCGGAGACTTTAAACACCGTCACTGTTAGTTTTTCAGCTAATTTCGGACGATCCAGGAACCATTTGGCGTCTGCCCAGGACTGAATAATCGCTTTGGCGTGAAGATTGCCGGCTTTGGCTTTTTCTTCCACGTCATAAAAATTATCAAACATCAGCAGTGTATGAGACAGTGCTTTCGCCGCAACAGGCGCAAGTTTTTCGTTATCAAGGGCGTCAATCAGGGCATGAATATTATATCCCCCCTGCATTGTTCCCAGTAATTCAATCGCTTTTTCCGCTGAAATGAGCGGTGAACGGGCATCACCTTTTGCCAGCGCAGCCAGAAAACCGGCTTTAACATACGCCGCTTCATCAACACCCGGCGGAACGCGGTTGGTAATCAGATCAACAAGAAATGCTTCTTCGCCTTGCGGCGGGGATTTCAGCAGTTCGACCAGGCCTGCGACCTGAGCCGCATTCAGTGGTACAGGGGCGATCCCTTGTGCTGCACGCTCGGCAACATGCTTACGATAATTTTCCAGCACGACATACTCCTTGCTTTCATTGTTTTTTATGAGTGCCCGGCAACGGGGTTTCAGCATATCAAAATTTAAACACATTGTTAATTCATTCACATTAAAGCAACATAAACAATTTGTGAGCTGAATAACATTAGTGAATTAAACTTGCGATTAACCCGTTACCCCGGCGTTGCGCTGCTTTAAGCAGGATTTTGCCCGATAATTCATTATGCCTGCATGAAGAAAAACGGCTGATCCGCCATCAGGATGCACATAATTTATTAATATCTGAATAATATCAATTTGTCTATGCCGACAGGTGTATACCCAATGTCATTCAGGATGCAGATAATGATTGCCGTAACACGGATAATAAACAAAAAAAATCCGGCGCCATAACAGCAGCCGGATTTTTGTTTTGATGATGTCAGGACATCATCATAATTAACTGATTATTTTTTCTTTTTCGCTTTCGGATTCGGAAGGTCAGTAATGCTGCCTTCGTAAATCTCTGCCGCCATACCGATTGACTCGTACAGTGTCGGGTGAGCGTGAATGGTCAGTGCGATATCTTCTGCATCACAGCCCATTTCGATTGCCAGACCGATTTCACCTAACAGCTCGCCGCCGTTAGTCCCGACAATCGCACCACCGATAACACGGTGAGATTCTTTGTCGAAAATCAGTTTGGTCATGCCTTCAGCGCAGTCAGACGCGATAGCACGGCCGGAAGCCGCCCATGGGAACGTAGCTGTTTCGTAGCTGATCCCTTTCTCTTTCGCTTCTTTCTCGGTCAGACCAACCCATGCGACTTCCGGTTCGGTATACGCGATAGAAGGAATGACTTTCGGGTCGAAATAGTGCTTCAGACCGGAAATAACTTCTGCGGCAACGTGACCTTCGTGAACACCTTTGTGTGCCAGCATCGGCTGACCGACGATATCGCCGATAGCAAAGATGTGCGGTACATTGGTGCGCATTTGTTTATCAACGTGGATGAAACCGCGATCGTCAACTTCAACACCCGCTTTATCCGCAGCAAGCGTTTTACCGTTCGGTGTACGGCCGATAGCCACCAGAACCGCATCATAACGCTGTGGCTGTGCAGGGGCTTTCTTGCCTTCCATCGTGACATAAATACCGTCTTCTTTTGCTTCAACGGCGGTCACTTTGGTTTCCAGCATCAGATTAAACTTGCCGCTGATGCGTTTGGTAAACAGTTTAACGATATCTTTATCCGCCGCAGGAATGACCTGGTCGAACATTTCAACCACATCAATCTCTGAACCCAGCGCGTGATAAACGGTCCCCATTTCCAGACCGATAATACCACCGCCCATGACCAGCAGACGGCCCGGGACAGTTTTCAGTTGCAGTGCATCAGTTGAATCCCACACACGCGGGTCTTCATGCGGGATGAACGGCAGCTGAATCGGACGTGAGCCCGCAGCAATAATTGCGTTGTCGAATGTGATTGTGGTTTTACCCTTCTCACCTTCAACATCGATAGTATTCGCACCGGTGAACTGGCCAAGACCATTCACAACAGTTACTTTACGGCCTTTCGCCATACCGGCCAGACCGCCGGTTAACTGAGAAATAACTTTCTCTTTCCACAGGCGGACTTTATCAATATCAGTCTTAGGTTCGCCGAAAACGATACCGTGAGAAGCCAGAGCTTTTGCTTCTTCGATCACTTTCGCAACA
Source organism: Morganella psychrotolerans (assembly GCF_001676155.1). Taxonomy (GTDB): domain Bacteria; phylum Pseudomonadota; class Gammaproteobacteria; order Enterobacterales; family Enterobacteriaceae; genus Morganella; species Morganella psychrotolerans. The sequence goes on along the minus strand of NZ_LZEW01000001.1, from coordinate 81,656 downwards.
TGCAGTAATGCTTTGGACGGGATACAACCCACGTTCAGACACACACCGCCTAAAGTTGAATAACGCTCAATCAGAACTGTTTCCAGACCTAAGTCAGCACAGCGGAAAGCCGCTGAATACCCTGCAGGGCCCGCACCAAGTACAACTACCTGGGCTTTAATTTCAGTACTCATCGTGACCTCTTATTTGTTTGTCCGGCGATCAGACGAAATAATACTCCACCGGGACGTACACACTGAGAGTAGTTTACAGAATTGTTAATAACCTGAAAAGACGCAGTTCCGTGACCTGACTCCCGTTCTCCGGGATGGTCTCGTTTCAGCCTGCATCAGCGGGACCGGCGCAATGCCGATCCCGGTGAGGTTACTTACAAATTACATCGTCAGACGGCGTAAATCACTCATGTACTGATTAATCAGCGTGATAAAGCGGGCGCCGTCAGCACCATCGATCACACGGTGGTCGAAGGACAGTGACATTGGCAGAATGAGACGCGGAACAAATTGTTTGCCATCCCAGACCGGTTTCATGGATGAACGTGACAGACCCATGATAGCAACTTCCGGTGCGTTAACAATCGGCGCAAAACCGGTTGTTCCGATACCGCCGAGGCTGGAAATAGTGAAACACCCGCCCTGCATATCAGACGATGTCAGCTTACCGGTACGCGCTTTTTTGGAGATTTCAGCCAGCTCGTAGGACAGCTCCAGAATGCCTTTTTTGTTCACATCTTTAATAACAGGAACAACCAGACCATTCGGGGTATCAACCGCGATACCGATATTGACATATTTCTTCAGAATCAGGCGCTGACCGTCTTCAGTGATTGAGCTGTTTACACGCGGCATATCAACCAGCGCTTTGGCAGCGGCTTTCATCACAAAGACCAGCGGGGTGATTTTCACGCCCAGCTGTTTTTTCTCAGCTTCTTTATTCTGCTGCTTACGGAATTCTTCAACATCCGTAATATCCGCTTCATCCATCAGCGTAACGTGCGGGATAACGACCCAGTTACGGCTCAGGTTAGCACCGGACAGCTTCTGAATACGGCTCAGTTCCAATTCTTCCACTTCACCGAACTTGCTGAAATCAACTTTCGGCCATGGCAGCATACCCGGTAAACCACCGCCGGTTGCAGCTGGTGCCGCTTCAGCGCGTTTAACCGCATCTTTCACATAAGCCTGAACGTCTTCGCGCAGGATACGACCTTTACGGCCTGTACCTTTGACTTTCGCCAGATTCACACCAAATTCACGCGCCAGACGGCGGATAACCGGGCTTGCATGAATATAAGCGTCATTCTCAACAAAATCATTGCCGGTCGCAGGTGCCGGAGCCGCTTTCGCCGCCGGTGCTGCAACAGGTGCTGCCGCCGCTGGTGCTGCTGCCGCCTGAGCGACCGGAGCCGGAGCGGCGCCTGCAACTTCAAAGACCATAATCAGCGAGCCGGTTTTCACTTTATCACCGACCGCGACTTTGATTTCTTTGATTTTGCCTGCCATCGGAGACGGGACTTCCATTGAGGCTTTGTCGCCTTCAACAGTGATCAGAGACTGTTCTTCAGTCACTGTATCGCCGACGCTGACCATAATTTCAGTCACATCGACTTCATCCGCGCCGATATCCGGAACATGAATTTCTTTATCTGCCGCAACAGCAGGCGCTGCTGCCGGAGCCGGAGCTGCGGCTGGTTGTGCTGCTGATGCAGCACCCGCAACTTCAAAGATCATGATAAGAGAACCGGTGCTGACTTTATCGCCGACAGTCACTTTAATCTCTTTCACAACACCTGCCATCGGAGACGGGACTTCCATTGAGGCTTTATCGCCTTCAACAGTAATCAGAGACTGTTCTTCAGTCACTGTATCGCCGACGCTGACCATAATTTCAGTCACATCAACTTCGTCACCGCCGATATCCGGCACATGAACTTCCTGTAATGCAGATGCCGCTGCCGGTGCTGCCGGAGCAGTCGCCTGTGCTGCAGGAGCGGGAGCTGCTGCCCCTGCTTCTGCTTCAAAGACCATGATGAAAGAACCGGTGCTGACTTTATCGCCCACAGCGATTTTAATTTCTTTAACAATCCCTGCCTGCGGCGACGGAACTTCCATCGACGCCTTGTCACCTTCAACAGTGATGAGTGATTGTTCTGCTTCTACTTTATCGCCGACACTGACCATAATTTCAGTCACATCAACTTCATCTGAACCAATATCAGGTACATTGATTTCAATAGACATTAATAATTACCTCTTATGCCACGCGCGGGTTAACTTTTTCCGGATTGATGCTGAATTTCTTAATGGCTTCTTCAACCACTTTCACTTCAACTTCGCCACGTTTAGCCAGTTCACCCAGTGCAGCAACAACAACATAACCGGCATCAATTTCAAAGTGATGACGCAGATTATCGCGGCTGTCTGAACGACCATAACCATCAGTACCCAGAACGCGGTAGTCGCTTGCAGGCACATAAGAACGAACCTGTTCAGCGTACAGTTTCATCCAGTCAGTAGATGCAACCGCAGGTGCGTTATTCATCACCTGAGCGATGTAAGGCACGCGTGGTGTTTCTGACGGATGCAGCATATTCCAGCGATCACAATCCTGACCTTCGCGTGCCAGCTCGGTGAACGAGGTAACACTGTAGATATCAGAGCTGATGCCGTACTCAGAAGACAGGATCTGGCCCGCTTCACGCACGTGACGCAGAATCGCACCTGAACCCAGTAACTGAACTTTACCTTTGTCGCCTGTCAGTGTTTCGAGTTTATAGATACCTTTACGGATACCTTCCTCGACACCTTCCGGCATAGCAGGCATGTGATAGTTTTCGTTCAGTGTGGTGATGTAGTAATAGATGTTTTCCTGAGCTTCACCATACATACGCTCTAAACCATTCTGCATGATAACCGCAACTTCATAAGCGAAAGACGGGTCATAAGAGAGGCAGTTAGGGATAGTCAGTGACTGAATGTGGCTGTGACCATCTTCATGCTGTAAGCCTTCACCATTCAGTGTGGTACGACCGGATGTACCGCCGATCAGGAAGCCGCGCGCCTGCTGGTCGCCTGCCATCCACATCAGGTCACCGATACGCTGGAAACCGAACATTGAATAGTAAATGTAGAACGGGATCATCGGCAGGTTATTGGTGCTGTAAGATGTCGCAGCCGCTAACCAGGATGCGCCGGCACCCAGTTCGTTGATACCTTCCTGCAGAATCTGACCTTTCACATCTTCACGGTAATAGGCAACCTGCTCACGGTCCTGCGGGGTGTACAGCTGACCTTTGGAGTTGTAAATACCGATCTGACGGAACAGACCTTCCATACCAAAGGTACGTGCTTCATCCGCAACAATCGGAACGATACGCTCTTTGATGGATTTGTTTTTCAGCATTACATTCAGTGCGCGCACGAATGCAATGGTGGTGGAGATGTCTTTATTCTGCTCTTCCAGTAACTGGCTGAAATCGCTCAGTGCAGGAATATCCAGTTTTTCATCAAAGTGCGAACGACGTGAAGGAACTGAACCATGCAGCGCTTCACGATGTGACATCATGTATTTCTGCTCTTCAGAGTTTTCGTCAAACTTGATGAACGGCAGTTTTTCCAGTTGGTCATCAGCAACATTGATGTCGAAACGATCACGGAGATGGCGGACGCCGTCCATGTTCATTTTCTTCACCTGGTGCGCGATGTTTTTACCTTCAGCAGTGTCACCCATGCCATAACCTTTAACGGTCTGGGCCAGGATCAGTGTTGGTTTGCCTTTGGTGTCATGCGCTTTTTTCAGTGCTGCGAACATTTTCTTAGGATCGTGACCACCGCGGTTCAGTGCGAAGATCTGCTCATCAGTCCAGTCTTTGACCAATGCAGCTGTTTCCGGGTAACGATTGAAGAAGTTTTCGCGAACGTAAGCACCGTCTTTTGATTTGAAGGTCTGGTAGTCACCATCAACGGTTTCGTTCATCAGCTGGATAAGTTTACCGCTGGTATCTTTCTTCAGCAGTTCATCCCAGCGACCGCCCCACATGACTTTAATGACCTGCCAGCCCGCGCCGGAGAACATACCTTCCATTTCGTTAACGATTTTACCGTTACCGTTTACAGGGCCGTCAAGGCGCTGCAGGTTACAGTTGATAACAAAAATCAGGTTATCCAGGCTTTCACGGACTGCGATGTTAATCGCACCTTTAGATTCCGGCTCATCCATCTCACCGTCGCCCAGGAAGGCATAAACGGTTTGTTCTGAGGTGTCTTTCAGACCACGGTTATCAAGGTATTTCAGGAACTTAGCCTGATAAATTGCAGACAACGGCCCCAGACCCATAGAAACGGTCGGGAACTGCCAGAAGTTTGGCATCAGTTTAGGATGCGGATATGAAGGCAGACCTTTACCGTCAATTTCCTGACGGAAGTTGTTCAGTTGCTCTTCAGTCAGACGACCTTCCATAAATGCGCGTGCGTAGTAACCCGGGCTTAAGTGGCCCTGGAAGAAAATAACATCACCGCCGTCTTTCGCGTTCTGCGCACGGAAGAAGTGGTTAAAGCACACTTCATACATGGTTGCAGCAGACTGGTAAGATGCCATGTGGCCGCCCAGATCCAGGTCTTTCTTGGATGCACGCAGAACCATCATGACCGCATTCCAGCGGATAGCTGAACGAATCCGGCGCTCCAGCTCAAGGTTGCCCGGGTAAGCTGGTTCATCCTCAACAGGAATCGTGTTGATATAGTTACGGTTTACAGCACCTGCTGCAACACTAACACCGCCCTGACGTGCAGTATTCAGAACCTGATCGATCAGGAACTGTGCACGCTCAACACCTTCTTCACGGATGACCGATTCGATCGCCTGTAACCAGTCGCGAGTTTCGATCGGATCCACGTCATTGTTCAAAATGTCTGACATGGTGTATTCCTTATAGTTTATTTGTTTCTGATGTATTCGGAGCCTATCTTCACGTTTCACGCCATTCGTGACGGGCGACGTGAAGATAGGCCCGGCTATATATTGCCGCTGATGCTAAGGTCAGCTTACAGACGCAGCATTCGGATCTGTAAACCCCAAAAATGTTACTTATTCCATGTACTGCTGAAGACGACGCAATGAACGTTCCCGTCGGGTATGTTCACGGCTCATATCCAGCAATACATCTTCCAGGAACGCCAGATGGCGGTGGGATGCTTCCCTCGCCTTCTCCGGCGACCGTCCCATGATGGCCTGGAAAACCTGCTCCCGGTGCTCACTGACCATCATCAGCATCTCTTTCCGGGTATAAAGAAATTCAAAATTCTGCCGGATATTTTTTTCCAGCATCGGCACCATACTGCGTAATAAATGCAGAAGCACAACATTATGTGCCGCTTCTGTCACAATCAGCTGATATTGAAGTACCGCGTGAGATTCGGTATCCACATTGCCTTCATTACTGGCATCAATAATCGCCTGATGGCTGCTGCGGATACGGATAAAATCGGCTTCAGTTCCGCGCAGTGCCGCATAATAGGCAGCGATACCCTCAAGGGCATGGCGGGTTTCGAGCAGATCAAACTGGGATTCCGGGTGCCCTTCAAGTAATTGGACAAGCGGATCGCTGAAGCTTTGCCAGAGATTATTCTGTACAAATGTGCCGCCGCCTTGTCTGCGCAGCAAAAAGCCTTTCGCTTCAAGTTTTTGAATTGCTTCGCGCAGTGAGGGACGTGAGACATCGAACTGTTTGGCCAGCTCGCGTTCAGGCGGAAGCTTCTCCCCCGGGCTTAAAGAGCCATCGAGGATTAAGTGTTCCAGGCGCCGTTCGATCACGTCGGCTAATTTAGGTTGGCGGATTTTGCTGTAAGCCATAATTGCATCAGAACCATCGATATGGATAAATAGTGCTTCATGGGTTTGTAGTCAATTGGTAATACCAATTCCTTTTTACAGGCTCTTAAAGTAACAAAGTATTCACCAACTGTCTATAAAGACCTTGAGCTAAATCATAAAAACCTGCAAGTTTTAACAATTTATTTTAAAAATTAGCATAAATTGATAACCGATACGGCTACATGTCGTATCGCAGATGTTACAGGATTTAACGTTTAAAATTCAGATAAATACGCAAACTGAACCGTTACAGTAACCAACCAAGTGAATATTTAAGCTTTTATTATGCATTTTTAGCCGCTCAAAATAAGCGCAGATATCACCGGCCGTCACACTTACTTACCCGCAACGCCCGTAACTATCATTGGCAGTAATAAAAATTTGGCAATATATTGCTGCTGTACTGATTTTAGCCGGAAATACATAAACAGGTAGTTTTTCACTTCTCCTTTTTTACCCGTCTCTGCGCTATTTTACCGGCAATGTGGCAGGCGTATCTGTCTGTGCCAATGACTTCCGGTATCGATTCCAGTCAAAATACGGGCCCGGATCCGTCTTACGCCCGGGGGCAATATCACTGTGTCCGGTAATGTGCCCTTTTATTTGCGGATAGTAAGATAAAAGCGCCTGTGTCACCTGCGCCAGCGCCTGATACTGCTCATCCGTAAACGCCTGTGTATCCGTCCCCTCCAGTTCAATTCCGACAGAAAAATCATTACATTTTTCTGTTCCCTGATAACAGGAAAGCCCCGCATGCCAGGCGCGCTTATGAAACGGAACATACTGAACAATCTCCCCGGTACGACGGATAAGACAGTGTGCTGATACCCGCAGAGCCTGAATTTCAGCAAAAAACGGATGCTCATCCGGATCCAATGTTCCCTGAAAAAGCTGATCAATATACGGGCCGCCAAATTGCCCCGGCGGCAGACTGATATTGTGGATAACCAACAGGCGGGGAACCGTATCTGCCGGGCGGGTATCACAGTGCGGTGAAATAACCTGCCGGGCGACTGTCAGTCTGCCTTCCTTAATTTCCATCTGCTCTCCTGTGAACATAGTCTGTCTGCTGAACCGGATAGTAAGTACAAATTTGTGCTGCTCAGTATACGCAACGGAGCCCCCGTCAGGAATATCCTGAATTTCCCGCGCTTTTTTCTGCGGCTCAGAACGCAAAAAAATTTGCTGAATTTCATTATTACATCACAGTTTTCCATCCGTACCGAAAAAAACATATACCTCTCTTTTTTGCTGATCCGTCATTGAATAAAGTGCATCACGCTAATTAAGTAACCCGTTCACATACACATTCACACACAAAGGAGCCAGTATGAATCAACACGGATTTACCCTGATTGAAGTGATGGTCGTTGTTGCCATTGTCGCTGTTCTCAGTGCGATAGCCGTTCCCGGCTATCAAAACTATATTCGCAAAGCCGCACTTATCGATGTTTTGCGTACCGTCACTGCATTTAAAACCGGCATTGAGCTGTGCAGTTTTGACAGCCCGTTATTTGCCGGATGCAACAGTGGTCAGGGAACGATTCCTGAAGATTCACCCGGGCGTTACCTCCGGACAATTAAAGCTGAAAACGGGGTTATCTCAGCGGAGGGAAACAGTTCACTCGCCTCCCTCACACTTACCGCAACACCGGCCGGAAACAACGCGAACGGAGTCACCCGCTGGACAACAGCCTGTGAATCCCCTCAGGAAAGCCTGAAAAAACTTTGTCTCGATGTCATAAAATAACATACTGATATGAAAAGGAATTCATTATGCAACCGGGTACTGTATCTCCCGTTACCCACTTGTACGGGGAAGACCAGCTTTTATTTGCTGAGGTTCATGCTCTCTGTGAACGGAATGAGCTGATGCTGATTGACTATAATCCGGATGCGGTCCGGATAGCCGCCGCACAACAACCCCGCAGGGATGTTGTTTCCGCCATCCGTTTTCTTGCGGGGAAACGCGTTGATATTGAATTATGGCACAGTGAAAAACTGGCCTATTGCCGGCAGAATACACCATTGCCGGAACCGGTACTTTTTCCGGGCGTATCACCGGGGCCCAGTTCTCCGGCAAACCGGCTCCGGTCACAAGCGGCACCCGTTGCTGCGTTGTCATCCACCGCAGGCTCACCATCAGCAGAGCCAGCCCCCCCGGACTGATGCAGATTATTATCCCGCAGAGCAGCAATCTGCGGCAGTCCGGTTTGTGAATCAGCTGATAACACATGCCATTGCCAAACGGGCCTCTGATATCCATATAGAACCAATACATCAAGGTTACCGGATCCGCGCGCGGATAGACGGACAACTGCATACACTGAACTCACCACCGCCGGAAATCAGCAGTGAAATATCTATAAGACTGAAAATTATTGCAGGTCTTGATATTGCCGAAAAAAGGTTACCCCAGGATGGTCAGTTTGAATGGCTGGAAAGGGATGTCCGTTATGCCGTGCGTATCGCCACACTGCCGACTATCTATGGTGAAAAAATCGTACTTCGTCTGCTGAGCACCTCACAAAACCTGGCGCTGGAAAAATCCGGGCTGACCGCGACACAGTTGACAACACTTCACACGCAGTTGAATGGTTCTCAGGGAATTATTCTGCTGACAGGCCCGACCGGTAGCGGTAAAACCGCCACACTTTATGGCTGCCTGCAATATCTGAATCAAAACAACCGGAATATCTGCAGTGTTGAGGACCCGGTGGAAATTCCGCTGCGGGGTATAACGCAGACACAAATCAATCCGAAAATTGAACTGGGTTTTGCCACTATACTGCGCGCACTTCTGCGTCAGGACCCTGATGTCATCATGGTTGGTGAGATAAGGGATAAAGCCACCGCAGAGATGGCGATTAAAGCGGCTCATACCGGGCACCTTGTACTGTCCACACTGCATACCAATTCTCCGGAAGACACCTTTTCCCGTTTACAACAACTGGGTATTGATGACTATTTTATCCGGACCTGCATCAAACTGGTTATCGCCCAGCGATTAGTCAGAGTTCTGTGCCCGCACTGCAAAACACCGGTATCAGAACCGGTGCCCGTAACACGGCACAACGGGGAAATCCGTAATATTACTGTGTGGCAGGCAAACGGATGCGGGGACTGTTTTTCCGGTTTTTACGGGCGTACCGCCTGCTTTGCCTTTCTGGCACCGGAAGATAACCCGCCCGCAGGGAGAACCATGTTTTACGCGCGGGAACCGGAATGTACTGAGAATATATCCCCCGCTCTCCGCACCACGCCTGACTCCCTGTTTGATGCAGGTATCAAACTGGCGGAGGCAGGCATAACCACACTCAGTGAAATTCATTATATGCAGGATATCTGAGGAGACCTGACAAACAGGAGTGATGCTATGCGTATTTTCCGGCTTTATCACTGGTCCGGTCTGACACAACTTAATCAGATCCTGTCCGGTACTATTCTTTCCCGTACAGAAAATGAAGCCATGCACCAGTTAATTTCGCAGAGTATCACACCTGTTTCACTCCGCTGCCACAGCCGTCTGGCATATTCACACAAAGAAAAATTGTATTTACCGCATTTCACACAGCAACTGGCAACATTACTTATTTCCGGGTTGCCGCTGTTACGGGCGCTGGTATTACTTCACAATGAATGTCGGCTTCCGCTCTGGAAACAGGTTATTGATGATCTTACCCGGCAATTACAACAGGGGAAAACATTCACTCAGGGAGTCAGTCTGTATCCTGATATATTTAATTCTTTTTATTGTCAGATGATTACTGTCGGTGAAGAAACAGGTAAATTACCTGAATGTTTACACCATATTTCAAAGCATATTCATGATCAGCAACATCACCGCACATCACTAATAACAGCAATCCGCTATCCTGTTACCTTATTAATCGTCAGCACACTTATGGTTACACTTATGTTTCTCTTTGTTATTCCTGAATTCGCACAAATATATCAGTCATTTAATGCCGAGCTACCTCTGTTGACCCGACAATTAATTCTTATTTCTGAAACAATTACTGACTACGCATTACTCCTTTCAGGTTTACTTATTATTATTTTATCCATTTATCGGGTATTACGAAAGAAATTTACATATATAAAAATAAAAGAGTCCCGCTGTTTTTTTATCTGCTCCATTTTTTTGGAAATATTATTATTTATACTCAAACCGCACAAATATTTCAGATGCTGGCAATAACACAACGTGCCGGAATTACGCTGATAGCGGGTATGGATACCCTGATTATGACTACTGAACACCCGCTTTACAAACAAGCCTTAACCACAATCAGAGCTGAATTGCTGAGAGGGCAATCATTCAGTAAATCAATTAAACAGTCCGGGCTATTTCCTGAATTATGCTGTGAATTCATTGCTACCGGTGAAGCAACCGGAAAATTTGATCATTTCTTTACCTATACATCAGATTGGTTTAAATCTCTCGCCTTAAATCAAATTCAACATTTTTTTTAAGATACTTAAACCTGCTTTATTTTTTTCTGCTGGCAATTATCGTCGCTCTCTTATTAATTTCCATGTATTTACCACTATTCAAACTAGGTGAAATTTTAGTCTGAACAAACTATTGTGAATTATTAAATATCAATCCTGTGAAATACATCTGTATTAATTTATTTTTACCATAGGCGAAATTAAATTCATCAGGTACAATTTATCTATAGTTGCAATCAATACAGGAACACAATGGCTTATATCGTTGCGTTAACCGGTGGGATCGGAAGCGGAAAAAGTACCGTTGCCGATATATTTTCCCGTCTCGGCGTCCCCGTCATTGATGCGGACATTATTGCCCGCCGGGTCGTTGAACCCGGAACGTCTGCTTTACAGGCCATAGCCCGGCACTTTGGTCATGACATACTGACTGCGGATAATCATCTCGACAGAGCGGCCCTGCGCCGGAAAATTTTTGATAATCCGGCAGATAAAACATGGATTAACCAGTTGCTGCACCCGCTAATCCATCAGGAAACACAGCAGCAGTTACATAATGTCACTGCACCCTATGCCCTCTGGGTTGTACCTTTGCTGGCTGAAAATAACTTAGCGCCACTTGCTGACCGTGTACTGGTTGTGGATGTATACCCACACGAGCAAATAGCCCGGACAATGCGCCGTGATGCCGTCACCGCAGAGCTTGCTGAAAAAATGTTGCAGGCACAGGCATCCCGGGAACAACGCCTGGCGATTGCTGACGACATACTGACGAATCATGATAATGATGATTCCCTGATGCCCCGCGTCTGCGCATTACATGAACAATATTTAGCTTTGGCCCGTCAGCCAAAATAGGGATCACTATGAATGAAACTTGTCAGTCAGTCATTTTTGAACATCCGTTAAACGAACGAACCCGTTCATGGCTGCGTATCGAAACGTCACTGCAACAGATGCATACACTGACACCACTGGATTCGCTCCCCGCCAGCCTCGCCTTTTTTCGCGCTGCCGCTGAATTTATTGAAGTGACCGATCGCGGGGAAGTCCGCTCCGAAATATTAAAAGAACTGGAAAAACAGCAGAAGAAACTCATGAAGTGGGCCGAAGCACCTAATGCTGATCCGGCGCTTATTCAGGGTTTATCTGATGATTTAAAACAACAGTCCGCTGCACTGAGCAACGCCCCCCGCATAGCACAACACCTGAAAGACGATAAAATTATTGCTATCGTCCGCCAGCGGCTGAGTATCCCGGGTGGCTGCTGTGGTTTTGATTTACCCTACCTTCATTTGTGGCTTAATTTATCACAGGATGTGCGGGACACCACTCTCAGCGGCTGGCTGGAAGGCTTACAGCCACTGAAGAACGCACTCGGCAGCCTGTTGACACTGCTGCGCCAGTCCGCCCGTTTCAATGCGGTCGAAAGTCATAACGGGTTTTATCAGGATAATGCGGAAGGTGCGGATTTACTGCGCCTGCGTATTCCGGTGGACTACCGGATCTACCCTCAGGTTTCAGGACATAAATCGCGATTTGCAATACGTTTTCTGCATATGGACAGCGAACACGGTATAATACCAACTCAGTTACCGTTTGAAATCGCCTGTTGTTAAAAGGAAATCCTTTATGTCTGAAGCCATCATTGTCAATTGCCCCACCTGTAAAAAAGAGGTGGTCTGGGAGCCGGAGAGTGCTTATCGTCCATTTTGCTGCAAACGCTGCCAGTTAATTGATTTAGGGGAATGGGCGGCAGAAGAGAAGCGGATAGCGAGTCAGAGTGATCTTTCTGATACTGAAGCCTGGAGTGAACCGGAAGATACATCTCCGTACTGAGCCCGGCGGGCGGCTGTTCAACAGCCGCCATCACCGGTCTGTAATACAGTTAAACGTGTTATTTCGTCAGCAATGCCACAATACCGCGGTTAGCCGGCGGAAACTCATCTGCAATAAGATCCTGCTGTTTTACCCAGCGTGTTGCCTGCCCTTCCCGTCCGTATGGTGTATTCTGCCACTCTTCAACCAGAAAAAAATAAATCGTTATCAGACGCTCAGGAAATTCGTGCTCTGCTGTCTGTAACCGAACACCCGGTGTTGCAATAATGCCCAGCTCTTCATCCAATTCACGGACAAGTGCCTGTTCCGGTGACTCACCGTCTTCCAGCTTACCACCGGGAAATTCCCAGTATCCGCCCATGTGTGAATCAGCCGGACGCTGAGCAATAAAAATATCACCTTCCGGGTTACGGATAACACCGGCGGCAATGAATAAGTGCTGTTTTTCCATGATTACCAATCCATTTTACTGACATAAAAAAGACGGGTTTCCCCGTCTTCCTGTTTTAACTTTTACCGGGATCTGATTATTTCAGCGCACCGTGGCATTGCTTATATTTCTTACCTGATCCACAAGGGCATGGGTCGTTGCGACCTACTTTACGGACTCCGGAGGCAACTTCTGCTTCCTCTTTTGTCATCAGTGCCGCATTGTCATTTCCGTGGCTGAATTGCTGGCGCTGTGCCAGACGTTCTGCTTCCTCACGGCGGCGCTGCTCCAGAACTTCCACTTCTTCCGGCATGCGAACCTGAACTTTGGAAATCGTACTGACGACTTCATATTTCAGTGCTTCTAACATGTTAGAGAACATAGAGAATGATTCACGCTTATATTCCTGCTTAGGATCTTTCTGCGCATAACCACGCAGGTGGATACCCTGGCGCAGGTAATCCATCGCCGCCAGATGCTCTTTCCACAGTGTATCCAGGGTTTGCAGCATCACGCCTTTCTCAAAGTGGCGCATCATCTCTGCACCCACAACCTCTTCTTTCGCCTTGTATACCTCAGCAGCTTGTTCAAGGATACGCTCACGTAATGTTTCTTCGTGCAGCTCAGGCTCTTTATCCAGCCATTCTTTGATTGGCAGATGTAAATCAAAATCCTGTTCCAGACGTTTTTCCAGCCCTTCGATATCCCACATTTCTTCCAGAGACTGCGGCGGAATATAAGAATCAAGCACTGTTGTATAGACATCACCACGGATGCTGTCGATAGTTTCGCTGATGTCCTGACTGTCCAGCAGATCATTACGCTGGGTATAAATGGCACGGCGCTGGTCACTTGCCACATCATCGTATTCAAGAAGTTGTTTACGGATGTCAAAGTTACGGCTTTCCACTTTACGCTGTGCGTTGGCGATAGCTTTTGTCACCCAAGGATGCTCAATTGCCTCACCTTCTTTCATTCCCAGTTTACGCATCATGCCGGTAACGCGGTCTGACGCAAAAATACGCATCAGTGAATCTTCCATGGAGAGATAAAAACGGGATGAGCCCGCATCCCCCTGACGACCGGAACGACCACGCAACTGGTTATCGATACGACGTGATTCATGGCGCTCAGTACCGATGATATGCAGACCACCGGAAACCAGTACTTCATCATGACGCGCCTGCCATTGCGCTTTTGCAGCAGCAATATTCTCTTCTGTCGGCTCATCCAGTGCATTAAGATCGGCCTGCAAGCTACCGCCCAGCACGATATCCGTACCACGACCTGCCATATTGGTGGCGATGGTGACGTGACCGGCACGACCGGCCTGTTCAACAATATCTGCTTCCATAGCATGGAATTTAGCGTTCAGTACGCTGTGTTCAATTTTCGCTTTTTTCAGTGCATTAGAAATAAGCTCTGATTTTTCGATAGAGATAGTACCGACCAGTACCGGCTGCCCGCCTGCTGTGCGCTCACGGATATCCTCAATAATGGCGGCAAATTTATCCGCTTCATTCATATAAACCAGATCCGGTAAATCTTTACGGATCATAGGACGGTTTGTCGGAATAACAATGGTATCGAGTTTATAAATTGAACTGAATTCAAAGGCTTCCGTATCCGCTGTACCGGTCATACCGGCCAGTTTGGTGTATAAACGGAAATAGTTCTGGAATGTAATCGACGCCAGGGTCTGGTTTTCATTCTGAATATCCACCCCTTCTTTCGCTTCCACTGCCTGATGCAGACCATCAGACCAGCGGCGACCCTGCATGGTACGTCCGGTGTGTTCATCAACGATGATAACTTCACCTTCGCTGACAATATAATCCACATCGCGGACAAACAGAGAGTGCGCACGCAGACCGGCCATTACATGGTGCATCAGCATAATATTGGCCGGTGAGTAAAGGGATTCCCCTTCATTCATCAGACCTGCTTCTGACAGTAATTCTTCCACCAGCACCAGACCGCGTTCAGTCAGTGTGACCTGGCGGCTTTTCTCATCCACAGAGAAGTGACCTTCACCTTTAAATGTGTCTGAGTCGTCTTTTTCCTGGCGCACAAGGTGCGGGATCAGTTTATCGACTTTCATATACAGCTCAGAGCTGTCTTCTGCCGGACCGGAGATAATCAGCGGGGTACGCGCTTCATCGATTAAGATGGAGTCAACCTCATCCACCAGCGCATAATTCAGTTTGCGCTGAACACGCTCTTCCGGGCTGAACGCCATGTTGTCACGCAGGTAGTCAAAACCGTACTCATTATTAGTACCGTAAGTAATATCTGCTGCATAGGCTTCACGTTTTGCTACAGCCGGCATATTCGGCAGGTTAATACCAACCGTCATCCCTAAAAATTCAAACAGCGGACGGTTATTTTCGGCATCGCGCTGTGCCAGATAGTCATTCACGGTGACGACATGAACCCCTTTGCCGGACAGTGCATTGAGATAGGCAGGCAGTGTTGCGGTCAGGGTTTTACCCTCACCTGTACGCATTTCTGCAATGCAACGCTCATTCAGAACCATACCGCCGACTAACTGCACATCAAAGTGACGCATACCGAATACACGTTTACTGGCTTCACGCACAGTGGCAAACGCTTCCGGTAAAATACTCTCTTCTGATTCGCCTTTTTCAAGACGCGCACGGAATTCCTGTGTTTTTGCTTTTAATTCGTCATCACTGAGTTTTTCGAACTCAGGTTCCATACGGGTTATTGCTTCAACTGATTTACGCAGGCGGCGTAAAGTACGGTCATTACGGCTACCGAAGATTTTGGTCAGTAATTTAACTAGCATATTTAAACATCTCTGTTCAGGCTCAATCAGGCCCGGTAAATAAAATGGTTGGGTATATATAGAAAGAATGTAAAAAAGGGAATTATGCTGATTGTGCAGGGCCTGCGCGGATCCCGCCCGTACGGGCTATCCACTGAACAGAAAAAGAAGGAACCGGGTTATCGGCAAGGATTTCCTGTGGCATAACTGCCGGATGGTAAACAGGCAGCGCCGGGGATTTGGTTAAAATAGCGTGCAGTGCCGCCAGCATATTCTGAGCAGAAGCGGAGTGGCGGTTTTTTACCGGAGAATTATCTTCAGATGCATCTTCCGGTCCGGAAAAGGCAAACGAGATCTGACGGATAGCATTGCGCACTGCATGCTGTTGCCAGTAATTAACACTCTGTGATGTTCTCGCCGGTGATGAGGTTTGCAGAAAAATACTGTCAAAGACGGATAATGCCTGGCTCTGGCGGTTTTGTGTTGTCCCGGCACCGGCTGTGGTAACATCACCACCAGTCAGTACAGCAGGCAGGCCAAAACCGGTCGCCACGATCCCTATAAAGAGATGGCACCAGAAATAACGCCTGCCAAGTTGCCGCCAAAGATTTAAAATAGTGTTTCCCTCACGAGATCCGGAGTATATGTGATGCGCGATAGTCAGCCAGTTTCCCTTGAAAGCCTGTTTGAAAAAGGCACTCAGGATAATAATACGCTTAAAAGTATTCAACAGCGCGCGGTCACTTTACTGAAACTCAACCGTACAGTAATTGCGCTTTTACCTGCTCAACTGCAACCACAATGCCGTGTTGCTAATTATCGCAAACAACTGTTAATACTGGAAGTGGCGAATGCAAGCTGGATGACCCGCCTGCGTTACGAACTTCCCGCGCTGCGTTCCGCATTACGTCAGCAGATTTTACCATCATTATCGTCCATCGACATCAAAATCAACCCGTCATTGATGAAATCAGAGTCAATATCATCATCAACCGGAGAAAAAAACAGCAGTTTGCAGGGTGGAAGCGGAAAAAGAGAGGAACCGGGGCGTCAGTTAAGTACTGAAAGTGCCAATGCACTGAAAGCGCTGGCGCAGAGAAGCCCGGAAAAACTGAGGAAAAGACTGGAAAGATTAGCTGCACTGGCCGGAGAGAGTACCGGTGCAGCTGATAAATAGACGGTTATTTAGTTAATAACGTCAGTGACAAGAGTGTCAGTGTAAGAGCAACAAGTTGTGGTGCCATTACACTGATTATGCCAGTACGGTTGACGGCGCACGGAATGCAACCGGCATCTGAGCTTCGTCTTCAAATGTGACGAGTTCCCAGGCACTTTCTTTTGCCAGAACAGCCTGCAATAACTTGTTGTTCAGTGCATGACCGGATTTGAATGCGGTAAACGCACCAATGATATTATGGCCGCACATAAACAGGTCACCAATTGCATCCAGCATTTTGTGACGAACAAATTCGTCTTCAAAACGCAGCCCGTCTTCGTTCAGTACGCGGTAATCGTCAACAACGATTGCGCAATCAAAACTTCCGCCCAGGCATAACCCTTTGGACTGGAGGTATTCGATATCCCGCATAAAGCCGAAAGTACGCGCACGGCTGATGTCTTTCACAAAGTTTTCCGCGGAAAAATTCATCGCGTAACGCTGTGTGCTGGCATCAATCGCCGGATGGTTAAAGTCGATTGTGAAATCTAAGCTGAATCCGTTGAACGGAGAGAGCTCAGCCCACTTATCGCCATCTTCAATACGGACGGTTTCTTTCAGACGCAGGAATTTCTTGGCGCTGTTCAGCTCCTCGATACCCGCATCCAGTAACAGAAACACAAACGGACTCGCGCTGCCATCCATAATAGGAATTTCAGCCGCGTCGACTTCGATAACAATGTTATCAATGCCAAGCCCCGCAAGTGCTGCATTTAAATGTTCAACCGTGGATATACGTACATTGTCTTCATTTACAAGACACGTACATAACATCGTATCACGCACGGATTTCGCATCTGCCGGAAAATCGACAGGCGGATTAAGATCAGTACGGCGATAGATGACCCCGGTGTTTGCCGCAGCCGGACGCATTGTCAGCGTAACTTTTTTGCCGGTATGTAAACCTACACCCGTAGCCTGAACAATACGCTTTAATGTTCTTTGTTTGATCATCGTGTCTGTCTCGTTTGATTAACTGTCTCACCTGCTATTATAAACTAACAGCAGGGGAGATAGTTTAGCACAAAAAGCGGAGATGCAAACCTTTTCGCAATTAATCAGCCTGTTTACGTAAAAAGGCAGGAATATCTAAATAGTCCGGCTCTTTATTACTTTGCACTGATGAATCGTTTACAACCTGTGCGACGGATTTGCTTTCATCCATTGTTGTCATGCTGTTTTGCATCTGAGCATAACGATGTTCCATGTTGTTGGTCTGGACAGCTTTATTGGTTACCAGCGTAATTTCAGGACGCTTGTCCATGCCGATACCCGTTGCCACCACAGTCACACGCAGTTCATCGTTCATTTCAGGATCCAAAGATGTCCCGATTACCACGGTCGCGTTATCAGATGCGAATGCACGGATAGTATTACCCACCGTTTCAAACTCATCCAGACGCAGGTCAAAGCCCGCCGTGATGTTAACCAGCACACCACGCGCACCTGACAGGTCAATATCTTCCAGAAGCGGACTGGAGATCGCCATTTCAGCGGCCTCTTCAGCACGGTCTTCACCGCGTGCCGCACCGGAACCCATCATTGCATAACCCATTTCTGACATTACCGTGCGGACATCCGCAAAGTCAACGTTCATCAGACCCGGGCGGGTAATCAGTTCTGCAATACCCTGCACTGCGCCACGTAATACATCATTCGCTGCACCAAATGCATCCAGCAGTGAAATACCACGACCCAGCACTTTCAGCAGTTTGTCATTCGGGATGGTAATCAGTGAGTCAACGTGTTTGGATAACTCGGTGATCCCCAGCTCAGCAAACGCCATGCGCTTTTTACCTTCGAAGTTGAACGGCTTGGTCACGACCGCAACGGTCAGAATACCCAGCTCTTTTGCAACTTCAGCCACAACCGGTGCAGCACCTGTTCCTGTACCACCGCCCATACCTGCTGCGATAAATACCATATCTGCGCCATCCAGGGCGCTGCGCAGAGCTTCACGATCTTCTTCTGCTGCATTACGGCCGACTTCCGGATTAGCACCGGCGCCCAGCCCTTTGGTAATCCCGTTACCAATCTGAATAGTCTGCCCGACGGCGGTTTTACGAAGCGCCTGAGCGTCCGTATTCACAGCGAAGAACTCAACGCCTTCAATGCGTTCGCGGACCATGTGCTCAACAGCGTTACCGCCGCCCCCACCGACGCCGATGACTTTAATCACCGCATCGTTGGTCAATTCCATCGGTTCAAACATAATCTCTCTCCGTTTTGTGCCTTTCTTTAATAGCGGCAATAGCGGCTATTATCGCCAGCCTTAATGCAAATTAAAATTCTTTTCTGAGCCAGCCCGTTAATTTTTTAAACCAACTGCCAACCGAGGCACGTTTTTCCGTCTCGGTATCGCCGACCAGGTGAGATTCTTTTCCGTAATGCAGTAACCCTACCGCTGTAGAATAATACGGTTCCTGCGCATAATCCGTTAAGCCGGTTATATTCAGCGGTTGTCCGATACGAACCTGCGTATGGAAAACCCGCTGGGCGCACTCAACTAATCCGTTAATCTGAGCCGCACCACCTGTCAGCACGATACCAGCGGCCAAATGGTGTTTGACACCCTGCTGACGTAATTGTTCCTGTACTTTCAAAATTTCATCATTAACCAGATTGAGTAATTCCGTATAACGCGGCTCAATCACTTCAGCTAATGTCTGACGCTGGAGACTGCGCGGCGGACGCCCGCCGACACTCGGGACTTCCAGCGTTTCATCTTTACTGACCAGCGCCCCTAACGCACAGCCGTGGCGGACTTTGATCGCTTCTGCATCATTCGGCGGTGTGCCGAATGCGTAAGCGATATCCCCGGTCACCACATTCCCTGCATAAGGGATAACTTTGGTGTGACGTAAAGCACCACCGGTGTAAATTGCAATATCCATTGTGCCACCGCCGATATCGACCACACAGACGCCCAGCTCACGCTCATCTTCTGTCAGCACGGCAAAGCTTGATGCCAGTCCGGCAAAAATCAGCTGATCCACTTTCAGTCCGCAACGTTCAACGGCTTTCACAATATTCTTTGCCATATCATTATGACAGGTAATCAAATGGACTTTCGCCTGCATCCGTACGCCGGATAATCCGACCGGATTTTTAATACCTTCCTGATAATCGATGGCGTATTCCTGCGGGATAACATGCAGGACACGGTGATCATCACGGACACGGACAGATTTTGCCGTATGCACGACATTTTCCACATCTTCCTGTGTCACTTCTTCTTCTGAAATCGGCACCATACCGATTTCGTTCTGGCAACTGATGTGCTTACCGGACAGCGCCAGGTAGACAGACGAAATCTGGCAGTCGGCCATCAGTTCTGCCTGGTCGATGGTGCGCTGAACGCATTTCACCACCGACTCCAAATCATTGACGCCGCCTTTATCCATGCCGCGTGACGGGCAGTTTCCCGCCCCGATAATGTTCACCACACCGTCCGGCAGAATTTCACCAACAAGCGCAGATACTTTGGCGGTGCCTATTTCAAGGCCGACGACTAATTTTCTATCCGTTGCTTTTATCATTGTTATTCTGCCTGCCTTCTTTACCTGTAAAGTCCTGATTTCCGTTTGCGAAAGGATCGATCTGTAATGGTGCCCAGCCAACCGCAGCGCCGCTGTCATAGCGGAGATCGACATAATCGACCCGTTTGTCCTGAACCTGGGTCAGCGTCGGATACAGCTCAATAAACCGTCGTAACCGCCCTTCTGTATCCAGGCGCCCCAGTTCAACCCGGATATCATTATCCAGAACCAACTGCCAGGCATGGCGTGGTGACATTGAGGCTGATTTCAGCTTCAGTTGCGCGCCCGCCAGTTGCTGCGCTATCTCACGATACCCTTTCAATACATCCTTTTCACTGCCCTGTGCCCCGTACAGCATGGGAAAGGATTCTTTTTCAGTCAGTTGCACCGGCAGGCTGAAAACCCGTCCGGCGTCATCTATCATCTGGGCGTCGTTCCAACGTGCATAAGGCACATACTCCACCAGATGTATTTTCAGTTCGTCAGGCCACTGCTTACGCACAGTCACCTGACGTAACCACGGGATCCGCTCCAGTTGCTGCTGCACTTCACTGACATCCAGTGTCATGAAGGTGCCGGGCGTCCCGAGGGATAATACCGCTTTGCGCACATCATCATTTTTCGTGTAATGCCGCTCACCGGTTAAAACCAGTTTTGACATAGGCAGACGGTCTGCATCTTTCATCCAGTTCAGCACCATCAGACCGCCCCAGACCAGTGTTCCCAATACAATCAGGAAAAACAACAGGCCGGAGAGATAAGTGCCGTTACTGGGACGTGAACCGTCGAACTCCGGCTCCGGTTCACGCATATTCAGTGCAGCCTGTGACATATCAGTCCGCCAGTGCCAGGACGTTGGCAACAAACACGGAGAAACTCATGCCTGCCTCGCGTGCCGCCTGCGGCACTAAACTGTGGTTAGTCATACCCGGTGAGGTATTGACTTCCAGCAGATAAAATTGTCCGTCACTGTCGAGCATAACATCCACGCGTCCCCAACCTTCACAGCCGACAGCTTTATACGCTGCTTTTGCCAGGTCGCGGATTTCAGTTTCCCGCGCGCCTTCAAGACCCGGACAGAAATACTGCGTGTCATCCGAGATATATTTGGCTTCATAATCATAAAAAACAGCAGCAGGCTGAATGCGGATAGACGGCAGCATTTGCTCACCGAGAAAACCGACGGTAAATTCCGGGCCGCTCAGCCATTTTTCAATCAGTACGTCTTTGTCATGTTTGAATGCCAGTTCCAGTGCCGGACGCAATGCCTGCGCGCTGTCTACTTTGGACATACCCACGCTGGAGCCTTCCAGGCTTGGTTTTACAATGACAGGAAAACCTAAAGGTGCAACACCCTGCTGTAATTCATCATCACTGATAACCGCAAAACGGGCAGCATTGATGGCAAAATAAGGTGCGATCGGCAGACCGGCTCCCGCCCACAGTTGCTTGGTGCGCAGTTTATCCATTGAGAGTGCGGACGCCATGACACCACTGCCGGTGTAAGGAATACCGAGTTGTTCCAGACAGCCCTGTAATGTACCGTCTTCACCACCGCGGCCATGCAGCGCAATAAATACACGGGTGAAACCATCTTCTTTCAGACGGGTAACCGCGTACTCTTTTGTATCCACACCAAACGCATTAATACCGGCTTCTTTTAACCCGGCAAGTACAGCGGCACCCGACGCCAGGGAAACTTCACGCTCTGCGGATGTACCGCCCATCAGTACCGCGACTTTATCAGTCATTCTTAGTTATCCTCACTCAAAACCGGCCGCAATTTTGTGTCAGCCAATGTACGCGCTATTTTACCGATATTTCCGGCGCCCTGAACCAGTATTAAATCATTATCTTCAAGAACCTGTGCTAATACGGATGAAATTTTGCCGGGATCGGTGGCTAAAATAGGATCCAGCTTGCCGCGCTGACGAATTGTCCGGCACAATGAGCGGCTGTCTGCGCCCGGAATAGCAGGTTCACCGGCAGAATACACATCCAGCATCAGCAGAACATCCACCTGATCCAGCGTATTAGCAAAATCTTCGTATAAATCACGCGTACGGGTATAACGGTGTGGCTGGAAAATCATCACAATGCGTTTATCCGGCCAGCCTGCGCGTGCAGCTTTAATGGTTGCATCAACTTCTGTCGGGTGATGTCCGTAGTCATCCACCAGCATCACACTGCCCGGTTTTTGATTAACGTGTTCCAGCGGGAAATTCCCGAGGAAATCAAACCGGCGCCCGGTTCCCTGGAATTCACGCAGTGATGCAAGGATATCGTCATCAGCAATGCCTTCCTCGGACGCCACGGCGATCGCGGCAGTCGCGTTCAGCACATTATGACGACCCGGTGCATTCAGTTCCACATGCAAATCAGGCATGTTTTCACGATAAACCGTGAAGAAACACTGAGCGCCGCGCTGTTCAAAATTACCGATTCGTACATCAGCATCTTCATGAAAACCATAGGTAATCACATAACGTCCGATTCGCGGAAGAAGCTCACGGATAACCGGGTCATCCATGCACACCACCGCAAGACCGTAGAATGGCAGGTTGTGCAGAAATGTAATGAACGTATCTTTCAGCGTTTCAAAATCGCCGTGATAGGTGTCCATGTGATCCGGTTCAATATTAGTAACAACAGCCACCATCGGTTGCAGATGCAGGAAAGAGGCATCGCTTTCATCTGCTTCCGCGATCAGGTAACGGCTTGATCCCAGACGCGCATGCACACCGGCAGCTTTAACCAGTCCGCCGTTAACAAAAGTCGGGTCCAGACCACCGCGTCCGTAAATACCGGAGATCATCGCAGTAGTTGTGGTTTTGCCGTGAGTCCCGGCAATTGCCACGCCGTGACGGAACCGCATCAGTTCTGCCAGCATTTCCGCGCGGCGGATAACCGGAATACGAGCTTCACGCGCCGCGACAAGTTCAGGGTTATCCTGTGAAATCGCCGTGGAGACAACAACAACACTGGCATCTGCAATATTTTCAGGGCGGTGATTAAAGAAAATAGTCGCGCCCAGATAAGTCAGTTGTTTTGTCACTGCATTAGGCGCCAGGTCAGACCCGCTTATCTCATAGCCTTCATTCGCCAGCACTTCCGCTATCCCGCCCATACCGGCGCCGCCGATACCGACAAAGTGGATGCGCCGGACGCGTTTCATTTCCGGGATGAAGGATCGTAATTTCGCCAGTTGCTGTGTATTCACGTTAATTATTCGCTATATCAATTCGTTAGTGTTTTTTTGCAGCCGCAATAATTGCATCTGCCACTCGTTTGGTGGCATCGGTAATGGCCACACTGTTTGCCTGCTCTGCCATTTTCAGCAGGCGCGGTCTGTCCCACTCCTGTAAGTATCCTGCCACCGCCTGCGCCGTAAATGCAGGCTGCTCAAGGATAACCGCGGCACCGGCGTTTTCCAGCGGCAGCGCGTTCCGGTACTGCTGACGATCTTTATGCTGAAACGGCACAAAAACAGCGCCAAGACCCACGGCAGAAATTTCACTGACGGTCAGTGCACCGGAGCGGCAGATAACCACATCCGCCCAGGTATAAGCATCCGCCATATCATCAATAAATTCAGTGACAGTGACATTATCCGCTGAATTGTGTTCGTTATACAGTGCCAGTGTGCTTTCCATACTGCCTTTTCCGGCCTGATGGCGGATACAGACTGCATCACCCATTAATTCCGCCACTTCCGGCACTGTCTGGTTCAGAATTCGTGCGCCCTGACTACCGCCGATCACCAGTATCCGGATTGGTCCTTCGCGCCCGGCAAAGCGTTGCGCAGGTGCCGGCAACACCAGCAGGTCTTCGCGCACAGGATTTCCGACTACCGGCGCGTCCGCAAATGCGCCCGGAAATGCCTGTAACACGGTCGTGGCGATTTTGGATAACCAGCCGTTGGTCAGACCCGCAACACCGTTTTGTTCATGCAGGATAACCGGGATACCGCAGCGCCATGCAGCAACACCACCGGGACCGGAAACAAACCCGCCCATGCCGAGTACAGCATCAGGCTGATAGTCCCGCATAATTTTTTTCGCCTGTTTTATCGCTTTTGCGATGCGAAACGGCGCGGTCAGCATGGCTTTAAGACCTTTGCCACGTAACCCGGTAATTTCAATAAAATCAATATCAATACCGTGTTTCGGCACCAGCTGAGCTTCCATCCGGTCGCGTGTTCCCAACCAGCGGATATCCCAGCCCTGAGTCTGCAAATAGTGCGCAACCGCAAGCCCCGGAAATACATGTCCGCCGCTTCCGCCGGCCATAACCATCAGACGGGGGGCTTTATTACTCATCGCGCTCTCCTTGAGAATGCCTGGGCTTTTGCCAGACGGGTTTCAAAATCAATCCGCAGCAACAACGCGATGGCTACGGTCATAATCACTAAACTGGAGCCACCGTAACTGATAAGCGGCAGTGTCAGCCCTTTGGTCGGCAGCATACCGGAGGCTGCACCCACATTGACCAGTGACTGAAAACTGAACCAGATCCCGATGGCACATGCCAGAAAACCAGCAAAACGCTGGTCAAGCTGCAATGCGCGGCGACCAATCACCATCGCGCGGAACGCAACAAAAAAGACCATCAGCAGCACAAGGATCACGCCCACATACCCCAGTTCTTCCCCGAGGATGGCAAAAATAAAGTCGGTATGCGCTTCCGGCAGGTATTCCATTTTCTGGATGGAGTTACCCAGCCCCTGCCCGAGATAATCACCACGCCCGAACGCCATCAGTGACTGTGTTAACTGATAACCGCTGCCGAACGGATCTTCCCACGGGTCAAGAAAGGAGGTCACACGGCGCATACGGTACGGCTCAGCAATAATCAGCGACACAACGGCTGCCGCGCCAATGCCGATGATAGAGATAAACTGCCACATCTTCGCACCTGCCAGAAACAGCAGCGCCAGTGTGGTGACAAACAGCACCACCACAGTACCTAAGTCCGGCTGTAACAGCAGTAATACCGCCAGTATAAACATCACGCCCATCGGCTTGCAGAATCCCCAGAAATTATTTCTGACCTCTTCCACTTTGCGCACCAGATAGCTTGCCAGATAAACAAACAGCGCCAGTTTGGAGACTTCCGCAGGCTGAATACGCATCGGCCCGATAGCAATCCAGCGCGATGCCCCGTTAACTGAGCTGCCCACGCCGAGCACAATAATCAGCCCGGCGACCGTACCAATCAGCAGTAATGTGCTGTAACGCTGCCACATTTCCAGCGGAAAGCGCATGACGACAACAGCAACAATAAAAGAAAAAATTAAAAACCCGCCGTCACGCTTGGCGAAATAAAACGGATCTTCCGCCAGCCGCTGCCCGACAGGCATTGAGGCGGATGTCACCATCACAAAACCGACCGCCGCCAGCCCCAGAGCAAACCACAGCAATGTCCGGTCGTACATAACAACCGTGCTGAACTCACCGTTTCGTTCGCCGATAAGCCAGTTTTTCAGACGCTGTGATCCGGGAAATTTCATGCACTCAGCTCCTGCGCCAGACGGGTAAATTCGCGCCCGCGCACTTCAAAATTACGGAACTGATCCAGACTGGCACAGGCCGGTGATAACAGCACCATATCGCCCGCCGCCAGCACCGGCGCTAATGTACGCATTGCCTGCTCCATCGTGTCAGTCAGCACAGACACATCCGGGCGCAGTTGCGCCAGTTGTGCGCCGTCACGACCAAAGCAATATAAGCGGATATTATCCCCGCCCAGATACGGCAACAGCGGCGAGAAATCAGCCGATTTTCCGTCACCGCCCAGCAGCAGATGCAGACAGCCATCCACCCGTAATCCGTTCAGTGCGGCTTCCGTACTGCCGACGTTCGTTGCTTTGGAGTCATCAATCCAGCGCACACCTGCCGCTTCATGCACCAGTTGGAAACGGTGCGCCAGCCCGCTGTAGGTGCGCAGTGCCTGCAAAGCCCCTTCACGCGGAATATTCACGGCATCTGCCAGCGCGAGGGCAGCCAGGGCATTACAATAATTGTGCTGCCCGTGCAGGATCATTTCACTGCAATCGAGCAGTTTTTCACCGTGGAAATAGAGCGCCTGCTCTTCAGTATTCAGCCAGTAATCACCGGTATCGCTGCCGAAACTGACATAGTCAGCAGAGTTACAATCACAACCCGGCTGTGTCAGTGCGTCTTCTGCGTTATACACACACACCGGTGCATTATGGTAGACACGCAGTTTTGCCGCGCGATACTGTTCTAATCCCTGCGGGTAACGATCCATATGATCTTCCGTCACATTCAGCACAGTGGCGGCAGCCGCACTCAGGCTGAATGTGGTTTCCAGCTGAAAGCTGGATAACTCAAGCACACACAGGTCATACGCTTCTTTCAGCAGTTCCGGTGCCGGTAAACCGATATTACCGCCGACACCTGTGCGTAACCCGGCACAGCGCCCCATCTCACCAACCAGTGAGGTGACGGTGCTTTTGCCGTTAGAGCCGGTAATCGCCACCACCGGTACTGTTACTTCGCGGGCGAATAATTCAATATCACCGATAATTTCAACACCCGACTGCGCCGCCGCATACAGTTCAGGGGTGCTTACTGCCACACCGGGACTTGCGACAATCAAATCTGCATCCAGCAACCATTGCGGCTCAAAACCCCCGCAGTGACACTCAATGCCGTCCGGCAATTTATCCATGCCGGGCGGGGAAGTGCGGCTGTCCATGACCCGTGGCGTGACGCCGCGCGACATAAAAAAATCCACACAGGAAAGCCCGGTTAAACCGAGCCCGACAATTACAATGTCTTTCCCCTGATAATTCGTCATGATTAACGTACCTTGAGTGTCGCCAGACCAATAAGCACTAACATCAGAGAGATAATCCAGAAACGGACAATCACCCGCGGTTCAGGCCAGCCTTTTAATTCATAATGATGATGAATAGGTGCCATCCGGAAGATACGCTGACCGCGTAACTTGAAGGAGCCAACCTGTAAAATCACCGACAGTGTTTCTGCCACAAATACGCCACCCATAATCAGCAGCAGGAATTCCTGACGCAGCAGTACAGCAATCGTTCCGAGCGCCCCTCCGAGTGCCAGCGAGCCGACATCACCCATGAAAACCTGCGCCGGATAGGTGTTAAACCAGAGGAAACCAAGCCCCGCCCCGACAATTGCCGTGCAGACAATCACCAATTCCCCGGCATACGGCAGATACGGAATGCTCAGATAATGTGCAAAATTTACGTTACCGGTCGCCCAGGCCACCAGTGCAAATCCGGCGGCAACAAAGACCGTCGGCATAATTGCCAGACCATCCAGACCATCAGTTAAATTCACCGCGTTGCTGGTGCCGACAATCACAAAGTAAGCCAGCAGGATATAAAGCAGACCCAGCTGCGGCATCACATCTTTAAAGAACGGCACAACTAACTGTGTGGCTGCCGTGTCTTTACCGATGGCATACATACTGAATGCAACCGCCAGCGCCAGCACGGACTGCCAGAAATATTTCCAGCGGGCAATCAGCCCTTTGGTGTCTTTGCGCACCACTTTGCGGTAATCATCCACAAAACCGACAACGCCGTAGCCGATGAGTACCAGCAGCACACACCAGACATACGGGTTATCCAGCCGCGCCCACAGCAGCACTGAAATAACGATAGAGAAGAGGATCATCATGCCGCCCATCGTCGGCGTGCCACGCTTACTGAAGTGCGATTCAGGTCCTTCGCTGCGGACAACCTGACCAATCTGCATTCTCTGAAGATACGCAATCACATGCGGTCCCATCCATAATGCAATAATCAGTGAGGTCAGCAGACCAACAATGGCGCGGAACGTCAGATACGAAAAGACGTTAAACGCAGTATGGAACTGCACCAGATATTCGGCCAGCCAGGTCAGCATGGGATAGTCTCCTGCAAGGCGTGCACAACTTCTTCCATTGCGGAGCTGCGTGAACCTTTAACTAAAATTGAAATGGACGGATGCTGAGCTAACAACGGGGTCAGCTCAGCGATTAAGGTTGATTTATCAGCAAAATGGCGTCCCTGACATTCGTCGCTGATATAGTGACTGAACTTACCGACACTAAAGACGGCGTCCAGTCCGGCGTCGCGGGCTGCCTGCCCGACTTTGCGGTGGTTCGCCTGTGCGTATTCACCTAATTCTGCAATATCACCGGTGACCAGGATACGGTAGCCCGGTAATTGTGCCAGCACACGGATAGCAGCAATCAGTGAGCCGTCATTAGCATTGTAGGTGTCATCCACCAACAGTTTGCCCGGCGCCAGTGCTATCGGGTATAAACGCCCCGGCACTGCTCTGACCTGCGCCAGTCCGCTGCGAATATCCGTCAGTGTTGCACCGGCGGATATTGCCAGCGCGGCAGCAGCCAGTGCATTCGCAATATTATGGCGGCCCGGTAACGGCAGGGTGACAGCGGTACTGCCAGCCGGTGTGTGAAGTGTAAAATCAGTCGTCAGCGGGTTTATCACCACGTTTGTGGCGTAAAAATCTGCCTGCGGGTGCGGATCAACGGAAAAGCACCAGCGGGTCTGGCGGGATGTCAGATGTGACTGCCAGTTCGCAAGGTCATTGCTCTCCAGATTGATGATTGCCGTGCCCTCGTCAGTCAGACCGGCAAAAATCTCGCCTTTTGCCTGCGCTATCGCGTCGGCAGAACCGAACTCACCAATGTGCGCGGCAAACAGATTATTAACCAGCGCCGTCTGCGGGCAGGTCATCGCAACCGTGTACGCAATCTCGCCGGTATGATTGGCACCCAGCTCGATAACAGCAAACTGATGTTTTTCCGTCAGACGCAGTAAGGTCAGCGGCACACCAATATCATTATTGAAATTGCCGGCAGTAAACAGGGTTTCACCCGCCTGCTGTAAAATAGCCGCCGTCATTTCTTTGACGGAGGTTTTACCGGATGATCCGGTGAGCGCAACCACCTTTGCCTGACTGCGCAGGCGGTTACCTTTTGCAATCGCGCCCAGCGCAATGCGGGTATCATCTACAATAATCTGCGGGCAGTTAACCTCTGTACGGCGGTTAACCACCACGGCTGTGACACCTTTCGCTACCACATCCTGAATAAAATCGTGCGCATCAAAATGCTCACCTGCCAGGGCGATAAACAGGGCGTTACTGCCGATAGTGCGACTGTCTGTTGTGACGCTTTCAACCTGTTCTGATGCCGCATGACCGCTGAGGATAAGCTCCCCGCCGGTCAGTTGTGCGATGTCAGCAAGAGAGACGGGTATCATGCGAGCACTCCCAGCAACCGGGCGACTGTCAGACGATCGGAATAGTCCAGACGGCGGCTGCCGA
Source organism: Morganella psychrotolerans (assembly GCF_001676155.1). Lineage (GTDB taxonomy): Bacteria > Pseudomonadota > Gammaproteobacteria > Enterobacterales > Enterobacteriaceae > Morganella > Morganella psychrotolerans. The sequence continues at coordinate 52,180 of NZ_LZEW01000001.1, read as the reverse complement.
CCAACTGATAATCTTCATGACCTTTCCCTGCCACCAGCACCACGTCGTCGGCTTTCGCCTGCATCACCGCAAAGGTGACGGCTTCGGCGCGTCCCGGGATAGGCAGTGCGCGCGAGGTATCAACCAGACCGGACATGATGTCATTGATAATTGCCTGTGGCTCTTCGCTGCGCGGATTGTCGTCTGTTATCACCACCACATCAGACTCCTGCTCGGCAATTGCCCCCATCAGCGGACGTTTGCCTTTATCGCGATCCCCGCCGCAACCAAAGACACACCAGAGTTTGCCTTTGGTATGCAGGCGCGCCGCACTCAGGGCTTTTTCCAGTGCGTCCGGGGTGTGAGCGTAATCAACCACAACAGTCGGACGGTTTTCAGCACTGAACACTTCCATGCGCCCGCAGACCGGCGCTAAAGACGTTGCACTGCGCAGTAAGCTGTTCAGTTCATAACCCAGCGCCAGCAGTGTTGCCGCCGCGACTAACAGGTTACTGACGTTAAACGCGCCCATTAACGGGCTGTCCAGTTCGCCGTCACCCCAGCTTGAGGTAAAGGTGATATGTGCGCCGCTGTCGTGATAATCCACCGCAGTCGCTTTCAGAAAGCGCCCCTGCCAGTTTGCCGGCAGACGGTTTTCCATGGTAACAGCAACTGCCTGAGGCAGATTCGCCAGCCATTTTTGCCCTGTCTCATCATCCGCATTAATAATTTTTTGTTCGCTGTGATGGGTTGAGAAGAGCAGCCATTTGGCGGCTTCGTAATTGGCCATATCGCCGTGATAATCAAGATGATCACGACTTAAATTTGTGAACACAGCCGCCCGGAACGCCAACGCGGCAACACGGCTCTGTACCAGACCGTGAGAGGAGACTTCCATTGCTGCAACGGTTGCACCTTTGGCTGCCAGTTTGTCCAGCTCAAGCTGAATATCAACAGCAGAGCCCGTGGTATTTTCTGTCGGGATAACATGCCCGAGCAAGCCGTTACCGACCGTTCCCATCACCGCACTGGTTTCACCCATTGCCTGTGTCCACTGTGCGAGCAGTTGCGTGGTGGTGGTTTTGCCGTTCGTGCCGGTAACACCAATCAGTTTCAGGCGCTGCGCCGGGTGGTGGTAAAACTCACCCGCCAGACGGGATAATTTTTCATTGAGGTGGCTCAGATACACAACCGGTACGCCGTGCAGGATCTGTACGCTGCCGTCTTCTGCCGTGCCTTCCGCTTCGGCTACAACCGCCGCCACACCCTGTGCAATCGCCTGAGGAATATAGTGACGTCCGTCCGACTGATGACCTTTTACCGCCAGGAACAGATCTCCGGCAGCCGCTTTGCGACTGTCTAAGGTCATATCACGTAACGCCTTCGCCGGTGCATCAACACCGAGCGGCGCGAGTAAATCGCGCAAATTACGATCTGCCACTTGTACCCTCTTTTGGTTTTGTAGTAACCACGTCGTTAGTTTGTTCTTCCGGCGGCAACGCGTCGGGTTCCACATTCATTGTGCGCAAAACACCGCCCATGATGGCACCGAATACCGGTGCGGAGATCGCACCCCCGTAATACTTGCCGCCCTGCGGGTCATTGATAATCACAACCAGCGCAAAGCGTGGACGACTCGCCGGTGCGACACCGGCGGTATACGCGATATAACGGTTAACATATTTCCCGTCGTCGCCCACTTTTTTCGCCGTCCCGGTTTTAATCGCCACGCGATACCCTTTGATAGCCGCGCGCGTTCCGCCGCCGCCGGGTAATGCCACACTTTCCATCATCTGAACCACGGTTTTCATCACCGGCTCAGGGAAGACACGGGTGCCCGGCACCGGCGGATCGACTTTTGTGATGGAGAGCGGGCGGTAAATCCCGAAACTGCCTATTGTTGCGTAAGCCCGCGCTAACTGTAACGGTGTTACCATCAGCCCGTAGCCAAAAGAAAAGGTGGCCCTTTCAAGTTCCGACCACCGTGTTTTTTTACTTGGATATATGCCACTGCTTTCTCCGACCAGCCCCAGATTGGTCGGTCTTCCCAGCCCGAAACGCGAATAGACGTCCACGAGTTCCTGAGCGGGCATCGCTAACGCAAGTCGTGAAACCCCTACGTTACTCGATTTCTGTAAAATACCTGTGATGGTCAGTTCGGCATAACGCCCGACATCCTTGATTTCATGACCACTGATTCGGTATGGATAGGTATTCACCACGCTGTTAGGTTTGATGATGTTATTGTGCAGAGCACTCATAACCACCATCGGTTTTACCGTCGAGCCCGGTTCAAAAATATCGGTAATAGCGCGGTTGCGCATCGAATCTTTCGGTGTACCCTGGAGATTGTTCGGGTTGTATGACGGGCTGTTTGCCATCGCCAGAATCTCCCCGGTATTCACATCCACCAGAATCGCCGTGCCGGATTCGGCTTTATTCAGCGCCACCGCACTGCTGATTTCACGGAACACCAGTGCCTGTAAACGCTCATCAATACTGAGCGTCAGGTTATGACCCGCCTGGCTTTCCTGAGAAATCGTATCTTCAATCACCCGTCCGCTGCGATCTTTACGGACTGTGCGCTGTCCCGGCACCCCAGTCAGCCAGCGGTCGAAACTCTTCTCAACCCCTTCAATACCCTGGTCATCGATATTCGTGACACCAATGATATGAGCCGTCACCGAGCCTGCCGGATAGTAACGTTTTGATTCCGCCTGGAGATAGATACCCGGCAGATTCAGTTTTTTCACATAATCGCCGATGGTCGGGTTAACCTGACGTGCCAGATACACAAAGCGGCCTTTCGGGTTTGCCGTGACTTTGCGCTTAACCTGATCCAGCGGAATATTCAGCGCTTCAGACAGCGCGCGCCAGCGGGTGTCATCCCCTACCCCGCCTTTGTCCGCTAACTCTTTCGGATCAGCCCAGACGGCATTTACCGGCACACTGACAGCCAGCGGGCGACCCATGCGGTCACTTACCATGCCGCGGGCTGTCGGGATTTCCTGAACCCGCAGGGAGCGCATATCCCCTTCTTTGACCAGCATGTCCGGGTTAATAATCTGTAAATACGCCACCCGTATCAGCAGTGCGGCTAACGCAAGACCAATCCCGCCGCATAACAACGCAAAACGCCAGCTTATAAAACTGGCTTTTTCTTCCGGGCGCTTAATACGGGCGCCACCGCGTGTTTTGCCTGCTGTTTTTTTTGCTCTTCATGCCTTCGTCATTTTGTTACGACAATTTGTTCATTTGCAGGATCCACATGCTGCATGCTGAGACGCTCAACAGACATACGCTCCACACGGCTGTGATCCCCTAATGCGTTCTCTTCCAGAATCAGATTACGCCACTCGATATCCAGCGAATTACGTTCCAGCACAAGGTGCTCCCGCTCAGCGGTCAGCAGACGCGTTTTATGTGCCGTGATCACCACAAAAATGGCACTGATTATCACGGCGACAAATAAAATCGCAGGGATAAACCCGTGGCGTAACATATCACGGCAGATAACGCGGGCTAAATTGTGCCGTTCCGTTGTCATTCGTTATCTACTTTCTCAGCAAAACGCAGAACAGAACTGCGCGCGCGCGGATTAACACTGATTTCCTGCTCAGACGGTTTCATTTTTCCCGCCAGTTTCAGTGATGGTGTACCGTGCGCTTTCAACTGAGCTTCTGTCAGCGGTAATCCGCGCGGAACCTGCGGACCACGGCTCTCATTACGCATAAACTGCTTAACAATCCGGTCTTCCAGTGAATGGAAGCTGATTACCGATAAACGCCCGCCGGGTGCCAGAATGCTTAATGCACCTGTCAGCGCCTGGCGGATTTCATCCAGTTCACTGTTCACATAAATACGGATAGCCTGGAAGCTGCGTGTTGCCGGATGTTTATGTTTTTCTGTCACCGGAGAAACCGCTGCTATCAGTGACGCAAGGTGTTTTGTTCTTGTCAGCGGCTCTTCAGTCTGATTACGCTCAACAATGGCGCGGGCAATACGTTTGGAAAAACGCTCTTCACCAAAATTTTTCAGTACCCACGCAATATCTTCTTCTTTCGCTTCTGTCAGCCACTGCGCCGCAGAAATACCCCGGGTCGGGTCCATCCGCATATCCAGTGGTCCGTCACGCATAAACGAAAATCCGCGCTCCGGGTCATCCAGTTGCGGGGAAGACACACCCAAATCCAGCAACACGCCGTCAATCTGACCATTCAGTCCCAGGTCATTGACGTATCCGGCAATACCGGAAAACGGACCGTGAACGATGGAAAAACGCGGATCGTCAATCAGTGCTGCGGCAGCAATCGCCTGCGGATCACGGTCTATTGCTATCAGACGGCCCTGTTCACCAAGCTGCGATAAAATCAGACGGGAATGCCCGCCACGGCCAAATGTACCGTCGATATAAATTCCGTCTTTACGGATAGTTAATCCGTTGACGGCCTCGTCCAGTAAGACACTGGTATGCTGAAACTGACTCTCTGTCATTTAAAGTGATAAATCCTGTAACCGGGCTGATAAAGGTTCAGATGCCGTCTGTTCGGCGGAAATGTCATCCTGCACCTGCTGATACCAGGTTTGTTCATCCCACAATTCAAACTTATTGAACTGTCCGACTAACATAACCTCTTTGGTTAGCCGCGCATGGGTACGTAACGTACCGGCTAACAAAAGACGTCCTGCGCTGTCCATCTGGCATTCCGCGGCGTGCCCGAGCAGTAACCGCTGAACCCGGCGCTCGGCAGGGATCATAGAGGATAACTGTGCCAGTTTCAGTTCGATCAGTTCCCACTCCGGTAAGGTATAAAGCAACAAACACGGCTGGTGGAGATCGATGGTGCATATCATCTTTCCCTCTGACTTTTCGGCAAGCAGCGACCGGTACCTTGTCGGTACAGTAATCCGCCCTTTGCCATCAAGACTCACCAGTGTTGCACCACGAAACATTCGTTTCTCCGCCCTTTTTTCCCGGATTTACCACATCCACCCACAATTCCCCACTTACAGAGTTTACGAATGGTACGAAAAGCTTGTCAAGCCAGAGCTGACAAGGTTTCGGATCTATCGTCGGGGAACAGGGGGGTGAGAAAATATGGTATTTTTAGCTTCAGGGAACAGAATTCAGGTAACACACTGATTCAAATCAGAAAAAAAAATCACATAATACACACTCAGCTAACAGGGGTAAATTATACCGAATATGATGAAAGAAAGATGCATTTTTGCGAGCCACTACTCACTTTCAGGATAAAAATTCACCGTTACACCATACCGCTCCGGGTTTGTACTCCGGAAAGTCACTTTGCTGTTATTTGTTACACTATGTAATTATTCAATCATTAAAAATTAAATGTTCACCAAATCAATTATATAGGCATAATCTTAATGAGGAAACTATATTGATCCGTAAATATCCTTACCTCAAATAAGTGTATTTACCGATTGAAAATAGCCTGCTGTAAAATTTGTCAATTTCTGTCAATCAGCAAAAATGAAAAAAAAATCTTAGGATTTCTCTTAAAATGAGTTTTTCGGCTATTTTTCCGGGGACTAAATAAAAATACCTATACGTTTTCGTATAGGTATCAGAGTAAACCATAAATTATGGGCCGAAATAATTACCGGCGGCTTAAACTTCCACGACGGCAAAGGTCACGACGGATCCGGGTAATTCCGGCAGCCGGTTTCTGTTTTTCATCAAGACTTGCCAGCACCAGTTCCAGAACACGCTCAGCAATATCGCGGTGACGCTGAGCCACAGACAGAACCGGACACTCCAGGAAATCAAGCAGTTCATGATCACCAAAGGTCGCGATAACCAGCTGATTAGGCAGACGACCACTGCGCGCAAGCGTTGCATCCATCACACCCTGCAACAAAGCAAAAGAGGTGGTAAACAGCGCATCCGGCATCGGATTGCTTTCCAGCCAGGTGTTGAATGCTTTCGCTGAGGCTTCCCGCTCATAACTGCCCGCGTACAGGAAATTCACATTCCGTGCATCGCCTTCCCAGGCTTCACGGAAACCCTGCTCACGCAGGAAGCTGACAGAGAGCTCAGGCAGAGCACCCAGATACACCACAGATTCTGCCGGGAACCGGCGTAATTCAGATGCCAACATTTTGGCATCTTCAAAATCATCCCCGACCACACTGATAAAATGTTCGTTTTCCAGCGCACGGTCAAGCGCGACAATCGGCAATGACCGGTTTGCCCAGCGCTGATAGAACGGATGCTCCGGCGGCAGAGCGGTAGAGACAATAATTGCATCCACCTGACGCTGTAACAGATGCTCCACACAGCGGATTTCGTTATCCGGCTGATCTTCCGAACAGGCTATCAGCAGCTGATAACCCCGGCTCCGTGCCTGGCGTTCGAGATAATTAGCGATACGGGTATAACTGGTATTTTCCAAATCAGGAATAACCAGCCCGATAGAGCGCGTACGACCTGCACGCAAACCTGCCGCAACCGCGTTCGGATGGTAATTATGCTCACGAACCACCGCCATCACTTTTTCGACAGTTTTGTCACTCACACGATATTGTTTTGCTTTTCCGTTGATGACATAACTGGCCGTCGTGCGTGACACACCGGCAAGTCGGGCGATTTCATCCAGTTTCACGTTAACCCCTTACAAATCAGGAACGGCCCTGAAAAGAGGGCCAACAAGAAGAACCCGTAGTTTACCCTTTCACCACGAATATTTCATCGCATTATTTTATCACCCCGCGACATCCCGACGATGCCGGAACGGGCGATTTCGACAATTTCAGCAAAGCCGCGCACTGCATCCAGAAAGGCGTCCAGCTTTTCACTCGTCCCGGTCAGTTGTACGGTATAGAGTGTTGCGGTGACATCCACAATCTGCCCGCGGAAGATATCAGTGCTTCGTTTGATTTCATCACGCGCATAACCGCTTGCCTGTAATTTCACCAGCATCACTTCGCGCTCAATATGCGTTGCGGCACTCAGTTCCGTCACACGGAACACATCCACCAGCTTGTTGAGCTGCTTTTCTATCTGCTCCAGCACACGGGCATCCCCTTTGGTCTGGATCGTCAGACGAAACAATGACGGATCGTCAGTCGGGGCGGCTGTGATACTTTCGATATTATAACCGCGCTGAGAAAAAAGCCCTGCCACACGAGATAAGGCTCCCGTTTCGTTTTCTAATAAGATTGACAGAATCCGCCGCATAATCAGGTCCTCTCCGTTTTGCTTAACCACATTTCATCCATGCCGCCGTTGCGGATGTGCATCGGATAAACATGTTCTTTTTCATCCACCTGCACATCAACAAATACCAGCCGTTTTTCTTCACGGACGATACGCAATGCCTCTGTAAGCTGCTCACGCAATGTGGCTTTGTCGCTGATTGCGATACCTTTGTGTCCGTAGGCTTCCGCCAGTTTTACAAAATCCGGTAATGAGTCCATATACGAGTGTGAATGACGTCCGTCATACACCATGTCCTGCCACTGTTTGACCATGCCGAGGAAGCGGTTGTTCAGATTCAGCACCAGCACCGGCAGATTAAATTGCAGTGCGGTGGAGAGCTCCTGGATATTCATCTGAATGCTGCCGTCACCCGTCACGCAGACAACCATATCGTCCGGTTTTGCCAGCCGGACACCCAGTGCCGCCGGTAAACCGAAACCCATCGTGCCCAGCCCGCCGGAGTTTATCCAGTGACGGGGCTCATCAAACGGGTAATAGAGCGCAGCAAACATCTGATGCTGCCCGACATCAGAGGTCACATACGCGTTGCCTTCCGTCAGTTCCCACAAGGTGCGGATCACTGTCTGCGGCTTGATTTTGTCACCCTTCTCATCTATCGCCAGACACTGCTTTTCTTTCCAGTGATCAATACGCCGCCACCAGTCACACAGCGCGTCCGGATCCTGTCCGTCCTCAAGGGATTCCAGTTGCAGCAGCATCTGTGCCAGACACAGTTTTGCATCCCCGACAATCGGGATATCGGCTGCCACCGTTTTTGAAATGGACGCAGGATCGACATCAATATGAATAATGGTTGCCTCTGGGCAATATTTTTCCAGATTATTGGTTGTCCGGTCATCAAAGCGCACGCCGACCGCAAAAATCACATCACTGTGATGCATGGTATTGTTCGCTTCATACGTTCCGTGCATACCTAACATCCCGACACACTGCGGGTGAGTACCGGGAAATGCACCCAGCCCCATCAGGGAGAGGGCGACCGGCAACCGCAGTTTTTCTGCCAGGGTGAAAATTTCCGGACTGCACTGCGCACTGACAACCCCGCCGCCGACATACATTACCGGACGCTTTGCCTGCATCAGCGTGATAAGCGCGCGTTTTATCTGCCCTTTATGCCCCGCGCCTGTCGGGTTATAAGAGCGCAGACTGACCCGCGCCGGATAGCTGTATTCATGTTTTTGCTGGACGATATCTTTAGGAAAATCAATAACCACAGGTCCCGGTCGTCCGGTTTGTGCCAGATAAAAGGCTTTTTTGATGGTGGCAGGAATATCAGCCACATCATGGATAAGATAGCTGTGTTTCACCACCGGGCGGGAGATCCCCACCATATCGACTTCCTGAAATGCATCGTTGCCGATAAGCGCACTCGCGACCTGCCCTGACAGCACCACCAGCGGCACAGAATCCATATAGGCAGTGGCAATGCCGGTAATCGCATTGGTCGCACCGGGACCGGATGTCACCAGCACCACGCCGGTTTTACCGGTGGCGCGGGCATAGCCGTCCGCCATGTGAACCGCCGCCTGCTCGTGGCGGACAAGAATGTGTCCGATGCCGCCCACCGTGTGCAGTGCGTCATAAATATCCAGCACCGCGCCGCCCGGATAGCCGAAAACATGCGCCACGCCTTCATCAATAAGCGAGCGCACGATCATCTCTGCCCCTGTCAACCTCTCCATAAATGCTCTCCTGCCCGTGATTGCGGGTTATAACTGCAAGTGATGTGTTTGTCTGTTTTTAGTTATCTGAGGATTAACATAACGACAAACTGACGGTGCTGGCAAATGCGTTTTTTCCGCCGCCAATGCTGCACGGAAAGAGGAATAAGGGAAATGTTGTGATCCGCAGACGATCATGCCGGACAGCGCCATATCGCAAAGCAGAGTTCACTGAGAGGAGAGGAAAAACCAACGGGATATAAAAATGGCACCGCACACGAAATGTGCGGCGCCATTTGAGAGAATTACTCGGTATACATGGATTCAATTTCCTGATGATAACGCTGCGCAATCACTTTGCGGCGTAATTTCAGGGTCGGCGTGAGTTCGCCAAGCTCCATAGAGAAGTTCTGCGGCAGCAGTGTAAAGCGTTTGACCTGATGGAATGCGGCAATATTTTTTTGCAGCTCTTTCAGGCGGCTCTCAAACAGTGCCACAATCTGGCTGTTTTTCAGTAACTCCATGCGATCGAGATACTTGAGATTCAGTGCGCGGGCGTGCTCTTCCAGGGTATCAAAACACGGGACAATCAGCGCCGACACAAATTTGCGTGCATCCGCCACAATCGCAATGTGCTCGATAAAACGATCCTGACCCAGCGTGCCTTCCAGCATCTGCGGCGCAATGTATTTGCCGTTGGAGGTTTTCATCAGATCTTTAAGGCGCTCAGTGATAAACAGATTGCCCTGCTCATCCAGCTCACCGGCATCCCCGGTACGCAGCCAGCCATCTTCCGTAAAGGCCTGACGCGTCTCTTCCGGTTTATTGTAATAACCACGCATTACGACAGGTCCGCGCACCTGAATCTCATTTTTCTCACCGATACGCACGTCCACATCCGGCAGCGGCACACCAATCGAACCGAGACGGTAACCGGTATTTTCCCAGCAGGAGACGGTGGCACAAGTTTCAGTCATGCCGTAGCCGTATTTGATATTAATACCGATGGCGAGGAAGAAACGGATAATTTCATCATCCAGACGCGCGCCTGCCGCCGGTAAAAAGCGGATATTGCCGCCCAGAACATCGCGTAATTTACTCAGTACCCGCTGACGGGCAACATTATCACAGCGCGTTGCCAGCCATGACAAGGGTTTTCCCTGCTGTTGTGCATCCAGCGTTTTCTTGCCGGTACGCACTGCCCAGTGGAACAGTGCCCGCTTATACCAGGGTGCCTGCGCCACTTTTTTGTAGATACCGCTGAATACTTTTTCATAGAAACGGGGAACGGCACACATCACCGTTGGTTTCACTGAAATCAGTGCTTCGCGGACTAAGTTGGTGTCACTGAGGTAAACATTGAGCGCCCCGGTGTGCATCACATAAAAGCTCCAGGCACGTTCGAACACATGGGTCAGCGGCAGAAAACTGAGCGAGGTATCATTTTCATTCAGTGTCAGGCGCTCATCATGCAGATAGAGCTGAGCCGCAACATTGCGGTAATCCAGCATCACGCCTTTCGGCTCGCCGGTGGTGCCGGAGGTATAAATAAGGGTGAAGAGGTCGTCAAGTGAACAATCTGCAATCCGCTGACTCAGTTCCTGAGCAGATGCACTGACATCCCGGTCCATAAACTGGTGCAGGGTACAGACGGCAGGATGCGACGGTATGGCGGCCGTTTCCGGATCCATAATAATGATTTTCGCCAATGTCGGGCACTGTTCCAATAATGACAGCGCAATTTCCGCCTGTTTTTGTCCGTCGACGAACAGAATACGCGTCTGCGCATCATTAATAATATAGGCAGCCTGCTCATCATTGCTGGTGGCATACAGCGGCACAACAATGGCGCGGCACTGTAACACAGCCAGATCAACCAGCGTCCACAGGGCGCTGTTGTGTGAAAATATGGCAATATTTTCCTGTATACTCACACCTTCCGCCAGCAGCGCGTGTGCCAGATTTTCACTGAACGCGCCAACCTGCCGCCAGGTATAATCCGTATTCTGTCCCTGTTCACACCACTGACGCAGTGCAATTTTGTCGCCCCGTTGTTGTTTCTGCTGTTGCAGCCGCGTCACTAAATGATAGTGATGCAAATTTGTATTTGTCACACGCGTTTCCTTTACTGTGCCGCCATACTGCGCGGTTCCACGTTATGGAATTACTTTCAGCTTACAGGTGTAAGCTGAGATTTTCAGCAAGTGTAGCTTGTTGTCTGCGGGAACAAAAGCAAATTTAGTTATCTTTGCAATAGCGGGATCACAAAAAAATCCCCCGGCAGGAAAACCGGCCCACCGGGAGGACATCGTGACTTAAATGAGTGATTAAATACTGTGAGTGAACTGGCTCAGCAGCGCTTTCATCCATTGATGACCTTTATCCCGCGCACAGGCTTCATGCCAGATTAGAAATGCCGGGCGGCTGACTTTGTCCCACGGCAGTTGCACTTCCTGGATAGGCAGCAGAGAAGAATAAAGCTGGATAAGCCACTTAGGCGCAATCGCGACCAATTCTGTTTTAGAGACAATATTCAGCACGCTGATTAAATTCGTTCCCTGATAAACAATAGCCCGCAGCAATTCATTGTTTTCGTAGTAGGGTGCGCTGAATGAATCAATTAAATCGAGCGCGACAACCGCATGTTGCTCAGTGAAAATCTGCTTCTCAGAAATAGAGTATTGTACGCGGGGATGATGACGGGCAGCAACCAGTGATAATTGATCGTTAAACAATAAGTGATGGTTATAGTTTGGTTTATCGAAACGATTATAACTGATGGCAAAATCTGTTTCCTGATATTTCAGATCATGCTCAATATTTTTACTCATATATGACTGAATATTGATATTAATTTTTTTACTGTGCTGTTTAACCTGTTCAATGATTTTATCCGTTAAGCGAATATCTAACGGGCTGGATATTGACAGGTTAAATGTCCGCTCACTGGTTGCCGGGTCAAATCCGGCGCCCGGTAACTCATTGTGTACCAGTTGCAGCGCCTGTCTTACAGGGCCGAATAACTGTTTCGCTCTGGCCGTCGGCTGGATGCCCCGCCCGTAACGGACAAATAATTCGTCATTAAACATGACCTTAAGTCTTGACACTGCATTACTGACAGCAGGTTGTGACATACCTAAAAGTTCAGCAGCCCGGGTAACATTCTGCATTTGCATCACCGCATCAAACACGGTCAATAAGTTAAGGTCTACATTACGCAGGTTTGTTTCACCGGATTCTTCTTTTACATCTGCCACTGAGGTGTATTCAGTCATCTTAAACTCCAATAAATTATTATAATGATTTCAATATGAATCATGTCATTAATAGAAATGACAAATAAACGCAAAATTAAAATCCATTATCTCAATTGATTATTAATTTAATAATTGAGTCTCTTCCTTGTACGGTTCTGAATACGCTGATGCGCATCATCATCACGATGCATACTATTTAAATATTTAAAGGCAGTAACTTATTCATATTAGTAATAAACCAACACTGCTTTATTAATTTAATTTTCACGCAGAGAGATAATAAAACAAAGATTGTGTTTATTCATAATTAAATTGTCTTTTATCAGCATAAAAAAATTCAATTTTGCATGTTAACCTAATTAAAAATATACCCAACGTCATTCAGGATGTAGCCGGCGAAAGCACTGCCGGTTACCCGCGTTCCCTGCTTACTCAATTGATTCAGATTATCTGTAAAAAAAATCGTGCTGAAATATTAACCCAATCATTGAGCCAGCTTATAGATGAAAACGCTGATTAATTTTTATAAATTAGTCGATGTCGCTGTATTATGCCCTTTTTTTCTCCGTTCGCTGATATCTCCTGCGAAAGGCCGGTGTTGACATCCCTTGCCATATTCAGTATCAATAATACATCGCACGACACGGCACTCCATCAGGCCATGCTCATCACTCATCAGATATCAACAAAGAAGGTCATTATTATGTCATCCACTTTCCGCCTAAACCGTCTGCTAATTATCGCCTTAACTGCGCGTGGCGGGCTGGTGGCTGAAAGTATGAGGTAAACTTTCTCCCTGAGAGCTGAAGAACCCGCGCAAATGTCGCGGGTTTTTTTATACCTGCAAACCGGAAAACAGAACAAATAAGAATAAAGAGGATCACAACATGAGCGATAACGTCATCATTTTTGATACCACACTGCGTGACGGGGAGCAGGCATTACAGGCCAGTCTCAGTGTCAAAGAGAAATTACAGATTGCATTCCAGCTCGAGCGCATGGGCGTGGATATTATTGAGGCGGGCTTTCCTGTCTCCTCTCCGGGCGACTTTCAGTCTGTTCAGACTATCGCCCGTGAGATTAAAAACAGCCGGATAGCCGCGTTATCGCGCTGTGTTATCGGAGATATTGATGCCGCTGCTGAATCATTGAAAGTCGCGGAAGCATTCAGATTACATATGGTACTGGCGACCTCCGGGATCCACGTCAAAACCAAATTACGCAAAACCTTTGCGGACATCATCGATATGGCGGTCGGCTCCATCAAACATGCCCGCCGCTTTACCGATGACGTCGAATTCTCCTGCGAAGATGCCGGGCGCACTGATATTGATGATTTATGCCGCATTGTGGAAGCCGCAATTAACGCCGGTGCCACCACGGTCAATATCCCTGACACGGTCGGTTACACCACGCCGTATCAGTTCGGCGGGATCATCAGTGAATTATTCAACCGCGTACCCAATATTGATAAAACCATCATTTCAGTCCATTGCCACGATGATTTGGGCATGTCTGTTGCGAACTCCATCACTGCCGTTCAGGCGGGCGCACGACAAATAGAAGGCACAATCAACGGATTAGGCGAACGCGCCGGTAACTGCGCACTGGAAGAAGTGGTGATGGCGATAAAAGTGCGCGAAAAAATGTTAGGCGTGCGCACAGGGATCAACCACAAAGAAATTTACCGCACCAGCCAGTTAGTCAGCCAGTTATGCAACACTCCTGTGCCGCCGAACAAGGCTGTGGTCGGCAGCAATGCTTTCTCTCACTCCTCCGGTATTCACCAGGACGGCGTGATTAAAAACCGCGAAACCTACGAAATCATGACGCCGGACAGCATCGGGTTAAAAGACAATTTAATTAACCTGACCTCCCGCTCCGGACGCGCGGCGGTAAAACACCGCATGGCAGAAATGGGCTATCAGGAAACGGATTATAACCTGGATGAATTGTATGCCGATTTCCTGCAACTGGCGGACAAAAAAGGTCAGGTGTTTGATTATGACCTGGAAGCGCTGGTGTTTATGAAACAACAGCATGCAGAGCCGGAGCACTTCTCTCTGGCATTCATCAATACCCAGTCAGGCACCGGCGTGAAAGCCTCGGCAACAGTCAGAATGCAGGCGGGCACGGAGATTATCTCTGAATCCGCCCAGGGGAACGGTCCTGTTGACGCCGCTTATGAAGCTATCCGCCGGATAGCTGGGTATTCCCTGACACTCGCCTCGTATCAGCTGACCGCCAAAGGTCAGGGAACGGACGCGCTGGGACAGGTCAATATTGTAGTGGAACACGAAGGCCGCAAATACCACGGCATGGGACTGGCTACCGATATTGTGGAGTCATCCGCGCAGGCTATCATTCATGCCATTAACAGCATCTGGCGGGCGGGTCAGGTCAAAGAAGAAAAACAACGAATTCAGTCAGATGACGCAACCAATAACAAGACAGAAACAAAGGAAGCGGTGTAACTATGTCGGAACATAACGCAAAAAAAACATCAGAAAAATACCATGTTGCTGTTTTACCGGGCGACGGAATCGGCCCTGAAATTATGGCACAGGCTTACAAAGTGCTGAATGCCGTACGCGGGCGCTTTAATCTGACCATCTCCACCAGTGAATATGATGTCGGCGGTATCGCTATCGACAATCACGGACACCCGCTGCCGCCTGCCACACTGAAAGGCTGTGAACAGGCTGATGCTGTTTTATTCGGCTCTGTCGGTGGTCCGAAATGGGAAAAACTGCCGCCGGATTCACAGCCGGAGCGTGGTGCACTGCTGCCATTACGTGCTCACTTTAAATTATTCAGTAACCTGCGCCCTGCCAGACTCTATCCGGCGCTGGAAGCATTCTGCCCGCTGCGCAGTGATATCGCCGCACGCGGCTTTGATATCCTGTGTGTCCGCGAACTGACCGGCGGGATCTACTTCGGTCAGCCGAAAGGTCGCGAAGGAGAAGGTAAATATGAGCGTGCTTATGATACCGAGGTATATCACCGCTATGAAATCGAGCGTATCGCCCATATTGCCTTTGCATCCGCACAAAAACGCCGCAAACAAGTGACCTCTATCGACAAAGCCAATGTGCTGCAAAGTTCCGTGTTATGGCGCGAAGTGGTCACTGAGACCGCGCAGCAATATCCGGATGTCGCGCTGTCACACATGTATATCGATAACGCCGCCATGCAGATGGTAAAAGATCCGTCCCAGTTTGATGTCATTCTCTGCTCAAACCTTTTCGGCGACATTATCTCTGATGAGTGCGCCATGATCACAGGCTCCATGGGTATGCTGCCATCTGCCAGTCTGAATGCGGAAAAATTCGGATTATATGAACCGGCGGGCGGCTCCGCGCCTGATATCGCCGGACAAAACATTGCCAATCCGGTCGCACAAATTTTATCTGCTGCCATGATGCTGCGTTTCAGTCTGGGACAGAACGCTGCGGCCGACAGCATCGAAAATGCGGTTAATAACGCCCTGAACGCCGGTTACCGGACAAGAGATGTCGCGGGCAACGGCAAAAGTGTCACCACAAATGAGATGGGCGATATCATCGCGCGATTAATTACAGAAGGGGCTTAAAATGCGCACAGGCAAAACCTTATACCAGAAATTATATGATGCCCATGTGGTTCGTGAAGCGGAAAACGAAACCCCGATCCTGTATATCGACCGCCATCTGGTGCATGAAGTGACCTCACCGCAGGCGTTTGACGGATTACGGGCGAAAAACCGCCCGGTGCGCCGCCCGGAAAAAACCTTTGCCACCATGGATCACAATGTGTCGACGCAAACCAAAGATATCAATGCCTGCGGCGACATGGCGCGCATTCAGATGCAGGAGCTGATGAAAAACTGTGAGGCATTTGGTGTCCGTCTCTATGACTTAAACCATCCGTTTCAGGGCATTGTTCATGTGATGGGACCGGAACAGGGCATTACCCTGCCGGGTATGACCATTGTCTGCGGAGACTCCCACACCGCGACCCACGGCGCGTTCGGCTCCCTGGCATTCGGGATCGGCACATCAGAAGTTGAACATGTATTAGCGACTCAGACACTGAAACAGGCACGGGCAAAAACCCTGAAAATAGAAGTGCGGGGTCAGGTCGCACCCGGTGTCACGGCAAAAGACATTGTGCTGGCAATCATCGGGCGTACCGGCAGCGCAGGCGGGACAGGTTATATCGCGGAATTCTGCGGCGATGCCATCGAAGCGCTCTCCATGGAAGGTCGTATGACAGTGTGTAATATGGCGATTGAAATGGGTGCGAAAGCCGGGATGATTGCCCCGGATCAAACCACATTTGATTATATAAAAGGTCGTCAGTTTGCACCGAAAGAGTCTGACCGGGATGCCGCCGTTGCATACTGGACAACGCTGAAAACAGATGCTGACGCGCAGTTTGATGCCGAAATTATTATTGAGGCCGCCGATATCGCCCCGCAGGTCACCTGGGGTACCAATCCGGGTCAGGTCATTGCTATCAACCAGGCGATACCGGCACCGGACAGCTTCACCGACCCTGTCGAGCGGGCATCGGCTGAAAAAGCACTTGCCTATATGAACCTGACACCCGGCGAAAAATTAACCGATGTAAAAATCGACAAAGTCTTTATCGGCTCCTGCACCAACTCGCGGATTGAAGATTTACGCGCAGCCGCCGCCGTTGCCAAAGGTCGCAAAGTGGCACAGGGCGTACAGGCGATAGTGGTGCCCGGCTCCGGTCCGGTGAAATCGCAGGCAGAAGCGGAAGGTCTGGACAAAATATTTACCGAGGCGGGGTTTGAATGGCGTTTACCGGGCTGCTCCATGTGCCTGGCGATGAACAATGATCGCCTGGAACCGGGTGAGCGCTGCGCCTCCACCAGCAACCGTAACTTTGAAGGACGCCAGGGTCGCGGCGGGCGGACTCATTTAGTCAGCCCGGCAATGGCAGCCGCCGCTGCTGTCACCGGCAGTTTCGCCGATATCCGCACTATTGAAACGCACTGAGCGGGGAAGAAATAATGGAAAAATTTATTGTACACCAGGGTATTGTCGCCCCGCTGGATACGGCAAATGTGGATACAGATGCCATCATTCCGAAACAATTTCTGCAAAAAGTCACCCGCACCGGCTTCGGGCAGCATTTATTTAATGACTGGCGTTTTCTCGATGACGACGGACAAGTGCCAAACCCGGATTTTGTCCTTAATTTTCCGCGTTATCAGGGCGCATCGATTTTACTGGCACGAGAAAATTTCGGCTGCGGCTCCTCCCGTGAGCACGCACCGTGGGCATTAACCGACTACGGCTTCAACGTGGTGATAGCGCCAAGCTTTGCCGATATCTTTTACGGCAATTCATTTAACAACCAATTATTGCCGGTGAAATTACCTGAAGCCGCGATTAATGAGCTGTTTGCATGGGTGCAGAGCACCGACGGCGCAGAAATAACCGTTGATTTGGAAAAAGAAACTGTTTTTGCCAACGGCAACGCTTATCCGTTCTCTGTGGATACCTTCCGCCGCCACTGCATGATGAACGGACTGGACAGCATCGGGCTGACCTTGCAACACGACAATATGATTTCCCGTTTTGAATCACAGCAACCTGAGTTCTTGCGTTAATCTCCACCCTTGAACCCCTGCCATCATCCCCTTTTGTGATGGCAGCTTTTTCCTATTTAACCTGCTTTTATACCTGCCTTTATACCCCTGTAATTCAGACATAAAAAAAAACCAGCCTTGCGGCTGGCGGTTAATATATACCCGACGTCATTCAAGATGCAGGAAGGCGGCAAGGAAAGGTAGACGGGGAGCATACATCAGTATGTGACCCGGCTAGCTGAACGCAGCCAACGAACCTGTAGTTTGAATGAATAAGGGTATAACCATTACTCAAGAATGGGGAGTGAGTCAGGTATCACACTGACATCATGAGCTGCTTTAATGATAAGGAGTATGGATCTAATATAAGGAAATATAAATGGATGAAAAAATCACCGGAGTTCCCCTTTTATGAGTACACCCCGCCTGCAACATCAATTCATCCGCCTGTGGCAGCACCATCAGGGACAAAGTACTGATGTCACCCTTCAGGAACTTGCCGCGATCCTGCACTGCTCACGCCGCCATGTCCGCTCACTGCTGAACAACATGCAGAGCGCAGGCTGGCTTCACTGGCAGGCGGAAGCCGGACGGGGTAAGCGCTCACATCTCAGTTTTCTGCAAAGTGGTCGTGAATTACAGCACGCGCGCGCCGAACTGTTGATTGAGCAGGATAATATCGAAAAACTGGTTGAGATGGTCAATGATAAGGATGCCATGCGCCAAATGGTGCTGTCCCAGTTGGAGCGCAGCTTCCGGCAGGGAAAAAGTCTGCTGCGCATTGTCTATTACCGGCCATTTTATAATTTACTGCCCGGTTCTCCGCTGCGTCGCTCGGAAGTGCATCTGCTCAGCCAGATTTTTAATGGTCTGACTGCAATAAATGAGGAAAACGGGGAAGTTATTCCTGCGCTGGCGCATCACTGGCAACAAACCGGCGATAAACAATGGCGTTTCTGGCTGCGCCCCGCCGTCTTTTTTCACCACGGGCGGGAATTGCAGATGGTGGATATTATCTCCTCCTTTGAACGCCTGCGTGACCGGCATCCGCTTTTCAGCCATATCCGGACTGTCCGCTCAGATAGCCCTCATATCATTGATATCACGCTGAGTGATGAAGATCAGTGGTTTCCGGTACTCACCGGCAGCCCGCATGCGGCTATCCTGCCGCATGAGTGGCAGGAACTGCCGGATTTTGCCCGTCATCCGGTTGGTACAGGACCCTATCAGGTCGTCTGTAACAATGACAAAAAACTGACTATCCGCGCCTTTGACCATTATTACGGCTACCGCGCGCTGCTGGATGAAGTGTCTGTTATCGTCGTACCGGAACTGGAAGAGAAAATGATCTGCACCACGCTGCACATCGGCAACGACAGAACGCAGAGTGATTCCCTCGACAGCCGCATGGAAGAGGGCTGTTACTTTCTCCTTCATGACAAACGTTCAGAGAAAGGAAAACGGGAAGATATCCGCTGCTGGCTCAACAGCCTGATGACACCCGTCAACCTGCTGTATCATTGCGACCCGCTCTATCAGCGCCACTGGCGACCGGCATACGGTCTGCTGCTGCGCTGGCATCACAGCAAACTGATCGCACCCTGTGAAAAGCCGGCAGATCTCACCGAACTGACACTGACCTATTATCACGATCACCATGAATACCATGCAATCGGCAAGTTACTGCAAAAGCTGCTGGCTGAGCACGGCGTTACACTGCACATTGTTATTACGGATTACGACACCTGGTTTCACGGTAACAGCGACAGTGATTTCTGGCTTGCCACCGCAAACTTCTATAAACCGCTGGAGTTTTCCATCTTTGCCACCCTGTATGAACTTCCTCTGCTGCACCGCTGCCTGGCAGATGATTTTCGCACGCCGCTGAAACAGTGGCGTCAGAACACGCTGTCACTGGCACAGTGGTGCGAACAGATGGTAGATGAACAGATGCTTTACCCGTTGTTCCATCACTGGCTGGAATTGCAGGGGCAACGCAGTATGCGCGGTGTCAAAATGAATACCTTCGGCTGGTTTGATTTTAAATCAGCCTGGTTTATCCCGCCGGAGAGTTAATTCACAGAAAAAGGCAAAGTTATAAACACCCTTCAACAAAAAAATGGCTTTTATTCACGTTTTCTGTGGATATAGTTGTGAAGAACGCAAGGGTAATGGGGGTATAGTTTTTATTCCCCCTCTGTTGATAAAAATTCGTCATACAATCAATTTATTAAAAATCAACAAGATGATAGCTAAAAAAAAAGAGAATTATCTGAATTATTCACCCATGGTGATCTTCACAGACTCACACAGAACAAAAAGTAACCACCATCATAGTTATCCACAGATTGTGGCTTACCAATAAGCAAAAGCGCATCTCAGACGCGAAGGAGACCGGAAGTCAAGGCTGTAAATCAAACCAGTAGTACCGTGCTTTATCACTTATCCCATAAAGCTGTGGATAACTTGGTGTGTGATCCTGTACATTGTTTGAAGATGCCCGTGTACAACCTGCCATATCGGTTCTGCCCATACCGGCGAAAAATTAAAATTAATAGCTATATATCAATAAATTAGATAACATTTATTTCTCATTCATGTCCATGTATTATTTTACCGGATGCCACTGTTCAAATTTTAAGCAGCCATAAATGATGACACACGCCTTTCAGCCACCGTTCCCCCCTGACAGCGAAACCGCGCTGCTTTCCCGTGCGCGATCCCTTGCGGGCGCAACCTTTGGTGAGCTTGCCGCCATCGCAGGAATGCCGGTTCCGCCGGATTTACGTCGTGATAAAGGCTGGGTCGGGATGCTGCTGGAATACTGGCTGGGCGCGGAAGCGGGCAGTAAAGCGGAGCAGGATTTTACCCGCATCGGCGTGGAGCTGAAAACTATTCCTGTTGACGGACACGGCACGCCGCTGGAAACCACCTTTGTCTGTGTCGCACCGCTGACCGGCAACAGCGGCGTGACCTGGGCGCAGTGCCATGTGCGCCATAAGCTGTCCCGTGTATTGTGGGTGCCGGTGGAAGGTTCGCGTGATATCCCTCTGGCACAGCGCCGGGTTGGCTCACCTCTGCTCTGGTCACCATCAGAAGAAGAAGAACGTCTGTTACAGTCGGACTGGGAAGAGCTGATGGATATGATCGTGCTGGGGAAAGTGGAACAGATCACCGCCCGTCACGGACAAGTGATGCAAATCCGCCCGAAAGCGGCAAACAGCCGGGCGCTGACAGACGCCATCGGTCCGCAGGGTCAGCCGATACAAACACTGCCCCGGGGCTTTTATCTGAAGAAAAACTTTACCGCACCACTTCTTAAACGCTATTTTCAGTGTTGAATACCAGAAACCGGCATATACCCAACGTCATTCCGGATGCAGGCTGGCTTCCCTCCGCAAATAAACCTCCGGTTTGAATGAATAAGGGTATATTTGGGAGGATCAGCGCAGTAAATAGTATCCGTTTCGTTCATTATCTCTGGTTCACTAATCATTCTCCAGGAGTGTTACGGATGAAACAGACGTTACTGACTATGTCCCTTGCTGCCGCGTTACTGACGCCCGCCCTTCCCGCTTTCGCCGATACCTCAGCAGATACAATGACACTGGAACAGGTGCTGGTGATGAGCCGCCATAACCTGCGCACCCCGATTGTAAACACCGGGATACTGACTGAAATCACGGATAAAACCTGGCCTGCGTGGGATGCGCAGAGTGGCTACCTGACCACCAAAGGGGGCGCGCTGGAAGTGTATATGGGGCACTATTTCCGTGAGTGGCTGGATGAGAACAAATTACTGCCGGACACCCTGTGCCCGACAGATGAAAAAACACTGAGTGTGTACGCCAACAGCCTGCAACGCACTATCGCCACCGCACAGTTCTTTACTGCCGGGGCATTCCCGGGGTGCGCTGTCACTGTTAAGCACCAGCCGGAAATCGGCACAATGGACCCGGTATTTAACCCGATAGTGACCAATGACAGCGCTGAATTTAAAAACACGGCGCTGGCGGCAATGGAAGAACATTATAAAAGCCAGGATTTGACGCCCGGATATAATGCGCTGAATACCCTGCTCAATATTAAAAATTCTGAGCAGTGCAAAACAAATAAACTCTGCTCCCTGGCTGACGGTAAAAACAGCTTTATTATTGAAGCAGGTAAAGAGCCGGGCGTTAAAGGGCCGCTGAAAATGGCGAACTCCGCCGTAGATGCTATCGATTTACAATATTATGAAGGTTTCCCGGCAAATGATGTTGCCTGGGGTGAAATAACCACGCCTGAACAATGGAAAAAATTGAATACCCTGAAAAACGGTTATCAGGAGAGCTTATTTACGCCGCGTATTATCGCAAAAAATGTCGCACATCCGTTACTGAGCTATATTAATCAGCACTTTGCCGCTGCAACGCCGGAAAATGAAGCGAAATTTACCTTCCTTGCCGGACATGATTCCAATATTGCTTCGCTGCTCTCTGCTCTGGAATTCAAACCGTATCAGTTACCGGAACAATATGAGCACACGCCTATCGGCGGAAAACTGGTTTTCCAGCGCTGGACAGATAAACAAGATAATAAATCCTACGTTAAAATTAACTATATTTATCAATCATCTGACCAACTGCGTAATACCAGTTACCTCTCCTTAAAAACACCACCGAAAAACGTCACCCTGGAACTGAAAAATTGTCCGGTTGATAAAAATGGTTATTGCGGGTGGGAGACGTTCCAAAAAGTCATGAATGATTCACTGACACAATAAGCATTTTATTTTCATATTTCAGCCCGGTAAATTCTTACCGGGTTTTTTATTATTCCTGTCACGCTTCGGATAACACTGATAGATATCGATTCAGTAAGCCGCTAATATTCAATGGGCTAAAAATCATGTCCGTCATTACCGTAATAACACCGGGCTGAAGACAGGAATATTATAAATACGATGAAATACTTAAAAACATTACCGGCGCCCTTAATTATCATAGCGCTCGCCTTAATCAGTTCAGGTTGCAGCAAAAAAAACTATGATATTAAACCCGGTGAGAAAATTATGTATCCCTCCGGTGACGGCGTATTATTAGGTGCCTGTGAAAAATGGTCGCTGAAAGACGATCAAATAAGAAAAGCTATCTCCCTGAGCAAGCCTTATGAGGCGTTGCCTTACGGTGAATACAGTCAGACGCCGTGTAATATGAGCGGCACCGTGACCATCAACGGAAAAACCTGGGATTATTTGCTGAACGGCGGCGGGATCATCACATTAAGCATCGACGGCATGGTTCGCTACCGTGGTTGTAACACTGATGCCTGTAAGCCCTATCTGCTGCTGCCTTACCGCGGAAAATCCTTTGCGGTCAAAGACGCTGACAGTCTGGTCACAGAAGAAGAGAGCACCGACCGCAAGCAGGGCAAACTGCTCAGCCGACAGAATGTCGCGCATAAACAGACCGATCCTGCCATGGTTTCCGGTTCACCGAACGATGGCACCATAATTAATGAAAACGGTCCGCTGTTAACCGGCAAAGAAGTGAGTGCGGAACAGCCACCACGCCAGCCGGTAGGTGGACAAATGCGTAAACCGGAAACTCAGGCAGTACCGGCACAAAACGGCGCTAACGGACAGAAAGCTCCGTTAGGACGGCGCACCGCACCGCAAAATGCACCGGTTTATACGGATATGCAGAAAGCACCGGCTGACAGCGGGCGTATTTCGTCAGCACAAAAACCGGCCAATAACGGGCGCATTCCCTCTGTGCCGTCAGATGTATCCTCCGGCAAAAATCCATCCATGCCATCAGTGGATATCGGAAAACCCACTATTTCGGCACCGGAAGTCGGTATTTCTGTTCCGGTAACATCAGCGCCGAGTATTGATGTCAAAGCGCCGTCAGTCAGCCTGCCTGGTGCCGATATTTCGGTTCCGGTACTGAATAACCCGTTCTGATTATTTTATAAAAAAATGAAACACTCTCTGCCCTTTTATTATCATCAATAAAAGGGCAGATTTCTATGATAAGCCCGCGAACGCCGCGCCCTGCTTCAGACTTCCCAGATAACAATCCATTCCGTCTGTGAATAAATGAAATAAACAACCGACCGCCACCGCGCGGAGTTTCCACGACGGCATCACCAGCAGGAATAAATAGACAGCCGCTGCCCATACCGTATGCAGCGGATGAAAACCCACACTGCATCTGTCGGGGTCAAAAACCGGATCGGCCAGCAAATGATCCGCATCCATAATCATGGTCGCGATCATAATACACGCGGCTGCTTTCCAGTGCTGTCGCCAGAACAACCGGGCGAATAAAACCGGCACCAGAAAATGAAAGCCGTAATGCAGGATATTCCTGAATATCTCAAATACCACAATAACCCCGCTTATATCCTTGTTTGTATTGATTAAGACCTGAACTGACAGATTTCGCAGGTAGGACATAACTAAACCTGAGAGGTTGGTTTGAGTGATGAGCGGAAATTAGTTTAACATTCTTAGCATAGCCAGTATGCAGCAGCTAAGGTCATTCTTCCTTCAGGCAAAATATTTGTTGAAACCGGTATTTGATCAGTGCTACAACAAAAAGGTAGTTTTTTATGATTCCAGCTCCTGATACTAAATAAATACGAGAAGGTCAGAAAATGATTAAGTCAGTTTGGTCAGCAACTACAGTCACCACCACCACCGGAAAATTCAGCGGTGTGGGTGTATCTGTAACTGGCTCCTGACAAAACAGATTCGGACTCCCCGCTAAACCAAACGGGGAAGAAAATCTCTCCGTTCATAACACTCTGAATGGAGACACATCATGCTTTTATCTAAACATGCACTTTTAATTATCGATATGCAGCAAGGGCTTTTTCATGGCCCGGTTTCCCCATATTCCGCAACCCAGGTTCTGTCAAATATTTGTCTGCTGATTGAAAAAGCCCGACAGGCTCAGGTACCTGTTTTTTTTGCCCGACACACAGGCCCCGACGATTCCCCTTTCTCAGAGCAAAGTCCGCTAACACAACTGATACGCGAAATGAACGTTAACGCTGAGCGGGATATCGTGTTCGTTAAAAAGTACCCCAGCTGTTTCCGGGATACCGATCTGCAGCGTCAGCTTAGCCAGAGAGGCGTTAAAGAGCTGGTTATTGCCGGTATGAAAACAGAATTCTGTGTGGATACTACCTGCCGCGCAGCACCGGAACTGGGATTCAGGACGATGCTGATTTCAGATGCGCATACAACAATGGATAACGAACATTTGTCAGCGAGTGAAATCATCGGTCATCACAACGTTACGCTGGCCGGACCGTTTGTGGCTCTCGCAACCGCAGCTGACTGGAGTTTTTCATTCTGAGAAATGAGTCTGAATACAGAGCCGCCTCATGGCGGCTAAAATGTTCAACGTCAGCTTCCGGCACTTAGGCATCGACTGACGAGTCACAGAGTCTGCTATGAGTGAAAAGCCGACTCAAGTACCAGCTTCAGCTATTGTGGCTTACGAAATTGTGCTTAAGGTGAGACGCAAGTTTGATATCGCCGTTTACAAAAGATGAGTTAATGAAAGCGTTTCTGTATATGGAAAACCTTTAGAAGCGACTGCTTTAATTGAAATAATGAATTACTTTCAATTAGATAAGGAGAGAAATGAGATTTTTAGAGTGGGGGGTGCCCCAACAAACGTTGGGGCAATAATTCTTGCGCTTTATGTCTTAGATCTGGCACTGCACGAGTCAGGAGAAGAACATCAGACTAGCTACGCTGAAAAGACTAAACCAATGTGGTTTCGATTGCAATCGAAATTCAGACTTTTTTATAGTATAAAGGGTCGACCAAACATTTAATAATTTAATACATTAAATATGCCTAAAAGTTTTGATTTTACGGACATAAAAAAAGCTCATTTCATCAGCCAGACTAACCAGCTATCAATCAGCGTTCAAGGTAAGTGATAATGCAGAACTTTTGGGTATCTACAACTGGAACCTTGAGCTTGCAGGCGCACTGAACAGTTTACTTCAACTTGTTGAGGTCGCTCTACGTAATGCTATCAATGAGGCTGGCAAGAGAAATATAGCCACCGCCGCAGGTGAACACTGGTTTGAAAAGGTTCCGTCCAATCTTATAGAGGATGACAGAGGGGCATTATTAGCTGATGGTTCCAAGCCAATGATCATTGCGTCTCAAACGACAGACTTTAAAGCAGGTCTAGCTAAAGCAAAAAAAAAGTGCTCAAAAAAATCCTGAAGAAAAAAGTTGGGTGAAACGACGACTGCAGTTCCTACACTGGATCAGATCATTTCTCAAACAGATTTCAGCGCATGGGAGTATATCCTTGATAAAAGTTTTTATGATGGTGATGCAACCAAAAATTTCCTGTGGCCAAGAGGGTTTTTAACTGCTTTTAAAAAGCTTCCAACTGTAACAGGGAAAAACAAGCAATTTCAACAGCGTGATATTATTCGCCGCAGAATTGAAACAGTACGAATGCTGAGAAACCGTGTGGCCCATAATGAGCCGATTTGGAAGGATGCAGATAGTGATGATATTGCAGATATCCTTCAAAAACTTCAAGATAAGATTAATGATGTTTTAGAACTGACATTTTGGATATCCCCTGCATTGAATACCTTTATAAAAAATAGTTCGGTAAAATACCGTCTTGACATGATGCTTTGTGAACATGAAATAAAGAATGCATTGTATAAAAATGTCGCATTAGATATATCAGACATCGATTCTCTGAATCAAACACTTACGGATAGCAAAAGCAGTACAACAAGAGTGCTGATAAAAAGCAACGGAATGGATGGGATTTTATTTTCTAAAAAAAACAGATTCAATTAAGAAGAATAGTCCTATGTCTTCCAGCTACTGGGGTACGGAGGTTCCTGCTGAAGGGCGAGAGCCTTATTCTTCACTTTTTGCTATACCTGACTGATCGGACTAAATAGCTGGGTAGTGCACGTATCGACAATTTGCAGACACAAAAAAAATACTTTATCGGGTTTTGCTTGCACTCTATAAATTAACATATCGAAACGTAAGCAACGTCCGCTCCTGGCACAAAGCTGTCTGTCAGATTAGATTTGGCGTCACGTCACGGCTGTGTCAGGTCAAATCAGAAGTGACTCATCAATCTCAGATACAAAAAAACCCGCCAAAAGCGGGTTCAGTCCGTTGATTTCCGGCAGATCAGCGTGTTTCACACACCAGCCAGTAATAATGGTTATTATTGAATTCAAATTCATCCAGCACCGTCAGCCCCAGTTTCCGGGTGTGTGCCGCATAAGAGCGCGGGTTTACTTTATTAATAAATGTCACAAGGATATCAAAACGCCGCGACATTTTTTCCAGCGCATAGGCAAATAAGCCTTCCAGAACCCCTTTTCCGCGCACCGTCGCATCAATACAGACCGGGCCGTACTGATAGGAATTTTCCATGCTGAGGGTCTGTTCTGCGAATGAATGATCGCCGAGTTTATCAATCATGTGAGCAAATAACGGCCAGGGTGACCAGTACTGCCAGGATGCCGCCATCACGAATGCCACGACATTGCCGTCCTGTTTTGCGATGAATAATCCCTGCTCATTTTCAATTAAATCAGCCATTTGTTCATCGCTCATCTGTGTGGTAACAAATCCGTCCGGTTTATCTTCCGCACTGATCGTGGTCAGATGATAACGTGTCAGCAATGCTTTTACCTGATCCATATCCGCCAATGTGGCTGTGCAATATTCCATCTTTATTCTCCATTCTCCGCTTTTTTATTTTATACCCTTATTCATTCAAACTACAGGTTCGTTGGCGCAGGGAAGCCAGCCGGGTCACATACTTGTGTATGCTCCCCGTCTGTCTTCCCTTGCCGCCTTCCTGTATCTTGAATGACGTTGGGTATATATTATTTATTCACCATCGGGTGAAACCGCAATATCCGCAATGCGATCAGCTCCTATCACACTGAAATAATCCTCTGCTGCCAGAGACATTGAGCGTACCAGTTCCCCGGCATTGAAATACACCCGTCCTGCGCCGGTCAGGCGTTTATCAACATACAGTGTCAGCGCCTCACTGAAACTGAACGGCGGCACCGCCCCCATCTGACACCCGGTCAGCGCCTGCGCTTTCTCCGGTGGTGCAAAGGATGATTTTTTACCCCCCGCCAGCCGCGCGACATTTTTGAAATTGACTTTACAGTCTCCCGGCACAATCGCCAGCACATAAACCGGATCCTGAGAAGGTATCGTCACTTCCAGCACCATTGCCTTGGCGGCCTGACTCAGTTTATTTCCCCGGATGGTACTTATCGCCTCTGAGCGCCCTTCTGCCGGATGCTCAATCACGTCAAAAGGAACCTGATGTGTATTTAATAAATGCGTGATTTTGTCAAATGTTGTCATATATACCCAACGTCATTAAAGTTGCAGGAAGGCGGCAAGGGAAGCCAGCGAACCTGCGGTTTGAGTGAATAAGGGTATATACCCAACGTCATTCAGGATGCAGGCAGGCGGCAAGCTCCGACCGCCGGGGAGCATACATTAGTATGTGACCCGGCGGGCTGAGTGCGGCCAACGAACCTGCGGTTTGAATGAATAAGGGTATAAACCTCACAGTAAGCCGGATAATGCCTTGATTCATAATTTACTCTCAGCATACTCTTACTGATACACACAGAACCCTGAAGAATGAGGCAGAACAGATGGCGTCCCTTCCCCGCTACCGGCAGATAACAGAACAGATAAAACGGGCGGTTCAGGAAGGTGTTCTGCCGCCTGATACCCGGCTGCCGTCTGTCAGAACACTGGCAACGCAACACAATGTCAGCCTGACCACCGCTCTGAAAGCCCTGCGCACACTGGAGGATGAACATGTCGCGGTTGCCAGGCCGAAGTCCGGTTTTTTTGTCGCGCCAACTCTGCCTCTGTCACGCGAACCGGTAAAATCAGAAACGCCGCCTGCTGACTTTGCACAGCTGGATGAACAGACAGAACTGCATATGTCGATGGTCGGTGAAGCCTGCCGTGTCCCGCTGGATCTGGCGAACGGCAGGCGGGAGCTGTATCCGGTGAGAAAATTGAGCCAGATTATGCGCCAGCTCAGCTACAGCAAGCCCTTTCTGCTGGGTGATTGTGTAAAAGGAACCGGTTACCCGCCGCTGAAAGAGGAAATCGCCCGGCGGGCGGTCAGTTACGGCTGCAACATTACCCCTGACACTCTGCTTATCACCAACGGCTGTATTGAGGCGCTCTCCCTCGCACTGCGCGCAACCCTTGAGCCCGGTGATGCTGTTGCCGTGGAGTCTCCCTGCTATTTCGTCCTGTTACAGATGCTGCGCAATCTTGATCTCCGGCTGACCGAAGTGGACGCCTGCCCCGAAGGATATGTGGATTGCGACAAACTCACATCCCTCTTCCGCCGCAAAGCCGTAAAAGCATTTGTCACCCTGGCAAATGTGAATAATCCGCTGGGTAAAACGATCCCTGATGAAATCAAAGCGGACATCACCCGACAGGCAGATGAAAACGGGATTATCATCATTGAGGATGATACTTTCGGTGATGCGGCATTTGGTGAGCAGCGCCCGTTTCCGATGCGGGCATTCAGCCGCAATGTGATCCTATGCAGCGGATTTTCCAAAACCATCGCACCCGGCGTGCGGATAGGCTGGGTTCACAGCCTGCACTACATGCGGAAAATCACCTCGCTGAAATACACCTCATCAATGGGCTCTCAGGTTCTGCCGCAGGCCGCCATCAGCGAGTTGCTGAGCAACGGCGGCTATGATGCACATCTGCGCCGCCTGCGCCGGGAACTGGCAGTACAGATACAAAAAATCCGCAACCTTGTGCTGCGGACGTTTCCACCGGGCACGACGGTAACAACGCCGGAAGGCGGTTATGTTCTGTGGGTGACAATGCCGGAAGGCAGCCTGAATGTCCGGACACTGTTTCTCAACGCGCGGGCTGAAGGGATAGGCATTGCACCCGGTCATATTTTTGCGACGGACAGCCGCTACGACCTCTGTTTCCGGCTAAATGCGGGGTTCGGCTGTGATACTGAAGTGGAAACCGCCATCAGGCAACTGGCGCAATGGTGCCGGGGATCGTTACCGGCACAGAAAAGCCCGCCGGTGGCGGGCTGACAGTAAATACGACATAGAAATTACTGCAAATCACTGTCCGTATACAATCTAGTCTGTTTAACCGCATTGATATCTTTCGCGCCACCCAGCATCATATTGATACGCAGTTCTTTATTCAGTTGCTGAATAACTGAATTTACACCCTGCGCGCCGCCCAGATTCAGACCATAGAGAACAGGACGCCCTACTGCCACAATATCCGCCCCTGACGCTAATGCTTTGAAAACATGCGAGCCACGGCGCACGCCACTGTCAAACACCACAGGTACACGTTTATTAACCGTTTTTGCAATCGCCGGCAGCACATCAAAGGATGCCGGACCGCTGTCCAACTGACGTCCGCCGTGGTTAGATACCCAAATAGCATCAGCGCCTGCTTCAATTACACGATCAGCATCTTCAGGAGATTGAATGCCTTTTACAATCACCGGTAAACCGGACATTTTTTTCACATATTGAATATCAGACGGTGTAAAAGCTTGTTTTGCCTGCGCATAAATCTCACTAATCCCGGCACCTTTTCCGGTTTTAGCACCATCATTATTCTGTTTGGCGAACAACTCAAGGTTTGCAAACCCTAACGGAAACTGGAAATTGTTGCGTAAATCATCTTCACGCCAGCCACCGACCGGAGAATCAACTGTCAGGATAATGGCTTTGGCACCGCTCTCTTTTGCCCGTTTCAGGGTAAATTCATTAAATGCATCATTCTTACTCATATAAAGCTGAAAAAAGAACGGATGCCCGTCTGATACCGCCGCAACCTCTTCAATGGTTTTATTACCGTAGGTGCTAAGTGTGAAAATAGATCCTGCTTTCGCCATCCCTTTTGCTGTCGCTATTTCCCCGTCACGGTGTGCTAATCCCTGAGCTGCCATCGGTGCCTGAATAACCGGGGTGTCCAGCGGAATACCTAAAAATGAAGTGGTAATATTGATGTCTTTTAATTCTATTCCCTGCATAACCCGGGGCATTATATATTTACGATCAAAGCTGGCGGTATTATCCCGCATATTTTTTTTCATCTTCTGCACCGCCGCGTATATAGCCAAAAGCGCCTTTATCCATATTGGCTTTCACCTGTGATTCCAGGTCATTCAGGTTCACTATTTTTAACGGACCTTCTTTGATACTGGCTTTATATTCTGCCGCATATGCGGTGGTCAGCGTCATCGCCAATCCTAAAACGGTGGCGGTAAACAGACCTGCTTTTACTTTTTTCATTGAATAATCCTCTGATCCTTTACGCTTTTATTTTTTAACCGCTTCAGCCTGAATGTTCAGTTTCACAGAAGCAGACATTCCTTCTTTTACAAGGTAATTAACATCCCACTGAGTCCGGTCAATCGTGGTTTCAAAATCACCACCACATACATCGGCTTTGAGTACCGGGCTGAAATAACAACCAAATTTTGTGGTCTGTAATGTCACCGGATGTGTTTTACCTTTCATGGTTAATTCACCATCAACAGAAACCACCTTGTTATCTTTAAAATTCCATTTGGTGGATTTAAAGGTAATAGCCGGATATTTTTTCGCATCAAGAATATCTGCACTCTGAATATGGTTATCAAATGCTGTAAGACCTGTATTTAATGCAGAAACAGGGATGGATACATTAATACTGCCGCGCTGTTTTTCAGGTGAATATGACATATCACCGGTGATTTCATAAAAACCACCACTGTTAGTTGAGGTATTAAAGTGATCGATATAAAACACAGCTTTGGTGTGTGCCGGATCTAACTGATAATCAGCCGCCTGTGCGGCATTAAATAAAAACAGTGATGCAAAGAGTGATGTAAAGAGTGATAAACCAATTTTTTTTCATTATTCATTCCTGACTTATTTACCGGCAATGGCAGCAACGCATTATGCGCAGTGCCTGCATGGGATAAATAATACGGATCTGTTCACCCTGGCAGTAGAGCGGATATTGATAAACACTGTTCTGAAAACAGGATAATCCGAATGCCCGGCACTGTTCTGTTTGTGCAACAGTGAAACCCGGATTCGTGACTACTCACTCATAATCTCCACCCCTATTATTAATCCATACATAATTATCGGGAGATAAATCATGAGAAATATTATTGGTACATACCGCGCACCAAAAGGTCACTGGGTCGGGGATGGCTTTCCTGTCAGCCAGATGTTTTCCTACAGTAATCACGGGAAACACCTGAATCCCTTTTTACTGCTCGACCGCGCGGGACCGGCGGATTTTCCGTCTTCACAAGGTGCAAACCGCGGCGTTGGCGAGCATCCGCACAGAGGGTTTGAAACCGTCACTATTGTCTATGACGGCGGCGTGGCACATCACGATTCCACCGGAAAAGGTGGCGTGATAGGTCCCGGTGATGTGCAGTGGATGACGGCCGCGTCCGGGATCCTGCATCAGGAATACCATTCTGATCGTTTTATGCAGGAAGGCGGAACACTGGATATGGTGCAGTTGTGGGTAAATCTGCCTGCGGCGGCGAAATCATCCGCGCCCGGGTATCAGTTACTGGAAAACAGCACGATCCCGACTGTCAATCTGCCGAATGATGCAGGGACTCTGCGGGTGATAGCCGGTGATTACGCCGGACAGCACGGACCGGCGCGAACCTTTACGGAAATGGATGTGTGGGATCTGCGCCTGCGTGCCGGGAAAACACTCGGACTGGTTGCCAAAGCAAACCGCAACGCCGGACTTATTGTTCTGCACGGCAGCATTTATGTTGACAGTCGCGCCCCGCTGAATGCCGGTGAACTGATGATCCTGGACGGGACAGACACAACTCTTTTACTCGACGCCACGGAAGATGCGGTCGTGCTGTTCCTCAGTGGCGAGCCGATTGATGAGCCGGTTGTCGGTTACGGGCCGTTCGTGATGAACAGCGAACAGGAAATCCGCGATGCAGTTGATGATTTTAATAACGGCAGTTTCGGGAAAATACCTGCCGCCCTGCTGCATAATACAAATTAGGCAAATGAGGCAAATAGCCTGGCTATTCTACTCAATTAGTGAGGCGAATAGCCGGGTTATTCGCCTCATGTCCGGTAAAACCATATCTGCGCACCGGTCTGACCTGCTCTCTTGCAATATGTCTGCTGAGTAATCTCTGACGGCTTGATGTCCACCGGGGAGTAAGATATAGTCGGGCAGAGCAGTATTTCTGTTCAGGAGCCGGTATACGCCCCCGGCTCTGAAAATATGAAGTATTTCGTCAGAGATACGGGTTCGTGCAGGCACCGTGATGATGGTCCGGACTATAAGAGCAAAGTAATCATCAGGAGAATGGCAGCGACATTCCCCAACAGACAAGTTGTAAAAATCCCTGATCTCAAAAGTCACTTTATTGTGACTTTTTTATTGGCCATCACTCACCCGAAAACGGCTCAGTCTGCGGGATCCGTTCTGCCAGATAATTGAGCAGCGCCTGAACGGCGGGTAACAGCCCTTTTCGTGACGGGAAAACGGCGTGAATAATATCTTCCGGGAAATGCCAGTCCGGCAACACCCGAAGCAATTTACCTGCCGCCAGGTCATTGATAACCACACCTTCGGGCAGCCGGGCAATTCCCAGCCCTTTCAGGGCGGCGCGGTGCAGTGTCATTACATCCGTTGTGGCAAGCCGCGCGGTCAGGTGCTTAGTGACACTTCCGCCAGATTTATCAGTCAGTGTCAGAGGATAATTGTGTTTCTGTTCGCTGTTGGCGAGGACAGGAAAACCGGCCAGTTCATCGGGATGCACGGGAGCGGCTTTACCGGCAAACAACAGCGGGGATGCCACCAGCACACGGCGTGAATAGCCGAGCACTTTCATGGTCAGTCCTGAATCATCCAGCGGTAATGAGCGCACCCGCAGTGCCAGATCAAACCCTTCACTGATGACATCCACCGGGCGGTTAACCGCCAGGATTTGTATATCAATATCCGGATACTGAACCATAAAATCAGTTAGTAAATCATGGACATAAACTTGCAGCAAAGCCACCGGACAAGCTATTTTCAGGCTGCCGCGCGGGTGACTCTGTGCCGAACAGATAATCTCCTGTGCAATCTCCGCCTCATCAACCACATTTTTACATTGCTGATAAAATAACTGACCAATTTCAGTCACATGAAATTGCCGCGTGGAGCGATAAATCAATGAAATATTGAGTTTTTGCTCCAAATCTGCAATCCGGCGGCTCAATTTGGATTTCGGGATCCCCAGTGCCAGCCCGGCTTGTGAGAAGCCACCGTGCTCCACCACTTTCACATAATAATAAAGGTCGTTCAGATCGTATTTCATCCTGCTCCGCCGTATTGTCTGTTTGTCTCTTAGTATATACCCAACACTATTCAGAATGCAGGCAGGCGGCAAGCTCCAACCGCCGGGGAGCATACATCAGTATGTGACCCGGCTGGCTGAGTGCCGCCAACGAACCTGTAGTTTGAATGAATAAGGGTATATAAAAAAATCCGCTCTATCTTATGACAGAGCGGACCCGATTATCAGTGTAACTGACTAATGTGACGATGTTACCTAGCGGTAAACAATACCACCGTCGGTCAAAATAGCCTGACCGGTGATGTAATCTGAATCATCGCTTGCCAGGAACGATACCAGCGCTGCGACATCATCAGGGGTTTGAGCGCGACCAAGTGCTATCCCATCGACATATTTTTTGTAGGTTTCCCCTTTCGGCGCACCGGTAATCTCAGAGAAACGTTCATCTATTTCAACCCACATATCCGTACCGACAATCCCCGGACAGTAAGCATTCACAGTAATACCGCTGCTGGCAAACTCTTTTGCCGCTGCCTGAGTCAATGCACGCACGGCAAATTTTGTGGCTGAATACACGCCAAGCAAGGCGAAACCATCATGCCCTGCGATAGATGAGGCGTTAATGATTTTCCCTTTCTGTCCGCGTGCTTTGAATTTTGCCGCCGCCGCCTGGATGCCCCACATAGTGCCGTCAACGTTGATGCGGAAAATGCGCTCCATATCTTCAGGCCGCACATCTTCAATTGCTTTCACCTGGGCAATACCGGCATTATTTACCATGACATCAAAACCGCCCAGTGCTTTTTCAGCCTTTTCCACCACAGCAAAAACCTGATCACGCTGACTGATATCCGCGATTAATGTGACGGCTTTACGTCCCAGCGCTTCCACTTCTTTTTTAACCTTTGCCAGACTTTCTTCTTTCAGGTCAACCAGGGCAATATCTGCACCCTCTTTTGCCAACCGTAATGCAATACCACGACCAATTCCCTGTGCAGCGCCGGTGACCAGAACCGCTTTACCCGTTAGTGACATTGTGTGCTCCTATGTGAGTGAGGTATTTCGTTATGATATTAATAATTATTAACCATACGCGTTTCTTTATAGGTTGCAAGCGTCGGAGCACATAAGGCTCATAATAAAACCTAGAAATTCCACTTAATATTATCTATTCATTCTGTATTTAATTCATCATCAAAAAAAAATGACATTCATCATAATTAATAATGCATATTTAAATAATAAAATAATTATACTTGAATAAATATATACCCAACGTCATTCAGGATGCAGCCAACGAACCTGCTGTTTGAATGAATAAGGGTATAGATAAATAAGGAGAAACAAACATGCATTTATTATCCCCGTCAGAAAGTAATAAAAAGGAAACTGACTTATTACCACCGATTCCACCCTCTTCTGACATTATAATTAAAAAAGAAATTATCACTAATCTTGAAAAAGGTAATATGCCGGTAGTCCACGCCATTATTCTCCACCGTACCGATGGTTATTCGCTGTCTGCGGCTATTAATTCATTCCGGCAATCCGGTATCGGAACCCACTTTATTATTGATAAAGACGGCACAATAAAACAGACTGCAAATACCAATAAATACGCTTACCATATCGGGAAAATTCGTGCCCGTTGTATGGAAGAAGGAACATGCAGTGCAGAAGAAGCAAAAAAAATAAAAGGGTTTGGCTGGGCACCGACTAAAATCCATAATAATGAAAAGGTGAAAAAATACCCTGCTCGTTATCCGCTTAATACTGACAGCCTGGGTATTGAAGTTGTCGCTAAATATAATGCCACTACAAAAACATGGGACCCGGCAACACCACAACAAAAAACAGCCATTAATTACCTGGTAAAAGAATTACAGGCAACATTTAATCTGACAGATAAAGATATTTTTGAACACGACAAAATTTCGTATAAAACGGCCGGAGAAGGGGCGGGGCTTTATGTCGCCGGTTAATTTATCCGGCAACAAAAAGACCCGCAATTAACATGCAGGTCTTTTTATTATTTACTATTTAATCTACCGTTTATTTACCGGTTGCGCCTTTTTTGGCGGCCTGTAAATACAGCATTTCCAGTGCGATAGTTGCACCTGCCAGCGCCGTAATGTCTGACTGGTCATACGCCGGAGCAACTTCCACCAAATCCATCCCGACAATATTGAGCGGCTGTAATCCACGCAACAGTTTCAGGGCGCGATCGGTGGTCAGTCCGCCGATAACCGGTGTCCCGGTACCGGGCGCAAAAGCCGGGTCCAGACAGTCGATATCAAACGTCAGATACACCGGCATATCGCCGACAATAGATTTCACCTGTGCAATAACATCATCCACAGTACGGTCATTAACCTGTGCTGCATCAATCACAGTGAAACCATTGTCGGTTTCATGCTCGGTACGGATACCAATCTGCACAGAGTGCGCCGGGTCAATCAGCCCTTCATTCGGTGCATGATAAAACATGGTGCCGTGGTCAAACTTGCTGCCGTTACCGTAAGTGTCGGTATGTGCATCAAAATGCACCAGTGCCATTTTACCGAAATGCTTTGCATGAGCACGCAGCAGCGGCAGCGTCACAAAATGATCGCCCCCGAAAGAGAGACATTTTTTGCCGGATGCCAATACTTTTTCAGTATGTGCCTGCAATTTTTCGCTCATATCCTGCGCATCACCGAATGCAAAGACCAGGTCGCCGCAATCCACCACATTCAGACGCTCACGCATATCAAACGTCCACGGCCAGCGGTTACCTTCCCATGCCAGATTGGTTGAGATCTGGCGGATAGCGGAAGGTCCCTGGCGGGCGCCTGCGCGTCCGGAGGTTGCCATATCAAACGGAACCCCGGTTATCACCCAGTCTGCATCACTGGTATACGGCTGAAAATTCAGTGGCAGACGAAGAAAACCAAACGCATTAGAGACTAATGAATTATCAGTCTGATTACCTAATGTGCTGTTTATCATAATACTTCCTTATTCACGTTTACCCTTATTCATTCAAACTACAGGTGTGTTGGCTGCGCTCAGCTCGCCGGGTCACATACTTATGTATGCTCCCCGTCAATCTGAGCTTGCCGCCTTCCTGCATCTTGAATGATGTTGGGTATATAATAATGAAAAATAGATTTATTCATCTTCCAGATACGTATATCCGTAAAGACCACTTTCGAACTCTTCCGTAAAGGCCTGCTGTTCCGCTTCATCCAGATCAGAGACTTTCACCTGATCCCGGAAACGTTCCAGCAAAATCTTCGGATCCAGTTTCACATACTGAAGCATATCGGCGACCGTATCACCCGCTTCACTCTCCAGATAGCGGATCTGCCCGGTTTCACCGACATACACATCCAGCGCGGCGGTATCACCAAACAGGTTATGCATATTGCCGAGAATTTCCTGGTAAGCACCGATCATAAAGAAGCCCAGCAGCGGGGGATTTTCCGGGTCATAAGACGGCATCGGCATGGTTGTTGCGACACCATCACCATCCACATAATGATCAATAATACCGTCTGAATCACAGGTAATATCCAGCAGTACCGCACGGCGATCCAATGGCTTATCCAGTCCTTCAATCGGCAGCACAGGAAATAACTGATCGATTCCCCACGCATCCGGCAGCGACTGAAACAGCGAGAAATTCACATAGAATTTATCTGCCATGCGCTCCTGAAGTTCATCGATAATCGGGCGGTGCGCACGGTTGCTCGGGTCGAGATCCTGCTGGATGCGGCGACAGATATTCAGGTATAACCCTTCCGCCCAGGCGCGTTCTGTCAGGGAAAGCATTCCCTGCGCGTATTGGGTGTGGATATCATGCAGGTCAAGCTGGCTGTCATGCAGCCATTCACGCAGTGAGCGGGCATTGCCTTTGGTCTGCATCTCTTCCCAGGTTTCCCACAGGCTGGCAACCGGACGCGGTGCATCCTCTGCCGGTGGCGGCGCAAGCGGAAACTCATTGCGTTCCACCCCGATAACATTGGACACCAATACAGTGTGATGCGCGGTCAGGGCGCGCCCTGATTCGGTAATCACCGTCGGATGCGGTAATCCGTGCTCTTCGCAGGCATCACCAATTGCCCAGATAACATTATTGGCATATTCATTCAGCCCGTAATTGACTGAGCAGTCAGACTGCGAGCGGGTGCCTTCATAATCCACACCCAGACCACCGCCGACATCAAAGCACTGAATATTGACCCCTAATTTATGCAGTTCCACATAAAAACGGGCGGATTCACGCACGCCTGTCGCGATATCACGGATATTCGCCATCTGTGAACCAAGGTGGAAATGCAGCAATTGCAGGCTGTCCAGGCTGTCTGCCTGACGGAGCATTTCGATCAGTTGCAGCACCTGAGTCGCTGCCAGACCGAACTTGGATTTTTCACCGCCGCTCGCCTGCCATTTACCGGAGCCCTGAGATGCCAGACGTGCGCGCACACCCAGGCGCGGCACAACATCGAGGCTTTTCGCCTCCTGCAACACCACGGCTATTTCTGACATTTTCTCAATAACGAGATACATTTTATGACCGAGTTTCTCACCCATCAGTGCCAGGCGGATATATTCACGGTCTTTATAGCCGTTACAGACAATCACGCTGCGGGTCATTCCGGCGTGAGCCAGTACCGCCATCAGTTCCGCTTTGGAACCGGCTTCCAGCCCCAGCGGCTCCCCGGCATTTACCAGGGTTTCAATCACGCGGCGCTGCTGATTTACCTTAATCGGGTAAACCAGGAAATAATCACCCTTGTAACCGTAGGATTCACGGGCGCGTTTAAATGCGGCATTAATCGAACGCAGACGATGTTGCAAAATCTGCGGAAAGCAGAACAGTGCCGGTAAACGGATGTGTTCACGTTCTTTCTGTACTTTACTGACCAGCTCTGCCAGGTCGATTTTCGCCTGCGGCATATCCGGATTCGGGCAAACGGTGACATGACCCAGGTCATTAACACCATAATAGCTGCCGCCCCAGTACTCAATATTATAAGTCTGCTGCATCTTCAGCGCGATATTATCATTCATTGGTCATCTCCTGATTCTGGAGTGAAACTTACCTGTATGGCTGACATAAGCCTATCCCCCTTCACCGTGGGATAAATCTGTCCTGTTGACAAGTAAAAATTCAAAATGGATTACATCATCCGGCAAAACCGGACACAGATTTACGGGTTCAGCGGGATGACCCGCCCCGCCTGCTTGTATTATCCGGTCTGCCCGAATGAAGCAGATACGAATAACCCCGCGCAGAAAACGCGTCAGCCGGAAAAGAAGACAGTACAGGAAAAGAAGAAGTGGAAAACGACGCGGACACATGCATTGCCGCACGTGGCTGTTGAACGTCAACAAGCAGCAGATAATGGTTTATCAACCCATTTACCCCCACACAGAGTTACTCGCTGTAACCCCCGCCAGAATCACACAGAAAACCGGAGTTTCTGCCATTTATAACCGCAGGAAAACTGACAGCTATTGGGCGCAGTTTATACCGTTAATGACACAAAAATGCAAAATCAAAATGATAAACAGGTGTAAAAAAAATAATACACACCGGTAATGCATTCTGAGGACAGAGAAAAAAAAGGTGAAAATTTTTCCGGTGCTATAAAATTTCTGGAACCGCTGCCGATTTTAACTTAGAATAGCCGTCTAGAAGTTAATACATCCATCAATGTACCGAAAGTTTACTTAAGGTAGAAAAATAATGAGCACACATCTTTTCACTTCTGAGTCCGTATCTGAAGGACACCCGGATAAAATTGCCGACCAAATTTCGGATGCAGTCCTTGATGCGATTTTAGAACAAGATCCCAAAGCGCGTGTTGCCTGTGAAACCTATGTCAAAACCGGCATGGTCATGGTGGGCGGAGAAATCACCACCAAAGCCTGGGTTGATATTGAAGAAATAACACGCCGCACTGTCCGCGAAATTGGTTACACCAGCTCATCAATGGGCTTTGATGCTGATTCCTGCGCCGTCATCAGCGCCATCGGTAAACAGTCTGCTGATATCAATCAGGGCGTTGACCGCGAAGATCCGGCCTCACAGGGTGCGGGCGACCAGGGCTTAATGTTCGGTTATGCATCAAACGAAACTGACGTATTAATGCCCGCGCCAATCACTTACGCACACCGTCTGGTTGAGCGTCAGGCCAAAGTCCGTAAAAGCGGCATCCTTCCGTGGCTGCGCCCGGATGCAAAAAGCCAGATTACATTCCAGTATGATAACAACAACATTGTCGGTATCGATGCGGTTGTTCTGTCAACACAGCACTCTGAAGACGTTACTCAGAAAGACCTGCATGAAGCGGTAATGGAAGAGATAATCAAACCGGTTCTGCCGGTTGAGTGGCTGAACCCGACCACCAAATACTTCATTAACCCGACCGGTCGCTTTGTGATTGGCGGACCAATGGGTGACTGTGGTCTGACCGGACGTAAAATTATCGTCGATACTTACGGCGGCATGGCTCGTCACGGCGGTGGTGCATTCTCAGGTAAAGATCCGTCTAAGGTTGACCGTTCAGCGGCTTATGCTGCGCGTTATGTGGCAAAAAATATTGTCGCCGCCGGTCTTGCTGACCGCTGTGAAATCCAGGTTTCCTATGCGATTGGTGTGGCTGAGCCAACTTCAATCATGGTGGAAACCTTCGGCACAGGAAAAATCAGCAATGAACAACTGACGCTGCTGGTGCGTGAATTCTTTGACCTGCGCCCGTATGGTCTGATCCAGATGCTGGATCTGCTGCATCCGATGTATCAGGAAACGGCTGCATACGGTCACTTCGGCCGCCCTCAGTTCCCGTGGGAAAAAACCGACAGAGCAGAACAGTTGCGTGATGCTGCCGGTCTGAAATAAAACTGCGCACCACACTTACTGCTTAACGACAAAAACCGGCCTTCGTGCCGGTTTTTATTTGCTTGCGCTTTTATACCCAACGTCATTCAGAATGCAGGCTGAGCGTAGCCAACGAACCTGCAGTTTGAATGAATAAGGGTATATTTAGCGCTCTCTCAGTGCCTCATTTACCTTATTAAAGGGCTTTATCAGGTATTGCAGCACCGTTTTACTGCCGGTTGTTATTTCAATGGTGGCGATCATCCCGGGCGTAATAGCAAATGACTGCCCGGATTTATTTACCAGA
Source organism: Morganella psychrotolerans (assembly GCF_001676155.1). Taxonomy (GTDB): domain Bacteria; phylum Pseudomonadota; class Gammaproteobacteria; order Enterobacterales; family Enterobacteriaceae; genus Morganella; species Morganella psychrotolerans. The sequence continues at coordinate 10,863 of NZ_LZEW01000001.1, read as the reverse complement.
TGATCAGACTGTGTCTGAACATAAATTCTGTACCAGGTTACATCACTCTTTACTTCATCTTTTACTGTATCGGGCGAAATAACATGCACAACGCCTTCCAGCCCGCCGAATATCGCGTAGTCATAGGCGGTAATTTTTACTTTTGCGGTTTGTCCCGGATGGATAAAGGCGATATCTTTCGGTGAGATTTTTGCCTCAATAATTAAGGTATCTTCCAGAGGAACAATATCCATCAGAATCCCGTTAGGCGGAACCACCCCGCCGATAGTGGATGTCTGGATATTTTTAACAATTCCTTTTACCGGTGATGTAATAACGGTTCTTGATACATAATCCTGACGCCCTTTAATTAACGGCGTCAGACTGTTTACCTCCGCCATTATTTTTGCTAACTCCTGGTGGGAAGTGACATAAAAATTCGCGATGTATTCTTCTTCTTTACTGCGCAAATCAATCAGCTCTTTTTCAAGGCGCAGAATATCCATCACACTGCTCGCGCCGGCTTTTTCCAACTGCCGGTTAATATTCAGTTGCCGGGATATATTCGCCTGGCTTTTTTGCAGGTTAGCAATTGTCTGATTAAACTGATGCTTACGTGAAATCCATAATTTAGTTTCATACTCTTTCAGCGCGGGGTTATTATCCAGTTCATCCGGGAAAAGAAGTTTATCCGACGGGTTTTTATCCACTTCCGCCTGTAAACGTACAGATGCTGCCAGGGCTGTATTGTATTTCGCCACTGACTCTTCCAGATTCGACGTGGTCCGTGTTGAATCCAGCATCGCCAATGTCTGCCCCGCCTGAACAATATCCCCCTCTTTTATTGCAATATAGGTAATGATCCCGCCATCCAGAGACTGAATAATCTGCTCTTTTGAACTGGGGATAACTTTTCCGCTCCCTTTTGTCACTTCCGATATTTCAGAAAGCCATGCCCAGATAAACATCAGAATAAAAAAAAGCAAAAACGGCCAGCACCATCCGGTTTGCTTTACTGGATTTAACATCATCTACCAGACCAAAATCAGCGGCATCATCAATACTGTCCTCGATGGTATATAATTCACTGTCTTTTTTACTGGTGATATAGCAAAAGTCTTTAACTCCGTTAATAACCCGCTTAAAGAAACCGGGCTTTTTTTCTTCCGCTGCCGGATTGCCACCTGACATACCCCGCATCTGTTCCTGTAATTTTGCCAGCGCATCTTCAGATATTACCGGTGTCTCTTTTTTTATTGTCCATTAGTCTCTCCCGCCAGCAGTAATAACGCCTCTTTTTTAGGTTTATCCAGCACGATACGTCCGCCGGAAACCACAATTATCCGATCAACAATATTGAGGAGTTTTTTCCTGTGCGTGGTAAGAATTAATGTTTTTCCTGCCGTGGTTTTCTCCAGGCTTTTAATGAACTGGTTTTCAGTAATATCATCCAGTGATGCTGTTGGCTCATCCAGCAATAACACCGTCGGTTCTTTGATTAATAAGCGGCTTATCAGTAAAGACTGACGCTGCCCGCCGGAAATCCCCATACCGCCTTCCTGAATGATATAACTCAGCCCTTCCGGCAGATTATTAACAAACTCACCGGCACCGGTCTTTTCCAGCACCGCGTATATTTCTTCATCTGTTGCCAGCGGGTTCCCTAATGTCAGGTTATCCCGGACAGTGCCGTAAAATAACCGGGCATTCTGCCCCAGGAACCCTACATCACGGCGTAAATCAGAAGGGTCCAGCGTATTTAATTCAATATTATCCAGGGTAATACTGCCGATTTCATATTCCATTTTGCCGAATAAGGCAGAAAGTAATGATGATTTACCGGCACCATTACGGCCGATAATGGCAATGCGTTCACCCGGTTTAATGACCAGATCCTGAACAAAAACAGCGTTTTGTTTGGATTCAGCGCGGAATTTAAACCCTACATTATTCAGCGTATATTGCCCGGCAATAAAAGGCAGATGCACACGCTTTGAATATTCCGGATGATCAACCGGTAGTTCCATTATGGAAGTCAGACCTTTAACCGATACTTTTGTCTGCTGCCAGCGGGTAATAATATTCGCAATCTGAGAAATAGGTCCCATCATACGCGAACTCAGAATAGAAGAAGCCACCAGCGCACCCGTAGATAATTCACCACTGATAACTAACGGTGTACCGGCACAAATAACGCCGATAAAAACACTGTTCTGGATAAAATACGCCATGCTTCCGAGCTTGTGCGTCAGATGTTTTAATTTAAGTGAGGCTTCCGCACTGGTTTTTGTGTAATGGATCCATTGCTGCTGAAAACGGTATTCCGCCTGCATTGCTTTAATATCATCCAATCCCTGAACCGACTCCACAATCATTCCGCTGCGTAATGTACTTTCACGCATCGCTTCATTCGCCAGAACAAAGAGTTTTTTTTGTGACAGCAGACCCGGCATTATCATCAGGAAAAAACCGACAAGAGGAATAACACAAACAACGCCGCCGATAAGATAGATAATAAACAGAAAGAACAGGAAAAAAGGTAAATCGGCAATTGCGGCAACCGTGCTTGATGTCATCATTTCGCGCACCTGCTCCAGATCACGCAACTGCGAAATAAAGGAACCGGTAGATGGCGGACGGCTGCTGTCTTTTAAGCGCAGTGAATGTCCGTATACCCGGTCAGACATACGTAAATCGGCTTTTTTACCCAGTAAATCAATAATGCCGTAACGTAGCATTTTTAATATGTAATCAAACACAAATGCGATCATGACACCGATAACTAATACAACCATTGTCGGATACGACTGTGACGGAATAATCCGGTCATAGGTCTGCATTGAATAGGTTATCCCGCTAATCCCAGTACATTAATCAGGAAGGTCGCCATAATGACATATTTATAGGGAGAAACATCCCGCAGAAGAATACGCCATAACCAATGACGTTCTGTTGGTTTGATATATAAATCTACGCGGGGGTCCGGTCTGTCCACCATAGGGCGGAGAAGAATTATTTTGTGTGTGTTTTCTGCTAAAAATTCAGTGTGAATAATTTCCGGTAAGCCATGATTTGCGCTGAATAAAACAGTGACATCATTACCGCAGATATTCTGTACAACGCCGACACGCCCGTCATTCAGCGCAATAACTACCGGCAAAGACCAGACATTAAATTTAAAGTTTTTTGTTTTAACAAACTTGGTCATTAACCCGCACTGTTTGGCGAGTAGTTTAATTATATCGTCATTCTGTAAACTGTCCTGATACCATTTCGCGGTGACATTAACATTTTCCGGTGAGAAATCCAGCCGGTAATGATTGGCAATATTAACAATAGCTTCCCGGTAATTTTCCAGATTATCCCGGACAGTATTGTTTTCCCCGTAATCCATACAAACCTCAAACCTGAGAACATCCCCGCACAGGCATGCTGAGCGGGGATGTTTATTATATATACCCTTATTCATTCAAACTGCATCCTGAATGACGTTGGGTATAACGATGACTGACTATCAGATATTATGGGTAATACCCATATCGTCTTCTGTTATTAATGTCGAGACCTGATGCGTCTCAGTACTGCTGTCCGCAGTATTATTAATAAACAGTTCCGGCTGAACGTTATGTTCAGTATCTGCTGCCTGCGGAACGATATTATCGATATTGATGGTACTTTCAGCACTGTCAGTTAACAGTTCATCAAGAACCGGCAATCCGGTTATTCCGTCCGTGGTGTCAATATCACCGGTTTCTCCGGCTGATGTATTTCCTGCATTGAGCAGACCGGAAAGATCAACGTCATCATTTATTTCATCAGATGTCGCTGATAGCTCAGATTGCACTTCATTTACAGAGTGTTCATCGTTTTCTGTCCGGATCTCATGACTCTCTTCCTGAGTGTCACGGATGTCGTCAGTCTCTTTTGCCTGTTCCTCCGCCTGCCCGTCAGTTTCATCCTGAATACTAAAGGATTTTACTGCCGGTTTTCCCGCAGGTGCAGACGGGTCGATATCAATGTCATCGAAATTAATACCGTCGTTAGCATCATTATCTTTCGGTGGTTCCTGAGTATTTGAGTTCGCATTACCCTGAACTGATAACCAGTTTTTACCTAAGATAAAGGCATCACTCTGGATATAATCCCACTGACCGCCCTCATACGCAATTTCAGCATAAATCCATTTCAGATCAGGGTATTTATCTGTTGTAACACCCTCGATCTTAACGATTTTTTGCCCGCCAATCATCTGAACAACCCCGGTTCCCACAACATTTTTACTGTCATAGAAATCGTGTATTTTCACCAGTTGGCCCACTTCAAACTTCTGGCTTTTCAGGTAGAGGTTCTTCTTGGTATCAACCCAGGCGGTTACATCCTTCGTGAGAATATCCGCTGTTTTGTTACCCCCGATGATGTCACTGCTTATCTCCGCCGGAGAGGCTATTTTTCCGAAGACGTCACTCTTACCGGATTGATTTTCACCCAGCCCTTTACGGGTGGCGGCCAGGTTATCATCACCGCCGAGGTTCTTCACCGTTTCCCATGAATGCCCTTTGGCATATTCCGTCATTACACCAACAAATTTACCGTTATGTAATGCTACGTGCCCTTTTGCCACTTCTTCATAGTTTTTGGTGCCCAGAATACCGGAGGTTGTGACTTTATACAGTGTCACCGAGTCACCGGCTTTCAGACCATCGCCCGTCACCACAATCGTATGGTCGTCTGTAATAAAGGCTTCCATATCCTTCGGTGCAGAAGAGTCTTTCACACGGAACCCACCGCCGAGTTCAGATGGATCTTTACCCAGTTCCTGCTGGAATCCATACAAATAGCTCAGGTTATCACTGTGTTTGACGTTATAGGCTGTCTCTTTGTCCACAAAGATATCGACATATTTTGTGCCGTCCGTGCGGGTGTGAACCGTACCTGAGCCGAAGACTTTATCCACATTTCCGGCAATATTTCCCAGCCATGCGCTGTACCACGGCAGGTCTTTACCGCCCAGTGTATAAACAGCTCCATCGACCAGTTTTCTGCCTTCGATATGGATATAACCGTCATCCGTCACCTGAAGGGTCATTGCGTCAAATGCGCTGTTCGGTTTCTGAGTCTGCTCACCATTCGAGAAGTACGGGTCATACATTTTCAGGGTATTCAGTGCATTACTGTAATCCTGTTGCAACTCAGCCAGTTGCGTTTTGGAAATAGTGCCGGACTGTTTGGCATCGCTCATCACTTTATTGGCGGTTTGCAACTGGCCGTACAGTGAGTTGTAGATAAGATCTTTCTGTACTTTGGTATCCGCCGCTTTGAGCAGATTTTCAATGTTTTTCGATTCAGAAACCACATTGTTAATCAGTACCTGTGCAGCAACAATCGGATCTTCCGCTGACAGGTTATTTGCCGTTGCAGTCAGTTTGTTCAGGTTCGACTGGATCATATCAATCGGCGCACCATTAATAATGGATTGCTCAACTAACTGATATGCCTTACCTAAATCTTCACCCACTTTCTGGATAGCATCATATTTATCACTGGAGTTTTTAATACCACTCAGTGCTTTCGATTCACTGTAAACCGTGTTTGTGATAGCCGTCAGTTCAGTGACACTGTTCCAGGCTTTTGACAGGTTCTCTATCTCTTTACTGTATTGCTCAACCTGATAGTTGTAGTAAGAGAGTTTGACTGGTTTGACGCCTTTCGCCGTGTAGTCTTCAATCAACAGCTTAGTATCATTCAGCGCACGAATAGCCGCTTTATACTGTTCTTCAAAGACCGCATGGTTACTTTGTGTCGATTTATTCAGGCTGCTGTGTGCGTTATACACAGATTCCTGTAACTGAGTCAGTTCAGCATCCAGGTCTGCAAAGGCTTTTTCGCCCAGCTTACCGTGGAAATCATTCATCAGTTTGGTCTGTGTTTCATTCGCGGTATGCGCAGCCGTGTTCAGATACGTTTCGCTTTCTTTATCAAGACCCAATGCTTTCGCTTTGGTTGCACGCTCTTTCCCTTCAGCCAGATACGCATTCGCTTCACTGATAAGAGACAGGAATTCAGACGGATCTTTTATTACCGCGTTCGGGTCTTTCTCCAGTAATGCTTCTGCTTTCTTGTAGTAATCCGTTGCGTTATTAAGCAACTCAAGAGAGAGCGACATTCTGGAATAGGAGTCAATTTCCTGTAATACCCCTTTCGGATAATCCAGTTTATTATCGAGGGAGTTGTAATACTTGTTCAGTTGATCAAGCAGATACTCAGGTACGCCTTTATTACCGGCATTCTCAATCGCATCTTTAGCTTTGTTCAGACTGTCCTGCGCCCCGATAACACTGTTTTTGATAGCGGTGGTCTGCTCTTTCGATATGTCACCGCTTTCTTTCGCTTTCGCTGCTTTATCAACAGCTTCACGAACTTTAGCCTCAGCATCCGTCAGGGTGAGTTTGGCATTATTATAGGCATCAACAATGTCTTCTTCCGTCAGCAGATTATCTTTGGCAATCGCAATCAGTTTGCCGGACTCGTCATTCTGCTCATTCACATTTTTCTGTGTATGATCAAACTGGTTATCCATGCCGTCGAATGTTTTCAGCAGTGCATCCTGCAATGCTTTATTTGTCACACTGGTGCTGATATGAGTACGCACATCGTCGTACATCGCTTTCGCTTCAATCAGCTGTTCCTGTGCTTCAACCGCTTTGGCTAATTTCTTCTCAGCCCGCAGAATATTTTCTGCCGTCGGCGTTTTCACTGCCTGTTTTGCTGCCATCAGGGCATCATCAGACAGAGCTTTCGCGTTAGTGAGTGAAGTACCCAGCGCAGATTTGAAAATATTCAGTTTCGACAGTGCGTTATCGATGTTATCCGGTGTCGGATTTTTCACCATCTCATCGACAGCATCCTTCGCATCCGTGGCTTTGTCCTGCAAGCCTTCCATATCGATAGGGTTCAGAGAGAATCCGTCCAGGGTTTTCTGGGCTTCATCAACCGCTGTACCTGCTTTTTCTGCCGATTTCAGTGCGTGAGCCAGTGAGTCCGCATCCACACCTGCAATCGTTCCGGCTTTTACCAGAGAGTCATGCAGTTTACTGATGTTCAGTTCCGCTTTATTGATGACACTTTGTGCATCAAGTACCGCTTTATCAAATGCTTTTACATTGGCGGTAGTCGGATCTTTCTGGGCTTTTTCAAAGGCTCTGCCGGCTTTATCCAACGCTTTATTAACATCGTTAAGCTGCGTATAAATGACGCTGTCCACATCCAGTAGTGTTTTATTGATCCCCGCTGCATCACCGGCTTTGATTTGATCTTCCAGATGATCAACCAGGTTACTGATGTCATCACCGTCAAAGTCAGGCAGTTTTTCATCCGGAACCGCATTTTTCGCTTTCGCGATATTTGCACCGGCTTTATTTATTTCATTTTCAAAATATTTAATGTTAGCAATGTACTCTTTGAACTCTGCATTCTTGGCCGGATCAAGCCCTTTACCAATCGCTTTTTCCACAACACGTTGTAAATCTGTCGTATTGTTTTTTGCCAGTGCGTAAAGTTCTTCTGCATTGCTTATCTGTTGTTTCACATCCTGCAACAACTGCTGATAAGCATCCGAGGTCGGATCTGTCTGGGCTAATTTCAGTGCAGAATCAAGGGCTTTCTGCGCTTTTTCAGTCAGCTCAGTGATCAGTTCATTATTATTTTCAATGGCCTTTTTCAGGGCTTTATTGAATGCATTTACGGTTTCCGGTTTTTTCGGATCCAGCCCGTCAAGTGCATTATTCAGCTCATCCAATACGGCGTTGGACTCAATTTCCTGAATCTGTTTATTCAGTGAATCAGCCAGTTTTTTCTGGTCATTTAGCAGGGATAACAGTTCCGTTTCTTTCTCTGTCAGCTCAGCCAGTTTCTTATTGCCCACGCCGCCTTTTACGGCTTTATCCAGTGCCGCTTTAACCGCAGGATCGGCACTTTCCGCCGCCTTAATCGCTTTGGTAAATTCAGCTAATGCCGCTTTTGCCTCCTGAATATCCTTCTCAGCAGGAGAGGTAAGCCCGACCAGTTTATCTATCTTACTGTTCGCACTGACGCCTTTGTTCTGCGCATTCTGAATCTGATCACTGAGGTTATCTAATGCAGTCTGTACGTCAGCGATTAATGCAGGATCGCCTTCCTGATTGCTCAGGTCATCCAGCGTCTGAGCCGCCTCTTTCAGTACATTATTGGCATTGGTCAGCGAATTTTCAGCATCATGAGACAAGGTTTCACTTTGCGCGGCATCAATACCGGCGGCCTTCGCTTTACCAATAAGCTCATCTAAATGTGCTTTTGATTTTTCTGCTTTGGCAATGCTTTCTGACGCTGTTTTTATAGCCTCTTCTGCGGCCCTGATATCATCAGGACTGCCGCTTGCTTTGGCTTTATCTGCCGCTTCTTTGGCATTTTTTGCCAGTGCTTCGGCTTCTTTCGCCTGTTTTGCCACCAGGGTTGCCGCCTGATTTAAGCTATCCTTCGCTTTGGCTTTGTTTTCATCAGACGGATTTTTAGTCGCATCATCAATTGCTTTTCCTGCGTCATCCAGAGCAGGATCGGTCATCTCTGTCGGCATGTCCTTCAGAATATTTTCTGATGCCGTTAAGTTCTGTTGTGCATCATCAAGATAGGTTTTTGCCGTATCTGAATCTGCCGACGCGTCTTTGGTATCAACCCCTTTGCCTTTAGCCTGAGTGATCAGTTTGTCGAGACGGGCTTTCGCCGCACCCGCTTCATCAAACGCACTTTGCGCTTCTTTCAGCAATGCCTGTGCGGCTTTCAGTTCATTGATATCATGGCCGGACTGCGCTTTTTCTGCTGCCACTTTTGCTTTCGCTGCCAGTGTTTTCGCACTGTCAGCCAGCGCGACAACCATGTCAGATGCCGCATCAAGGCTCTCTTTGGCTTTCGCTTTTTCTTCCGGAGTGGCGTTATCATCCAGATTTTTGATGTCATCTTCCGCATGGTCGATAGCATCTTTGCTGTCGTTATCGTCTTTAAGATCAGACAATATTTTATCAGTCGCATTTATCGTATTGTGTGCATTACCAATATGCTTTTCAGCACTACCGGCATCTTTTGCTGCATCACCGGTATCCACGCCTTTATCCGCAGCTTTACTGATAAGCTTATCCAGCTTCGCTTTCGCGTCTTCTGCTTTTTTCAGTGCGTCCTTCGCATCAGCCTGTTTCGCCTGCGCATTTTCAAGATCTGATTTGCTGCCGCTCTTACGGGCTTTATCTGCGGCAACTTTTGCCGCATTCGCCAGTGTTTCAGCTTCATCCGCTAAGTTATCAACCAGTTTTGCGGTGAAATCCAGTCTCTCTTTTACGTCTGCTTTCTGCTCATCCGTCGGGTTATCCGGCAGGTCATCGATAGCCGTATTTGTATCATCAATGGTGTTATCGATATCCTTCATCAGGTCACTGAGAACCTGTTCAGCGTCTGTAAGTGCATCCCGTGCATCATTGAGAAGTTCTTGTGCAAGATGTGCATCTTTCAGTGCATCTTTGGTATCCACCCCTTTCGCACCGGCTTTGCTGATAAGATCATCCAGCTTAGCTTTGGAATCGGTCGCACGTTTCAATGTTTCAGTGGCTTCAGCCAATTTAGCCTGCGCATAGACCAGGTCAGATTTGTAACCGGTGTCACTGGCTCTTTCCGCTTCCATTTGTGCTGTTTTTGCGAGTTCTTTCGCATTTTCAGCTTGTTGGAGCACCGATCCTGCCGCTTTATCCAGTTGCGCTTTTACCTTCGCCAGGTCTTGCGGTGTCGGATTATCAGGTAATTTACCCACATCCGTATCAGTGTCATTGAGGTCATTTTTCGCTTTCGCCTCATCAATGATACGGGCACTGTCATCGAGGATTTCCTGTGCTTTATCGAGATGAATTTGTGCGCTGTCTGACTCTTTCTCTGCGTCAGATGTATCAACACCCTTGCCTTTTGCTTTGGTAATCAGATCATCAAGTTTTGATTTCGCCTCTTCTGCTTTTTTCAGCGCATCCTGCGCTTTATCCTGCTTCGCCTGCGCATCCGCGATATCTTTCTTATTACCGGTGTTACGGGCAATTTCTGCGGCTTCTTTCGCTTTCTCCGCCAGCCACTGCGCGTCTTCCGCTAATTTATCAACGTTTTTCGCCGTGTTATCCAGCTTCTCTTTGGCTTCAGCTTTCTCTTTAGCCGTCGATTTGTCGTCCAGATCGTCGATAGCCTTGCCGGTATCATCAAGATCTTTATCAATATCAGATTTATTTTGCAGGTCGCTGATAATTTTACCTGCATTGGTCAGTGCAGAACCGGCACCATTGAGATGCTGTTGCGCTGCATCCGCATCTGCCTGTGCATCTTTGGTATCCACCCCTTTTGCGCCGGCTTTGCTGATAAGTTCATCCAATTGAGCTTTGGACTCTGTTGCTTTTTTCAGAGCGTCTTTGGCTTCTGCCAGTTTTGCTTCTGCTTTGGACAGATCAGCTTTGTCACCGGACTCACGGGCTTTCTCTGCTGCTTTTTCAGCTGATTTTGCCAGTTTCTCCGCGCTTTCAGCCTGTTTGCTGACCGAGTCTGCTGCTTTGTCCAGCTGAGCTTTGACTTTGCTTAAATCTTTGTCGTCCGTGTCGGTGCCATCGAGGTCATTTTTCGCTTTCACGTCATCGATGATGCTTTCCGTGCTGTCGAGATTATCCTGCGCTTTATCCAGGTGATCCTGTGCGCTGTCCGCCTCTTTTTTTCGCGTCAGTGGTATCAATGCCTTTGTCTTCCGCTTTCGCTATCAGGTCATCGAGTTTTGCTTTTGCATCTTCGGCATCTTTCAGGGCGTCTTTGGCTTTTTCCAGCTTGTTTTCCGCGTCG